>JBHGUX010000055.1:0-2773 GCA_048976605.1 Pristimantibacillus sp. | reverse complement strand
GCGAGGGAAGCTCTTTTGCAGACATCGCTGAAGCCCTCTCGGAGATTAGTGAGATGAATATCCCTTATGAGGCAGTTAGCGAAAAAGAATATATAGACTCTATGGTAGCGAATGGCTTGCCTGTTTTCATGACTGATTTTTCATTAGGCTGGGTGCGAGGAATCAACACTGGAGAATTTTCGGAGACATCCGGGGATCTTGAACGTCTGATTGGCCGAAAACCAATGACATATAAGGAATTCTTTAAATATCAGTTTTCTAAAGTTGAAGATTGAAAGCTGGGTATGTTTTAGACTAAATTTGAAAAAGAAACAGCGACAGCCAAGGACGAGAAAATTGACTGTCGCTATTTTATTGAGCTAATTTTTCCCGCCCGGAATGACTTATAATTCGCTTTACTACTCGTTAAGGTCTACCTCTAAACCGTTTAATTGCATCCTCAGTCACTAGCTCAAAGAGGTTAAGAAGGTTGCCATCGGGATCGCGGAACAGCATAGAACGATTCCCCCATGGCATTATGGTTGGTTTCAATACCCAGTTTTCGACAAATGACTTCAAGCGCATGTATTCAGCTTCGACATCGTCAACCTGAAACTCAATAATAACAGTTCGATTATTGGCGCTCACTGCGGAATCCGTGCCGAACAGCTGCGTCGTTTGAGAGTGGCCGATGGCAAGAGTGCATGATGGCACAACGAGTTCGGCAAATACGGGCGCGGGCCGCTCTGCAGTAACCCCCATAACTTTTTCGTAGAACCCGACGAGACGGTCCACGTCATCAGTAATAATACGTACAGAAGCAAATTTCACTAAATATCATCCTTCCTAATCATAGGCTTGGTTGTATCCCACAGCCGTTGCAAGACATACTTTTTAGTATTTTTCTTCTTTATGTTTACATTCCCAATTATAAAAAAACGCTACTGACAACGTTATGTCAGTAGCGTTTTAAAATTCTTTGGGCTTCCTCACGAATTTGATTTCGGAATGCTTCGGGTCAGTTCGATAAGTTCAGGGCTCGGCGGACCATGGTTGGAATATGCCTAAAGCAAAGCATCGTCGATTCTTTGCTTTTTCAGCTATCGGACTTAGATGTCTCACGGCACTTTGTGGACAATCCCGCGTGACCACATAAGATTAAAGCTGTATACAAAGAATAGGCTCCCCGTGTATTGATGGTCAAAAGAAGGAGAATAATGGATAGAATGATGAAAGGAGCCACCAGACTTATTGTCGGTGGACACAAATGTGCCTACATAAACTTCGTATGAAAAGCCTGATTTAAAGGGCTTTTTTATTTTCATTGTAGGTAAATTTGTGTCATTAAAAAACGCACAAAAGTGCCTACATTGTCAGCTAGAGACACAAATGCACCTACATTATAGCGCTCTCATGAATAAGAAATACCGTTAAGATAAATGACATCTGCCTGATGATAAGAATATATTTCTCATTTATAATATTTTTTCCATAATCATAACATCGACAAACTGATCATCAATTCTTCCTTGTTTTTCGAACACGCCTACCGTACGGTATCCCATTTTGTTATATAACCCTTGACCATTTTCGTTGAAGGGGAAGGTAAAGAGTACAATTTTATAAAACTTATTTCGTATAGCTTCACTCTCTAATCTAGTGTAAAGTGAGCTACCAATGCCTTGACCTCTAAAATTACGATGTATGTATATGGATAAGTCCGCAACACCATCATAGACTGAACGCGTTGAATAACGATTTAGTGATGCCCAACCAACAACTACATGATCTAATTCAGCAACGAGTACAGAATAACGTTCACTGTGATCATTGTACCAATTATTCATATAATCTATGTTTTTCGTCTCTAGCTCTAGTGTTGCAATCCGATCCTCAATCCCTTGATTATAGATGTTTAATATAGACTGTATATCATCAATATTAGCTAAGCGTACACTTATTTTTATCATCTCTGTTTCTCCTCCATGTGCAAAGACTGACTGCTATTCTAACAAGAATAGCAGTCAGTCTAATCTTTATTTATATAGTGTTTCCAAAGAAGCGCGTTGTGCTTGTTTAATATTTAGAATTGGACGAATATGTTTCGCTTTCTGTTCAGCTTCATCAATCGATTCGGCTAATCCGAGTTCTCAATTAAAGTGCCGTAAGCAACGGTACCGGTACGACCCTTACCGCCCCCGCAGTGGAATGCTACTTTGTTGCCCGCATTGTACGCATCTACTACGGCTTGAATGGCATTCCGAAGCAATCCTTCTTGTAGTAAGTCTGCGTCGTCTCCAAGCGGAACCTTGATCCACTCCAAACCTTCCCCAGAAGCAGCACAGTTTTCTGCTTCTTCACGTAAATCGACCACGACAGTTACGCCTTCATCGTCAACCATCGACTGTACATCCTTTGCTGCACCCATAAAAATACGATCGGTTATTAAAGCATGATACTCTTTATTCATTGGGAAATTTCCTCCTAGGACTATCTATAGATTATTTATTTTCTAAATGATTTAAACTCTACCTGAACGGGTGCAGCTGGAGGCGCGCAGCATAACGAAAGGTCACGTTGATCGCCAGCGGATTCAAATTCCGAATCTTCTTTCGTATAAAAGATCTCCCATGCGTTTCCATCCGGATCATAGACCCATACCTTATCTTGAACAGCATAGCAGCATGTTGTATTCATTTCATCAATTAGAAGAAGGTCTGCTTGTCTTAACCGTTCACCCATTGCGAGAACATCCTCTGTATGATCCACTTGGAAGCCGAGGTGGTTAAGAACG
>JBHGUX010000054.1:0-88839 GCA_048976605.1 Pristimantibacillus sp. | reverse complement strand
CGTTCTTAACCACCTCGGCTTCCAAGTGGATCATACAGAGGATGTTCTCGCAATGGGTGAACGGTTAAGACAAGCAGACCTTCTTCTAATTGATGAAATGAATACAACATGCTGCTATGCTGTTCAAGATAAGGTATGGGTTTATGATCCGGATGGAAACGCATGGGAGATCTTTTATACGAAAGAAGATTCGGAATTTGAATCCGCTGGTGATCAACGTGACCTCTCGTTATGCTGCGCGTCTCCAGCTGCACCCGTTCAGGTAGAGTTTAAATCATTTAGAAAATAAATATCGATAATCCTAGGAGGGAATGTCTCAATGAGTAAAGATTATCATGCTTTAATAGAGGATCGTATTTTTATGGGAGGAGCAAAAGATGTGCAGTCGATGGTTGACGATGAAGGCGTAACTGTCGTGGTCGATTTACGTGAAGAAGCAGAAAAATGTGCTGCTTCTGGGGAAGGTTTGGAGTGGATCAAGGTTCCGCTTGGAGACGACGCAGACTTACCACAAGAAGAATTGCTTCGGAATGCCATTCAAGCCGTAGTAGATGCGTACAATGCGGGCAACAAAGTAGCATTCCATTGCGGGGGCGGTAAGGGTCGTACCGGTACCGTTGCTTACGGCACTTTAATTGAACTCGGATTATCCGAATCGATTGATGAGGCTGAACAGAAAGCGAAACATATTCGTCCAATTCTAAATATTAAACAAGCACAACGCACTTCTTTGGAAACACTATATATTAAAAATTAGTCTACGCTTAGCTGGTATTGTTGATATACAGTCTATATTACACATCTATAATCAAGGGATTGAGGATCGGATTGCAACACTAGAACTAGAGACGAAAAACATAGATTATATGAATAATTGGTACAATGATCATAGTGATCGTTATTCTGTACTCGTAGCTGAATTAGATCATGTAGTTGTTGATTGGGCTATTATGATTATGGAAAAATTATTGTAAATAGCACAACCCTTAGAATTCAACGGAAAATCTATGATCAGTCCGAGGTATTCTAAGGGTTGCACTGTTAGTATGGCTTTGTCTACCTCCGATTCTCATTTGTAAACAACTTACCTCTCGAAGCGAAACCATCCAAAATCAAAATTACTCCCTGGTAAGAAGATGAAGGTTACCCTTTGCAATCCTGATATTTTTTCCAGATCAAATGCTTTTTCTTCATAGTCAGCGGACTGTGTAAATTCAATGAGCTCCGTACTTTCCCCTTCATCATTAGCGAAACGAATTTGAATCGTATTCTTATCAATAGGAGATCTGCCATATACAACAAGCTTTGTCGTGCCTTCACTACCGAAATCCATCTCTTCAAACTCCAGTGATACATTGTTCCCTATTCCTTCAACACTGTTTTCAGTTATAGCAAATGTATCCCCATAAATACGGTCACATTCGGTTGCTATATTTTGTTCAAAGGCCTTATTTTGTTGTTGAAATGTAAATCCTTTAATATGCACCTTCTGTTGAAGCACAAAACAAATCGAAGTAATGCCGTGGAGTCTCTTCGCTAAGCGGTAGGTTTCTTCCTGATAGACGTTCCATTTGGATTCTTTCTGATAAATAACGTCTGCAAGCATTGAACTACCTGATTCATCCGGTATACCTTCCCATATTTGCAAAGCGTACGCTTCACTAGACAATGCGAAGATCGGAATTGTGATCGTATCTGCACCATCAGGACCAAAATCCATGTTATCAAAGCCAACTTGGGTTTCGCCGTCTCTACTTGTAGCTATTCCCCTTTCATTACCATTGCCTACTTCACCTTTACTATAATCATAGAGACCAGCAGATATAAAGGAATATGGATTTTTGTAGGCTGTACCCAGTCCAACGGCTTTAAATTCCAACTGAGAGATGATTGCTATTTTATTTTGAGCATTCATACCTGTACAACGGAGCCGAAATTCACCATCGCTTAATGCAATGATCCTTGCTCCTTGATCCACTACTTCTACTTTGGCGATATTTGTTTCGATTCCTGCATCGGTCACAACAGACCACTCCATATTTGGATAAGAAGTATTAATGGGTGATAATACTGCCCTTACAACCATTTCTTTTCTCGACGGATCAAACACATGCACGCCATCGCTGATTAATTCTATCTTGCGTAGAGGTATTTCTTCATTAACTCTAGATAGTACAGATGATAGCAGGTTCACACTCGAAGATATCCCTTCAGTTGCACTTACTTCTACCGGAAGCGACTCGAATGTCATAACTCGGCCTTCTAATCCCTTCGAAGAGACTTCGATCTGAATCTCTCCAGATTGTAGAGTCGCTCCGATGATAGCCATCAGCTTACCGCTGAATAACCTTTTGCTGAATCCTTTGTAGGGATCATAATCTGTGCTGTCACCGTTATCGAGACCTAATAGCTGTCCAGGTCCAGTAACTTGGACGTTAACACGATTATTAGCATTTTCTACAGGATTACCGTATTGATCTTCCATCGTAATTTCAACAAAAATTAGATCTGTGCCATCGGCTGAAAGTTGTTCTTTATCGGCAAGCAAGCAAATTTTCTTCGCATCCTGAAAAGACTTTCTGAAGTCAGTAGCAATGATCTGTCCAGTCTCGTCATAGGCAATTGCTTTTAGCTCGCCTTCTTCATAAGGGAGCTTCCACCACCCGACAAGCTGCGTACCGTGTTCGTGGTCAATATGATGGGTCCCTATCGTTCTGCCATTAAGCTGCAATTCGATTCTCGGCGCATTCGAACAAACCCGAACATCAATGATTTGACCTTTATTAAAGTCCCAGTATGGAAATAAATGTACCATTGGTCTTGTCTTATAATTCGTCCAGGCAGCTTGATAGATGTAGAATGAATCTTTTTTGAAAGTAGCCGTATCAAGCTGACCGAAATAGGAGTTCTTCGTATGGTATGGTGTTGGTTCGCCGATATAGTCAAATCCGGTCCATATAAATGTACCAAGTGAGAAAGGAGTATCTCTATCCGCTATAATACAGGCTTCTGCTGATTTGGCCCCCCAGCTTGTTGTACTGTTTCCAAGGGCTGAACATTGCTCGTCATCGTCTGTTAGAATGGATTTGTTATACGGAAAATGGTAGATACCTCTACTTTGCACGACTGATGCTGTCTCACTGCCGTAAATAATCCAATCGGGATGTTCTTCATGATGTTTTTGATAATATTTTTCAGCGTAGTTGTAACCAGCAACCTTGACGATATCCGCACATTTCTGGGCATTGTCCCATGGCATATAATTCGATCCAATGGTAATGCTTGCATTTCCTTTCGGATCATACTGTCGCACATCATCCATTAGCATTCTGGTTACTTCCTGACCTCGCACATCAGCATGGGTGTCATATATTTCATTGCCAATACTCCACATCAACAGACTTGGATGATTCCGATCTCGCATTACCCAGCTTTTAATATCGAGATGAACCCACTCTTTGAAAAATCTAGCGTAATCGAAAGGTGTTTTGGAGCGTTCCCACATATCAAATGCTTCCGTGACAATAAGAAATCCCATCTCATCAGCCAAGTCCATAAACTCAGCAACTGGCATATTGTGGGCCGTCCTTATCGCATTAACACCCATTTCTTTTAATAAGTTGAATCTTCTCCTTAAAGCGGTTTTATTAAAAGCTGCCCCCAATGCCCCTAAGTCATGATGCTCGCAAACTCCATTTAATTTCATATGCTTTCCGTTAAGGAATAAGCCTTGATTCGGGTCTAGTTCGATTGTACGAAATCCAATGTTCTGAGTTATGGTCTCCACTTCTTGTTCTTGCTGCTCCGATCCAAGAATTATTAGTTTGGTTATTAACTGATACAAATTAGGCTCTTCTGGACTCCATAACAAGGGAGCAGCTACACATAGCTCTTGTTGATTACTAATAGAAGGATTATTTTCAGGTACGGTAATTTCCTCTGAAGTTACTGCCACTTCAACACCTTTATATAGAATGGTATGCGAAATACGCACATCTTCATAAAGGTTAACCTCAGTATCGACTTCAACCTGCCAGCCATCAGCTTGTCGCTCTATTGTCACGTAAGTACCGTCTGTTGCAATATGATTCTTATCTCTTGATTTCAGCCATACATTGCGATAAATGCCAGCCCCTGAATACCATCTGCTATTGGGACTTTGATGCACAACTTTCACAATGATTTCATTCTCGCCTTCCACAATCGCATTCGTAATCTCGTGTTCAAAGGCAGAATAACCGTACTTCCAATCTCCGATGAAAATTTGGTTCACATAAACCGAAGAATCCATATAGACGCCATCAAAGCACAAAAGAAGCTGTTTCTCTTGATTCGTACTATTAAATCGTTTGCGATACCAGCCAATACTGTCTTCATAAAGATCCAATGTATGATAGATAAGCCAATCATGAGGAATATTTACGGGTTCAAACAATAAGCCGGAATAATCAGTGACATTCAAATTACTCTTTGCGAATTCCCATCCATCGTTAAAAAGAACTTTCCTATTCATAAGAGGCATGCTCACTTTCTTATTCGTTATTGTGAGAACATAAATGAATCGTATATAAATGAAAATGTCGTCTATCATTTACTATATCATGATGCAGCACTCGTTACGCAGGCATTCGGAGGGTTCTAAGTTTTTCAAAGAATGTTCTTTAATAGATTGTTCTTTATTGATACGAGTCAGTAATTCGGGTGTGGTGGGGGTTTACAGCTTCAGGAGCTTTTCGTTTATCTTTTATATTGAAGAAGACCATCTAATTTTCATCTGTCATGTATTTATCACGTTCTAATCGCTTTTTTTCACGGAAGTAAGTAATAGCAGCCAAACACTGTTCAGCTTCCATATTCCAGAACTCATTTTGTGTATGGCCTTTCGCATAGGAAAATATACTGTCAATCATTTCGCCAAAACTCATTTCTCTATTTTCATCCCAACATAATGCTAAGAGTTTAGTAATTTCATGAATTAACTCCGGATTATTACGCATTTCTAAACCTCCCGATTCCTATAATGCTGCACTTATCTTTCATTAAGACAAGTGTAGCACATAGCTCTCAAAGGTAAAGGGTTATCCTAGTTTACACTTAACATTTGCAGCAATTTAAATGACCGTTTTCACGCCAAACCCTACTAACATTACTCCAGTCGTCTTTTGAAAGGCTTTTTGGAATTCAGGTTTTTTAAACCATTTTTTCACCTGATTTAATAGATACACTACGATCAAAAACCACCCTACTGCTATTAAAGTGAGGATTAATCCTAATGCAATCAGCTGTTGATTCGCATTTCCATTAAGATCAATGAATTGAGGCATGAATGTAATGTAGACCATAACGGTTTTAGGATTAAAAATATTACTAATTACGCCTTGCAGATAGGACTCTTTATACGGATGATGCGATAACTTTTCATTAGAACTTAGACTATCTGCTTGAACTGCTTCCATTGATAATGTACTTTTAGTAAAAAAAGCTCTTATACCTAAATAAAACAGGTAGGCAGCTCCCAAATATTTGATTGTATTGAATAGGAATACGGACTGGGCAATGACAACTGACAAACCAAGAACGACGATAATCGTCCAGAAAGTAAGACCCGTCGCCATCCCTAGTATGGTATAACGTCCAGCTTTAGCTCCGTGAGAAAGTGTATTCTTCATAATAAGCACTGTATCTGTACCGGGTAACATAGACATCATAAGGGCCATAAGAATATAGGCAATTAAGTTATCCATTCTACACCTCCTTATAGATTGCTTGACGATTAAGCGTTAAGGTAAACTCTCATATATTGTTTGGG
This sequence comes from Pristimantibacillus sp., assembly GCA_048976605.1. Taxonomy (GTDB): domain Bacteria; phylum Bacillota; class Bacilli; order Paenibacillales; family Paenibacillaceae; genus Pristimantibacillus. Next base: position 83,030 of record JBHGUX010000054.1, on the reverse strand, counting down.
TGTTAATCCAATTTGTCGTTTGAAGAATTTAGTCAAGTGGCTCTGATCACTAAATCCTGTTAGAAAAGTTACTTCAATAGGCTTTAAACCTTGTTCCAACAGCCTCTTAGCATGATTTACTCTAATCGTTTCCAAGTAGCTGTAAGGTGATATGCCCATTTGTTTCGTAAAAGATCTTAGTAAGTGATATTTGCTCCAGCCTGTTAGCTCTCTTAAATCATTCAGTGTAACTGTTGTTGTATAGTTTTCCTCCAAATAGTTACACACCGTTAGAATCTCAAGAGAAGTCTTAGCCTCTGATGGAGCGATAGTAAGGTCAGAATGTGTCTGAATGAGCTCTTCCATGAAATAATAGAATAACTCCTCCTTATCCAACCCACTCTCTTCTTTTAATATCTTTACATGCAGTTCCTTTAAATCAGATGTAAGTTCACTTTGGCAGATGACGTTTTGCTGGAATTTCGGAAGATTATTTGAACAATTAATTTCCAAGATTACCTTTTCCATGACCTCCGATTTCACATTGATACAGCGATAATCTAGTGTTTTTCCGTCTATTTGCTCACAACTGTGTGTATCATAAGGGTTGAACAATAATAAGTCCCCTGGATTAATGATATATTCCTTCCCTTTACAAACTAAGTAACGTTGTCCTTCTTCAATAAAGCCGATCACATAATATTCATGAAAGTGGGCAGGAAACTTTTGCATAATGCCCTTAAATTGATAGGCTTCTACGTTTAACTCGGAATCAAGATATATCGTTCTAATTTCATTAGACATCCAGCTATTCTCCTATCCTGTAACTACAATTAAACTATCATCTATTATATAACTTTTCTTGTATGATATTGCGCTATCTTGTTGCGCTGAACAGCAAGAGCCCTCCCTGCTGTGTTGCACAGGGAGAGCTCTTGACTGCCTAAGTACGATTTGAGTTTATGAGATCGCTTTATAGTGATAGTTAAATCGACCGCTCGGCGCAACGTCGCCATATTGGTAGAAATCCATAATGCGCAATTTATGCGGGTTTAGTAGCAGCTTCTTATTTCGTTTTAATCGCAATCTCATACACGGGGACGATGCTTACGGAAATAATATCCGAGATCAGCTCGGTCGCTGTTTCATTCCATCCTGCCATAGTTGTATTGCTATTGACTACCTTGCCTTTGCGGATCGGAGAGACATACATATACATACCATGCTCCAGCAGTTGTTCCTCAAATTGCTTCAAGCCGATTTCCCATGTTGTACCGTTGCAGAAGTTGTCGTTAATCAACTCGCCATTGATGAAGGCATATCCGATATCTCCGGTGTAATCAATGCGAAGAAGTGCCTCCTTAACTCCATGAAAGGCATCTTTATCAAATTTAAGTACGGCTCGCTCGTTGTTCACTTTCGTGTAATCGAATTTGATTTCTTGTTGAGATGCCTTCAATTGATAGGTTTTGAATATCCCATCTTGAAAGGCTCCATCTATTTCCGCGCCTGTTATCGAAGCAAAAGGATGCTCAAAGTTCGGAAATACACTTAAATTCACTGTTGGCTGATCCGTTGATTCGAGCTTAATTTGATTACCCAACACGAGTAGATTAGCACTTGTCAGGATAACTCGCTCTCTACCGCAAAGCTCTGTCTTCCAGAAATTCAGGCTTTGCTCACTAGTCACTGTATAGATATTGATCTTCTTATCGTCATGGGAAATAAGACGAATGAGACTTGATTCCGTATCCGATACTTCAATAATAGTAAGCTCGCCGAGTAGTTTCGAATGACCTTGTTCGACTTCAGCATTATGGATATCCTTAGACTGCAAAGCGTAAGAGCCTGCCATGCCATCCGGTATATAAAAGAAATAATAGTCCTCGCCATCAACCTCGAATTTGGTGATCAACTGCGTCGTTGCATACTTAAGAGTAATGCCAGACAAGTTGAAATTGAATGGCAATATCGCAAAGCTTTCTTTGCCAAGAGACAGCTCTCCTTCTGCCGGAATCGTTATGGTTTCTTCGGGAAGGTCCAATTCAACATTGAAATCACTAAGGTCCCTGTTCTCAACATGATCTTGGAAATTGTTCAAGAACAAATAACCAGAACCATCATGAGAACGTACCGCATATCGAAGCTGTTCCACATCGTAAGGGTCCATCGACGAAGTATCACCAGGAAGAATCGTTTTGGTCAAGGAGAACTGCTTCTGGAACGTTGTCAAAAAGTAGTGCTGCAGCTTCGTGTGTTTGTACGATTCCCTGACTTGACCAAACTCGCCAATTAATGCGTTAAAATCGTATGATATTTTCGGCGTTGCCAAATCATTTGTATATGGGTTAACCTTGCCTTTCGGATTAGATCCGCCATGGTACATATAGTAACCAATTAGATTGCAGCCTTCGGCTACCTTCATGATGGACATGGCTGGAACGCTTTTATAGGGAAATGCGAATCGGTATTTATAGAACTGGACCATACCTCCACCCATTTCACAGCAAGCGTATGGATAATCTTCTGGAGCGTACATGGGTTCAAAATTATAGCTCTTCGGAATATCGTTATTATGCTTGTCCCTGAATATATACTCTGGCGTTGCCGGATGCTCTTTGCCCTCTTCACGCCCTTCTTCGTAGTAGATCCATGGCCAATACGCATACCCACCCCATAAAGGCAGCATATCCGGTACCGGAGTCGTTGCTCCTCCCCATCCCGTACAAGTATAGATTGGCGTATCGATTCCAGCCTCTAGAGCTATTTCCTTCAGCTTTAGCATATGCGCATTGCCGTCACTTCCGGTATTCAGCCACATATTATTAATACCAACCGTCATTCCCCACTGGGCCGAAGAATGATTGTGCTCATTCTCAATTTGTGTCCCGATAATGGGACCTCCTTCTTTGTATAATAAGCCTTGAACCTGCTTGCCGATTTCATCGTACAATCTACTCACATAAGCGAGGTAATCCTCATCATTGGAGCGTACTTCGAATGGGCGCCCAAACAGCCAATCTGGCATACCTCCGTTGCGGATTTCTCCATGATCGAACGGTCCGATTCGGATAATGACGTATAGATCATGCTTGGCGCATAGCTCAATGAAACGACGCAGATCCTTGTTGTCCCCCCACTCGAACACACCTTCGACCTCTTCATGCAGATTCCAGAATATATAAGTTGCGATGATATTAACACCGCCCATTTTCATTTTGACGATTTCATCTTCCCACTTATGCTCATTGTATCGGATGTAATGGAATTCACCGCAAATACCGAAGAAAGGCTCTCCGTTCTTTTCCATGAAATAGTTTGAAAATCCGATTTGTTCACCGGCAGGGTTCGTTCCGCCAAGTTTAATATGTCCTCTAAAAATAGGCTTATGATCATCCTTGACCGTGATCCGATAGTTTTTCATAAGATGTCCCTCTCTCTTATTAGAATAAATAAAATTCATTCGGTTGCTCCATTTGAAATTATTTCTACCATACTTGAGACTTCTGTTATCGGCAATAAACGATCCTCGGAATGAAATGGATTATATTCGGGTTAGATAAAAAAAAGAAAACCCACAATATATGTGGGTTAATTGATGAAAGAATCTGTTATTTCTTAGTGAGATATACAGCTGTGCTGTCAATTGATTCTATTGTTCCTTGCGCCCACTTCACTGCTGCACGGAAAGGGATATAATAATTCCCCTCGGCTTTAACTGCATTGAATCCTGTATATTTTCCATTTAAATAAATTTTTCTGCTCTCTGTGTATATAGTTATTGTTGATTCTTCCGTTTTTAAAAGTACATTCTTTGATTTATCTAATTCGATACTATATCCGAAAGCTTTATTAAAATCTCTTATATAAATATAGCTAGCATTATTTATACTTATGAATTTCTGTTGAAGACTCTGATAGGCATCATCCACATATAAACTTAGATCCAGAGTCGTATAAACCGTTCCATTTTCCGTATAACGATTGCAATCCCACACTCGTTCATAATAAATGTAACTATCATCACTCGATTTATAAACATCTTTCACTTTCTTACAATAAGGAAACGGAGCATACTGGTTACTTATAATCTTCACTTTAGTTTTTGAAGTAGTGGTTTCTGATTTTGCAGTGCTAGATCCTGAACTGCTGGAACTTCCACCGTTATGATAATGATAACCCGTACATAAGCCTTTACTTTTCGATTTTTCAGAGCAATTATGTCCCCCGCTGCTATCCGTACGACCGGAATGTGCAAATGTTAAAGCAGGTAATACAAGAGCGAATAATAGTGTTAGAACAATTGTACTGCTAAGTATTTTTTTCAATTTAAATCCCCCAATTCATATACTATCAAGAAAATCATACCAAATAAACAGTAATCATAAAGGTGAAATAAATATAGGATACAAAATAAAACTGCAGGATGAAGAATTTCATATAGTAATATGTAAAATAAAGAAGACGATATCCCGGAAGTCAATTGACTTTAAGATATCGCCTTTATGATTTTTATAATTCAACTTTTACCTTCAGACCTCTTTATGTGCTAACTACAGAATCATTTTTTCCATAAAAACTAAACTAAGACTTTCATTAATTTCCTTCGTCTTAAAAATTCGATACCCTATTTTTTCGTATAAACGAATATTATTAACACTTTTATTACCTGTAAACAATTCATACCTAGTTGTTAAGCTCATTTTTTCGATTTCATTCATTAAATCTTTACCAATACCCAAGCCACGATACTCTGGGTGAACCATCAATTTACCTATGAAGCTGATGTTATTGTCAACATGAGCTCTCACAGAACCAATAATCTTATTATCGGTTACGGCTTTGAGTATCATATGATTTTTGAAAAGTTGCTCAATGCTCTCCAAAGTTTGAATGAGCGGTTCGATTGAATAATCATTGTAAATTTCCGCCTCACTGATGTAGGCAATTTTTTGCAAAGCGAGTATTTCACTAGCATCAGCGACGGTTGCCTTCTCGATAACGATCATCATATGCCCCCTATTATTCGTACAATAAGAAGAACTGAAGCTCATGACCCTGCTGCTTCAAATAATTATAGAGCTGTGAGCGATGATGGAAAGTATGCGTGACGATTTCTATCAACCATTGGATCTGCAATTTCCCATGGTCGAGATAAAAGGCTTTGGTTGATTTGTTAAGCAGCTCATCCTCCGTTAGATTAACGATATACATCTTCAATGTCTCAAAGTTGGATTGAAATCGGTTGGCTAGTTCAACAGGATCGGTCATTTCACTAACACTATTTTCAACCTTGTTCACTTCTTGTTGTGTTGATTCTTGAAGAATCGCAAGATCCGTTACAGGAATCGTTACAAGATGATGAACGAGTTCAAGCAAATTCCGCATGTTGTCTTGTGGTCGATACGTCCATTCTTCAGATTGAATACGCTTAATGAGATTTTGACTCGTTCGAACAGAAAGCGCAAGCTCCTCCAATAAATGATCACGAATATGCATAACACCATTCATATATAAGATTCCCTTCTCTTATGTAATTTTTGTTTACTGGTATCGCGTGCTTAGTTGGCTGGCCATTTGATAAATTTCTTTTTTCAATGAACTGGGCTCAATCACTTCCGCATCTAATCCAAGCATGTAGAAGAACTTAATCGCCCAATTCCATTCAGCTGCGGGACACAAGAAATCAAGTTCCCATTCTTCATCAGTGACATGCTTCACGAATTCTCCAATTTGAGGATCTCGTTCTGCTAGCAACGCCCCTCGATAGGTGAGCTTCGCTATTATAGGAATGGGCTGTGAAGTAGGATCGGATTTCTTTTGAACCATTTCAGCTATGCAGATGTCAGATTGAGTCTTGTCCAGCACTTCCAATTGTACGAATCGATCAGCGCGAAAGGTTCGCTGCTCCTGATGTTGAACCGAATACGCTTCACAATACCAAAACCCATGAGCCATATATAATCGATAAGGTAATAGCTTTATCCATCTCTGATGATTCTCAGAACGATAATGGGCATTTATCCAAGTGGACTCAGCCGCAAACTTCAATAATTCGTTCAGAAAAGGGGTTTTGTATACGCGATTCGGGACATCGATTTCCAAATGATTCAGAATAGGTTCGACTTGCTTCAGAATACTTGGAGGCATAATTGCAGTGATCTTATTCATCGTAGTCCAGCGAGCTTGATTAAATGGCGTATCAGCCATCTTCGTTAACGCATGAAGTGCGAACAAAATAGTTAAAGCCTCTTGAGAATCAAATTGCAACGGAGGCAAATGATAACCATCCATCAAGTGAAAACCGCCGTTAGGACCGGTCGTCGCATAAAGTGGAATACCCATCTCGGATAGAGCTTCCATATCCCGTAGTATGGTTCTTTTGGAAACCTCTAATTTGTCGGCCAAAGATTGTGCAGTCATCGTTTTCTGCTGCAAAGCGATCAGAATAGCCATAAGTCTATCGATCCTCTTCAAAACTCCTTATCCCCCTTTCCACTATCAGAATAGCAAAGTATTGGTGACACCATGCTTGTCATCAATTCTTTGCTATTAAATTTCTAATTATGATGGAATGATCCCCTGTGGTCTCAACTATATAACTGGATTCATTTGGTTCGATTATCCCTTTACTAGCTGTAAAGTCTACTGAATATCGATCTAATGTAATATCTAGAACGACCTTATCATCATTAACAAAAACTAACTTATGGAGACTGTCATCACTTAATGGATAATCACCTAAACTTGATTTATGCATGAGATATCCAGTATACGAATGATTGGTATTCCACTCTGTTCCAACGATTTTTTCCATCTCATCTCTAGATGTGTAGGGCTGAAACATATATAGTCTATCCCATTCAAAATTTGTAATATCCGTCATTGCAAAATGGTTCTTTTCATTTATAGCTGTGTTCAGATTATTTGTAAATCCCTCTAAATAGTCATTATTAACATTAGTGGATTGATAGTCAGAATAGCTTATCATAATGGGCGTCATTATTATTGCGATAAAAACTATAAGAAGAAAGATTTTCTTTCGCATAGGCTGCTCCTTCAATTTAATTTTGTTGCTATCCTCCTATCCGTTCTTTTAACGGAAATAGTAGGATTAATGTTTCAATTAAGAAAAACCATAAAAAGCGTTCATTTATATTCCTTCGACCTGTCACAAATCACGAAGCTCAATTGTCTTAGATAGCATGAACATCAAAAAACGAATCATTGGAGGAATTAATATGAAATTACGCATGGAATACCGTACTGCCAATCCTGCTGCCTTTCAAGCAATGCTTAAATTAGATGGAGCGGTAAAAGAATTGAATGTAGAGCCTGTATTGTATCAGTTAATCAAGATCAGAGCCTCGCAAATGAATGGCTGCTCGTTCTGTGTGGATATGCATACGAACGAATTGCGCAAAATGGGTGAATCCGATCAAAGAATGAACCTAATTGTTGTTTGGCGTGAAACTCCGCTCTTTACGGAAAAGGAACGTGCCGCGCTCGCGCTAACCGAAGCAGTAACGGTTATTTCAGCAGCAGGCTTGCCGCAGGATATTTATGATAAAGCGCGAGAGCATTTTGACGAAAGTGAGTTCGTCTCGCTTATTATGGCAATAAACGTCATCAATAATTGGAACCGTCTAGCTGTTGCAACGGGGATGTTCCCTGGCTGTAAATAAGCTAATACGTTATCCAGCCACCCCTTAAGGGTGGCTTTCTTGTGTCTAAATTGATAGGATGAACTCATTATATCGGAGGTTGATGTAACCGTGATAGTGAACGAAATTATGCCTGAGGTCGAACAGTTATACCGTGACTATAAACCGCTGCTCACTTCCATCGCTTACCGAATGCTTGGATCGATGAGCGAAGCCGAGGATGCCGTTCAGGACGTTTTCGTGGCCGTCAGTAAACAAGGCGGGAGTGACATTGCATATCTGAAAGCCTATCTCGTTAAATTAATTACGAACCGTGCTCTTAACCTAATGAAAGCCGCGCCTCGTAAGCGCGAAAGCTATCCCGGAGCATGGCTTCCGGAACCTATCATCGAGCTTGATTGGGAAGATACACCGCTTGATAGGATAATCCAGCACGAACAACTTGGCTATGCCCTGCTCGTTTTGCTGCAGACTTGCACGCCGACAGAACGTGCTGTGTTCGTGCTGCGTGAATCTTTCGGTTATGATTATGCCGATATCGCTGTTATGCTGGATAAGTCTGAAGCCGCCTGCCGCAAAATCTATAGCCGCGCTTCTGCGAAGATTGGCAACTTGCCACACCAAGCGGACAATGCTGTACTCGATGACTCAATCGAAAGGTTCGTTCAATCCTTTGCCCAGGCGATTGACAGTGGCCGATTTGAGACCTTCATCCATCTGCTTACCGAAGATGCGGTTATGCTAAGCGATGGCGGAGGGGTCGTCCGAGCGGCACTCAATCCTATCGAGGGTCGTAAACGGATCGGCGCTTTCTTCACGGGAATCGCCGATAAAGGCGCTCTCATTGGACAATTGTTCCCCGTATGGATCAGTGGTCAGCGCGGGCTGCTTCTGAGACGTGAGGATAAGCCTCCATTCGTGTTTGTCATTGAACCGGACTATGATTTGAAGTCAGTCCGCAGCATCTATCTTGTCTCTAACCCGGAGAAGCTTACACGCATTCTGCAATAATTAATTGAATCTTTACCCTATAAAATAAAGGAGCAGCCGCTGTCGCGTGCTGCTCCTCCAATATACTTAATCAATGTGATGTTATTAATTATTGTCCATCCACTGAAAATGAAAGCTGCCTTCTTGATCAAGCCTCTCGAATGTATGCGCTCCGAAATAATCTCTTTGCGCTTGCAATAAATTAGCCGGCAGTCTCTCCGTGCGGTAGCTGTCATAATAAGCTAATGCAGAAGCAAAAGCAGGAACTGGAATCCCCCTTGTTACTGCAATCGCGATGACATTTCTCCATGCTTCCTGATAGTTCTTAACGATACCGCTGAAGTATTCATCAAGAAACAGGTTTTTCAAAGCTGGATCACGATCATAAGCATCCTTGATATTTTGCAGGAACCTTGCACGGATAATACATCCCCCGCGGAAGATCATCGCGATGCTGCCATAATTCAGATTCCAATTATAGAAGTCAGAAGCAGCTCTCATTTGCGCGAATCCTTGCGCGTACGAAGCGATTTTGCTGGCATACAAAGCTTTGCGAACGGCCTCGATGAATTCTTTTGGATCCCCATTATACTCTGATACCACAGGTCCATTCAGAATTCGGCTTGCTGCCACACGTTCTTCTTTCATAGCGGAAATGAATCGCGCGAACACGGACTCCGTAATAATGGACAGCGGCACACCCAAATCCAACGCACTTTGACTCGTCCATTTCCCTGTTCCCTTTTGTCCTGCCGAATCAAGGATGATATCCACCATCGGTTTGCCTGTGTCCGGATCTATCTTCGAGAATATATCAGCCGTGATCTCGATTAAATAGCTATCCAGCTCGCCGTTGTTCCATTCGGTAAAAATATGATGCAGTTCTTCTGTGCTTACGTTCAATACATCCTTAAGTAAGTGATAAGCTTCGCCAATTAGCTGCATGTCGCCATATTCAATGCCGTTATGCACCATTTTGACGTAGTGACCAGCTCCGTCTCCCCCAATATAAGTCGAACAAGGATCACCATTTACTTTGGCAGAAATAGCAGTCAAAATAGGCTCAACCAGCTCATAGGCGTCTTTTTGCCCACCTGGCATAATCGCAGGGCCTTTCAACGCTCCTTCTTCTCCACCTGATACGCCAGCTCCAATAAATCGGAAGCCTTGGGCTTGCAGATCTTTATTCCTTCTTTGTGTATCAGGGAAATAAGCATTGCCGCCGTCGATCAGAATATCTCCTTGGCTGAGATGAGGCACGAGCTGATTGATCGTAGCGTCTGTCGCTTGTCCCGCTTGTACCATAATTAAGATTTTACGCGGCGTTTCCAATGATTGTACAAATTCTTCAATACTGAAAGTCCCGACAAGGTTCTTCCCTTGCGCTTCTGCCAGCATCTCTTTCGTTTTTTCAGGCGAACGATTATATAGAGCAACTGAGAATCCTTTGCTTTCGATATTCAAAGCTAGATTTTTTCCCATTACGGCTAAACCTACAACACCAATCTGCTGCTTACTTATTATAATTACCTCCCTGTCATTTCGCACTTACCAGATATTCGTTATATGGTTCTTAGAACTTATACTTGAACCGCTTTTTTCCAATCGGCAGCGAATTTCTCCATCCCTTGATCTGTAAGTGGATGCTTGGAGATTTGCTCGATAACCGAGAATGGAATTGTAGCAATATGTGCGCCAGCCATCGCTACGCGTGTTACGTGATCCGGATGACGAACAGATGCAGCGATAATTTGTGCATCTAGATTATGCGTACGGAACAACTCAGCAACTTTAACGATTAATTGAACACCATCCTCTGAGATGTCATCCAAGCGACCGAGAAACGGTGATACATAAGTAGCGCCAGCGCGAGCAGCCAAGAGTGCTTGGTTTACTGTGAAAATCAACGTAACATTTGTTTTGACGCCTTTTTTAGTCAGGTAGCGGCAAGCTTCCAAGCCTGCCAACGTCATTGGGAGCTTAATTGTGATGTTTTTGTCATGATTATTAATTTTAATTAACTCATTCGCTTGCGCGATCATCTCTTCAGCTGTAACCGCATCAGGCGTTACTTCGGCAGAGACAGATTCTACTTCGGGTACTTCCTGCAAAATTTCCGCAATTCGATCTTCGAATTTCACGCCTTCTTTAGCTACCAAAGATGGATTCGTCGTAACACCGGATAAGACGCCGACTTTATAAGCTTTTTTGATATCTTCCAAATTTGCAGTATCGATAAAAAATTTCATATTCAACTACCTCCGTTTTTTTGTGTTTGTATTTGTTAGTTCAGTATTTCTTTCGTTAGGCGAACCACATTGTTGATTGAGAATCCAAAGTATTCCATAACCTCAGCCCCAGAACCTGAAGCACCGAAAGAATCAATCGACAATACTTTTCCTTTAAGTCCTGTGTAGCGCTCCCAACCGAGCGAGATACCTGCTTCAATGGCGATCCGTTTCGAGACGCTATCGGGCAGTACACTCTGCTTGTAGGCTTCGGATTGGCGATCAAACAGTTCTCTGCTTGGCATTGCAACTACCCGTACAGAGATATTATCGCGCTCTAGCTCAGCTTTGGCATTCACAGCAAGTGAAACCTCTGATCCAGTTGCGATCAGGATAATTTCCGGCTGATTATTGGTTTCCGCTAGGACATAAGCTCCTTTGGCTAGATCTTCAATATTAGCTTTGGTTGCTTCATATATAGGAAGATTCTGTCTGCTTAGCACAAGAGCCACCGGACCTTCTTGTTGTTGCAGTGCATACGCCCATGCGCTTGCTGTTTCATTAGCATCTGTCGGCCTGATAACGGTAAGTCCTGGGATCGTGCGAAGCGCAGCCAAGTGCTCGACAGGCTCATGCGTTGGTCCATCTTCTCCGACAGCAATGGAATCATGCGTAAATACATAAATGACAGGCAGCTTTTGCAATGCAGCCAAACGAATCGACGGGCGCAAGTAATCACTGAATACGAAGAAGGTGCTTACGAATGGTTTAACGCCTCCATGCAAGGCCATGCCATTACCAGCTGCTCCCATAGCATGCTCACGTACGCCAAAATAAATGTTGCGACCTGAGTAGGAATCTACAGCGAATGTCTGCTCTCCCTTAATATCAGTCATGGTCGAGTGAGATAAATCCGCACTGCCGCCAAAGATTGAAGGAACGGTTTTTATATAATGGTTAATGGCTTCACCGCTCGCAACACGTGTTGATATGGACTTTGAAGCGTCAAATGTTAAGATGTTCGAAGCATCAATCGCAACAGAACCATCAATGACATTAGCGAGCTCTTTACCTTGTACTGGATATTGCTGGCTATAGGAAGCGAGCAATTTATTCCATGCTTCTTCTTTGTCTTCACCTTTCCGTTTGAGCTGCTCGAAATGAGCTTTAACTTCGCTCGGAACAGTGAATTCCTCTTCGTACTTCCAGCCGTAAGCTTCCTTAGTTGCCTTCGCTTCTTCTTTACCTAGCGGATTGCCATGCGCTTTGTTCGTTCCTGCTACTTTACTGCCATAACCGATAATCGTACGAACCTCGATTAACGTCGGCTGTGATACATTAAGCTTGGCTTTTGCGATTGCTTCGACTATTCGGTTAATATCATTGCCGTCTTTCACTCGCAAATATTCCCAATTAGCTGATTCCGTTCTTTTTTGCATATTCTCTCCGAAGGATAGGTTAAGATCTCCATCAAGGGAAATATCGTTGGAATCATACAACACGATTAATTTACCAAGCTTCATATGCCCAGCCATTGACATTGCCTCGTATGAAATACCTTCCATCAAACAGCCGTCACCAACAAGCGCGTACGTATAATGATCAACTACAGGAAAGCTATCTTGATTGAATTTGGAGGCCAAATGAGCTTCAGCCATCGCCATTCCTACTGCCATTGCAACCCCTTGCCCCAAAGGACCTGTTGTTGCATCTACGCCGTCTGTGTGACCAAATTCCGGATGACCTGGCGTCTTGCTGTTCAATTTGCGGAACTGTTTCAAGTCATCTAGTGAAACCTTGTAGCCTGACAAATGTAAGAGGCTGTACAGCAAAGCCGATCCGTGGCCAGCAGATAACACGAAGCGATCGCGGTTAAACCACTTAGCATGACTCGGATTATGATTCAATAATTGGGACCAAAGGGCGTACGCCATAGGCGCAGCTCCCATTGGCAATCCGGGATGTCCCGAATTGGCGCTGTTAATAGCATCGATTGATAAAGTACGGATGGTATCAATCGATAATTGATCAATTGTTTGTGTAATAGGCATATTGTTCTCCTTCTGTTAATTCATTTTCTTGTTCAGTCAGTGAATCGAACCACCAATGATAGCCGTCCGCTGCAAGCAGTGCATCAGATTCAGCGGGACCGAAGGTTCCTGCTGCATACGGATGGAGAGGAACTAGGTTCTGCTCGAATGCTTCTAAGATCGGTTGAACCCATTCCCAGGACAATTCAACTTCGTCCCAATGCGCAAAGAAATTAGAATCTCCGTGCAGAGCATCGTGAATCAAGCTTTCATAAGCTTCCGGAGCATGGTCTTGATTGGCATGAAGATCAATATGAATCGTCTTGAACTTCCCTTTATGCTCAGTATCCCTCGTATTTAATTGCAGTGTGATCCCTTCATTAGGACTGATTTCAAATACGAGAAGATTGGGTACGATACCGTTATGGTTATTGGCATTGGATTGCTTTAACGGCTCTTTGAATTCAACTACAATACGCGTTGTTTTCTCCTTCATTCGCTTGCCTGTACGGATATAAAATGGAACTCCCCGCCAAAAGGAATCATCGATCTGCAGTTTGGCTGCAATAAACGTATCATTCATGGATGTAGGAGCAATACCTGGTTCGGAAGTGTAACCAACTACAGACTTTCCTTGGATGCTTCCTTCTTTGTACTGTCCGCGAATGACCTTCATACTTACATCCTGTTTTTGTAAAGGTTCGATGGCTTCCATCACCTTTTTCTTCTTGAAGCGGACTTGTTCGGAAGTGCTTTTATTCGGGAGACGAATCGCCAGCATCATGAGCAATTGCAACATATGGTTTTGGAACATATCTCTTACTGCACCAACATGATCATAATAGCCTGCTCTTTCTTCAACACCAACGGTTTCATTAGCTGTTATCTGCACGTTGGCAATGTAGCGATTCGTCCATAATGCTTGAATGACCGGATTTTCCTGTTGTAAATCCCCAAGCTTTTGCACCATCGGTTTACCAAGATAATGATCAATACGGAAAATTTCATCTTCCTCAAAAGCTTCGCTTAGCTTCTGATTCAGCTCCCGGGCTGATTGCAAATCATGACCGAACGGCTTCTCGATCATTAGACGTTTCCATCCATTCGCCGAACCTAACCCGCTGCTTTGAATGTTTGCAGCAATCGGTTCAAAAAATTCAGGTCCAACTGATAAATAAAACAAGCGATTCGGCGGCAGTTGAAGCTCAACTTCACGTTGTTCCACGATTTCAAGAAGCTTCTGGTAGTCTTCTTTGCGCCCTATATCCAGAACACTGTAGTGGAATGCTTGCACAAACTCATTCACTAGAACTTCGTCTGTTGCCTGGCGACTAGAAAAATCATATAGAGATTGCTTCACATTTGCCTGAAAAGATTGATCAGACAGTTCTCTTCTTCCAAGCCCAATCAATGAGAAGGATTGCGGCAGTTTCTTATCGACGAATAAATTATACAAAGCAGGATAGATTTTTCTTTTGGCTAAATCCCCTGTCGCTCCAAACAATATAAAAGTCGTTGGCTCCATCTTCTTTACTCCTTCCAGTTGAGCTATGTTAATCGTTCCGATTTAGGTCAAGCTCTAGTTTCTTTTAAGTACTTCTACTATAATATGTTTATCGGTCATACAAGTAATTAATATATTTGACAGGAGCTATAGACCACATCTATGATCAATAACTACGAACTGTACAAAGTTTTTTATTGGGCGGCGAAAACAGGCAGCTTGACACAGGCAGCCAAAGCCCTGTACCTCACTCAACCGAGTGTCAGTCACGCCATCAAATCGCTGGAAGATAGTTTTGGTTTGACTTTATTTTATCGGAATTCCAAAGGCGTTTCGTTGACTCAAGAAGGCGAGATCTTGTATTCCTACATTGAGAAGTCCCAAATATTAATATCACTGGCTGAAGAAAAAATGGCTGCGATAAAAAATTTAGACAGTGGCGAGCTGCGCATTGGCGGCAGTGATTCTCTGTTCAAGCATTATTTACTTCCCTATTTAGAAGACTTTCATGATCAGTATCCCAGCATCAAGCTGCATCTCAATCACGGGACGACACCAGAAATCATCTCTTTCTTGAAAGAAGGCAGAATTGACTTAGGGGTTGTTCGAATGCCTATCGTTGATTCCCAGCTTGAAGTAAGTGAAAGTATCCAACTACAGGATTGCTTTGTAGCAGGAGCACGCTACGCTGAGCTTAAAGGCGTTATTCTATCTCTCGATATGCTTCTTAAATATCCCGTCATTCTTTTTTCCAGAAATAGCCGGGCACGAATGGCGATTTCTGAATTATTTCTAAATTACGGTTATACACTCAAACCTGAAATCGAGGTTGGCAGCGTGGATCTTCTCATCGAATTCGCGCGTAGAGGACTCGGAATCTCGTATGTCACTAGGGAATTTGTCTCGAAGGAATTGGAAGACGGGTCTCTCTTCGAGATCCAATTGGATGTGTCGCTTCCACCCTCCCATGTGGGGATTATGATTATGAGGAACATGCCGCTTACCAGTGCTGCAACGAAGTTCGTTGAGCTGGTTAGATAAATTCTTACGTTAAGACCTAATTTCTTGAATTCCAACTTGCTTTAGATTCTTCGTTTGTTCGATCCCCTTATTAGTAGAAGTTGCGAATCGTGGAGCAATTTGATCAGCGCCTATGTGCCATCTAAGATCGCAAGCGGACTCCCTGTACTTCCGCACTAATGTTGGTACTGCCGCTGTACGCCACAATTTGGCTGACAGCGGCTTACCATCCAGATAACCATCCAACTTTATCATCCACGAGTTAGCTCGAATACATAATTCTGGTACTGCTTGTGCAATATACCAGGTATAGATTCGACTCGAGGGATGATGTCTTCTGACAACGTTAGGGTT
The DNA here is from genome assembly GCA_048976605.1 of Pristimantibacillus sp. Taxonomy (GTDB): domain Bacteria; phylum Bacillota; class Bacilli; order Paenibacillales; family Paenibacillaceae; genus Pristimantibacillus. The sequence goes on along the minus strand of JBHGUX010000054.1, from coordinate 67,261 downwards.
TTTGATAATCTCGTTTTGCGGCTTATTATTGATGGCCTTTTTTGATACGTTGGTCTACAGTGAAACATTTGTACGAGCGTTGCTGCATTTATACCCCAGATATCAGAATGGCCCGGGCTACATGATCGAAGCGGCTCTTCTATTCGCTATTTGGAATGATCTGAAAGATCGCGATTTTATGAAACGTTTACGTCTACGATTTCTTAAGGGCAGGAGGGTTAATCCATAAAATATGGCCTACAAACTATCTCCTCTGCAGCTCTTCACAACCATGCTAGTATTCTTGCTAGGCACGTCGATTATTTTTGGCTCGCCTAAATTAGTTCCAGACACATGGCTAGTCGATCTAATTACTATAATTCCTGCCAGCCTTTTATTTTGTCTGTTTGTATGGGTTGCCTCCAAAGGAAAAGACAAGGGCTTATATCTCATACTTGAAACGGCCTGGGGAAAACCTATCGGCAAACTATTTGTTTTATGCTATACCGTCTATTTTCTATATATCGCCTCTCGCAACATTAGGGACATGATCGAATTAATCATGACATCACTCCTTCGTTTTACACCGGATAACCTTCTCGCTTTTTTGTTTGTATTAATTGTTGCTTATGCTGCTGCAGGAGGTTTAACCGTGTTGGGACGGTTGTCGGTACTTATAGCAACAATGGTTGTTCTCTTCTTTGCGACTTTGGCGTTGTTCCTTATATTAAGCAAATCAGTGAGTGTCGAACGTCTTCTACCGGTATTATCAGAGGGCTATATGAAAGTGCTTCAAGCACCGTTGAAAAGCACAATATGGTTCCCCTATGGTGAAATGATCGTATTTCTAGTCTTCTTTCCGACTTTAGGCAATGCCCGGCAATTTCGTAAAATTGGATTAATCTCCTTATTCAGCGCGGGGGCAATTTTAACATTTTCAGATTTGCTTCAAACCAGCACCCTTGGAATGGAGAACATCAAGTTCTCCGTATTTGCTTTGCTCGATGCGGCACGGCTGATTAATATCTCGAATTTTATTACTCGGATGGATGCGCTGGTGGCTCTGATTATTATCTTTGGCGTACTCCTCAAATGCGCTATCTTTTTATATGCGGGGTGCAAAGGTGCCTCTTATGTATTTCAAATAACGGACAAGCAAACCAATATTCCGTTCGCTCTCCTGATCGGAGGATTCTCTATTATTGTCACACGAAACGGTGCAGAACACGTTGCAGAGGGCCTGAGATATGTCATTTATTGGTTACACATTCCCCTTCAAATCATTCTACCGCTTGCAACACTCATTCTACTCTGGCTCCGAAATCCGAAAGGAGTTCGTTTATGAACAGAAACGGTTCCCCTCCTAACCAATCATACAAAGGCAATGTAAAGCAACTTAAGGCGGAGCTCCACCATATTTTTGGAGATACCAACGATCTTGCCTTAGTCAATCTTCGAATTTGCGGTAAAGATAGCTTACTTTGTTATCTGACTACGATGACTAACTCTTCTTTTGTCATGGATAATGTAATCAATCCGCTTATACAGGCAAGTTATACGGACACTTCGATCGATAAGAATGATCTATTGGGAACATTGTCCTTGAAATACTTAAGCGGATTAACTAGCCACGTGGAAAAAGAAATGAATAACCTCCCACGCATGTTAAACAGTGGTTATGCTGCAATTGTCGTTGAAGACGTTATGCAAATCCTATTTATTGATGTCAATAAGCTGGATACGAGAGCTGTATCAGAACCAACAACACAGAATGTTGTTAGAGGACCAAAGGAAGGTTTCACAGAATCCGCAGCGACGAATATGAGCTTAATACGAAGACGAATCGCGAATGAAAAACTTCGTTTTGATAAGTATGAAATTGGCGAAAAAACGAGTACACCTGTTTATCTTGCTTAGCTTAAAGATGAAGTTGACCCTGACGTTCTAGATCAAGTACGAATACGTCTAGAGAAATGCAAGATGGTCAGCTTGTTCGACTCAGGAAGTCTGGAAGAATTGTTTCGTCCAGATGGCATACAGCTTTTCCCAACCGCATTAAACAGCGAGCGGCCGGATGAGATTTGTGCTTCATTATTAGATCATAGAATTGCTGTGATTGTGAACGGGAGTCCTTTCTTGCTTGTTGTTCCGGCTATCATGAACGATTTCTTCAGATCACCTGAAGATCGCTATCAATGGATCGTATTTAGCACATTTGTACGTTATATCCGTTATATCGCTTTTTTCTTTGCTCTCTGCTTCCCTGCTCTATACGTCGCCGTTACAAGCTACCATCAAGAGCTTATTCCTACAACACTCTTGACTAGTATCGCTGCCCAACGGGAAGGGATTCCTTTCCCTGCGGTTATTGAAATATTCTTAATGGAGATAACCTTTGAATTATTAAGGGAAGCAAGCACGCGCATGCCGCGGATTGTCGGTCAATCCATCTCGATAGCCGGCGCTCTAGTTTTAGGTGAAGCAGCCGTTCAAGCTGGGATCGTCTCGAACATTAACGTTATCGTTGTGTCTTTAGCCGTAATTTCAAGCTATGTAGCTCCTATTTATTCATTTGGATCGAATATTCGTTTATATCGGTATGCCCTAATTATTGCAGGTTCTTTCTTAGGGTTATATGGTGTCATATTAGGCTGCGCTTTCTTAATGATTCACTTGTCTCGAATAGAGACGTTTGGCGTACCTTACTTAACATCCTTTTCCAAGCTAATAAGGATAAGGAGACAACAATCATGATTCTATTGCGCTATATGCTGACACTTCTAATATTATCCGGTATTTGTGGATTATTAAGCGGCTGCTGGGATCTTGTCGAAATCAACAGGACCTCCCTTGTGACAGGATTAGCAATCGAACCTGGAAAAAAGGCAAAAGAAAGAGTCACTTTCGAGGTCTTAAATACAGCCGAAGCTCAGACAATTGAGGCTGGCAAAGGTGGAACTCCGACTACATTATATACCTTTGAAGGTAATTCGCTGGCAGAGACAACTGGAAAGCTAAATGAGTTAGTAGATCGTGTGCTGATCGCTTCCCACATTCGAGTTATCATCATTGACGAGCACATTGCACGAGATGGACTGAACAAATATATCGATGTATTGCAGCGTTCCAGATTTCTTCGAGAAGATGTGACCATATTGATCGCACGACATGTCCCTGCTTCGCAATTGCTGCAAGTACTTCCTCCGGGGGGCATGTATGCCAGCTATAAAATCCAATCCCAGGTTGAAAATCTCTTTACCGTATCAGGAGGCATTCCAAAAAGCCGTCTAGTCGATATTACGCAAGCCACCTTGTCGGATGGCATAGAGCTAGCGTTAGGAGCAATTTCTATACAAGGAAATTCCGAAGAAAGCCAAACGATGGACAGTATAAAATCCCTTAAACCAAAAGCCATCACCAAGATTTCAGGAGCAGCCGTCTTTCAAGGAGACAAGCTCCTCGGATTTCTCCCCGTAGAAGAAACTAGAATGCTAAACTTAGTCAGAAATGAGCTGAAAGCTACAGTTGTTACAGTACCACTTGATAAAAAAGGGAGATTCGCTTCTCTTCGGTATCAACATCGGCATACTAGCTTAGAAGTGTCCATGCAAGATAAAGAACCTCTAATTAAGCTTCATATTAGCGGTAAATTCCAAATCACCAGCATCGATGATAATTTACCGTTAGATAAAGTAGAGGGATATTTGGAACTCGAGCGGTTAGCAACGGATTTTTTAAGTAAGCAAGTGAAAGCTTCCATTAAACGTGTGCAAAGCGATTTCGGGCAAGATATTTTCGGATTCGGACAGCACTACTATCGTTATCACAACCGCGAAGCGAAGCCGATTATGAAAGAATGGAATACATTATTCTCGCAAGCAAAGGTAGAAGTTACGACAAGCGCTCCAATCTCTCGCTCAGAATTGAAGACTCGCCGACTTGTGAAGTAAAATAGGGTTCAACAGGACAATAAAGAGGTTATTCTTAATGAGGTCAATTGACCTCATTAGGAATAACCTTTACTGTTTATTATAGATTGAGTTCTCTCCAGGTCGTGGCTAATCCACTGGCCATTCTGGAAACGACTTTGCTGCTTGCAAAGTATCCATTATGGCACAATGGATTCCAACTTGTCTTCCAATCCCCTACTCTAACTTTGATGTCCTCCTGAACAGCTTCCTCATATGCCTCATGAATGCTTCGCAGTGGGTAACCCAGGATATCATCTTTATCGTAAAAATTAATCCATTCGCCACGGATACCTAACGCTATAATCCGCATTTGGTCAGCCGGAACATGAATCGGTTTGTCAAAGTTACGGTATCGTAAGCTCCACAAGGGTAATGTCGTTCCACAAGAATAAAACAGTGAAAGTGTTTCTCCACGTTCCAATGCGGAGTCCGGGTTATATAAAACTGGTTTCCAATTCACTGAATTTTGCAGATCATAGAAATAATTACTGGCAATAACGGTGCCCATGCTATGCGATATCACGCAAAGCGGAGCATTCTCTCCTGCTTCAGTCGTTAATTCATGCAGCGCCTTACTTAACTTTTCATGAATATCCAGATATATTTGATTATTGGTCTCCAGCGGCTGATAAGCGACTGCATCTCCAAGATAGTGTATGACGTAATGTCTCAGCCATTCATAGCGCATAGCGGAAGGCTGAAACTGTCTTCGCTTCAGCTCTTCCTCCCTCTCTTCCAGCACTTCTGCCCAATAGACCGGCTTAATTGCCAGATGTTTGTCTGGCACACGTTCGCCTGATGCTTTTGCATAATGTTTCAAGAGCAGGCGTATGAATGGATCTGCAAAATTGTTCTTCTGCCTGCCTAATCCATGGATCACAAGAACAGCCAGCTTTTGTGTCAATCGAATCCCTCCCAATCGTTTATAGTTAAACGTCTTAAGAATAGATCGATCATTGAAATTCCCTATGAGAAAGTGTGTTGTTGTATTTCCATTATATGCCCCTAGCACTTCTTATACCAGCTTAGAAACAGTGTCTGAACTACACAAATGAATCTCTGCTAAACCAAAAGAAACCACACTTCAAAAATGAAGTGGGGTTTTAGGATTACCCATTAAATCCTCCACTTCAAACACCTGTCTGAGCTCAATCTCACCCTGACCAAATCCATGAGGGTCCGGCATGCGAAGAGCCCATTCGATTGCTTCGTCTTTAGATTTAACTTCAATTAGAGTATAGCCCGCAATCAATTCTTTGGCCTCTGTAAAAGGACCATCAATAATCTTCGGCTTCCCTCCAGATACCGGATATGAAATCCGTATTCCGCTTGAACTTGGCTGTAGTCCATCGGCTGCGAGTAGAATACCAGCTCTAACCAGTTCCTCGTTGTACTTTTGCATCGCATCAAAGAGCTCTTGGGTGGGCATATTCCCTGCCTCTGAATCAGTTGTCGCTTTAACAATTAGCATAAATCTCATACGTGGATTCCTCCTATTTTATAGTGAAGCTTGTTTACCGGTGTTCAACAGTCCGAGTATCACGCTTCTATATTTACGATATTTTTTCTATTGTAGAGGCTTCGGCGTGTAACCGGGCGGTAAGTGCAGAAACCCATCCAAAAGCAACAATACCAGCGCTCCCCATAATAACACCAATCCAACTAGGTATCCCCATACCCAATATAAGAAGTAATGGTGATATGACACTCGTCACAATGCAGTATGTTTTCCACTTTCGCTCACCTTGTGCAGCAAATCGACGTGCAAAAACAATGAATACTGCTATCAGACAGATAAATGAAATAAAGAATGCTATAGAATGTAATGCTGCATGACCACTCATCGTTGTAGGTGCACCCACTGGAGCTCCAGCAGGAAAACTAAGACCAGGGTCAGGACGAAATAGACCAGCTCCTATCATACCTATTCCGTATATTCCGATAAGCAAGGAGCCCCATGTTCCTCCCTTACCGCCTTGCAGCATTCCACGTATTCCAATGGCTGCCAATACAGCAAGTAATCCCGTTACAACAAAATTCGTACTTTGAATCCACCCCAAGTCACCTAATGTTAGGCTGCTGATAGCATGACGCCTGACATCAAATCCAGTACGGGTAAACACTTGAGCAATGACTATTGCGTAGAATAGCGGTGCTGAAGCTACCCCACCAATCAAAAGTAGTCTAATTCTATTAGTATTGGTCTTTTTTGAATTTGCATATTGCATATTAATCCTTCCCTTCTTAATTCCATTTGGTTAATGCAGCTTAATTGACCTTAAAAATTCATTCAGCTCCGTTGATATTATCTGTGCAATCAGCTTCATGGTATGACCGAGTCCTCTGTAACTCCGAACATTTGTATCTCTCCTTTGTTGTTGTAATATATAGACAACGAACAGCTGATGACAAAATCGACACAGTTCTAGAAATTATTTTCATACTCCACTATTTACTGCATTCGATACGTCTGTTTTTATCATTACTAGAATGAGTGATGTTTAGGTCAATCGACGAATCTATACTTCCGCCTAACACAATCGCACCTCTATGTCTGAATAGTGAACCTCCGTCCTATCAAGATCCAAAAGTGATGAAACGAAGGTTAATGGTGTTAAAGCAATACAAATATCCCGCTAATTATATTAAAAATGAGCAGGCTGCAAGCGCCTGCTCATTCATAATTAATATTCGACTATCTCTTCGTTATAGCTTTGATATCTTAGCTTATTCTTAGACCTTTAGCGAATGCTTCGCACGAGCGATCTGCGTTGCTTCAACCATGTTGCGCAAGGAATCGATCGTTTCTTCTAGTCCACGAGTTTTAAGTCCGCAATCCGGATTGATCCAGAACAGCTTGGGATCAAGTACACGCAAGGCACGTTCGATCATACTAGTCATTTCCTCTACCCGCGGAATACGCGGACTGTGAATATCATATACACCTAGACCAATACCTAGTTTATAAGTATTTAACTCGAAGCTATGAATCAGTTCTCCGTGACTGCGAGAAGTCTCGATCGATATGACATCAGCATCCATCGCTTCTATCGAATCAATCATGTCGTGGAACTCACAATAACACATATGCGTATGAATTTGTGTCGTTGCCTGAACCGTGCATGTGGTTATGCGGAATGCTTTGACAGACCATGCCAAATATTCAGCTTGATCTTCTTCCTTAAGCGGCAGACCTTCACGAACTGCAGGCTCATCCACTTGAATCATTCCAATGCCTGCTTGCTCTAGCGCCTCCACTTCTTGTCGAAGTGCGTATGCTAATTGGTAGGCAATTTGTTCACGAGAAATATCATCACGGACGAACGACCAGTTCATGATCGTTATCGGACCAGTAAGCATTCCCTTCACAGGACGTTCAGTCTTAGACTGGGCATATTTCGTTTCTTCAACAGTCATAGCTTCCTCGAACGCTACATCTCCAAAAATAATTGGCGGTTTCACGCAGCGTGACCCATACGACTGAACCCATCCATACTGGGTGAACGCGAAGCCTGCAAGCTTCTCACCAAAGAATTCAACCATATCCGTTCTTTCAAATTCACCATGCACGAGAACATCCAGTCCGATCTCTTCCTGCAGCTTAATCCAGATATCAATCTGCTCTCGAATGAAGCCAGCATATTGTTCATTGTTCCATTCACCCTTGCGCCACAATTGACGAGACTTGCGTACCTCCGCTGATTGTGGAAAGCTGCCAATTGTCGTCGTCGGAAAAATCGGCAATTTCCATTTATCCTGTTGCGCAATATGACGTTCTGCAAAAGGCAGACTTCGTTGCGGTTGTTGTGCACTAATAGCAGCGACAGCACTCTGAATGTCGGTTCGATTACGTTCACCGGATTGCTTGATTGCCTGAAGTACTTTCTCGCATTGTTCTAGTTCGTCTGTAATTAAGGCCTTATCTGAGGAAAGTGCTTTCGCTAGAAAGACAAGCTCATCCAGCTTCTCATCAGCAAAGGCAAGAGCGTCTTTTAGTTCTGTCGAGAGCTTCGACTCCTTTGCCACCGTTACAGGAACATGAAGCAAGCTGCAAGAAGTCTGGACGATTAAATGGTCAGTCGATACGACTTCATTTAACTCTTCGAGCACGGTTAGTTTCTCATAAAGTGAAGCCTTCCAGATGCCACGGCCATCGATGATCCCTGCACCTAGTATTTTATCAGCTGGAAAACCGAATGCTTTAATCGACGCTATATTGCCAGAGAATCCATGAACGAAATCAAGTCCTAATCCTTTAACGGGCAGTTGGACTACCTCGCTGTAGTTCTCCACCGATTCAAAATAAGTTTGCAGCATAATGTTCAAGTTAGGCACAGCTGCGACCAATGTCTCATAGATAGTCTTCAGTCGCTGGAGATCGGCAGAACTTAATTTCGTTACTAGGATCGGTTCGTCAATTTGGACCCATTGAACCCCTTCATGCTCAAGCTCTTGAAGGACCTGTGTATAAAGCGGCAGCAAACGTTCAAGCCAGGCATCGATCTCCGTTACTTGGTAACCTTTCGACAGTTTCAAGAAGGTTAACGGTCCTACGATAACCGGCTTCCCCTCGATTCCGAGCTTTTCCTTCGCTTCGCGATACGCCTGAAGAGGTTTGTTTTCGGTTAGCACCGGCGTCGTCCCATCCAGTTCTGGAACGATGTAGTGATAGTTGGTATTAAACCACTTGGTCATTTCACTTGCTGTCGCATCCTTCGTTCCGCGAGCAATTCCATAATAAAGACCCAGTGGTACAGCTCCGCCATCATAGGAGAAACGTTTCGGTATAATTCCGAACATAGTCGCTGTATCAAGAACATGATCATAATAGCTGAAATCGTTGACCGAGATGAAGTCGATGCCCTTCTCCTGCTGTTTACGCAAATGATTCAAACGGATTTCTTGCAGCTGACTATGAAACTCTGATTCTTCCAACTTGCCAGACCAGAACGCTTCAAGCGCCTTCTTCCATTCACGATCTGCACCAATACGTGGATATCCCAAAACACTGCTTTTAACCATCTTGTACCACTCCTATATAATTGTTACAAGAAAGATACCATGTATTAGCAGCTATAGTGTAACTGGATTAAACTATATCTAGTTATAGCCTAAGGCTATATCACATCGGATGGTCTAAAAAACTCATAATATCGTTATAAAATAGCCACTTATCTATACTTTTCAGATCATGTCCGGATTGATTATATTCTTTTATCGACAAGTGTTTGCACATTTTTGTATATCGAATAATGTCGCTATCCGCGACTAATGAATCTTTTAGTTTACCCCTAGCCAATAGAACATCCATGGATAAATCGATTTCTAGACTGAGTTGAGTAGACTCCCTTTGAATGCCAAGAACCGCTTCACGTCGTATATTAAGGGTACGATCATAAGGGATCAAATAATTATTTATGTAATCATCTGACCATTCCTGTGGCATCGCTCGATGTTCTGGTGGGTAATCCCCCAAAATCAATGATTTCACCTTTTCCTTATGTTTCTGTGCATAGCCTAATGCATAAGCCACTCCGCGAGAGTAAGCGAACAAGTGAAATAACTCTACACCAGAATGGCGGACAACGGACTCTATATCAGAAATATGGTCATCAAGTTTATATCCATTGTCAGGGGTGTCGCTTTGCCCTCTACCTCGGAATGATAAAAGTATACATCTTCTTGGTAAAGCGGCTTCTAGTAAATCGAGATATTCTTCTGCTGTTTCAGATAATCCAGGACAGACGATTAAAGGAATTAGCGTTTCATTTGAACGCTCGAGTGAATCATAGTAATGAATTCTTACATTGTCATTATCAGCATGTGTTGATAGATACATCTGGCGCCACCTTTCTGGTCAAGTCCCAACATTGTAAACAATGAAAAAAAGTCCTATTAACTTTACAATTTAATACATTTATTCAATTTAACATATAACAAAAAAGCCGCAACTTTAGCGGCTGTCAATACCTGTATGTTCTTATCGTCTGAAAAATAAAAATAACGGATCTCTTCAGCGATCAGCAGAATGGTCTTGCTAATACCGAAAATAACTAGAAAACTGAATTTAATTATTTCGATTTTTTACTCCCCACTCACATAACTCTTCCAAAACGGGTAAGAGCGTATTCGCTTTATCTGTAAGGCTGTACTCGACTTTAGGGGGAACTTGAGGATACTCTTTCCGATTCACCATACCATCTGCTTCCAATTCTTTAAGTTGTGAACTCAAGGTTTTAAAAGTAATAGCTCCTATCTGTCTTTTCAGATCATTAAAGCGAACCGGTTGGTTTTCTGCCAGAAGGTACATAATAACCATTTTCCATTTACCTCCAATAACTGACAATGTATAGCCGAAAGGTGTATCCTGAATAGATTTAACTTTTCCTTTATATTCAGCCATACTCATATTTACACTATCCTTTCTGATAGTACCTATCATTAAAGTGCGTACTATATTTTTATTTTCGCTTATTTTATACTAGCCTTACTTTGAAGTAAAGGAGACAAAAAAATGAATACAATCAAAACCTACAATCACAATCTTTGGGATCACGGCATCACCCAGGGCTACAGCGTCAATGGCACCATCTACATTTCGGGACAATTTTCCCATGATACGGAGGGCGCATTCGTTGGTGAGGACGATATCGAGGCACAGACCCGACAGACATTGGAGAATCTCGATCGCGTGCTGGCGGGATTTGGTGTCACGAAATCGAACCTCGCTTATGTGGAGGTCTATCTGACAAACGCGCAAGAGCATTTCGGGCCATGTATCCAGCTGTTCAAGGAATACATGGGACAACACCGACCGGCCGGCAGCTGCATCGGCGTGACATACCTAGCGTCCCCTAAGCAACTAATTGAAATCAGCGCCGTCGCACATACAGACTAACTCGGTCACGACAGTTGGTCGGGCTTCAAAAAGGGGCGTCCCTATTGCCCAAATCCTCATCAACATAACATTACAATTATTATCGCAAAAAAAAGAGGCATCAGTTCTACCTGATGCCTCCTCTTCTCTTATGACTCGTGCTTTCCTGTTAAGTTGCTAATGAACTTTTCCAATACGGTGACATCAGTGATGTTCTTGTTGCAGATGTCACTGTTCACACACATATAGTTGCCAATCGCTTTGTAATAGTCAGGAGATGCATTCGCTGGTTTCGATTTGGATATCGCTGAGAATAATGCTACCTCTTCGTGCCGGTTACATAAGAAACAAGTACTTTTCTTATTGGTTGGCGTGAGCTTGCCTTCAATGCCAATAAGCTGATCGCCCAGTTCATACACAATAAACAACCTATTCGATGCAATATCGGTCCAGCCCATGTAGGTTACATAACGATAATCGAAAGCAGATAAATCGGGAACCTTCAGCTTTTTCACTTTGGGGAACAGCTTCTTGATTTGCGCAGCTGTCAATTGTTTGAATTCTGTCATCAAAGGCACCATTGCATGCAAATAAAGTTGAAAGTCTTCCGTCCTATTCAGCGTCGAAAGCCTCTCCAGATATTGTTTTTGAAGTTCAGTCACTTCGGGGAACGCTTCTATTATTTTACTTAGCGAGCTCAACCTGACCGCTTCCACTACCTTGGGATCGGACACGGTGTTACAGGCATTTTGCAGGAGATTGGTTTGCTTTTTAATTAAATTATATTGATAGTTTCTAATAAATGGTGTAACCATTGCTTCTCAGCCCCTTATGTTTAGTTAAACAATATAAGGTGCAAAGCCTATTATTAGAAACGATTAATGGGCGACATTATTTCTTCCGGCCCCATGCAAAGTATCGCCCTTCTAATAGGCTTTGCATGAGCAGCTAACTCTGGCAATATGATTTGCCATTTCTATCGCCTCCTTTTCTCTCACATTATAAAATGAACAATGCTTATGCTGCAACTTTCTATGATGTCGCTATTATTTTACTGGAACACCATATAGTCCGATCTCCTCATTATATGCATCAAAGATTTGACGAGCAATTGGAGCAGCACCCCATCCGCCAAATTCACCATCAGGTATAACAACAGCAACGGCGAGCTTCGGCTTGTCTGCAGGTGCATAAGCGATAAATACGGCATTGTCCGCCATACGACCTGCAACGCTGGATTCCGCTGTACCTGTCTTGCGATTGAAGGTATAGGAAACTTCATCAAATCCCTGTACACCAACCTGCGACATTCCTGCTTCAATCTCTTGCCAATACTCCTCTGGAAACTCAACTGTGTTCATTACCTCGGTTGTATATCCTTGAATGAGATTACCTTCGAAATCTTTTATTTCATTAACGAACTGCGGTTTTAAGCGCTTGCCATGATTAGCCAGCATTGCGGTATATTGTACCAACTGCAGAGGTGTATATCTTGCCTGTTGACCAAATGAAGCCCTCACTAGTGCTGACTGAGAGCTCGCGCTCTCTACTTCGTGATAATAGTCGACTGTACCTTTAGTCTCACCATATAAGCCGCTGCCCGTTAATACACCCAAACCAAATTGATTCATGTAGTCATTCCACACATCCACGCCAGCTTTGCCCTTGTACTTCTCATACAACTTGTTGCCTACCATAGCTCCCATGAATGGATTGGATGATTTGGTAATCGCTTTAGTTGGATCTAACAGACCATATGCATGATTAGAGGCGTTCGTTATCGGTACCTCGTGTCCCTTTTTACCAAAGTAGAATACACCCGTATCATTATATTGGCTTGTAGTTGTAAACAGCTTTTCATTCAATCCGATCAGAATCGAGAGCGGCTTCATTGTAGAGCCCGGTGGCACTAACGAAGATGGATGCCTATTCCGTTCCTCTTCTGTATCATATTTAGCGAATACTTCGCTAATTGTTCCATTGCGCAGTACCGATAGAAAATTGTTATAATCTTCGTGACTGATTTGACCTCCTGCAAATATATTCGGGTCATAGTCAGGCATACTGGCCATGGCAATTACTTTACCCGTATCCACTTCCATGGCTACGGCATAACCAGTCTTAGCAAATTCAGCGCGCTCTGATTTATTCGATGAAGTACTTATTTTTTTAAGATGATTAACGATGGCGTCCTCTGTCTTTACTTGAACATTGCGATTGATCGTCAGGAACAGATTTGCCCCCTTCTCAGGGTTCGTTATTTCCATTGGCCCAATAATACGCTCATCCTTATTGACAGGAAATTTCTTTACCCCGTTCTTACCGCGAAGTATATCTTGATACATATATTCCAGCCCGTCAAAGCCGACTTCCTCATCCGTCACATATTGCAATTGCTCATCCTTTTCCTTGCTCTTCTCTTCATAATAGGACAAGTTTCTTCGCGCACCTTGAAATTTCTTCAAGTAGCCAACTAGCTGGACCGCTACAGTGTCCTTGCTGTAATTACGTACGCTTTCCTCGACAATATCAACACCTTGAAATTCACTGCGATGTTGTAGAAAGAAAGCAACCTCTTCACGTGTAAGACCTGATTTAATCCGCCTTTGGGTTGAAATATAGTTCACACGGGACTCCAGATCCATTTGTCGAACAACATCCTCAACTGTCATTGGATTGTCTGCTTTTCCATATTTATTGAATGCTTCAACCAACCTCTTAGCCATATTAACAGCATCGAAGGATTCCTTCGTCTTAAAGTCCGGTGAGATTGTAAAATAAAGCGATTGCGTCGAAGTGGAATAAGCAATTGCTGTTCCATTCGAGTCATAGATATTGCCGCGAATGGGTGCTATCTTCGAACTTCGATTACCTATCCTCTTTCCTTCTGCCAGCAGCTCCGGCCCTTCGACGAACTGAAGAATTGCGAGTTGAATAATAAGTACACTGAAAAGTCCAAATACAACAAAGAAAAAGAAGTTCATTCGAAAAGAAAAATGACGACGATTATTAATCTCTCGCTTTTCTGAATCATCTAGCACGCTCGACACCTCTTGGCTTACAGCTCTCACTGTATATTACAGTCCTAGCTTATGACCTTTCTCAAGACGATGGATTTGCTTCTCACCATCATCAGCCATGACTCGGAACTGGTTAATCGTATCTCGCATTTTCGGCAGTGCCTCTTGTTTGTAGGTGCTAATGGAATCAAGAGCCTCCAGCACCTCAGAGAAAGCTTGTTTCAGTGTGTCAACCGAGATGCTTGCTTCTAGTGATTGCTTATGGATGGCTGCGCCTTGATTTTTCAGCATTCTAGATGTCCCGGCAATTAACTCGTTGGTAGTTTGGTTTAACAGCTCAATCTTTTTCAATACTATCTTCTGATTATAGAGAGCACTTGCTACCGTAACCGAAATTTTCAATGCCGAGATCGTTACATTCTTCGCTCTATCTACGCCGCGAATCAATTCTTTATTGTTACGGACTACGACTTCAATGGCCATAATCCCCTGTTGGTTCACAACCAGCATCTGTTGCAAATCCATAACGCGCTGACGCAGAGGGAACAGTACTTCTTCTGTAATAAAGCGGATTTTATCTGGGTCCTTATTACGAAGTTTGGCTGCCTGAATCTGAGATTCAATCGATTCGTCCATCAATACACCGAGTTGAATTTCCTTTTGAAGTTTTTTGGTCAAATCTCGCAGAGTTTGTTGTTCAATCTCCAAAGTGGTGTTGTCATTCTTAAGAGTGGACTTTCCCTTATCAAGAGAAATCACTATATCGGCAATGACCACATCAGCTTTCTGATACTTGAGAAAATAAGCACGCAGCGGATTGAACAGCTTGCCGAGAAATCCTCTCTTAGCAAAATCAATTGCACTCGGGTCCAAATCCTTAAGCTGAATATGCAATTCAGTTAGACCTTTGGCTACTTGCCCTCCCTCGTCCCCCGTCTTCGAGAGATTGCCTACCGCAACCTGCAGAAGAGCATTCTTATCTGAAGATAATTTCATCGTGTTGATACCAAAGGTGTCAATGGATTGCAGTATTTCTTTCCGTTTCTCAAGCGACTCAATATCAAGCTCCATAATCGAAGCTACATTGTTCTCTGCCACCTCTTTAAGCTTTGCAACTTCTTCGGGAATGGGCTTCACTTGCTCCTCGATAGCCACCTTGATCTCTTCTTGACTCGGAATTTCCATAGTGAATGACATACTAAACCCTCCCCTTGGTATTCGTTACATTTGAACATTGAACAGATTTCCTATTTTGTAGACCACATCATCTGTATCTGCATTAATACTAGCCGCCTCGTTAATACTCGAAATACTTTGAAGCGCCTTAATATTGGCATTATAGCCGATTGTGTAAATTGGAATTTTATAATTCTCAATTAACCCCTTAATGTCCTTAAGCGAATATCCTTCATTCGTTTCACCATCACTTAATACAAAGATGATCGGCTTAATATTAGGATTAATAGCTAATTCATCTTGAAGCATCTTAATCCCCACTACAATACCGTCAAAAGTAGCCGTACCTCCACTTGCTTGCAGGCTGTTCACCGCGCCTACAAACATCGACTGCTGATTCGTATCATATTTGGCAATCGGAAGATTTATCGTTACATCGCTCGAATAGGAGACTAGACCAATACTGTTGTCTTTCCCAAGATACTTTTGCCCCTTTAATAGGGACTCTTTCAATCGATTCAGCGGCTCACCAGCCATACTGCCGGAAACATCGGTTACGAACACCGCTACAATCGGCTTGCTTCCGTCTTTCTTCTCTTTCCATACCTTCTGAGCAGATGACAAGAGACTTCCGTCAACTACGGCAAGCTCGGATTTATAGTCATCTAGATTATTGAAGCCATTATCCTTGGCCAAATTCTGATATTTATCTTGTGCAACGAACTCTGCGAACTTCTGAATGATTTCTAGCTTATCTTTAGATACATCACCTAATGCATACAACGGACTATCATGTCTTACACCAAACGGAGTGAAAACATAGCCATTTTTCAAATCAGCAGCATTAATATAGGTTTGGTACTCCAGAACAAATCCGTCAAGCATACCTGACTTCGCCGCATCACGCATTTGTATCGTTGTAGATGCAATGAAAGGTACGTTGGCTTGAAACTTTTCAAACCCTTGAACAGCTGTTTCGCCCAATATATTTGTACTGTCAAAAGTGTTGAGCGCCGTTACAAGAAAGTTTAACCCCGTGGAGCTTGCAAATGGATCTGTATAGCCCATCGAGAACTCATTCGCCGCAATCGCCTCGGTTACTGTTTTGACATTCACAGCACCATACTTATCTATAAGGGCATCATATTTTGCTTTTGCGATGACAATACCTGGAACATTCCCGACAAGACGCTCCGTTATAAGCTGAGTCTTCACATTATTCGCTTTAACCATTTCTCCCCACAGCTCATTCGATGGAGTAAATCCGTCTGGTACATATTTCCCTGATTTGATATAATCCGCAGCTGTACCAGAGGCGATATTGCGAATTTTAACTGAAGCTGGTTTTCCATTTACCGTAATATTCGCTTTATTGAATTCGTTCCCCACCTCAACCAACCAGCCGTCAACACCTGTTCCCGATTTCTCAGTAGAAGAGAAAATTTCTGCAAACTGATCTGTCGTGTTCTCAACGGTTATAGGGAATTTAGAAATATCAGGCAAGGATTCAGCAACCTCAGCAGGATTAAGGTCGATTTGCCCTTTAATTGGCGTCTCTGTTGTAATTGAGATTTTGTTATACAAATTGTTTAATCGCTTGCCTGCATCTTCTGATGCTACCTGTGAATCTGATTTGCCTAAATTGGAGGTTAGCGTTACCCCTAAATACACAACGGCGAATACGAATACAACAATGATGCCCGTTAATAGAACAAATTTACTTTTCTTTGCCATTCTTTGCACCTCACTGTTTATAATATTTGGTTTGCTTAATCAGTAAGTCAATTTCCTGCATACAAGGCATATTATCGATATCTCCCAGTTCAAAGCTATCTAAGCGAGATATTTCTAACAGCAGCTTATCGAGCTTTAGCAGAATTTCTTCATTGGTACCTATTGAGCTTTTTATGAAAGACAGATATTCGTTGTATAATAACGTTTTTTCTTGAAGAAGCTCTTGTGAGAACGAGGTTGATTGTCGTTTCATGACCCGCTCGTACTCAGACTCGTCAAACACATTAAGTCTGTTCAGAATACTTCGGACATTAAGATAAAAGAGCTTTTCTACTTCTAAAGTTACGGAAGCAAACTTCTTGTAGCTTAACTCTGTTGTATCAAATCTTTGATTAAGGACGTTTAAGAGGGTGTCCTTCTTCTTGCCTATTCGGTTCATTTGTTCTAACGCAAGCGTGATATCATCTTCCAGCACATTAACACGTCTGTAGTGAGTTAAAGCTTCTACATAGTCATCATGAGTTTTAAGCTGCTTAACGGGTAGTACAACAGGTTGTTTGAACAATAAGGAATAACTTCCGTATATCAATGTAAGCGCACTGGTGAATAGTAAGGTTACCCCGAATGCTGTGGCGAAGGCACTTGCTCCGATCTGCACCCCTATAAATCCAGGCGATAGTACGAAGATATTGATTCCTGCTACAACGATGATGATCCCCAATAATTTTATGTGGTTTTTCTTCATACAATCATGAACCTCCCTCTACCTCTGTTAGGAATGCTTTTCCATGTCGGATGCCTTGCAAGGCCGCCTTGCAAGAAGCGACATGTACTTGTAGTCTGTGCTGAACTCCGACTCATTCCGCATCCAGGAGGACTCTCCTTGGATGATCCCCTTATGTACATAATAAGAGTCGATCAGATCCCATTGCTCCTTCATCACAGCATTATATCTACGCTGCATTCCTGGGTAGGTTACAAGCAAGACGCCATCAGATTTCCTAATCTCGTCCGAGCGGAAATCACCGCGTTCCAATGCTTTGCGGATTGTTGCTCCGCCTCCCTCGATCCCCCACAGCCGTGCTGCTTCAGATAAACCGAATACTTCGTTGACACTGAGTTCACGCGGATTGAAGGAAACTATCGGTCCTTGAATAATGTATATTTCGTCCTTAGTAAGTATCTTATGTAGGTTCGTCATGAGATTGCCTTGATGATCATAAGTAAAGACGGTTGCCGTTATTTTCCCCTCCAGTTCTAATCGTTCTTCAACCAGATGCAGCTCGTTTAAATACGTGGTTGCGTATTCGTTGTCCTGGGGAAAGATAGACGCAGGCCATAATCTATCGCCATTCGTGAGAATGATCTGAAAGCAGAATAGATGTCTTCCCATAATATCCTCCATCTTTTTTCATGTATGACACTTACATTAGAATATTTTACCATTGTCACGAAATCGTGACAATAATGGATTTGGAAATTATAGCGCAGTCTCCTAATAGCGGTATGTTTATCTTGAATCTTCCAATCAATAGACAAAAGAAGCCTTTCTAGAAAGTTTCTAGAAAGGCTTCTCATCAACATTTTTTAGCTTATTCTAGCTCCTTCAAATCGAGTAGCTAATCCACTTTGAATTTCAACGTTTTTATCAATAACCCTCGCAAATACCTGTACTCTATCACTAGCATTTAGATTTACGATGCCTCCAGTATCAATAATGCCGCTTATATTATTATAATCTTCCTGGTCAGATATTCTAGGCACACCATTAACTCGTATCTCTAGATTGAGAGTATACGAAGTTACAGTAGTGGTTCGGAAAAATACACTTGCAAATAGAGTATATACACCATTTTGTTTCGGACGAAATGTAGAGGTTGCCGAATTATATTCATTGTTGAGATCTAATTCTTCCACCTGATATTGAACTTGGGATATCGAACCATCAAGAAGTTGTTGATCAACACCAGAGACCGCTCGAAAAGCGGAACGTCTTTTGATAGGTTTGCAGACACGCTTTTTACTGACCGTTTTCTTGCACACCGTCTTTTTGCTAATAATTTTCGTACACACACGCTTCTCTACTCTTACTCTATTTATTGCCATTCATTCTTCCTCCTCAAGCTATACTGTTCTAGTATGCTATATGGTATGAATGGCTTCTTCTGCTAGATACGGTAACTACCTAGAGCAAGATTAAAAAGGCTATCCTACTAGAAAACGGCAGTTCCCCTGCGGTTTCCTCTTAGAAAGCCTTTATTTTTATTGTGTAAAATTATCTATTATTCCTTAAATGTTTCAACAATATTATTTTGTTGTCTAATAGATTTGAATCATTTGGAGCATAGGTTAAAGCCTGCTCATTATGAGCATAGGCTTTCTCTAATTGCCCTAGTTTGCCATAACATTTCACCAGCTGCAGATGCGGAAACCATGTCCAAGCCATATTATTGATATCAAGCAATCGAGACTCGGGCTTCTCCAGCTTAAGCGCAAGCTGATACCAATGAACAGCTTTCTCATAATCACTATTCTCTTGAAAATAATAAGCGATTCGGCATACATAATCCGCACGCGGGATATCGTAATTGAACGTCAATAATAGTGATTGCAGCTCTAGCTCCTTATTGCCAAGCTCATGATAACAGTGCGCCATTCGGTCACAGCATTGTAATTTCTCTTCGAAATAACGAGAGGGATCAGCAATGAAATTGTGATAGAGTTCGATTGCCTGTTCATAATAATGATTAGCGGACAACTCCATCGCATATTGTAATAATTGTCGATTCGAGAGTTGGCCTCCGTTAGACAAGATTCCTTCATAAATACGTAGGTTACGTTCTGAGTTCGTGTGCACTCTGCCATGACTTATTGCTACATCAGCAAAGATAACCTTTCCCTCAACTTCCAAATGCTCATGAACAGGATCATGCCATTGAAATTGTCTGGAACGTTTCACCAGCCTGTTCCTTTTAATAACCGTTGTTGGCTGTCCAAGCGGGTCGAATGCCACATAGTAATCCATGCAAACGGAGTCAACACTATCATCCAGCTGTTGCTTGAGTGCTAGGAACTTATGCAGATCATGCTCCTGAAGCACATCATCTGCATCCAGCCATAAAATATAATCTTGACTAGCTTGAGAGAAAGAATAGTTCCTCGCAGCAGAGAAATCATCTATCCAATCATACTGAAAGATATGATTCGTATAGTTCGCAGCAATTTCTTGTGTTCGATCTGTAGATCCCGTATCTACAATAATGATCTCATCTACTATACCTTTAACCGAATTTAAGCACCGTTCCAATACTAGCTCCTCATTTTTCACAATCATACATAGACTAATCATAATCAAGCCATAACACCTCCATTGCAGGTACCCCAAATAGTATATGGAAACCTTGCTCGCAGTGTTTGGACAATTAGAACGATACAGTCGTCTGAGGTTTACCATTACCCACGCGAATAAATGATTATTCAGGGTTAAAAAAAAGAAGACGGCTATCCGTCTTCTTCCTTACGAATCCTATTTATTGTTCAGATGAATATCTACGACGTTAACCCCAGTTGAGCTTTGATGCCTGCGATAATTTGCTCCGCTACTTGCCACTGGAAATCCTCACTATACATCGTTTCTTCTTCGTTCGGGTTGGTAATAAATCCAATCTCGAGCAATACCGCAGGCATTGTCGTTCTTCTGATGACATCAAAGTTGGCTTGTTTGACGCCTCGGTCTCTAAATTGAGTACCAAGCATCAAATATTTATGCATGATCTCTGCAAATGCTTTGCTATCTTCACGTTGATAGTAGGTTTCTGTTCCACTTGGAACTGGGCTGCGATCCCCAGCACTATTGCCATGAATGGAGATGAATAAGTCTACATTGGCGCTGTTCGCTAGAGGCGCACGCAAGTTTGTCGCTAATTTCACATCCGTATCTCTCGTCAATACGACATGAAATCCAGTTTCTTGCTTAGCCAGTTCGGCTATCTTCAAGGTAAGTGCAAGGTTAAATTCATCCTCATATCGCTTCTGAACACTTAGAGAACCCGTATTCCCTCCATGGCCTGCGTCTAGCATGACCGCATATCCCTCTAAAGGTGGCACAGGAGGAATTGGAATGACAGATGGTATCGTTTCCGTGGGTAGCGGCTCTGCTGGCGGAATTTCTGGCTGCCCATTATCTGAAGTTAGTAACGAAATCGAAATCAAGCCTTGACCATCTTGGACCACATCATATTCGGTTTTCGCCTTCATATCCATAACAAAACGTGTCGTATTCGGTGATGTGCTGAACATGGAGAATCTTATTTGGGAAATAAGAGATGCGTCATCTAGTTTGATTTCACCCTGTCCCTTAGGTCCCAAATCATTAATTTGTGTAAAGCTAGATGCAAACGTAGTGTTGGGAATATCAATGACAATTCGATCGGGGTTGACCATGGTCATAACTTTGGGTTCCACATTCTGATCTAAGCTAATATGTAAGTTGTTTTCGTTATATTCGATAGCTGTAACCGCTGCATCCTTCGATACATCAGGTGTTTGCTCAATTGGTGTAAGTAGATTAACAGAATAGGTTTTGGAGTTCCATTCCACTTTCAGCCCCATACTCTCGCCGATAAATCGAAGAGGTACAAGTGTTATCCCCTTCTTGATAGTGGCAGCAACATCCATTGTGATTAATTCTTTATTCACTGTCGCTTCTTGTTTATCAACGGTTAGCAGCATCTCATTGTTACTATTCTGAATCGAAACCGTTCGATCTTTTTGACTCCAACCTACTTTATACCCTAATTCTTCGGAGACAACTCGAACTGGTACCATAACCGAATTATTAATATGGATGATAGGCTCTGTTAATGGAATGGAATTTCCATTCAAATATAGCATCGTTTGTGGAGCAGCATGTCCCATCTTAGGAAAAATTAAAGTGAGAATGAATATTGCAAGTATGACACTGATTCGTACATTCCATTTATTTCGCATGATAATAGTAAACCACCCTTTCATAAGTCCTTCATAGACATGCTTCAGATGCTATTAAGTATACTACGATGATAATAGAGAATATAGATAGAGTTGTAAAAATGTTGTAATAACTTGTCAGATATTAGACGATCATGACCTCCAAATGTTGCATGAATGACAAAAAAACTAAAAAAACGATTCCTCTCTAGGAGAAGAATCGTTCCAGACTGTCGAGAAAGTCCATACGGCTTTTGGCGAATACCGAAATGGAGCTTGTTTGGAGCATGACATGGTTTGCTTCTGTGCGACGAGGATGAACAAGCTCCATACGGAGCTAAAAATCGATTTAAATACGATTCTGCCTCGAAAAAATAGGTTGTTTCTCGACACTCTGAAACGATTCTTCTAATGAGAAGAATCACTCGCTTCTATAGAAGTTGAACTAAGTTAAGTCTATTGACGAGATTAACTTTCGATATTTTGGTTGATATAATCTTCTAATTCAGTAGAAACATTCGCATTTAATTGAATGTAATCTGTAATCCTATTCTCTACTGGACCATATGCTATCTTAGCGTAAATGGTAGAATAGATGTTTTTCATTTCTCGATCAATTTTACCCTTATTTAGAACGAATTGTCTCCCTAGTACAGCACCTAGAGTATCCCCTGTTGGTCCAATTGCGATAGGAATGTTGTCTTGTGTAGTTGAAGTGAATACATGACTGGTATTCACTTTATCAAACATTCTTGGGTCAAGGTGAAAGGATATAACTACGTTTTCCATCATGACCGTAGCCTTTTCTAAGTGAATTTTATAACTAATTCCATCAGCATTACCTTCTCTTTTTAAATCAATGTTAGCTGTTAGTGTGTAATCTGATGGCAAGCTTGTCGAATAGCCATGACTGGATATGGCTGCTTTCAAGTCTATTTGTTCACTCATATAAGTTGCTTTGTTCGTTGACAAACAACCGGTAACTACTAAACTAACTGCTATTAGCAGTATGACCACACCTACATAGTTTTTCACTGCTGTTATAGTCTCCCTTTTCGGTAAGCAAATATCATCTATTATAAGGGGGTGGAGACTGCTTTACAATCCACAATCGAATTAGTTAGCTTAACCATGAATTTGAACTAGCATCTCACCCAATACCTTCATTGCTTCTTCTTCTAGCTCGCCGTCAATTTCCAGCATGATCTCGTCTTGAGCCGCTATTCCAAGAGTAAGCATACTGAGTGAGCTTTTACCGTTTACCTTTTTCCCTTTATTGATTACGCTTATTTTGCAAGGGAATTGGCTAGCCGCTTGAACGAAATCCTTAGTAGGTCGTACGTGGAACCCCGACGGGTTAATAATCGTGAATGATTGCGATATCATCAATCGTTAATCTCCCCTCTGATTTGCCTTAACGAAATCTTGTACATCTTGTTGTCCCGGCAACATGAGTACCTGTCTGGTTAATGTCTCCCATTCGGTCCGGGATAGCTTGCTAATCTGCTCTCGTGCGGAGAGAATAGAACCTGTGCTCATGCTGAATTCATGCAATCCTAAGCCGAGCAATAAAGGAGTAGCCGTCTGATCTCCAGCCATCTCCCCACACATGCCCACCCATTTTCCCTCTTGTCGCGCTGCATCGATAACGATACGGATCAATCGAAGAATGGCGGGATGGCACGGCTGGTACAAATAGGACACCGTTTCATTCATACGGTCAGCCGCCATTGTATATTGAATAAGATCATTCGTTCCAATACTGAAGAAATCAACCTCTGGGGCGAATAAATCTGCGGTTATGGCCGCTGAGGGTACTTCAATCATCATTCCAACTTCAATGTGGTTGGCCAACTCCGCCCCCTCCGCAGTCAGCTTCTGCCTCTCCTCAGCAAGGATACGCTTTGCTTCCCGAAGTTCCTCCAGCACGGCTATCATCGGAAACATGATCTTAAGATTGCCATAACGGCTAGATCGGAGCAGCGCGCGAAGCTGGGTACGAAATATATCTTGCCATTCCAAACATAAACGAAGCGCCCTTTGACCCAAGAACGGATTACTTTCTTTGGGCAAGTCTAGATAGGGAAGTTCCTTGTCCCCGCCAATGTCGAGTGTTCTGATCACAACCGGCTTGCCTTCTAGCTTCTCAAGCACGAATTTGTAGCTTCTATATTGCTCTTCTTCCGTTGGTAACGTATTACGGTCCATATACAGAAACTCCGTACGGAACAAGCCAATCGCTTCTGCTCCGTTATCCAACGCTTTTTGAACATCCTCTAATTTACCGATATTCGCTGCAAGCTCAACACGATGTCCGTCCAGAGTAACCGTCGACCGGTTCACCCATTGTGCCAAATCCGCTTTTCGTCTATCGTATTGTTCTTTCTTATTTCTGAATACACGAAGTTCCTCCGGGCTTGGGTCAACTATGATGATACCTTCGGAAGCGTCCATAATTACTATAGCACCTGCCGGAATACTTCGAATTTCAGTACCGGCACCCACAATTGCCGGGATATCCAACGAACGAGCCATAATTGCGGAATGTGAAGTTCGACTTCCGATTTCGGTCGTGAATCCTCGCACCGCGCTCAGATTAAGCTGTGCCGTATCTGATGGTGTCAAATCAGCCGCAATTATAATGCATTCTTCCGACATTAGGGAAAGATCCCAGCTTTCAATTCCGCGAAGATGGTTCATCACCCGACCGCATACATCCCGAATATCAACTGCTCGCTCTCTGAGCAGTTCATCCTCCATTTGGTTAAGCATTTCAATGAAAGATTGGGATACCTGGTGCAGCACATACTCGGCATTAACCGCTTCCTTATTGATTTGGTCCACAACAACATCGATTAAATCAGGATCCTCAAGAATAAGCAAATGCCCTTGGAAGATCTCTGCCTTCTCCACACCAAGCTTTTCTTCTGTGGCACTACGAACCTGTTCGATCTCCTTCTGTGCCTCTTGAACCGCAGTCTTGAACCGCCGCACCTCAAGTTCCGGCTGCTCCACAAATCCTCGGATTGGTATATATGTCTCTGTCTTCAGGACAACTGCTCTTGCTATCGCCAGCCCAGGTGAAGCTCCAATACCTGATAAATGAATCGTCATAACCTACCCCTCCTTATGCCATTAATCCCGATATTGAAGCGATTCATAAGCTGCGACGATTGATTCATGTAGGGGATGGTTTTCTGCAATTTCAGTATATTTAGTAATCGTCTCATTAACACCGAGTTCTTTCAGCGTATTCTGTAACTCAACTGATTCTGGATCTTCTCCATAGTCGAACAATAGAGCAGCCGCAATGGTTCTCGTCAAATACGGCACTTCAATACCTACGGAGTATGCAGTCATCGCAGGAAGCACAAGCCTGTCATTCAGCGAAATTTTTCGAATTGGCGAGCGCCCTATACGAACGACTTCGTCGGTCAGATACGGATTGCAGAAGCGCTCGATAATCTTATCGATATACCGATAATGTTCCTCCTCGTCAAAACCATATTTCTTAATCAATACAGAACCCGTTTCATTTAACACTCCGCGGACTTCAGCGATAATTGTATCGTTCCTCATCGTCTCTTGAATGGTGGAATACTGTTGAAGGTAGCCGTGATATGCCGCACAGCAGTGCCCTGTATTCACGGTAAAGAGCTTTCGCTCGAGAAAAGGATCAAGCTTATCGACATAATGGACTCCTTCTATTGCGGGGTATTCCTCCGGTAGATTCGACCTGTCAACGATCCATTCGTAGAACGGTTCCACGGTAACCCGGAGCTTATCTTCATGCTGCTGCAGAGGTACAATTCTATCCACCGCTGCATCAGGGAATGCAATTAACAAAGCCGCTCGTTCCTTGAACTCTGTGGATAAGTGCTCGTATACATACTCCTTAAGCTTTGTACTACCGCCAATTGTATTCTCACAAGCGATAATAACTAACGGCTTAAGCCATTCCTGCTGCCATTTCAGTTCTATCCCCATAGCAATACCCTTTGCAATATACTTTAAGCTCGTTACGCCAACAGCTGTCGTAACGACATCGGCTTCAGCGATTGCTTGTGCAACTCGATCCAGCTCTTTCCCATTAATGGCCGATACATCCCTCACAATCGTTGCCTCAACTTGTTCATTTGCTAGTGTGACTGTATATTGTCGTCGTTCGTTAAGCAACGCAACCCTAACCTCATCTACTTCAATGAATTCAACCCGATACCCTGCACGGGAGAGCAGCAATCCGATAAATCCCATGCCGATATTACCAGCTCCGAAATGAACGGCCTTCATCCGATCATCCCCTCCTCGAAGATTTCAATCACTTGCTCTTCAGAGGAGGCTTGAAGGATTCTCTGCATATCTTCTTCCTCAGACACGATAACTGCAACGCTGGACAACACCTCTAGATGCTCCTCTCCAAGCGCTGCAAGACCAATAATTAGATATGCCGTTTCCCCGGCGAAATCAATACCATCCGGTACGATCAGAATAGACATTCCAGTGGATTGTATGAGTTCCTTAGAATCGTTCGTTCCATGTGGCATAGCTAAACCACCGCCAAGATAAGTGGACGACACATCCTCACGCTCGATCATTTTATCCACATAAGCTAGAGGCACATGTCCCGCATCAACCAGCAATTGTCCTGCTAAACGAATTGCTTCGGTTTTATCAGAAACTTTTACATTCAACTTCACTTTTTCTCTCGATAGAATGCTCATGTTGGTTCTCTCCGTTCCTATTTTGTTTTAAACAAAATTTCCAGTCCCTGTGAGATGAATGCCTTAATGGACCCCGCCTCTTCCTGCTCGAGCTGGCGAATCATCTCGGGCTGCAGCAGCAATGCGCTCACTTCGCTCAGAACTTCCAAGCTTGCTCGATCTAATTCAAGTGGAGCGAGCATGAGCAGTATTTGTCTAACCTCAGCTTCACCAGCACCTAATAGAAGAGGAGCCTGAAGGCGGAATAAGGAAACGATCGGCTTATACACCCATTCGCTTCTTGTATGAAATAAAGCTAGACTTGTATCTGGAATGATCTGACTGCCATAGTTTTCACGATTAATCAACTGCCCGACTATAATCTCTTCTCGCTGAATATTCCCCTTATGCGATACTCTTGCCAGAATGGCAGTCAACACGGCTCGTAGATCACGGTTTCTTGCATCAGTATCGAGTTGATGCACCTCAAACTGCCCTAACATTTGAACAATTTTTGAGGTATATATACTCATGAGCTTCATGCGTTCCCATGGCCCGCGATCATCTAACGGTATTTCCCCAATAGCATTAGGCTTACTTAAGGTGATATCCAAAATATAGGAACGAAGCTTCTCCGCTTCTTCGAGAGTTAGCAAAGGACTGATCTTAATGTATCGATCTGGAGCCACCTGAAGATCAACTGTTGAGATTATGAGATCGTATCGATCTTGGGGCATTCGCGCAGCTTCATACCATGAGTAATGGCCAACCAGTTCAATCTGGGGAATTTCTTTCTGAATTCGGATCGCCAGCAGCTTGGATGAGCCGATTCCGCTTGTGCATACAAGCAAAGCTCGAACGTCCCTCGGGAATAACCTCCATCGCTCAACGGCAGCACCGAAATGCATGACAAGATAACCAATCTCTTCATCAGGTACTCTGACGTCCCGTAAAATCTCTTTCACAGATTCCTTTACTATAGTAAACAGGTAATCGAAGTCCTTCTTAATCTGTGACAGCAACGGGTTGCGAATAGCTTCTCCCTCACGAAGCCGTACCAATACGGGTCCCAGATGCCGAACCAACCCATCTAACAGAGAACGATCCTTATTAAATGAGATGTCCATCCGGCTAGTAACCGACCGAATGATCTCGACTGCCGTTTCCGCTAGTTCCAAGCCGTACTTATCCAACAGCATGGCGGATGTCGCTGATCCATTCTCCTCAACACCATCAAGCAGCTTCTGCAGATATTCCTTCTCCTCCATAGGCCACACCAGATCGAAGCTCTCTACAAAGCGTTCCAGCTTCGGATGCTCTTGTCGTTCGCTTGCTTCTGATTCGGTCCGTTCAAGTGGGTCAATCCAGTACTTCCGTTGCATTCTTGTCACTGCGACGGACAGTCGAATTAATAAACGAGTATAGGCAGTCTCTGATAGGCGGAATGGCCCCTCTTCCTCCAGCTTCCACAGCAGCTTCTCAATAATGAAGAAATTATCCTTGTGTACCATACTCAACAATTGTCTTGTGACAGGCCATGGAGGCGATTGCTCGGAGGAGTTTCTGAATAGATCGGATTCGTCCAAATTTTCTTGTGCCAAAAAACCGATAAGATGGCGCTTGGCCCTCTCTGGTCCGACGATTTCTACACCGTATCCCCTTTTCCTGACTAGTTCGAGCCCACTCTTGCGCAGCTGTGGCTCAATCTCATCTAAGTCGCGGCTAATCGTCGGAATGGCAGCATGTAATTCAGAAGCAAGCGCGAATAGCTTAATCGGTTCCAACTCCTCTAGCAACCTACAAATGATAAGAACCTTGCGCTCCTCAGCAGAGTAGACCACAGTCTCTGATTGGCTCAACCGCTGCTTAAATCGGGCTAATCTCTCGCTATCACCATGAATTTGCATCCCGATTCCCGATTTCTTAATCAGCGATAATCCAGTGTCTAAAAGGATCGGCTCTAGCCCCAGTAGTTCACGGTGTATAGTCCTAGTGCTAATCTGGACTTCTTCTGCGAGTTTACTGGCTGTGACCCCTCCCTGCCGGCTCAGCAACACTTCCAATATGCGTCGTTGTCTATTGGATACGATCAAGACCGGCACTCCTCCCTAGAGAATGGACGAAACGCCGACGTCTAATTCGTCAGCGCTATGTCCTAATTCTTGTTCTATTATTTGCCCAATCGTTGTACAAGCACGTCATATTCCACGCTCTTAAGAAAGTCATCAATCGAGATGTGTTCAGCATTTGGTGCCTTTAATTTAGCTCGATTAGTTAATGTTTTGTGAGAAATGACAATATCCGCATCCGTTGGGATCTCACTGATCGCCGTATTCGTTACCGTTACTGTGCTATTTGCCTTGCTCAGTTTCTTTCTTAGAATGGATGCTCCCATGGCACTTGACCCCATACCGGCATCGCAAGCGAATACAATTTTATTGACTACTTTAGTTAAATCCACAACTCCAACAGCAGCCTCATCTGTACCTTTGGATTGAGCCTTCATCTGCTTCATCTTCTCTGTTGCTAGTTCTATATCATCGTCTTGCACCTTGCGAGTCGTTTTCAGTAAAACCACGGAAATTAAGAATGAAGCAATCGTTGCTGTGAGCACTCCGCTTAATACAGGCAGCAGCCCGCCTCTCGGTGTCATCGCAAGATAAGCAAATATACTTCCCGGAGAAGGACTCGCAACAAGTCCTGCACCGAAGATGGAGAACGTAAAGGTACCAACTATGCCCCCGCCGATCGCAGCTAGGATCAAGCGTGGATTCATCAAGATATAAGGGAAGTAGATCTCGTGAATCCCACCGAAGAAGTGAATAATAACTGCTCCCGGGGCAGATTGCTTAACCATGCCGCGGCCGAAGAGCCAGTATGCAAGAAGAATTCCAAGTCCAGGTCCCGGGTTAGATTCAAGCATGAAAATGATCGATTGGCCGGTCTTGGATGCTTGATCCAATGCAATCGGGCTCAATACGCCATGGTTGATAGCATTGTTTAGGAATAACACTTTACCAGGCTCAATCAGAATGTTAGCCAGCGGGAGCAGACCATTGTTGACAAGGAACTCCACTCCGTTAGCCAGCCCTGTACTGATCACTTGCACAACTGGCCCAATTCCTTTATAAGCGGCAAGCGCCAGTGCGCCTCCGATGATACCAGAGGAGAAGTTATTGACTAGCATTTCGAAGCCGGAACGTACTTTGCCTTCAATAGATTGGTCGAACTTCTTCAGAACCCAAGCGGCCAAAGGACCTACAATCATTGCCCCAAGAAACATCGGAATGTCGGAGCCGACTACAACTCCCATCGTCGCCACTGCTCCGATGACACCGCCTCGTGTTCCATGGATCATGTTCCCTCCGGTATACCCGATAAGGAGCGGCAGTAGATAAGTAATCATAGGTCCAACAAGCGTAGCTAAGCTTTCGTTAGGAATCCATCCAGTTGGAATGAATAATGCGGTAATTAGTCCCCACGCGATAAATGCCCCGATATTCGGCATGACCATACCGCTGAGAAATCTACCAAATTGCTGAATAGTAACTTTAATACCGCCTTCAGGGACAGTATGCTGTTTACCCAACTCACTCATAAACTTTACCTCCTCAGTTTCACCCACACCGACACTGCATCAGGGTGAGCTCTTGAATCAATCATATGACGGAAGCGCTTTCAATACAATCTAAGGAAAACCAACTTTCGTCATGAATACTGTTGTCAACATATGCTCACTTTGAAGCATAAGTAAACTCACTCTATAACATCGAGCCACATACTCTACTGCTCATCAGCTCAATACAACTAGAAGTATTAGTCTCTTTCCTAAGGATATGATCAATGATCGACTAGTTTAAAGCTCAGAAAATAAAAAGCCTGCCCCACAACTAATAAGCGTTGCTGGGCAGACCTTTTAGGTTAACTAAGTTTCATTTCAGATGGATTTGTCGACTAATTGTCCAAATGCAGCTCCTTCTTATTCACTTTGATTGGAGCTCGTGACCAGATTACAACTGGAATAAGCAATAACGAAAGAATACATCCGGCGAATGACAGCATTGCATAACTAGAGCTTTCTACGACCATGCCCGACAATGCACCGCCTGATGCACCTGCTAGAGCAATTAGTACATCAACCGTGCCTTGTGTTTTTGCACGTTTACTAAGTGGCGTCGCATCCACTATTAATGCAGTTCCGCTAATTAAACCAAAGTTCCAACCTAATCCAAGCAAAGCTAATGCCCCGATAAGCATCAGCATCGAGTCTGCCGGTGCTAATGCTGCGAGCATGCCGGCTCCTAATAAGGTTACTCCCGAAGCATAGGCCATAAATGTACGTCCTAATTTATCGACTAATACTCCTGTAACTAGTGATGGCAAGAACATAGCGGCTACATGTATGCCAATAACCAGCCCGACGTCACTCAGACTATGACCGTGGTGCTTCATATGAATAGGTGTCATCGTCATGATAGCGACCATCACAATTTGGGTTAGAACCATAACGGTTGCTCCCACAATAATTCCTCTATTATTAGATTGAGATGCAATAGTTGTAGGTGAAGCGGTGTTATTATTGGCTTGATCTGCATCTAATAGAATTTTAGCTACAACAAATGGATCAGGACGGAGCAATGCTAGCAGCACTAGGCCTGCTAGTATGAATGCAGCCCCAGCCAAAATGAACGGTCCCGCAAGGTTAGGGATGCCTATAGATTCAGCGAAATCTCCCATCACACCAACCAGATTAGGTCCAGCAACAGCACCAAATGTAGTGGACACCATGGCAACACTAATTGCTTTCGCCCGTTGTGAAGGCATCGCCAAATCAGTTCCTGCATATCGAGCTTGTAAGTTAGAGGCTGTTCCTGCGCCATAGATGAGTAAGGAAATGAATAGTAAAGGCAGATTATCAATAGTTGCAGCAAGGATGACTCCAATCGCCCCAATACCACCACTCAAAAACCCTGCTGCCAACCCTGCACGTCTTCCCAAACGTTGAGATATCCTTCCAATAAGTAAGGCAGCTATGGCAGAGCCGAGCGTGATCAACGCTGCAGGTATACCTGCATAGCTGTCTGACCCTATCATATCTTGAGCGAGCAAGGCTCCAACGGTTACACCAGCTGCAAGGCCTGCCCCTCCAAAAATTTGTGAAATAACAACAATGATTAACGTTCGCTTGTAGAGCCGACGTTTCTTTTCTGGAGAATCATAGAGCTTCAGAATGGAATCAATTTGATCTTTTTTCACTGTTCAACCTCTATTCTTTGTTTAAGTAATGGCATTATCATGTTGTTCTATTAAATTCATTGATCTAGATAATCATACATGCAATATCCATGAATACAAAGAAGTTATTTGATCAATAAGTGAATGAGACCTCACTGTATTAATCCCTGCATATGCTCCATATATTGAGTATAGTAACTCGTTTCACTTTATATAAGTAACCTATTCTCACCAGAAAAGGAGACGATATAGGAATGGGACCATTCACAAGTGAATTGCTTCAAGATAAAGTTATACTCGTCACAGGCGGTGGAACCGGACTCGGACGTGCGATGAGCGAATACTTCCTATCTGTTGGAGCAAAATTAGCAATCACTGGACGCCGTGAAGAAGTACTTCGTCAAACGGCTTCCGAGCTGAGCACCGAAAGCAATCCGGTGTTCTATTATCCATGCGACGTCAGAGATCCAGGACAAATACAGAAGCTTGTTGATACGATCTACCAACATTACGGACGTATCGATATTCTTGTAAATAATGCAGCAGGCAATTTCATAAGTCCTACAGAACGCTTATCCCCTCGTGCGGTGGACTCGGTGCTTAATATTGTGTTACATGGAACCTTCTATATGACACTTGAGATTGGGAAACGATGGATTGCGGAAGGTCAGACAGGCACGATGCTGAATATCGTCACCACCTATGCTTCTAGTGGTTCTGCCTTCGTGGTCCCTTCGGCAGCGGCCAAGGCGGGAGTGCTTGCCTTGACACGGTCATTAGCTGTGGAATGGGCGCAATATGGTATTCGACAAGTGGCTATTGCGCCAGGTCCATTCCCAACCGAAGGGGCATGGTCCAGACTTACACCAACAGCGGAATTTGAAGAAAAAATGCTGAAGCGTGTTCCTCTTGGTCGAGTAGGCAACAAAGAGGAGCTCACCCATCTAGCGGCTTTTCTTATTTCGGATTATGCAGCTTATATCAATGGCGACGTTATCACGATTGATGGCGGTGAATGGCTGCGTGGAGCTGGACAATTTAATGACCTGCTCGATGTAACGGATGAACAATGGGATCTGCTCGCTCAAATGACTCGACAAGGAAAATAAAAGCAATAAGCTCTTATTGCTTTTATACTCGTCAGATTCTATGGTGACAATTCGATCATTCGAATTTGTAGTTGAATATTCTACGTTCTTTCCGCAGCAATCATAAGGAAGATCGGACGACGAGCTTCATCTCGCATATCAGGAATCATGTCCAACATATCCTGCGTAGGCTGAGGTTCGGATACTTTCTTAATAGTAAAGCCAGACTCGATAAGTGCATTCATTGTAGTAGCGAATGTTCGATGATATTTAATGACATCATTGTCCAGAAATCTAGCCTGACGTGAACTCTCGTCTTGATAGTTGTCGACAGGCCAATGCAGTCTCTCTCCCAGCGAACCGTAATACCAATCTTGCGAGGCAAGTGCGGTGAAGATGGGATGCTCTATCGACAGCACGAAAGTTCCCCCAGCTGCTAGACAATGATGTATTTTCTCACAAATCATTGCAAAGTCCTCGACATAATGAAGGGCAAGTGAACTGATCACTACATCAAATTCCCCTACTGCAAAGTCGATATCTTCAATTGCGAGCCGGAGATACTTTATGTTGTCATCATTAGTCATTGCTCTTGCTCGCTCTAGCATATTCTCTGAAAGGTCGACACCTACAACTGAATTTGCATCTTGCTCGCGCACATATCGGCAATGCCAGCCAAATCCACAACCCAGATCAAGCACCTTTATATCTCGCAAATCAGGAAGCATCGCACGAAGCTCTTGCCACTCCCCTGCCGCATTCAGCCCATCAATTGAACGAGGCATTTGGCTGTAATTAGCGAAGAATTCTGCATCATCATATTTATTTTGTTTCATAATAGCCGATCTCCCCCTTACTAGAAATACTTCAAGAGTACAACATTATAAGTAGCTACAATTTTCATCTCAATCACTTCTTATGATTTAGCCGTATATTTTTTAACTGCAGGCAAAATCTCAGTTGCGATCAGTTCAATGTTTTTGAGAATTTTATCGAATGGTACTCCGCCAAAATCAATTTGGGCCATAAAACGCTGCTGTCCAAATAATTCGTATTGATAAAGCATTTTTTCGATAATTTGTTGCGGACTGCCAACCATCAATGCATCACGATAATCAGTTGACTGAGCGAATTGTTGTTTAGGATAGCCTCCACCACGTAAAGCCTGCATGCCTGCATCAAGATGAGGGTAGTACTCACGCAGCGCGTCCTGAGTAGTTTCTGCTGTATAAAATAAACTCGTTGTTGCAATTGGCAAAGCTGCTGGGTCAAACCCGCTTTGTTCCGCTGTCTCACGATAGGCTTCGACTGAGACTCTGAAGTTAACGGCAGGACCGCCTAACGTTGTCAGCATCATAGGCACTCCTGCATTTCCAGCTTTAATTGCACTAGCAGGCGGGCCACCTACAGCACGCCAAATGGGCATATGACCATTTAAAGGCTGCGGCAGAATAGCTGCATTACTCAAGGGTGCACGATATTCTCCTTCCCAAGTTACTTTATCCTCGTTGTTTAACTTTATAAGCAGCTCCATTTTTTCCTCAAATAGCTCTTCATAATCTCGCACATCATAACCAAGCAAACTATATGCCCCTACTCGCGAACCACGCCCTGCAACAATTTCAGCTCGACCTTTTGATATTAAATCAATTGTGGCAAAATCCTCATACACACGAACAGGATCGGAAGTACTTAATACGGTTGCTGAGCTGGCGATTTTAATATTTTGGGTTGCTTGGGCGATAGCTCCTAGAATGACCGTGTGCGCTTGTGTGGTGAAATGCGCTTGATGACTTTCACCGACTGCGAACACATCAAGTCCTGCCTCATCAGCAAGTTTGCTCGCCTCAATTAATTGTTGAATCCTTTGTTCTGCATTAATCATAGTGCCTGTATGGGGATTAGGCAAATGATCTCCGATCGAATATAAACCGAATTCTAGTCCTTTATCTGGATCAATACGATATTGTTTCATGATACTCGCTCCTTCTTAGTTGAGTGGGGTCAAATTCGCTTCAATTTCTGCTCGTCGTCCTTCCAAGAATGGCGGCAAATCTAATGCTTTTCCAAGCTCATCAATAGTGGAGTCTGCCGTAAATCCAGGACCATCTGTTGCAATTTCAAATAAAATACCGTTAGATTCGCGGAAATATAAGCTTTGAAAGTAATATCAATCTACTATTCCTGAAGAAGAGAAACCACGATCCTTCACGACCTTATCCCAATAGCGCAGCTCTTCTTCATCTTGAACACGAATAGCTAAATGATGAATACTTCCTTTGCCTGGCTTCTCGCTTGGACCTTCTTCTTGTTTGATTACAATCTCGCCAAATGACTGACCGGCAACAGCCTGATATACAGCTTCTTTATCGGAGCGAGTCACTTCCACATAGCCAAACATATCCTTCAATGTTCTCGCTAACCGTTCTAGGTTTCGAACCGTAATCTCGACCGTACCCATTCCTAAGATTCGATGCTGCTGCTCGACGATTGATTGTTCCCATCCAGACCAGTTGTCAGGAACCCCTTCACCATTATTATTTAATAAGATCATACGCAGCCCTTCTGAGTCTTCAAAATGCAACGCATCTCGTCCAGCATATTTTGTAATTTCACCATGCTTCACATCTATTAATACAAACCGTTTACTCCAATATTCCAGGCTTTCAAATGACGGAACAAGTAAACCAATTTGAGTAATGGCATTCGTTCCACGAACGGTGCTGCCTACACGCGGCATTTCAAAGAACGAAAGTTCAGTTCCAGCACTGCCGGTTAAATCTCCATAAAACAAGTGATACATTGTAGGGTCATCTTGATTAACGGTCTTTTTCACTCTGCGCATCCCTAAAATATTTTGATAAAAATGATTGGTATTTCCAGCTTTTTTGGTAATCATAGAAATATGATGATGTCCAGAAATCGTAGGCATGGTTGTTCCTCCTTAAAAAGACTTGACTAATCAATTGATCCTGTAAAAAAATTTACTCAGGCGGTAATTCCTTTTTGTAGCTATTTTTATGAACGCGTGTCATCAATGAATATAGTGTTTTCTGTTCTTCTTCGCTTAATACTTCTTCAAAAAATGAAGTTTGAAACGCAAGCTGCTCCGGCATAGCTTGATCTAATATAGACTCAGCTTTCGCTGTTAAGCTAATCGTTTTTGTTTTCCAGTCTTGCTTGCGCACAATACAGTCTTCTTTTTCAAGACGAGCAAGCATACGTGAAATTCCACCTTGCGTTACAGTAACTTTCTCGGCTAGCTCCATTTGCGTGAGTGGTTGATAAATGCGAATTTGCATGAGCACATCAAATTGAGCAGTCGTTAAATCAAACCGTCGCAGAAATTCATTCGACATTTGGTTGCTTTGGTTCGTGAACCGCATTAAGCGCAGCCAGATTAACGAGCCTAATGTATTATTCTGCATCGACTTCTCCTCCTCATCGCTAATCTTGTTATCACTTTACTACTCAATTGATAAAAAATCAAGTATGCTTACCACTCCAAACCTTTCTTATCCATACAGTTTTGTAGCGAACAGAGTATTGCCAATTGAATCTTGCGCTGCAATCGATGTGGATTGGAATGGTTTGTTTGACTGGTAGAACCATAAATATTTCCCATTCTCTATTTTGATCAGGTTGCTTAAATCTTCATTTACTGTAACTTCTGTAATTTGAGCATTCGTGATAACTCCATAGAGTACATATTGACCAAGCTGCTTCGATTCTTGCGAACCATATGTAAAACCATCATTTGAGTTTATAGGAACGTGACCAAATAGATGAGTTAGCTTGTCTCCATCCTCTTCCTTTAAGGCTAGTCCTACAGAATCAGAACTGGTTGTGTAGAAAGCATAGGTATACCAATCATTATTATAAGTATGAATGATTTTTGTGAAAGTACTATCTTTTTCGATGATCTGTTTCTCAATAGAATTGTTTGTAGATGTTAATAATAAGAGAGCAATAATAGAAATGCATAATAGTGCTACACTAAACCAGAAGTATTTCCTACGCATACTAGTTCTCCTTATCGGCAAAGCATACTTTTAAAAACAATGAGCTAATTTTAAACCAAAAAAAACAACTACCCTCTTCAATTCAATCAAAAAGGGTTGAATCCTCTTCGTTAATCAGTTATTTAACTCTCGGAAAGCTATGATAAATGATGCAAGGGCTGCAAGAGTCGAGATGGTACGAACGTGATTCCAACTTGTCCAGACGGAGAGATAGCGATTCCATAACTTGGTGCCCTCCGCACTATGAGGATCCACTTTGGCTAATGCGTCGTTTAAAGGTATGTTGAACATAGTTGTCACCAAAATGGAGCCAACGAGATAGAATAAGCTGCCGGCAAGCAGATAAATAACACCAGCTTCACCCCATTTGAAGAATGACATGATCGCTAGAGCTAGAGTGGCCAAGGCAGTTCCCATAAACACCAATGCAAACAAAGGATTGAGTATAACAATATTAATAGATTGCATCGTTGCTATTCCTTGTGCTGACGGAAGTCGTGCAAGAACGGTCATCATAAATGCCGAGAAAACAAAGAACAATCCAGCTACCAGTCCAGAGCCAAGTGCTGAGAAAAAAGTTAAGAAATCAAGCAAGCGGTCCATCATCTCACCCATCCCCTTAAGCTTATAGTGTTATTGATTACTTTATTATTCATTTGGATTCACCCTTTGTGTGTTCATAGTAAATAAAGTTCAATCTATAATATAATGGAAATTGGATTATTCGTCTAATAGTAGTTAGGTATATAAAAAAACGTTGATCAACTGACCAACGCCCTTTTACGACTGGATGGTATATGCGACTCCTCGATTTCAACTAACCATGAAAACGGATCATATCCGGGCCTTCGACAAGGCATTTCTGATCTCATCTATTAGTATTTGCTTCTCAGGCTCTTCTAGGAATGAAGCTTTCGCTCCATTCACAATCAGTGCTCCGATCTGTTCAATGGTTAACCCGCATCGCTCCATTAACATGTAGTACTCAAGTGTAATATTCGTGCCAGATACGGTCAGATTATCCGTGTTCACTGTAACGATGATGCCCTGCTCCATAAATGTTGTAATCGGATAGACTTCCCATCCCGTTACAGCCTTCGTCTGTATGTTGCTGATTGGACATAATTCCAATGGTATTCGCTTCATTTTCACTAGTTCCATTACTACTGGATCATCAATGATCCTAACGCCATGCCCGATGCGTGATGCACCAAGTCCTGTAATCGATTCATAAACGTTTTGTGAGCCGCCCGCTTCTCCTGCATGTATTGTAATGGGCAGACTATAATTTTGAGCCTTTTCAAATAAATGGCGATGGAGCTCCGGCGGGAATGAGGCTTCATCTCCAGCTAAGTCAACCGCTACAAGCCCTTTGCCATAATAACGATTGGCTGCCTCTATGACATCCATGTTCTGCTCAATCGAATCGCTTCTCAAGCAGATCGCAATCGCTCTAGCTTTGACACCGAATTGATGCTCACCTCTGCGCAATCCTTCAATGGTATACTGAATCGCTTCATCCACCGTTAATCCATTAACGGTATGAAGCAATGGCGCGAACCTTACTTCAATGTAAAAGCATCCCTGTTCAGAGGCTTGCTCCACCACTTCATAGGCAACACGCTCTAAAGCTTCAGCACTTTGTAGAAATGGCAGCACAAATTGAAATTTGCTCAAATATTCCTTCAGACTACTGCAGCTATCGTCAATCTGCATCCAAGGAGTTAAATCTTCTTCCTCCGTTACCGGAAGTTCCTTGCCCAATTGGCTGGCGAATTCTCGAATCGTATCGGGCCTTACACTACCATCCAAATGAAGATGCAAATCAATCTTTGGAAGTTGGTCTAATTGATCTAGTAAATGGTTATTTATCATTCCAATGCTCCTTTCGGTATAACAAACCGCCGCACCGATTGCAATTCGGGCGACGGCAACATGTCCATTTATTCTTTTAACAAGAGTTAGCTCACAAACTATTCAATTGTATCATAGAAGTCAAGCGCAGCTTGAATACCTGAACCTAGAGAAAGAGCAGCACCATGCCGCAGCAATACCGCTTCGAAGGCTCCAAGCAAATGAAGCACATTCTTCTGGCTGCAGCTATATCCCATTGTGCCAATGCGCCATATTTTACCCTTCAAAATACCAAATGAGCTTGCGATTTCAATACCGAATCGATTCAGCAGCATATCGCGTACCGATTCGCCATCAATCCCTTGCGGAATATTGACACAGGTGACAACGGTCACTTTACATGCCGGATCACCATATAAGGAAAGTCCCATACCCTCCAGTCCAGCCACTAACGCTGTTTCATGCAGCTTATGACGAGCGAAACGTTGCTCCAATCCTTCATTCAATGCAATTCGAAGCCCCTCCCTTAACCCATAAAGCATGGAGGTCATCTCCGTATGATGATTAAGTCGAGTAGCACTCCAATAATCCTGAAGTTGGCTTAAGTCAAAATAATTGCTTTGAATTGGATGGAATGGCTTGGCATCAGCATCGGTTTCAATAGCTTGAAGATTCTGAAGCCCTCTCTCTACCTTTTTACGCTTGGCAATCTTGCGTGCAGCAATGTCATTGTACGTAATAGGAGCCATACCAGAAGGAACGGACAAGCATTTCTGTGTTCCGCCAATTACTGCATCCAAGCACCATGCATCCGTCTCAACTGGAACTCCACCTAAAGTGGCAACGGCGTCAACGACGAAGAGTACACCAAGCTCGCGGCATACCTTCCCAATTTCGCTTAAAGGCTGGATTCTCCCTGTGGAGGTTTCGCCATGCACCATCAGAACCAAAGCAGGTTTCTCTCTACGAATAGCAGCTATAACTACCTCAGGATCAAATACGGTACCCCATTCTGCCTCTATCGAGCTCACTTCCGCTCTGCAGCGCTCTGCAATCTCATATAAGAGATGTCCGAATCGCCCATAGATCGGTACAAGTACTTTCTCACCCGGTTCAATTAAGCTGGTCAATACCGCTTCGATTCCTGAACGGGATGTGCCATCTATCGGATATGCCCATTGATTATTCGTCTGGAAGAGCGCACGAAGCATCTCCATCGTATCATTCATTAAAGCCGTAAATTCCGGATCAAATTGACCCAATATCGGATAAGATAGCGCTCTAAGTACTCTAGGATCTACTTCCACGGGTCCGGGTGTCATAATCGTTCTCTGTGATGGCGCTAATTCTGTATATCGTTTCATGGCAATTTCCCCTCATAGGCTAGTTCATATAATAAAGCCGCTAAAACAGATACACCGTCAGCTAATTCTTCGGGTGATGTATATTCTTGTGGATTATGGCTAATTCCTGCTCTACTCGGTACAAACAGCATAGCAGTAGGGCAAACGGAAGTAAATAACTGTGCATCATGTCCTGCGCCGCTCACCATTCTTCGATAGGATAATGATAAATCATTTGCAATTCGCTCTAGACGGTCACTTAATGCTTTATTCATCGGAGCCGGCTTTGCCTCAAGCCAAGGTACGATTGTAAGCTCAAGCCCTCTCCACTTGGCGATATCCTTGCACTTGGCAAGAATCATGTCGCAGAATTCTGATAGTACTGTCTCATCTGTATGTCGAACATCAATCGTGAAATTAATAGAACCTGGCACCACATTAGGTGTATTCGGCACACAATCGATTCTACCTACTGTCGCAACGAGTGGTTCTCCACAAACAATCGCATCCGCTTCTAATTGCAATATCATTTCGGAAGTGCCGACTAGAGCATCATGACGCATGGACATCGGTGTTGTTCCAGCATGGTTAGCCTCTCCACGAACGGTAATCGCATATCTTCGCTGACCGACAATGGCTTCAACAATTCCGATCCGTTTGCGTTGTCGCTCCATAACAGGACCTTGTTCAATATGAATTTCGACAAAAGCACCCAGATCATATCTGCGACTATGCACTTGCTCTGGTTTGCCGAAGCCGGCACCTTCCATCGCTTCATGCAGGCTCAATCCTGCTGTATCAAAAACCTGGTTTCCTCCCTGCCATTCATACATGCCAGTCATATTGCCTGATCCCCAATAGGTAAGCGGGAATCGGCTGCCTTCCTCCTCGCAGAAGGATACAATTTCTAAGGAATGAGCCGGTTGTCCGTAAGTATCCTTCAAGTATTTCAATGCCGCTATGCCTGCCGCAATTCCATAAGCTCCATCATAATTACCGCCCGAACGTACGGTATCGATATGGGAACCAGTTAGAATAACTGGGGCATTCACATCCGTTCCTGCCAGCTTGCCGAACAAATTGCCGACTTGATCGAATCGAACCTCCATGCCTAGTTCTTGCATTCGTTCTGCTAAGAAGATTTGAGCCTGAAGCCATTCTGAAGAATACAGCAATCTTGTTACTCCTCCATTGTCATCAGCGCCGAATAAAGAGAGCTCTTCGAGGAGATGCGAGACAAAAGATGCTGCTTCCTGTTTCATGGGTACTCTCATTTGAACAGCCTCCTTCTGAGTCAGCTTTATCCCAAATTATGATCTTACGAGGACAGCAATTGCTGTCCCCAATTCGCAGTAACAATGCCCCTGTCGCCCGAATATATAAGTTCTCCCCTAACTAAAGTAGACGTTATTTTACAGGAAATTTCTTTTCCGATATAAGGGCTATGCTTGTGTTTATACAATAAATCCTCAGCCTTAAGCGTATAGGCTTGATTCGGATCTACTATCGCTAAGTCCGCGTCAGAACCGATCGCAATAATACCTTTTCGCGGATAGAGCTCGAATCTCTTTGCAGGTCCCTCAGAAAGCAATGCAGAGATGACAGGAACCGGAATATCCCGCTTCCGGCCTTCGTTCAGCATCAGTTCCATGCTGCTTTGCGCACTTGATATACCTCCCCAAGCCTCGAAGAAAGAGAGTTCCTCTTGAAATTTCAAAGCCGGAGGACAAGGCGAGTGATCAGAGGCTATGACATCCAGCTTGCCTTCCCGAATCATACGCCACAGCCCTTCCTTCTGATCTGCACTACGAAGAGGTGGTGCGCATTTAGCGACCGGACCAAGCTCGACCATGTCATCCTCTGTTAATAATAAGTAATGAGGGCAGGTTTCCACAGTGACCGGTAATCCGCGTTGCTTCGCTCGGTCGATCATTTCTACTGCATCCATGCTGCTGATATGAACGAAATGGACTTTACAGCCTGTTAGTTCTGCGAAAAGCAAAGCCTTATTGACTGCTTCCAGCTCTGCAATAATGGGGCGCGAAGCGACAAATGCCCGGGCATCCGTTCGGCCTGCTGCCAATGCTTCTTCCGTTAAAGTAGATGTAATGTTATCATTCTCCGCATGAAGAGCGACGAAACCGCCTAATGCGGCTACTCGTTTCATTCCTTCGTACAGTGTCCAATCATCCGTCTCGCGAAACCTGCCTTCTCCTTCGCCGCCTGGATTGGACATGAACGCTTTAAATCCTACAACACCTGCTTCGGATAGAGCTTCTAGATGATCTAGATTGCCTGGAACAAGCCCTCCCCAAAACGTATAATCTACCACCGACCGACCTAATGCCTTCTCACTCTTCAAGGTCAATGATTCGGTTGTCGTAGTTGGCGGATTGCCATTAAGCGGCATATCGACATAGCTTGTGCAGC
This sequence comes from Pristimantibacillus sp., assembly GCA_048976605.1. GTDB lineage: Bacteria > Bacillota > Bacilli > Paenibacillales > Paenibacillaceae > Pristimantibacillus. The sequence goes on along the minus strand of JBHGUX010000054.1, from coordinate 24,864 downwards.
CTCCTGCCGCAAGTGCGGCGGAGCCTGTCGCGAATCCTTCCCAATGGTCGAAATTCGGCTCATTGAAATGAACATGGATATCTATCATTCCTGGAAGAACATATTGCCCTTCTGCATGGATATAAGTATCGGCTGTGGCATCGGCTAGGGAATCAGACAACGCGATGATTTGTCCGTTACGAATACCGATATCAAGCTTACGCACCTCGTTCGGCAGTACAACAAGTCCGTTCGTCACTATACAATCATAAGAAATAGTCATCTTATCGTCCTCCTAGCTTCCTCGGTATGTGCTGTAGCCTCCTGGTGCAACTAGCAGTGGGATATGGTAATGCCCATCTTCATCGACAATACGAAACTGGATCGGAATCCGATCGAATATGAATTCAATTCCACAAGGTGCGGAATGAAGCTCCCGATAATAGTTGCCCGCTTCGAATACGAGCTCATAGAGTCCTGCACTCATTTCTTCTCCTTGCAGCAAAGGCATCTCCAATCGGCCGTCCTCATTAGTAACCGCAGTGCGAAGCAACTGAGGCAGCTGCCCTGACTCCGATTGCTCGATTCGCCACAGCTCAAGCACAATTCCCTTGACCGGCTTTCCTATTGATAAATCCAATACATGACTCGTTAAACGCCCATTGCTCCCCATAATCAACCAATCCCATCAGCAGCTAAGTCTTCCTTCGTCATCGTGAATCCTTGGAAACCAAATGGTGGTCTAGGTTCGGTGTAAGCTGCTGCTTTGTCATCCTCCCCATGATCGACTACGGTCTCCCAAGTTCTATTGTTGGATTCAAAACGAACTTCTTTAAGTTGCGGGAAGCGGGTTAGAATTCGTAATCCTACTTGATAGATTAAAAATTGAATAGATGGACTGTTGAATTCATGGAATACGTTATGAGTAATATCGCGGATTTGTTCGGCTGCTACATATTGCTCTAAAGAGGCATCAATCGCATGCTCGACATTCTCATAGCTCCAGAAAATATGCAGGAATATGAATAGCGGTCTATCATAGCTCTCTGGCAATGTCGTATATTCATCTCTGACAAAACCATAGAAGGAGCTTCCGCTAACCTTAATAAGCTGCACATCTGTTATCGCACATTCATGCTCGACTACGGTTGAACTCTTCTCATTGTTTGATAGCTTCAACGAAGCACTTGCATGATCATTATGGGAGCGACGATAGACTAACGGACTAAGTACCATTCCGTCCGTCCCAGCCACTTGGAGGTCATTGAAAGGAATACGATCCGCACGAAGCTCAAGTTGATCAACATGCGGATAACGGTCTAAGAACAGCTTGCTCAGATAAGCTAACAGCCCTTCCGTTGTACTCCCTTCGTAAGTTGCCGTATGACGCAATAAGAAGTTCTTCATCGAATCTGTCGCCACTACACGAGAATTGTCACCTTCGGTGAACGATGTCAACAATACTTCACTGCTGATGGAGAACGTAATATTATGAGCAAAGATAACGTTAGAATTGCCGTTGTAGGCTGATTCAGGAATTGCACCCACCGAAATCGGTCTTGCGTATGTGCGGTAAGACAGCACATCCCCTTTTCCATAATATAAAGTTCTTCCACTGTTAAGTTTTAGCATAATGACCATTCCCTCCGGGTTATGATTCTGATAAAAGATCTTCCAACCGAAATTTCGTAATAAAAGTAATTTGCAGCATAGCCTCATCTGTCTCTATGCTTACTGAGTTATGAATTCTGGCACTCATTGCAGCTAATATATCTGACTTATCTTTACCGCGAACCGCGAATAAGAATGGAAATCCGAATTTCTCTGTATAAAGGCGATTGGTCTCGGAGAATAATTCATACTCCTCTTTCGTTAATCGATCGAGTCCTGCTCCTTGCTGCTCTTTCGTCGAATATGCACCAATTCGTATTCTGGTCGCCAAATCAGGGTGCTCTCGGAATAGAGCAATCATTTTCTCTGGAGCCGCTTCTTTAACAGCTTTAATCATTGCAGCATGCAACTGCTCGAGTGAAGTGAACGGTCTGTCATGCCAGGCAAGCTCGGCTACCCAGGGTGAATGCTCGAAGATTTCTCCGAAAGCTTCTGTGAACTGTTGTTGTGTCATATGGTTGATCGTTGATAGATTCATTCAAGTAGCCTCCTTTCTCCATGCGATAGCTCTTTGCACCGCTCGCTTAATACCGCCATATCCCGTACAACGACAGATATTCCCGGATAATGCCTCTTCAATTTCTGCGGGGGAAGGACTACAATTCGCATCCAACAGCGCTTTTACTGAAATAATCATTCCCGGTGTGCAGTAGCCGCACTGAAAGCCTCCTTCTTCTAGGAAAGCTCTTTGCACCGGATCCATTCCATTACTCTGTACCCCTTCAATCGTCGTAATTTGTTTGCCCGAGCATTGATAAGCCATCGTTAGACAGGAATTAATCGGTTTGCCGTCAACCATGACCATGCAAGCACCGCATCGACCAATATCACAGGAGCGTTTTGTACCTGTCATGCCGAGATCTTCTCGGAGAACGGATAGCAATCGCTTCGAAGGCGCTACCTCCACTGCCACTTCTTCACCATTAATCTGACAGGCTAAAGCAATTCTCGTTGGGATGATTCTATTGTTATTCATTCTCTGCTCACCGCCTTATTGAATAGCGACAATGCTTGCTCCTGCAAATACTCAGGATTAACTGGAAGATGATTGACCCGTTTGCCTACAGCTTGATAGATTGCTGAAGCAATTGCTGGAGCAAGCGTTACTGAACCAAGCTCACCGACTCCTCGAGGTCCGTGCACATCTTCTTTGGGCAAATCTTCAATCGCTTCTACTTCTACTTCCCCTCTATGGTCAGCAATCGTAGGCATGAGGTACGTATCTAAGTTTTTCGCTATATAATGACCATTCACCATCAGAGAGTTTTCCGTTAAAGCATAGCCAAGTGCCATACTGCTCCCGCCTTCAATCTGTCCCAAATAACCTTGTGGATTCATCACCGGACCAGCAGCAATCGCATGATATTGATTCAGCAGGTTGACGCGTCCCGTCAATAAATTAACTTCGACTTTAACGGCTACAGCCGAGTAAGAATATAAGAAATGTGCGCCAATGATATCAGTAGCTGAGGTTGGGAAGTTGAAGCTAGTTGTATTGCTTATTGGCTCATCAACTGAAGCAGCGAGTACCGCATAGGGAAGCCGCAATGATTGTTGCTCCACATCCCATATTCCTCCAGGCCCAATTCGTAATTGGCTGGCTGGTAGATTCAATATCATCTCCGCTTTCTCCAGCATCGCTTTCTGAAACACAGGGCTCAGATTCTGCAAAGACTTCCACATCATGCTTGTCGCCCGTGAAGCTGTCGTTGAACCGCTGTTAGGTACAACATCGGTATCGCCGATCGTAATCCGAATATCTTCCGCAGCTAAGCCGAATTCCTCAATCAGCATCAACTCAAGCGTAGCAATAAGTCCCTGGCCGAATTCCTCGTAACTGAATAACGCTTCGATCTTGCCGTCATCGGTTAAAGTAAGTGTTCCGCCGCCTGGATCAGGAATGCCAAAGCCAAGACCGGCACCATGCATAGTGAACGCTGCACCGATTCCAGTTCGAATCCATGGTGCTTGATCTACTAAACCAGAAGCTAGAGTCTCCCTTTCTTGCCATAACTCACTTGACGCTAGTGCCGACCATACTTGATTAGCGCCATCAGTCGTTGCAATCGGCTGATCGAACGGACCTAGATCCTCCGGTTTACGCATATTTATACGTCTCAATTCCCATGGATCAACGCCAAGCTTCTCCGCTAAACGATCAATCTGTCCTTCTAGTGCGAATATCGCTTGATTCCCGCCGAAGCCGCGAAATTCACCTGACATGCCATTATTCGTATAGACAGACACACCATCGACATCCAAATTCTCGAAATGGTAAGGGCCAATAACATGCTCAACAGCGAAGTTCAGAACTTCTGCGCCAAGCGTCGCATATGGACCTGTATCAGCCAGAATTCTCACTTGATGGGCCACAAATTTTCCAGTATGATCAATTCCGGTTTTCATCGTTATTTTCATCGGATGACGCTTCAAGCCTGCTCGTACTGATTCCCATCTGGAATAGTGCAGCTTCACTGGGCGATTAGTATGAAGGGATAATAGCGCACCATACGGCTGTACATTCAATTCATCTTTACCGCCGAAAGACCCACCGATTGGGCTAGACACGATACGAATATCCTCAAGCGGCATTGCCAATATTCGCGAAAGCTGCAGCTGATCCATGAATCCATGCTGCGTTGGTGCGTATACGGTTAAACGTCCGTCGACTCCAGGGACGAATAAACCGCCCTCTGTTTCCATATAGCCATGCATTTGTCGAGGTGTATCATACGTTTCCTCTACGATATGAGCACAGCTATCGAATCCTGTTGCAATTTCCCCTTTGCAGAAGCCTTTTCTATGAAGCACATTGCCATGCGAATGGAGCTGTGGTGCAGATTCTTCTAGTGCCAGCTCAGCATGATCTACAGTTGGAAGCTGCTCATATTCCACTTCAATAAATCCAAGCGCATATTCGGCAATTTCAGCCGATTCCGCTGCGACGGCAGCGACGGCATCCCCGATATATCTGACACGATCCTCGCAAAATACCGGTTGATCTGGATGTGCAATACCGAAGGCATTCAAGCCTGGAACATCCTTATAAGTCAGAACTGCATGCACACCTTCAATTTCCTCCGCCTTATCTGTTCGTATCGATATAATCCTTGCGTGAGGATAAGGACTCCTGAGCACTTTGCCATACAGCATCTCTGGCAAGGATATATCTGTTAAATAGATTAATTTGCCGGTCACCTTATCCGGTCCATCAGGTCGAACACGCCAGCGCTTGCCGCTTGTCATTCGATTAAGTAACATAGGAGCCATCCTCTCATTAGCTAGTCATTCTCGAAGCCTTCCAAAGCTCAGTAACGATTAAATTAGCTGCTGTTTTCTTGCGATAATCCACCGAAGCGAACATATCGCCAATGGGCTCATATTGTTCGAGTACCACTTCATATAACTGAGCGAACATAGCTGGATCGAATCGTTTGCTATTTAACAGCTTCTCAGCCTCATCCAACCGCTTAGGTATGGTCTGTCCCCCGCCAGCTGCGATTCGCACATCACTCCAATTCCCTTCCCTATCTCTCTCCAAATGAACAGCTACTGTCACGACAGATGGAGTGAACACTTCCCGCCGACCAACTTTATGAAAAGCGACGTATCGCTTTATATTCGAATCATTTTCAAGGAATGGAAGTTGAATATTCATCAGCAATCGCTCTCTCCACAAGGGATGAATGGCCGCTGTTGACAGCCATTCTGACAACGGCTCTTGAATATCTAACTGTCCGTCATGCCAATGAACCTCTGGATCATACATAAGTAAGGCTGTAATGGCATCGCCGACCAGAGATATCACATTGCCGCCAATCGTTGCTAAATTACGAATGGATGGTGCAGCGATGTTGCGAACAGCTTCCGTCAGTAATGGAAAATGCTCTTGCACGAAAGCATCTGTACGACATTCAGACAATGTAGTGACCGCACCAATCCTCAAGCATTTGCCATCATCTGTTACCGCCATTCCGGTCATGCCGTCAACACCGCTAAGATCAATTAGCTGCAGCGGAATTGCGGCTATACCTGATTCCCACTGCGTGCGAAGAAGAGTTCCACCAGCCGTATAGACACTGTCTGTACCGTATATTTTCTTCAATTCCCATGCCTCTTCTGCTTCCTTCGGTTGCCATACGAAGGGAGATGGAATGAAGCCTTGCAAGTTTGTATCCATCGCTGTGCCCTCCTCATGATTTAATTCGCATTATTCATCGGTTAGAATCTCTGTTCACGAATATATGGTGTGCCGAGTGCTTCAGGTGCTCCTGACGGCTTATTGCGATTGCGCCAACCCAGATACATCAGCACTAGTATCGTAACGACGTAAGGAATCATTTTCAGAAAATAGGATGGAATTTCGCTCCCAATTAATTGTATGCGGAAACCCAGCGTATCTAGCGCACCAAAGAAATAAGCACAGAATAAAGCTCGAATGGGATTCCATCTAGCGAAAATAATTAAAGCCACCGCGATCCAGCCTCTTCCTGCTGTCATACCTTCGGTCCATGTAGGGGAATACACGAGCAGCAGATCCGCTCCAGCAATACCGATCAGCATCGAACCAATAATGATATAGATATAGCGGAAGGATTGAACTCTAATTCCCATGACATCAGCCGTCGGAGGATTATCACCGATAGCCCGAAGATGGAGTCCTAATGAAGTCCGATGAATAAATAAATGCATAACAATGACCAGCAATAGACTGATCCATGTTAATATATCGAGATGTCCGATCAATTTGCCAATAACCGGAACATGGTCCAACCAGGTCAAGTTAACTTTAGGAACCGCTCCAGCAACCGGTTGACCTGCAATCGCTTTGCCTAAGTAAGCACTGAGGCCTGCTCCGAACAAAGTCATTGCCAAGCCGCTGACGATCTGATTCGCACGAAGTGTCACACATAGGAAGGCATGTACAAGACCTAGTACTGCACTAATTGCACACGCAGCAATGATCGTCACCGTCAAGCTGCCTGTTTGGAGATAGGTCATACAGGCGACTACAGCACCCATCAGCATGAGACCTTCAGCGCCTAGCTGAATAATGCCGGATCGTTCAATGAGAATGCCGCCAAGTGTTGCGAACAACAACGGTGTACCAGAGGATATGGCTGCAACCAATAATTGAGTAATTAAATCCACTGCGACCACCCCTCTCTTAACTAGCTTTGCGAATTCGGAATTTACTAATTGTCGCACCTGCGATAATAAAGAATAGAATAGCGCCTTGAATCATCGAGGAGATCGAAGAAGGCAGACCGATTGTTTGCACGCTGTATCCACCAACTATCAACCCGCCGAATAAGAAGGACGAAAGCACGATACCGAATGGGTTAAGCTTCGCAAGCCATGCCACTATAATCGCTGTATACCCATAGCCAGGTGAGATTCCGTACATTAATCGATGGGTTACACCAGCCACCTCGCTCATACCCGCTAATCCCGCCATACCACCGCTGATGATCATCACAATCAAGATATGACGACTAATGCGAATACCTGCATTTTTGGCTGCTTCTGGGTTAGCCCCAATCAAGCGCAGCTCATAGCCCCAACGGGTGTACCGAATCATGAAGGCGTATAGCAATACGCCAATGATGCCGAATATAAGTCCGAAATGAAGTCTAGTATCGCCGAATACAGGCAAGGATTGTGCATCCGTGAACATGGGTGTGCCTGGGAAATTCATGCCTTGCGGATCTCTCCATGGACCGAAGACGAAATAGCTTAGCGCCAATAAGGCTACATAATTAAGCATTAAAGAAGTAATTAGCTCATTAACCTGGAAATACGTTCTCGGGATCGCCGTTAACAGCCCCCATATTCCCCCGCCCACTATACTGAACACAACCATTAATGGAATGCTGAAATAGACTGGCAGATTGGGAAAATAGATTGTTACTGCAGTTGCTGCAAGTGCCCCTGCGGCGAATTGTCCTTCGGCACCAATGTTCCAGATCGATATACGATAAGCAATCGCTACCCCGATACCGCATAAGAGCAACGGGATGGATTTCACTAGAGTCTCGGTTATTCCGAATGTGGTGCCGAATGCACCGGTTACCATTTTGGTATAAACCGTAATCGGATTCATACCGTTAGCTGCGATGAATATTCCACAGAATACTAAGGCAAGCACAACTGATAGTATCGTTATCCACCACGGACTTTCTTTCTTCGATGGATCAATTTCGATTCGAAAAGGAAGGCTGAAACGCCCTTTTCTTGCTGTCTTATTTATGGTGAGACCCGGTTGTTCGTTCATACGGCCTTCTCCTCCTCCGAATCGATAACGCCAGCCATGTACATACCAATTTGTTCACGGTTTGCTTCGCCTCTTGCAAGTTCTCCTACCATTTGGCCGTTATAGATGACGAGTATTCGATCAGATAATTGCATAACTTCATCAAGATCCTCTGAGATAAGCAGTACGCCCTTGCCCTCATTCCTCATATCCGTCAATATGCGATGCACGCCTTCTGTCGCTCCAACATCCAGTCCTTGAGTAGGGTGAACGGCTACCATTAACAACGGTTCTTGATTCACTTCTCTAGCAAATAGCAGTTTCTGCTGATTGCCTCCAGATAGTTGTCTAACTGCTGTATCCAAATTCGGTGTCTTAACATCGAACTGCTCTACCAAAGCTTGCGACCAAATCCGATTGCTCCCCGTTCTAAGAAAGCCAAAGATCGAACGTTCCTTCGACCTGTAAGATTTACTCAATAGATTGTCTACGACACCCAGACTGCCGGCCAATCCGCTTTTCATCCGGTTTTCCGGCACATGGGCGATGCCCGACTCGATTGCACTGCGCACGGAACCATTTTTCAACGGCTTACTGTTAAATTGAATGGCCCCTTTCTTCCATGCTCGCAAGCCCGTCAGCACCTCTGCCAGCTCCTTCTGTCCGTTGCCTGCTACGCCTGCTACTCCGACAATTTCACCTTCGTTCACCTGAAAGCTCATTTGATCCAATGCTTTACGCCCGTGATCGGCATAGACATCGACTTGTTCGACCGTTAATAACGGCTTGCCTTTAGGCCGATTGGTGAAATGTCTTGTTGTTTCAATATGTTTTCCCACCATAAGCTGCGCGAGTTCTCTTTCATTAGTTGAAGTTTTGTCCATCGTATGGGTCAGCTTGCCTTTGCGCATAACGGATATTCGATCCGATACTGCCATCACTTCTTTTAATTTATGAGTGGTTATAATGACCGTCTTGCCTTGTTCCTTCATATGGATTAATGTCTCGAAAAGCTGCTCCGCTTCACCGGGTGTCAAGACGGAGGTCGGTTCATCCAAAATAATGAGGTCGGCTCTACGATATAGGGTTTTAACGATTTCTACACGCTGTTGTTCGCCTACTGACAATTGCCAGATCGGACGATTAACAGGAAAACGGAGTCCGAATTTATCGGCTATAGCTTGTATTTCATTTTGCTTTTCCTTCAACCATTTGGGACCACGCCAGAACGAAGATTTTTCACCTAAAATAATATTTTCAGCAGCCGTTAAATTCTCGACGAGTCTGAAATTTTGGAATACCATGCCGACACCTAGATTCATCGAATCCTTAGGCGATCGGATCAACGCTTTCTCACCATGGAGCAATATTTCACCGCTAGTTGGGCGGTATACACCTGATAACATGCACATCATCGTACTCTTGCCAGCACCGTTCTCTCCTAGCAGAGCATGAATCTCTCCTGATTTCGCCCGAAAATCAACATGGTCATTCGCAACCACCGATCCGAACTTTTTAACAATTTGCTGCATTTCGACTGAATAGGCTTTGTTCATACAAGGCACCCCCTAAAAATCGGCTTAAGCTTGATAGACAACTTCTGTATTTAGCAGGTTCACTGCAACTGATAAATCAACAAATCCCTTAGAAAAGGGATTTGTTGGTTTACCTCGTATGAAGGCTGAAGACTAATTAGGAATCGTACCTTCTACACCTTTTACAAACCAATTCATCGCCAATATCTCATCCAATGTCATTGTTTTATCCGCTTCTACTTTCGTAGCCCCAGATGCATCAACGATTGGTCCTGTGAATACCTTCAACTCGCCTTTCAAAGCCAACGCTTTGGAATCTTCCACTAGTTTCTTCACATCATCAGGAACGCTTGAACCAAGCGGAGCTAGACCGACCATTTCATCAGCCATAGAGCCTGAGTATTGATCGCTCTTCCATGTACCATCAATTACAGATTGAACTACAGCTGTGTAATAAGGTCCCCAGTTCCAAGTAGGGTTGGTTAGATACGCTTCAGGAGCAAAACGTGTCATATCTGAGTCATTGCCGCCTGCAAGTGCACCGCGCTCAGCAGCCGCTTGCAATGTCGCTGGTGAATCTTGGTAAGCAAGGAGTACATCTGCACCTTTGTCGAGCAAGCTGATTGCCGCTTGACGTTCAGCTGTTGGATCGTACCAAGTGTTGCTCCAGACAACATTTACTTTCGCATCTGGGTTAACGCTTTGGATACCTAGCGCAAATGCATTTATGTTATAGATAACTTCAGGAATAGGGAAGGCGCCAACATAACCGATAATATTGGATTTCGTCATTTTGCCTGCCGCTATACCGCTTAAGTAGCTAGCCTCATAGTTTTTACCGAAGTAAGTTCCCATGTTATCAGCTGTCTTGTAGCCTGCTGCATGTAGGAAGATCACATCCGGAAACTTCTTTGCAACATTTAATGTGTAGTCCATATAACCAAAGCTTGTTGTGAAAATAACATCATGGTTTTGCGCCAATTCCGTAATGACACGCTCAGCATCGGCGCTCTCCGGCACATTTTCCACCGTATCCGCTTTAATGCCCAGCTTTTCTTCCATGTACTTTCTGCCGTTGTCATGTTCAAATGTCCAACCGCCGTCACCAGGAGGTCCGATATAAACAAAGGCCACTCGAGGAAGCTTCTTAGTTGTGTCTGTTGTAGATTCTGCTGGCTTCTCTGTAGATGTAGTTCCCCCGTTTGCGTTTCCATTCGTCTTCGAGTTGTTGCCGGAACAGCCCGATAGAACAACGACCAATACTACGATAAGTGCCAAACTCATTGTCCAAGCTTTACTAAGATGTTTCATACAGTTCCTCCCGACTCGCTATTTATTTCATCATGATCGCAATCGATGATGTAATTTCAATATACTTCCGCGGCACTTTTGCGTCAATAAATCTAACATAGAATTGGTCATTAGACTAAATCGAATCGTTTTCATTGTGCGCGATGCACTTATTACCGTAAACAACGTTAGATAATATTACATATAAATCAAGCTATATAAAAGAAGAGGAACTATCACCAATCCCATGAACTCCGTGAGGCTCACCTCGCATCCGCGATCAAACTCACTGACTAGTGAGCCATTCAACCGAAAAACCTCACCATCCCCTCCTAACCACCTGTTTGACAACTATTACTGAGTTCGCCTCACTATTTAGTGAGGTGCATTGTCCAAGATTTGTCTTTTCTAATGTTGATGCTGAGGCTGATCATGAGTTAGCCTAAGACCGGAATATAAAAAAGCGGTACAGGAATAATCCTGAACCGCTAAAAGTATTTTATATGCACAAAGACGAAAGCTGACGCCTCATCAAAATCATTATCGCTCACCCCTTGTTCTTGCGATAATAATCTCTCGCTTCCGATAAACTTATTTCATCGTCTACATCTAATAGCAATCGTGAATGTTCACCATCATAATTGACAGTTATCCCCTGATAAAGCCCCGATAAGAATAGCTTGCGCGCCCCGGCATCTCCCTCTAACGCCATCAATGCCGAGAACATCGTTACTGCGACTACTGCTGGCGGCATGATTACGCCGTTGCAAGAGGAAGCGACATAATCTAATCCGGGGTTCTCTTGCATGAGTACCATTAGACGACGTACCATCTCTGCCGATATGAAGGGTTGATCTCCAAGCTGGATAACGATGGCATCCGTCTCTGGACAACTGGACAAGATCGACTCAACTCCGCTGTGGATCGAGTACGACATCCCTTTATAAGCATCAGCGCATTGGACTATATGCAGTTGAGAAGGCAAGGAATGATCATGCTCTATTGTCGGTGAGTTTATCCAAAGCAAAGGATCATTCGGTCTAACCACAACATGCAGTTCCTGTAGATCATTATCCAACAGAGCATGAAGCGCCATACGACCGACCGTCATACCGGAGGCCAGCTCGAGCGGCAGCTTGGGATGACCCATTCTGCTGCTCTGACCTGCTGCCAACAACAGACCGGAAATGATCATGGCTTTCACCCGCTCTCGTATAATCAGTCTTCTTCCTATGTTCTGCTCTCACAGCAATAAGCTCCGCGGCTATACTTACCGCTATTTCATCCGGACCTTCCGCTCCTATCACCAAACCAATCGGAGCTCGAATAGGTAGACATGGTACCTGATCATCAAATAGCAATCCAATTCGTTTCCTTGACCCAATTACACCAACATAAAGAGGTTCGTGTACAAGCGTGCGTTGAATCATCTCACGATCATAATGGAGCTGATGGCTGCACACGATAATGGAATCCGCTTTGCCAACACGTAGCTTAGGAACAATTTCTTCAGGTTTTCCAACAACAATAGTCGCTTCCGGAAATCGATCCGCCTCGCAAAGAGACTGCCTCCAATCCACAATAACAATCCGGAAACCGCATCGCAACAACAAATGGTAGATAGGTTCAGCATCTTGACCAGCGCCAAACAAAATAACTCTCGGTCTCGGCACAATCGACATAACAAATGTTCTTGCCTTCTTAATTGATGAAGGATGCTGAACTTCTTCACTGTGCCCTTTATTACTCATTGGATACGGCTCGCTGACCAACTCATACTTCATCTCATCATGTTCAGACCAATTGCGGATCAACTGTATCTCATCACCTTGATCAACCTTGTCCCCTGCCGCCAGCAAGGTTCGAACCAGACTCTCCGATAGAGGCTCTATCAGAATTTGCAAAGCACCACCGCAGCCAATAGCTTCTCCCCACATGATATCCTCATCCGGATTCATATTATAGTCGATGATTTCCCATAATCCAGCTTCTGTGACTAAAGCTACCCGTTCCTTCAAATCGGATTCGAGACAGCCCGGGCTAATACTTCCGACTGTCCTTCCATCCAACATAAATAACATAGTCGCGCCTTCTTTGCGATACGAATGACCTTGAACTCCGATAATAGTGGCAAGCATGGCCGGTTGTTTCAGCTCTCTTACTGCTGCAATAACATTTAGTATGTCCATCGGCCGCCGCCCCTCTCAGTTATAGTCGTTCCAACAATCGTTTCAGTGATCGATCCGCTTCTTTCAGTACAATTGGTTTGTCGATCGTCATCATCATCCGATTATCCATAACGATTCGTCCGTCGATCATGACCGTATCAACATCCCCTCTTGTCGCAGCATATACCACCCTTGAATACCAATCTGCATCGAAGGAAGGATATACATGGAAATCCTCTAAATCGAGTAATTGCAAATCGGCCAGCTTGCCGACTTCGATGCTGCCGATCTCCGTCTCCATCCCAAGTACGCGAGCCCCGCCCATTGTTGCCATTCGCAGTACCGTCCTTGCATCCATAACGGTCGGACCATGCTTTACCTTTTGAATAAAGGCGGTCAACCGCATTTCTTGAAACATATCCAAATTGTTATTACATGGAGCGCCATCCGCACCGATACCAACAGCAACGCCCTCTCTTAGCAATTCAGGCACTTGCGCAACACCGGAAGCAAGCTTCAAGTTAGAGCCCGGACAATGCGTAACCTTCACGCCTCTTTCTCGGATAATCCGTTTCTCTTCATCATCGAGCCAAATGCTATGTGCTAATATGAGATTAGGCTTTGCCAGTCCAATATGATCAAGATAGATGACATTGCGCATTCCTCGTTCCGCTTCCACCATTGCGATTTCATTCTCATTCTCAGAAGCATGCGTATGCACTTTAACGTCATATTGTGCTGACAGATCTCGAACGCCAATCAACAATTCCTCTGTACAAGAGACGACAAACCGTGGACAAAACGCATATTGAATTCTTCCATCGCCAGCACCATGCCATTTCTCTAACAGATCGACACTATCCTTTAAAGATTGCTCAGTTTTCTCTTGCAGCGGAAGTGGCACCTCTGTGCCATGATCCATCATTACTTTACCGGATAAAGCCCGCATTCCACTTTCCAATATCGCTTGAAAGGCCGATTCTGTATGATGTACCGTCTCCATATCAAGAATAGTTGTCGTTCCGCTTCTTATTAACTCACCGATGCCTAACAGCGCAGAGTAATAAACAGAGTCTGCATTATGCGCTGCCTCCAGCGGCCATATCCGTTGTTTCAACCAATCGATTAATGCAAGATCATCCGCACGACCGCGAAACAACGTCTGACATAAATGTATATGGGTTTGAACAAATCCCGGCAGCAGCACTTTACCGTCCGCTTCAATAACTCGATACGCGAGTTCAACCGGAATATGCTGACTTATTTGTGAAATCCGTTTGCCTTCAACGAGCACGTCTCCAGTAATAATGTCATCTTGTTCGTTCATTGTCATGATCACTGCGTTGCGGAATAGAGTTGTTGTCATGCGAACCGCCCCTTTGTTGTTTACTTAAGATTTAAGAATGATCCGAACCTAGAAGCCTGCGAAATAAGAAAGCTATCTTCAGACGCATCAAATCATTCATTTTCTTGAAATCCACATCTAATATTTCACTCAATTTCTCGATCCGGTAGGTTGCTGTATTGCGATGAATGAACAATTTTTTCGCTGTCTCGGTTAATTGACCGTCTTGCTCTAGATAAGTTTCCAGTGTTCGCAACATCTCATTCGCATAATCAGGGTCTTTATTAACTAGACCGCCTAACCAACGATTGCAAAATGCTTCCATCCGTTCTTTAGAGACATGCTCGAAAATAAGAGCCAGGTCCATCGTCTCGAACTTTACAATCTTCTGCCCAACACCCCATTCGGATGATAGCCTGTGTGTTTGTCTGCACTCATCGAATGCTTCATAGAGATGATCAGCCTTCTTCTTCCGACTGCTGACCGCAGCCCTTGGCTTATCTCCCTCTTCACGACTTATCGCTGAAAAACATGCTGTTAGAGCTGAATCTAAGTTATCTTCATTGATTCCTTCCATTTCAGGAAATACGGAGAATAATCCCTCTTCCATTACCATATGCATGCCTTTGAGCTGTTGAAGACGGGTATGGCTTAAAAATTCTGATTTCAATCGATCCAACGTCCGTTCCCTTGTCTCAGTAAGTCCACCATAAGGAACATCCGTTAATACACATTTATATCCTTGCTGCAAGAGATCGATTTCCCAACGATCCGCGTAATCGATTACCGTTTCTATGGGCAGACCATTGCGTAAATAACGTTTGATAAGAACCCCAAAGTCCTTTTGAACCGATAGCTCGAAATAATCTTCGTAATTCACATTCATTTGATAGGATAATAGCTCAGATGCTTGTAAGTATAGACTCTCCTCAAGAGTGGATAGAAATAACTGCGGATTGAAAAATAAAACGAAGCCCGTACATCTCGATTGTTTCATCAGCGGAATCCGGAACGCTTGCCAGTCTTTGCTCTTCATCCATTTCTGTTGTTGCGGCCAAGGCCAGCTCCCCAGCAATTCTGCATCATCTATTTGAGAACAGTTGTACATCATTTGTCCTCTTGATCCGACGACTGCCATTGGGAAGCCAATAATATCTGCCACCGCATCAAACAATTCCCCGATATGCTCTGTTTTCAGTGCGAACCTCATTAATTGCATCTGCTTATCCAGCACATCCTGCAGTACGCCGGTATTGCGTCTTAGCTCTTCACGGAACAATCCGCTCATTTGATCTGAGAAGGTGAACTGATAGGGCAGTTCAATCAGCGGAAAACCAAGTTTATCTGCGCATGCAATTAATCCTTCTGGGATCGCATCCCAGAATCTTCCTAACTTAATCCCAAGCGCTGAAGACCCTCGCTGATTAAGCTTATTCAACAACTCCGAAGCATCCTGGGGATGATCTTTCATCAAATAGGCCGTAGTGAATAGCATTTCGCCTTCTTTAATCCAATCCGTAATATCAGGAGCATCCATCACATTAACAGACTTTATTATTCGGTTCATGCCGGAATTGCCAGCGACTAGTTTTCCTTCTGACAACGGGTAGACCGCCAAAGCTTGCGCTACAGTTAAGTGCATACCGAAACCTCCGCTCGAGTTAGAGAACCGCCTGAATGTTGATGATTTGAGGAGATAGCATTATGCGGGAGAATTTCTTGATGTCAATTTATATAACATCTTAATCCAACAACCGTATTTTAACAATAGTTATGTCAATATATATGACTTGAAAATTCATTTATATCCATTTTCTTAACTCATAAACGTGTAAAACAACAAAGAAAAACCCATGAAAGCAATATAGCTCTCATGGGTTCTCTTCCATCCTTATATCAATCCGTTAGTACTTAAGCTCTGGCAATGGCAAGAACAATAGATTAAACGGCAAGTTGCTGCCGGATGCTGGAGTAAAGGAAATCGTTACTGTTTCTACATTATCCCCAGTACGATACAAAACGCCTGCATCATTCGCATTGCTTAGAATTGTAGTTGTCGTGGTGTAGACGAGCTTATTGTTCACCAAGAATGCTCCGCCATAATGGCCTCCACGCGGATTAAGCACAATGAGTGTGCGAGGTTGTACATTAAACAGCCTTAACACATAGTAAGCACCATTGTTGCCATCATTGGATATTACGTTGCCCGTCGTTACATCATAACCTGACAAGCGTGTATCCACTACTTTATCTGCTAAGATCATACGTGATGCTTCTGTACCAATTGGACGAAGTACATTAATAACACGATTTGCATTCTCGAATGTTCCACGAACATGCTTGTTATCACTCGGGAGCTGAGAAAGAAGCGGAAGCTCTTGAAGCACATCTTTATCTGCATCAATTATCACGATACTGAATTTAAGCGGTGCTGAAGCGACGACATCAGAATACATCGTTACTACACGATCTTTGTTCAACTTAACATCGCTAAGTCTAGTTAGAATGACTCGGCTCTCGCCCGCTGGAATTGATGTAACCTTACTCACACCAAGTCCTGTACGAGATAGCAAGTAGTTGCCTACTGCTGCTTTACCTGTTTGTGATACATACGGTGCAGGACCGCCAATACCTACATGCTCTTCTGATACAGTAGCTTCTGTACTGTTCTCATTAGTTGCAACCACGTATACACGTACAGGGTTCTCACGATTATTCTGGTTATGTGTCAAGAAACGAACATTGCCTGAAGCAGTATCCGAATAATAAATACCTTCTTCATTAATTAGCTCTGGACTATTACTGCGAATGAAGGTTTGTTGACCGTGAACAGTCAGTTCATAAGATTCGGTTGGAAGCTTCAACACGCCAGCCCCATCGATTTGGAACTTATCACCTACGTCAGTAAACAACATATTAAAGTCGTCTTTTGTATACAAAACCTCATCCTCAATAGTGATCGTCTGCGAGAATTCACCAACTGCGCCATGAGCATCGGTTACCTTCAAGGTAATAGTCTGAGGACCTGGCTCGAAAAATCCTTTTTGATTATTCGTCCATTCTGTCTTCTTAATCTTGTTCTCTTCATCCGTACTATGATCGGTGTAGTGAACAACTTCCCCCATTTTGTACGATGTCTTATCTGTCGTGAAATTAGCTTGTGGAGGTAAATTTGGCTGTAGTACATTAACTTCTACTGAAAAGGGATCACTCCAAATTCCATTCTCATCTTGTACCCAACGCTTAACCGTATACTTCCCAGGCTGATCGAAGGAAGTAGCTTGTCCTTCCCAACGTTCATCCACAATCATACTGCCTTTCGGATGATACGCTTGATCAATATAAGAAACTTCTGTTTCACCTGCATAGATTGTTGTTGGACTAACAGCAAATTGTGCAACGGGCTTTACTGTCCACGTCAGCATAATTTTCTTCTCTGCAGCTACCGATTTCATCGTTATGCCATAAGGTTTGAGCAACGAGCGAAGCGGGATCATCAGTGTTCCTTTCTGAACGAATGGAGCTCCTAAGAATGCTTCGGATGTGCCATTCACTTTATAAGAGGATTGATTGATCTTATAGCGAAGCTCATTTTGTTGATTGGTAATGACATATTCTTTGGTCTTGGAATTATAAGCAAGCTTCGAATATAGACGTTCAGCTACAGAGCGTGCAGCAATGTAAGTAATTCCCTTTTTCTCAGTGAGGGGTTGTCCCGCTACATAAAGCTTGCCATTTTGATACATTTGAGCCGTTTTTTGAATTAATACAAGCTGATCCTCTGCACTGCTTTGAGCTTGCGTTTGTACAGGCAAAGCAATGGAACAAAGGAATAGAGCAATTAGTGCGACTAAGCTGACTTTTTTAAACATTTTATTCTCCTTTTCTCTTCCTATGTAGTTGCTCACATCATCGTAAACAGACATTAATTTGACGCACCTCATAGGAAAAAGTTGCATATAAATTAATAAATTATTGACGATGCAATATGCTCGAATATGATCTGATGGGATTTGATCGCTTCATTCCTTCTCGTAATCTGTTTTCGGATAACGATAACGAGATTATGAGACGGTGCAACCAATAACATTTGACCACCATGACCGAATGCAAAGTAACAATCAAAAGCCCCGTTATGGGCAGCAGGAGATTGCCACCAATGATAGCCGTATGCTCCATAAATCGGAGGTTCATATTGCAACAGACCACGATGATGCTGCTTGACAGACTGCTCCACCCATATCTGTGGCACGAGCTGCTTCCCGAACCAATCTCCTTCACGCAAATAAAGAAGCCCAAGCTTGGCCAAATCTCGGCCATATAGCTGGAGCCCCGTCCCGCCTTCATTAATACCTTGATAAGCTGTCCATTTCGCTTTGCGGAATCCCATCGGTTCGAATAAGCGGCTTGTTGCATAGTCTAGTGCGCTCTGACCCGTAGCAGATGTCAAAATAGTCGATAGAAGATGCGATCCACCTGAATTGTAAGCGAAGGCTGTTCCAGGTTCACTAAGGTACGGTTGCTGAAGGACAAAGCGGATGGGATCATCCGCTTTCTTCATCGCCTTATAAGGTTTGTCGAAATCCGGCCACTCCAACCCAGCTGTCATCGTTAATAAATGTTTAATCTGGATAGAAGCATCCATATCAGCTCCGAAATAATCAGAGATCGGTTGATCCACACTTCGGATACATCCATCTTCTATCGCAATCCCAATCAAAGTGGACAGTACACTCTTCGTACATGAGAGAAGCGGTGCTACACTATCTACTCCTTTGTCGAACCATTCCCATGCGACAGCGCCGTCTTTTATGATGATGACAGATTTCATTGACCACTCGTTTAGCTGTGACTCCATCTGCTTCAACCTAATCTCGGATAAGCCTACTTCTGCAGGTGGAGCATACCGTATATATGGATCTTCAACCCTATTCATCATCTTGTACCGCCCTTCTAAGAAGTAACTTTAGCACTTTGTTGCTCCGTTGCATGGTTCGATCTAGGCAATCCAAGTGAAACGAGGACAACAACCACAGACAATATCGTTAATATGATAAAAATACGATGAAGACTTGCTTCTAGCAATGGCGCATCGATAACTTCTGTACTCCCCGTATGAAGCAGTAGTCCGAATAGTGCAATACCAATCGTCTGCCCTAGCGTCCTGATAAAATTATTGCTTGCTACAGCAGCACCGCGCAGTTCCCAATTCACAGCTGACGTTACTGCAATAGTGAAGCTGGTCAGCGATAGCCCGAAAGAAAGACCCGTCAAGAATACATAAATCATAAACATGATAATGGAGGTATCTGCTGTCATGAACATGAAGCCCACACTTCCTGTAATGAGGAATAAACCGCCAATGAGTGATATCCGGCGCATCCCTACTTTTGCGATCCAGTTGCCTGCAAGAATGGAACCCAGCGGCCAAGCGACCGACAATGGAATCATCGCTAATCCAGAATAAGTAGCACTCTCGCCATATACACCTTGAATCCACAATGGCAAGTAGAAGATCGTCACAACATTGATCACGCAGAGCAGGAAGCTAACGGCGTTGACCATGCTAATGGTTCGTATCTTAAAGAGCTTAAGTGGAATAATTGGTTCAGGTGAACGGCTTTCAATGTAAAAGAATAAAGCTAAAAATATAATCGATATCGCTAAAAATAATATAATCGTTGGCGTTCCTGCAGGAGTTGAACCCGCCTCATTCGGAATGAGAGACAAGGCGTACAGCCCACTGAACATTCCGATAGTAAAGGTTATAATACCTGCATAATCGATATGATGTTTTTTCTTCTCGAAACTTTCCTTAAGCGAAGTCCATAACAGTCCAATTGCCACAATACCAAATGGAAGGTTCATATAAAATATCGCCCGCCAAGATATGTAATCCACGAGAAGCCCGCCTACAAGCGGTCCGGATATGCCCGCTATCCCCCATATACTGGACATCCAGCCTTGTACCTTCGCTCGTTGTTCATAGGGATACAAATCCCCGATCACGGTGTAAGGAATCGTTGTTAACGCTCCTGCACCTAATCCCTGCAAAGCGCGGAATAGAATAAGCTGCTCCATGGATTGCGCTAGCCCTGAGAGCATAGAACCCGCGAGAAAGATGATTGCGCCAATAATAAACATTTTTTTACGTCCGAATAAATCAGACAGCTTACCGTAGATTGGTGTAGTGATAACCGTAGCAAGAAGATAAATAGAAATGATCCAACTATACTGCTGTATTCCATGCAGATCCTTTGTAATACTTGGCATTGCTGTACTGACAATCGTACCTTCAATCGCAGCTAGAAATGTAGCTACGAATAAAGCGATCGTTACACTTCGCCTATTACTATGATTAGCCATAATTAGTCCTTTCTTGGTGAACCTGAGATTTTACAAATGATGTGTTCGCTATTTTGATATATAATTTGAAATTATTTACATTTTAAGGCTAGGAGCTCTTTCACAAATGGTTGGATTATGTTAGCCTAATGATTGCATACATTAAGATAAATTGATATTGCGTTAGGATGAAATGACCATGGCTTATGAGTATTTACTTTCAATAATCGAGCAACTCGGATATTTTGCCCTTTTTATCGTGCTTTGCCTTGGACTT
This sequence comes from Pristimantibacillus sp., assembly GCA_048976605.1. Lineage (GTDB taxonomy): Bacteria > Bacillota > Bacilli > Paenibacillales > Paenibacillaceae > Pristimantibacillus. The sequence continues at coordinate 4,001 of JBHGUX010000054.1, read as the reverse complement.
ATTGGGTTGCCAATTCCCAATGAAGCGGTAGTGATGACTGGAGGAGCTTTAGCTGCTTCTGGTATACTCTCCCCTGTTCCCGCTTATCTCATGACTTTTCTCGGCATTTGTTCCGCGATGACTTTTAACTACTCCATTGGTCGTTTTGCAGGGAGTCGATTGTTTGACTGGTTTATGCGGAAGAAAAATATTGAGAAGTTCGTTCTCCAAGCTCAGCGGTTAAACAGCAAGTACGGCGGTTTCTCACTTGGTATCGGACTATTGCTGCCATTCCTCCGTCATGTGATGCCATTTGTAGCCGGATCGAACAAGATGACTTATAAATATTTTGCTCTATTCGCCTATCCCTCTGCTTTTGTGTGGACCATCATTTACTTTGTTATTGGCGGTCTGGTTGGAGATCAAGTACAGGCCATCAGCGATTTGATTTATGAATACGGTATAGTTATCTTATGTGTTCTGCTCGCAGTCGCTGTTTTCCTTATTTGGCGTAGATGGACTCGGAACAACAAGAAGAATAACATTGAACGCCCCATGTAGGCAGTAAAAGACCATTCCCTTTAGTTGTACGGGAATGGTTTTTTGCTGTCTTTTTTAATAATGCTGTCGATTATTGTTCTTCTGTTGGCTCAGTTGAGGCCGATGCATCCCAAGCAGGACGCGGTGCAAGTGTAGCTCTTGCGGCATTCACTAAGAAATCGAACATCTCGTCATCCTCTTCGAGCATATCTTCAACCGCAAGCAGTTGATCCTCATTACCTGACTCGTTCAAGAAAAATAGACCATAGCCCCATTCTGTCGCTTTACGGCTATGCAGCGTAATTTCATATTGATTCGGCTGTCCTGCAATTTCGAAATGAACTTGCCCTACATAACCGCTCTCCTTGGTGTAATTCATTGACGCTTCCAAAATCGTAATATTCATCCGTTATTTCTTCCTTCCAGCTGCTATTGCGGCATTATTTGGTTGAACCTGAGTGAAACAACCTGTTCAATTAATTGTATCCGTAATACCTGTTTCGTCAATATAAGCTTTTATCCGCATCTGCCCATTTTCCAATATGAACGCCTAATATGCCCAGTGCATACATTGACAATACGATCACAGCTTAACCGCTGTTCGTGTATGTCAGGAGAGGGTGAGTGCATATGGATATTCAATTATCGGCGATTCACTGGGTGTACCTCGCTTTTATCGTCGCCATTATTGGATTAATGCTCATGCGGCGAGACACGTCACTTATTTGCATTGTCGGTATATTCGGCATCGGCTTACTTGCTACAGAGACGTTAACCGGGTCAATCAGCGGAATATTCAACAGTTTTATTTATGCCATTAAAGAATTAATCGGTACTATTCTTATTATATCGATAATTGTAGCGATGAGTCGCGTGTTAATCCGAACAGGCATCAATGAAGTGATGATTTCACCCTTTACCCTTTTCTTGCGCTCTCCAGCACTTGCCTTCTGGGGGATCGGTCTTATCATGATGGTTACATCCTGGTTTTTCTGGCCTTCTCCAGCAGTAGCTTTGATCGGAGCTGTGTTATTGCCGGTAGCCATTCGAGTAGGGCTTCCCGCTCTAGGAGCCGCGATGGCGATGAACCTCTTCGGTCATGGTATCGCATTATCGGGTGATTATATTATACAAGGAGCACCTAAGCTTACAGCAGATGCTGCTGGTTTGCCTGTAAGCGCAGTCATGCAAGCAAGTGTACCACTCGTCATCGTTATGGGTCTTGTTACGACATTAATGGCCTTCTGGTTCATGCGAAGAGATATGCGAAATGGCAAATGGCGTGATGGTCTAATCGCTTCAACTGATCGGAGTGACTCAACTTTAACGGATAACAAGGAGCAAACGGATCGTAATTCATTAACCTATCGAACTAAAGTGATATTAGCTCTTCTTATTCCGATTCTATTCGCCCTTGATGTTATAGCAATGTTCGCACTTAATCTCCAAGGCGGCGATGCAACAGCGCTTGTAGGCGGTACCGCTATTCTTATTCTGATCATAATCACGATGCTTACTCATAAAGGTAAAGGATTAGAGAAAACAACGAGCTATCTCATTGAAGGATTTCTATTCGGCTTCAAAGTATTCGGTCCAGTTATTCCGATTGCTGCCTTCTTCTATCTCGGCGATTCCGGCTTCCTCTCCATGTTCGGAGAGACACTTCCCGCTGGCTCACAAGGAATTGTGAACGACCTTGGTATCGCTTTAGCACACAGCGTTCCAGTGAATGGCGCTGTTGGTTCTGTTACGTTAACAGCTGTCGGCGCAGTAACCGGTCTCGACGGATCAGGTTTCTCGGGCATCTCGTTAGCTGGCTCAGTTGCACAGCTCTTCGCTAACGCAATCGGATCGGGCCTTGCTACCTTAACTGCATTAGGCCAAGTCGCAGCTATTTGGGTCGGAGGCGGCACACTTGTTCCATGGGCATTAATTCCTGCAGCTGCAATTTGCGGCGTCAGCCCGTTCGAGCTTGCTCGTCGAAATTTGAAGCCTGTTCTTATCGGCTTATGCGTTACGACGATAGTGGCTATGTTCCTCATCTAACTCGTTATTGAATGTAATTATCTAAGTGAAATCATAAAAAATACGAGCAAAGACGCCCTGATTTTTTGGGGCGTCAGATTGTTGAGAAAGTCCCTTTTCCATCGGTTTTCTTCGTTTATACATTAAGCTGTGTTAAATTCTAATGTTGTATTTGACCATTAGAAAACCGCCTTTGTGAAAAGACGGTTTATTGAGCTATCTAGAGGTGAATAGCTTAAATATTGTTTTTTGCATAAATTAATTGCCTTTATCTGAGAGGTTAACAGTTCTCCTATTTATTTATTTATTTATTATGTTATGACTCTCCACTTTGCCATTTTCATCAAAATGAAGTTGCAATAGAGTAACCTTTACCCCTAATCCTGCACTCCCGATGTAGAACAAAAATTGTCGTGATGGTTCAGTTAACTTTTCTGATGGTTCTCCAAGCAAGTCAATAATTTCATTCTCTGTCATATCCTTAAGTTTGTACTTACTTGTTAAGCTGCTTACCATATCATGTCTCTTCTCTGGTTCTTTTAGCCACGTTTCTTGGTCAAAGCGACTACATGAACAAAGAATAAGTACCAATAAGAATGAAATTATAATTTTCTTCATTAGAACATCCTTTCCATTAATCAAGAATAAGCAGAAAGCCGAAGTTCGTCCATTTCAACGATACCTTGAAAGTTCGTCTCTCGGAGTGAATGCCTATGTATCCAATAAAAATCATCTTGAAAAGAACAATAGGATCAATTGTTTTCGTAGCTCAAGAGACGAACCTTTTCAGGTAATGAATGATAAATCTATATCTATCTATTTGGCGCAACATGTGATCTTGAGACACAAGTTGTTCCATGGAAACAAAGGTTTCTCAACAGTCTGACGCCCCTAATTTTTAGTGCGTCATAAACTTTCACTTATTTATATGCTCCTTATCTAATACGTTTTCTACGGGATAGGAAGTAGAAAAGAACTCCTCCCAATAACAATACAGCAACAATCCCGCCAATTAACCACCCCATGCTTGACTCCTGCACGCTCTCTAACGGCGCTGGTGGTATTGAACCGCCGCCTAGTATCACTAAGTCATTACTAGCATTAGTAAGCAGGGTTGTACCGCTGCATAGTCCTGATTTCAACTTACCTTCACTCGCATAGGCATATACTAAATATTCATTGCCCTGTTTAAATTCCACACCGCAGCTTGCCTCGTCTTGCGAAGTATATACGGTAAGTTTTGGCGTAACATGGCCTTTCCACACTTGGTTTACCTCGAAAGAAACTTCAACTGGACTTTCTGAAGAACGAAGCATAGACAGCCCTTCGTATTATTAGGTCAACCGAGATTACTGGTTGGCCTTTTTTTTTTGGTCGTTTTATGATGGTGGTAGCCGAGAGAACGTGACAGCCCTTGGGGAGTTACCCCGTACTAAAAACAGTTCTCCACTACCCCC
>JBHGUX010000053.1:0-35118 GCA_048976605.1 Pristimantibacillus sp. | reverse complement strand
TTTTTTTTTGGTCGTTTTATGATGGTGGTAGCCGAGAGAACGTGACAGCCCTTGGGGAGTTACCCCGTACTAAAAACAGTTCTCCACTACCCCCTACTACCATGTTTGAGCTGGTTGAGGCATTTGACCTCGTATCACAAGCGAAGCTGTGGAGTTGGAACCATTGTGGGATTACCGGCGAAGAGATGATGGGAGGAAACAAATGAGACCTGTAGTTGGAATTGATGTAGCCAAAGGAAAGTCAGTCATACAAGCATTTATGAAACGAAACGCAACATATGGCCGAGATCAAGTTATATGGCATACACCAAATGGCTTAGAACGACTACTTCAAGTATTAAGGGAACTGGAAACGAAAACAAAGATAAAGCCTGCAGTCATATTAGAACCAACGGGACATTACCACCGAGTCCTTGTTCTGCACTTACAGAACGAAGGATATGACCCCATACTAATTAACCCTCTACAAGCACAAAGAGCTCGGAGGACAAGTTTGCGAAAAGTTAAAACGGATGCCTCAGATGCATGGCATTTAGGAGATTTGTACTATCAAGAGGAAGATTGGATGACCCATCCTCGTCGAGAAGAACATTTCGTGGACTTACAATTTCTAACTAGACATCATGAGTTCATCACAAGCCTTTATGTCCAAGCCAAACTAAACTTACGGACGATGTTAGATCAGGTGTTTCCAGGCTATGAGGGTGTGTTTAATGATTTATTTTCAAAAACCTCTCTTAACCTACTCGATAGGTTTCTTTCGCAAGAAGGATTTCATAGCAGAGATGAAAATGAGTGGAAAGAAGCAGTGAGAGAAGCGACAAAAGCATCGCGTTCGGAAGCTTGGATGAATCGTAAAATAGATCAATTAAGGACGGCTGTGCTCCAAAATCCTGTTACGCAAGTTCCCTTTGGATTAGAGACAGCTCTGCGCAGTATGCTTACTACTGTACGTGAATTTCAAGTTCAACTAACAGAACTTGAGAAAACCATTTTGGAATTGTCTGAGTTGATCGAAGAAGTAAAGCTACTCGAGACTATCCCAGGAGTAGGTGCGAAAATAGCAGCATCAATAGTCGCAGAGATCGGTGACGCTACTCAATTCCGATACCCTAAACAACTGGTGGCATATGCAGGGCTTGATCCAAGTGTCTTTAGCTCAGGTAAGTTTACAGCCACTCAAAATCGTATTACAAAGCGAGGATCGAAGCGTTTGCGACGTGCTGTTTATTTAGCCGTTACATGTGGTTTGCGAAAAGGATTAAACCTTCGAATGCGTGAGTATTATGACAAGAAAAAAAGTGAAGGGAAGCCCCATAAGGTAGCTGTGATCGCTTGCGCCAACAAGTTATTGCATCACGTCTACGCTATGCTCAAAAGAAGGCAACCCTACACTTTGTAACTCTTTAATACCATAAACTTCCATTAAATGGAGGTTTATTTGCTTTACTTATTTTTCAGTATAACAAATCTGAAGCGAATCAAAAAGATTAACTTGACATACTATTAGCTGGTTTTTGCTTAATCGCTACTGCCTTGCCTGTAAATACGGCATCCATTTTATCTTTTTGCTCGAGCGTTGATGGTATCTCTGCGCAGGAGCATGCGTATGCTGCTGGCGGAGCTACCAGACTGCTTAACCAAAGCATCACGAACAGTGTAACAATGGCGAATAATCGAAATAGATTTGTCATGCGAGTACCCCCTATTTTCTCTCTATTATTAATAAAACTCATCTCTACCTAGACGATAGAAATTTCCAATTAGTTTCAATTGAAAACGAAAAAGGCCAAGTAACTTTGCTTCCGTCTATGACGGTGCATCGTTATTTGGCCTTATCCAAATTTAATTCAGCATAGAGATTGGCTAGCTCAGTTATTGTTTACTTTTGACTGCATGCTCAGCTTTATCTGGGATTAAATCAATCTTAGCTGGCCAGAATGCGTGCTTACCAAGCAGCGTTGTAATGGCTGGAACAAGGAATGGTCTGACGATAAAAGTATCCATCAACACGCCAAGTGCCGTAATTAAACCAAATTGAACAAGGACTTGTATAGGCAAAGTAGCCAGAACTGCGAATGTTGCTGCTAAGATCAGACCTGCAGAAGTAATTACACTTCCAGTTTCACTGACACCTTCTTTAATCGCCTGTTTCAAAGGCATCGTCTTCCGTTTCTTCCAAATGCTTGAGATCATGAAGATATTATAATCCTCACCCAATGCGACTAAGAATACGAAGGAATACAGTGGGATAGCTCCTTGAATCGCATCAACGCCCATACCATAATGCAGGATGAGCCATCCTAGACCAAGCGCCGAGCCAAAGGATAGGATAACCGTTCCTGTCAAATAGAGCATCGCAGTAATCGAGCGTAGATAAGCAAGCAATAGTATCATAATAAGCACGATTACAAGCGGAATGACTACACTATTATCTCTATTGGTTAATGACATGGAATCATACTGAGTAGCTGTCTGCCCTCCTACCCATACTTTCGAATCAACTTGATCAACACCCGCTCCGCTAAGTGCTCCCTCTACCTTCTCATGCAAGACAGGAATGAACGCCATCGCTTCCTGCGAATATGGATAAATATTCAGGATCACTTGAACGGATTGCAGATTAGGATCAGATTCACTGGCAACAGGCTCCGATACAGAATCTACAATTTCAATATTGGATAAGCTTGCTGACCAGTCCGCTACTTTCCCATCCGTCTGGGCAACGACTGTGATAGGTGCTAGTTCGCCAGGTGTTGATGTGGAAGAGATAATATCGAATCCTTCCCTAGATGGCATATCTTTAGGGAATGAAGTCAATAGATCATAAGTTGTTTTCACTTGTGTCGTGAATCCCGCTAATGAAGCCAATACAACAACACTTACAATAACAACCGTCCATGGTTTCGTAATAACAATATGACCAATCGCTGATCCAAATTTATTTTCTTTTTTTCGTTGATGATAAACCTTGCCTTTGCTTGCTGCTCTTTTCTGCTCCATCACCTCGGTGCGTGGAACAAACGGATAGAATGAAGCTCTACCGAATATAGCAAGTAAAGCAGGCACCAACGTCAAGCTTGCAATTCCCATGATGAATATAGCTAAGCTAAATGGAATGGCAAAACGGTGATAAGCTCCGTATTTGGCTGCTAATAAAGTAATCAGGGCCAACACTACAGTAAATCCACTCATAGCAATAGCGCCAGAAGCATCTTTGAATGCTTTTTTCAAGGCAAGCAGCTTGTTCTCTTCATGTTTAAGCTCATGACGATAATGCGAGATTAAGAATAAGCAATAATCTGTTCCTGCTCCGAACAACAGAACAGTCATAATGGATATGGCTTGTGCATCTACCGTAATCCATCCTTCACTCGCTAACCAACCTAATATCGGATTCGTTACCAGATAAGCGAACCCCACCCCAATCAACGGGATAAAAGCTAAAATCGGCGAACGATAAATAAGCAGTAATATGATAAGTACAAGTAGTACAGTGGCAATCATCAATGACACATCCGCACCTTTGAACAATGCCGTCGCATCAACAGAAATACCTACAGGACCACTAATTCGTGTGCTAAGATCAGTAGAGCCTGTGACGGGAGTAGCAAACGGGTCAGTATCACCTGTTGCTGCTTGTATCACCTTCTGAATCTGCTCTATATTAACTTTAAGTATGTCTGAATCTGTATTCTCTTCGAAGATGACGGGTTGCACCAGTGTTGTTCCGTCCTCAGAAGTAAATTGCAGCAAAGCTGGTTCAGGCATTTGATGCAATGGAATTAGTGTACCCTGAGCTTCCAACGGGTTTTCACTTAATGTCTTCGAGGTTTGCTGAATGATTGAATAATCTTCACTTGTCAAACCGCCTTCCCTATGCCATACGATCAAAGCGGGAACACCCGATTCATTAGGGAACTTCTCTTTTATGATTTGATCCGCTAAAACAGATGGACTATCTGCCTCCAAGTTAGGAGCGTTATTCTTTTCATTATCACCTACTGCAGGTAAAAATACGGTTAATAAGGCCGCCATAACGATCCATACAGCAAGCGTCACCCAGCGGCTTCGACGACCAGCTACCGCATGGCTTAGTTTCTCAATCATGATTCACAGCTCCATTTCCTTTTTGTACTCATTTCGTTTAAAATGAATTCAGTGTACTAATTAATTATATATACCCGAAGGTTAATTAATCAACCATTTATTATTACGAATTAATGAACAAGGGGAATCAGACTCCGATGCAAGAACATGAACAGAATCAAATTCAACCAAAAAGAAAGCCTGGACGCCCTAAAGCTACTACTAGTCAAACTCCTACTATGAATCTTATACTTCGAACCGCTGCGTTTCAATTCATGGAGCATGGCTACGAGAAGGTTTCTCTAGAGGGGGTCGCTCAAGCATGCGGTGTGACTAAGGCTAGTGTGTATTATTATTTTAATAATAAAGCGATGTTATTCACTGAGTCTCTGATCTTCGTACTTGGCTTTGCCTTAGAACAAACTAGAAAGCTTATTATGGGTCCAGGCACTTTGCAAGAGCGCCTAATCTTAATTGCTGAACGTCATATGTCGAATACGCATGTTGATTTCGAGACGATGATGCGAGAGGCTTCCAGCGGATTAAGCGAGGAGCAAATAATCAAAATCCGTTCTGCTGAAAGTGAGCTTCATCAATTATTAGCTGAAGTATTTCAACAAGCGATTGATGACAATGAAATTGCAGCAGGAGAACCGATGCTTATGGCACATGCCTACACTGCTTTGCTGACAGTCCGTAATCGTAATGAAGTCGTCAAGGACGAAGCCACACTGAAGCGATCAGTGGAATCTATTATGAGTTTTTTCTGGAATGGACTTGCTCCTCGGCAATAGATGTGCGTTAAATGTAAAGCAAAGGCTCTCTCCAATCCCCCGCTGAGGAGTTAGAGAGAGCCAAAATTTAATGCTACAGAATGATCAATGCGAAGACTGCAGCAAGAACAAAGCGATAATAAGCAAACCATGACAAGCGTAATTTTTTTATTAGATTAAGGAAAGTGACAATCGCTATCGTTGCCACGATAAATGCAGATAATAGTCCGATTAGAAAAAGCGGCAGATCAGCCATCGTTAGAAAATCACGGCTTTTGATAAGATCAATTCCGCTTGCCCCTGCCATTATAGGCACCGATACAATGAAAGTGAACTCAGCTGCCGCTTTTTGACTCGCACCAAAGAACATGCCGCCTGATATGGTTGATCCGGATCGAGAGAACCCTGGCCATAACGCCAATACTTGAAAAAAACCAATCGCAAAAGCCTGCCTGTAGGTGATATCATCCAGCTCTTCTGCTGTCACTTTTCGTTTAATTCGATCGGCGACAATCATTAGAATGCCTCCAGCAACAAGTCCGACCAGTACAGTCTTAGCGCTGAATAGATAATCTTTGATGAACCCATGCAATAAGACGCCGAATACACCTGCTGGAATTAAAGCGAGTAAAATATGCAATGCATTCAATCCAGATGATTTCGATAAATTAAAATTAAGCAATCGCATGAATCGCTTCCTGTATAACACAAGAACGGCCAGCACCGCTCCAAATTGTATGACGACTTCGAAGGTCTTCGCACGATCATCCGTAAATTTCAATAATTCAGCCAACAAAATCAAATGCCCCGTTGAAGATACGGGCAGAAATTCAGTCAAACCTTCCACGATACCCATAATAATTGCTTTAAGCAGATCACCCATATATGTACGCCTCCTAACAAGTTGTCCCATTACAGACTATGTACAAACCGATATTTCAATTCCTGTTCTTTTGCAAATTGATGTACCGATGAACGTAGTGACACACGAATACGACCGAACCTATATACGAAAATCCCCTCCAGGCAAACCGCATAGGTTCATTCAATCATGAACACCTTATGCCGTTTATTTAGAGGGGATGTTAATCCATCTTGAGATTTACTATTGTAACATTTACTGATTAACACTTATCTCTACCTTGCGAATACGATGCTTCTCCTTCACGCGAATGATAAACGTGAGCTCTGCATAGGTCCACGGTTCATTAACCTTCAGCTCAGGATTATTGTTGAATAGCCAGCCGCCAATGGAGTCCACATCATGACTTTCCAGATGACTGCCTAACGCCTCATTCACCTCAAAGATTAATGCTTTCCCATCGACCATGAAACTCTTCTCCCCAATGGGTTCAATTTCTTTCACTTCATCTGCATCGAATTCATCACGAATTTCTCCTACAATTTCCTCTACAATATCTTCAATTGTAATTAGTCCTGAAGTTCCGCCATATTCATCCAGTAAAATAGCAATATGAACGCGCTCTGATTGCATTCTCCGGAGCAGCTTCTTAATTGGAACTACTTCAGGTACAGACATGACCGGCTGCAGTAACTTGCTGACGTCCACATCTTGGTTATTATAATAACTCATGAAAAACTGCTTCGTATTTAAGGTGCCGATAATATTGTCTTTGCTTCCCTCGGCAACTGGAAATCGCGTGTACTGCTCCCTCCGAATAATATCGATATTCTCTTCACGAGTCTTATCGATATATAAGCAGCACATATCGGTACGTGGAACCATAATTTCACGAGCAAGCCGTTCATCAAACTCAAAGATCCTATTCATATAGCTTAATTCACTTTGATTGATTTCTCCGCTCTCATAGCTCTCCGACATAATTGATCTAATCTCTTCTTCAGAATGGGCTTCATGTTCACCGGTCGGACTAAAGCCAAGTAACCGAATTAATCCGTTAGCAGAACCATTTAGCACCCAAATAAAGGGATACATAATTTTGTAAAACCAAACGATAATAGGTGCTGTGAATTGACTAACCTGTTCCGACTTAATAATCGCCAGCGTTTTGGGAGCTAATTCCCCAAGAACTACATGCAAGTAGGTCACGATTACGAAGGAAATAACAAAAGACAATGCATTAGTCCAATCACCTTCCAAATGCAAGCGATCAAACAACGGATGCAGCAAAGCATGAACGGTAGGCTCACCGAGCCAACCAAGACCAAGTGCGGTAATCGTTATCCCTAACTGACAAGCGGACAGATAACTATCCAAATGATTCACAATCGTTTGTATCGCTTTCGCGTTTTTTGCCCCTTCTGCGACCATTTGATTAACACGGCTCATTCGCATACGTATGACCGCAAATTCAGTCGCCACAAAAAAAGCAGAACAGATTAACAATACGACGAACAACGTCAGTTTCAGAATCATGGCAATCTCCTTTTAACTGAAGAGCTAGTCCTTATTGTTTCCTAATCCCACTCAAACGAATTCATGTTACATCCCTCGGTTCGTTGGTAAATAATAAAGAGACCTTATCGGTTAGCGCAATAGCTGCGGTTATCCGTTAAGGCCTCTTATTCAACCAGTTCTAGTCACTTGCCATTAATCTAGTAGCCGACCTCAACGGAAGCGTTAACGATATAGATCAGGTCGTTCTTATCTTCCTTGTCTGGTAATACGACACCACTTGTTGTTATCATCCCGCCATCCATAATCTCAACAGATACTTGTCCATATGGCAAAGCTGCTTTTACCTGCTCTACGTCCAACAATTCACGGTCACATGGTACAGCAAGCTTTACATGAACCTTCATATTATCGAGACTGCCTCCCGGCAAAACGGAAAGTAATCCAGGCATCGAATTATGATGAATAGCATTCTGAACAGCTCGAACCGCTGCTTTTGTCACATTTTGCCCGTGCAGATCACAGCCCATTCCAATTTCGATGAAAAATAATTTTTCCATTCGTATTCCCTCCTTATTTGCACGTTGGTTTATTCATAATCAGAGCTCGTCTCTTCTGGTGAGTATGAGGCCAAATCTGATTCCGTCTCTTCGGCTCGTTTATTCATCCCAATAAGCGGCATAATCTCTTCAAGATCCGGTGGCTGAAGCAGCTCAACAGGTGACATCCCTTTATCAAATTGGAAGGAATCACCTTCGATCACGACAACATAACGACCATTATGTTTGGCGAAATGAAGAGCAGTGCCGAATTCAGCCAACAGCCCTTTAATAGTCACGCTGTCCAGCTTAAATGTGAAGGGCAAATCCGGCTTCTGCTCGACAAGTGCGGCAGAGGCTGCAGATACTTGCTCATGCGTCCAATATTCATGCAAATCGCGTTTTTCACTAGCCGCCCATACTTCAATAGCGTTCTCTTCTTCACGGCGCTCACTGCTCTCCGGCGTGTGCTGCCATTTATCCTCCATATATTGCTGTACCATACCGAGAACCTGCTCACCCATTACTTCAGGCAGCGGCTTCTCATACGATACAAACTTTAAGAAATCTTCAAAATAACGAGCATGAGAAGCCTGATGAATCTTAAGCTCCCAATGCTCCAGTACTCCTTCATCGGGCATATGCGGATATTGAATCGACTTAATGCTGCGCGCACTAATCGCCATCTCTACATGGGAGATAAGACTGCGCTCATCAGAGATACGAGCAATTTTGGGTTCAAAATCACATTTCAGCAGAAATAAGAAAGGTTCGTTGAAATAAGTATTTAAGTTCACTCTAGCTAGAATAAATGCACCGCCGCGTACTGCACTTGTGTCCATATAAATATGTACAAGTTCGTCTGCTATACCGATAAATCGTTCCTTGCTATCCGCTTCACGTAGCCGCTGGAATAAATTATAGTTCTGATTGCTCCCGAGCTCATAGCCAGGTTCGACCATGAACCGGCCGATTTTTGTAGGAGCATTTTCCGAATTAGGATTCCGTTCTACTTTACGCTTGACGATACGAGCAAACTCGCCATCAAGAAATCGTTTGATCTCGCTGTCCGCATAATCTTCCCCATCCAGTGTTTGATAATGCTTGTACCGCTTCGATGAGGTGCTCTCATCCCCATCCGTCATAATAACGAAAAATGATAAATATTCCATTATAAAATCCACAATTAATTTCCCCCGTCTTCATAAGCAGCTGCTTGATAGCTATATCCTGGCTTCACTTCGACATCTTCGTAACTCCGGTGCCACACAGCTGTCGACGTAGGCGACATCGGCGGAATTAACCAAGACCACCTTCCCATCACTTCGCGGCCATTATCCTGCTCTTGCTTCTCGAATCGCATGAACTGTTCAGCAGCAGTATGATGGTCAACGATACTGACCCCATGCTTCTTGAACGAATGGATAACTGCAGTGTTCAACTCCACCAAAGCCCGATCCTTCCAAAGCGATGTATTCGTTGTTGTATCAAGTCCCATTAGCCTGGCAACCTGTGGCAGCTGATTATACCGATCCGTATCCGCCAAATTCCGTGCACCGATCTCCGTCCCCATATACCATCCATTAAACGGTGCTGCTGTATAGGAAATACCGCCAATTTCCAGCTTCATGTCTGCAATAAACGGAACTGCGTACCATTTAAGATTCAGTGAATGGAAGTTCTCCAGTACTGGATGCGTTAGTTCAACCTCAAGGGCAGCTCCCTCTGGCAGCTCGTACAACCTTGGCAGTTGATCACCTAGCTGAATAACGAGCGGTAAAACATCGAAAGTCGTCCCTGCACCACGCCATCCTAACTTCATGCAGGCTTCAGTGAAACCAACAGATGCTGGATCACCTATAACGCCTTGCTCGGTCCTGTAGCCTGCATATCGCACCAACTGATGGTTCCATAAACGAATACTCTGATCTCCTAATTGCTGTGCAAATATCGTAATGGCAGGACGGATACGTCCTTCATTGGTTGCATATTTAATATGGTTAAATATAGCGTTAGCGACCTCATCTTCAGTTCGAAGCTCACGCGCATCAAACATCTCTAGTGATTGCCAGAACAGACGGCCTATACAGCGATTGCTATTCCGCCAAGCCAGCTTTGACCCATGCTTAAGCTCCTCAAAGGTATGCTTATAATATCCGTTATGATGAATAGACTCTTTAATCTCATCCAATCTGCGGAGCTTATCTGAATCCGATAATCCCAATTCTTCATAACAAATCGTAATGAATTGTTCTGCTTCTTTATATAATTGCTCTTCTGTCGCAATCATGGTGGTACTCCCTACTCTCCGAATGCTTCTAGCTTTTGAACAGCTCTCCTTTTACGATACAGCATTTTCGCTGCCTCTGCCACATCGTTCAGCATCCCTTTATTAATAACAGCGCCGAACAGCATGCCAGCTATAGGGATTAGCTGAAACAGCTTCTTCCAACCGAAATTATCACGGTAGACAGCCACAACCTCTTGCCAGCCCTGCAGCTGAGAAATCATCTGTTGATTTCGCTGTTCGCTGCCGAATGCTGTGAGATCCTCAAGAATTGCTTTCTTCCCTACAATATCAGATGAAGCGAACTGCATTACTTTAACCGCAAATATACGCTCTTCCTTCAGCTTCGGATCGTAGCCGTAGCTTATAGCGATTTCCTGTATAATTTTCAAGGAGAGACCTAATATGGCTGGGATATCAACTGCCAATGTAAGAAAACCGCCAAATCCTGTTGTAGCGCCTTGAATGGCCGCCATGGATGAACGGCTCGCTGACAGCTGATCGGCAGACACATCCATAACTGACAATGGCAATGTCGCAGCTTTTTCCAAGGTTAATGGTTCGGCCGATTTTACCGGTTCGTTGTCACCAGAGTCTGATTGAACAGCACTTACTGCATTTCGTTGAACACGTTCCAGCACGCTTTTCTCCGATACCAGATATTGTCCACCATTTTGTACATAACCGCCGATTTCTTCGACTGCTTGCCCCAGCTTCTGTTGAATGAATTTTGGTGTTAGTTTATCAAGCAGCATGAACGGAAGTCTCCCGAGCTTCTCCCAGAACCATATATCCTTCTGATCACGTTCCCATGCTTCAATCTCTTGTAATGCCGCTTCTATCTGCTGCTTCGTCTCTGTTGAATTCACCTTATTGCCTCCTTTAATTCCTCTGTAATATACGTTGAACATAAAGATAGGATGCAACAGATGATGCTTATCTATAAGTAGGATGCTTCTCATTATAGTCAAGCCTAGTGATAAGTGTAAACCTTCTTAACAAGGTCTTCTCCATAGAAAGAATTAAAAAACTCCAAACAGCATAAAAGCCATTCGGAGTTGTGGTAACTCTGTTACTCTTCTTCTCTTTGACGCCCCAACAGCAATAATGTGAAGATTAAAATAAAGGCTGCTAAAGCCATTAGCGGAATAGTGAGAAAGCCCCATAGATTCAAATAATCAACGTTGCACGGAACGCCAGACTTGCATGGTGCAAGCTCTCCGAGCTTCGGAAACCATATCTCCACGTTATGATAGAGGGAGATAAGCCCGCCAATGATATTGATCGGCAGCAAGTAGCCAATGATTCGACGATCCCCGCGATAACTAGCAATACCAAGCAGAATAACTTGCGGATACATGAAGATTCGTTGGTACCAACATAAATCACATGGTGCAAATAATTTGATTTCGCTGAAATACAAGCTTCCACCTGTAGCCACCAAGGAGATAACCCATGCTAAGTAAAGGCTATTGCGTCTAATCCAAGATTCATTCCTATCGCTCGTCATCAATGGAAGATTACCCCTTGTCTATCGCTTTTTCAATCATTGCTTTCATGTCTTCATAACTTGAAATGCTAGTTTTCTTACCGTTAATGAAGATCGAAGGTGTTCCAGTAACATTCATTGGGCGTACAAGTGCATTATCCTTGTCTACCTCTTTTTGGTACGTTTTATTCTCTATATCGCTTCTAAGCAGATCATAATCGATTGGAAGCTTAGCATCTTGAGCTAATTGGACCAAATAATCCGTAGTCGCCCATACTATGCGTTCATCTTTCTGGTTGTCATAGAGAATTTTATAATAATCCCAGAATGCATCATTATTTTGATGATAGACCGATTCAGCAGCTAATGCTGCAGTGGTGGAGTCAGGACCTAGAAACGTATAATTGATAAAATAAAATGAAGCTTTACCCGTATTAATAAAATCTGCTTCTAGCTGAGGTTTGAAATCTTGTGCAAAAGATTGACAAGCTGGACATTTGTAGTCGCCGAACTCAACAATTTTCACAGGTGCATCTGCTTCACCTTGCATAGGGAGACTTGCGTAATCAAAGCTGACTGGCTTAGATTGGTTATTAATGCCCAAGATGACTACGGCAATAACCGCAACAATTGCTAAAGTCAAAAAAATTAATGTTTTATTAGAGCCATTTTTCTTCGCCTGCTGTTGATTAGGTCGCTGATATTGCCGTTTTTTCGGTTTACTCAATCCGATTCAAATCCTTCCCTTACTTAGGTTTAAAGTGCCTTGTAGCAATTGTAGTTACAAGGCACTTTAATGTCAATCCTTATGTCGGAGTTGTCTTAATTCTGTCAAAATTATTGCTTTCATTAAGCTGGATCGGCAATAAGCTTAGTTAAGTCTCCACGATACAAGAGCATAAGTTTATGAAGCGCCCTTGTACATCCAACATAAAGCAGCTTTGCATCATGAACCGTGTAAGCGTCTGCTCCAGCATCTGCAATAAGGACAGCATCAAACTCAAGACCTTTGGACAGATAGACTGGAACGACGGATAAACCGCCTCCGTATTCTGGCTGTTTGCTTTGGACGAGCGAAGCCTCTAAGCCTGCAGCTACCAAATGCTCATGAATCTCCGAGCATTGCTGTGCTGTTCGGCCGATAACCGAGATGGTCTCAAATTGACCATCCGCTTGCCATTCTCGCACGGATGCTGCTATCTTATCCAACCATTGCTCATTCGCAATTGCAGTGACAGCGACCTCATCTCCGCTCCGGAACACCGGAACGGCAGGTTTGACTCCGCCCCCCATTGATCCCAATATCCGATTGGCGAATTCAATAATCTCCATCGTTGAACGATAGCTTCGATTCAATTCGAAATAACCTGTCTGCTCTTCATTAAACAGTACGGTGAGCTCTTGCCAGCTTTGAATGCCGGTATAGGCGTGAATACCCTGCTGCAAGTCACCAAGCACCGTCATAGATGGAGTCGTTTGGCATAAGCGCAGTGCTTCAAGCTGGAAGGGAGAGTAGTCTTGCGCTTCATCGATCACGATATGATCGTAAGGCGATAGTTCCATACCGTACAAGCGCAGATGGATGTACACAAGCGGTGCCAAGTCTTCTGCATCCACATATCCACTCTTGAGCCTTGCAGCTGTAACCGATGCTACTGCCTTAGGAACCTCAGGCAAGGCTTGCTTACCTTGAAATAACGTCGCATATAGTTTCGGAGCAGATAAGGAAGGAATCTTTTTCGAATAACTGTTTAATTTGGTCAACGCTTTAGCGCGAACTTTCTTATCTACGACTCCGCGCATTTTCAATTCCGATTCAAACCAACGTCGAATCCGGCTCACAAGTCGATCTCGTTTCTTCATAAGAGGTTCATCACCGTAATCCGTCTCATACCATTCTCTCATCATCCCAGGCGATAGCGTTAGCCCAGGCAATGGTTCAAACGGCAAGTCAGGTACTACGCTTTGCTCCAATTCGGCAATTCGATTGTCGACTAATGCTTTGAATGCCAAAGAGCCCTTCAAACGAGCTGATGCATGTTCCATCTCTTCTGTTGTCCGATGCTCCTCGAACCAATACGCAAGTGTATCCGCCGCATTGGTAAGATAAACTTCATGGCCCAACAACTCAAGTGACCAGTCTGCAAAGGTCGTTTGGCCAATATCGCCAACTCCTAATTCTGGAAGAACACCTGAGATATATTCTAGAAACATTCGGTTAGGTGCAAATATCATCATCCGTTCTGCACGCATTCGACCTGCGTATTGGTAGAGCAAGAAAGCTAGCCTATGCAGTGCGACTGTCGTCTTGCCGCTTCCCGCTACGCCTTGAATGAATAGTACTTTTCCGCGTTCTGAACGAATGATCTGATCCTGCTCTTGCTGAATCGTGGAAACGATATCCCGAAGCTTATTATCTTTGTTCTCGCCAAGGCGATACAACAGAAACTCATCCGTAACGGAATCCTCTTCTTGACCGCGAGTGAAGCTGTCGACCATACGGACTAACTCACGCTGTCTCACCATCAGATTGCGCTTCAGATGAACGTAGCCCTCTATTTCACCTTCTGGTGAATCATAGATAACCGACGCATCTCCTCCGGTGAACGAATAGAACAAGCTGGCTACAGGAGCACGCCAATCAATAACGATTAGTTCATTACTTCCTTGCTTAGCTACCCCAGCTTTGCCAATATACAGTGGCTTAAGAGCATCACCGGGCAATTCCTGAAAATCAATCCGGCCAAAATAAGGCTCGCGAAGGGCAATTTCTAATCGTCCCTTCCGTTCCTCACGTTGGATGTCGAGCATTTGTTCTGTAAAATCGTTACCTGTGTAACGGGGGCCAATCCCGTTAAGTTGAGAAATAATTTCGTCGAGCGAGCTTGCCAGCCGCTCTTTCTCTTCTTGAAAGGCACTTTGAACCGTCATGTCAGTTACCTCCTAAGATTAATAGTTGACAAAAAAAGCGAATTCCAAATATACCACATCATGACGGATTCAAGCAATTAGAATGAGATAGAATCAAAATTCAATCCGTAGAAGCCAGCAATAAAATAAATCAAGACTAGATTAAACAGCACCAATAAGGGCAGACCGATAACGAATGAACGATGTTTTGTCTTATGGCGCCACACTCTCATCCCTATATAGGCGCCAAAGGCACCGCCTACTGCGCTTAATATGAAAATTCGCTTTTCTGGAACTCGCCGCGCATGTTTCCTTGCATATTGCTTATCCATTCCCATCAAGGTAAAGGTATACACATTCATAATGATCAAATAACCCAATAGAATAATGATTGTCATTCACTCCTTCTCTTGCAGCCTCACTCTTACACCCGTGGCTTAACACGATTGGTAGGCTGGGCTGCATAAGGATCCTCCGGCCAGTAATGCTTAGGATATCGGCCTTTCAGATCTTTTTTTACTTCAAAATAGGTGTTGCTCCAAAAGCTATTCAAATCTCTTGTTACTTGTACAGGTCGCTGAGAAGGGGACAACAAATGAATCGTAAGCGGAAGTCGCCCGCCAGCCAGCATAGGCGTTTCCTTCCAGCCGAACAGTTCCTGTAATCTAACCGCTATAAACGGCGCTTCAGGATCGCTATAATCAACCGGTATCCGTGAACCGCTCGGCACATTCATATGTGTCGGAACTTGCTTCTCAAGCTCTTGACGCTGTGACCATGTCAACATGGATTCAAACATTTGAAGCATATTCAATCGCTTCAAATCATTACGACTCTTCATACCGATCAGATGCGGCAGCAGCCACTTCTCTAATGTGGCTAGCAGCGCTTCCTCCGACACATCTGGCCATTCACCGTTATGACTGCCCATAAGATGCAATCGGGCTTGATATTGCTTCGCTTGCTTGTTCATTGCTAACAGCTCCAAGCCAGCCTTCTTAATACCGTCCATCAGAGCATTAGCTACAAGCTCAGGAGCAGGATGCTGCAGCGGTGCTTCCTTCAATATAATCGCTCCCAAGCGCACTCTCTTGCGCGCTCTGACCGCTTGAGCAGCTGCGTCCCATTCAACATTATCCTCTTCTTCGATCATATCAGCTGCTGCTTGTGCTAGCTCTTCTGGTTCTAAAACAGCGGCCAGCCGGATTCGACTCTCACTCCCGGAATCATCCAGCTCAGCTGCGACAAGATAAGGCGCTCTAGATAACGGTTGAACATCCGGAAGTAGAGCTCCCCTTCCATTAGCAAGCAAATATCGCCCATCACTACGACGCTGAGCAATACGATCGGGATAGGCAAATGTAAGCAATATTCCATAAGATTCACTAGGCCGTCTATCGACTATTAGGTCGCTATTAGTGTCAAGCATTCGCCGCCACTGCGTTGATTGTGCTTTGATTCGATGAATAGCAGATCGGTCTAATCGAAAACCAATATCCGGAATGCCATTAGATGAATGACTATGCAAGGCATCCATTCGCAGCCTGATATCGACATTGCGCTCTTGGGGTAATAAATCACGCTCACTTAACAGGGCAGCAAGTTCACATGCTTCATCAGCTAAGCCCAATTGCTCCGAGCGGAGCAGCATATAACCTAGTCTAGGATGCAAGCCCAGCTTGGCTATTCGTTTCCCCCACTCGGTTGGCATCCCTGCTCCGTCAACCGCATGAAGCATCTCCAGTAATTCCAACGCGTGTGCATAAGCAGCCTCCGGAGGTGTATCCAACCAGGACAGTTCAGATGGATTGTGAATCCCCCATACCGCAAGCTCGAGAGCCAGCGGAGCCAGATCAGTTTCCAGCAATTCAGGAGCATTTTGCTCAGGCAAGTGGGTATGCTCGAGCTCGGTCCATAACCTGTAGCATACGCCAGGGGCTAATCTCCCGGCTCTGCCTCGCCGTTGGTCAGCAGAAGATTGTGAGACAGGCACGGTTTCTAATCTCGTCATACCAGTACGTGGAGAGAAACGCGGTACACGCATCAAGCCGCTGTCGATGACGATCCGTATCCCTTCAACCGTTAAGCTCGACTCAGCGATTGATGTAGCCAGTACCACTTTTCGGTTCTCGGGTTTGCAAGCTGATATAGCCAAATCCTGATCTTCCAGCGATAAACTGCCATGCAGCTGAGCCACTCTGATCGTTGTTCCGAGATTAGCTTGTAATAGAAGCGAAGCAGTACGACGAATTTCTCCTGCACCCGGCAGGAAGACAAGAATATCTCCTTCATGCTCGCGTAAAGCTTTCGATACTGTCATGGCTACCTGCGCCTCGATCTTCCCTTCATTTCTAGTGCTGCGATAATGAGTAACAACTGGATACATCCGACCTTTGCTTGTTATCACTGAAGCATCTCCAAGCAATGAAGCAACTGGCTCGGCATCAAGTGTAGCCGACATGACAAGCAAGCGCAGATCATCTCGCAATAGAGCCTGCGATTGAAGACTTAATGCTAATCCCAGATCGCCATGCAGATGGCGCTCATGGAATTCATCGAACAATACAGCCCCGACCTGCTCCAACGCTTGATCCTCTTGAAGCATGCGCGTCAATACACCTTCAGTCACGACTTCTATACGAGTTCTCGCACTGACCTTGGTGTCCAATCTCACTCGATAACCTACGGTTTCACCAACCTGCTCCCCAATCATTTGAGCCATAAAGCGGGCAGCAGATCTTGCTGCCAACCTGCGCGGCTCCAGCATAATGATTTTACGGCCTTGAAGCCATGGCTCAGTGAGCAGTGCAAGCGGGACTCTTGTCGTTTTGCCCGCACCCGGTTCAGCTACAAGTACTGCGTTATTGCCTCTTCGCAGCGCTTCAAGCAGCTCGGGAAGCACCAGTTCTATGGGCAGTTGATTCATCCTAAGTAATTCTCCTTATCTATTTAATGACATTAACAATAATATTTAATGCCATGAATTATTTGATAATTTGCATCATTTGTACGACCGGACGATTATCTCCAGTTAATACAGCATCGGCGCTTTGAAGTTGTGATGATCCATCACCATCAAGGAAGATACCATCCTCTAGTTGTCCACCACCCACTTGTTCAAGAATCGCATCTCGGAATAAATCTAATGATCCTTTGGTACTGCTAACAACGAGGTACAGCATTCCATGGCGGTCATACACTGCCCCCGAGCGGAGTCTATCCTCATCTGGGAATGGAGCTTGCTCTAGTGCCGCCTGCTCAGCCCAATTCGCTTCATCATTAATGCTCATGCTGATTCCGCCCTGCGCCCAGAACCGGGTATGATCCTTAACTTTAAGCTCAGATGCCTTGCTTACAACTTGAACGGACAACTCATCTCTAGCGCCATCCCATACAAGCGTACCTCTAGCATACTTAGCATTTTCATTACCTGATCCATAATCTCCAATTGCCCCATTAACAGGTATACTGTCAACGATTGCAATGCTTAACAGAGATTGCTCATAGAAGAAACCGCCATTAATTCCGTAATTCGGCGTTAAGGCTACGTTATTATTAATCGCAGTCAAAGTGATATTGCTTGGCTTCACTTTCAACACATGCAGTTCCATTCCGTTCGAAGCTTTCATCAGCTCATAGGTGTAATCGCTAGGCTGAGTTTGCAGCCTTGCTTGTCCTTCACTTTTTACCTGTATAGCATGAATCATTATGTACAGCATGATAATAAGTACCGTAATAATAGCTAACATTATACCGGTAATCGCCAACACTTTTTTCTTCCCCAAGGTTGCTTTGTTATCCATCTTGTAATCGTTCCCCTATCCTTCTCAATCAACCCAGCCTTTGCGTCGAAACCATAAGAACATGCTGACGCTAATAAGCAGCATAAAGCCCAGCACGCCAAAATAACCCCAATGCCAATTAAGCTCGGGCATATTATCAAAATTCATTCCATACAATCCTGCAATAAACGTCAATGGCATAAAAATAGTTGTAAAAATCGTCAACGTCTTCATAATGGAATTCATCCGGTTCGAATTATAGGAGCTGAAGCTGTCACGCAAATCAGTCGTCATTTCACGGCATGAATCTGTCATTTCGGAAAGCTTCAACAGATGATCATAAATATCATGATAGAATGCTATATAATTCCGCAATCCGTTAATCCGTTCCGTATTAATTATACGATACAGCAGTTCCCTCATTGGCATAATCGTCTTACGCAGTCTTAATAGTCGAGAACGAATCCTGAATATATCATCCATTGCTCCTTGTCTATGACTCGGACGAATATCCCCGCCAATCTCCATATCAAGCAATTGCTCCTCAAGCTCTTGCACAGCAGGGAAATATCGATCGACTAACTGGTCGATTACCATATAAGTTGCGAGTAAATACCCATCCTCGCCTAGCTTTGAAGCATTAGGAATTCTAGTCCAAGCTGTATCTAATTCATTAAGAGGCTGATAGTGAAACGAAACTAGAAATCGCTGTCCGATGAACAAATTAACCTCATTCACAGTTAATTTCTGCGGATCTATCGAATGAAGAACCAAAAAATGTGTGTCTTCATAATGATCCATCTTCGGTCTTTGCAGTAAATGAAGACAATCCTCAATCGCAAGCGGATGAAAATGAAAGAATGAATCCAGCAGCTTGATTTCCTCTTCAGTCGGCTCACTGAAATCAGCCCAATACCAGTCAAGCTCCAACGAAGCTAATTGATCCACTGTTAAATCATGCTTCCATTCCCGTTGCTTTGTCATTCCCATTATCCGAATCATAGTATATGCGACCTCCTGCTTGAAAAACTAACTGTTAGACATACTGCTCGATCAGTAGCCCGCGTTCACGCATCCATTCTGATTGTTGCCTTTCTGAACGTGCTGCCTCGTCCTCAAGCTTGCGCATAAGCGACTTCGCTTCAACTAACTGATGACCAATACGTTCTTGCGATTCCTTTATTCTACCTTGTACAATCCAATCTGTAATTAATCCATCGAAAAAATAATCAGCGAACGTCGCCATACTGCCAATATCGATCGTCACATCGATTGACCAATTGACATCCTTCAGCTCAGTAATCAGCTTATTCAATAGATGACGTGCTTCATAGATAGCATCACGAGCTTCATCTATTTTAGAATGCTTAATAGAAGTACTAATGATTCCT
Source organism: Pristimantibacillus sp. (assembly GCA_048976605.1). Lineage (GTDB taxonomy): Bacteria > Bacillota > Bacilli > Paenibacillales > Paenibacillaceae > Pristimantibacillus. Next base: position 15,481 of record JBHGUX010000053.1, on the reverse strand, counting down.
CCACCGAGCATATCATAGGTGCCCCAGTTAGCCGCTGAATTCAACTTATCTTCAGCAACCTGCAGTGCAGATACTAGTTGACGACATGCGTTTATTGCTTCATTCCATTCTTTGCTTTGCAATTGCTTCGTTGCCAATAATTCATCAAGCTCTGTTAGTCGGTGTGCAGACTCTGCATTTTCGCCTCGAATCCACTGTTCCTTCATTGACAGCAGCCGTTCATACTCCTCAGCTGTGCCTGATACCAGATCTAACTGTTCTCCCGCTTCACGAATTTCACGTTCCAGCTCAATGACCTCATTCTTTGATTGCTGCAGCTTCAAGGATACAGCTAATGCTTCTTGTCGTTCAAGTTCTAATTGCTCATCTTTATTTTTTAATAGCGTATGAAATAAGTTACTCCAAGACAGCTTTACTAGTTTGTCCACATCTTCTTGCTCTCGATCTAGTTCCACCTCAAGCTCTTTTACCCGTTTCTTCTCTATGTTAAGCCTCGTTTGCAACTGTTTGCTTTGACGCTCCAAAAGATGCAAGGATGCTTTTCTTTCTCTGCACAACTCAAGCTCTCTATTCCATTGCGATATGGATTGATCCATCTTATTTGCCCTCCCTTTTATAATCATGGTTAATGATTATTGTATATTACGTATTTATCACCTATTAGACTTCAAAATGATATAAATGGTTGCGCAGACAGACTACTAACCAACTACAAAAAGAGCGAAGGGCTGCAACGACCCTTCACTCTATTCTATCGTCAGCTTCATATATGGTCACCTTACTTCAATGTATCAGAACACCGATAGTCGTTCTTTCGCAATAGTAGTCATTATATGTTCAGCAATTGCTAAAGTATCATCAATCTCAAATATTGCTGTTCCTGCCGGGAGCTTCATTGGATCTAGAATTTTAATATAATTTGGCCATACCGCTACCGCTGTAACGCTATGCAGCCTGCATGCCAGCGCTTCATCTTTTTCATCTCGAATTAACACGAGCTTCGGATATCGTTCTTGTTTAAATCCTTCGACCAAGAGGAGATCATGTAGAGGAGCTTCATTAATTAAATCGCCAATAGATGCTGCAGTTTCCATTACGATAGCTGTTCTTTCATTAGAAGTAATAGCAGACCATGCTGCTCCCGCATCTCGAAGTCGATGTGTATCAGAACCTTGAGGATCAGCCTCAAAGCTGTGTCCATCATGCTTAATTACAGCCACTTGCTTGCCTTGCTCCGTGTATAAATGAATTAATCGGCAGATAAGACTCGTCTTTCCCGAGTTCTTATACCCTACGATTTGATAGACATCCGAATTATTCATATGCATCCTCCATCAGTAAAGCTTCGCAGTATTCCTCCGGTGTGTTGACGTTAACCGTAAACCTAGGATCGATACCCTCCATTGCAAACTGATGTTTCGTTATTCGTATGAAATCCAGCTGATTCAACATGTCTTTCATCCCCCGTTGCCCCTCTGCCAGACAATTCGCAGCCTGTCCCCTGCATTCCTTCCGATAGATAGCATGAAGAGGATGTAATCGCCCATCTATCTCTGGCACAACGGCGATGCTTCCGCTTCTCTCCATTATCAATGACATATACTGTGCAGCTTCCACCGAAATGAAAGGCATATCAGAAGCCGTAATCCATACGACACCATCATCCGCTAGGTTATCTAATGCGGTCTTGAAAGCTGCCAACGGTCCCTGGTCTGGAATGGGGTCCAGCACCGTCTGAATCCCCAATCCCGAGAGCACCTCCAACTGCTGTAAAGAACCGACTACAACAATCAAATGATTACAAATGACAGCCATACGAGCAGTTATTCTATTTATGATGAGATCTCTTCCGATAGGCAATAGTGCTTTCATCTTTCTGTTCATACGAATACCTTTGCCACCTGCTAGAATGACGCCATCCATCTTTATCGCTGCATTTTCTTGCAATAACTTCCTTGTCGCTTCACCATTCATCCGTTTCCTCCCCCAACTCATTAGCCCATGGCTGAATATGAACAGCACTCACTTTAAAATCAGGCATTTTGCAATTGGGATCTAATAACGGGCTGGTCACTTGATTGACGTTCTGCACATCACCCCAGTGCATCGGCACAAACACCGTATCTTCACGAATATTTGTCGTTATTTTGCATCGAACGATCAATGTCCCTCGACGTGAACGTACTCTGACAAGTGATCCATCCTCGATCCGATGTCTTAACGCAGTACGGGGATGAATTTCTATAAAATTTTCAACTGCTCTTGCCGCTAAAGAAGGGCTTCTTCGAGTCTGTACGCCAGTCAAATAATGAGATAAAATTCGACCGTTCGTTAACAAAAGCGGAAATTCAGCATTCACTGCCTCTGATGGCGAAGCTTGATCAACGGTCTGGATCACGGCAAGTCCATCGTTATGTGCGAATGATTGCTCGAATAAACGTCTCGTACCCGGATGATCAATTGTAGGACATGGCCAGTACACTCCCTCTTCCTTGCGCAGCCGTTCGTAGGTAATGCCGTAATAGTCAGCAATTCCTCCACGACTTGCTAGTCGGAGTTCATCGAAGATCTCTTGTGGAGAATAGAAGGAGAAATATGAGCCCTTATCCATCTTCTTGGCTAGCTCACACAATACTTGCCAATCATGACGAGCTTCTCCCGGTGCTGCTCGCCCAGCTTCCCTTAACAGCACTCGCCCTTCCAAGTTCGTCATCGTACCCTCATTTTCCAAATATGACGTTACCGGCAATACCACATCTGCCAATTGTGCCGTCTCTGAGAGAAACATATCAGCGACTATAAGATATTCAAGCTTCCTCAAACCCTCTTCAACCATTGGAGCATTAGGGTTGGATACGATAGGATTGGAGCCCATCACGAACAAGGCTTTAATCTCCTTCTCATAAATAAGCTCCATCATCTCATATGCTGAGACACCTTTTCTGGGAAGCTCATCTGCTTCAATCCCCCAAATATCTGCTATATAAGCACGATCAGCCTCATTCTCGATTAGACGATACCCCGGAAGCTGGTCTGCCTTCTGTCCATGCTCTCTACCTCCTTGACCATTGCCTTGACCTGTAATAGCTCCATAACCGCAGCCTTCTTTGCCAATTTTGCCGGTCATCAATACCATGTTCAAAAAGTTCCGTACGGCCATATGACCATCCGCATGCTGCTCAACACCTCTAGCAGTGAATATCATCCCAGTTGACGCTTTTCCATACGCTATAGCAGCCTTTCGAATAAGCTCCTTATCCACTCCCGTTTCTTGAGAGACTTCATCCATATTCAATTTTGCTAAATGAGCAATTAATTCATCAAAGCCTTTCGTACGTTGAACTATAAAATCTTCGTCTATAAGCCTCTTGTCAACTATGCACTTAAGCATGCCGTTTACCAGTGCCACATCCGCTCCCGGCTTAACCTTAAGATGAAGGTCTGCAAATGACGCAGTAGCTGTCACTCGGGGATCGATAACGATAATAAATGCACCGTTTTCCTTCGCTCTTGTAAAATACGGCATAAGCGTTGGCTGGCATTCTGCGATATTCGTACCCGCTAATATGATGCATTGTGCCATCGCAATTTCTGAGAGCTGATTCGTCAAACCGCGGTCAATTCCGAATGTTTTGACACTAGCCGAAGCGGCTGCCGACATGCAGAATCTTCCGTTATAATCGATGTGCCTGCTCCTTAAAGCTACACGCGCAAACTTTCCCAGCAAATAGGCCGTCTCATTTGTTAATGAACCACCACCATACACGGCAGCAGAGTCCAAGCCGTAATCATTTTGAATGCCTTGAAGACGATAGGCAATCGTATCAAGCGCTTCCTCCCACGATACACGAACGAAACTCCCGTCCTTCTTAACCATTGGATGAAGGAGCCGTTCCTTGTTCATGGCATGCTGATGCGCATTCATTCCTTTTATACAAAGTCTCCCCTCTGAAGCGGCATTAGGAATAGCTGTTACCGTATAAGAAGGTCTATTACTCCCCTCTGTCTTCCGTTCCTCCACTTGCATCTTGCATTGTACACTGCAAAAGGGACATTGCGTATTCATTAGGGTCCTGAATTCTGATCCTGTTGCTTCGAGCTCCATCCTCCCCATCAACTTCCGCTCCTCTCATCCATTAATAGAGTAAGCTTCGACGTTGTAGCCGCTCTACCAAGTCGAAAATTCAGCTCCATTCGCTCATCCGTATCAAATAATTTTTCCCGCAACCTTTGCAGACCCAGCCTTTCAAGCCATTTCCAAGCTGGTTCACCATAATGGGCAGATTCCCGATACAGCTGAATACAAGCAGCCGTCATGCTCAGCGCATCCTTTTCTGATCTTTCGACACTAATCAGCTTTCCTTGCCTTACCGGATTCTCGGAATGACCGCCTGCATATATTTCCCAGCCCGCCGGAACTCTCGTTATCCCGAAATCATTAACAAGAGTACCCGTTGGATACATTGACCCTGCTGAGATCGCAACAATAATGGGATGAGGCATACACAAATTCATAAGCTGCTGTTGAAGCGCAAGCCCTATTCGTTTATGACCTTGCAGTTTACTGACAGAGGAACCTATATACGTGGTTGCATATGACTCACGATAACCCTCCGCTTCCGAACTTATATCCAGCCTCTCCAGCTCACATAAACTCATATAATAGTGGATGGCTGAGCGACAAACATCGCAGCCATTAAGCTGCTTCCAGCCTAAGCCCTTCATCGTATCAGCAATATCAATAGATTGTCGTTCATGTATAACTGACTTTACTTCCTCATGATCAAGCTCTGTACATTCACACATCGAAACTATCGATACTGTGGCTTCTTTCGTTTCTTCAACTGACATCGCATACGAAATCAGTGCAGATACCATAGGCGCACAGCCTCCGCATGAACCGGAAGCTTTCGTCCGTTCCCGAACCTGTTCAACCGTCCGCAAACCGTCATTACGCACAGAACTGACAATTACGGCTTTGCTTACACCATTGCATGAACAGATGATGTCATCATTCGCCAAAGCTGCCATGCCTACATGGGCGTTAGTAGGGGTAGATGATGGTCCTTCTGACTGCAACACACTAACATCTGAACTCTTTTTCAAATAACCGAGCAGCTTCGTTCCTTCTGTGCTATCGCCGAATAATACAGCACCAACAATCTTTCCTGCCGACATCGTTATTTTCTTATAAGTTCCTTTAATACCGTCAAAGTGCTGTAATGCCGTCTCAGCAGCCCCATCTCTAATAACACCTGCGGAGAACACCTCTACGCCAGATACTTTTAATTGCGCATAAGGGACGGAACCACGATATGGCTCAGTGGCCTTCCCACAAAGTCGATGAGCGAGCACCTTCCCTTGTTCATACAATGGTGCGACCAGACCATACACGGTTTCCCGATGCTCTGCACATTCCCCAACGGCATAGACATCAGGCGTATCTGTTTCCATATAATCATTCACAACGATAGCCCGGTTAGTGCCAATCTCGCTTGCTACGGCGACTGCCGTATTGGGACTAATTCCGACTGCAAGTACGATTAAATCAGCCGCCAGCCTAGTACCGTCAGAAAATTGCAGACCTTCTGCGCGCTTGCGTCCTATGATTTTCTCCGTTCGCTTCTCCATCCAAAACTTCATGCCTTGACTCATCAGTTGTTTCTTCAGCAAATCCGCAGCTTTTTTATCTAGTTGACGATTCATAAGGTAGGGTGCATTATGAACAACATCAACCTCCATGCCCAGATTAAGCAATCCGCGTGCAGCTTCAAGCCCTAACAAACCTCCACCGATAACAGCAGCTCTTTGATACTTTTGTGATGCGCGTATCATCGTTCTGCAATCTTCCATATTTCGAAAAGCAGTTACTCCCTGCTTATCTATTCCAGGAATTGGCGGCATGAATGGCGAAGAACCTGTGGCCAGAATAAGATGGTCGTATGTTATCGTCAATCCAGATGCAGTCTCAACTTGCTTTGACTCCTTATTCACTCGTATAACCGTTTCCCCAGCAAAGAGATGAATGCCACGATCCTTGTACCATTGCCAATCATTTATCGTAATATCATGAATGGATGTATCTCCTTGAAGAACCTTAGAAAGTAAAATTCGATTATAATTGGGATGTGTCTCCGCACCTAATATCGTAATGTCGAATGCATCAGGGGCAAGCTCGTAAACTTGCTCTATACATTTCATACCCGCCATCCCGTTGCCTACCATAACTAGCTTCTGTTTGTTCAAATTCTGACCTCCTCTCTCAAGTTAATGGAATAAAATGAACGATTTGTCCCACAGTTGCCCCTTTACCGCCAGGCGGTATTATCGCAAGTGCAGTAGCCTTGGCAAAAGCAGCTATATTACCTGATCGATCATTAGACAAAGGAGTTATTCTCCAACCGGAAGCGGATAATCGAACCACTGATCGAATATATCTGGGATAAGGACAAGGTTTATCTATAGCAGCATCCAAGTATCCTTCAGCCCATTGACTCCGATATTGTTCATGACCTATTAGCTTTAATAATACGGGCTTAACAAGCAATTCTAGTCCGGAATAGCAAGCGGACGGATTTCCCGACAAACTAATGATAAGTCTTGAATCTCTAACAAAAGCAGAGGATGGTGTTCCTGGTCGCATCCATACTTTTGTAAATACCGGTTCACAGCCTATATATTCAGCTGAACGTGCCACAAAATCATAATCGCCAACTGATATCCCTCCTGTTGTAATGACCACATCTGCCTCTTTCAGCGCTTTCTCCAGCATCTCTGAAATGTCATCCAATCGATCACCAATCGGCGGATAGCGGATAACCTCTGCTCCAATCTCAGACGCAAAGGCATATACAGTCATTCCATTCGCATCATAAATATGATTAAGCTGCAGAGGCTCTCCCAATTCCAATAACTCATCGCCTACTGGCAGAATCGCTACGACTGGCTTCTTATATACGGAAACTTCATCTTGTCCGTAAGAAGCAAGGATAGCCATTTCTCTAACTCCAATCGAGCGACCGACATCCAATAAACTTTCATTTGCAGCTATATCTTCACCAGCTTCAGCCACATGCTTGCCTAAATCGCAAGGACGATCAATTTGTATCCAACTATCATCATCAGCTTGCGTTAACTTCACTGTCTCCTGTATAACAACCGTATCGAATGGTTCTGGTACTGGTGCACCAGTGAAAATTCGAATGGCAGAATCCCTGACACAATTTACTCCTTTATTTATCCATTCCCCTTCATCTTCCTTGCCTGCTTTCCATTCCCCTGTCACAGTTAAGCTCACTGGATTGTCAGGAGCAGCTGATGCGATAAGTTCCGAACGAACAGCATAACCGTCCATAGCTGCCCTTCGGAATGGCGGCATAGGGAAAGGCGTCACGAACTCTTTCGCTAGAATTCTTTGAAGAGCAGTCTCCAGCTTGATCTTCTCTACCTGCGGTGCTGTAATATAAGCACATAGACGTTCAACTGCCTCTTCTACAGAAACCGCTAGCGATACGTTCATTTCCTTAACAGTCACAGCGAGTTCCCCCTCGTATGTCTGAAAATAAACATAAAAGCCCGTCCCTTGCGTAAGGGAACGGGCTTCTTTGCCGTTTTCAACAGCACCACATTGTGCCGTAATATTGATTTGGTTAGAGCATAACGAATCACGAACTACATGTCAATATATATAACATTAAAATTAATTTAAGCTTATATAATCCCCTAAAAATAAGAAACAAAATAATTGTGTTAGGTTTATTGACATGTAGTTTACGTTAATCTATAATTCGTTTTGGGTTCACAATGTCGTGAGCGATATATTCCGGAAGCACAAAGCTGTGTGACCGTTGGCAATGAGGCCGCTATTCGTCCCAAAGGACCGATTGCGGCCTATTACGCTTTTATGAAGATCGACACAGACTTACGCCCCGGGAGCGTAGTCAAATGACCATTATTGGAGGGGATTTTGGAATGATGGATAACAAAACATTTTGGCAAAGCGGTCATAAACCGTCACTATTCAGTGCTTTTCTTTATTTTGACATTAGCTTTATGATATGGATTCTGATTGGTCCGCTTACAGTCATTATTATGGGCGACTATCCAATGGATGCTGCTCAAAAAGCAAATCTTGTCGCCCTCCCTATACTAGGAGGATCCATATTAAGACTCGTACTAGGATTCATGACGGATTACATCGGCCCTAAGCGAACGGGACAAATCGGTATGCTTGTCACGATGATTCCACTAATATGGGGATGGAAATTCGTCGATTCACTTGCGGAGCTTCATATCGTAGCGTTGCTGTTAGGGGTTGCTGGCGCTTCCTTTGCAGCTGCACTTCCCCTCGCAAGCCGCTGGTACCCACCGCAATATCAAGGTCTTGCCATGGGCATAGCTGGAGCTGGTAACAGCGGAACGGTAATCACTACATTGTTTGCCAACCGCATTGCTCAGCATTATGGCAGTTGGGAAGTCGTATTTGGACTCGCGCTAATCCCTATCGCTCTTGTATTTATTATTTTTACACTATTTGCTAAGGAAAGCCCTAATCAACCTGCTCCAAAGAAATTATCTCATTACGCCTCCATCCTGAAACAAAAAGATGCATGGCTCTTCTGCGGTCTATACAGCGTTACTTTTGGTGGATTCGTCGGATTAGCCAACTATTTAACGATCTTTTTCAACACCCAATATAGCCTTTCAGCCGTACAGGCCGCTGACTTCACAACCGTCTGCGTCGTCGCAGGCAGTCTCTTCCGACCAGTCGGGGGTTTTCTATCTGATAAAATCGGCGGCATTCGAATGCTAATGTTCCTATATGCCGGAGCTGGACTCATGTTAGCATCCATTTCATTACTGCCACCTCTCTATGTAGTCGCAGCTTTGCTCTTTATCGGCATGATGTGTCTCGGTGCAGGCAATGGCTCCGTGTTCCAATTAGTGCCTCAACGGTTCGGAAGTGAATTGGGAATCGTAACGGGGATCGTTGGTGCTGCGGGCGGTATCGGCGGATACCTCCTGCCGCTTATCCTCGGAGGGTTATATCAATCAACAGGATCTTATGCGATAGGGTTCCTTATTTTAAGCGGGATAGCAATACTTTGCTTAGTAATGCTAATAGTCGTACAAGGAGAATGGAAAAAGACTTGGGTCGGAACCGGAGGTAAAGCACGGATCGATGTGAAAGAGTCTCTTCATTTGGATACTTAAATAACACCTAGATTCGAGATAAGGGCAGACTGCTATTTAGTAGAATATCCATAAGCAGTTCTCCATCCATTTGTAACGAGTTAAGGCTGCCATTGATTGGCAGCCTTTTTATACGAAATATTATCGATTACTCCAGAACTCAGCATCCCCATACTCATACAGTATCTTTCCTTCTTTATTAGTTGCTCTAATGGTGATGGGTGATCTGAGCAGCTTTATTGTTTTCACTTATCAGTAAGCAGAAAATTTATTCGACAATCGATTGGCCTCTTCGTGGATGAATTTTAATAATGATACTAAGTCAGTCAATCGCTCTAATTGTGAAAAATAATAGCGAGTAGGTTTGCGTTGGTTTATCAATATCGCTTCATGAATAAGCCCATACCACTTTTCCGGCAACTGAGTAACTCCATACAAACCAGCCCCCGTTTTACTCGTAATACCATGCTCTTGTAACGTATACAATTGACGCAACATTCCTAATGTGCACCACTCTACTGCTTCATCCATTTGCTTCATATCAATATCTTGCTCCGATAAAGAGTCTGACGATAATTGTTGCTCTAACCGCTCGATCCAATTCACCCAATAGCTATTAAGATTATTTATTACATATTTTATAAGACTATCTATTTCAATGTCATAACTAAAAGATTGCTCAGAGCCATAAATCTTAATGCCATGTTGTTGCAAGATCAACCAAGTAATCGGATTAATATCTGTTCCACTACCATTCGTATGCAGTTTTTTATTATAGTAAGTCAATAACGGCTTAATTGCAGTTGGATTTTTCCCGATTTCATCTTGAAGAATATATGCCCCCATCATATTCGTATTCGGGATCTCAAACTCAACCTTTTCATGTGCCGCCAAGATTGCCTTGATATCAGACTCGGTAGGCGTTTCCTTTACAATAGCTAAAAAGTCGATATCGCTGGAACCCTCAATGTAATCATTCAAAGCAACCGAACCATAGAGGTAGATTGATTCAATGTTCGAAGTGCTTGTGTTAAGAGAATCACATAAACTATTCATTGTTTTTTCAACCAAAACTGGAAGCATAGCAGTCTCCTTCTATCTCATTTCTGTAACCTGTCTATTTATTAAGCGATTCTACATAGTGACTTAATTCAGTGGTTGTTTCAATATCCGAAGGATTCATAAGCAACCTCACAAACAACCCCCTAATTTTCTCAGAATCTTGTATTAGCTTTGCTTTGTTTTCAGGCACTAACATTGCTCCATAAAAATTTTGAAGCACAACATCAATTAAATCATTCTCTTCTTCGTACGAGGAAAGATTAGATAATCCCGCTGCAGTTGCAACTGAAGCTATACATTTATCGTATTCACCACTATTTCCACCTTCTAGATTCACACTAAAACAAGCTGTTGTTATTAACCCCAAATGACCCTTGAATGCATGATTTACGTTAGTTTGAAGATAGTTGAGCGCAGAAGTGTTTCCTTCCACTTCATATATTTCTACATTTATACATTTTATCCTGTTTGTCCAATCGAATAGTGCTGTTATCCAATGAAAAAGCCGAAGAACGAGTGTACACACTCATTCTTCGGCTTCTTCTATTCTATTACTTATTGTCTTTCGCGAAAGAATTTCCGGATATCTTGGATCATTAAATCAGGTGCATCAATGGCTGCAAAATGGGTACCTCGGTCGAATTCATTCCAGTGGACAATGTTATTATTCTGCTCGGCATAGCGACGAATGGCGACATCCGACAATTGAAATACAGCTACTCCAACAGGTGTTGAAGATGGAGCTTTGGGAGCCCAAGCTGCGGGATCATGAGCACCTTCGTAATACATTCGTGCAGAGGAATTCGCCGTTCCCGTCAGCCAGTACAACATAAGATTGGTTAAGAAACGGTCCTTGTCTACAGCTTCTACAGCATCTCCGAAACCATAGAACATTTCGCAAGTCCAGGCTAGCAGTCCAACTGGTGAATCATGAAGTCCATAGGCAAGCGTCTGTGGCCTTGTTGATTGAATCACATTAAAGCCAAATCTTTCTTGCATGAACTGTCCCAAGCGTGCAAGCCTAACCTTTTCCGCATCCGTAAGTATATTAAGTACTTCCTCTTCAACTTGCCCAAAAGGAACGAACCCCATCGTTGCCGCATTAACATGAATTCCGACTACATGTGATGAAGCCACACGTCCAAGCTCTGGTGCGATCATCGCTCCCATATCTCCACCTTGCACGCCATAACGTTCATAGCCCAGCATACTCATCAATCCTGCGAATGCCTTCGCTGCACGACCAGAAGTCCATCCAGTCTCCGTTGTTGGCCCCGATAAACCAAAGCCTGGGATAGAAGGTATCACTAGATGGAACGCATCTGCTGCATCGCCGCCATAAGAGGTAGGATCACTTAGCGGTCCGATGAGGTCCAGAAACTCAACCGGTGAACCAGGCCATCCGTGAACGAGCATAAGAGGCGTAGCATTCGGCTCAGGAGAAGTAATATGAAAGAAATGAATGTTCGCTCCATCAATAGTGGTCGTAAATTGTGGAAGCTCGTTCAAGCGTCTTTCTTGCTTACCCCAATCAAAGGATGTTTGCCAGTACTCCGTCATTTCCTTCACAAAACTGAGCGGTGTACCATAATTCCATCCAGCACCTGGAAGCTCGTCAGGCCAGCGTGTCTGTGCCAAACGGTTGTTCAAATCTTTAAGCTCAGCTTGTGATGCTTCAATTCGAAAAGGGCGGATCGCATTACCATTCGTATGACTAGTAGTTGTTGAATTCATTGTTCATTCCTCCTCAAAATTTGTTGTTGTCTTATGTTCTTATTGTAAGTCACACTCCTTGACAACTGTCTGTCAGGGAATTTTAAGTATTCAGAATAATATTTGATTGTTTCCCTAGATGAGATTTTTACATGCCTAGAATACCATAAAGAAAGCGCACTTCAGAATTCATCAGATTCTGAAATACGCTTTCTTTTTTTCAATAGACCTATTAAACGCTCACATTCATTTGATCTTTATAGTTGTTTGCTATTTGTTCCCCTAAGCTCTTGATCTTGTCCGCTACAAAGGCTGGTTCTAGTACACGAACATCCGGACCATAGCTGAGTATCATACCGTACATCCAGTGATTATCCGAATAGCTTGTTCTTACGAGTAGTGATCCATCTTCCTCAACCTCAATATTATCCAAACCAAAGGCTTCCTCCACTCGCACTCTTAGCCGTGATCGAAAACGCAACAGAAGCTGAATAGCAGAACTCGTCTCCTTATTCCCCCACCGTGCGTCAAGCTCTTCCATTCGAATGCCCCGATTATTAAAAAACTCCAAATGAATCCTCAAGTTGCTAACCCTCGATAGGCGAAAAGTCCGATAGTCATCCCGAAGCCTGCAGTATGCATAAAGGTACCAGGCGTACCCCTTCCACGCAAGCCCAATGGGTTCGACCTCTCGCTGCTCTTCAACACCTTCTGTATTTGTATACAAAAATGATACAACAGTCCGGTTTTGAGATGCTTGTCGAAGTGAGGCCAATATTGACTTATCTTTTATTCCACCTCCATGCCAAAGGTTTGTATCAAAAATAAGCGTTTCTCCTACTTCTTCCATTTGCTTCTGCTCAGACCTCGCCACTAGTGCCTTGATCTTGGTCAGCAATCCATCCATGTCCTGATCATAAAGCGAAGCTTGCACACCTTTTAGAGCAACTAATATGGACTGGAGGTCTTCGAATGTAACAATCTGTCGATCGATACGAAACTGTTCCATAATTTCATAGCCTCCATCGATTCCTGTAAAGGAAACAATGGGTATGCCCGCTGTATTAATCGTCTCCAAATCTCGATAGATCGTCCGAATCGATACCTCATACTTATCTGCGAGCATTTGGGCATTAACCCGGCGCTGGCTTAATAAAATCATAGATATACCGAGTAGTCGCTGTACCTTCAAGACATTACCTCCTCCTTCACTATATCAACCTTCATCCATTCTCTTTTTTTGTTAATGTTCTAGCAAATCGTTATTAAATCCCATCTTGTCTAATTCAATTTCAGATATAGTTTAAGAAGAAAACCAAGAGTGAACATCATTGTAATAAACAAGAGATAGTATATCTTTCTTATACTAATTACTCGTCGAATTCTAATGTTAGTGAAAATTAGTATTGGTACAAGAATAGCACTACCTAATACAGCCACAATTAGTCCCATGATGATGCTACTCGATTCCTCTCCAACCATATCGGAGCACTCATTAACTAAACATTGGACACCGTAAACGGCAATCCATAGCCATAAAAAAATATAATAAAAAAGGAACCCATAAATGAAGTTAAGAAAGGAACCTATCAGAAAAAATAGAGATTTCAATTCAATAATCACCTCACGGATTTCTCATTAAATCCTTATTTTTAAGTTCCTCTATTTTTTCTTCTAGTACTCTAATTCTTTTATTCATCATATAAAGCACAGGAATGTACGCAACAATAATTACAATAATCCACAATAAATTCAAACGATTACCCCCTGTAAGCTGTACTAGTTAGTACGTGGTTCCACTCGAATGACAGGGTCATTTACATTAACACCTTGAACAGTCCACTGCTTGGATTCATTCAAACGGTATTGAACAGTAATGGTCTTTTTCGCCGAGGATACCCACAGTTTGTCTCCAACAATAGCGGTGATTTCTGCAGTCAGTTCTTTCTTTGTCTTCGTAAACTGTACGTCCCATTCATCAACAATTAGGGGCGACAAGAGAAACTTCTCATCTTGTCCTCTTGCATCACCTAACAGGATATTTGACGCTGAAGCTTCAATATCTCGAATGACATCATCAGCGGTAGGTTCCTTAGGAGGATTTTCATTGCTGCACGCTACCAAACCTAGTAAAAGTATAAGTAACATACTAGTGGAAAAGATCATTTTACTCATTAGTAATCTATCCTTTCTTCGCGATGAGCATAAATCGCTTTGAATTGGTTTGAATACCTTTTTCAGTTTCATTTTCCATAATAAATCGTTGGAGTATTTCAAAATCATGATGATCTTGCCCAAAACTCGGGATAATCGGTGTGTGCTTGAGCAGAAATACTAAATCCTCGTAGGTTGTATAATATTCTATTGCATCATATTCAAAGGACTGGATATCAAGAAAACCTGCTTCATTCAGTTCGTTCATGTATCTGTTCTTTAGCGCACCATCTGGATCGGTATGTTGTCCTCTTCCAAACGCTTGAGTAAGATTAAACTTATCAAATTCACTTACCTGCTGAGTGAGGAACAGTCCATCTTTGACTAAAACCTTCGCTACTTCTACAGCGTTAAATGGAGAATGTCTACATGACACCATGTTAAAATAACGCTCCGGAAACTCAAGGTGGTCAGCATCCATTTGTATAAATTGCAAATTTGATTGATTAGAGCTCACTAAATTTTCATTCGCCTTTTCTATCATTACGGAAGAGAGGTCTATTCCAACCAATAATGAAGCTATATGAGCGATTGAGATCAGCGTCTCCCCTCCACCAGTACCAATATCAAGAATTCGATCAGACTGTTTACACCGTTGGATCACTTCATTGTAATAATCCCATTTAACTCCTTCTGCTGTCACCTTTACTTTGCTGAAATCCCAACCGTTTAATGTCCCGACTTCATCGTAAAATATCTTATAATCAAATGGATCCATTTCTATTAATCTCCTATCTCCGCCCAAATTAAATCTCTTAATTGATCTGCCTCTTTTACCTCAATACGATATCCCTGCCTCGTATTTGATAAAGGGACTAGCAGCCCCATTTCTCCTTTACTCTTGCCTAGAGACAGATGAAAATGCTGAGTGGATTGATCTTTGTAATAGAGAATCATTTCAAATTCTGCTCCGTAATCTAATTCACCTTCCATAGCATTTGCAGCATCAATAGCTTTTGTATAAACAGCAATGGCTGCTTTCTCTTTGAATTCATATTCCACAAAAGGTTTATCTTCCCTTTGTTGACATTGTTGAGTGCATACGAGCAGCTTGACCATTGTGATTTTCTGATTCTTAAGATTTTTACTCTGATCATTACTTTGACAAGCACTAACAATCGATAAACATAGGACTGCCACAAAAATAGTAATCATTCCTTTGTATGTCATAACACCCCTGCTTTCATTTCTATTACACTATTAAAATGATCCTCCACAGACCAGTTCATTCCATGTCTCCAATTGAGATATTGACCCCTTTTCAAATTCTGAAGGACGAATAGCGCAGACTTGCTTAGGT
>JBHGUX010000052.1:0-41916 GCA_048976605.1 Pristimantibacillus sp. | reverse complement strand
TAAGTTAGTTGAAAGCAAGCTTTCAACTAACTCCGCTCGACTTGCATGTATTAGGCACGCCGCCAGCGTTCGTCCTGAGCCAGGATCAAACTCTCCATTTAGGTGTTTGACTTGCTCATTACTTTATATTGCTTTTCCATACTATTCATTAGAATAAATGGGGCAGTTTCGCTCGTTGTTCAGTTTTCAAAGAACAATTACTTTTTCGTGTCAACCAAGTTGTTTCTCATTGGCGACTTTTATAATATACCACAGATGCCTACGCTTTAGCAAGTACTTTTTTAATTTCTTTTTTAACGTTTTAACCACTTGCGTTTGGCGCGAGATATAATATACCATAGTCCAACTTTATACGTCAACCCTGATATCTAATTAATTATTTCTCCTCATACTACACTACAAAGTACTGTACTCCAGCGATCAGAACGATACCTGGTACACCTAGCGCAACAACCGTACTTATCGTTATTGGATTAAGCGGAATATACATATTCGGAATTAGACCTGAATAATTGAGTAAGTACAAGACACCTGCAGCCAGCACTAAATGAATAGCAAAACTACGGATCCATTGCCATGATATACGATGACGCACGAGAACCGTAAGCAACAGCAAGGAAGATATGATCAATATAACTAACCAAACCGTCTTCATCTCAATCCTCTCCTCCATTCTGGCCAAACTTTACAAGTTCTTTTCGCAATCCTCAGTAAGCTCTCGTATCTCTTCTCTGCAGTAATGATGGCATAGATGGCATAATCAATTTGATCTCTACCCACAGCATGATCAAAAAACCGATTAGCATTCAACCATTCCTGATGAGCTTCCACAATCTCATCACGCAAATGCTCCGTCCACTGTATTGTATCCATACCTTCAGGCATGGATAGGTTGTCCAATTCAACTTTGCCTTTTCCCCGGCCAATATACATATGGTTGCCTCCTCCGCTTGTCCGCTCGCCTAGCGATAACGACTACTTTATATGTACAATCGCATCGCTGGATTTAGAACAAACCGCAACCGCATAAGAACAAATAAAAAAAGACTGCCCTCATAATAAGGACAGTCTTCATGCTTTTATGAACCTTAACTTAACTCTCTACGACCTTCCAATGCCTTAGACAACGTAACCTCATCCGCATATTCCAAGTCTCCTCCAACAGGAAGACCATGAGCAATACGAGTAACACGTATGCCGAAGGGTTTGACTAAGCGAGAAATATACATCGCCGTCGCTTCGCCCTCAATATTCGGATTTGTTGCCAGTATCAGTTCTTGTACTCGCTCATCACTCAAACGTCGAAGCAGCTCGGCAATCTTGATTTGATCAGGACCGATCCCTTCCATTGGAGAAATTGCACCTTGAAGCACATGATAATAACCTTGGAACTCTTTCGTCCTCTCCATTGCAACAAGATCCTTAGAATCCTGTACAACACAGATAACGGAGTTGTCCCGGGTCTTATCCTGACACATCCGACATGGATCAGTATCTGTAATATTGCAACAGATTGAACAATAGGTTAAGTTCCGCTTCACACTTACTAGTGCTTTAGCGAAATCAATGACATCGTCTTCCTTCATTCGAAGCACATGAAAAGCTAATCTTCCGGCTGTCTTCGGGCCAATGCCCGGCAGCCTTGAAAAACTGTCAATTAGCTTCGCTATCGGTTCTGGGTAATGCAAAACATGTAGCTCCTTTCGAGCTGAAGCCAAGCAGAAACGACTTCATCGTCGTTCTCATTATATAAGGTCTCATTTATTGCTTCCTTGTGGTGCCAAGTCGAGAGGCTTCTATAGAAGAAACAAATTTTAGAACAATCCTGGAATTTTCATTCCACCTGTAAATTTGCCCATATCGTTATTAGCGATTTCATCTACTTTTGCCAAAGCATCATTAACAGCCGTTAAAATAAGGTCTTGCAGCATTTCTACATCTTCAGGATCAACCGCCTCAGGCTTGATAACGATATCCGTAATCTTTTTGTGACCGTTAGCTGTAACTGTAACGACTCCGCCGCCAGCTGAACCTTCAACTGATTTGTTTACCAATTCCTCTTGTGCTTTCATCATTTGCTCTTGCATTTTCTTAACTTGCTTCATCATTTGATTCATATTGTTCATTTCTCGTCACCTCGTAATTGGATTAAGTTTCTTCTTTCACAACAACTAGATCTTCACCAAACAGCTTAACCGCTTCTTCAATCCACTCCGGACGCTCAGCTTGACCAGCATCTATAGCATCTGGATTCAGCTCAAGTGTATCATCCTTCGTCTCTCCAGCACGATCAGTCGCAGCTTGCCATTCCTTCACCATAACAGTAGCAAGCCGTACCGGCTTAGCAAATACATCTTGAAGGACTCGTTCAATGATTTCTCGATGAGCAGGCTTCTCCGTCGTCTCGCGATGCATCGTGTTCTTAAAAGCCACCAGCACTGAGTCATCCGTTGCGGCGACTGGATCACCATCAACAAACCAAGCATGTACCGTAATCTTCGCTTCTTTCACACGCTGCAGGATTTCAGCCCATTTCATACGTACTTGACCTGATTCAGGGCTGCCAGCGACGGCTACAAAAGGATCAAGCTTCACAGTTGCAGTCTTCCCGCCTCCTGCTGACCCATTGCCGCCAAACGAGGCTCGGTTGCGTTGAGTCACTGCAGGCCGGGAAGCACTCCCATCCGCACCGCCAGAAGAGGCAGAAGCCACGCCGCTTTTCAATAATTGTTCAAGCTTGCGTTCCAGCGCCTCAACCTGCTGTCGAAGTCGTTGAACTTCACCTGATGCAGGCGCTGAAGCTGCAGATGAGGTATCCGAAGTTGGACTAGCAGCTCCGTCACCCAGCGTACAAATCTTCATCAAAGCAACCTCGAACAAAGTTTGCGGTTGTGAAGCATGCTTCATATCAGATTGATACCCATTAAGCGTATCAATCATTCGAAACAGGCGGTCTGTACTGAATGCTTCGGCCATTCCGCGGAACCTTTCCGCGTCTACAACCCTTTCGGTAGCAGCTCCACCTTGCGGTGCCAACTTCAACACGAGCAGATCTCTAAAGTAATAAATCAAATTCTCCATGCACTTATCTGCGCTCTTACCCGCTTGTGTTAGACTCTCGACGAGCGGCATAATAGCAGCTGCATCACGATCTCTAACCGCCTCGGCCAATTCATAGAATTGGTCGGCGGCCATGCCGCCCGTCACATCAACTGCTGCTTCAAGCGTTATGCGAGCACCACCGAAAGCAGACACTTGTTCAAGCAGACTAATCGCATCGCGCATACCGCCTTCTGATAGTCTGGCGATATAGGCAATTGCATCTTCCTCAGCCTCGATTCCTTCTTCACCGCATATCTTGAGCAATCGTTCGGATTGCTCTTCAAGTGATACTTGGCGGAAATCAAATCGTTGGCAACGAGAAATGATCGTAGCTGGAAGTTTGTGAGGCTCCGTCGTAGCCAATATAAATATAACATGGCTTGGCGGTTCTTCCAGTGTCTTCAACAATGCATTGAATGCTTCGGAGGTAAGCATATGGACTTCATCAATTATATATACTTTATAACGCACTTCAGATGGAGCATAGCGGACTTTATCCCGAATCTCTCTAATTTCATCAATACCTCGATTAGAGGCGGCGTCAATTTCCACTACGTCCATGACGTTACCAGCCGTAATGCCACGACATGCATCGCATTCATTACAAGGCTCGGTAGTTGGTCCATGTTCACAGTTAACCGCTTTCGCCAAAATTTTGGCCGCACTTGTCTTACCAGTTCCGCGCGGTCCATTAAATAAATAAGCATGCGATACACGATTTTCTCGAATCGCATTTTGCAGCGTTTGAATGATATGCTGTTGTCCAACCATATCCTGAAACGTCTGCGGACGCCAGGCACGATACAATGCTATATGTGTCACGCGGTCCGTTCCTTTCAGCTTTCCTAATTCATTATTCCGTTCTTCTATTATACATGATCAAGTCTATTAGCAAAACAAAAACACCCGTATTCGCTAATTCGACAAAGTCGAAAGCTTCACTGGTGTTGGTTAATTGCATGATTATTAATTTATTGTACCGTGCACCTGCCCTCGATATATGCAACCCAGGCGGCACCCTTGCGTCTCAGCTCTAGTCAGGCACTCCCTCGGCACATGAACAAACTTGCTTATGGCTGCTTCCTTCCGGACCTGACCCGTTCACAAGCGTCCATTGCGAAGGACCCAACTGTCAACACTGATTGCAAATACCAAACCCTACATCAACATAACCTCAAGCAGGAATTCAACCTCGCTAAAGCGGATTGCGAGTTACAGGGCACCGCTAACTCCCCATCTAGCACGGCAAAAATAAGTATAGCCGATTCTGACTCAAAGCGCAACATTCGTCGAGCATTCCCATTGTTTGTCAACGAATAGCCTTCACTTTTACTTCATATCTCGGCATATTTTCTTGCACCAATTTTTGTGCCTTTTGTTGCAATTCTTGCATCTCTGTATCAGTTAGACTTGGATCAACTTTTATGTCCACACGCAAATGTTCGCCATTGAAATGCAATTGATTATGTTTAATGCCATCAAGTCGTGATAATACCTCTCCAACAAACTTTCCGTCGGATTTGTAGTTGAGATAAGTATGATTATTCGGGATGTTCGGATTGCTGTTAGAGTATCCTAAATACCCATCATGACCGTAAGTCTTTGCTTGTTTGGCATTGTAGTTGGAGTCTGTATTTCTGCCGCATCCACTTAAGGTGAACATGGAGAAAACAAGAAAGCATGCCAATCCAAGAAATAATACACGCATTTTACGTCTAACCCATCGTTTATAAGACAATCAAAAAACCTCCCTTTAACCATAGGATGGCTAAGGGAGGTTCTTGTATTCTGCCAAATAAAGGCTGAATGTTTGTTCGGAAAATTAGATGCCGTATTTCTTTTTGAAACGGTCTACGCGACCGCCCACATCCAAGAACTTCTGCTTACCCGTAAAGAATGGGTGGCATACGGAGCAAACCTCTACACGTAGGTTCTCTTTAATCGAACCAGTCTCGAAGCTGTTGCCACAAGCACAAGTAATATTGGATACGTGGTATGTCGGATGAATACCTTGTTTCATCTCGTTCACCTCTTTCTGCCCTGAGTCACATGCGGACCCAG
The DNA here is from genome assembly GCA_048976605.1 of Pristimantibacillus sp. Lineage (GTDB taxonomy): Bacteria > Bacillota > Bacilli > Paenibacillales > Paenibacillaceae > Pristimantibacillus. The sequence goes on along the minus strand of JBHGUX010000052.1, from coordinate 36,753 downwards.
AGTTAAATCGCACATAAACGGATTATAGCACGACACTATCCCGCTTGCAATGCTAATGTCTTTTCCAGTTGTTATTTGCGCAGCGCCGCTGGAGGCAGATGCGTGTAAGATCCTATTGCTACATCAGGCAATTCTTCACGGAAAATTTCCAACATTTGCTTCATCCCATAGATCTCACCTTGCGCTGGCGGAATGAGTGACAAATAGCTTTCTGGGTCAATATTCAAATTACGCATTTGAATGAGCTTCAGCCCTGTCCGTCTTGCGAATCCAATCATTGCTTCAATCTCTTCCTCGCGATCGGTAACGCCTGGGAAAATTAAATAGTTAATAGAGGTGTATACGCCTTTGTCAGTTGCATACCTCAGCGATTTCTCGACATTGGCAAGTGTATAAGCACGCGGCTTGTAGTAAGCGTTGTAATGATCATCCAAGGCACTAATGGTACTAACCCGCATTAAATCAAGACCTGCATCAACAATTGCACGAATGTGGTCTGTTAAACCTGCGTTTGTATTAATGTTGATATATCCCATTGAAGTTTCGCTGCGCACTCGGCGCATGGCCTCAACGATAATTTTCGCTTGTGTCGAAGGTTCTCCTTCGCATCCTTGTCCGAAGCTGATGATCGAATCTGGTTCACGCAGATGCTCCAGCATGATCTCCGAAATTTCGTCTACAGTCGGTTTGAAGTTCATCCGAGTCTGCGGAGCAACGAACCCGCTATCATCGGGCTGCTCCGAGATACAGCCGAAACAGCCTGCATTGCAGGAATAGGATACAGGCACTCCGCCTTCCCATCGTTGCAAGAATGTGTTGGATGAGGTTAGGCACTCATAGCCGAGCGCACAATTTGATAAATGCTTATATAACCGATTGTCCGGATATTTATTAAGAAGCAGATCGACCTGGCTTTTCACTTCGCGGCGATCACAATTCAGCGGATCCCATTTCTCTGGATCATCACTTTGTTCAGCCGCCACGTAGAAACCACCGTCCTTCCAGACGACAGATGTATAGCCAAACAATGGGAATTTTTGAGTCTTATCGGTTTTTACATAACTCGGAAGCGCCAAGCGAGTATAGCCCTGCGGTAATAGAGCACCTACCGCCTGATAGTTTCCAGGGAGCAATTCCATCTCCCCAGTGTCGGGATTGAGTCCGACCGGTCGTGTAAATGGTAATCCGACGAGAGTCGCACCGCTCGGAAGAGGAATCAGTTCATCCTCCATTAACTCAACAATCATATCACCGCTGCGTCCGAGCGCTATATAATCAGGGTGGTCAAATACATTATTATGCTCATCGGCATAAACTAGATTCATCTTGATGTCCTCCTTCCAGCGCCATTACGAACCGTGTGTTGTACGCGGTGATGGCCGCCTTCCGGTTGATGTGCTGCTGCTACTGCTGCTACTGCTTTTTATTGTTGATCTCTGTGGCGGCTTCTCCTCAGAAACATCGAGCGACATAAGGAATTCGCTGTTCGATTTGCTCTCAGCCAGCTTTTTCAAGAAATTATCGACAAATTCAGGTGTATCCGTCATGTTCCTGCGTACAACCCATAGCTTCTCAAGCTCTTCTTTCGTTAACAGCAATTCTTCTCTGCGAGTACCCGATCTCCGAATATCAAGCGCTGGGAAGATACGGCGTTCGGCAAGCTTCCGATCCAAGTGGAGTTCCATGTTGCCGGTACCTTTAAATTCTTCATAAATGATATCATCCATACGTGAGCCTGTTTCAATAAGTGCTGTAGCAAGTATGGTTAAGCTTCCGCCCTCTTCCACATTACGCGCTGCACCGAAAAATCTCTTCGGACGATGGAATGCTGCTGGATCAATACCACCGCTAAGTGTACGACCAGAAGGAGGAACGACCAAATTGTAAGCACGTGCAAGACGAGTAATGCTATCAAGCAATATAACGACATCTTTCTTATGCTCAACAAGACGCAATGCTCTCTCTAATACTAATTCTGCTACTTTTATATGATTTTCCGGCACCTCGTCAAAAGTTGAAGCAATAACTTCACCCTTAACTGACCGTTGCATATCCGTTACTTCCTCTGGACGCTCATCGATCAATAAAACAATCAGTTCAATATCTGGATGATTGGTTGAGATACTATTCGCAATTTCCTTCAAGAGCAGCGTTTTACCTGCTTTTGGCGGAGCCACGATAAGACCACGCTGACCTAGACCTACAGGCGCCAGCAAATCCATAATTCGAGTTGAAAGTTTGGGATTGGCTGTCTCCAGCACAAGTTTCTTTTGTGGATATAGAGGAGTTAGAGCGGGAAAATGAAGTCTTTCGGAAGCTGTGGCTGGGTCTGTGCCATTAACGGCATTGACTTGCAGCAGGCCAAAATACTTCTCTGAATCTTTCGGAAGCCGACATTTACCAGATACGAGATCCCCAGTTCGCAAGTCAAACTTTCGAATCTGAGAAGCGGATATATAAATATCCTCTTTACTAGGCAAATAGTTGATCGGACGTAAAAAACCGAAGCCCTCTGGCAATATTTCAAGAACACCCTGCATAAACATAAGTCCGCTTTTTTCCGCTTGCGCGCGTAATATAGCAAATATTAATTCCTTCTTCTTGAGTTGACCATAATAAGGGATTTGATACTGCTTTGCGAGCTTGTACAAATCGGTCAACTTCATCTCTTCCAGATCGGCGATCTGAAGATCTGTCATGTTCTCACCACTTTATTTGATTTTAATAACGCATAGTTACTGATCTATCATTATATACCGAATTCGGTGCCTTCTATTCATTCAAATTGAACGACTGCCTGGCACCGAATTCTAGCATCTATGAGGATTCTGTTTCGCGCCAAACATCTGCGCCTAGATTTCGTAAGTTTTCAACTAGATTATCGTAGCCTCGGTCAATATACTCGACCCCTGTTATTTCCGTTATACCTTCTGGCACGGTAAGACCTGCAATAACAAGTGCTGCCCCCGCGCGCAAGTCTGCTGCGCGTACTTTGGCTGCATTAAGAGGACCGCCTTCAATGATCGCTGAACGACCTTCCAATCGAATATTAGCACCCATTCGGGCGAGCTCTGGCACATGCTTGAATCGATTGCTGTACACATAGTCAGACAAGATGCTTACACCATTGGCTTGAGTCAACAGACTCGTCATTGGAGATTGCAAATCTGTCGCGAAGCCTGGGTATACAAGTGCTTTAACATCGATAGAAGAATAGTCAGGACCACCGATAATACGGATAGATTCATCCATTTCATGAACGGTGACACCCATTTCTTCAAGCTTCGCGGTCATCGCTTCCATATGCTTAGGAATTACGTTGTCAATCAATACATCACCGCGTGTCGCAGCAGCGATAATCATATAGGTTCCTGCTTGAATACGGTCAGGAATGATGGAATGGCGGCAGCCGTGAAGACTGTCGACCCCTTCAATACGAATCGTTTCCGTACCGGCCCCTTTTATTCTGGCGCCCATAGCATTGAGAAGAGTGGCTACATCTATAATTTCAGGCTCTTTCGCCGCGTTTTCGATAATAGTAGCGCCTTTGGCACGAGAGGCCGCAAGCATAATATTAATCGTTGCACCGACACTTACAACGTCGAGATAAATTTTGGCGCCGCGTAATTCCTTAGCGGATATGCGCATCGAACCATGTTCATTAGTAACTTTCGCCCCTAATGCTTCAAATCCTTTAATATGTTGATCAATTGGTCTCGGTTCGAAGTTGCATCCGCCCGGCAATCCAATTACCGCTTCGCCAAAACGTCCTAACATCGCGCCCATCAAATAATAGGATGCGCGAAGCAGCTTCACTTTGCCATTCGGCATAGGCTTGGACTGTAATTGTGACGGGTCGATCTTCATCACATCGCCTTCCCAAGTGACTGAAGCGCCCAGATCCTCTAATATCTCTTTATAAACCGCAACATCGCTCAAATGAGGTAAATTATCTAATACAACTTCCGATTCTGCTAATATAGCAGCCGGTACCAGCGCGACTGCACTGTTCTTTGCTCCGCTGATTTGAACGGTCCCCCGCAACGGACGTCCGCCGCGTATCATTAATTTTTCCATCAAATTAGTAGTCCTCCCGTTGATTGGAAGAAAACAAAGGAAAAACCGCCACGGTGAGCAAGCTCACCGGCTTGCTCGCCGTTATATGGCGGTTTGTCATCCCGTGTTCCTATTATTTAGGCTTGGTTGCTGCTACCAAACAAGCGATTGTGTTATTGAATTACTGAACTACTGCTACGATTGCTATGCCAAAGTTACTATGATTGAGAAGATGAAGTGAAACAGTCATTCGTTCCCTATTAAGCTTATCTTCAACCTACTTGCTGCTCGTCATACTGAGTCATTATAGCATAAAAGGACAAGTAATAGTAATGCAGTTTTCCTCCTGAGCAAGGTGGCAAGTCCTTCTATGGAAATGATAGTAAATTATCTCTTGAAAAATAAAAAAAGGGTCCGTATTAGGACCCTACCGCAAAGCGGTTGTTCGAGTTGCCGCCGTGAAGCTGCATATTAACCGCTATTCGCATCTCATCAATATCAAACGGCTTCGTGAAATGCATGAGTGCGCCCAGATCGGTCGCTTCCTTAATCATGTCGAGTTCCCCGTATGCCGTCATCATAATGACTTTAATTTCACGATTAATCGCCTTCACATGTTTCAAGATTTCAAGCCCGTCCATTCCGGGTATCTTCATATCAAGCAGTACGAGATCAGGACTCTCCAGCTTCACAATTTCCAGCGCCAATTTACCATTGGAAGCTTGAAAAGTGTTATAGCCTTCACTGCTAAATACTTCCATCAGGAGTACTCGGATACCGTTCTGATCATCAACGATCAATACCTTCTTCTTCTCCAAATGAATTACCTCCTACGACTCGAGCCACAACTGGTCAACTCTTCCATAATCGTTAATATATTCGTGAAGAAGGTTGTATTATCCTTCTGCTTCCCGGAAAAAAATTGGACAGTTTATATGATTAGCGTTACCGCTGTATTATTGTCCGGAATATTTCAGTGCCGCACGTACAAATCCACGGAATAATGGTTGTGGACGGTTCGGACGCGACGTAAATTCTGGGTGGAATTGAACAGCTAAGAACCATGGGTGGTTAGCCATTTCGACCATTTCTACTAGACGGCCATCAGGTGATGTACCGGAAATTTGCAGTCCAGCTGATTCAATCCGCTCACGATACTCGTTATTGAACTCATACCGGTGACGGTGACGCTCGTAGACTAGCTCATCGCCATACTCTGTAGCTGCAAGTGAACCTGGTGTAAGCTTACAAGGATACAAGCCAAGACGCATCGTGCCGCCCAAATCTTCGATATCCTTTTGCTCAGGAAGCAAGTCGATTACTGGATATGGTGTAGATGGATTGATCTCAGAACTATTGGCATTAATCATACCGGTAACATTACGAGCGTACTCGATAACTGCAACCTGCATACCTAAACAAATACCGAAGAATGGAACTTTTTGCTCACGCGCAAAGCGAATTGCCGCGATCTTGCCTTCAATACCACGATCACCAAAGCCGCCTGGTACAAGAACACCGTGCACGCCTTGAAGTTTGTCAGCAACGTTCTGATCGGTCAATTCTTCCGCATTTACCCAGCGTAATTTCACATCGGAATCCGCATCGAAGCCTGCATGGCTAAGTGCTTCAACGATACTGAGATAAGCATCATGCAAAGCTACATATTTACCTACAATGGCAATCTCTGTCGTGTTGCGCAACGACTTCACGCGATTGACAAGACTTATCCACTCTGTCATATCTGGTTGGTTAGTCGTCAATTTCAAATGATTCACAACGATATCATCAAGCCCTTGATCGCGAAGCATCAATGGAACTTCATACAGCGTCGAAGCGTCAAGACACTCAATAACCGCATTGGCATCAAGATCGCAGAAAAGACCGATTTTGCGTTTCAAATCCTCAGCAAGCGGATATTCCGTACGGCATACGATCACGTTAGGTTGAATACCGATGCTGCGTAATTCTTTTACACTATGCTGTGTCGGCTTTGTTTTCACTTCGCCTGCAGCTTTAATATAAGGAACTAAGGTTACATGAATGTACATCACGTTATCGCGACCGATATCACTCTTAATTTGACGAATAGCTTCCAAGAATGGCAAGCTCTCGATATCGCCAACTGTACCGCCTATTTCAGTAATGACAACATCAGAACCCGCCTCTTTGCCTGCGCGGTATACACGTTCTTTGATCTCATTCGTAATATGCGGAATAACTTGTACAGTTCCACCCAAATATTCCCCACGGCGTTCTTTGGAAATAACGTTAGAGTAGATTTTACCAGTAGTTACACTGCTGTACTTGGTCAAATTAATATCAATAAACCGTTCATAATGTCCAAGATCAAGGTCAGTCTCAGCGCCATCATCGGTTACGAACACTTCACCATGCTGATAGGGACTCATTGTTCCTGGGTCTACGTTGATATAAGGGTCGAACTTTTGAATCGTCACTTTAAGACCTCTGTTTTTGAGCAGACGTCCGAGTGATGCTGCGGTAATTCCTTTACCCAAAGAAGAAACGACGCCTCCGGTTACAAAAATATACTTAGTCACTGTGTTAATACCCTCCAAGCTCCTATGGTTATGTTTAGGTTTGCCCATTTATTCAATAAACATGGATAGGAATATAAGAAATAAACCAATCCATTTTATGGAAAATGATCACTATGCTGCCTATGAAACCTTGCCTTATACAAACAAAAAAAGTGACACCCGTCTTCACGGGGCACTTTTCGTTTGGCATATTATTAAAATACAAGGAAGTACGAGCGCTATGACTCTACCTGCCCTTATATTTCACCGCGAAACGTTAGCTGGCCGATAAGCGATACAAATGCCGTACACGCTTGTCAGTACTGTTAACAGAATCTTAAAGCCCATGCAATAGTTTACTCTCCACTCATAGAAACTGTCAAGCGTAAACGGCAGAACCCATTCTTTGCCGGCGGTGCTCACACAAAAGTATTATTTCTTATCGTCGTCTTCGTCCTCATCATCGTCAAAATCTTCTTCATCCTCATCAGAGTCATCCGAATCATCTGCGTCAACAAGGTCTTCATCTACGGCTTCTTCATCGATAACAACCTCTTCGTCAGCATCTGTCTCTTCTTCAGCTTCTTCGAATTCACGGTCCTCATCATATACATCATAATCCTCGTCAGCTGTATAAGTATCCTCTTCGTCAGCGAACAAGTCATCATCATCTGCATCGTCGTCGTCGTTAATAATACGCGAACGCTTAGCGTTAGAGATTGGGTCTTCGTTGCGCTCTACAGGGTACCAGCGTTTCAATCCCCACATATTGCTGCCGACACAAGCAAACCGACCGTCGATATTAATTTCCGTATATACTTGAGCAATAACCTGATTAATACCGTCCTCGGAAAGTCCACGTATTTTAGCTATTTCCTTCATCAGATCACGATAGTAATAGGGTGTATTGGCCGCTTTCAACACTTCAAACGCCAAATCGACCATAGGCATTTCTTTCAATTTTTCAGGATCCAACTTTAAAGCAAAGTTGCTGCTGCTCATATGGACACATCCTTTCTTGCCTTCTTCTAATTTACATGTTCATTCCTTTATCACAGTATAGTAAAACCTATTTCATTCAAAAAAGCAAGCTACCTGCTATCTATCTTTTAATTAGCAAAGCTTGGACTAACAAGCAAAAAGCGAAGGGCTGTCCCTTCGCTTTGACTGTATCCATCCGGATAGCGCATGTGAATGCACTCCGGAGACGTTAGAGTCCCTGAGAACTCTTACCCCTATCCTATGTTCAACATCCTCTTTTGACACGGTTCCATGCCTAATTATCTGAAAAAGGGCAAGTTACTCATGCAGTTGGGAGAACTCGGTCATACAATAGTTCAGCATCGTCCGTCGGGAGGGGACGCGAATTTGGACACCACCGCTTTTCTCCAATGGTTGCAAGGCACGATGACTTGCGAAAGCCAAGCGACAAAAAAGCGAATTATTCGCTTTCAGCAGCAAAGTGATTATCGACGATTTCTGCAGGATTGGTCAGAAGAATCGACATCATCTCCTCTGCTCACATCCGTGAAGCAAATGCAAATCATTCGTGCCATTTCTTGTCGTCTTCCAGCCGAAGAAACGCTGGCGCGTTTCTCTGGGCGGGTATGGATCGAGGATGATCGTCAAGTATCCGTACACGCAGCTGTGCAAAAGCCCCAATCGCTCGAAAAAGGCATCCCCTGGGGAGTGCAGCATGTAAAAGCCCCTCAAGCCTGGAGTACGACGACAGGCCACCGTATTAAAATAGGTGTTATCGATACTGGCGTCGATTTCAGCCATCCTGATCTTCGCCAGTCTTTGTCACGCGGCATTAATCTGCTTAACCGAAGTATGCTCCCCCATGACGACAACGGGCACGGCACCCACATCGCTGGAACAATTGCTTCTGCCAATCAAGTGCAAGGGATGATCGGTATTGCTCCTAGAGCGCAAATCTATCCCGTGAAAGCATTTGATCATAACGGAAGTGCTTTTGTCTCTGATATCATTCTGGGTATTGATTGGTGTGTTCGCAATCGAGTCAATATTATTAATATGAGCTTCGGTATGAAGACACGCAGCAAAGCTTTGCTTACCGCTATTACCAATGCCTACAACGCTGGCATTATCGTTGTTGCCTCATCCGGTAACGATGGCAAGCGTCGTGCCGTCGATTATCCAGCAAGGTATCCTCAGACGATATCCGTTGGCGCAACCACCAAGCTGCGACGTGTTGCTCCATTCAGTAATCGCGGTGCTTATATTGACATTTATGCACCTGGAGACAAAATTGTGTCTGCATGGCTTCGCGGCAAATATCATGAAATGAGCGGCACCTCAATGGCGACCTCTCATGTCAGCGGAGCCATTGCGCTGCTCCTTGCTCATAAGCCAAATTTGACACCAGCCGAGATCAAAGTCATTATAAAACGTTCGATTCAACCCCTTCGAGGTGCAAAAGCGCCCAAGCTAGTCGGGGAATTAGATATTATGCGAATGCTTAGTGCCGTGGAACGATAAGACTCCGCGGCTTTTATTTGCCCTTTGCCGTACACTCTAGCATGTACAATAAATGAAAGAGCCTGCAGAGTCCGAATACGGACAAGCAGGCTCTTTATTATTATAGGTGAGAGGGACTACATCCGCTCAGGAGCCGATACGCCAACGAGGCGCAAGGCATTGGCGATGACAATGCGCACCGCGCCAAGCAAGGCTAGGCGGGCTTGCGTTTGATCCGCATCCTCTGTAATGACGCGTTCTGCTTTGTAATAGCTATGGAATTGCGAAGCCAACTCATAAACATAACGAACGATACGATGGGGCGCATATTGCTCTGCCGATTCTGCAATTTCCTGCGGCAGTTCGCCGAGCTTACGCAAAATATCGAATTCCGCTTCAGATGCAAGCTTGTTGAAATCAAGACCTTCCAAACCTTGTACCGCAATACCCTGCTCTTCAGCTTGGCGGAAGATGCTGCAGATACGAGCATGCGCGTATTGCACGTAGAATACAGGATTCTCATTCGAAGTGGAAATCGCAAGATCCATATCGAAATCAAGATGGGAATCCATACTCCGCATGGTGAAGAAATAACGGATTGCATCAATGCCGACTTCTTCCATCAAGTCTTGCATCGTTACCGCTTTACCTGTCCGTTTCGACATTTTCACTTTCTCACCGTCTTGGAACAAGCTAACCATCTGTGCAATTAATACAACAAGCTTAGCTGGATCATTGCCTAGCGCAGCCATTGCTGCCTTCACCCGTGGGATATAGCCATGATGGTCCGCACCCCAAATATTAATCATGCGGTCATAGCCACGGCTATACTTATCACTATGATAAGCGATATCCGGCATCAAATAAGTGTAGGAACCGTCATTTTTAACCAACACACGGTTTTTGTCGTCGCCATATGGCATCGTTGACAACCATGTAGCGCCTTCTTCTTCGTATACTTGCCCTTTGGCTTTTAATGCATCAAGCGCCTGCACGACCTGACCGGACTCATACAAGGAGGATTCACTGTACCAAATATCAAAAGCAACGCGGAACTTGCCCAGATCACGCTTGATCTTATCAAGCTCCAGCTCTAGTCCGAATTTCCGGAAAAATTCGAAACGATCCTCATCTGACATAGATAACAGCTTATCGCCTTCTTTTTCTACCAACAGTTTGCCAAAGCCAATAATGTCTTCGCCGTGATAGCCATCTTCCGGCATTGCTGCATCCTGTCCAAGCGCCTGACGATAGCGTGCTTCAATCGACCGAGCCAAGTTGTTCACTTGGTTGCCGGCATCATTAATATAGTATTCTCTTGTAACTTCGTAGCCTGCAAAATCAAGTACATTACAAAGTGCATCACCAACAGCCGCACCCCTTGCATGACCAAGGTGAAGACTCCCGGTCGGGTTAGCACTTACAAATTCGACTTCCACTCGTTGTCCTGCCCCTGTACGAATACGTCCGTAATCGTCTCCTGCGGATAAAACCTCTCCAATAACGGAATATAGATAGCTTTTGTCCATCCGGAAATTAATGAAACCAGGACCTGCAATCTCAGCGGATTGAATGCCGAATTTCTCCCCATTCAGGTTAGCAATAATTGTTTCTGCGATTTGCCGAGGATTCTTTTTGGCCAACTTCGTTAATTGCATAGCTGCATTCGTCGCCAAGTCGCCATGTGACTTCTCTCTGGGCACTTCGAGCGCAAATACAGGCAATTCCTCACGAGCTGCCAGACCTCCAGCTACCACTGCGTCAGCGATTGCTTCCTTGACCTTCTCGTACATTTGATCCAATACATTCGTACTCATTATTCTCGTTCCTCCCAAAGGTTTGCGAAGCTCTAACCGCTCCGAAAGCTCACTCATAGTTTCATCATGCTGCACTAGGCTCTATATGGAACCGAATATGGAATCGGCCCGACATTTGATCATTAACCCACAATTCATATTGACACTCTATTGTAAAAGGCGGTTCTACTGATTGTTCTTCATCCAGCTCTTCCGCCATTCGTCGTCGAAATACCAACTCATGCGTATCTGTCTCCATCTGAAACGAAGTATAGGCCGATCGATAGTAACCAACACGGCGTACATCACCTTGAACAAACAGCTGTTCCGACTCTACCGCTCCTCGCCTGGTAATAGACAGCTCATTGGGACGATAACGAATAAGCGTACGGATTTGGCTAGTCTCTGAACCAGCATCCATGCACTCTTCGTATCGAATATAGATCGAGCGTTCTTTGCGGAACCACTCACCCTGCACGGTCTGTACGGTAGTCTCGCCGTCCTGCATGCTCTCTATCGTTATTGCTACTAGCATTCTGTCTGACATGGCCTTACTCCTATTATTAAGTCTTCTCGTATGTAACTACTATATACAGGTAGCATGTGAATTTCAACGATTACGAGCTATTTATCCATTCAAATAAGGCAGTATTGCACTCCACGCTTCAATCCGGTTCTCCAAATTACGCATCTTCGGAGTTGGAATCGGACTCGTTGAAGGCAGTTTCAATAAAGCAATGGATTGAAAGGCAGGGTGATCCCCAAAGTTTTTGCGAAACGTATCATACGCTTTGCTTCCATTAAATGCAAAACAACGAAGTTCAGGATATTGCGCCAGCAATGCAGGCAGATCATTCGGCTTCTCATCACGTATATTAACATCCAGACTGCCTTCACGCTCACAGGATTCAATAACATCAAATACAGCTAAATGATGTTCTTGTAAAAAGGCTAATCTGCGCTCGTAAACAGGATCTGGAGCACCTGCATTAAACAAGCCATATACAACGCCCCAGAAGTAATTACGCGGATGACCATAGAATTGCTTATATTCTAGCGACTTGACGCTCGGTGCTGTACCGAGCACAAGCACACGTGCATGTTCGTCAATGACTGGCGGAAATGAGTGTATGCGATTCATAGGATAAGATCTTTCCCTTCTTCTAAATTAAACCGCTGGTACCGTCTTACATCAGATTAACTTTTCATAGCCTATCAAGTCGTTCAATCCCTGCAAAATTCTTTTCCCGACAAAAATAAAGGCTAAATATCATACAAATATAACCATTATTAGCAGATATTAATTAGTTTGATGTTGGAAATTGTAGTAAATTGTCAAAGGGGATGATTGATAAAATCTACTAATTATACTAAAAACAAGGGGAGACCACGCAATGTTTAAAAAATGGTTTAGCAGTATTACCGCACTACTTATTATGCTCAGCTTAATCCTTCCACATGCACAAACTGTACATGGAGCAGAATCACTAGTATCCGATATCTCAGAACCTGCTTTAACGGATATTAACGGCCACTGGGCAGAGAAGGTCATCGCTAGCTTTGTCGAGCGCGATATCGTTAAAGGCTACCAGGATGGATCATTCAAACCAGAAAATCCGATTAATAGAGCAGAGATTGTTACTGTCACTAACAAGTTATTCGGCTACACAGAAGTAACTACCTCCACCTACAAAGATGTTCAGTCGACAGATTGGTTCGCGCTAGAAGTCGGAAAGGCTCAGCAAGCTGGCTATATTTCTGGCTATTCAGATGGGAATTTCAAACCGAACAAATCAATCACTCGCCAAGAGCTTGCCGTTCTAATCTCGAACCTCTTATCACTATCTCCTTCAGACTCTGCCGATCAATATACCGATACGGTGGACAGCCCTACCTGGAGCAAAGGAGCAATTGGAGCAGTCATTGACGCCGAGATCATGACCGGTTATAAAGGACAAACCTTCAAACCAACATCCCCAGTAACAAGAGCAGAAGCAGTAACCGTGTTAGACCGAGCTTTTCATGCCCAAGCAATCACTTATGATAAAGCTGGCATGTACGGACCAGAATCCGGCGTGGAGAAAATCAACAAAAATGTTGTCATCAACGCGGCTGATATCACATTACGTAATGTCGAGATCAATGGAGACCTTCTTCTCGGCCAAGGCATCGGCGAAGGTGACGTTACGCTCAACAACGTCAAAGTAAACGGCACCACAACCGTTCAAGGCGGCGGCGAGAACAGTATCCATTTTGAAAATTCGATTATGGTTACAGTCGTTGTTGACAAAGCGAGCGGTAAAGTCAGAATCGTCGTGAACGGAGCGACTTACATCGCGGATGTTTCGATTCAATCTAATGCTAAGATCGAAGCAGAAGCCGGTGCGCAAATCAATAGTGTAACTTTAGCAGAAGCTTTGCCTAAAGACTCACAAGTTCAATTAGTCGGTTCCTTCGAATCGGTCAATGTCATCGCCACTAACATTGTCGTCGAAATTCCTAAAGGGTCTGTCAAGGAATTGAATGTCAGCCAGGCAGCAGGCGGTGCGCAAATTAACTTGGGCAAGGAAGCTTCCATCATTTCCTTGATCATGAATGCGGCAACAAGTGTTCTAGGGCAAGGTAAAATTCAGAACGCAACGGTTAACTCCGAAGGTATTACAATGGAAAAAGCTCCTGATCAAACCAAACTTGGTTCTAATGTTCCTGCAGACACAACTATCACCATTGACGGTAAGGAAACATCTGCCGGACAAGGCAATAACAGTTCAAACAGCGGTAATTCAGGTGGAAGCTCCGGTGGTGGTGGCGTGACTGATCCTGGCACCGGCACAACAGATCCCGAACCAGGCGAAGGCGGAGGCATAGATCCATTGCCATCAGGACCGGTACCGGTTCTATCTGAAGTAACGTTTGAGACAACAGTTGGCGAAAGTGTCTACGCTATTAGCAATTTGGACGGCAGCATATACATTGTAAAAAACGGCACAACTCGAAACTCTATCGCGCTTGAAGAAGCAGTAAATGTGGGCGAAGCAGTTAAGGTTGCTGTCTCCGCTAATGAAGGCGTTTATATTGATACAGCAGGGTTAGATACAACTAAAGTAAACTTCCTTGTTATTGCGGTAAGCAAGGAACAACAGCTTTCTTATCCTACATATATTCGATTATTTGCCGGAGCAAGCGATCCATTAGACTACAGCGGAACCTCCTATACAGCGGACACAAATAACATCATCTATTTAGGCTTTAATAAATATATTAACAATAATTTAACTGATCTAGCAGAATTAAAATCAGCAATTACATTCGCTGCAGACGGCGTTAACTTCCAACCGTTAAACGACGGAGACGATATCTCGATTTACCAGAATGAAATTAAAATCAAATTTGCAGTTCCATACAGTGGTAAGAACAATACGATCAAGCTTGCGCCGAATTCGATTATCGACAATGACGGCAACGTATATGACAAAGAACTCATCTCATACAAAATTTCAGCCGGTCTAATGGTAACCAAGATGTCGTACGCCTCAACCTTTAAGGCAGGTGTTGATCCCATCACTGTACGAGTCAACGAACCTGTTACTGTTTATCTAGTTCGTGCCAATCTAGGGCTTAACACTTTATATGATATTGAGAATGAAGTTGTTGCTGGACGCGGCAAGAAGTTAGCTATTGGAGCGGCTGATCAAGATGCCGACATTCCCACTGATGGACTTGCACCAGGCTCATACGTAGTTAGTATTTGGGCTGGAAATTCATTTCACGTAACTATCGAATAGTTTTCCCCGCTAGACTGTAAAGAGCTGAACACCTTCCCGGGAAAGGGTTGGAGGTTCAGCTCTTATTTCTTCTTCATAGCATAGATTCAACACATGTTTATAGCAGGACGCAGAGTGATTAGAATATTGAACGCACACCAGTAAATAAGAAAAAGCTAGCCCTGTGCAACTAAGCAGAAGGACTAGCTTTTTCTTCAACCTATTTACTTAATAAATCCAAGCAGCATCTCACGGATCACTTTCGCCGCAACGATCTGCGTTTGTTCCGTTGGATCATAAGCAGGCGCAACCTCTACGAGGTCACAGCCAACAACATTCACACCCGAACGAGCGATTGCATGAACCGCTTCGATCAGTTCCTTCGACGTAATACCGCCTGCTTCGGCAGTACCAGTACCCGGCGCTGCCGACGGATCAAGCACATCGATGTCGATCGTTAAGTATACAGGACGGCCACTCAGCTCCGGCAGTACCTTCTTCAGCGGCTCGAGCACTTCGAACGGATGGAAGTTAATGTTCTCGCGTGCGAACTGCCATTCTTCACGGGAACCGGAGCGAATACCGAATTGATAAATATTTTTACCGCCAATCAAGCCCGCTGCCTTGCGAAGCGGCGTCGAATGCGACAACGGCTCTCCTTCATAGGACTCACGCAGGTCTGCATGGGCGTCAAAGTGAATGATGGCCAGATCGGGATACTTCGCATATACTTCGCGGAAAATCGGCCAAGATACGAGATGCTCGCCGCCAAGACCAACCGGCATTTTATCGTCCTTCAGAACATTACGTACAAATTCACCAATAATATCTAGACTCTTCGCCGCGTTGCCGAATGGCAGCAACAGATCCCCAGCGTCGAAGTATTCGATATCTTCAAGGCTGCGGTCTAGGTAAGGGCTGTATTCTTCCAATCCGATTGACACTTCGCGGATGCGTGGCGGCCCAAAGCGCGAGCCGGGACGGAAGCTGACAGTGAAGTCCATCGGCATACCGTAAATAACCGCTTTTGAAGCCGCGTAATCTTCAGAGCTAAGAATGAAGACGTTGCCGGAATATTTTTGATCTAGTTTCATGAGACTTGTCCTCGCTTTCTGCGTATAAACTGCCTATTTCAAGAGATCTTCAACAAATTTAGGCAAAACGAATGCCGCTTTGTGAAGACGCGGGGTGTAATACTTCGTGTCGATCTCAGGGATTGACGATTCGTCAACTGCAGTCGGATCGTATTTCTTGCTGCCCATTGTGAATGTCCACATACCGCTTGGGTAAGTCGGAATGTTCGCTGTATATACACGTACGATCGGGAATACTTCCTTCACGTCTTCGTTAACACTTTGAATCAAGTCAGCTTTGAACCAAGGATTGTCCGTTTGTGCAACGAAAATGCCGTCTTCCTTCAAAGCTTCGTAAATACCTTGGTAGAATCCGCGTGTGAACAGGTTCGCTGCAGGTCCTACAGGCTCAGTCGAATCAACCATAATAACGTCATATGTGTTTTTGTGATCATGAATATGCATGAAGCCATCGTTCACAAGCACTTCGACGCGCGGGTTGTCGAGCTCGCCAGCAATCGATGGTAGAAATTGTTTGGAGTATTCGATTACTTTGCCATCAATATCGACAAGAACCGCTTTTTTTACTTTAGGATGCTTCATTACTTCGCGAATAACGCCGCCGTCTCCGCCGCCTACAACAAGAACGTACTCTGGATTAGGGTGCGTGAACAGCACAGGATGTGCAACCATTTCGTGATAAACGAACTCATCTTTGACTGTAGTCATTACCATACCGTCCAGGACGAGCATCGTGCCGAATTCTTCCGTTTCAATCATATCAAGCTGCTGAAAATCAGTTTGTTCATTTACATAGGTTTTCGTTATTTTTGCCGTAATGCCGAAGCTCTCGGTTTGTTTTTCCGTATACCATAGTTCCATGTCAGTAGATCCCTTCTTTCCTTCAATGGTTCACCCTGTATTATAGTAAAACGAGTAGAAAATGCAACCTTTTGCCAATCATCCTAATAAAAAATTAATACGACTGCCACTTATAATTTCGTTAGGTTGAATATCGGCTCCCCTCTTTTTCCATACTAAGGAAAAGCGTTCGTTCACCCGAAGGGAGTCCGCTCCATGAAGAAATCATCCACCCGGCCGGGCAAACCGAGCCGCAAACCTGTTTTTCCCATACTATCCGAACGGTTTCTACCGCAAGTTCTGAAGTTAAAAAAAGGACTGCGCTGGACACTTGCATCCGTTCTGCTCGTTACGATAATAATGATGGCTGGATTGTTCTATTTGCGCATGCAGACGCTCCCAGCCGCCTCCATCAGCCAAACCTCCCAAATGCTAGATCTTCAAGGTCAGATTATTGATACCTTTCATACAGGGGAGAATAGACGCTCTGTGCCGCTTGAGGATATTTCGCCTTATGTGGTGAAAGCTACGCTAGCCATCGAGGATCGCCGTTTCTACGACCATAAAGGATTTGATATGAAAGGGATGGCTCGCGCAGTTGTCGTCAACGTTGAGTCTTTATCCGCCAAGCAAGGAGCTAGCACTCTAACGCAGCAACTCGCCCGCAATCTCTATTTGACTCATGAGAAAACATGGCAGCGCAAGCTGAAAGAAGCCATGTATACCGTCCAACTCGAAATGAACTATTCGAAAGATGAAATACTCGGCTTGTATTTAAACCAAATTTATTATGGACACGGTGCTTATGGAATTGAAGCTGCTGCTTTAATGTACTTTAATAAGAACGCATCCGAATTGACGCTGGCCGAGAGTGCTCTACTGGCTGGCATTCCTAAGGGTCCTAAATATTACTCGCCTTTTATGGATATGAAGAATGCCAAAGACCGTCAGCATACGATCTTGCTCGCTATGGCTGCTGCGGGCGATATCACTTCATCAGAAGCGGACGCCGCTTATAAGGAAGTGCTTACGTTCCAACAGCTAGGTACCGGGGATCAAGCAGGCTTCGCCCCTTATTTCCGAGACTACATCCGTTATATCGCCGTCGATAAACTCGGTATCAATGAGCATTTGTTGAATGAGGGCGGCATTACCATCTATACGACGCTGGATCCTGCAGCACAACGGGCGGCCGAGGACGCTGTTAAGACTGGGCTTCAAGGCAGCGAGGAACAGCAGGCTGCACTAATCTCCATTGATCCGCGCAACGGTTATATTAAAGCAATGGTCGGAGGGCGTGACTACAACACCAATCAATTCAACCGAGTTCTTGCTGAGACAAGGCAACCCGGTTCATCCTTTAAGCCCATTCTTTATTTGACAGGGCTGCAAAGCGGCTTTATGACCCCGGTCACTCGGTTTAAGAGCGAGCCTACTTCATTCACCTATGATGAAGGACGCAAAACTTATGAGCCTCACAATTATAATGAAAAATATTTCAATGACTTTATTGATATGAGACAAGCTATTGCCAGCTCCGATAATATCTATGCAGTCAATTCCATAATGACAGTAGGAGCCAAGCAAGTCATTGAGACGGCGCGGAAGCTTGGTATTACGAGCCCAATGAATCCCGTCCCTTCATTGGCGCTAGGGACATTCCCTGTGAGTCCCTTTCAGATGGCATCGGCATTTGCTATATTCGCTAATGGCGGTGAACGGGTAGAGCCTGTCGCCATTCTAAGAATTACCGATCGGAACGGAAAAGTTATATATGAAGCTACTCGTAAAGCAGAACAGGTAATTGACCCTGCTCAAGCTTATGTAATGACGAGTCTAATGGAAAGTGTATTCGAGGGAGGAGGAACAGCGAGTAGAGTGTCTTCCCTCATTAAAAGACCTGTCGCAGGAAAAACAGGTACAACCGCTGCTGATGCTTGGCTGGTAGGATACACACCTGAGTTAGCTACTGCAGTGTGGGTAGGCTACGACCGTGACCGCAAGCTGACGGTTGCAGAGGCACATCGCGCAGCGCCGATCTTCGCCAACTTCACGGAACAAGCACTTGCCGCTGTCCCGCCCAAGATTTTCCCGATTCCAGCAGGAGTCGTTAGTGTCTACATCGAGCCGACTAGCGGTAAGCTAGCCGAAGCCACCTGTCCGAATAAACGGCTGGAAACCTTCGTCAGCGGAACCGAACCAACCGAAGTGTGCGGTTCTCCAATGGATGACAACACCGATGCCGATGGAGCTGGAAGCGGATCTACGGGTGCTGAGAAGCATCGTTCTTGGTGGAATGATTTGAAGCGCTGGTGGAAAGATTAAGGTAATTATGATAAACCTCCGCCTAAATATGTCCGAAGTTTGATCAAAAAGTGAATTTTCTTTGAACAAAACCCGTATAATATGTTATAGTTGTAAGAAAGCACTTACAACAATATGGGAGTGTTAACAATGACTACTAAAACAGCAACAGTAAGTTCCATTCAACCCACCACTACAGCTGCAGTAAAACGACTAGTTACATTAATGACCGCCTTTGCTTGGACGGCATTGACGGTAGGCGTTCTGTTGTGTCTTATAAACATCGGTCACTTCAGTGATAAGAACGTCACTCTAATGGTTGGTATTGGTTTTCTTGTCGGCAGTGTGTTCATCTTCGTAATTGGTACAGCGATCGGTCTTGTTCACGCAAGAATGAATCAAGCGATGCTTGAACAATCACAACATTCCGATCATAGCAAATAACTGTGATCCGACTCACGCGCAGCTTAAGAAAAGACCGTTAATTCGTCAATTATGACGAGGCAACGGTCTTTTTTTATATGAAAACCACTATTAGATAAAAATTACAGGTGTCTAACTAGTGAACTTTCTATTACAGAATAAAGACGAATTATTGACGTAATTGTTAAGGCAGCAGTTATTCTGGTTAAGTTCTGCTAATGTAGGATTTAAGAGTAAATGTGAGGAGTTGAACCCAAGTGAGACGTTACTATCGTCTGTTAATCCCAATGCTTATCATGCTGATGGCCGTTGTGCTTTCGGGCTGCGGCGAGCAATACCTAGTGCTCGATCCAAAGGGACCTATCGGCCAAACACAAAAAGACCTTATCTACATTACAACGTTTCTATGCGTGATCATCACTATACCGGTGTTCATATTAACCGGCTTCATAGCATGGCGTTATCGAGATAAGAAAGGCAGTAAAGCTTCCTATAAGCCAGATTGGGAGCACAGCACGAAGCTTGAAATCATCTGGTGGGGTATCCCAATCGTCGTTATCGGCATACTTGCTGTTATCACGGTGAACTACACCTATAAGCTTGAGCCTTCCAAGGCTATCGCTTCTGAGAAGGAAGCCATCACGATTGAAGCAACCTCGCTGGACTGGAAATGGTTATTCACCTATCCGGAAGAGGGTATTTCGACTGTAAACTACATTCAGATTCCTGAGGATACACCTATTAAGTTCAAAGTTACAGCAGACCAAGCGATGAACTCCTTCTGGATTCCACAGCTTGGCGGACAAATCTACGCGATGTCCGGTATGGCAATGACCCTTTACCTGCAGGCTGACGAGCAAGGGCTGTATTATGGCTCAGGCGCTAACTTCACTGGCGAACACTTTGCACAAATGACATTCGACGTGAAAACAACTTCTGAAGAAGATTATGACAAATGGATACAAGAAGTGAAGAGTACTTACCCTGCACTAACAGAGGCTGGCTTTGAGAAACTAACAGAGCCTGGTGCTTCTAATCAACAATTCTTCTCTGCTTTCCCTGAAGGCTTGTTCAATAAAGTAGTTATGCAATACGTTAACGAAGGCGGCTCTGCTCACCATCATGGTGGTGAAACAGAAGCTAAAGATGATGCTAATGCCGAATCACATGAGGGTATGGAAGGCATGGATCATTCGAACACATCAACAACAGATAAAGATGAGCACGCAGGGCATTAAGAACATGAAAGGAGAGACGTCACATGTTTCAGAAATTTATTGACTTTATGATGAATGACTTTTTCGTAACGGGCGACCCTATGATTCTGGGGGCACAGGTTTCCATCGCACTTGCGATGATAGCTGTTGTATTCGTTCTTACTTATTTCAAAAAATGGCGCTGGTTATGGACCGAATGGCTCACAACCGTCGATCATAAAAAGATCGGTATCATGTACATTATCGCCTCTATATTGATGTTGTTCCGCGGCGGTGTTGATGCACTCCTCATTAGGATGCAGCTCGCCATGCCGAATTTAGAATTCTTACACGCTGATCACTATAATGCGATATTTACAACGCATGGCGTTATCATGATCTTGTTCATGGCGATGCCGCTTATGTTCGGTCTATTCAATATCGTTGTGCCGCTGCAGATCGGAGCGCGCGACGTTGCATTCCCGTTCCTGAACTCACTTAGCTTCTGGCTATTCTTCATGGGCGCAATGTTGTTCAACGTATCATTCGTAATCGGCGGTTCACCTGATGCAGGCTGGTTAGCTTATCCGCCGCTATCTGAATTATCCGGTAGTCCTGGCGTAGGTCAAGACTTCTATATCTGGGGTATACAGATTTCCGGTATCGGTTCCTTGGCAAGTGGTATCAACTTTGTCGTAACGATACTGAAAATGCGTGCACCAGGCATGAAGCTTATGCAAATGCCAATGTTCACTTGGTCGGTGCTATCGTCATCGATCACGATTATGTTCGCTTTCCCAATTCTAACCGTTACATTGTTCCTACTATTTATTGACCGATATCTGGGGGCGCATTTCTTCACGCTCGACGGCGGCGGTAATCCGATGATGTATATAAATCTCATCTGGATGTGGGGTCACCCTGAGGTATATATCGTTATCCTTCCGGCCTTCGGTATATTCTCCGATATCGTGTCGGCGTTCTCGAAAAAGAAATTGTTCGGATATAAATCAATGGTATTTGCCCTTATGTCGATCAGCTTCTTCTCATTCTTCACTTGGGCGCATCACTTCTTCACAATGGGTTCAGGCGCTAACGTCAACGCATTCTTCGCGGTAACGACGATGATTATAGCGATACCGACCGGTGTGAAAATATTCAACTGGCTGTTCACGATGTTCAGAGGACGAATTACGTTCACGCAGCCAATGATGTGGACGCTAGCTTTCATTCCATGTTTTGTTGTCGGTGGTATGACAGGGGTTATGCTCTCTGTAGCTCCAGCTGACTTCCAGTTCCATAACAGTTACTTCCTGATCGCACACTTCCACCAAGTTCTAATCGGTGGTGTAGTATTCGGTTACTTCGCAGGACTTTATTACTGGTGGCCTAAAATGTTCGGCTTCAAGCTGCATGACGGTATTGGTAAATGGGTATTCTGGCTATGGAACATCGGTTTCTATGTCTGCTTCATGCCGCAATATGCGCTTGGCTTGATGGGTATGACTCGCCGCTTCAACGAATACAACTTCGATATGGGCTGGCAGCCGCTTAACGTCGTTTCGACAATCGGCGGATTCATCATGGGTCTGGCTTTCTTGTTCCAAGTATGGCAAATTGCACACAGCATTAAGTTCTTCAAGAAAGAAACAAGCGGAGACGCTTGGGATGGCCGTACGCTTGAATGGTCCATTCCTTCACCAGCTCCGGTATATAACTTTGCAAGAGTACCAGTTGTAACGCACCAAGATGACTGGTGGGAAGAGAAGCAGCGTCTCGCTAAAGGCGGCAAACCTAAACCGTTAGCTCCGCTTGAACCGATTCATATGCCTAAGAACTCTTCGATACCGTTCATCATGTCCGTATTCTTCTTCATTGCAGGCTTCGGCTTCGTATGGGGTTGGACTTGGATGATCGTTCCAGGACTAATTGGCGTCGCAATCTGTATGCTTGCCCGTTCGTTCAGCTATGACACAGACTACTACATTCCAGTAGATGAGATTGAACGAACTGAAGCAGCAGCTTTAAGGGGGTCAAATTAATGGCACAAGCAGTTAAGCCCCATGGCGGTCATGGTCATGAAGATCATGGTCACCATGATCATGAATCAATCAAAACATTTGGCTTCTGGCTATTTCTAATAACGGATATTATCTTGTTCGGTACCTTGTTCGCCACTTTTATCGTGCTGAGACTCAGCACGGATGGCGGGCCAACGCCTGATGAGCTTTTCAAAATGCCGGGTGTTATTGCCGAGACGTTCATCCTATTAACAAGTAGCTTTACGAGCGGTCTTGCCGTACTGTACATGCACCGCAAAAATAAAAAGGGCCTCATCGGCTGGCTTATTGTTACAGCAGTGCTCGGCGCATCCTTTATATTCCTTGAAGTATCTGAGTTCCTCGAGCTCATACATGAGGGCGCAACAATCGGAACCAGCGCTTACTGGTCTGCCTTCTTTACACTCGTTGGTACGCACGGACTTCACGTATCGGTAGGTCTAGTATGGATGATCGCTTTGATCATTCAGCTCTCGCGCCGCGGGATTACTCCTGTGACAGAACGTAAAGTTAACATTATTAGCTTGTACTGGCATTTCCTCGACGTAGTGTGGATTTTCGTCCTCACAGTCGTTTACTTGATGGGGGTGATGTAGGATGGAACAACATAACTCACATGAATCACATGAATCTCATGCTTCAATCAAATCCTATGTCATTGGTTTCGTATTATCGATCATTCTGACGATTCTTCCTCTCGTTGTCGTGATGAATGACATGATGAATAGAACAGCAACGATTACTTTCATTCTAGTGATGGCTGTACTGCAATTTGTTGTACAATTGTTCTTCTTCATGCATATCCGTGAAGATGGCAAACCACGCTATAATGTGATGGCGCTTGTGTTCGGCTTAGTCATTCTGTTGACGATTGTGATCGGTTCGATCTGGATCATGAAATACAACGTAGTAGGCTAATAAGAGTTAGATCAAACAGTAGAAGACGGGATACAAGCCGCAAGGCCTGTATCCCGTCTTTTTTATTGGCAATAGAAGTGAAAGAGGGGCGGCATTCCTTTCGAAGGAAAACTCAACTTATTGCTCTGGATATGATATAGTACCAATTAGACAGGCTTTTTTTGTACAAGGAGGACCAACGAAAAGATGAGAAGAATGACATTCAAACCTGCTTTATTGCTGCTTATCGCAGCTATGCTGATTATTGCTTCCGGTTGTGGCAATAGCGGCAAAACAAACAATACGGACGCAGCAAAGAAACCGGAATCAACAGGGCAGCCAGAATCAACCGTGCAACCGGAAGCAACAAAGAAACCTGAATCAACAGAGAAAGCGCCGGTAGTCACGATTGAAATGAGCAACGGCAAAACCATTAAGGTAGAGCTTTCCCCAGAAATTGCACCTAACACTGTTAATAATTTTATCTCCTTAGTGAAACAAGGCTTCTATGACGGAACGATCTTCCACCGAATAATTCCTGGCTTTATGGTTCAAGGCGGCGATCCTGATGGTACAGGAATGGGCGGACCAGGTTACGGCATCGCTGGAGAATTCTCAAGCAATGGCTTCGTAAACGATCTCAAGCATACTCGCGGTGTCATCTCGATGGCTCGCTCAGGCATGCCGGATTCCGCTGGCTCCCAGTTCTTCATCATGGTAGATGATGCAGCTTCGCTTGATGGCGCATATGCCTCCTTCGGTCATGTAATAGAAGGTATGGAAACGGTTGATGAGATTGTGAACCAAGAGACAGGAACTACGGCAGAAACGCAAGAGCGTCCAGCAAACCCGCTTTCTATGAAGAAAGTAACGGTGGATACGTTCGGCGTCGAATACCCTGAACCAACTAAAGCGAATTAACGACAAATAAGGCTTCCCTGTTAGGTTAGATATAACCTTAATAGGGAAGCCTTCCTTTTTTGATGAAGATGATGGGTGCATGCTTAAATGATTGCTAGAAGCCTCGTTGTACAACCTCGATTTCCTTAGGCAGCACCAGCGTCAATTGGGCATTAACGGTCTCCGACACGAAGGCTCCATTCTTATGCTCATAGCTGCCAACCATAACATACATCGTACTACCTACCACATTTGCGCTTAGAATATCCTCGGTTTCCGATTTCTCAAACGGCTTCACTGACCAATATTGCACTTGTCCAACTAACTGAAGGTCACGGCTTGTTCCCTCATCCAATTGAATGGGACGGAAAGCCTGCACGACGATTTTCTGAATGCCATCCGGTACACTGACCGGTTCTGATTGCACAACTATACTCCGCTCCGTTCGTTGAAGTGCCTCCTGAAATTCATCGAGTACACCTGTCGAAGCGAGCGAGGCCATCACAATACTGCCAGATCCAATGACTGCGACGAAAAAAATACTCATCCAATCATAACGCAGCATTATTTTCTCATTGCCAGCGAACCGCAAATATAACAATAACTCTGATCCTAGCAAAATAAAGACCACTGGGGCTACCCAAAGCAACAGGCTGACAGAATCCATTCCGCTCCAAATGGAGATCGCTACTGCGACCCCCAGCAGCAGCAGTGTAATACCCATGGATAAAGATCCGACGCGCCATCCTTTTATTGTCATGAGCGTTTCTCCTTATGGCTAGTGTCCAGAGCCCGCGCTTGAGGAGGCTTTGGAGATTTGCCGCCGCCTCCACCGCCGAATACGAGTCGCAATCCTGCTGCAATCATAACGAAGGCTACAACTGCAGTCGGCAGATTGTATTTCAAATTCATATATTCTTTATAGATCACAGGCCATGTCTCTTGAATGTATGACCCCATAACACGATCACCTAGATAGTAAATACCAAGTACGAGCAAGCCGATGCCAATCCATCTCTGGTAAGGCGCTAACTGCGCTACGACCGCCTGATCGTTCATCTCATTCCGCTCATAACGCGACATCTGCTGAAGAGCGTCAAAGAAGGCAAAGAACCATACTAACGGCATCAAGAAGAAGAAAATCGTCAGCCTAAGCGAATCCATTAGGTATACCGCAATAAGGAAACCGGCCATAATTTGCAGACCGCGTTTCTGCAATCCAAGGTACAGGTGTCCTGCTCCAGGGAACAGAGACAGCGTAGCAGCCAGTACTTTGTTCTTTTTCCCTGTGCCGATATACTCCTCCATCTCCTCAAAGAACGGACGATCTTGAAGTATCTCGCCTCTATGCTTGCGATTCAATAGCTGAATCGCATCGAACATCGAGTAAATCCAAATGATCGGAAGACCAATCAGGAAGATAAGGAAGACGCCTGTATTCGTAACCATACTGACGAACACAACAATAGCGAACAGACCGAGAAATGCGACGAGAAACGCAATTCCCCGTTGCATAAGTCCGATGGACATATGTCCAATACCCGGGATTAACGACATGAGAATCGTTTGTGATTTTTCTCGCTGTTGCTCAAGAGTTATGACTTGCTCTGTGTGCGGGTAACCACCTTCATATACGGTTCTGCTCTGCTTCGGGCCGCCTGACAAGAGCGTAATGATCATATCAAGCAGATTAATGCCCCAGCTTGCAGCAGCAACGAACAACAAGAAGGCAACAATAGCCCCGTCAGCTGAGTTCGATACAGCTAATAAGAGCAATAAGGCCAAAGCTCCGAAAAACCCTCCCGCATACAACAAGAAGCGAATTGGTCGGCCTAGATAGGCGTGACCTGCGCCTGGTATGCAAGATAATAATAAAGCGACAACCGGATTTTTTTGCATCTCAATCATTCCTTTCCTTAATCATGTGTTGATTATATTGACCTGTTATTTAAAGCGGTTGTTCTGCATTTCATTAATCCAAGAGGTCGTACGATCGACCATTCGGTCAGACCATGAAGGTCCCTGTTGATTTGGCGTCACTAGACTTTGTTCCGGTTGATTCTCAGTTAGACGCTCCTGCTCTATCTCAGTTAGTCTCTCTGATATACCATTGAATGTGCCCGTCCCCAGCAGCAGTAACGTAATAGCCGCTGCAGCGGTAAAATGTGTGGCTGGATGCTGCAGCCATGAACGACGACGAAGAGGCCTCTCTTGAACAACAACAGCGATAGGGGTATCTGAAGATTGTCCCTGCTCTGCGAACAGCTTCTCACTCACTCGTCTACCCAGTCGTTCCATATCCGGCAGTTCAATCAATGGAATTGACAACCTGGCAGCTTCACAGCCCTCACTTGAACCCGATGCTTCTACTGCTGCCATTGCCGTCATGAACCGTTCTATACATGGATCACAGGTCGCCATATGTGTCTCTACCTGTTCTCTATCCTGTTCCGATAACTGATCGGTTACATACCGCTCCATCATTGACGTCTCTATATGTACCGTAACTGATAAATCTGCTTCTATCTCATATTTACCTGATTGACTGCTGTTGCTCATTCGAAATCCTCCTTTCGCCAATGCCGCTTAATCCAGTTTCGCGCTCGGTAGAGTCTCGACTCTACACTTTTGCGCTCTAGCCCTGTTTGTACGGCAATTTCCTCATATGTTTTGTTCTCCATATAATAAGCGGTCACAACTTCACGATAATTAGCTGGCAGAAGCTCCACCTGTTCACGAACTATTCGCTTATCCTCAAGCTCGAGAACAGCGACCTCAGCGGCAGGCATTCCATCCCCAGTGAGATCTCCTGCCGTCTCTAGCTTATCGTTATCCATTAATTCTTCCGGTTTACGAGCCCTGCTTCTCTTCCAATCGATGGCCTTATTAACCGCAATGCGGGTAATCCAGGTCTTAAAGCCATCTAATCTACATTCCGGGAGGGAGCGGTAGATTTGTAGCAGCACTTCCTGCGTCACATCCTCCGCATCATGCGGCGAACGAACAACAGTGTATACCGTGCGATATAAATAAGTCCCATACGCATCTACGAATGATTGGAACTCCGCAGGCCCGCCGCCTTGAATGGCTTTGATCCATGCTTCGTCTTGAATCTCGCTCTCCTCCCTTCCCGATATAATAGACGGCGACTCTGTCGTGTTACCCTGCACTTTTTATAAAAATTTTTTGAGATCATTTTTTATGAAAAGTTTTTCACTAATCTAGTTGATATTCTTGATTGCTGTCAGATCGGTTATACGCTAAGCAGGACATTATCGCAAGCCCAGTAACCATGATTCCGCTCATTCCCGCCTGCCAAGTGTTTCCTTAACGATGTCCCACATTGTTTAGACCCTCCAAAACCACAAAAAAGATCGCTTAACGATGTGCTGCATCGTTTAGCTCTCCAGTAACCTTGTTTTTCGCTCAGTTTCACCTCTCGAGCGCTTCCTTAACGATGCGCCACATCGTTAAGACCCCTCCAAAACCACAAAAAGGAGCGCTTAACGATGTGCCGCATTGTTAAGCTCTCCAGTAACCTCGATTCCCGCTCATGCCCGCCGAACCACTAGTTGCTGCGTCTGCCTGCGCTAATAGTGCGTGACTGGACATTGGTCGAAGGAGTGCCATGAGCCGTCCTGAATGACTGCTTACCGGCTTGGATCGACGCTCGTGAACATACCCTCCAAATTGCACAGGCCATGCGCTAATTTCGGCTGCTAGCTCGTGTACAGTGGTATTTCGCATTATCTGATCATCCGAATAAGACAAAAAAAGCCCGCCCGATTACATTCTCGGGCGAACTTTTGCTTATCTCCAATTGTTAGGCTGTCGGTGGTGCGGTGGTGATCATCCACATGACACCATATTTATCCTCGATTTGTCCGAATAGGCTGCCCCAGAATGCCGGCTCCAACGGGCACTTTACATTACCGCCTTCAGCCAGCTTATCAAAAGCTTCACGGGCTTCTTCTTCTGTTGCGAACTCGAGGCTCAAATTGATTGCATTCCCCCGAATGATAGGCTCAAATACGGAATCAGACATTAAGAAGTTGATTCCTCCAGCTATCAGACTCATATTTACGACTTTATCCTTAAGCTCTTCCTTTGCTCCAGGGATTTGCCCATGCGTCATAACAGACAGGATCTCTCCACCAAGCGCATAAGTGTAGAACTCACCTTGAGCTCTAGCATCCTCCGACATAATATAAGTTGTGTATTTAGCCATAATAGACCAACCTTTCGTTTTTCGTTTTTTTGTAGTAGTCTGAGCGTTTCGTGAAAAACAACCGATTATCTCAGCCTCTATAAAGACAACGAATGAGAAATATCAAAATCGACAGATTAAAAAAATATTTTTTTATTTTTATTTTGTCTGTCGAGTTGAAGTGTTGGTAGCAGCAGACTGTAGCCTATTCTATTCTATTCATTCTACTGTTTTCTCCATACATAGCTCTTGCCTGCTTCAACCGGGAAACGATAGCAGCAGTCATCCTGCTGAATCTCAGAGGATAAAACCGTGTGTGTGGTCTGAAGTGGCGTCGGCGACCAAATAGTACAAACTCCTTCTTGTTCGGCATGAATGGTCACCTCTGTCAGTTGGCTCTCCCGCCACCTCATGTCGATACGGAAGTTGCCGCGTGCGCGCAGTCCCTTCACTTCTCCATCAGCCCATGCATCCGGCAAGGCAGGAAGCAGTCGCAACTCGTCAGAATGAGATTGCATCAGCATTTCGGCTACACCCGCAATCCCCCCAAAATTGCCGTCAATTTGGAAAGGTGGATGACAATCGAGCATATTCGTATAGGTTGATGTAGTCAGCAGTTTGGACAGATGCTCATAGGCTTCTTTCCCCTTGAACAGCCGAGCATAATAATTCACGATCCATGCGCGGCTCCAGCCTGTATGGCCGCCGCCGTTCGCCAGTCTGCGCTCCAATGTCCGCTCTGCTGCTTCCGCAAACTTAGGAGTACGCTTCGCATCAATTAATTCACCAGGATATAAAGCGAACAGCTGTGAAATATGACGATGGCCAGGATCGACCTCCTCATAGTCATGCTGCCATTCCATTATTCCGCCATGACGCCCGATCTCCGGTGAAGGGATCCGCTTCATCGCATTCGTCAATAGGGTAAGAAAGCCCTTATCCTCTCCAACGAGTTTCCCCGCAGCTACACAGGCACGGAATAAGGATAAGGCAATCTGAGAATCCATGGATGGTCCCATACAGATACTTCCCTTGCCTCCGTTTGGAAGATGGAATCGATTCTCTGGCGATACGGAAGGTCCCGTAACTAGATTGCCATCCTCGTCCTCTGTCATATAATCCAGCAGGAAGCGAGCTGCCTCCTTCATGACTGGGTAAGCCTGACCCATCAAAAACTCTCGATCCAACCCATACCGATAATGCTCCCACAAATGAAGGCAGAGCCAAGCTGCGCCCATCGGCCATACGGTGCATGTCATCAGAATGCCTTCCGGCCTTGTCTCTCCCCACAGATTCGTGTTGTGATGCGCTACAAATCCTTCGCAATCGTACATCTCCTTGGCAGTTGCCTGTCCATTCGGCAGCATACGATTGATCAGATCAAAGAGCGGCTCATGGCATTCCGGCAAGCCAAATACTTCCGCTGGCCAGTAATTCATCTGTATATTCACATTGATCGTATATTTGGATTCCCACGGTGGAGTGAAGTTGTCATTCCATATTCCTTGTAAATTAGCGGCAAGCGACCCTGGTCTTGAGCAAGATAACAGCAAGTATCTCCCGTACTGTACATATAAAGCAAATAGGCCCGGATCACCATCAGCCGCACTGCTGTTGCTGGCCGCTGACTGTTCTCTTAGTCTCTGCAACCGCTCATCCGTCGGCAATTCTGCCAAGCGGTCGCCGCCCGCTTCTGTTGTTGTGAGCTGCAACGAAAATCGTTCAAACTTCTCGCAGTAATCCTTCAAATGCCGTGCCAGCAATTGTTCGAAGGGCAATGCGGCAGCCTTCTCCAGCTGGGATAGGCAGACCAACTCCGGATTCTCCTCACGGAATGTGGTCTGAGCAGACAACAGCAAGGTAACGGAATCAGCACCTTCAATCGAGATGAAATCGCCGATGATCTTCCTTGCCCCGCCTTCATGAACCGCATGAAGCGCCGCACAGAAGGAAATACCGTCTGCTCCGCACTCTCCATTCATCAGCATCGTATCATCCGGACCGGCATGGCTTCCGGAATCAAAAGGCCGCCGCATCATATTGGCCGCAAACGTCAATGCACCAGGTTGATCCGCTGTTAGTCTGATTACCAGCACCCCATCCGGTTCGCTGACGAAATATTGCCTGTGGTATCCCACACCTCCGGAACGATAGGTAACGGTAACCATCGCTTGGTGCAAATCCAGTTCCCGCTCATAATCTTCTATCTGCTCCTCGCCGTCCATATACTTCAGCAGCAAGTCGCCCAATGGCTGATAGGGTTGCTCATACTTGGGCGAAGCGGTCATTGCCATCCGGGCCAAATGCTCCGCTTCCGCCTGCTTGCCTTCTTTCAGCAATTGGCGTATAGCCGGCAAATGTACGTAAGCCTGTGGATTTGCCCCTCTACCGGGTCCCCCATACCAAAGCGAGTCTTCATTCATTTGGATTTTATCGAGCCCATTCTGCCCGAATACCATCGCTCCAAGTCTTCCGTTGCCGATCGGGAGCGCTTCATTCCACTGCCCTGCTGGTTTGGTATACCATAAGCGAAGCGGATCACGCTTAACCGCATTTGAAGTTTCTCTATTTAAACTGCCGCAGCAGCTTTGTCCATCCTTATGTTGCTTATCTCGTAATTGTTCTCTCGTCTCCACTGTATCTACCATCCTTGTATTCACCCAACCTTCTCATACTGTACAGCTATGTATAGCTTTGAAAAGCAAGACCACGCCGTCTGCTCGGCATGGTCTTGTTCATTCCCTTAGTTCAATGTCGGTATATCCAATGCACCGCCGCCTACCGGCGTACGAACCAAGTTATTAACGGCCTTCTTGCCCAGTCGATCCAGTAATTGCTGCACATATAAACTCTTGAGAGCGACATGCTGTCCTTCTGATTCCCAATAAGCATTCTCACGAGGTCTAGTGTCATAATCATTAGGCACTAATGGCAGCACTGGCTTCCCTTCCTCATTCGACACATGTCCGATTGCATAGTTCTGCGCTGTCGGCGGCTTCTGAGCAACGAGACCGCCTTCCGTATTCCACGTTACATAGTTGGCTCCTGCCCAACCATGACCACTGCCAAGCCATGCCCGATCTCGAATGTTAATCCGAGCGCTCACATTATCGTACAGACCGCCGGTTGACCATCTGTGATGCGGTTCGCTCGTATTGTATTCTTGGATGCCTTTGCTGTCATAGATGACATTAGGGCCTTGTACACGACTTTCAAATACATAAGCATGCCTTGAAGTTTCTGTATAATTGCGTTGCACTAAGTTCATTTGACCTTGTATAAAAATGCTGTACCGTCGACCGCCAGTAATGATACTGACCATATCGTACACTTCACTGTCCTGCACCGTCACCCATTTGGCTTGACGGCCAATCTGCACAAGCGCATACGACAAGTGATAGCCGTCGACCTCTCTCACCCATGCATTCTTCACACTATTAAGCATGACGAACCGTTCTGCATGATCTTCATCTGAATAGTACGGAGCGTCCAGCTCTTCATTATCCATCTTCGTATCCGTTTTGCTTGGATCAAAATCAGATATAGCCCGCATATTTTCGATTCCGACTTGTTCAATCCGTTGATCTTCATTCGCCTTGAACAGCTGTCCACCGCCCCATTGCCATTCAATCGCATTAGATAGCGGAGCATCTATTGTAATCTGATCACCATCAATCGCTGTAATGACCCGATCGAAGTCCAGATTAAATGCTGTCCACTGCTTCGTTCCGCCCGTCTCCGGCCGCATATAAATATGATCCATGCCAATCTCATGTATCCAGCGATCATTGCCGATTCGCCGCACAATGACGTTATCTCCAACCTTATAGCTGCTCGCATCCTTCACATGGAAGGAAAGGGATCCCGCAGGAACATATAAATCTTGAATCGTAGTCGCCGTATTCTCTACAATCGTCTGTCCGATTGTTCCGCCAACCTCAATCAAGTTTCTTTTGGCAGTTCCAGTTCCGCGGATAATCGTTCCGTTGTCGGTTTTGCCTTCTCCGCGCAGTACTACTCCACTTTCTCTTACGTATAACGTACCGCTTACAAGAAAGGTGCCTTTCTTCAGCAGCACAGCGCCTCGAAAACCGTCCTTGTCGCGCGGAAGTTGTGATACTTGATCAATTGCAGCTTGAATGATTGCCGTATCATCACCGCCGCTTGGTTCAACGGCTACTCGGGCCTGAACATCCGGCAGTTTCACTCCACCGCCCATGTAACCGACATTGGAGAAATCAATAATCCGATTCCCTTTATAATCGGGCACATAAACCATTTCACCTTTTTTCTCCTGATAAGCGATCTGACTCTGACCCTCTGGAACACCCTTTTTCGATTGAATCGTAAAATAGAGACTTTCATAATAATTTGCACCATCGGCTGTCGTGAACGTCATCTGTATCTCATAGGTTCCTGCCTTCTTGATCTTCTTCGGAAGTTGGAATTTTAGAGGAGTGCCGGCTGTCATCGATTGCGTGCCAACTAATCCACCCTCTTTATCCTCCTTGCCTTCTTGGAGCCACTTCACAGTTACACTTCCATCGCCATAGGGCTTCACTGTTAAGTCTGGCAGAGCTTGTCCAAGGTCAATCACGGCTGCTTCACCGATCTTCTGGGTTAGCGTCGGATGTACAAAAGCCGTGCTTGCTACATAAGCTGCCGTCTGGAATTCGGTATCATCCTTCACAACGATCCAGTAATCCATCGTTTTCAACGACTTATCCTTGATCTTCACCTCTGCATAGATACGGGTTGCTCCTACCTTTAGAGCGGATATTGAGCCGGAAGCATCGATTGACGCACTATTGCCAACCGCTTGATAGGATATCATGCCAGCAGGCAGTGACAGCCATTCTCCGCTCTCTCTTCTAGCTTGTGCTTGTATACTTGTTGTTTCACCAATTGCTAGTGTCTGCTCTGCGTTATTCAGAAGCTTTGTTCCATCTGCATCTAGGAAGGCCAGTTCCTTGATATCGCTCGGAATGCCGCCATTATCATCTGTCTGCATATAAATCTCCATTTCCTTCATTTGTACGCTTAAATTTCGTGAAAGCTGTAAAGTAACACGCACATACGATGCGCTAACAGGGTCGAACCACATCTGTTCTTGTCCATCTGCATTAATTCCTGTCGTTTTCGTATAAGCCTGACTCCAAGCTGTCCCATCATTAGAATAATCGATTGTAATACCGCTGAGATTATCGCCTCGATTGAGATTCAGGACGATTTGATTGAAACTCATAGGCTCTGGAGAATAAACGGATAAGGATACACTCAGATCCTCGCGATCATTGCTGCTTGGCTGCCAATATGTATCTCGACTGCCGTCTACCGCCTTATCCGCTTCGCGATTACTTGTTGTAGAGCTTGCTGTCGCCGCTAAATGAAGAGCCAAATTAACAGGCGGCTGCGGCTCTGCTGCACCCTGTGCTTCTGCATTCTTCAAGCCGCCTCCTCCATAGGGCAGGAGCAAAAGACATAATAAAATTAAAAAACAATTTCGAGTTCGTATTCGCAGTAGTTGATTCCTCGCTTGCTTCATGACATCATCCACCTTTTCCTAATAAGATCTACTTGTAAGCGGTAACAATTAAAACAAAGCTCTTCACCACCTCCTCCAAAAAAGATTAGGACGGCTTGCATTCATTTCAAGTTCGTTAAGCCCACAGATGCTGATCAGGATAAAAGAAATAGATAACATCAAACTTGCTTCCATAATAGAGCATGTTTCCCCCTAGAACCATGGAAAAACTTGTGGCGATAAGTGTTTTCTTAAGCTTTTTGAATGACTTTGGTCACTATTACTTCTTTTAGCATAAGAAAACACAACGTCACTGAACACAACGGCATATGCCCCTCTTGAAAGTCAGTTACAATTGCTCCTAACAAGGCAACTCAATGACGGAGGGAGATCAATCCATGAATACAGCGAATGCATTCGAGCTCCATGCACCAGATGGGAAGCTGCATGCCATTATCGAACAGCAGCAAGACGGCACTCTAACCTACTCGGTACAACGAGAGCAAAGCATCGTCTTAGCCCGCTCACCGTTAGGACTACAAATGGGTAACAATTTTGCTAGCAAAGCGTCTGAATTAACCATCCTGCATGTTGAACGCAGTACGCTGGCTGAAAGCTATGAACTAACTACCGGTAAACAACGGAAGCAAAGCTACGAGGCTAATGAATTGCTCATACATACCTCCATGGAGGGTCAGCCACTGCTCGTTCGCTTCCGTGCATTCAACGATGCGATTGCCATCCGTTATGAGCTGCCCGATGAAGGCACCAGCTGCTGCATTGCAGGTGAACATACAGGCTTCCAGCTTCCTGAGCAGCCGCTGCTTAACGTATGGGCGCAGCCATTCATGCGCTGCTATGAGCGAACATATGACCACGCTATGCCGGAGCATCTCGAGGGAGGACATTTCGGATTCCCGCTATTGGCCCAGCTAACTGAAAATAACTGGCTGCTCCTAACGGAGGCCGCTGTGTACGGTACCTATGGCAGCTGCCACTTAACAGCCGATCCGTCCAACGGTCGCAGCCTGCAAATCGCCTACGCGCCAGATCAGACAGATCCCATCGATGCTCAGCTTCCGCTGACACTCCCATGGCGCGTCATCATGAACGGAACACTGAATACCCTTGTGTGTTCCGCTGTAACGACGCATTTGAATCCTCCGTCTGTCGTGACAGACCTATCCTGGATTCGCCCAGGTCGTGCAGCTTGGTCTTGGTATGCGGATGGGGATTCATGCGGCAATATGACTATTCAGCAGCAGCATGTGGATTTTGCCGCTCAGATGGGATGGGAATACAGTGTAGCGGATGGAGGATGGGAAGACGTATTAGATGCGCCGGGGCTGATTGCTTATGCGCAAGAACGCAATGTCGGCATATGGGTCTGGACACATTACAAGGGTCTTGAGACAGCTTCCCTATGCGAAGAGAAATTATCATTATGTGCATCCTGGGGTGCAGTCGGCATCAAGGTCGATTTCTTCGACAGTGACAGCCAGCAACGGATACAAACCTATGATCTCATTGCTGAAGCAGCCGCCAAATATCGGTTAATGGTTAATTTCCATGGTTCGACTAAGCCTAGCGGTGTGCATCGCAGATGGCCTCATATAATGACCTATGAAGGGGTATACGGAGCTGAGTATTATCGCGCGCACAGTGAAGGACCGAATGCTGTCCATCTATGTACGTTGCCATTCACCCGCAATATCATTGGCTCTATGGATTACACTCCTGTTACATTCAGTAAAAGAACGAACACAACAGCAGGCCTTCAGCTGGCGCTAGCCGTCTTGTTCGAATCGGGCGTACAACATTTTGCCGATGCTATAAGCATCTACGCCGACCACCCGGCTCAATCACTGCTCGCCTCTGTTCCAGCTGCTTGGGATGAGACGATGCTCATCGACGGCTATCCTGGACGGTTCGTCACAATCGCTCGTCGATCAGATGACCAGTGGTATGTCGCATCGATTTGTGCGACAGGCGGCAAATTGTCGCGAATTCCTCTCTCTTTCTTGAATAAAGAGAGGCAATATGAAGCCATGATTTACGAGGAAGCAGCAGAGCCCGATGAATACCGCTTCCGTGCTGTGCTGCCTCCGATTACGATAAGAAGAGAAGTTGTAACGGCAACAGATAGCTTGTCGCTGCAGTTAAAGGTCAATGGGGGCGTTACTATCCATATCTCCCCTATCCATTGACCGACGCAGTAAACGCAACAAAGGGGTAAAAAAAATTTTAGCTCCACTTTTATAGTAGTATTGAAGATTACTTTGTTTTATTTCCTGATAATGACCTACTCGGGTTTACCCTTTTGGGAGAGCCCCTCGATCATGATTTAGACATCCCATCATGGAGAGATGAAAGCACAATGATCCAGCTTTAGAACACATGATTTATTTGTACGAGGACAGAGGTTCCGCTATTTGTTCGATTTTAGTCATTTGAGTGTTTAGGCGGACAGGAGATCCGTTATTATCGATTAATCGAGTGAATTCATGGATCTTTTGGGAATATAACGGAATCTCTGAGACTAGAATAAAAAGTGGACACAATCCTAACAGACAAGAGATAATTTTCTTATTCTATTAAAGAGGGTGTCCGGTGTGGGAGAACAACGTCAGCGTTACAATGAAGAGTTTAAGAAGAAAGCAGTAAAGTATGT
>JBHGUX010000051.1:0-142924 GCA_048976605.1 Pristimantibacillus sp. | reverse complement strand
AGCATGAGCTGTGATAACAAGTGGTTTACTGGAGCCCGCAAGCCCCTCTCCCATGGCTTCGATGGCGCGAAGATCAGTTGCTAGTGATGCGGCGAAATTAGAGAAATCGTGGTTAAATGCCAGATGAATAATACCGTCTGAAGTGGCTGCACTGCTGCGCAGAAAATCCATATCCTCTAAAACACCGCGAGCCACCTCAGCTCCCAAGCTTTCTAATACTTGAGCACCACTCTCTGAACGGGTCAGACCAACTACCTGATGGCCCGCACCGATGAGTTCGCGGACAACAGCTGTACCAATATAACCTGCTGCACCTGTAACGAATATACGCATAATAGTTTAACGCCTCCTTAAGCATTTGACGAAGATATGACTCTAGTCTAAACTATGAAGTAAACTCTAAGTCAAGCGTTTGGAGGTATGATTGCATATGAAAATTCAAGAATTAGGAGACTTGATTGGTTTAACACCCCACACCATTCGTTTTTATGAGAAGGAAGGCTTGCTTGACAGCAGGCATATTCAGCGAGAGAAGAATAATTACCGCAACTATTCAGAAGAAGCAATTGAACGGTTAAAGCTGATTAAAAAATTTCAAGGCATCGGCTGCTCTTTAGCTGAGTTGAAGACGTTTTTGCAAGATCACGATACGAATGCCCGCACGAATCAAGAAGTAATAGAATGGATTCTTCAGAAAATCAATGAGATCGAGCGAAGGAAGGAAGAATACGATCATATGCTTCTAACGCTGAATTGGATGCTGACATACAGGAAGCTGCTGAATGAAGATCCACAGCAAGCCGAGGCTATGATGGCGGAATTACGTCTTCGAATTAACATTTAGCCGTATAA
This sequence comes from Pristimantibacillus sp., assembly GCA_048976605.1. Taxonomy (GTDB): domain Bacteria; phylum Bacillota; class Bacilli; order Paenibacillales; family Paenibacillaceae; genus Pristimantibacillus. The sequence continues at coordinate 142,072 of JBHGUX010000051.1, read as the reverse complement.
TCATGCCGACAAGAACTTTAATACATATAAAAAGTTGCCGAATCGTGGTGGCAGCTTCGTCCAGGTGCTTAATTGAGCTAATGTATCCGAGGGTGCTCAATGGTTGGTCGACATGATTTTATGTAATAAAAGCCTACCCTAACGGTGAACGTTTATGTGGGTTCATTAATCATGTCACAGTACCTCAAACATTATGTTTATTAAGTGTTTCGAATATATTTTTGTCAATTAATAAAGAGAAGCGTAGGAAATCACATTCTTATCTAAAAAAATGACATGTCCAGAATCATGCAGCAGAGTTATTATGAAAGCGTTTCAACTAACCTGAATAGGTGGAAAGTGAAGCATGGATCGAGGGGGGAAATTCAGCTTTTATCTAGTTGATGCAAGAAGGCAACAAAAAATATTCCACAGAGGTGACGAGGATGAATCGAGGAATACGTTTAACCGTTATTAGCACCATCATCGCATTGATTGCGAGTGGTTGCGGCAGCAATAATAAGGTAGAAGATAGTTCAAATACTCCCGCAGACAGCAAGTTAGCTTTCACAATGTCCATGGCGACAAGCGGTAACAAGCATGCTGAGAGGTCAAAGGATGTGAACAAGGAGAAATGGGTTCTGAAGCTGGAGGAGCTTACGAACACAGACTTGGACATTACAATGATTCCACTGAAAGACTTCGACAGTAAAATGTCATTGCAATTCGCAGGGAACAGCATACCAGATGTCGTTCAGAATGTTGGGGGAGCTACTACCAAAGGAATGTCAGGCTCCGTAGAGGCAGGCATATTCATGCCGCTCGACGATCTCCTCAAAGAGCATGCTCCTAATTTAATGAAGATGGTGCCAAAGGAAGCTTGGGCGGAGACTAGTTATGACGGCAAGATCTATGGGATTCCTGGTTGGTTGTCTAACCCTTCGCGTAGAGGGCTATTCATGCGTACAGATCTTTTAGAGAAAACAGGATTGCAGGCTCCTAAGACAGTTGATGAATTGCTCGATGTCATGCGGGCAATGAAGAAAAACGGCGTAGAATTCCCTTATCAAATGCGGGAGAACTTCAAATACGCAGATACGGTATTGGGAGCATTCGATGTGTTGCCTTCCCAATTTGAATTGCAAGGTGAGGAAGTTGTACCGAAGTTCTTCGATGTGGAGAATATGACCAAAGCACTTAATACCTACAAGACGATGTATGATGAAGGCTTGATTCCGAAGGACTTCGCTTCGCTCTCATCAAGTGATTACGGCAAGAACATTGAAAGCGGCAGGTCCGGCATGTGGTCTGCCAATGCTCAACTTATGAATGACTATCGGAGCAAGGTTTCGAAGGCTGTTGCAGACGCCAAGATTGAAATCATAGCGTCACCGAGAGGTCCAGAGAACACCGGCGGGCATTTACTGTATTCAAGCATAACGACTTCATATTATATTAATAACACCGTTTCCAAAGAAAAAGCGATCGGTATTATCAAGTTCTTTGATTGGATGCTAACGCCGGAAGCAGAAACTTATTTCTCCTTCGGTATTGAGGGTGATACGTATACGAAGGACAACGGAGTAATCAAGTTCACACCTCCTACTGAGCCTGAAGCAATGGATGAGGACAAATTCCGCGGTATGTTCTGGTTCGTACATGACATGACCTATAACAAGGCAAGAGAAGGACTGACGGAGAACGGTAAAGATATGATGAACTCTCTCGACAATATTGTTTCGAAGGAAGGTTTGGGTTCTGTTCGGTTCTCACCTGCGCTAGATGCTTTCTCTAGATACCCGGATGCTGCTCCGCTTGGTGATGATGTTGGACCAAAACTGGTTATCGACTATATGATTAAAATGATCTACGGCAAGGAGCCAATCTCCAACTGGCCGAAAGTTATTGAGGAGTATAAGAAAAAAGGCGGCAACGACATTATCAAGGAAGCGACAGAACGATATAAAAGCGGTGAAGGTGTAGTCGTTTCTAACAATAAACAGTAAAGGCACCAAGGCTGCCAATGTTTGATACTCATACCCACCCGAAATTCTAGCTGAATTCTAATCAGAAGCTGGAATAGGGTTGGATTATAAGGAGGAGAAATAAATGGCAGATCTAGTCATTTTACAGGAAACGCAATTAATCGCTTGGTGGGAGAAAATCCAGAGCAAGACGGAACGTATGATTCGAGATATTGGCGATAAGTCACCGCATGTCTCGGCATCAGGTGTATATGACGATATGAGGGTAGACTGGTGGACTTCGGGCTTCTGGCCGGGAATACTGTGGGTGCTTAACGATGTGACGGGAAAAGATGGATATCGTTACGCAGCTTGGAATTGGGATGTGCGATTAGAGCAATGCTTCATTACAAAAAGCAATCTACATCATGATGTTGGGTTTCAATTTCTGCCTACAGCTGTCATTAAGTACAAGTTGACTGGGGATGAGGATTCCCGCCGAATCGCACTAAGTGCAGCGAATTTCCTAGCAGGAAGGTTCAACTTGAAAGGACAGTTTCTACGTGCATGGAACCAGGACAAAACGGGCTGGTCGATTATAGACTCCATGATGAATCTATCCTTGCTCTTCTGGGCATCCGAGGAAATTAACGATCCGCGCTTCCGTCAAATCGCTTGTGCGCATGCAGATACGGTACTCAAAAACTTCATCCGCGAGGATGGTTCGGTTCATCATATTGTGGCCTTCAATCCTGATACGGGTGAGGTCGATGAGTATCTAGGCGGCCAAGGGTATGCACCGATGTCCTCATGGAGCAGAGGTCAGGCATGGGCTCTATATGGTATGGCCAATACGTTCAAGTACACTGGTGATGTTCGTTATCTTCGGGCAGCTCAGCAAGTAGCGCATTATTTCCTAAGCTGCTTGCCGGATGATCATATCCCGCATTGGGATTTCCGCACTCCAGACCCGAGCAGCCAGCCGAGAGATACTTCAGCGGCTAGCTGCGCAGCTTCTGGGCTTCTGGAAATTGCTAACCTCCTTTCTCCTGAGGAGGGAAGAATCTATCGCATAGCTGCGGAAAAGATCATCAAGTCGTTGTCAGAGCATTACGCGACACTAGATGAGCTGGAATATCAAGGCTTGCTGCGCGAAGGAACGGGCAATAAACCAGGCGATCAGAATGTTAATGTCTCTCTAATCTACGGGGATTACTTCTACGTGGAGGCGATTGCCAAGCTGCTTGGCTGGTCAAACCGGATATTCTAAAGTTTCACCACAACTAAGCCAAGCTTCCTGTCGATCAGGGAGCTTGGCTTTTTAGTCGATCAGGGAGCTTGGCTTTTTATTGGGAGTTCAAGGAGCCCGGTGCCTGGTGTTCAGACATAAGGTCAATTTACGTTATGTGAAGCTCCACCGTTGATCGATCTATGCCCATTGTTAACGAATCAGTAACTCGGACAAGCCCATCCGCATATGCTGTTCATAGAAACAGCATGAGAGGAGTGGGCAAAGATGGATAAAAGCCAACTATTACGCGAGCTCACAACGTTGCCGGAGAAGATGGAGAAAGCGAATCTTAAGTACCTGTCTGTTTTGTCTGATTATGAGGCTGTGCAATTTAAAATCACTTCGGTCAAGAACCATGCGATTCATTTGGGCAAGGTTCAGGGCTCCAACGAGCAGATTCGCAACGCCGCATTATGGGTGGAGCATACGAAAGACTTGGAGTATGAGAAGATGATGCTGAAGAGTGAATGCGACATTCTTAAGGTGCATGTGGACTTCTTGAAGATGCGCCTTGAAAGTATACAGTTGATGGTCAGGCTGCTGGATTAGCTTAGGCTTATTGGAATATTAATCATGGAATAGGACAATCTTATGGATAAAAAGGTTAGGAGTGGCATATTGCGTATCTTCGGCTGGTTATCATTGATTGTCCTATTTCTGCTCGTCGTTGGTTCAGGATGTACCGGTTCTGGTAAAGGTGTTAAAGCTCCAAAAGAGAATGATCTTCTTCATGTGAAGTCAACTGAAAAAGCGGCAGGGAAGGGAGCTCATAAAAAAGTCATTTATTTACTAGCTGATTCGCTCATGTATCAAGCGATTGATAGAGGGCTCGAGCAAAACAAACTGCCTTCGTTGAAATTCCTGATTGATCAGGGCCAATATCATAAAAATCTTGTTAGCTCATTTCCAACGATGTCTGTTACCATCGACAGCTCTTTGTTAACGGGATCATACCCAGATAAGCATCGTGTTCCTGGGCTAATTTGGTATTCAACTAGTGATAACAGGATGATTAATTACGGTACCGGTCCTATGGAGGTCGTCAGTCAAGGTGTGAATCAGGTTCTGGCTGACGCTTTGCTCAGGCTGAATCAACATGACTTGAATCCAGAAACGCAAACAATCTATGAACGTTTGGAGCGCAGAGGTCTCAAGTCAGGATCTATTAATGGACTGATCTATAGAGGCGATACACCTCATATTTTATCCTTCTCACGCTGGATCAGCGGCCCAACGTCGTTGCCGGAGGAGGTGCAAGTCAAGGGCCCAGACTTCCTAGCGTTCGGAGCGTTCTCTAATCCAATCGAAGGGAAGCGGGATTTGTCAGATGGACCAACTGCAAAAATGGGCTTCAACAATAAGTATGCGATAGAAGCTGTTAAGTATTTGGTTCAGAATAAGAAATTGCCTGATTTTCTGTTCGTTTACTTGCCTGAATTGGATCAAAAGCTGCATAAAAACAGCCCATACGAGCTGGAGGGAGTTATCGAATTGGACAGGCAGATCGGGTCTTTGCTGCAAGCATTCGGGTCGAGGGAAAAAGCGTTGGAGCAGGCTGTTATTCTCGTGTCCGGTGATAGCGGCATGACGCGTATTTTGCCTGAAAATCAGCATTCGGGTATCGATCTGACTGATTTGCTCAATAGTTACCAAATATGGCGTCCCTTGCCGAATGCCGTCATAGAGGACAGTGACGAACTCGCTCTAGCAGTTAATGAAACGATGGCTTATGTGTACAAGCTTCATGAAGGAGATTCGTTGCGCCAAATCGCTTCAACAATTACCAAGGATGAACGGATCGACTTTGTTGCTTGGGAAGAGGATGATGGTTGGATTTATGTTGAACAAGCAGGGACATCCAAGTTGCTCGCTTATCGAACTGGGGGAACGCTCAAGGACAACTACGATCAATCCTGGACAGTGAAGGGAGAGTCTGAAGTTCTAGACCTTTTGTTGGATGAGAGAGGAGTAGAGCTGCGATATGGCAATTATCCCGATGCACTGCAAAGGCTCTCCGGCGCATTGCACTCCCATGACGGAGAGTTCTTGGTTGTCACCGCGAAGCAGGGGTATGAGCTGTCGGGCTATAGCTCACCTATGCATCCCGCAGGTGGTGGACATGGATCACTGCATAAGGAAGAATCGCTCGTGCCGCTCATTATTAGCGGGACCAAAGAGCATCCGACTCAGCTGCGCATCGTAGACCTTCAAGACTTCATTATGAATCAACTGCTCCCGCACTGATAAGTTCGGCTCATTGAACTTGTTATCTTGTCTTAAATTCACTTCCTCCGCATAAATATGTTCTGTAGAGGAGCGTGAGCAAGATGGATATGAAAGTGAAAAGATATTATCAACTCAAGCAAAAGCAGAAAGAGATAGAACAAGAATTAACCGAGCTGCGCACCGAGATTCTGAGCCTATGTACAGAAGAAGGAGTATCTGATCTGGAGGTTGGAAGCTATAAAGTAAAGCTTGTGTTACAGGAGCGGAAGGAATATGACGATAACAAGCTATATGAGGCGCTGCCGGATCCTGAAGTATGGCGCATGCTCTCCAAGTCGGATTCTTCCAAGATTACAAGTTTGATTAAATTGAATGTCATTTCTGAAGAGAAGATCAAAGATACATATTTGATTAAGCATGTTACTTTGCTTCACGTAGATAAAAAGTAAAAGAGTAATGAAAAGAATTTCCTTGAAGGCTATTCCTTACGGTCAAAAAGATCGTGGGAATAGTCTATTTCTGCTTTGATGGAGAAGGAAGCTGAGGGTAGAACTATCATTCTTTTGTTAAAAAGTGATCTTGAACAGTAGTATTTTATTTTATAAAAATATATAGTAAATGTAACGACGCCTGTCTCCAGTCCCTCCACGGGAATCGGAGCTTGCTGCATGCCATTCGAAATTATACCGGAAGAAGGTCAGTCGACATGATTTATATTAAGGATTTGATGAGTGGAATTAATATCTTTAAAGCGCTAAGTTCAGAGATCAGAATTCAAATTATTGAGCTGCTTGCGACCAACCAGACGTTGAACTTGAATGATCTTGCCAATAAGCTGAATCTCAGCAATGGTGCGATTACGATGCATATCAAGAAGCTTGAAGAAAGCGGATTGATCGAGATTACGACATCGGTGGGCAAGCATGGTATCCAGAAGATTTGCTATTTAAATAAAGATAAAGTCATGATCGATCTATGCAAGAAGGACATTGAGAATTTGTATGAGGTAGAGCTTGAGGTGGGACATTACAGCAACTATCAAGTGGCGCCGACATGCGGGCTTGCTACAAAGGACAGCATCATCGGTGAATTCGACGACCCCCGATATTTTGCCGATCCGCAGCGGATTGACTCCGAGATTATCTGGCTGTCTGAAGGGTTTCTAGAATATCGGATACCCAATTACTTAAAGCCCAATCAGACCTTTCGGGAAATCCAGTTTTCCATGGAGCTGGGCTCGGAGGCACCGGGCTTCTGTGACAATTATCCTTCGGATATTTACTTTTATATTAACGGTATCGAGCTCGGGTTCTGGACAAGTCCTGGAGATTTCGGTGATGCAAGAGGGACGTTTAATCCAGACTGGTGGCCTCCTCACTTGAACCAATATGGCATGCTCAAGCTGATTCGTGTGAACGAAGAGGGAAGCTTTATCGACGGATGCCGAATTTCAGATGTGACGATCGACCAGATTCAGTTGGATTATAAAAGCGAAATGATCCTCCGAATCGCCGTGATGGATAAGTCCGTTAACAAACGGGGTTTGACGATCTTTGGCAAAAATTTCGGCAACTATGGTCAAGGCTTGCTTGCTCGAGCGCTTTATGACGTACGATGAGTAAAATAGTAGGATCATAGGTTTGGAATCCATTCATTTCATAAAAATATAAAAAGATTTAGGTTTATATATTTACAACGATCAAATGCTGTGTTAATTTAGAAATGCAAGCGCGTTCATAACATAAATTAACATTTGATTTAAACTTATATGAAACAGGGGGTGGGCAAAGCGACGATTACTGCCGAAGCGCGGTACGCGTCCAATTTGGGATTCAATCTGAATGCGCTTACATTTATCTATTCATCTTCATCTTAAGTCAAGCACAGAAGCGTATGGCAACTTCTTTCATGGTACGAGAAGATTAGCGGAAACTTCTAGGGAGGGTCAAAAAATGAAGAAGAAATGGTTGGTCATATTGATTGCAATCGTAATGACGGTGTCGCTAGCAGGGTGTGGGAAGTCTTCTTCATCATCCGGTACGAAGAGCTCGGTTCTCGAGGGCGGTGCAGGAGAGACCGCAACTGAGCTTGAGCTTTGGACGTTCGTCGAATTGCATGGACAGCATTTTGAGAAGATGCTCGAGAAATGGAATGCGGCCAATGCGGATAAACAGATTAAGCTGAAGGTTACGGTCATGCCGTATGACGACATGCACAACAAATTATCGATTGCCTTGCAAACAGGGCAAGGTGCTCCGGATATTGCAGATATTGAGATAGGTAAATTCCCTGATTTCCTGAAAGGAACGCCGCAGTTAGAGTCTTTGAACGATGCGGTGGAGCCGTATAAGAAAACGATCGTTCAATCGCAGCTCGATATGTATAGCAAGGATGGCAATATTTATGGCGCTTCGACTCATGTTGGTGCCACAGTTGCTTTTTATAATACGGAAATTCTTGAGGAAGCTGGCATCAACTATGAGGATATCGTAACTTGGGATGACTTCAAAAAGGCTGGTGTACAGCTGTACGAGAAAACCGGCAAATATTTGGGGACAGCCGATACAAGTGCGGGATGGCAATCCTCAATTATGCTGGCGGAGCAAGGCAAAGATTACACCGATGATGCTGGCAATCCAGTCGTCAATTCTCCAGAATTGATCAAAGGCTTGACGATTCTGAAGGATTTGCAGGAAAGCAATGTCATATCCACAATCGCAGGCGGTCAGCCGGATACAGAAGAGGCTTATGGCGAATATAACAATGGCAATTTTGCCAGTGCCATGATGCCGCTATGGATGATGTCCCGATTCGTTAACTATATGCCTGATTTAACGGGGAAAATTGCGATTGCTCCATTGCCTGTTATCGAAAAAGGTATGCCAAGATCGTACGGCGGCGGCGGTACGGGCACGGTGGTCACCAATAAGTCGAAAGACGCTCCACTTGCTAAAGAGTTTGTAGCGTATGCCAAACTCTCTCTTGATGCCAACATCGAAATTTGGAATACGCTTGGTTTCGATCCAATCAATATGGACGTATGGAATATGAAGGAAGTGACCGACAATCCGGACAACAAGTTCATTCAATATTTCAAGAACAATCCGTTCGACGTGCTGAACGAAATCAAAGATGAGATCAAACTGATTAAATCAACTTCCTCTTCACCAACCATCAACAATATTCTTGGTACGACCACCCTCAATGAAATTTTCGAAGACGGCAAGGATGTCACAGAAGCATTAAATGAAGCGCAGAAGCAAATCGAACAACAGTTGGAATAGTCTCGTATTGTGAGCTGCCCTGACCCTGGTTAAGGGCAGCTCTAGTTGAGAACGGAGGACACACGTATATGGTCAAACGATTTCTTTACTCTCAGAAGGTCGCTCCTTACGTATTCGTATTACCCTTCGTACTTGTTTTCCTGATTTTTTGGATATCCCCTCTGGCCAGCTCGATCGGAATGAGCTTTCAGCAAATTATGCTCGGACAGGGTGCGGAATGGGTTGGCATCAGCAATTATACGAAGCTGCTTGGTGACGGTATCTTCTTGAAAGCCGTTACGAACAGTTTCGTATACATGCTGCTTACACTTGTCATTCTTGTTCCTTTTCCCATGCTGTTTGCCGTTCTTATCAATACGAAAATGATGTGGGCGCGTGAATTTTTCAAGTCTGCGCTTTTTCTGCCCGCATTAACCTCGATCGTTGTAGCGGGGACGATATTCCGCCTCATGTTCGGTGAGATGGACAATTCGCTCATTAACAGCTTTCTCGGATTGTTCGGTGTCGATCCGATTAAGTTTTTGAAAGGACAGGTCACTGGCTTTATCGCTCTACTGGCCCTTGCTACATGGAGATGGCTGGGTGTCAACATCCTCTATTTCCTGTCTGGACTGAAGAACATTCCGGATGACTTCTATGAAGCGGCTTCGATCGATGGAGCTTCAGCTTGGCAGAAGTTCACCCAGATCACGGTTCCTTTACTGAAGCCGACGACAATCTATGTCGTCACGATTAGCATTTACGCTGGACTGGCGATGTTTATCGAGAGCTTAATGCTGTGGAACGGCAATAATTCTCCGAAAAATATCGGGTTAACCATTGTTGGCTATTTGTACCGTCAAGGAATAGAGAAGAATGACTTGGGATATGCCTCCGCAGTTGGCATTGTGCTGTTGGTCGTTGCGATGGCGATCAACTTAACACAATTAGCATTCACCGGCATGTTCAAAAAGGAGGATTAATATGACTAGAGAGCTTCCGAAGAAAATAGTCCTCTTCCTGTTGTTCGCCGTCGTTTGTCTAGTCGTGCTGATTCCCTTTTATGCGATTGCTCTAGGTTCGTTCAAACCGGGGAAAGAGCTCGTTCGTAACGGACTCAATCTAAGCTTTGACACTTCTGTAATGAGCTTCGACAACTTTGCCTTTTTGTTCACGGGAGATCATTCCTATTTTGTATGGTTCACGAACTCCCTCTTGTTGACGGTTATGCAAGTGGCCTTGACGTTATTCGTCAGCGCTTTCGTTGCTTACGGATTCGCGGCCTATGAATTCAAAGGGAAAAACTTTCTCTTTATTTGTGTCCTGCTCATCATGATGGTTCCTTTTGAAATTTTGCTGCTGCCGCTCTATAAATTAACGTATGATATCGGCTTAATGAATTCCTACTCGGCGATAATATTGCCGGGGATCGCGAATGCTGCAACCATTTTCTTTTTCCGCCAATACTTAAGCGGGGTACCGAATGAGATTATCGCGGCCGGACGAGTAGACGGTGCTAGTGAATACGGTATCTATTTCCGCCTTATTCTGCCGATTATGAAGCCATCCTTCGCGGCGATGGGAATATTGAACGGTATGAACAGTTGGAACAATCTTCTTTGGCCATTCATGGTGTTGAGTGATGAAGGGAAATATACATTGCCTATAGGATTGAAAACATTATTGACCCCTTATGGAAACAACTATGATTTGCTGATCGTCGGCTCATTCTTTTCGATATTGCCTATTTTTATTCTGTTCCTGGCATTCCAGAAATACTTCATTGACGGCATGACTGCGGGATCCGTTAAAGGATAGCGACATAGAGAATAGATTGATACAGAATGGAAGAACAGAACATACAAAATAGAAGAACAGAACTTACAAAATAGAAGAACAGAACATACAGAATGGAGAACACAAACATGGTAATGACCAACATCTCATCTATTATCGAGCAACGCGCTGATCCGTGGGTCTACAAGCATACGGACGGATACTATTACTTTACCGGCTCCGTACCGGAATATGACCGGATCGAGGTTAGGCGCTCGAAGGAGCTTACGGGACTCCGGGAGGCTGATCCAGTTGTCATATGGCGAAAATATGAGAGTGGTCCACTCAGTGCGAACATTTGGGCGCCGGAAATCCATTTTATCGACGACAAATGGTACATCTACTTTGCAGCAGCTCGTACGACAGAGACAAATGAAGGTTTGTTCGATCATCGGATGTACGTGCTGGAGAACCAATCGGCGAATCCGCTGGAGGGCACATGGGTGGAGAAGGGTCAGATAATAACCCGCTGGGAAAGCTTTGCTCTCGACGCTACGACGTTCGAGCACGGAGGGATTCGTTATCTTGTTTGGGCTCAGAAGGATCCAGCTATTATAGGGAATTCCAATCTGTATATATCGGAGATGAGTAATCCTTGGACATTGCGGGGAGAGCAAATCATGTTGACTAAGCCGGAATACGACTGGGAGGTTATCGGCTATAAGGTTAATGAAGGTCCTGCTGTGGTGAAGCGGAACGGACAAATCTTCATTACCTTCTCAGCTAGTGCCACCGATGCTAATTATTGCATGGGCTACTTGGAGGCATCGGAAGCAGCCAACCTGATGGATGTCAGCTCTTGGCGTAAAACCGCCTCTCCCATACTTGCGACTGATGAGAGTAGAGGGTTGTTCGGGCCTGGGCATAACAGCTTCACAGAGGTGGATGAAGAGACAGTGCTCGTCTTCCACGCTCGAACGTACAAGGAGATTATTAGTGATCCGCTAGCTGACCCGAACCGGCACACGTTTATGGCAAAGCTGCGATGGAATCCGGATGGAACACCGGATTTTACTGATTTGTATTTTTTGTAAGATAGGTTCATTATCAAAAACAGCGTTAGCACTCCTGTGAAAGTAGGAAGGGCTAACGCTGTTTTTACAATTAAATGTATAGTGGCTTCTATGATCAGAACCGTAATATTAATCTTCTCACGTACATGCACTTCTAGGCACTCGCCCTCATACAATGTAGAATCGACTTCATTGTGCGCTAGGGGATGTGAAGCCCCTGGTAATCCAGCTCGGGGGTGTCCAAATCATGGGATTGTTTGCTACTATCGCGTTGTTCATCAAGCAGTTGTCACTACTCGTATCGTATGTCAAAAATAACGCCTTCCCGCAGCCGCTGCATGAGGATGAAGAAATGAAGCATTTGCAGCTCATGGCGGAAGGAAATGCACACTCACGCAATTTGCTCATCGAGCATAATCTGCGGCTTGTTGCGCATATCGTGAAGAAATTCGACAATACCGGTGAGGATCTCGAGGATCTTATTAGCATTGGGACGATCGGTCTAATTAAGGCCATCGAGAGCTTTCAAACGGGAAAAGGCACGAAGCTCGCCACGTTCGCGGCACGTTGTATTGAGAATGAAATACTTATGCATCTCCGGTCTTTGAAGAAAACCCGCAAGGATGTTTCGTTGCATGACCCGATCGGAACGGATAAGGAAGGCAATGAAATTACGTTGATCGATATACTCGGCACAGAAGCCGATGATATCGTAGACAAGGTGCAACTGAAGATCGAGAAGAGCAAGATTTATAAGAATCTTGACATATTGGATGATCGTGAGAAGGAAGTTGTGATTGGTCGGTTTGGGTTGGAGCATGGCGGGGATGAGCGGACGCAGCGGGAGATTGCGAAGGAATTGGGGATTAGTCGGAGCTATGTGTCGCGGATTGAGAAGAGGGCACTCATGAAGTTGTATCATGAGTTTTATAAGGTGAAGCGTTAGGGAAGAGCAGAGGTCAAATTTTATATTTGGCTTGTTGTTTACAACGATAAAGTTACAGTAGCGATTGCCTGATGTTATATCAATGTCTGCACCCAAACGGAACTCTACCGTTTGGGTTCTTAATGTATAGACACTCCACAGATGTGGAGTGCTTAATATTGATGGTACGAAAATGAGATGTGGCAGTATTGCTCAAGCACGCCTAGTAATTGGCGACTCATCTTGAACATGTTTGTAAAAAATCAAAAAAACTCCTATCTAGGAGTTTTTTTGATAAACAATGTTAGCACGTGAATGGCTTCTGTAAATTTAGAAACGCCCCCCGGCAGCGAAGCCTTTTGGAGAGATACGTTCAATTTCTTCAAAATCCGCTGGAGTAAGTTGAACCTGTAGAGCGCCAAGATTATCCTTCACTCGGTCTATTCGCTTGGTACCGGGGATTGGCACAATAAAGTCTCCTTGGGCGAGAAGCCACGCCAATGCAAGTTGAGCAGAGGTACACCCTTTTTTTGAAGCCATCTCTTCGATCAGCGCTGCGACTTCCACATTTTTAATGAAATTATCGCCTTGGAACCGTTCATAATGTCGCCTATAATCATCCTCTGTCAAATCTTCGAACTTTTTAATTTGTCCTGTCAGGAATCCTCGTCCCAGCGGGCTATAAGGTACAAAACCAATTCCTAATTCTTTGAGAAGTGGAAGTACTTCATCTTCCACTTCCCTACTCCATAAAGAATACTCCGTTTCCACTGCCGTAATGGGATGAATGGCGTGCGCACGGCGGATGATATCAGCTGGTGCTTCGGATAGACCGATAAAACGAATTTTTCCATCTTTGACCAAGTCAGCCATCGTTCCAATGGTTTCTTCAATAGGGGTATTCGGATCGTAGCGGTGCTGATAATAGAGGTCAATGTAATCCAATCCGAGATGGTATAAGCTAGCATCCACCGATTTTTTGATATACGCCCGATCACCGTTCGGCCCCTGGGTATGCGTTACACCAAATTTCGTGGCAATCACCGCTTTATCCCGTCTATGCTTAAGCGCCCGACCTACCAACTTCTCGTTTTCTCCAAACCGTTGCTGTGCAAATTCACCATAAATATCCGCTGTGTCAAACATAGTGACGCCGATATCGAGCGCCTCATGAATCACGCGAACCGATTCCTCGTTATTCGGCATCATCATGGTTCCAAGTCCTAATGCTGAAACCTCTAATCCCTCACGTCCAAGCGTCCTTTTTTGTATAGATTCCGACCTCATGCATTCTACCTCCTAGAAATAATATTGATGGAACTCATTTTTTGGTTTCCACTTGCCCAACCTTTTATTTGGATTTACCCGAAGCTGGTATTGAAGCGGCAGTCTTAGATGAAGCAGGACGCGTCATTCGCTCGGTCATGATCGCCGTGAATTTTCGTGTGAGAAAGCGAGCGCTTTGAGCTATCCAATAATTGGATATTCCATCTATGATATAGCTTCGCCCTTTCTCGATCCCTCGGAAGCCAGCTTTCACAACTGACTCGGGAGTGCCGTTTATTCCTCCTGGCATTTCCGTTGTGCCAATCACATCGAAAAATTCCGTCTTGGTCGTTCCCGGGCATAAGGCAAGGACGCGCACCCCAAGATGGCGGTTTTCTGCAAAGATTGACTCAGTGAACGAAAGAACAAACGCTTTGGTAGCTGCATAAGTAGCCATATAGGGGATTGACTGAAAGGAGCCAAGGGAAGCTATATTTACAATAATTCCATTCTTCTTCTGCTGCATGTAGGGCAAAAATTGATGGGTCATATCCACGAGCGAAGCTACATTCAGACTAATCATTTCCTGTTCTCGCTCACTTGAAATCTCCTCGAAACGACCGTGTGTACCGAAACCTGCATTATTGATCAGAATGTTTACGTTAAGGGCAAGCACGGCAATTTGTTCAGCCAACAATCGCGCCGCACCTGGTTTGGATAAATCAGCTGGTAGGGCATATGCCTCTATACCGTATTTAGATGATAATTCCTTTGCCAGGGCCTCTAATTTGTCCTTCGACCTCGCCACCAAAATCACATGGCTGCCTATAGCAGCCAGTTCCGTAGCGTATGCCTTGCCGATACCTGTTGAAGCACCGGTAACCAGTGCCACCTTGCCTTTGTAATCGACCATTGTTAAAGCCTCCTAAATAAAAAATTTGAGTTTCTGTGTTACTCAGCCCCTCTTTTGGAATATTTATTCCATTCAACTATAGGTATTTAACATGAAAAAGTCAACTAAATTAGAAAAAGAGTTCTATATTTACGGATTCCGTGCGTAAAACAGCTAATTTCAAACATATAATCGCTATATGTATGGAATATTTATTCCTAAAATTGACGTGCCATTGATCAAGTTGTATGATTGATTGGAATAATTATTCCTTAGTGAGGTGCGAAATGAGTAAACGTGAAGATATTTTGGTGGCAACCCTTGATTTAATTACGGAAGAGGGCTTGCAGTCCGTTACCTTTTCGAAAATCTTTAAGAGGGCAAATGTGGGTTCCAGCACCTTTTATAATTATTATAAAAGTAAGGAGGAGCTGGTCAGTGAACTCTTTATGAATACTCGTACTCATATGGGAGAAGAAGTTATGATCGGATATGATCCCAGCCTGACTGTCTATGAAAGAATAAAAGGCATTCTAAAAAGCACTGCAGATTATGCGCTTAACTATCCCAAGGAGCTTTCATTTATTGAGAATCATTGTCAGTCACCCTATATCTCCGAAGAATTGAGGAATAAGTTAGATCCCTCGGCAATCGAAATTTTCTCAATCATTGAACAGGGTCAAAAACAGGGTATTATCCGGGAAATGGATATCATATTATGTTGCCAACTCGTCACTGGAATGATCAACTCTGTCATAAACGGCTATTTGGCAGGGAAATATTCTCTTGATGAATATCAAATTCAGCAGACTCTAGAAGCTTGCTGGAAAGCAATTAAGGTTTAGTGAAAAAGCTTGTGACAATATTAGGCGACAATTCCTCAGCAAGTGCCAAGAAAGTTCCTCAACGTCCAACAAGTGGTTCAGCGCCAGATTTCCTTGCTGAAAATCACAGATGGCCTGTCAAATATAAGCACGCCACACATGTGGAGTGTACAGTGTTACTTAAATGGAAGTAGGAATTATCCTAAGCCTCTTATCTTTGTAACGACCTAACAGATATAGGTCATGAGATTAGGTCCAGTCCTCGTCTGAATTCTAGGTTCAGACACCTGAGAAGATACTTATTCAACATTTTGATACTATAAGCTCGACAACTGGCTTAGGTATCTCCTTTTATTTTATTATACCGTGCGTTGACTCTGACTACTCGCCACAAGTGGAGTAGGAATAGATGAGATGTGACAGTATGGCTTTAAACCGAAGATGAAGTCGAAAGCCACATCAAACAGGCATACTGTTTCATGTGGCTTTTTCATCGTAAGAAATTCAAGCTAGAAGGAGTATGGGGACATAAGCTCAAATTCGCAAAATCTTTAATGGACTGTCAGATTTAAAGCGCAGTGCAGCGAAAAATGCCCTCAGGCCGTCTAATAAGGTGGAGGTGATAATTCAGTGAAGCCGGCCGGCTCGAATAACAAGGAAAATTTCCCGAAAGATCCCTCTCAAGCTCTAGAGCAGCTGATGGAAAGCTATGGATCGACGGTCATGCGCACCGCTTATTTTTATACCGGCGATCGGCATTTTGCCGAAGATATCAGTCAGGAGGTATTCCTACGCGCTTATCGCAACTGGAACTCGTTTCGTGGGGATAGCGCTGTTAAAACCTGGTTGACGACGATCGCCATTAACGTTTGCCGGGACAAGATGGGCGTGCGGATGTTTACGGAACAGCCGACCGATCCCAACCTGATGGAGCGGGGACGGACATTCAACGTGGAAGAAGAAGCGCTTAAAAGATTGCAGAAAAGCGAGATTTTGCGGCATATGCTGCGTCTGCCTCTGCCGTATCAGGAGGCTTTGTATTTATATTATTATCTGGACTTGGACACACGGGAAATTGCGAAAGCGACGTCGTCGCCCGAGGGTACCGTGAGAAACAGACTGCACCGGGCGCGGGAGGCATTGGCTCGGGAAATGCGCAAGGAGGAGATAACCGATGACGGACATGGAGCGTAATTTACGTCAACATTTGCAAAAGGAGTCGGATGATATGTTGTTTTCTAAAATGGAATTGAGCGAAAGCGTTAAACAGAAGATCAGGAAGCAAGCCGCCGCGGAACAGAGAAGCCGCCGTCGATTCGTTCTTCCGAAAGCCTGGCTTGCAGGAGCGGCAGCGCTGGTCGCGGCAGTCGTCATAGTGACGGGATTGCCGATGCTGCAAGAGCCCGTCGCAGTACCGACGCCAACGGATAATTCGTCGGGAACCGTGCTGCCCGGAAACGGAGGAGCCACAGGTTCGGAGTTGTCCCAATTGATTACAACTCCATTCGGAACGGCGGAGGCAGCGAAAACAGCTTTCGGTTCCGGTGTGCATGTTCCTCAAGTCGCCCCGGAAGGCCTCAAACTGGCTGAGGTCGTCGGCGTGGGAATGAAGGACCAACCGCTCAGAGATTTGAACTTCACATACGGCTCGGGTGATAAGACAGTGACGTTCAGTGCGAGCCGCATGCCAGCGGCGTTCCCGACGGAACTGTTCACACAGACCAAAGTGGGCGGAGCGGACGGCTTTATTTTCGAGCAAGCCGAGTTCACGGAGCTGTTCTGGGTGGTTGACGGCATTCAGTATGGCGTGTCCGGTCCGATTTCGGGCGATGAGGCCATGAAGGTAGCCGAATCGGTTGAGCCTTACTGAGTTGATGCATGTATATCGTGAATGAATTGAACGCCCCACCCGTCGAGGTGGGTTTTTTCGTCAGTAAAGGATTTATTGCAGGGTATTAACAAGCTTTGACTCCATAGACCCCCAACCGTGATACGTAAACAGATTAGTAATTGACATCGTTTCGTGTCCACAATGTCAAGAAATTCGACAATACCGGTGAGGATCTCGAGGATCTTATTAGCATTGGGACGATCGGTCTAATTAAGGCGATCGAGAGCTTTCAAACTGGAAAAGGCACCAAACTCGCCACGTTCGCAGCACGTTGTATTGAGAATGAAATACTTATGCATCTCCGGTCTTTGAAGAAAACCCGCAAGGATGTTTCGTTGCATGACCCGATCGGAACGGATAAGGAAGGCAATGAAATTACTCTTATCGATATTCTTGGCACAGAAGCCGATGATATCGTGGACAAGGTGCAATTGAAGATCGAGAAGAGCAAGATTTATAAAAATCTTGATATATTGGATGACCGTGAGAAGGAAGTTGTGATTGGCCGCTTTGGATTAGAGCATGGCGGGGATGAGCGAACACAGCGGGATTTAATAAATCTATTTACGCAATTCAAAACGAATGCTGCCCGGAAATTGAACCTAATCACGTATGTACAAGAGGGGCGGCGAGTTCAGTTAGAACAATTAGCTATATTTTTGTCAGGTAGCATACAATAGAGCCTCGATATTTTAGAAACGGAATATATTTTCCCTGAGAATTGGAGTTTATTTAAACGAATCAACAGCTTGGATTTCTTATTAGCTTTTTTCATGATTTCTAGCAATAAAGAGATATTTGATTGGAAAGAAATTGGTGCTACGTATTATCCAAGCATTGGAGTATCAAAGGCATTTGATGCAAATAAAGAAGAGTTGCTTAACATATTGGAGAAGATAAGTGGTCAGTTTCTGGAACCGTTAGGTATGATTAGCGGTGGCCAAATTACTTCAATTTATTTTGCCGGACATCTTAAAGGAACATGGTCGAATTTTCTAGCTGGTCCCGTACATGCTTTAACTAATATCTCGGTTGCCGATGACCATTATTCAACTGAAGCAACAACGCTTTGGTTAGTTGAGAATCGAGCTGTTTTGACCAGGATGTCAGCAGAACCATATTTCTTGCAGGATACAAATTCATTGATAGTATGTGTGGATGGTCATCTAAAGTCTGCGCATAAAAAATTTATCAGACAATTGTTTAAGACCAGTCGTATCAATCAAACCATCTTTTGGAGCGACTATGATGAAGCAGGACTGCAAATTTCTGGAGAAATGTTTCAGACTCTTGTGGGATACTCTGTTCTGCATAAATGGGTGTGTCCTGATCATTCAATATTGACTAATTGGTTAGAATATCGTCGAATTATGGGAAATTTACTGCAACACTCGAAGTCAGAACAGGAGCTCGTGTTAGGAGAGGCAGATGATTGGAGAAGATGGATCAACCATTAATATCGATATTTCAAAGCAATGATTCCAAACCAGAAATGCATCAGGCGTTAAGGGATATTGCATTATTATCTGGAGTACTTCATGATCTAAACGCTGAAAACTTCCTTCAATCACCGATTGATATATTACGATTTTTACGTATTATTCAAATGCTTAATGAAGAAGCCCTTGGGCTCGATGAACCAATTGAAAACGCAGATACGTTATATTATCGTTATCGCAATCGATTCGAGGATCCTGAATCACCAAGTAAAAAGAAGATCGAACAAATTGTAAATGTCCTCGTGAAGTATAACTGGATATCGAAACAAACAAGACAACTCAAAATGCGAGATGTAGGTAAACGAATGATGGATACGCTAATACGTCTAGCAAACGATTCATTAGCTTACTATATGCATGATGATATTGGTAGATCACTATTCCAAGCTAGACGAGATGCTGAACTGAGTGAAGCACGGCGGTAATAAAATTGCTAGTATGATTCGCAATGTCGAGAATGCTGGGTTTTCTTGTTTTGAGATTAAGGACTTAATAACTACTCGAATATTACAAATTAGATATGCTATACTTTCGGTATAAGATAGCGATTGGAAGGTGAGAAAGTTGAATCGAATACAAGATCTAAGTAAGTTCATTAAATTAACTGGAGATAGAGCCAAATTGGACGCCAAAGCAAACGGTACCTACATTGTATATAAGACGCGTGAAGGTGAGTTTTTTAAGGAATACAGTAGTGGCGTAATCGAGCGTATGCATGAACAAGGCTCTAAACATGAATGAACCAGTTGCAACTATGTTTGTGTTTGCCGGGAATAATGGAAGTGGCAAAAGTACAATTCGGAACCTCATTGTCGATCGACTTGGTGTAAGTGTAAATATTGACCCTGATGCCTTGGCGCGCAAAATTGATAGTGAAAATCCCGAGCGTCGTAAAATATCAGCTGGGAAGGACGCAATCAAGTTAGTTAGGGAGTGCATAGCACATCGGAGAGACTTTACAGTTGAAACTACACTCGCTGGTGGCAATGTTATTCGTCAAATGCGTGAAGCAAAAACCAATGGATTTGAGATCATTATGTTTTATGTAGGACTTGGTGATGTTCGTCTTAACATTGAACGTGTTGCAGCTCGGGTTCGAAATGGTGGTCATCATATTGAAACAGCTGATATTTTAAGACGTCATCAGACTTCATTGGAGAATTTAATTGAACACTTGGAGCTTATTGATCATTTAATTGTTATAGACAATAGTAGCACCGAAGGCGAAATTGTGTTGGAAGCTGATCGAGCAACAATAAAATATTATGAAAAATTACTGCCTGAGTGGATACAAAGTATCGAACTCCACTTAAAAAGAAGAGTAGCTCCAGATTAAATAAACCGATTACTGTCTCTGACAGTGAACGGTTTATTTTTTGAACTCACATCGGTTCGTGTTCACAATGTCAAGAAATTCGACAATACCGGTGAGGATCTCGAGGATTCGATCTCGATCGGCACTATTGGTTTGATTAAAGCCATCGAGAGCTTTCAAACAGGAAAAGGCACGAAGCTCGCCACGTTCGCAGCAAAAAACCTGATTTTTCAATTGAAAAGACTTTAGCAGGTGGGAATGCTATTCGTCAAATGCAACATGCAAAAGATAATGGTTTCGAAGTGATTATGTTTTACGTAGGGCTAGGAGATTACAGATTGAATATTGATCGGGTTGCTGCACGAGTTAAGAATGGTGGACATGTTATTCCTACAGCAGACATCATTAGAAGAGATGAAACCTCAATGGAAAATTTGCTCACTCATCTAGACCTTCTTGATCACTTAATTGTTATTGACAATTAGATGGAGTAATTGTTTTAGAAGCTGATTTGAATGGCATAAAATATATGGTTGAGACTATTCCTGATTGGATGAAAACAATAGAACAAGATAATATGGAATGAACCAATCGTTGTGACATTACAATGGCTGGTTCATTTTTATTACCATGAATAATGATTGAAATAACATCTTTTCAAATTCTGTTTCGATTCCAACGCCAATATTAGCTCAGCCTTTTTGTTTGCAAGGTCTTCTTGCTGTTGGGTAATACGATCATTCTGTTGCTTAAATTGCTCTGTGGTTATTACCCCGTCAACATGTAAGATCAGTAAGCGATCGAAGCGAGCGTTAGTCTCACTAAGTTGCTTTTCTAGCCGCTTCAATTCCTTCGTAATTGCAACTTGGGATTCCGCAGCTCTGCCTTCAACGATACCGAAAAGCGTTTCTGCTTTAACTGTATCCTTAGCTATGGCTTGCAAGTCTTCTCTTACGGCATTAAGAAGCTTCTGCTGTTCGATAATGTGGGACGAACAGAAAGCGGACATATGCTTAACGTAACCGCCGAAAATATACGCCCCATTGCGCCTGTCGGGCTTGCGCTTCTTCATGAGTTCTTGGACGGCTATAAAGTCTTCTTCTGCAATTAACCAGGATGGGCGTTTTTGGACGATATGAAACGATGGAATGACGTCGAATAATCGGCGTCTTTTTCGTTTTGAATAATATAATTCAAAAGCGATCGCGAAAGGGGACGTACTTGGGGAACTGGTGTAAGAAAATTACAGAACTTTATCGACAAAATGATTCTACTACAGTAGAATGTCAATATGTGATTCTACAGCAGTAGAATAATAATGAACGAGGTGTATTCATTTGGTTATGAAGCTATTCGATAGCGAACTTAATATTATGGAAATCTTGTGGAGAGATGGCGATACCCCCGCAAAGAGAATTGCAGAAATTACAAAAGAAAAAGTAGGTTGGAGTAAAACAACAACGTATACCATCATCAAGAGATGCCTTGATAAAGGGGCGATAGAGCGGCATGAGCCTAATTTCGTTTGCCATGCGGTTGTTACACGAGAGCAGGCGCAAGAACACGAAACAACGGAACTGATAAATAAAATGTATGATGGCGCCCCCGACAGACTGATTGCTTCATTGTTGGGACCGAAACGACTGTCGACAGAAGAAATTAGCCGCTTGAAACGTCTTATCGATAGCATGGAATGAGGTGAGGGAATGTTGTTACTTCAAATAAGTATCTCGGCTTCTGTCTTTATACTTGCAGTTATTTTCTTACGTTCCTTGCTAATTCACAAGCTGCCTAAAATGACCTTTATGTTTCTTTGGGGTGTTGCACTAATTCAATTGCTTGTACCTGTTTCAGTTCAATCGCAATTTAGCATTTTTACGGCAGTGGAACATTTAAGCAGAATGTTTACAGTGCCAAAATTGATTCCCACGTCAGAAAGTTCAACATTTGTTAATGGAACTACGGTAATTATTCCACCAATTACAGAACATTTGACCGTGCCGATTATGCCATTGGAGACGGCTTCACAAATATCGCCTATTGTATGGGTGTGGTTAGTTGGTTTTACGTTATGTGCTTTATTTTTTATCATTCCGCATTTAAGGTATCGCAAAATCTACAAAATGGCTGTTCCTGTTAGAAATGATTTTATAAGAAAATGGCAGCATTCAAATTTGTTATGGCGAAATGTTCAAATCAGGCAACTAGATAATATTTCAACTCCGCTTACATACGGTATTTTTCGGCCTGTTGTACTCTTACCGAAAAATTTAGATTATGACGATGAGAAACAACTTGTGCTTATACTGACCCACGAATTTACGCACATCAAGCGATTCGACACACTAAAAAAATGGATTCTTGCCACTAGCGTATGCGTCCATTGGTTCAATCCTTTTGTATGGGTCATGTATATTCTTGCCAACCGTGATATCGAGCTATTCTGTGATGAAACAGTCATACGAAAATTTGGGGAAAACACGAAACCTACTTATGCTAGGGCACTTGTCCGTTTGGAAGAGAAGAAAATCGGCTTGTCGCCGATGATTAGTAGCTTTTCCAAAAACTCAACCGAAGAAAGGATTATATCGATCATGAAAACCAAGAAAATCACTATCACCACGATACTGCTCGCTATTGGGCTTGTAGCCAGTGTCGTTGTCATCTTCGCGACTTCTGCATTGGACAAAACGGAAGCTGTTACGGATGTCGACAATCCTACAGCCGAACCTTCAGCCGAAATAGTGCCCGCATTATATCAAGGAACCATCACTACAGAAATAGTGCCCTCATTATCTCAAGGTGCCACCACTACAAATTTAATGCCGCATGATTTAACATTCAACAAGAAATATGATGTACCGAAGTTGATAGACAGCCTTATGGATTCAACGTATCGTGCAGTTTATATGGACAACGAAATATATCTTCGTGTCATGATGGATAGCACAATACAGATAAGCAAAGATAATGGCGCGGTTTGGAAAAAATATGATACAGATGAAGTCGATGCAAAAGATTTTGCAAAATGGCTGCTGATAAATGATCCGATTCCGGGCTATTCAATGGAAGAAGTTCAGAGTCGCTTGGCAAACGGGGCAGAAGTAAAACATTTAGTATTTGAAAATGTAAAGGAGATGTATTTCATAATCGACAGGAACGGCGTACAGATTGAACTTATACAGCCTGAAAAAATATCTTCTGTCCTGATCGACGGTCAAAGAATGATGATTACTTCCGCTATATCAGCCCAGATGCTGAAATCATTTTATGACTTGTTAGTGTCGAACAATATACTTTCGAAAACTTTTGCAAAACAAGATTATTCGGAAAGAATTAAGTATCTTGAAAAAAATCTCCCTAACTTTATCGTGACGAAATAAAGGTGGGTTGCCGTTTTTTGAAGAACTAATCGGCGTCTATTCGTTTTTGATAAAAGGGGTACACCGGGGGAACGGGTTTATGTCGGCCACAAAAGGCGTACTTAATTTACGCGCAATTTTTTGAAATGTCATGCTCCATATTGTGACATGCCCGGCTATACACATGTTGAGTGCTGTGTGTCGGTAGTAGGGGAATAGTATTCGGAGCCGCATTAACCTGTAAAATCAAAGCCCAAGCGGTTATCGCTTGGGCTTTGATTTTAGGTTTAGGATGACTTTCCAGAAAGTGTGGAACTGCCAACAGGCCAGGTGGAGAGCGCTTGCTCAACAATAGCCTCTAACATGTTGCGACTGAAGCCGGCCTTGGCTTGAACAGCCATACCGTGGAGCACCGTCAGCACGAATGCAGCTAACACAGCACAGTTAGTAGTCTCCGGCAGATCTCCCTCTTGCTTTGCCCGTTCGAAGCGATTGCGCAGCGACGCTTCTCCGTCTGCACGCGCATCGATCAAGGCACGTCGAATAGGTTCGGTATCGTCCGTACCAGCCAAGGCGCCGTGGACACCTAGACACCCTTTGCGATCTGGGTAACGAGTATTTAATTCGGCCGCTCTAAGGAGGATGTGTGCGGCCACCTCCCGCGAGGTCGGCAGCTCCAGCGCCAACGGAATGAAATCCAGGTAGGCCTCATAATAGCGCGCCAGAACTCGGCGGAACAACGCTTCCTTATTGCCAAATGCCGAATAGAGAGCGGGTCGTTCGACACCCGTGGCCTGCGTCAGGTCGGTGTACGACACGCCCTCGTAGCCTTTACGCCAAAACACGCAAAGCGCCGCGTCCAGTGCCTGATCCACATCGAATTCGCGGTTACGTCCCATCAGTCAGATCTCCTCTCTTTTTTTGTAACTGTCGGATTAAAAAGGTTTGTGTCCAATTTCTTTATATTATCATAACACACGTTACAAATCGCTACCAATCCATCTGGCAATGACCTGCGTTAATGCACGATCGGCAAAAAGTGTGGATCTTGTGTCACACATCAGGCGCTGAGCTGATCGCCCTTCCCAGAGAGCAAAGCATCATCCTAACTTGATGCTACTTGACATCACTGCAATTGACAATTCACAGTGGGCGCCATAATATAAAAAACTAATAACGTAATGATCATTACGTTATTGACAAAGTGTAAAAATATGTATAGCATGATTTTATGTAACGATCGTTATGATATTCCTCCATTTACCGGGGCGAGGGTGTCCAGCGACGTACAAAGAGGTTCTTTTCATCTGAAATCATTAAAGGAGTGGGAGGTTTTTTATGCAGCAATCTTTGAAGGGCAAGGTCGTCCTCATTACGGGCGGCTCACGCGGCCTTGGCGCCGCTATGGCGGAAGCGTTCGCCGAACACGGAGCGGATGTTGCGATCAGCTACGCGGCTTCGGCCGAAAAGGCGGCGGCTGTCGTGGAGAAGTTGAAGGGCAAGGGTGTTCGTGCATTGGCAATCAAATGCGACCAAGCGGATCTTTCTTCCGCCAAGCCCCTAATTAACTCGGTGTTTGCCGAATTCGGCAAACTCGACATCCTCGTGAACAACGCCGGAATCGCGATCCAGGGCCAGATGGTAGATGATGCCGGCTTGGACGAAGAAAATTACAATCGGCAGTGGCAAGTCAATGTCATGGGATCAATTGCCAATACCCGCGCGGCCGCACCCCGACTAACGGACGGAGGTCGCATTATTTTTATCGGCTCTCTGCTCGGCGAGAAAGTACCCTTTAGAGGGGTCGCCGACTACGCTGGAACGAAGGCGGCGCTCGCCGGATATGCGAGGGGCATCGCGCGCGACCTCGGCCCCCGCAATATCACTGTGAATGTCCTGCAGCCGGGCGTCATGCCCACGGACATGAACAAGGATGTGGCCGATCATCTTCCACCCCTTGAAACCTTCCTAGACATGCATCCGATCCGTCGATTTGCAACTCTTGAAGAGGTGGCAGAGACCGTCTGCTTCCTTGCCGGACCGCATGGGGGCTACATCACTGGTGAGACCATCAATATGGCCGGCGGTGTCGGAATCTAGGACATCCCGAGCAGGTCCCATGCATGGGCACCAGCCAAGCATTCTAACTTGCACTAGTAGTGATCGCAGTCCGCCGGCCAAGAACCGTATTGTGATCTTTAAACCTGCCAATCTGATGCAGGGAAGCGCTCAGCATCGGTATGTCAAAGACCTGGCCGATAAAGAGCAAAGCTTCTAAATAAAAAAATATGCATTTAAAGGAGAAAATTTATGACTAGAAAATTCAGTGCAAAGTCAACTGCCGATCAGGTGCTTTCCGGCATTGATCTCAAGGGAAAGCGAATTCTCATTACGGGTGCATCATCGGGCATTGGCCTCGAAACCGCCCGCTCACTGGTCTCTCACGGTGCCAGCGTTGTCGGCACGGTCAGAGACCTCGCTAAAGCCCAAGCCGCCACTTCATCGGTCTTTGATGCCGCGGCGCAAGGAGACGGCAGCCTAGAGTTGATCGAGCTCGATCTCACATCCTTGCAAAGCGTTCGCGCCTGTGCGGATAAACTGTTGGCCAACGGCCAGCGGTTCGACGTCATCATCGCCAACGCTGGCGTCATGGCATCCCCGTTCGGCCGGACGGTCGACGGCTTCGAAGTTCAGTTCGGGACGAACTATCTTGGTCATTTTGCCTTGATCAATCGGATCGAGCCGCTGCTTGTCGATAACGGGCGTTTGGTGATGCTATCGTCCCAAGCACATCGCGCCGCCGATGTTGACCTGGACGATCCGAATTTCGAACAACAGGCATACGATCCGTTTGTCGCCTATGGCCGATCGAAAACGGCCACTACTCTCTTCGCAGCGGAATTCGATAAGCGGTATCGCAATCGTGGCATCCGAGCTGCCTCGGTGATGCCCGGGAATAGCCTCACCGACATCGCACGCCATTTCTCGCAGGAAGACTTAGAGGGTCTTTTCGAGAATGTTGGCAAAGCTCGCGCCGAAGCGGGTCTTCCGCTAGCAGAGCTCAAAGAAATCGCGCAGGCAGCGGCAACGTCGGTCTGGGCCGCAGTTGTGGCTGACAAAGACGAAATCGGCGGACGCTATCTCGAAGATTGTGCGGTCGCACCGATTGATGACACGCCTAACCCGTTTGCCGACGGCGTAAGGTCGTATGCGCTCGACGCTAACAAAGCCGAGCGGCTTTGGGAGAAAAGCGAGGAGTTGGTAGGCGTGAAAGGTATGTACCCATGACAGTAGTCGGTATCATTGGCGCCGGCGAGGTCGGTAGCCAGATCGCGCGTGCGGCGATCGCGAATGGGTATGAGGTCGTCATTGCCAATTCTCGAGGACCCGAGACGTTGAAGGACCTCATTGATGAGCTCGGCCCATCAGCGCGCGCCACGACTGCGGCCGGCGCTGCCGAGGCTGGTGACTTCGTCATTGTGGCCGTCCCCCTCAAGTTGGTCAACGACATGCCTGTGGAGCAGCTCTCGGGAAAGATCGTGCTCGACACGAACAACTACATGCCTTGGCGCGATGGCCATTTCCCCGTGATCGACTCTGGTGAGATGACAGTTCATGAGCTCCGCCAGAAGCACCTTCCTACCTCGAAGGTGGCGAAGGCCTTCACCCACATCCAAGCCCCACGCCTCTTCATTTCGAGCAGACCAGCTGGCGCCTCCGACCGCCATGCGTTGTCGGTCTCGAGCAACTTTCCTGAGGCCGCGGAACTCGTGACGCTGCTGTACGACCAGTTCGGTTTCGATACTGTCGACAACAGTCCGCTGAGTGAGTCATGGCGCAGCGGTCCCGGCCAGCCAGCTTGGGCTGCGCACGCGCACCAGACCCGTGCTGAGCTGATCGCCAATCTCGCCAGGGCGCGACGGATCATCTTGGGAAAAGAATAAGAAGTGACAGATTCACTTAAGAAAGTAAAAGGCCAGGCAGACAAGTCATGTGGAGTGTTGTCAAAAAGTTCGACATATTGGTGAGGACCTCGAGGGCTTAATTAACATTGGGACAATCGGCCTGATTAAGACAATTGAGAGCTTTCAGACCGGCAAAGGCATGAAGTTAGCCATATTCGCTGCTCGTTGTATCGAGAACGAAATTCTTATGCATCTCAGTTCTTTGAAGAAAACATGCAAGGATGTTTCGTTGCATGACCCGATCGCAACGGATAAGGGAGGCAATGAAATTATGTTGATCGGCATTCTCGGCACGGAAGCCGATGATATTGTAGACAAGGTGCAGTTGAAGATTGAGAAGAGCAAGATTTATAAGAATCTTGACATATTGGATGATCGTGAGAAGGAAGTTGTGATTGGCCGGTTTGGATTAGGGCATGGCGGAGATGAACGGACGCAGCGGGAGATTACGAAGGAATTGGGGATTAGTCGGAGCTATGTTAGGGTAGCGATTTCCCAATGTTAGATCAATGTCTGAAACCAAACGGTAGCAATTCCGTTTGGTTTTTTTACTGTTTACTGATTCAACACATGTGAATATAGCTTCGCCCTTCTCGAACCTCGGAAGCCAGCTTTCACTACTGACTCTGGAGTTCCGTTTATTCCTCCTGGCATTTCCGGAGGTTCCCGTTATCCAACGAAATGAAACGCTTACAAAGAAGTAAACAACGGGAAAGTAAGTAAAGAGTTGCACATTGTTGTCAGTTTTAGGAAGACTTATACTGAAAGCGTATACAAGATGTAGCTCCTGCAACAAATGATACGAATCGGGGGGGAAGGTATATGGAAAAGAATAAGACATTTAGGAATGGTTTGAAGGGGACTGCGATTTTGTTACTCGCATCACTTGCGCTTGCAGCTTGCACAGGTGGGAATGGAGGTGCGGACAGCACTGCCAAACCGTCGGCAACAGCCGCCAGTGGAAATAACGGAGACCAGAAGGGAACCGACGGTGGAATGGAGGACGGTCCGCTTGGCAAATACGATCCGCCAATCGAAGTGTCATTCGTCAGGCATCTCAGCGACGTGGTCGAGAACAACGTGCTTGGAGTACTGAAGGACGAGACGCTGGAGAACAACCGTTGGACGCGCGCATACGAAGATGAGTTGGGCATCAAAATCGTCAATGATTGGGTCGTGAAAGGCGATGTGTCTTCCGATCAATACTTGCAGAAGATCAACGTAACGCTGGCTTCGGGAAGTCTGCCGGACTTTATTCCTGTCAATGCGACGCAACTCAAGCAGTTGGCGGATTCAGGGCAAATCGAAGATATGACGGAGGTGTATGAACAATATGCGTCTCCGATGCTGAAGGAAGCTCTCCTTCAAGAGGGCTCCAACCCTTTCGATGCCGTTACTCTGGATGGGAAGCTAATGGCCATCCCGCTCGTGGAAGCTTCCATTGAGCGCTCCATGTTCATCTGGATCCGCGTGGATTGGATGGAGAAACTCGGCTTGCAGCAGCCTAAGACGATGGATGACGTACTGGCGATCTCCAAAGCGTTCACGGAGCAGGATCCCGACAGTAACGGCAAGCCAGACACTTACGGCCTTGGTTTCACAAAAGGTTTGTGGGGCGGTGCCATGGGGCTGGAAGGATTTTTGGCAGGGTACAACGCCTTCCCGAACATTTGGGTGGAAGACTCAGCCGGCAAACTCACGTTTGGGAGCATTCAACCTGAAGTGAAGACGGCCCTGCAGGCACTGCAGAATATGGCCAAAAGCGGACAAATCGATCCGGAGTTCGGCATCAAGGACGGCAGCAAAGTGTCGGAGTTGATCGCGTCAGGCAAAATCGGTATGCAATACGGCGAACAGTGGAACTCCATCTACCCGTTGCAGTTGAATAAAAACAATGATCCCGATGCGCAATGGCAAGCGTTCCCGATTGTGACGGAATCCGGCGAAATGGCGAAGATTCCGCTTAAATTCAGTACGACGCGTTTCTTCGCGGTGAAGAAAGGGATGAAGCATCCTGAAGCGCTTGTCAAGCTGTTCAATATGCATATGGAAAAGAACTGGGGCGAATCGGGAGATTTCGATTATTATTTCGCGCCTCCCGAAGCCGAAAGCGTATGGCAGTTATCGCCGGTTACACCTTATCCGTTGAAGAAAAACGTCATTGCTTTCCGCGACATCGATGCAGCTCGCAAAGCGGGCGATATATCTACATTGATCGGCGAGGCCAAGACGATTCAGGAAAAGATGGAATCGTATTATTCGGGATCTACGGAAGGGTTCGCGCTATGGGGCTGGGAACGGATTTACAGCGAGGAAGGGTCCATGGGCATCACGGATCAATATGACAAAAATAATCAGTTCCTGCTCGAGAAGTTTGTCGGCGCACCAACCCCGACGATGGTGGAGCGTAAAGCAACGCTGGAGAAGTTGCAGAACGAAGTGTTCGTCAAAATCATTCTGGGCGACCCTATCGAAACTTTCGACAAGTTCGTGGAGGACTGGAAGAAGCTCGGCGGAGAACAGATTACAGAAGAAGTCAACGAATGGTACGCGACATCAAAATAAAGGTAGTAACGGAGAGACGGGCAGAGGCCGGGTATTGTATGACCTCTGCCAACCATGCTTCTATTTGATAGGAGGGACAACATAGAATGGGAGCCAAGACGAGGAGAGAGCTGCCGCTGCATTTAATGATCGTGCCGGGGCTCGTCTTCATTATTTTATTCTCTTACATTCCCATGGCAGGGATCGTCATCGCATTTCAAAAGTTTATTCCCGCTAAGGGACTTTTCGGCGATCAGCAATGGATAGGGTGGGCCAACTTCGAATATGTTACGCAGCTGCCCAGCTTCACGCAGGTGCTATTGAATACGCTATTGATTTCAAGCTTTAAGTTAATCCTTGGGTTATTGGTGCCGATCGTATTCGCGATTCTGCTGAACGAAGTCAAGAATGCTGTGTTGAAGCGCACCGTGCAGACGACGATCTACTTGCCATTTTTTCTTTCCTGGGTCGTGCTCGGTGGCATCCTCATCGACATTCTGTCTCCGTCGGGGGGTATTGTGAATGGACTTCTAACTTCGGTGGGATTTCCGTCCGTTTTTTTCCTTGGGGATAACGACTGGTTTCCCGTGACGTTGATTGGTTCGGACGTTTGGAAAAACTTCGGCTACGGTACAATTGTATACCTAGCGGCGATTACTGGAATCGATCCCGGCCTATACGAAGCGGCGACGATCGACGGTGCCAACCGTTGGCGCAAAGTCTGGCATATCACACTGCCGGGAATGCGGATGGTGATCGTGCTGTTGTCCGTCCTGAGCCTGGGGCAGCTCTTGAATGCGGGATTTGATCAAGTGTTCAACCTGTATAGTCCCCAAGTATACGAAAGCGGTGACATTCTGGATACCTTCGTCTATCGAATCGGTTTGCTGGACGCGCAATACGGCGTGGCGACTGCGGTCGGATTCTTTAAATCGATCGTTTCGCTGATTCTCATCTCCGCTTCTTATTTCTTCGCCTATACCTTTGCCAAATACCGGATCTTCTAGGAGGAGTGAAGCTATGAGTCAGTCACAATTTCGTATCTCTGCGGAAAAGGGACCCAAGCGCGGGTGGTTCCCGATCGTCAATACAGTCATTTTGGTGCTGGTTGCCGCACTGTGCGTATTCCCGCTTATTCATATTATCGCGGTTTCGTTCAGCTCTAGTACGGCTGCGGCCACCGGGCAGGTCAAACTATGGCCTGTCGACTTCACACTGGCTTCGTACGAATATACCGCTGGCCGAGGAGAATTCTGGCAATCAATGTGGGTGTCCTTGAAGCGCCTCGCGTTTGGAACCCCCCTTAATTTACTGCTGACGATTCTGGTTGCATACCCGCTCTCAAAGGAGTCTCACGCCCTTCGGTTCAGGCTTGTGTACGCTTGGGTGTTCTTCTTGACAATGCTCTTCAACGGTGGCTTGATTCCGTGGTACGTTACCCTTAAGGAATACGGCTTGCTGAATACGATCTGGGCGCTCGTGCTCCCAGGGGCGGTACCGGTCTTCAGCATAATTCTTCTGCTCAACTTCTTCAGGGAGGTGCCGAGAGAACTGGAGGAGGCGGCATTTATCGACGGCGCTAGCCAGTGGACGACCTTATGGCGGATATATGTGCCTATCTCGAAGCCGGCGCTGGCGACACTTGCTTTGTTCTCCATGGTGGAGCATTGGAACAGCTGGTTCGATGGATTGATTCTAATGGGCAACCCTGCGAATTATCCTCTGCAGAGCTATATCCAGACGATCGTTATCCAGCAAAACCTTTCCAACGTGTCCCGAGACGATCTCTTGAATCTGGCACAGATCTCCGATCGGACACTGAAGGCATCTCAAATATTTTTGGGTTCATTGCCAATTATTATGGCGTATCCGTTTCTTCAGAAATATTTTGTGAAGGGAATCGTGCTTGGGAGTGTCAAGGGTTAGCTGGAAAAAGCATTAAAGACATATCTACTAACTTTCACTATAATGAAGGAAAACGGTGGAGGCGACGGCGTTGTTCAACCGTCAGGATTTCTCGCTCAGAAATTCCATATTTTTGCGTCTTCTGGTTACCTTTTTGTTGATCATGCTCCCGATGTGGTTTCTTGGAGCCTATATCTATAACTGGATTGTGCAGACTGCGCGGGAGGACATATCCAAGAATGCGGTGTCGCAGATTGCTTACTACCTCTCTGACATGGAGAACGAGATCGAAAGGATGAAGCTACTCCAATATAGTCTGCTCGAGGACGAAGATTTGAATGAACTCGCCCTTACCTGGGAAATGATGGGTACGATTGAGCGGATGGAGCATATCAATTCGCTGCTTAAACGCATATATACGATACAGAACAGCAGTATCTACATCCAGGACGTCAGCGTGCACATTGCTCCCATAGGCAAGACGTTGTCAGTCGACGGAGCACGCCAATTCGATGAGGAGCGCTTCTACGGAATCCGCTCCGTGTTCGGACATGGCTCCCAGATCATTGAATGGAAAGGAGGTATGTATCTGGGTGCGTTCAAGCCCGGAGGGAACAAGGATGCGGAGCCGTTGTTCACCGTGGAGATCGCGCTGGACAGCCGCATCCTACAGAATGAGCTGAACCAGTTCAATCTGTATGCGGACAGCGGAACGATGCTTGTACACAGACAGGACGGTATGTTCATCGCAAACGGGACGGGAGCCTTCCCAGAGGAATACATGACCGATTTCCTGCGGGACATCGACAAAGGCGAATCCCAGAATACGCATGCAGTTGAGCTCTCGGATATGAACTTCTATTACGTCTACGCCAGCTCGGAGAATCTGGACTTCACGCTTTACCGGTTCATTCCGGATCGCGTATTCCAGGAGCCGTTAGACCGATTCTATTCGTGGGCGTGGTTGTTCCTCATTCTATCGCTTGCGATTATTGCCGCGTATGCGCTATCTACCTACAAGTTTATACATAAGCCGTTATTGACCTTGGTGAAGAGTTTCCGAAGAATGGAGAACGGGGATTTGGATATCTTTATCGACCATGCTTCGAAAGACGAATTTCGTTATTTGTATGGCCGCTTCAACCAGATGGTAGCCAACCTCCGTTCCTTGATTGATCAAGCTTACAAACAAAAGATATTAGCGCAGCGGGCTGAACTGAAGCAATTGCAATCACAGATCAACCCGCATTTTCTATATAATAGCTTTTTCATTCTGAATACAATGGCGAAAATGGGAGACGTGGAGCGTATCGAACAATTCACGACGCTGTTAGGGGAATACTTCCAGTTCGTGACGCGTAATGCCTCGGATAATTTGCAACTTAGGCATGAAATCCGACATGCGCGAATGTATACAGAAATTCAGGAGCTAAGATTCTCGAGACGAATAACTGTCGAATTCCAGTCACTCCCTCCCGAGCTCGAGTTGTTGATGGTGCCGCGTCTGATCGTGCAGCCCATTATCGAGAACGCATTCGAGCACAGCTTGGAGAAGAAGGCGCGCGACGGTTACATTGCGGTGCGCTTCGAACAAGACGCTGAGGAGATCCGAATTGTTGTGGAGGATAACGGGGATCGCCTTTCTGATGAGGATCTGGCAAGAATACAGCAATCGCTTCGACATGAAGGCGAACATGGCGAGATTACAGGGATGGTGAACATTCACCGTCGCGTTCGTATGACGTTGGGGGACGGAGGGTTACAAGTTTCGCGAAGCGGACTTGGGGGGTTGCGAGCGACGCTTCGACTGCCCAAGGAAGGAGGGGAACGCGGTGATCAGACTACTCATCGTGGATGACGAAGAGATTATTACTGACGGATTGTATGAGGTGCTGAATAAGCTGGAATTGGAACTCGATCTATACAAGGCGTATTCGGGTGAAGAGGCGCTGCATTGGCTCCGGCTAGCCCGGTTCGATATTGTTCTCTCGGACATTGCCATGCCCGAGATGGACGGACTGGCCCTGATGGATGTAATCCGTGCCAATTGGCCGCACTGCAAGATCATTTTCCTGACCGGTTACAGCGATTTCGATTCGGTCTATAAGGCAGTTCAATGGCCGGGCATCCGCTACCTCCTTAAGAGTGAAGGGTACACCAAGCTAATCGAGGAGATCAGCCGAGCAGTGTCGGAACTTCATGAAGAGTTCAGGACGGCGGCGCTTCTAAAGAAATCCAAGGAAAGTGAGCAAGCTTTTGCGACGCTTGCTGCAAGCAATTACATCCGCCATCTCTTGTTCGAAGGAGGAGCGGATGTGACGATGGCGGACAACTTCCAGCGACTGCATATCAACTTCCAGCCCGGCGCACCCGTTCTCATCGCCCTGAGCAGCTTGTCGACCGCAGAGATGCGCCGATCTTACGCAGATCGTCAGGAGACGGCGCTGACGGTTAAGCTTTTGGCGGATTCATATTTAGAGGAGAAGAGCCGAAGTCTGGGCGTTATCGATCGTTACGGGGATCTGATCTGGCTCGTCCAGCCATCCGTGTCCCAATCGCTGTCTCTTAAGGAAGAGCAAGCGGAATTCGCTCGAACGGCTACATTCCTAGTAGGTACTTTCGAACTGATCCAGACAGCGTGTCAGCAATCGCTTGGCGTTCAATTGTCCATCACACTCGCAAGCGAACCTGTAGACTGGCGGAGTTTGCACGATGCCTACGAGAAGCTGCGGGAGAAGCAGCATCTTCGTGCTGGTGACGGAACGAGGATGGTTCAGTCCGTAAAACTGATCGGTACGGAACCGTCTTTACAGACGCGTTGGCGATTGCCCAGGGAGAAAATAGAAACACTATCTGCGCATCTGGAAGGTGGAAGGAGAACGGAGTTTCTGGAGGTCTTCAATGAACTTGCAGAACCAGCCGCGATGAGCAAATGGCCGTCGGCGTACGCAATGGAAGTCTATTATTCTATCGCTCTTGCTTTGCTTTCCTATTCGAATCGTTGGGGGGAACGGGAAAAACTGTCGATTCCTCCAGGGAACTTGATGCAGCTAGAAGCACATCCTTCATGGAATGAAAGGTTCAATGGATTGAGAGCCGCCGCGGAGGAGCTATTTGAGATGAGGCGGTACGGGGAGTATAGCAGGGCGGCAACGGCTATCGATAAAATCTGCACATACATCAATGAGCATATCTCGGAGGATTTATCTCTTGTACGTCTAGCTGACGAAATTCATTTCAATCCCTCATACCTGTCCCGGCTCTTCAAGCAGGAGCGAGGCATGAAATTATCGGAATACATCGAGGATGCACGATTTAGGAAGGCGAACGAGCTGCTCCGTCGTACCGAGCTGAAAATAGCGGAGATTGGAGCCTGTATCGGATACGAGACGCCCCATTCATTCACACGTGTATTCAAGAAATGGACGGGTATGTCCCCACAGGAATATCGGGAACAGGCCGAACGAAGATAAGCTTCAGATCGAGTGCTTAATATTGATGATTCTGTAACAATAGATGAGATGTGACAGTATTGCTCAATGTATTAAAATAGAAAGATCAACGAAATACAACAGGCTGCCGAGCGATTAAGTCGGCAGCCTGTTGTATTATTTTCAGTTAACGAATCCCAATAGTTCATCTGATAAACTTACAAATGGGATCCTCCACTAGCATCTATCATTTGGCCAGTTACCCAGCGGCTGTCAGGAGAGGCAAGAAAAGCAGCTATATCCGCCACATCACTGGGCTCTCCCCATCTTCCAAAAATAGAGAAAGCAGCTCCGAACTGCCGTCCGTCGGGATCTTTCAGCATTGCGGCTTGCATGTCCGTGGCAACGAATCCAGGTTGGATTGCATTAATCGTAATCCCGCGGGGTCCTAGTTGATTACTTAGGGCAAGCGTTAGCGTGTTGATTGCGCCTTTGGTCATCCTGTATGCGGGAATAGCTGGGAGGCATATTCTCGTAGTTGCAGACGAAATATTAATAATACGACCTTCGTCTCGAAGGCGTGGCAGAGCTTGTTGAGTCAAGAAAAACGGCGCTTTCACGTTGATGGCCATAATCTCATCGTAAGCTTGCTCCGTTGTCTCCTCAATGGATGTCGCTAAGGGTAATCCCGCATTGTTTACCAGAATATCGAATTGAGTGTCACCCGTACGTTCCTTCAAAGCTATATCTAGCTTTTCATAAAGATCTTTCACGCCTTGTACAGACCCAAGCAGAGAGCCTATTGTGAAAGCAGAACCACCCATCTGCTCAATCTCACGAACCACGGTTTCTGCAGCATCATGGTTCTTTCCATAATGCACGGCTACTAATAGTCCATCCTGAGCGAAGCGTTGTGCAATGGCTCGCCCTATCCCTCTGCTTGCTCCTGTTACTAATGCAATTTTGCCTTTTAACTTACTCATTTCCCCATCTCCTAACATTATTTACAATATCTTTTGCACTTAATTTATATCATTAAGTGACTTTCGAAATGTTGCTCTCTCATTCGTTTTTCTAACGTTCTAACAGATAGAGGTCGTGAAGTTAGGTCCAGCCCTAGTCTAAAGTCTAGGTTCAGACACTCCCTAGGACGGTTATGTCAGGCAAATAAGGCGGATATAATGAATTTATGACTCAGAGTGTGACTTACGAAGCCGAAGGAAGTGTGTGAATATGAAGGTATTAGAAGCGACTGCAAAAGCGCCAACAGGTAAAGTGAATTGGGTGCTTTTTAATCCAAAAACCTATGCAACGATTCTCTATTTACTGTTATCTCTCCCGTTAGGGATTATCTATTTTACAGTAGCGATAACGGGACTTGTACTATCAATCGGTTTAGCTCCAATATTTATCGGAATACCGCTGTTTTTTGGAGTAGCTAAGCTGTTGAATGGGATTGTGAATTTTGAACAAAGCATGATTAGACAAATTTTGGGTTTACCGACTCCTCCTGTTTCGTATACCTACAATAAACAGTCTGAAGCTGGGCAGAATTGGTTGATGCGAATGGTGAGAGGTTTTGATGGTGGGCTATTTATTCGAAATCTGTTGCTTGTATTACTAAGATTTGTAACAGGCATTGTATTCTTTGTTATTATGGTAACGGTGATTTCACTAGGACTAGGATTTATTGCTCTTCCAGTCGTTCATATCATTTTGATGAATGAAATGCAGCTTGATATTTTAGAGAATAACTTGTTTAGTTATTTTCATATCGATTGGACCTATAATGAGCAATATATGCTGTATGTAGGCGTTGGCCTTGTACTTTTTTGGATCGGGCTTCGTATCGTGAATGGGCTCATGCAAATTCAGCGCAGAATCATGTACGTGGATGAGCCATATCAGCAGCAACAGCAGTCGTCAGTGCAAGTGGCAGCAGAGATTCATGCGCCGGTTCAGTCGCGATATAATGAGTACCAAGAGGTCAGCCCACTCAAGGGATGATGCAGTCAGCCTGTAGAGAGCTTTAGAAGCTCTCTTTTTTTATGTAGACAATTCTCACTCAGGGCGCCTATTTTCCCTGTTGCAACAAGTGATGTATGAAGTGAAGTACCAAGCGACGGGCAACGTAGGTTTTTACTGAAAGCAAAATCGACTGAATTGACATCGCTTCGTGTCCACAATGTCAAAAAGTTCGACAATACGGGTGAGGATCTCGAGGATTTGAACTCGATCAGCATGATCGGTCTGGTCAAAGCCATCGAGAGCTTTCAGATTGGTAAAGGCACGAAGCTTGCCACGTTCGCGGCATGTTGTATTGAGAACGAAATACTTATGCATCTCCGATCTTTGAAGAAAACCCGCAAGGACGTTTCGCTTCATGACCCGATCGGAAAGGATAAGGAAGGCAATGAAATTACGTTGATCGATATTCTTGGTACAGAAGCTGACGATATCGTAGACAAAGTGCAGTTAAAGATCGAGAAGAGCAAGATATATAAGAATCTTGACATATTGGATGACCGTGAGAAGGAAGTTGTGATTGGCCGGTTTGGTCTAGATCATGGCGGGGATGAACGGACGCAGCGGGAGATTGCGAAGGAGTTGGGGATTTCGCGGAGCTATGTGTAGCGGATTGAGAAAAGGGCACTCATGAAGGTATATCATGAGTTTTAAACAGTGACAGTCTAGGACTTTATTATTTGGTCCCTGACTGTCACTGTTTTTTTTGTTCGTGAGGAGAATGAATGTATACCCAACTTCGACTATTTTGCTACGTTCGGATAATAGAATACGCGAAAACAAGGTGCTAACAGTGGATGGGTTGATTGAAGCCAAGAAGGCGGGCACTACGACAATTACGATAGCTAATAGCGGCATAACACACGTTCCCACAGAACGGTAAGGATCTGGATGCAAGCCTCGGCTTTACCGATGCAGTCACGATCGGTGCATGGGCGAAGCAAGCGGCGGCTTTGCGGTGCAAGCTGGCATCATTAATGGCTACAAGGACGGCAGCTTCCGAGCGAATGCACGCATGCCCGTGCAGAGATGGCGACGATGATCGCAAAATTGCTTAAGCTGTCCATCGAAGTGAATGCTGCAACAGGCTTTGCAGATGACAAAAGCATTCCAACATGGGCGAAAGGCGCGGTGGGGGCAATCAAGAAGGCTGGTATTATGGAAGGTACAGGTGCAAACAAATTCAATGCCGATGCTCATGCGACAAGAGCAGAGGCTGTAACGACTCTATTAAGAATGTTATCGGTAAAGAATAAGTAGGTTATAATCGGAGGGTTACCCTGATGGCGGTTCACCAAACAGCCTGAGGGTGACCCTTATTATAAATACTTGAATGAGTTGTGACAGTATCGTTCAAACGCATTGCATTCAAGTTGCATTTACCCGGAAAAGGCCGATAAGTAACTATGGCAAAGAGTTCTACCGACATTGATACTCCTTCTAATTTGAACTTGGTGAACCTACGACTCTTGCAATTGCCTTGACCCCCGGCGCCGCCGACTCATGAATACCAAAGACATTGCAATTACCGTGAGGATAATCCCAAGCACTTGAAATCCCTCGAAGTTGAACTTACCTCCCATTATGATACCAATCAACAAGGAAGAGAGAATAGTTCCCAGGTATCTTGATGTATTAAATAGTCCGGATGCAACACCGATTATTTCTTTTGGAGAACTTTGGAACAAGGCCACTTGCATACCTACATTGTTCAACCCGTTGCTAATACCGAATGCAGCCAAGGCGAAACACACACTGAAAACCGGTGAAGTTTGATTCAATGTCACGAGCCACACCGACCCAAATGTCATCAGGATTGCGGATACCAGCAATGCCGGTCTTGGACCAAACTTATCGATCCATCGTCCTGCTATTGGAGAAGTAACTAGCGAGCACAAGCCTAAGCTTAGCATGAGAATCCCAGTTTGGAACTCGTTGACATGACGTACCATTTGTAAGTAAGACGGAAGCCCGAAAAATAGCGAGTAATAAAGTACGTTAACGAGCATGAATTCGATATTAACCCGGGTCATCGCAGGATATTTGGCGAATGTTCGCAAAGGAATAAAGGGTGACGTCGCTTTTAGCTCATGTCGTACGAATGCCACCAGCAGAGCGAGACCTATCAGCCCGACAATAACATTACTTAATGAGATATGCCCAGATGATTTTGCTGAGAGTAATCCCATGAGCAGGGCAACCAGTCCCACTGTGAAGAGCAGGATCCCTGACACATCAACCAAATCAAACCATTTACGAAAGGACATGCCCAGTGCAACGGATGTTGACGGTTCGTCCTTAGGAATATTCCTCCAAGATAATAGAAAGCTCACCACCACGAATGGAATATTGACGAAAAAGATAGCAGGCCAGCCCCACCAGTGAATGATGACTCCGCCAATAAAGGGTCCAATTGCTGCCGCTCCGGATAGGAATATGGACAAAATAGACAGCGCAGTCGCTTGTTTCTCCGTAATATGAATTCGCACAATAGCCATTCCAACCGCAACCATCATGCTTGTTCCGATGGCTTGCGTAACACGGAACACGATGAGCCACCCGAAGTTTGGTGATAGTGGAGCTAATAATGATGCAATGAAGGCTACAACAAGCCCGGTAAGAAATATCTTCCTACGACCGAATAAATCGCTGGCCTTTCCCATGATAGGTTGAGCGATGCTGCTTGCAATGTAGAAAGAAAAAATAATCCAGGAAACACCCGTAAAGTCAAGTTGAAACACATTTTGCAGCCTTGGAATAGCAACTGAAACCATTGAAGAATTTAATGGGTTCAATAGTATCCCAAGGCCAACGGAAATCATCAACCACCAGCTGCGAACATTCATTTTTGGTCCTCCTAAAGTATATTAATGCCATCGTACTTGAAATCGTTTATTTATTCCAACGCATTTTATGTTATGATTTCATTGACTTGAGGGAATGAATGGAGGGTGTGAAATGGAACTTCTTCAGCTACAGTATTTTCTCGCGGTAGCTCGTTTGGAACATGTGACAGAAGCTGCACGAAGTCTGCACGTTACTCAATCGTCACTAAGCAAAACGATTCAACGCTTGGAGTTGGATCTAGGGGTTCCTCTATTCGATCGAACAGGGAGGAAGCTACGATTGAATGAGTTCGGTAGCAGATTCCTTCTCCGTGCGGAAAGGGCTTTGTTTGAATTGGAACAGGGGAAGCAGGAGATTAGCGATTTGTCCAGTCCGGAGCATGGCACACTTGAATTGGCGGTGACCACTGCAAGCACGTTACCAAATATCCTTCGAGAGTTTCGGAAAAAGCGGCCCGATATCCAATTTCATGTGCAAATGCTATCCATGAACGAAATGGTTACGCTTCTTCATAGAGGAGAAGTCGATTACTGCTTGTCCTCACCACCGTTACAAGGGGAGGACATTGAATGTCAAATCGTGTTCATCGACCCGATCCTTGTAGCTGTTCCAAAGGGGCATCGGCTGGCAGACCGCAACAGCGTATCCTTGACAGAACTAAGGGATGAATGGTTTGTCGGTGTAAAGAGGGGCTATGGTACTCGTGATCTAGTGGACTCTATTTGCAAATCGGCTGGATTTGCACCTAAATATGTGTATGAGGGAGATGAACCTGCAAGGCTAAGCTCTCT
Source organism: Pristimantibacillus sp. (assembly GCA_048976605.1). GTDB lineage: Bacteria > Bacillota > Bacilli > Paenibacillales > Paenibacillaceae > Pristimantibacillus. Next base: position 101,018 of record JBHGUX010000051.1, on the reverse strand, counting down.
TGTTGAAGCAGAAATTGGCATAGCCTTCATACCAAGTACAGCAAGTTTATCACGGGAACATATCAAATATCTCCAAGTAGAGAATCACGAATTGGTACGAGAGATAGCTTTATTATGGCACAGGAGTCGGTACATCTCGCAGGCTGCTCTGGAATTCCGTGAGGTTGTTATAGAATATTTTAAATCGATATCCAAACAGACAATATGAACAGGCTGCTCCAATGGCAGCGAAGAGATCGGGGATTCGAGCTCCTAATCTCCACTAAGACAAAGAGCCCTTGTAACACAAGGGCTCTTTGTCTTAGTGGAGAAAAATCTCATATGTTGAAATGACGCTGCATCGTTGTTGATTGTTATTATTGTGTGCTCATATTCGCTTGAATCTCTATAAATGCATGTTCAACTTGATTCATCCATTCCTCGGTAGTCATTTTCCCAGTCATAATCGGTGTTATAGCTTTTTTGAACAATTGATTTCGAATATCCTGTTTGGAATACTTGGGAATAACTTCCCACTCTTGTGTTATGGCAGTTGTTCCTTCATATGCGCTGAACATTTCATATACACCAGGGGTTAAATAGTTTCTCAAAAGTTCTTGAGCCCCTTTCAGGGCAAAAGTACCGTTGGATTTCTCTGCAAATAATTTGATAGATTCCTCGGTATATAGAAACTTCAAAAACTCTTTTGCAAGTTCAGCATTTTTGGCTTTGAGTGGAATAGAAAATTGTTCATAGCTAGAAAGGATATAACGTTCATCACCTTCATTAAATACAGGCGGAGGAATCATGCCGAATTCGAATCCTTCTTCTCTTGGAGAATCTTTCATTTCATTCTCCATCCACGAACCATTAACGATAAAAATCGCTTTGCCAAGCATCATATCCGTTTGTGATTGGGTGTGATTAAGTCCAACGGTTCCCTTCATCAAATACCCGTCTCTTCCAAGCTTAGCTAATGTATCCAATACCTTTTTGACAGGCTTCGTCTTAAAAGAACCTGGTTCATATGAAAATATACTTTTTAATTGTGTTATGCCAGCTGCATTTGCAAGTGACGGATAGAGAATTTCTTCCAAATATTCTGGATATATTCCCTGATAAGTAAATAACGCACGCTTGATCAGATTTCCATTTTTATCAGCTACATAATTTTCTTCTTTCTTTAATTCCTCGTCTAACGCAAAAAAATCATTCCATGTTACAGGCAGCTTCCATCCCTTATCGTGAAACAATTTTTTGTTGTAGATTAACCCCATTGGTGCAGCATTAAATGGTGCCATATAGATTTTCCCGTCCTGATACGGAGTAAATCTTGTACTTTCAAGTATGCCAGGGAGAATCATGTCCTTTAAGCGCTGTTTGTTATCTAATGCTACCTCATCAAAAACGTCAGTTATATCCGTTAAACCTTTTTCTTTCACTAATGAGGTCATAATTCCACTTTGGTCTGTATCTGAGATCGCAAGAAAATCCGGAGGATTGCCTGCCACAATTTGTGGTCTGATTACATCACCTATTCGAGGACTGATTGTCATATGCACTTGTACTCCAGGATAAGCAGCTTCGAATTTTTCCGTTATTTCCTTCCAATACTCTTGTCCATATCCTCCTTGAAATACGGCGATATGCAATTCATTGTTCTTGAAAGTTTTCACCTCAGCAGCTGAGTGCTCATTAATTGATGAATTGTCAGAGGGAGAAGTTCGATCTTTAATCATATATGAAATAGCTATTATTCCTAGTAATGCAAACGTTATCAAGAATAGGCTTGAATATCTTTTCATCTAATCACTCCAAGATTTTTATCATAAAAAGATCCTTAACAGATTAATTATGATCATTATTGACATAGAAGTACATGAACATTATCACTCATGTTATGAATAATTTTAACCTAAATCAGTAATAAAAATTAAATTATTTTATAAAACTGCTTCTGAATTTGATCTGAAAATAAAAAATGACTTCAACTTATAGATAATTTATGCAAACCGATGAGCGATTTTATCTACTTAAGCAAATGCTATTGAACACTATTAATTGTATTGGTTAATCTTGATAAGTGGAAACGTCTTTATATCGAATAATGGATGTTGTTCGTTATTCAAAAAAAACGAGGAGGGGTAAAAATGGGTAAGACTATGAAAAAAACGGTAACTTTGGCGATTGCGGCTATTATGGCATTTACGCTGGCAGCTTGTGGTTCATCCAATGGCAACACAGAGAAGAATGCTTCAACTGATGACGCTAAGTCTGGTGAAACTCGTACGCTGAAATTTGCTGCATTGGAAACAGCCTATGGAAAAGAAGTGTGGCAATTAGTTGCAACTGCATTCGAGAAAACGGCTCCTGGTGTGAAAGTTGAAATGACAATTGAGAAAAACATCGAAGATGTTATTGGTCCAACAATGAAATCCGGTGAGTTTCCAGATGTTATTCATTTAGCAGTCGGTCAACCGAAAGGGCTTACAGAAACATTTGTGAAAGATAAAAACATGACTGATCTTACAGATGTTCTTTCAATGAAAGTACCTGGTGAAGAGGTAACTGTTAGTGAGAAAATTATTCCTGGTTTTACAGATACAACGATTACCAATCCGTACAATGATGGCAAAACCTATTTGATGCCTATGTTCTACAGCCCTACTGGCTTGTTCTATAATGAAGGCCTGTTAGAGCAAAAAGGCTGGGAAGTACCAACAACATGGGATGAAATGTGGGCATTAGGAGATAAAGCAAAAGCAGAGGGTATTGCACTATTTGCTTATCCAACAACGGGCTACTTCGATTCATTCTTCTATTCGATGTTGAACGCAGCTGGTGGACCTGATCTCTTCAGTAAAGCAACAAGTTATTCTGAAGGAATCTGGCAATCTCCAGAAGCAACAAAAGCATTTGATATTATTACTAAGTTAGCTGCTTATACAGAGAAAACAGTTCCAGCTAATGGCAACAAAGATAACTTTACTAAAAACCAACAGCTAATTTTGGACAACAAAGCCATATTTATGCCTAACGGTACATGGGTTGTTAATGAAATGGCAAAAGCACCTCGTGCAGAAGGATTTAAATGGGGCTTTACAGCTCTTCCAGCTGTAGCAGATGGTGGTGACCGTTATTCTTATACCTTCTTCGAGCAAATTTGGTCCCCAGCTAAAGCTGAAAATCCAGATTTGGCGAAACAGTTTATCGCCTATTTATATTCTGATGCAGCTGCAGAGATTTTCGCTAAAGCTGGTGCAATTCAACCAATTGCAGGTATGTCAGATAAGCTTGAAGGCGATAACAAGTTATTCTACAGTATTTATGATAATGGCGCTAAAGCAGCTATGGGCGCATTTGCAACAACTGCACCAGTTGAAGGTGTAAATATTGCTGATACCGTATTCGGATCGATCGATTCTATTGTAACGGGTGCTAAAACTCAGCAAGAGTGGGTAGATGCGATAACTAAAGCAAGTGATGCTCTTCGTAACGCGAAATAGTCACTTAACTTCAAATGAGTATGTGAGATTACTTATATAGAAATAGAAATAGAAATTGGTGCTGTGGCCAGTGATAACTGGCCACAGTTACGTTAGACCAAGGAAGGAGCTCGAGTAATGCCATCTAACAGGGGGAAATCCCGTTTCATATTCTTTTGTCTGGCTCCGGCCGTAATCTTATTTGTTATCTTCTTGTTAATTCCGAGCTTTGACGTGTTTCGAATGTCCCTATACAAATGGGGAGGATATACAGATGACAAGACATTTGTCGGATTAGATAATTTTAGAAAGCTGTTCCAAAGCGATAAGTTTTATGAAGTGTTCCAAAACAGTATTTTGTTAATTGTTGTTGTTACTATTATTACATTTGGATTAGCCCTTATATTTGCAGCGATTCTTACACGAGGAAAATTAAAAGGAATAAATTTATATCGAGTTGTTTTCTACATTCCTAATATTTTGTCTATTGTCGTAATTAGTGCGATTTTCTCTGCGATTTATGATCCGAGCAATGGACTTCTAAATTCGATACTTAAATTATTCCATATTATAGATGAGCCCGTCCTGTGGCTTGGAGATCAAAAAATTGTTATTTATAGTCTTGCTGGTGCAATGGTATGGCAAGCAGTTGGTTATTACATGGTTATGTACATGGCAAGTATGGCAAACATTCCTGAAAGCTTATATGAATCTGCTGATCTTGAAGGTGCATCGCCTGTACATCAATTTTTCACCATCACAATACCACTTATTTGGACGAATATTCGTACAACGCTTACCTTTTTTATTATCAGTACGATTAATATGAGCTTCCTCTTCGTTACAGCTATGACTAGCGGTGGTCCTGATGGAGCAACTGAAGTATTCCTAAGCTACATGTATAAAGAAGCTTATACGAATTCTTCTTATGGTTACGGAATGGCGATTGGTGTTGTAGTGTTCTTGTTCTCGTTTGCTCTAGCTGGCATTCTTAATGCTGTTACCAAGCGTGATCATCTAGAGTATTAAGGAGGGAAGAAATGATGACAAGCAATTCAGCTCTGCAAAAGGGTAAAAGTAAACAAGTATTATTCAAATCTGTATCCTATTTTCTGTTGATTTTACTAACAGTCATTATTATCATTCCGGTATTGTGGACGTTTATTGCATCCATTAAAGAAGATGCTGAATTCTACGGTAGTCCATGGGCGTTACCTAAAGGCATTTATCTTCAGAACTTTGCAGATGCTTGGCTCAAGGCAAATATGGGTGAATATATGCTAAACTCCGTGCTTGTAACGGCACTGTCAATTGCATTATTGCTCGTTATTGCGCTTCCGGCAGCTTATGTGCTTGCACGTTACCGGTTTAGAGGTAGTGTGTTATGGAATATGATGTTTATGGCCGGTTTGTTTATTAACGTAAACTATATCATCGTTCCGATTTTTCTAATGTTGAACAATGGTGACAAAATGGCACGTACGATGTTCGGTCAGCCCATTTTATTGAATAACATTATTGTCCTAGCACTAGTGTATACAGCTATGGCATTACCATTTACGATTTATTTACTGTCAGGTTATTTCAAATCACTATCGAAAGAATACGAAGAGGCTGCTTCTGTCGATGGAGCGGGACATTTTAGAACGATGGTACAGGTTATTATGCCAATGGCAAGACCTGCGATCATTACGATTATATTATTCAACTTCCTGTCCTTCTGGAACGAATATATCATTTCGATGACCTTGCTAACGAAACCTGGATTCAAGACCCTTCCAGTTGGTTTGATGAATTTGCTAGCTGCGCAAAAATCTGCTGTTGAGTATGGACAACTCTATGCTGGTCTAGTAATAGTTATGCTGCCGACATTGCTTGTATATATTTTGGTACAGAAGAAATTAACTCAGGGTATGACTTCGGGCGGTTTGAAAGGATGATAGGATAACATGAACAAATTGCTTTATTTAATACTGTTCATTATAGGCATGTTGCTTACCGTATTCGGTCATCAATCGAATGGTCCAGCGGGACTTCTAACTATGCTGCTTGGACTTGGAATGCTTATAAGTTTCTTATGGTTATATAACAGAAAATTTCAATAAAATCCGAAGAAGATGATTTTTCCAATAGTGGGGAATCATCTTCTTTTAAATGTTTTAAGATGCACTTTATGTTACTATAAACAGATTAAGAGCAAGGGGTCATGCTATGCTGCGTAAATTTAAGATTCAGCATCGATTGATTGGAACATTTTTAATCGTATCGGTTATTCCTATTATTTTTCTCGGATTCTACGCATACAAGCTATATTCGCAATCGATCAGTGATAAGCTCAGTTCATCAACCTTTCAGGCGATAACTTTGGTTAATAATAATTTGCTAACGGAGCTTCAAAATTATCAATTTCTTAACGGATCGATTTCTACAAACGAATTCGTGCAAGCGAACTTAGCTAACGAAAGTGCACAACAACAGGTTTCCTCAACATCCAAAGAAGCTGCAATGGATGCCATATTTCGAACGATATTCCCGTCTCATGTTGTAACCGTTAGTATTTACGATAAGAATCAGGAACCATTCTACGAGCTTGGATTTGAAACGATTAGCAAGCCGTATTTGGAAAAAGCTATTGCGGATGTCAATGAGAATGCTCCTTACGATGGACTTACATTTGTAAAAACGATCAGCTCATATGACACGATCGCTGTAGGGAGAAAGATCCATGCAGAGCATGATAGCTCTGAGCAGATCGGATATGCTTTTGTGTATGTCAGTACTGACTTGTTCTCAAAAAATATTTTATCAAGTGTTGATTTGGGAAAAGGATCGAATCTACTTATTATGGGGCGAGATGGGACTATATTCTCCTCTAGTAATAAAGAAGTTGCTTTAGGGGAACAATACGCCGATCCTGAGCTTGTTCATATGATTCAAGATGCACAGAAAGATAATCGTTCGTCTTTCTCTGGATTGGTTAATCATGCTGATCAGCAAATATCTTATATCTATAATGAGCAAATAGGCTGGTATCTTATCTCCTTGATGCCTTATTCCTATATTAACTCAGAAATAAGTGAAATTACGTTTAGCATAATTATCATTGTATTATTGATTGTAATCTCTTGTATTGTCATTATTTATTTCATGAACAATAGTATCGTTAAACCTATAAAAGGTATTATGGCTTTCAGTAATCAAATATCTAATGGAGAGTTCTCCAATCGCATTCAAGATGAGAATGATGATGAGATGAGTGTACTATCTCGTAAAATTAATAGTATGGTCAGTGAGATTGAGAGATTGATGGATAATCAAAAACTTGATGACAGACGAAAGCGGGAGCTAGAGCTCCAAATGCTTCAGTCACAAATTAATCCGCATTTTTTATTTAATACATTAAATACGCTTCGCTGGCTCGCAGTTATTAATCAGGTGCCCGTACTTGATAATGGCATTAGCTCACTATCTGAATTACTGCGCAGTACAATTTTAGATAATAATGAAGAGATTACGATGGAACAGGAGCTTCAAAATTTAGCGCATTATTTTGAAATTCAAAAAATTCGTTATGCAGACAGGTTTCAGGTTAGATATGAGATCAATGACGAGCTGCTTCCATTTTTAATTCCCAAATTATTATTGCAACCCGTCGCTGAAAATGCGATTATTCATGGTATTTCTGAGAACGGAAAGTCTATTGACATTATTATTAAAGTCCAACAGGTTGATAATCAGCTTCACATCGACATAACCGATAATGGAAAAGGATTCGATACGAGTCTTAGTCGTGCTTCGGATCATACAGATAAGTTGTCAGGCATTGGAGTAAATAATGTGAATGAACGAATCAAGCTCCATTATGGGGATCAGTATGGTTTATTCATTTCAAGTGTGGTAGGAGAGGGAACTAGTTGTAGAATGATCATACCAACTCAAAAGTCAGAAGGAGACTAATTTTTATATGTTCAACGTATTGCTTGTAGATGATGAGCCTATTGTAAAAATTGCTTTACGTACGATGATTGATTGGGATAATCTTGGTTTCCCTATTTGTGGTACAGCCTCAGACGGAAATGAAGCATTGGTATTAGTTAAAGAACTCAATCCAGATATCATCATTACAGACTTAAAAATGCCGAATATGAATGGGCTGCAACTGATAAGAGAACTGAATGAACTTAACTATAAAGGTAAAATTATTGTTGCAAGTAATTTTGGTGAATACGAGCTTGTACGTGAAGCGCTAGTTCTTGGTGCAGTCGATTATATGTTGAAAATTAGTATTAAGACGGAAGCACTTATTGAGCAGCTTCAGAAGACTGCAAAGCTCCTTGAGGAAGAACAGCTTACTTTACTAGAACAAGTAACGAGAGAGCAAGTATTGCGCAATAACTTGAAAAGTGTAAAGAACACGATGTTGAAGGATTACTTCACAAATAGTTATCATGACATCGAGCATATTTCGCAAAATGAGGAAATACAATTAAATTTCGCTAACAAAACGGTATACCAATTTTTCATAAATTTGGATGTATCTTCATTAAAGAATGGGCAAAAATTCAACATTTCTTTGTCATTCATTGAGAACATGATTCTTGATTTAATTGAATCGGAGCATGATGTAGAGGTATTTCAAGTAGAAGTCAACGCAATTATTGTCTTAATTGCCAAGGAACGACTGCATCAATGTCATTTCGAGCCGTTGACCTTTGTTCAAAAAATTCAAAAACTAATGCAAATGTATATGACGATGGAGCCTGTTATCGTGTATTCATCGGAAATATGCGGTTATCAAGAGGCTAGACAAACGTATTTAGAGTGTAAAGATACGATCGATATCAATTTTTACGAGGAACAATCCGTTATTTTTAATGATGATTTTGATCTGAAACAAGAGATAGATTTTGTCAACTATGTTGATTTTTCTAATTCGATTTTGGATTTTATGTATAAGGATAACAGCTCCTCCATACATTCGATGTTGAAAACCCTTACAGTACAAGCTCATCAGAGGAGCATACATCCAATTGCACTCAAAACATTTATTAATAAATGTTTGGATTATTTACCGCTATGTGATAACCAAATAACAATGATGAGTGCCGAGCAATATGAGAGAAATAAAAACAATGTATTGGAATGTAAAAGTTCAGAAGCCTTATTAGCTACCGCAATGGAAGCACTAGATGGGTTAAGTTTATGGAACCAAGCTCCTAGATCGCCTGATTCATCTGTGACTAAGAAAGAAATAGTGGATGTCATTAGTTATATCGGATTACATTATCGGGATAAAATCACGTTAGAAATGATTGCTGACCATGTTAATTTCAGTGAAAACTATTTGTGTCGCGTGTTTAGAGATCAAATGGGTATGAGTTTAATTCATTATATTAACAATGTTCGGATGAACAAAGCAGCAGAATTAATTATGAAAGGCCATACTTATATTAAAGAGATATCTACATTAGTAGGCATTAGCGATCAATTTTATTTTAGTAGAATGTTCAAAAAACAATTCGGAGTCTCACCTACTGATTATAAAAGCCATGTTACGCAATTAAGTCAGCAAAAGAAACAAACGTATTCTCAATTATCGTAAGAGATTGTCTTAACTTCTAATGATGAATGAACCAATCGTTGTGACATCACAATGGCTGGTTCTTTTTTATTACCATAAATGATGCTTGAAACGATTTGCGAATGAAGAGCGGGCGTCATCTGTCTTCCCGATGAGAGACAAGAACATAACTCATTCCAGTGGTTACAGTTGATAACAATTATCACTTATGATATATTGTTAACTAGTAAACAATTACTGTTTAATATCTTGTTTCCATTCTAGTTTTCAAGAAATTTTGATTGTTTACTCATTAATAAAGGGGATTAAATGATGAATGCAGAAGAGCGAACCAAACAGCTGCTATATGAGCAGTATATCCGGTTTTTACATGTCTATGAGAGTTATAAGGATACGGAAATCGAACATTTTCAACACATTGCCCAAACAGAAGTCATCGAGAAATTCCCCCAAAATTTGACCGCGGTTCATGTGATTGATTGCATCGGTCGGCATGAACCGATTAACAACACGGGGATTGCTGAGACGATGAATTTGTCTAAGGCGAGTATTACCAAGATCGGCAACAAACTACTGGAGGAAGGATTCGTCAAACGCACGCAAATGAATGACAACAAGAAGGAAAGTTATTTCCGGTTGTCGCAGCAAGGCAAAAAAGTCTTCGAACTGCATGAACGTCTTCATGAGCTTGAAGCAGAACGGTTTTACAGACTTTTGGACAAATATTCAGAAATGGAACTAAAGGTGATCCACAAATTTCTTCAGGATACTAGTATAGACATCGAATCCAGATGACCCGAAGGAGGATGAAGTGTTTGAATTTGACTGAATTGATCAGGGAACGCAGAAGTATCCGTAAATGTAATTCCAGGCCGGTGGAGCAAGAACTGGTAGTTGAATTACTGAGCAGCGCAGCCCGGCTGCAACCGTCCATAGAGACTGAATTCTGGCGCGTAGTCTATGCCGGAACCCCCGAAGCAAACAAAAGGCTGGTCGATTATATGCTTGCACCGATGACCCAGAGCAAGCTGGGTAAGTTGATCCCGGGAAAACTATTGGATGTATTGTTAAAGAGATTCACCGATATCCCCGCCCATGTCATTGTCATGTCGACTGCAGGGCCGGACCGTCTGACTAACGACCGCAATTATTCGGCCGTATGCGGAATGATGCAAAGCTTTCAACTGCTGGGCTGGGAACGGGGATTAGGCATGCTGTGGGATACGGAGTCCATGATTCAGCATGAGGGTTTCTTCAAAGGAATCGGCTTGCAAGAGGATGAAAGATTCGTCGGCATTCTCCATCTGGGTTACTTTGATAAAGCACCTAGGAGCCGCAAAAGAACGCCTGCCGAGCAGAAGTGGACCGTATTTCAGGGACACGCCAATTAAAGGGGGAAGGTCTGAAGATGAAACTAACCGAATTATGCGGAGAAATGAGCAGTCCGATATATTTTTTAGATCGTCCTGTGCCGCAGCAGCTCATGCTGGAGTTGCTTAATTATGCTGTTTGGGCGCCGAACGATGGGCTCCGCGAGCCATGGAGGTTTATTTTTGCAGATAACAGGAATGGGGGGCTCATGCAAGGCTTACAGGAACCGGCTCCAGCATATCTGCTAGTAGTGATGAGAGAAGAAGCAGACCGCTATAAACAGGAGGAGGACTTTGCAGCCGTCTGCTGCCTGATCCAAAATCTCCGCCTGCTGGCTTATGAGCATGGTTTAGGTGTGCGCTGCACTTTGCATGACTGGATGTATGACCGGAAACGTGCCGAAACTTTTGGAGTACTGGGCAACGAGCGAATAGCAGGGGTACTGGAATTAGGGTACAGTGAGGCTCATCTGGAAGGGAAATCCGAGGCTCCTGAGCTCCAACTGCGGTTCGAACTGCTGTAAGTGACCGAAACATCAAGAGTAGAAAATGGAATCTCACTCCAATACGCGATCCCCGTTTCGTCCAGTAAATGGTTTCTCACTAAAAAGCTGCAATTATTTTATTAAGTATTCCCGTAATATTAAGAAATACGATGATAATGACTAAAGGAATAATAAACCGCATAATAAAAAACCATATATGAAAGGCAGAAGCCGCTAACCGCGAATTCTGTAATAGTTCCTCTCGCAACGTACTTTTCTTAATCTTATAGGATACGAAAATAGAGATTAAAAAAACGCCGAACGGCATCAAAATATTACTAACCAAATAATCGGCTGAATCAAATAAATTACGCGAGAAGATTAAAAGGTCAGATAACACACTATAGGATAATGCAGAGGGAACGCCTACTACAAAAACTAAAATACCAATAACAAATGTGAACTTTGTTCTCCTCTCCTCTTTTCCTTTTACGACGGATGCAACAATGATTTCTAACATAGAAAAGGCAGAGGTTAATGTGGCGAATAAAAATAAGGCCAAAAAACCTAATAAGAAAACCTCGCCAAAAATAATTTGATCAAACACAGCTGGTAGTACAACAAACAATAAACCAGGTCCTTCAGCGGGTTCTAGCCCTAGCGAAAATACAGCTGGAAAGATAGCTAATCCTGCTAATAAAGCAATCAATACATTCATGGAAACGATTGAAATAGCCGGTTGAATTAAGCTTTCCTTTTTGGAAAGATAGGAACTGTAAGTAACCATAACCGATACTCCGACACTTAAGGAGAAAAAAGCTTGGCCCATCGCAAACAGAATACTTTGAGACGTGATATTTGAGAAATTAGGTGCTAGAAAAAACTTCACACCTTCCATAGCGTTATCGAGTGTTAGTGAGCGAATGATCAGAACAAAAAATAGTATAAATAAAGCGGGCATCAAAATTTTACTCACTTTTTCAATCCCATTTTGAATCCCTTTGGCAACAACCAAAACGGTAATTGCCAAAAATACAAACTGAGCTGCAATAACCAAGATCGGATTTCCAATTGTCACATGAAAGACGGAACCATAATCTACGCCCTCACTAATGATTCCGCCAAATAAACCTTTGGCAAAATAGATAACAATCCATCCACCAATGACACTATAAAAAGACAATAAAAGAAAACAGGTCAACACCCCTAGTTTGCCGATCCAATGCCAATTACTATTAGGAGCTAAACTTCGGTAAGCACTAATGGCTTCTTTCTGTGTACTTCTTCCAATAATAAACTCTGCTAATAACAATGGAAAACCCATAAACAATGAAAATAAGATAAATAGAAGAAAGAATGCGCCTCCTCCACTTATACCCGTAACATAAGGAAGTTTCCATATTGCGCCCACTCCTATAGCTGAACCTGCTGCAGATAAAATAAAACCAATCTTCGATGACCATTGCTCTTTGGTTTGCATTTGATTCAATCCTATCTATTGTGATTATTATTATCTTTAACGATAGTGACATGGCTATACATTCGGTATCAACTTAATTGAAAAATAATAGTACCACCACTTATTATAAGTGTTCAAGTGCACATTTATTTGATAATAACTTATTAAGCATGATATAAGTATAGATGAAGTGAACATTAGGCGTTATTGTTTGTTTAAAAGTTTGAAGCTGTACCTACAATGAGAGGATTTGAATTTGAAGTGATAAGTAATTTTTGGCGTGATTTACCGCGTCCATTTTTTGTGCTTGCACCAATGGAGGATGTGACGAATGTTGTTTTTCGTCATGTAGTGAGTAAAGCGGGAAGACCGGATGTATTTTTCACAGAGTTTGCGAATACAGAGAGCTATTGTCACCCAGTGGGAAATCTTAGTGTGCGTGGTCGTTTACTATTTACCGAGGATGAACAACCAATGGTTGCACATATATGGGGTGACAAACCCGAGTATTTCCAGAAAATGAGTATCGATATGGCGAAACTAGGATTTAAGGGTATAGATATCAATATGGGCTGTCCAGTACACAATGTGGCATCCAATGGGAAGGGAAGTGGCTTGATTCTCCGTCCAGAGGTTGCTGCAGAAATCATACAAGCGGCAAAGGCAGGAGGATTACCTGTAAGTGTGAAGACGAGGCTTGGTTACATGGAGGTAGAGGAATGGAAGAACTGGTTAACTCATATATTGCAACAAGACATTGCAAACCTTTCCATTCATCTGCGTACAAGAGAGGAAATGAGCCAAGCAGATGCGCACTGGGAACTGATTCCTGAAATCAAGAAACTTCGAGATCATGTGGCACCAGATACACTATTGACGATTAATGGAGATATTCCTGATCGTCAAACTGGCTTAAAGCTCGCTGAGCAATATGGTGTTGATGGGATAATGATTGGGCGTGGTATTTTTAAAAATCCATTTGCCTTTGAAAAAGAGCCGAAGGATCATAGCAGTATCGAACACCTTGAACTCTTACGATTGCAACTTGATCTCTATGATAAGTATTCGCAAGAATTAGAGACACGTCCATTCAAAGCTCTTCATCGCTTTTTTAAGATTTATGTAAAAGGGTTTAGAGGGGCAGGCGAACTAAGAAATCAATTGATGAGCACAGAGTCTACTGATGAAGTACGCACGCTTCTTGACGAATTTCATATTGATGGGACGGATACAGTTAAACAATAATAGTAGCAAGGTGTTTGATAAAAACCTTCATCGATAAAAGGAAAACCGCTAACTGCAGCGGTTTTCCTTTTATGTTGTCACCCAACTTGATAATCGATAGTGGTACTCGGCTTTGGATATAGCTCCTTCTGCTTTTCTCATGCTAAAATATAGTTAACTTAAGCTTCCGTTAGAGACCATTCGCTCTATTATTGAAGGGATTTGATGAAATTGAAAAGGCATGACAGAAAAGGGACTGCTCTGATTCATGAAGTGAACCAAACCGAGGTTCCATACGGAACTTTGGCGATTTGGTTTCTAGGGCAAGAGAGCGTCATTATTAAAGGTGATGGAGTAACGATCTATATAGATCCATATGTATCGGATTATTTGGACAACAAAGGGCTGGTTCGTTCCTATCAAGCGCCAATTGTTCCAGAGGATATTACAGGAGCTGATCTCTGTCTGATTACACATGAGCACGAAGATCACATGGACGCCGGAACTTTACCGATTTTCCATAAGCAAAATAGCAAGGCGCCAATTATGGCCCCGGCCTGTTGCAGAGAGCCTTTGATCGAGTTGGGAGTTAAGGCTTCTCAAATTATGGTGGCGGATGACTGTAGGACGACAGAATTGTTCTCGAAGTTGAAAATATCGGTTATCCCTGCCGCTCATGAACAATTGGAGCAAGACACGGATGGGAAATACAGATGTGTTGGCTATGTTATTGAACTGAACGGTGTGACGCTTTACCATGCTGGTGATACGGTAATCTACCCGGATCTCGTGGAACGTCTTAGCAAAATCAAGCCGGATGTGGCGATGCTGCCCATCAATGGCCGCGATTATTTCCGCCAAGAGCGCGGTATTGTCGGTAATATGAATTATAGGGAGGCCGCCGAGCTGGCCGACAGAATAGGCGCGGAAACCGTGATTCCGTTGCATTACGATGTATTCTCCGGAAATGCGGAAAAGCCAGGGTATTTCATGGACTATCTGTACGAGCATTTCCCTGAACAGAAATGCCATGTGATGGCTCGCGGAGAGCGGTATGTGTACGTTTCTAGCCGGGCATTCCTGCAATGAGGTAAGGAGTGATCGCTGAAAAGGTATGACATCGGGTCGTGTCCATAATGTTAGTGTTGAAGATCGAGAAGGGGGCACTCATGAAGCTGTATCATGAGTATATAAGACGAAGAGGTAGTATAAGCTTGGGTCAGTCTCGAAAGCATAAAGCTCACAGAAGTAAGAAGGAATAACATACTTTGAACGGAAATATAGGAGAATGTGAAAAATAGCCGTACAGGAGAGCTACTTCTGTACGGCTATTTCTCTATTCTTGTCTATATTTGCAGGGGGATTAAACCCCTGACCCATCGCTGTCAGTGATGCGCTCTCTCACAATGGGTGATTACACGAAGTCGTTACAAGCAAATCTTGATCATGAAAATGGGACTAAGTGAGTTGTGGCAGCTGCTTATCTTAGTCAATCGAATAATCTGGTGGACAGAGAATCCGTTATTTCCCTATTAGAGCCCTGAATTCACTCGATTAATCGATAATAACGGATCTCCTGTCCGCCAAAATACGTAAATGAATAAAATCGGACAAATAGCGGAACCTCAGTCCTCGTATAAATATATAGTGTGTTCTAAGCATATGAAACTCTATTATCGTCTCGATCAAGACCCCTTCTTATCGCTTAAATTGCAACTGCTGTTCGCCCGATGGCATCCAGGCGCTTCTTCGCTTCCTCGTATACGTCGTTTGGAAGCAGGCCCAGCTCGGCGTAGTGGAGATTTTCCGTCAAGTGGGCGGGATTAATGGTGCCGACGATCGTCGTCGTCATGGAAGGGTGGGACAAGGTGAAGCGCAGCAGAAACCCGGTCCGCTGCTCGCCATGCTCCAATAAATCATCCAGCTTCGCTTGCTCCCATGCGCTCCAGCGATCATCCGAACCGCGCCCGATGCCCGGCTCGCCTTGCCCAACGCTACCGCGTACGATGATGCCGGCTCCGGTATCCGCTGCTTTAGTCACCCACTCTTCGTGCTCGCGTTCCAAAGCAGAGTAAGGCAGTTGGAAGGTATCGAACGTCCCCCAGTCCACAAAGGGAGGAAGGTTCGGAAGGTAAGAGGATACGCCGATGTAACGGGCTTTGCCGCTTGCTTGAATTTCCTTCAGCACGTCGACAAGCTCGCCTTCCTCGGCTTGCTGCACTGTTGGTCCGTGCAGTTGCAATACGTCGACATAGTCGGTTTTCATACGCTTTAAGCTCGTATCGATATTATGAAGCAAATTATCGCGCGTCCAAATATGGGACGTCTCGTCATGATCGCCGCTGTAGGTGACGCAGCAGCCGCATTTCGTCGCCAGAATGAACTCGTCCCGGCGGTGGCTGATGAAGCGGCCAATCAATTCCTCGCTGCGGCCGTAATCGTAAGAGGTGTCGATCAGATTGATGCCTGCGTCGAGCACGGCATGCAGGATGCGTCCCGCATCGGCGTCCTCGACTGGTCTTCCGCTCCATACTCGCGGGCCGCGAATCTCCATGGCCCCGTAGCTCAGTTTCGTGACTTGTAATCCGGTGCGGCCTAGTATCGCTTTGTCCATCGTTGCAGCTCCTTTTTACATTTTATAACATCTATGTTCTTTCTATCAGCTGAATGATAGACTGGCAGCTGCAACTGCCGATACCCTACAATCGGACATCGCTGGAAGGACCGCTGCTTTCGTTGCGGCGCGCCTCGTCCAACTCGTGCTCCCATGTCAAATGCTGATAAGGCGCGGCGGCTTTATCGGTATCGAACCACTGCATGAAGTCATGCCACATGGCCGTCGTCCAGGGTGCATCGATTTGCGCCGTCGTATAAATTTGGCTGTTCAAGCGGGCAAAGCCGAACACGTCGCGTACCTGCGATTTCTCCGCATGGGTTGCCGTCAATTCCGCCAAGTGGGCCGGGATGAAGATGACGCCTGCCGGCGTGCCGAGCACGACGTCGCCAGGGAGGCAGACGGCCCGACCGATGCGGGTGGGAACGTTCATGCCGACCATCGTAACGTCGGAGATCGCAGTCGGGTCGCTGCCTCGATAGTAAACATTAATATTGTCGATTTCGACAATTTGCTGATTATCCCGAATGCCGCCCCAAATAACGGCGCCTCCGGTCTTCGTACGGGTAGATATAGCAGTGGACAGGTTTCCACCTACGTAGGTGCCTTGATAGATTTTATCGAACATATCGATGACGACGACGTCTTCTTCCTCCAGCGAATCGATAACCCATTGGTTGAAAAAGCCTTTGCGCTCCTCTTGCTCATGACCGTAATTCAGCAGCGTGTCATGCAAATCCGGACGTTTTGGTATCATGACGGCCGTAACTGCGCGTCCGACCATGACTTTGTTTGGATGAATGATCTTGAAATCGCCCTCGAATTGATAAAGATAGCCTCTCGACCAGAGAGGTCCCCATGCTTCCTCAAGCGTGATCCTGCTTAATCGCCCGAGCACGCTGGACGGCACTTTGGGACGGCCGTCCGGGAAGCGCTCGCCTTGCCATAGCGGTGATAGTTGAATCGTATCTTCTGCATTATTAAATTTCATATCGGACACCTCGCTTTATTTTTTTAACTTCCTTGCTGCTCAGCTCCAATGCCGGTCGTTGGACCAATAGCCGTTCCATTCGTCGGTAGGGAGCCACATTCCGGGAATTTCTGGATGCAGATGCTCTTCGATAACCTCGTCGTTAAGCGCTTCGATGCCAAGGCCCGGTGCATCAGGCACGTGGATGAATCCGTTCTGGACCAGCGGCTTCGGCAGCTTGCTGACGATCAGATCGTCCCACCATTCGACATCGACGGAATGGTATTCGAGCGCCAGGAAGTTTTCCGTGGCGGCTGCGGCATGTACGGCTGCCAGGCAGGCGATCGGGCTCTCCGCCATATGGATAGCCATTGCGATGCCGTATTCCTGAGCCATGTCGCCGATTTTTTTCGTTTCCAGGATGCCGCCGGTCGTCAGCACGTCGGGATGGATGACGGATACGCCGCCGGATTCCAGCAACGGCTTGAAGTTCTCCTTGAGATAGATGTCCTCTCCGGTGCAGATTGGAGTTGTCACCATGCTAGCGAGCTGGGCATACTGATTCGTGTATTGCCACGGAATCATGTCTTCCATCCAAGCCAGATTGTATTTGTCGATGCGACGACCCAGCTTAATGCAATCCTGCAAGCCGATGTGTCCGAAATGGTCTACTGCGAGAGGTACCTCGTAGCCGATGACCGCGCGGACGTCGGCGACATATTGCTCCAGCATGTCGAGACCTTTTTCGGTAACATGAATACCCGTAAACGGATGTGCGATGTTATAAATATCGTAGTGGCGGTTGCGTACTTCCCGAAGCTCATGCTCCGTGAGATTCGAATGCTTGCGGGAATACCAAGATTTGGATAACAATTTCATTTCCTCCAAAAAGCCAAGCGGGGCGCTCAACGTTCCGGGCTCATGAATAATTTGATTGATGCCTAGATCCATCTTCAGGAAGGTGAAGCCTTTTTCCATCCTTTTTTGCAGCGCTAAGCCCATTGCCGTCCCCGTAACTTTACCGTCGACGTCGGTGTCGCAATACATGCGGATTCGGTCGCGGAATTTTCCGCCCAGCATTTGATAGATCGGCATGCCGTAGGCTTTGCCGGCAATGTCCCATAATGCGATCTCAATGCCGCTCACGCCGCCGCCTTGCCGGGAATGCCCGCCGAATTGCTTAATTCTGCGGAACAACTTGTCGATATTGCACGGATTCTCGCCTAGAAGCCTGCTTTTGAGCTGAAGGGCAAACTGTTTGTCGGCGCCGTCGCGTACTTCGCCGAAACCAACGATGCCTTGGTTTGTGAACACTTTAATCAAGCTGCAGTGCATGGGAGCTCCAGCAATATCGGCAAAACGAATGTCGGTAATGCGAAGTTCCGAAGGTTTGGAGTAGGTGTTCACGTAAGATAACGTGCTTTCATAGCTTTCCTTTTGAGTCACGGTCATTGCTCCTTTACGGAATATAGGTAGTTGACAGGGTTATATTAACATGCCGGCACCATCCACACGGATGGTGGAACCCGTCATAAACGAGGTTTCGTCTGAGGCGATGTAGCAGGCCAGTGAAGCGACGTCCGCAGGCAGTCCGACGCGTCCAAGCGGAAATTTTTTGCGGTTGGGCTCACTATGCGAAGTCCTGAACTTACCGACATCGATCGCACCGGGTGCGATTGTATTGACCGTAATGCCATAATGCGCAAGCTCAATGGCGCCTTCCCTGCCGAGCATTTTGATGCCGCCTTTCGACATGCAGTAGACCGGGTCGAAATCGGTCGGTCTTTTGCCATGGACGGAGGAGATGTTAATAATGCGGCCGAAATTCCGTTTCTTCATATAAGGGATGACCGCCTGCATGCATTGCCAATACCCCATAAGATTGATGTTCATGATGCGGTCGTATAGTTCTTCCGTATATTCGAACCAATGGATGTTAAGCTGCAGTGCGGCATTGTTGACCAGAATGTCGATGCCGCCAAGTTCAGCCGCAGTCGTGTCGACCATGTGGACGATCTGGCCTCGATCGGAGACGTCGGCTTGCACGGTTAAGCACAGTCCGCCGAACTCCTCGATTCGATGCTGCGTGTCTTTGGCTCCGGCATCGCTGGAATTGTAGTGAATGGCAACCTTCGCGCCGCGTCTTGCAAGCTCGAAGGCAATACATTTGCCGATGCCCGTTCCCGCGCCGGTGACGAGTGCCGATTTTCCTAGTAAGCTTTGGTTCATTGCGATCGCATCTCCCCCTCGGCGGGCTTGTTCATGCGATGGTCCATATAATGCAGAAGGAAACCGCCGTCCAGTCGAATATCTGCTCCGTTCAAATAGCCGGCTTCCTCCCCGGCAAGGAAGAAGGCAAGCTCGGCCAAATCATTGGCCGTTCCGAGCTTCGTGCTTGGCACCTTGTAACGGTAATCGTCGTAAAGTCCCGAAATATGACTTTGAAAATTAACATCTGAACCTTCGATAGGGCCCATCTCAATCACATTGACGCGGATGCCGAATCGGCCGAGAAACAACGCCGCTTCATGGGCCAGCATCTTCACCGCGCCTTGCGAAGCGCTGTATGTGAAGGATGCTCCGGTCGGCTTCTCGTTGTGAATGGAGCTGACGAAGATGACGCTGCCGCCGCCTCTAGCCGCCATCCGTTTGCCGAACGTCTGGGTACAGAAGAAGGCGGATTTGGCATTTCTCTGCATGATATCGACAAATTCCGCTTCTTCGCAGCTTTCGACATTGGCAGGTCTTATAACGTTACAATTATGAATCATGACGTCGACTGGGCCAAGCAGCTTCTCGGTCTGATCCAGCATCGTCGATAAGTCGCGGCTGCTGCATAAATCGACATGGGTAACGAGCACCTTTGAACCTGCGGCTATGCAGGAAACGAGCACGTCTTCCCATTCCTTGTCGTCTTGAAGACTGTTCAGAATCAGATCCGTACCGCCCTGGCTGAATCGTGCGATAAGACCCTCGCCGGACCAGCTATCGGCATCCGCGATGAAGACTACTTTCCTAGGCAACCGTGTACACCCCCTCATGAATCATGGATTCCCTTCGGTCTTCGCTTCTCGTTACATGACCATCTTACCGAGCGATTGAAGCGAAAAGCGATGCCGTAAAATTATGATTTTGTTTGTTTTTTTACAGTTGATGAGGCTGAATAAAAGCTAATAATTTTTACTTGACATTCCCATTCGAAGCGACTAGCATCGAGTTATCGATTATCGATAATCCATAAAAATTTCCAAATATTAAGGTGGTGGGAGCCCGTGTCCAGCGAAACAGCCAGTTCAGCGCAAAGTCCAATCTCTCTTAGCGAGCATGTCTATATCACCTTAAAGAGGCAGATTATGAAGGGTGAATTGCTGCCCGGACACCGCATGATCGTTCTGGATATCGCCAAACAATTCAGCGTCAGCCAAGCGCCCGTCAGAGAAGCGTTGGAGAGGCTGAAGCAGGAAGGCCTCATCGTCGGAAAAATGAATAAAGGATCGACCGTTTCCGAAATTACAGCCCAGGAAATACGAGACATTTACGAGCTCCGGCAAATGGTCGAGGGTCACGCGCTTCGCGCAACGATGAAGGTTCTGGAGGGTAAGGATATTGCTTATCTTGAGGGTGTCATTGACGGCATGCGGGAAGCGATCGATAAGGAAGACCCGTACCGGCTAGTCGAACTGGATATGCTCTTTCACGGCTACTTTTATTTGCGGAGCGGGAATGCGCTGCTACATGACATTTGGAACAGCATCAAATCGAAAATTATGCGCTTTATTACGGTAACGAACCAGGATCACCAAGGCTATTCTATTCCTGATTCACATACCGAAATTCTGAATCTCATCAAATCGGGCGACGTCGATCTTACGGAAACGAAGCTGGTAAGGGGATTGGATTTCTATAAAAATTACACCTCAGATTAGCAAGGGAGCCGTAATTACTTTTCATCCTTTCTCAAGAGAGGAGTGACCATTATGAAGCAAGGGGTAATGGTTCGTGCCCGAACGCTGAACGACCTGCTACCCGGCAGAAGTTTGGCCGCCGTAGATATGAAGAGGAGCCTAGAAGAAAGCGGGCTTCACGCTTATTATGCTTACCCGGCTCTGGCTCTGTTCAGCGTTAGTACCGCAGAGGTGGATTTATGGTCCCGAAGATACGCGGTTGATGAACTGTTTGCCGTTATCAAGCATCATGGGCCTGGCAATACCGCTATCCTTCCGGATGACAAGGGGCATGTCGGAGTCATTTTCTCATGGGACGACCGCGAATCCATAACAGAGCTGTACAGCAGTATTTGCAACCAAGAGCATAGCTTCTACCCTCAATTGATCTCGCTTGGCATTAGCAATCCTTATCCGCATCTATCTGATCTGCATCACGGATACGAGCAAGCCCTCCTCGCAATGAAATACCGATTCTACCAAAACCATTCACAGCCGATTTACTTCAGCAGCATTACCGAGTACGCAAGCGACGCTGAATATCCCGAAGATATGGAGGATGAGCTCCTGCATCTTCTGACTAGCGACTCGATTACCGAATCTGCAACAACCCGGCAAGTGGTGGAAGGCTTCTACGAGACGTTAACTCGGAACGGTCCGCTGCCAGTCAAAAAAGTCGTCGATGCGACACTCCGGCTTCTAGTAAGCCTGCAGCTTCGGGTCAAATCGGCATATGGCCAGCCCCATCTGTGCAGTACGCCCGATATTACGGCGCTCATGCAGCTGCACACGCTGGAGGAATTGAAAGACGCGGTTTGCGAGGTGATTAAAGAAATGGGGGGAACGTCTTACGCCTCCGACAGCCTCAATCGCAATTTAATTAAGAAAGCGATTACATTGATGGAAGAAGAGTATGATAGAGCATCTCTACATTACGTCGCCGATAAAGTATTCATTACTCCCGCTTACTTAAGCTCCTTATTCAAATCGAAAATGGGTGTTACGTTTATCGAGCATCTAACCCGCATACGAATATCCAACGCCAAAAAACTGCTCAAGAAAACGCATCTGAAAAACTATGAGGTCGCCGAACGAGTCGGCTATCACGACTCCCGTTATTTCAGTCAAATTTTCAAAAAGAAGGTAGGTTTGTCGCCAAGCGAATACCGAGACGCGAATTAATGAAACAAACAACGCAATGGGGGTTATTAACGAGAATGAAGGAGCGTGTTCCGTCATGAAACTAGCCGAGTTTTTCAGTTCCTATCCGAACCAGCTATGGCATTTAGCGAAGCAGATGGGTGTCGATTACGCCGTCGGCCCGTTGCCGAGGGAAGAGAACGGCATGAAGCCCTGGGATTATATGAATCTGCTCCACATGAAGCAGCGCTACGAGAATCATGGTATCCAGCTGCTTGTCATCGAATCGGCGCCGCCGACGAATAAGATCAAGCTCGGCCTGCCAGGCCGCGACGAAGAAATTGAATGGATGGGGCAGCTCATATCAAATATGGGCGCTATTGGCATTCCAGTCTTATGCTACAATTTCATGGCGCAATTCAATTGGTTCCGCACATCGACGACGACGCGAACCCGAGGCGGAGCGCTCGTGTCCAGCTACGACCATTCCTTGATGCATAACGCGCCACTCACGGAAGCGGGCATCGTGACGGAGGATCAATTGTGGGATAATCTGCGTTATTACTTGGAGAGAATCGTGCCGATTGCCGAGAAAGCGAAGGTCAGGCTGGCTTTGCATCCTGACGATCCGCCTATAAGCCCAATTCGCGGCGTATCGCGTATTCTTCGCAATGCGGAAGCGCTTCAGCGCGCGATCGATCTCGTGCCGAGCGAATACAGTGGAATTACACTATGCCAAGGGACGCTTGCGACCGCAGGCGAGCATATCCCGGATGTCATCCGGCATTTCGCGAGTCAGAACAAGTTATTCTTCGTGCATTTCCGCGACGTCGTCGGAACGCCGGACAAATTCGAGGAGACGTTCCATGATGACGGCCAAACCGATATGTACGAGGCGATGAAAGTGTATTATGAAGTTGGATTCGACGGTCCGTCCAGACCCGACCATGTACCGACAATGGACGGGGAAGATAATACGAATCCCGGGTACGAAACGCTTGGACGTCTATATGGTGTAGGTTATATCAAAGGTTTGATGGAGGCTGCTGCGGCGGAATGGAAGTCTTCTACCGGGAGCCTGGACGGAATTGCGGTTCAATAGAGAAGGAAGCTATGCATGCTGCGGCTGCATAGTTTTTTTTGCAATTCTAAGTAAGAGTTTATATGTTTTTTATAAACATGACTTAGAATTCTTCGGAATGAAACGCGCCTCCCTGCCAAAGGACGGCGAAGCCGTTTCACCTTGTCAGAAGGGCCTTTTATAGTCGATCAAGAGTGTAAAAAAACAAACCAATTTATAATTCTATCACATGTACACGTGTAAGCGATTTCAATAAAATGAGCCTTATAGACGCTATGAGGGGGGATGAACGTGAGATGAAGGCAGAAGCTGTGAATAAGACGGCGGCTGCAAAGCTGCGCTTGACGAAGAAGCTCAAAGGCTCGAACGATAATAATCTGGCAGGTTACATTTTCATTTCGCCTTGGCTGCTCGGTTTTTTGCTGCTTACGGTATGGCCGATCATCCAGTCGTTTTATTTGTCCTTTACGGATTATTCACTGCTCGAAGCTCCGACCTGGACTGGAACGCAAAACTACGTCAACATTTTCACGAATGATAACGATTTCACGACATCGCTCAAGGTCACCTTTATTTTCGTGTTGTTTTCTGTCCCGCTCAAGCTTTTCTTTTCATTGATGGTCGCAATCATGCTGAACAGAAATTTAAAGGGCATGAATCTTTATCGGACGGCGGTCTATTTTCCTTCTCTCATTGGCGGAAGTATTGCCGTATCGGCACTATGGCGCAATATGTTCAATCTGAACGGTTATTTCAATCATGTACTTGCTTGGTTCGGCATCCAAGGCATCGGATGGATTACGAATCCGCATACATCGCTCGGAACACTGATTTTACTCAATACGTGGCAATTTGGCTCTACAATGGTCATATTCCTGGCCGGTTTGAAGCAGATCCCTAACGAGCTTTATGAATCGGCGTCGGTCGACGGCGCTTCGAAGCTGCGGAAGTTTTTCCACATAACACTCCCGATGCTGTCGCCGGTTATGTTTTTCAACTTGGTGCTCGGCATTATCGGTTCCTTCCAAATGTTCACCTCCGCATTCATCATTACGCAGGGAGGTCCGATTAATTCGACGTACATGTATGCGCTATTCCTCTACGATAAGGCGTTTAAGCATTATCAAATGGGGTACGCATCCGCACTCGCCTGGATTCTTCTTGTTATCGTAGCGCTAATGACCGCCATTAACTTCCTCGTATCGCGTTACTGGGTCTTTTACGAGACGGATGGAGGGAAGCAAAAGTGAACAAATTGCTTAAAAATAATCACTTCACCAGACATCTGCTGCTGATTGTGCTATCCCTCCTCATGCTTTATCCGGTCATTTGGTGGGTTGGCGCCTCGCTCAAAACGACGGGCGAGATGAGCTCGCCTTCCATTTGGCCTTCTAAGCTGATCTGGGAAAATTACATTGAGGGCTGGAAGTTTTCCCCGGAATTTACGTTTGGACGTTTCTTCGGAAATACGCTCATTATGGAGTTTTGGAACGTGCTGGGCGGCGTTCTCACAAGTGCGATCGTCGCATACGGCTTTGCCCGTCTGAGCTTTAAGTTTCGCGGGGTGTTATTTTCTATTTTATTGCTTACGATGATGCTTCCGGGGCAAGTAACGATCGTTCCGCAGTATATTCTCTACAATAAGCTGCAACTAATGGACAGCTATATTCCTTTAATTCTGCCGCATTTCTTCGGCGGCGGCGCATTCTTTATTTTTTTGCTTGTGCAATTCATAAGGGGCATTCCCCGAGAGCTGGATGAAGCGGCCAAAATCGACGGTGCTTCCGTATACGTTATTTTCTACCGGATTGTTTTGCCGCTAATTAAGCCTTCTTTGGTGACGGTGGCGATATTTACGTTCATATGGAGCTGGGACGATTTTTTCGCACAAATGCTGTATTTGAATTCGGTTGGAAAATTTACGGTCAGTCTGGCTCTGCGCATGTACGTGGATCAGTTTGAAATCCAATGGGGCAGGCTGCTTGCGATGTCACTGCTTTCGGTTATGCCGTCCGTCGTTTTGTTTTTCTTCGCACAGAAGCATTTCGTCGAGGGAATCGCAACGACGGGCTTAAAGGGATAGCTGCATGACAGGTTCAGCTTCAAAATATGAGGTAAAGGGGAAAAGAGGATGAAGCAAAGATTATACAATGGATTGACATTATTGATGCTTGCCGCGATGCTGGCACTGACGGCTTGCGGGAGCGGCGCAAACAACGGAGAGGCGAACGCTCCGAACGATAGCGGCAATGGCGACTCCAATGCTCCGGTGAAGCTCAAAATCATGTGGCAAGGACCAGATACCAGGCATCAGGCGATGCTGAAAACGCAGGAGGTGTATACGAGCAAAAATCCATCGGTAACCTTCTCGCCTGAATACATGGCATGGGACGATTATTGGAAGAAGCTGCCGACGCTGGCCGCTTCCCATTCGCTGCCGGATGTCCTTCATATGGACGGGGCGTACATTCACGAATATGCGACTAGAGGCACACTGGAGGATTTATCGGATATCGATCTAACCGGTGTCATCGACGGCAAGACGTTGGAAAACTTAAAAATAGACGGCAAGCTTTACGGCATTCCGATCAGCCGTAACGCACAAGGCACGGCGTTTAACAAGGAAGCACTGGAGGCTGCCGGTATCGAGCTGCCGAAGAAAGACTGGACTTGGGATGAATATTTCGACTTCGCGAGAAATGCGCGCGCCAAGCTTCCGGAAGGTGTCTATCCGATCAATGACTCGAATGTGTGGGACCATTACCAGTACTATCAAACGGCTAATGGCAAAGGCCCGATTATTCAAGAGCAGGGCAAGAAGTTTAATCTGGACAAAGAGCAGTTCATGAAATTCTATGGTATATATGCGGAATTCCGCAAAAACAAAATCGTTCCTCCTGCGGACATGGTCAGCTCATTCAAGGAAAATGATCCGCAAGCAGACCCGATGGCGAGCGGCAAAGTAATGACGCGAAGCGCATCGGTCGGTTCGGTAGGCGCACTTGAGCTGTTAATGCCAGGGAAAGTGGACGTCGTCAACGTTCCGGTAGGGCCAGAAGGAGGCGGATGGGCGCAGCCGACCATCTTCCTGAGTGTAAGTACTGACTCCAAGCATAAGGATGAGGCTAAGGCTTTCATCAAATGGTTCGTTACGGAGAAGGAAGCCGGCGAAACGTATGGCCTGAACTTCGGCATTCCGATCTACGACGAGATCTACGCCGCACTTGAGCCTGACTTGGCGCCGAAGGATAAGCTAGGCAAGAAAATGTACGATACGGCGCTTGATAAGGCGTTGCCGTTCTATCCGGCTGCGGCAGGGTGGACGGAGTGGGTAGACAACTACAAGAAAACGATAGATGCCGTAATGTTTGGCCAGAAATCGATCGAAGAAGCTTATAATGAAATATCCAAATCTGGCAACGCGATCGCAGAGAAGCAAAGCGCGAAATAAAATTTTTGCGAGAAGGATTTCCAAGGCGGCAAACCCATCCAGGTTTGCTGCCTTTTCGGTTTCCGGCCAGGCTCACATCGTCAAAAAGTTCGCCTTGATTTTAAAGGTGATGTAGATGTAGTGGGAATGGATTTGTTCGAATGGGATGAAACCATGCGTTTTAATTTGAGATCGGTTTTATTAGGAACAAAATATGCGATTCCAGTCATGCTTGAAACGGGCGGAGGTTCGATAATTAATACTACTTCAATGGGAGGATTGGTTGGCGAACTTGGAAAATCCGCGTACGCTGCTGCAAAGGCAGGGGTTATATCATTAACGAAGTCAACGGCGGTTCAATCTGGCAAACAAAATATTCGTTGCAATGCAATTGCACCAGGTATGGTACTAAGTGATACGATTGTAGAACATGCGCCAGAGCCATTAAAAAAATTAATAGATATCTATGCAGATGCTAAATGCACACCGCGTATTGGTAAGCCTATAGATATTGCTAATTTAGCTGTATTTTTAGCTAGTGATGAATCTACATTTATGACAGGTCAAGTTATTAGTGCAGATGGTGGTTTGCTTATTAAAAATCCAACTGTTGTCGAAGTGCAAAAACAAAATTTGAATTGGTGATTTTATTTATAAAGCCTCTAGCTAACGATAAAGTTAAGTAGCAATGTACTGGTTATTAAAATGAACAAGAGAAACCAAACGGAAGAGACTCCGTTTGGTTTTTTTATAGTATACACATTCGATACATGTGGAGTGCTTAATATTGATGGTTCGCAGGGAATAGATGAGTTTAACAAAAACGGTAGAAGGCCGTTTTTTCTTTGCGATTAATACCGAACATTTGAATATTCAAGGGTTTGTTTTCAGAATGTATTCAACTAATCTTTCATCACTCGGGCACAATCATATTGAATATCTCTAAGGTTTCAATTCGTGGGTTTATTAATTTTCGTTTTGAATCCTGACATACATGATGTCAGGATTCAAATGTTATGCTTTCAAACAGATGGGCCGATAAATCATGAAATGAGAGGAGTGAAAAAGATGAGACTGGATCGCATGCTCGGGATTACGATGGAGCTATTAACAAGAAGAAGAGTGACGGCAACAGAATTGGCAAGCAGATTCGAGGTTTCCGTTCGAACGATTTATCGTGATGTAGATCTCATTAATCAAGCGGGCATACCCGTTGCTTCGTTTACAGGTACTGACGGCGGTTTTGAACTGATGAACGGTTTCTTCTTAACAAAACAGCACTTCTCTGTTGATGATTTTTCGGTCATCTATAATCTTCTTAAGGGCATGGAAGGAGCCATGGGGGGCCAGTCCGTCTCATTAATGCAGAAGCTTTCCAGTCTGCAGCCTGCTCTATTGAACGGGGGATATCACGATAAGATCGTATTTGATATGAGTACATCAGAACGTGAGAAGGAGATTGTTCATCCGCTCCTTCATGCGATCAATCGGACCCGAGTCATTGCGTTTTCTTACACAAGTGCAACAGGCACCTTATCTCAAAGAAAGGTGGAGCCAATCAAGTTGTATTGGGAGCGCGGAGTATGGTATGTGGAGGGGTATTGCTTATCGCATCAAGCGAAACGCTTCTTCCGGGTGTCTAGAATCAACAAGCTGGAAGTGTTAGACGACCATTTTCAACTTAGAGTCCTATTCTCTCTTCCCGCTGAGGAAGAGGCTCAAGGCGTACTAGCCCATCTTCGTTTTGATTTAACTGCCCAACCACGAGTGTTCGAGCAGTTTCAGGGAGAGTGTACGAATCACGGGGATCATATTGACGTACACACGGTTTTCTACTCACAAGAATATGCGATTTCCATTATTCTAAGCTATTGTTCAAAGGTGACTATCATTTCGCCTGATGAGTTGAAGCAAGATTTAATGGACAAAATCAACGAAATCCAAAAGCTGTATACGCAACGCAAATAGGAGGAATCAGCAAATGACAATATTAGTAACAGGTGCTACAGGAACGGTAGGAAGACATGTTGTGGTTCAACTTGTGCAAAAAGGAGAACAGGTGAGAGCGGTGTCGCGCAATCCGGCAAAAGCAAATTTACCGGGAGGTGTTGAGGTCGTAGCAGGAGATCTGAATGAGCCAGATACACTGCAAACTGCATTGGAAGGCGTTAATGGGTTGTTCTTAATCATTTCCAGTGATGAGGCTAATGCGACGCTTCAAACTCATCCCAAAGTGATTGAATTGGCGAAGCAAGCCGGTGTAAAACGGGTCGCTGTATTGGTCGGTTATGAAGAGGGCCCTGTAGAGGAAGCGCTTAAAAATAGTGGGATGGAATGGACACTCGTAAAGCCGGGAGAATTTATGGCCAATATACTAATGGACTGGCGGGATTCGATTCGTTCGGAGGGGGTTGTCCGAGAGGCTTTCGGAGATGCGCTGAGTGCCAGAGTCCACGAGGGAGACATTGCCGCCGTCGCCGTTGCGGCTCTCACGGAGAATGGTCATCACGGACAAAGTTATATTCTGACTGGCCCAGAGTCTCTTTCGCGTAGACAAGCGATCCGGACGATTAGTGAAGGGATCGGCAAGGATATTCAATTTGATGAACTGACGGAAGACCAAGCGAGACAAAACTGGAGAAATCAGGGCTACGAAGAAGGGGATATCGACTTTTTTGTCCTTATGGGCAAAAATCCACCAGAAATCGGACACACGGTCGTCCCCACTGTGAAGCAAGTGACAGGACGTCCTGCCAGGACACTCGCGGAATGGGTGTCTGAACATAAAAATGAGTTTTAAAGGGGATGTCAGAAATGTCTTATGCGATTGAAATCAATGGCCTCCGAAAATCATTTAAGGATCAAGAGGTGGTCAAAGGCATTCATTTGAGAGTCAAAAAAGGAGAATTGTTTGCCCTGCTTGGCCCTAACGGCGCTGGAAAGACAACAACGATAGATATGCTGTCCACACTTCTTAAGCCAGATGGAGGAACTGCGCTTGTAGCTGGTTATGATGTGGTGAAGCACGCCAAGGAAGTGAGAAAGAAAATAAGTCTGACCGGGCAGTTCGCTGCCCTTGATGAAGGGTTGTCAGGGCTTCAAAATTTGATTCTGATTGCTAGACTTTATGGCTTTTCTTCGAAAGAAGCACGTTCTATAGCGGAACAACTGATTCAATCGTTCGGGCTCTCGGACGCCAAAGATCGTATGGTTCAGAACTATTCCGGAGGCATGCGCAGACGCTTGGATATTGCTGCAAGTATGGTTGCCCAGCCAGAAATTATTTTTCTAGATGAACCGACAACTGGATTGGATCCTCAAAGTCGTATGGGGGTGTGGGAAGTGGTTCGCACGCTACTGAAGCAGGGGACGACGGTATTGTTGACGACCCAATACCTGGAGGAAGCCGATCAGTTGGCTGACAGAATCGCTGTAATCGATAACGGGAACATTGTTTCCGAAGGGACACCCTCACAATTGAAGGCATCCATTGGTGGCAAATCTTTAGCGATTCGCTTGGCAGAACAGACAGAAGAAGCAACCATCAACCGCTTGTTAGCTGATCATCATCATTTGACCGGATTTCAAGGCAATGATCCGCTTGATTATAATATACCCGTGCAAGAAGCCATTCTCGCGAGCCAAGCCATACATACGCTCGTGAGCAATAAAGTCCCGATAGACTACTTTTCGCTAAGTGAGCCAAGCTTGGACGAAGTATTCTTGGCTTTAACTGCCTCTATACAAAGAAGGAGGTCGTTCAATGAACAGCAGCCGTAACCTAAATGAATCGATGTTGTTACGAGGGTCCTCACCACGCAGTCCCAATTCCTTAACATCGACAACAATCTTCATGTGGAGAACATGGCAAAATACGAAAAACAATCTTTTTGGATTTGCAATGGATGCCATTCTGACTCCTGTCATGATGCTGCTCATTTTTAATTTTTTGTTCGGCGGTGCCATTGCGGGTTCCACTGAGGCATACATTCAATATTTGCTGCCGGGCATCCTCGTTCTAACGGTTGTTCCTATGACCGTCTATAGCGGGACAACCCTATGCCAGGATATCTCAAAAGGGGTGTACAACCGTTTCCGAACGATGCCTTTTTGGCAACCAGCCTCCGTGCTGGGGCCATTAATGACAGATGGACTAAGATATACGATAGCCTTGCTCGTAGCTTGTGGAACAGGGTTGCTACTCGGCTTCCGACCGGAGGAAGGGATCAAGGGCACGCTTATAGCGATCTTGTTTATCATTTTTTTCGCCTTTAGTGTGAGTTGGATTTTTTCAATGATTGGTATATTGGCCAAACGATCTGAGACAGTATCGGGATCAAGCATGATGTTGGTGTATCCTCTCCTGTTTGCGAGCAATATTCTGGTAGACTCTTCAACGATGCCCAAATGGATTGGGTTCATCGTGGATATCAATCCTATCAGCATTGCGGTTACGACGGTGAGAGGACTCATGAATGGTACAGCAAGCACAATGGACATTACAGCTGGACTTGGCGTTTGCCTGCTGTTGATCGTCATCTTTGCCCCAATAACGTTGTATTTGTATCTGACTAAAAATAATCGCTAACTTCATTGATGAATGATTGGATTGCCGTTCATTTGACCGTTCTATAAACAGAGGAGGTATAAAAGCAATGACTACTCATTCCATCCGGAGCATCGGTGCAGCCGAACGTCGAGCGCGATTGGCCCGCCGCCACCGTTTAGCGCCTGGCTTTCGGGCGGCGGAAGTTGTCGACGCAGCGAGGAGCATGGTGTGTCTCCACGGGACGGACCAGCCGACAGTGTATCTCTCTGCCTGGGCGCGTGTCGATGGGATGACCGTGGATGACATGGATAATGCTCTCTACGTCGATCGCTCCCTCATCAAGCACTTGGCGATGCGACGAACTCTGTTCGTCTTCCCTCGCGAACTGCTTCGCTTCGTCCAGGTTGGGGCGAGCAACCGCGTCGCCAGTGCCGAGCGGCGCCGTTTGGTGCGCGAGGTGGAACAGGCCGGTCTCCACCAGGATGGCGAACGCTGGCTCCGCGAGGTAGGCGATCAGACGCTTGCGCTGCTCGCGGACGGGCGCGAGGCGACTCTGTCCGAATTGCGCGAGAAGATACCGCTTCTCACCGGATCGATAACTCATGGAGAAGGGAAATCCTGGGGAGGGAAAGTTGCGGTCGGTCCAAGAGCCCCAGAAGGTTTTGCAATCCCTTCCAGAGCAGCCTCTTCAACGGCATTTATTCAATTAGCTCGGATTTTCGAAGTAGTTTCTGTACAATCACGGCAGCTTCCGCTCTTGTAATGAAAGCTTTCGGAGCGAGCTCCTTGCCGCCGCGGCCGGAGACGATTCCGGCTTGTATGCCAGCTGCGATGCCGCTTCTTGCCCAGACGGCTATGCTATTCTCATCCTCGAAAGACTTGAGCAGTTCATCCTCCCCTTGAGACGAAGGAAGCTTATCATTCAGCCCGGTCAGCTTCATCGCATTCGCGATGATCACCATCGCCTGCTCCCGCGTAATGTTGTCCGCAGGGTGGAAAGCTCCGTCCTCGAAGCCGTTAATCAGATGATAGGTATGAGCGGTTTGAACAGCTCCGCTATACCATACATCCAACTTCACGTCCGAGAAAGGAGATTCCACACCGTTGTCCGCCTTCAGTCCCAAGCCTCGAACGAGTATCGCAGCGAACTCTGCTCGGGTGATGTTAGTGTCAGGGTTGAACAGAGCATTACTGTCACCGCTCACCACCATTCGCGAGCCGAGGTCGTTCACGGCATCCTTAGCCCATTGCGCTGTTACATCCTTGAAGGCGATCGAATGCCGAATGATGGCATAGGTGCTGTTCGATAGGCTATATACTTTGGCGTAGACCTTGCCATCAAGTGTCACAAACCGGGTGGGTACATGACGGACAGTTCCATCCGGCTCTACGACGACGGCAGTCGTAGCTTGGCTAGAATCTATATCATTCGGAAGCGCAATCGTTCTCTCCACGTAGGTGCCGAACTTGGTTACTTCCTTCTCGGCGCTGCCGTAGATACCCCTCACCGCAAAGTTTACCGGAGGGACGACAAGGGTGAACCCACCTTGGACCGCAGTGTTCTCGACGAGTTGCACCGTGTCGGCCGTCGGCTTGGAGATTTCAAGCTGAATCCTAAACTCTTGCAGCGTCGCTGAATCTCCAAATGATCCAATCAACGACTGAATGTCGAGCTGTTGGAGAGGCAATCGGTAGGTGGCGTCCTTGGTCCGAACTTCTATAATAACTTGTTGTTGTGCCAGGTATTGAAGAATCGACCCACTAAGTTCTACGGTAGCAACGTCAGAAGGGGGATCGACTTGAATAGCGATGACCGCCGCGCGCGCAGCTCCCGCAAGCTGTTCCTCAAGCTTGGTTTGAACCAGTATGACAGATGTCGTGTGCTGGCCATTCTTATTCGCCTTCTCCACAGTTGCCGTTCCCGCTTGCGCTTCTATGCTGTTGATGAATACGGCCACGCCAGTCGTTGGTTTCTCCGGTTCGGTTGGAACCGATGGCGTAACGCTCGGCGGCGCACTCGGCGTTACGTAACTCGAAGCCGCCGAAGCTGCGCCGCTTCCTGCGAGATTAATCGCCTTCACCGTGAATGTATAGGTCGTACCGTTCGTTAACCCTGTGACCTTGATCGGGCTGGCGCTTCCCGTTGCGGTTGTGCCGCCGGGCGAAGCTGTCACCTCATAGCTCGTAATCGGACGACCTCCGTCATTCAAAGGCGGCGTGAAATGGACCAACGCCTGTCCGTTGTCAGCCGTCACGGCGCTGATCGTTGGCGCATCCGGCACCGTAAATGGCGTAGTACTCACGGTATTGGAAAGCAGGCTGTCTCCTTGGTAATTTGTACCCTTCACCGTAAAGTAATAAGTCATCCCGTTCGTTAACCCGGTTGCCGTGTAGTCATACACCGATCCGCTGACTGAACCGACTTCAGTTCCAACGGTAGTGGAATTGTCGCTTTGATAGATGGTATACCCTGACGAACCGTCCACTGGGCTCCATTCCAAGCTTGCCTTTGCATCCCCGGGAACTGCAGGTTTCAGTAACGGTGCTCCCGGTACTGGCGTTGTGTCGCTGATGTCGATTGCAAGCGTCAGTGTTTTTCCCTCTACGAATGTGAAGAGGAGGGACTTCGTTCCAATCGTATGACTAGCCAAGAACGAACTCTTGATCGTCACCGCAGCCCCAGAGACACTGTAATCGGTGTCTTCAACGAGTTCCGTTCCTCCAAGAGATATACTTTCGAGTGTATGACCGTTCCAGATTATTGTCGTTGTAACATCCGCTTGAGCGGAGGCATTCTTATCGAATTCACCACTCGCCGGGCTAAGTTGCGGAGCCAGGATGGTATAATATTCACTTATGACTTCGCTGTCGACCATACCGGACTTCGCCGCCATGGCTTTAATTGTCATATCGCTAGTCACGCTGATCGGCGAATGATATGGCGTACTGCTGCCTGTTGGCACGCTGCCGTCCGTCGTATAATAGATACTCGCTCCTGGGTCGCTTGCATTAAGCGTCACCGTGGTCCCATAGGCTACGGAACCTCCGGCAGGATTGGACGAGGGCGTTGCCACTTGCGCAATCGTTGTGGCGCTAGCTTCAATGGAAGCTCCGCTGTCGCCGCCGGGTGCCGATGCCTTAACGGTAAAGTAATAGGTTGTTCCATTGGATAATCCAGCCGCCTCATAGCTATATACAGAACCGCTTACGGTAGCGATTTCTGAATGAGAAGTTCCAGCAGTGGTGCTTCTAAATATTTTATATTCATCGACTCCGCTCACCGATTCCCAGTTCAGTGTCACTTTGGCAGTTCCTGCCGTTGCAGTTAGATTTGCCGGTGCCGAAGGTACTGCTGCGAACGTCACCTTCCGGATTCGATGATTCATCTGATCCGAGAAATATAGATGACCCGCACTGTCGATAACTAGCCCAGAAGGGGAATTCAATAGCGCAGACGTGGCTAATCCACCATCTCCTGAATATCCGTTCGTTTCCATACCCGCTACTGTGATGAGGTTCCCTGTCGCCTTATCTATTTTACGGATTCTATGGTTATTATTCAAAAGTTGGAAATACAGATTTCCTACGCTATCAACCGCTATTTCACTAGGATAATTCAAATTTGCTTTCATGGTACTAATTACACCTGTCAATGGATCAACTTTCCGGATACGTGCATTCGTAGTATCCGCTATATACAGATATCCGGCGTTATCCACTACTATTCCTACCGGATATTGCAATTGAGCTAAAGAGGCTGGTCCGCCATCTCCAGAAAATCCGGCTATACCCGTACCTGCAATGGTGCTGATTATTCCCGTCACTGGATCAATCATCCGGATACAACTGTTTAATCTATCCGTAAATAATAAATTTCCCTTGCCGTCGAACGTGACTGCAACGGGTCTATTTAATGAAGCAGACATGGCTAACCCGCCATCTCCTGAATATCCGGCTGTACCCGTACCTGCTACGGTGCTGATTTTTCCATCGAGATCAACCTTTCGGATACGATGGTTTTCACTATCGGCAATATACAGATTTCCGTTCTTGTCGAACGCTATTCCTCTAGGAATATTAAGTTTTGCAGTTGTGGCTAACCCTCCGTCCCCAGAAAATCCGGCTATACCCGTTCCTACAATAGTACTAATATTCCCTGCCGAGTCGACTTTCCTGATCACATGATTAGCTGAATCTGCGAAGTACAGGTTTCCTACGCTATCGATTGCTATTGAAGTTGGCTGCCTTAGTTTTGCATGTAAAGCCGACCCGCTGTTCCCTGAATATCCTGGTGTACCCACACCAGCCACCGTTTCAATGATCCCTTTTGTCGTCGCGGCGCTAACTTTATTCCCTATCGGCGTCAAACCGCTTACGAGCAATAATGTTGTAAGGAATATTATCATTCTTCTCTGTATCTTGTTCATTAGCACTCTTCTCCCAACATCGATTTCGCAATTCACAGCATTCGCTATATTCCCAATCCTAACAACGTATTAGTAGAATTTATAGTATACTTAGGTATACATTTTACTTAACGAGAGGCAGGCCGAGAGATGAACGAGAATCGGATCAAGCGGATGGAAAGTCGTTTTTTCGTCGGCCGCGAACGAGAGAAGAACCTGTTCATCGATTTTTTGACACAGGAATACCCGCACGATAAGATACTCAACGTACACGGCACGGGCGGCATCGGCAAAAGCTTCCTACTAGACGAATTCCGTAGGTCAGCCCAATCCCAACTCGTTCCGTTCCTGCTGCTAGATAGCAATGACTTCACCCATACTCCTCAAGGGCTATGCGAGAAAATCATCGCATTGCTTCAGATGCCTGCGGACGAAATCACGCAGCGTCCGATCGAAGATTGTCTAAACGGGTTAAATAAGATGGCGGTCAATGCTCGTCTCATCGTAGCGATTGACACTTACGAAGAACTCGGTGAAATGGATTGGTGGCTGAGGGAAAGTTTTATCCCTCATACCAGTGACAATATATTGTTTATTATTTCAGGACGGCATGCGCTGCAAGGAAGCTGGCTCGCTTCGCCGGTATGGCGCAGCTTGGTACAATCTGTACCGGTTGACCCATTCGATGCGGCAGCCTGTACAAGCTATGCGGAGCGGTTCGGCATTGTTGATGAAGCGACACTGCGCAGACTATATGTGTTCA
Organism: Pristimantibacillus sp.; assembly: GCA_048976605.1. Taxonomy (GTDB): domain Bacteria; phylum Bacillota; class Bacilli; order Paenibacillales; family Paenibacillaceae; genus Pristimantibacillus. The sequence continues at coordinate 64,538 of JBHGUX010000051.1, read as the reverse complement.
CGACGGGCCATCCACTAACCTTGTCGCTTACGGTTGGTCTGTCGCTAGAGGAGTTATTCACAGAGAAATACGACGAACAATGGGAGGACTTGTTCAGGGAATTAACTTATCGGTGGTTGCGCGAGGTTCCGGACGAATCCCTTCGAGAATTAGTAGAAGCCGCATCGCTCATTCGGAATTTCGATCAAGAGTTGTTAGAGTCGATGATAGGCATGTCCATTTCCGGAGAGAGCTTCCGCAGGCTAACCGATCTCTCTTTCATCCGACCGGGCAAAGGTGGATATCGTATTCATGCTTTACTGAGAACGACCCTTTCCAAAGAAATTCGCACCCGTACGCCCAAACGATTCAAACAGCTTCGAGATCGTAGTATTGCCTACTATCACCGGGAAATCGTCACTCCGTCCTCGGACAGGAGTATGACGGATACGATAGCGAATTTGATCTTCGGACTTGAGGATTCCGTCCTTCTCTCGACCTTCTTAGAGGATACGCCTCACGGTGAATACGAGTACGAGACGGTTAATGAAGGCAACCTATGCCAAGCCGAGCAGCATATTCAAGACGTTATGCAAGCCGAAGCTGATTACGAACGAAGTTACTTCAATCCCCAAACTGGACAGCTGCATCAAATGGACATTCCCGCTCAGCACGACCGAATCGCATTCAGCAACCTTGAGCCTGCCAAGTTAATTACTTTCGGTTCGGATACGGTCAGAATGATCAAGAACCGCCAGGGAGCAACGATCGGACTGGCGGTCTTCATTCCCATCCACCGCGATTCTTTGCCGTATTTGCAGGTTCAACCCGTTTCCAGACATTTTTTTAATACGCTAGACCCTGGGCAGTTGGAAGAGTACCGTACTTCCCCCGAGCAGCCTTCGGGAACGTTCATTTACCATATTGACCTGAGAAAGGACGATAGCATAGCTGCTCGCGCTGCTTTGATGCGCCTGCTAATTTCCCTTCTCTTGAAACAAGGAAACTTGATGTTCTCCAGCCCGCTGCCTTATCACCAAGAAATCACCAAACGGATGGGCTTTAATCAAGTTGAGGGAGCTACGCATTACGATTTCGGCGAGCATATTCCTTCTCCCACCTTCATGCTGGACATACGCGGAGAACGGCAAAGGGCATACTTCGACCGTTGGGTCCAGGGTGCAGGCTTGTCTCTGACTCCGAAGCTGCCTGACAATCTATTCGGCTTCACGGCCAAAGAGCGAGAGGTCGCCCTGCTCGTACTGTCTATCGATTCCATCGCGGAAATCGCAATCAAGTTGAACGTTACTCAAGCCGCAATCAAAAAGCATCTAGGCAGAATCTATAAGAAAGCCGGCGTTGCGAGGAAAACACAACTGCTAAAGAAGCTGATGGAGCTCTGACTCTATCGGCTTCTTTAGTCTGTTTTATTTCATCTGTTGATCAACGCAGGAGATTTCGAAGGTGCAGGAAGTTAGTCGGAGCTATGTCGTAATATTATATATAATTTGTCGTATTTTCCTATTAAAAAAAGCGATTCAGATATGTTACCTTATAGTGGGATGTCAGAATACTATATGTTGGAGGATATGGCAAATGAGCATTGGCATTGGTGTGGTCAGCTTTTGGCATGTACATGCTTGGGACTATGTTAAGCAAGCGCAGGCGCATGAAGATACGTTTATCGCTGCCGTATGGGACGAAGACGCAATAAGAGGACAAGAAGCGGCTGAATTGTTGAAGGTTCCTTACTTCGAGTCTCTTGAGGATATGCTGATTCAGGAAAATGTTAACGCTGTCATCGTGGATGCCCCGACAAACATTCATAAGGATGTAATAGTGGCCGCCGCCAAAGCAGGCAAACATATTTTTACCGAGAAGGTTATCGCTCCAACAGTGCAGGAAGTTGACGATATTATCGCCGAGATAAATCGGAATCAAGTGAAATTTACGGTATCCTTGCCGCGATTGAACGACGGATACACTTTGTCCATTATGGAGGTGATTAGCGGGGGACTACTGGGGGAGATAACGTATGTCAGAGTTCGCTTATCCCACAATGGGGCCATTGCCGGCTGGCTGCCTGAGCACTTTTATATTAAGGAACAATGCTCAGGGGGTGCTTTGATAGACTTGGGTTGCCATCCTATGTATTTAACCCGCCTATTTTTGGGCCAGGATGTGACCGGTGTAAGTGCCAATTTTGGCTATATCACAGGGAAAGACGTTGAGGACAATGCATTAGCAACCCTGTTTACAACTTCGGGGGCGATCGGCGTGGTAGAGGCTGGATTTGTGAACAGCCATTCGCCGTTTACTATCGAGGTTCACGGAACAGAAGGAACTCTGCTCTTCGGAACCCCTGAGAGTAAATTACTTCTTAAGACGAATAAATCGGAGGGTGCCTCGAATAGCTGGATGGAGGTTCCGATAAAAGATAATCACGACAGTGCCTTTCATCAATGGGTCAATCATATACACAGTGATACTTTTGCTGTTGATAATGTTCAGACTGCCATAGAACTAACTAGATTAATGGAAGCTGCGAATCGCTCGGCAAAAGAAGGACGGGTTATCCCGTTAGCAGATGTAAGCGCATGATCTATCAAACGATGTCTCAAAAGCCGGATTTGCTGGAGAGACTCGATATTACAATTCAATGGGGACATTATGAGATTATTGTGCTTAGGTTCCATTTAACATCATTCCCAGCCGGAAGAATCATTGATTTCCATAATCATGCAGAGTTTGAGTTTCACTTTATTCCTAAAGGTAAAGGAAAAGTGATTATCGCGGAGCAGGAATACCCATTAACAAAGGGCATGCTTTATTTAACGGGGCCGGGTGTTATGCATTACCAGGAGGCAGACCACGAAGAAGCCATGGACGAACTTTGCCTTCATATTGATATTAGAGAGAAAAACAGAGCAGAAGTGGATCCATGGGAGGCAGCAGAAGCGGAGGAATGTATCGACAAACTGCGGAAACTCCCCCTTATTCCGATCCATGACCGGCATTATGCCATGAACTGCTTTCTGGAAGCGTATGAAGCCTGTGAGGTTAAGTTCACCGGATATTATACAGCCATCAAACAGTTTGTAATCAGTATTTTGTTGAAAACAGCGAGAGCGTATGATCCAGAAGGAATTGCAACGGAAGCGCCAGTACGGGATATGCTGACCTACAGATATGAATACGCCATTCAGTATATTAGGGCGAATTATTCCGGGGCTGTCACGCTGGACAATGTTGCGGAAAAGCTGAATATCAGCTCCAGGCAGCTGCAGAGGATTTTTAATAAAGTCAATCCCAACCAATCTTTCTCCCAGATTCTTGAAAATGTTCGTTTGGAAGGTGTATGCCGTAAGCTGTTGGAAGGCAACCAACCGATTGAACAGATTGCTCAGTCTGAAGGGTTTACGAATGCCAACTATTTGCATAATGTTTTTCGCAAGCGGTTAGGAATGACTCCCGCGACCTATAGAAACGGGAAACATACGATAAAGTGAGGATGATAGACATGAGTAAAGTGTATCGGTTAGGCATAATCGGATGTGGTGGAATCGCGAACGGAAAACATCTGCCAAGTTTAAGCAAGCTGAACAATATTGAAATGGTTGCGTTTTGCGATATCGTTCAAGAGCGGGCAGAAGTAGCAGCACAACAATATGGAAGTAAAGACGCAAAAGTCTACACTAACTATCAAACATTACTTGAAGATGGCACACTAGATATAATTCATGTGCTTACTCCTAATGAGTCTCATGCGGAAATCTCTGTCGCTGCGCTAGAAGCTGGCAAGCATGTCATGTGTGAGAAGCCGATGGCCAAGACGGCAGCGGATGCCAAAAGAATGGTTGATGCAGCCAAGCGAACAGGGAAAAAACTAACGGTAGGATATAACAACCGATTCAGAGAGGATAGTCTATTTCTGAAAAAGCTTTGCGAAGCAGGACAATTAGGGCATATTTATTACGCAAAGGCGCATGCCATCAGAAGAAGAGCGGTACCTACCTGGGGTGTTTTTCTTGATGAGGAGAAGCAAGGCGGAGGACCACTCATCGATATCGGAACCCATGCGCTTGATCTGACCTTATGGATGATGGATAATTACAAGCCCAAGGTCGTCTTGGGAACCAAATATCATGAGCTGTCCCAACGGGAAAATGCCGCGAATGCCTGGGGACCCTGGGATCCTGCCAAATTTAAAGTTGAGGATTCAGCGTTTGGAATGATTGTTATGGAAAATGGTGCAACGATCATGCTGGAATCCAGTTGGGCCTTGAACTCATTGGAGGTTGATGAGGCGAAATGCAGCTTGAGCGGAACGGAAGCTGGCGCGGATATGAAAGAGGGTCTGCGTATTAACGGAGAACAGCATGGCCGCTTATATAAGAAGGAGATTGAGCTGAGCGCAGGTGGAGTAGCTTTTTATGATGGCAAACAGGAAAGTGCGCCTGACCTGGAGATGAGAAAGTGGATTGAAGCGGTTGATCAGGATAAGGAACCGATCGTAAAACCTGAACAGGCATATGTAGTTTCCTTGATTTTGGAGGCGCTTTATGAATCTGCGCGCACAGGGAAAGCCGTTTACTTCAATTAAATGAGGAGCTCCTTATGAAAAATCTAGAATTCTTTAACGCCCTCGAATAGATAAGATGTCACAGTTTCTTTCGAAATTTCGCTGAAACATTCCTTTATTTGAGGACGTCTAGAGGGATAGTGAATTTCAGAAGGAGTGCTTTAATAATGAAAAAGTTGTTTTTATTTAGTTTGATATGTATGGTGTTTGCTGGTTGTTCCAGTAATAATACAAAGGACTATGACGATTCAGAAGTAGTATTAGAACAATACATACAAGCAATTACAGATCATGATTCTAACGAACTAGTGCGGTTATATGGTGGCAGTTACGATTGGTTAGTGCAGTTCTCACCAGAAGAGAACAAAGATAATAAGCAAAAACTGATCGAGAACTATTTGAAAACTATTCCTCAAAACCTTCAATTAAATGAAATTGTGGAGAAAAAAGAAGTCAGTAAAGATGAATATGTGTATGTCATTACTTTTAAACAAGAGGATGGCAATCTATTTGAAGTTCGCGAGGCAGATCTGAAAAAAAGTGAGTTTACGTATACGGTCAAAAAGATAGACCAACAGTTTAAAATAATGGAAGTGCCGCCCTACCAGCCTTAATCCGAGTATCTGGTGAAGACCTCCTAAGCAACTATGAAATGCTCCTCATACGGTAGACAGGTGAAATAATAAAACCTGTTACTTTAAGGGGAGCATTGTTCATGTCCAAAAAACATACTGCCTCGGAGAAACTCGCTATCGTTCATGAGAAGCGCAACTTGGAGGAAGGTTACCCCTTCATCTCACGACTTTTCAGGTATACTGGACAATCTTCTTCATACTTTGTACGGCTGCCATCATAAGCGCATGCTCTGCTGCATATGATTAGCCGCCTCTTCATTGATGGTGGACTAAAATACAATCGGTCATTTACTTCGAAAAAGTATTTTCCACTCGAACGGACAGTTTAAAATAAGGAATCCATACTAAACATATTCCAACGGCTATAGCAATTGACCAATATGATGCTTTTAATTCTTCGCTAACAGCATCAACGGTCGTCGAGAGTAAGTATGTTCTTATGATTGCAGCTAGCAGATTCACACTATAAAGAATGATCATTAAACGCGGTACGATCGGTTTCTCTCGCAATAATTCAAATAACACATATCCGGTATAGATGATGAGTGCCCCATAAAATACGGCATCAAATACCAAAATAGTAGTCCACTCAGAATCGTAAATTTCTCTAAATGACCATGTCTCAAATCGTACGACTTCAGAGTCTGAAGACAACGCTGGTATCGTCTTGGTAAATAGCTGAATTGCTGTGAAAAACATAGAAAAAACCATGCCTATAATGGGAACAAGCAACCAGCCAATTATACCTCTAGGACCATGGATTTCTTTATCCCATTTCATCTTCATTTCTGCTCGTTCGTTCTCTACTTCTTCCTGACCCACTTGTTCCTTCACAAAGTTATGCATTCATAATTCCCCCAATAAGATTCAACGACTCTATATAGTATATCGCCATATGATTGTATTTTATTTACTATTTTATGAAAAACATGTAATCATTTTGGGGATCCATAGCTTTCATTAACGTAAAATACCGTCAGCGTCGTAGGGGCTCATGCTGAATGTTATGGCATATTGGTTGGACGTAGGAACGAATCAGAGTCAGCGTTAGGGTTCACGCTGACTCTTTGGCAGTTGGATCTCGAACATTGTTTTTTCAAAAGGGACACTCGTCAAGGTAATTGATCCGCCATGGAAGGCAATAATTTCTTTGACAATGGACAGTCCAATGCCGAGTCCTTCGCCCCTTCTGCTGCCATCGACACGGTAGAACCGCTCAAAAACATGCTCTTGATCCTGTAAGGGAATGCCGCGTCCTTTATCGATAACCATCATATATAGGACATCATCCTTTTCTGTAAGCCCGATCTCAAGATAGCGGCCCTCTGATCCGTAACGGATCACGTTGTCTAACAGGTTTCGCAGCGCACGCTCGATTAGGGGGGCATCAATCCAGGCATGGATATCCTCGTCGGGTATATTTACTTCAACAGTGAAGTTCTGCCCCTCAAGAAACATCATGTAGTCTGCAGCCATTTTTCGCATCATTTCAGATATAAGATGCACTTCAAAATGAAGCTCTAAATTCCCTTCATCCTGCCGAGTAATATCTAATAATTGATCAAGAAGCTTATCCATATAACGAGAGCGCTGCAGTAAAACCTTAGCACTCTTTTGCAGTTCTTGCTCATCCTTATACAATCCAGTGCGAATCGTCTCTGCGTAGCCTAGGATCATCGTTAATGGGGTGCGCAGATCATGAGAAAGATTAGACAGAAGCAGCTTGCGTCTTGCGTCAAATTGCTTGATTTGTTCGGCTTGATTTTGAATGCGGCGAGCCATGGCGTTATAATGCGCAGTGAGTTGGCTAATTTCATCTTTTTTCGTGTCCTCTAGTACAGTAACTTCACTTTGGAGGTTAAGCTGCCCCATGGCATGATTGAGCTTATTAATGCGTTTGTTCATGGAAAAGAAAAACCATAGAGATAACAGATAGGGAACTAAGAACGAAACCATTATCGGTAACATAAAAGTAAACATGACTTTAAAGGTGCGCATGAAGAGATAAATTTGCCCTTGTTTCATAGCGTCACTAGATAAACCCATCAGTAGATAAAAGGGTTGATCCTCTTGGCTAACGGAAAAAGCAAGCGTTATCGGCTCATCGACCCCCCATAGACTCTCGGGCATATAAAGCATACGTTCAGCAAGTTGCCCAAAATCATAGCTTTTCTTTTCCCCGAAGGTATCATAAATCGTTGATCCATCAGCTGCAACCCATTCAAAACGAATATCAGGATGGTTGTTATGGGCATTATCCAGTATTGGCGTTATGTCTGCAGGATGAAAAGCTTGTTGCTTAACAATCGTATCAAGGATTTCTTGCGAGATGCTGTTCAGGTTACTCAGATTGTAACCTTTATCTCCTATCTTTCCTATAACGAGACTAAGTGGAATAAATAGAAGAATACTGATGGTTGCACTAATAAGCATAAGCAACCAAAGCTTTGTTTGGCTTCTCATTGTCCATCTCCTGAGAATCGATAACCAATTCCACGTATGCTGTGAAGGTAATGAGAGGAGCTCCCCGTCGGTTCAAGAATGCTTCGAATTCTGCTTATAAAAACACTTAAATTGTTCGTATCAAAGTTTTCATGATTCCACACCTGCTTGTAAATTTCTCTTTTGGTCAAAATACGGTCTGGATTTTGCATGAACATTTCTAAAAGCCTGCATTCAACCGGGGTAACAGGAAAAGACTTCCCGTCATTTCGCAAAACAAAATTGTCGATATCCAGCACTAATTTATTTAAACGTAGAACTTTAGCAGGATAAGAAGAGGAAGGGCGATGTCTCCTTAACTGTGCTTGCACGCGAGCAACCAATTCCACTGGGCTAAAAGGCTTCGTGACGTAATCATCTGCACCTAGCCCGAGTGTCAAGATTTTGTCTTGCACTTCTCGTCTTGCACTAAGCGCAATAACTAACGATTCAGAATTCTCCTCTCGTAGATAGTGCAGCACCTCAAAACCGTTGCCATCATCCATCATGAGGTCCAGAATCAATAATTCTATCGAATATTCCTGTAAGCATTGAATGGCTTGACGTCCTGAGCTGGCTTCAATGACTTGTAGTTCTGCTTGTTCTAAATGCATGCGAATTAAGTGACGAATTTCGGGTTCATCGTCTACAATTAAGATTTGATTGATGGTGAATCATTCCTCCTGCTTATATGGAATTAAATCCATCTTGATCACTATTCAAATCATATCAATAATAAATTGAGAAATATATATCTTATACCATTCATTAAGAGTCTATTAAGAAAAGTATACATTTGAAAGAAGCTTGTTTAGAAGTGAATATGTTTTAAGCGGAGCAGCCTTTTAGAGGTCGCTCCGCTTTTTTTTGCGAGCAAGTGGAATTAACAATTGTGATTAGAGAGCTTACATCAGACTGGTTAGGCGATACCCTGATGGCGACGAGGTCAAACTCCTTCTGGAGACCGATCGCAAAATACATCGAATGAAGGAAGTGATTTCTTTTATTTGGTATATGATGGAAAAATAACAGGGGAATTGATCCTGAAAAATAGGCTTCAAAGGAGATGTAAGAAGTGAAAAAGCTAATCGAATTCAAAAACGTAACGAAAGAATACAAGATAGGTGAAGTAACAATAAAGGCTCTTGCTGGTGTTGATTTTTCTATATCAGAGGGAGAATTCGTCGTTATTTTAGGGGCAAGTGGTGCCGGCAAAAGTACGATTCTGAATATACTTGGCGGTATGGATACAGCTACCTCAGGTCAAGTGTTTGTTGGTGATCATGAAATCACAAGATTGAGCGAGAACAAATTAACCGAATATCGTGCTAAGAAAGTTGGCTTTGTATTTCAATTCTATAACTTAATTCCGAATTTAAACGCTCTAGAGAATGTTGAATTTGCGACGGAAGTATGTAAAAAGCATCTGGATGCTAAAGAAATATTATATAAGGTTGGATTAAAAGAACGTATCAAAAACTTCCCATCCCAGCTATCTGGAGGAGAACAGCAAAGAGTTGCTATTGCGCGAGCTGTTGCCAAAAATCCTTTGCTGTTACTCTGTGATGAACCAACAGGAGCTTTGGATTACGTGACAGGTAAGTCCGTCTTAAAGCTTCTACAAGATTTGAACAAAGATACGAAAAAGTGTGTCGTTGTGGTCACACATAATTCCGCAATTGCTCCGATGGCTGATAAAGTAATAAAGGTTAAAAGCGGAATGGTAGAGAGCGTTACCATTAACGATGTAAAACAAAGTGTTGAAGGGATTGAGTGGTGATCATGAAATTATTCTCGAAATTATTAAGGGATATTAAACAATCAATAGGGCAATTTATAGCCTTTGTGTTGGTTATCGCAGTAGGAGCTTTTTTCTATACGGGGCTGGTAACGTTGAGCGACAATCTTAGCAGCTATACGAAGGTTTATTTTAAAGAGCATAATTTAAGCGACTTAAATGTATATTACAGCCAAATTTCTACCCATGATGTGTCTCGATTAGGTGAAATCAGAGGCATCAATAAAATAGAAGGACGCTATTCCTTTGATGCCACGCAAGCTTTTGAAGATTATAAAGCTATATTGAAAGTTCATTCGATACCTGCGAAAAATGAAATTAATACGCCTGCGATAACGATGGGAAATATCCCCTTCAAACAGGATGAGATCGTATTGGATACCCATTATGCAATAGAACATAATTTCCATGTCGGTGATCAAATCAGGATCAATACGAATGGAAAAAGTTATGATTTTACAATAAGCGGCTTGATTGAGAATGTTGAACATGCAAAAAAGAACGAAACGCAAGACCATAAAGCCTACGGAGCAGCTTATATTGCCGAAGTGACAATACCTGAAATCGCAGATGGCTTTTACTATAATGAAATCATGATTGATGCTCAAGAGGGTTACGATATGAATGAATTAGGTCAATCCATTGAAGTACAATCCAAACAACTCTCTTATTTGAACCAAGTAAGTAAAGAACGGACTTTCAATTATTCTCAAATAAATCAAACGATACATAATAATAAATTGATGAGTAAGGTTATTCCTTTAGTTCTCTTTTTGATTGAAGCGATAATCCTATTCCTTACCATGTCAAGGATTATAGATTCTCAAAGAAATCAAGTAGGTATTATGAAGGCTTTGGGTGTAAGAAACAGAAATATCATGCTTCATTATATGGGATACCCAGTGCTGGCAGGCATAATAGGCTCCATTCTAGGTTATGTCATTGCAGCTATTGTATTTATTCCATTAGTAACGGCGTCGAATGCAAGGTCATACTCTCTGCCTGACATTACATTCTCACTTTCGTTGTTTTCTATTATTCCTCCGATCATTTTCTCTTGTGCGTTTGGAATCCTGTCCTGTTACTTAAGTGGCAGAACCCTATTAAAAGAACATGCAGCCCAAGCTATGCGTCCTAAACCGCCAAAGAAGATGAAGAAGATATTCATAGAAAAAATTCCGGGTATTTGGAGTCGTATTTCCTACAGTAACAAACTCATTTGGAGAAATATATTTTTAAATAAACAAAAAGCTTTAGCGAGCTCAGTTGGTGTTGTTGCAAGTACTGTTTTATTGATAACTGCTTTCGGCACTCAAATGTCTTTGATAAAAGTAGCTAACCAAATTGAAGATGTGTATACCTATGATTTAAGAGTAGATTATACGATGGGAATATCTTCCGATATGATAAAACTCCCCTCTGGTATTACAAATAGTCATGAGTTATCTACCATCCCTGTTGAATTTATAAAAGATGATAGCAAAGAAAATGCCACTTTAGTTGTTACTGAAAGAGAAAACGATCTTATTCATTTCTTTGACAAAAACGACAAGAGGATAAATTTAGAAAGCAATGGTGTGCTCATACCCAAATCTTACGCTGACAAATATCATATTGCAGAAGGCGATACCATCCAATTAAAGTTCACAGCGCCAGAGCATAACAATAAATTGGTAGATATGATTGTTCTGAAAATATCTAATCAGTATACGAATCCGTCGTTTTATAGCACACCAGAATATATAAAGGGCTTTGACATAGATTACAGTCCAACCTCGCTTTTAGTTAAAGCAAATCGTTCTGCAGATCTAATTAGTGTTCGTAACTTCTTTGAACAGGATCAACATGTAGATACCATTGCAGATAAAAGTGATTTAAAGCAATCAGCGCAATATATTTTGAAACAAAACAGTTTTGTATTCATTATGTTTATCCTTTGTGCCGTCATACTCTCCTTTGGCGCCATATACACGATATCTTCTATAAACATTTATGAAAGGAATCGTGAGCTTGCAACATTGAAGGTATTAGGCTATCAAAAAAATAAAATAACCCGACTCATCTTTTTTGAAAACATCATACTAACCGCCTTTGCGGTAATTGTAGCTTTACCGATAAGCGGTTATGTATATGCCATTATTGTTAAGGCACTATCGAGTCCACATCAGCAAATCCCAGATAAATTAAATATATCTATCCTGTTGGTTGCTATTATTCTTGCGTTCTTACTTACAATTCTCTCTAATTTACTACTACGGAGAAAAGTGTCTCAAATCAATATGATTGAATCATTGAAAAGTATAGAATAAAGGGCCTTGCACTGGCCCTTTCCCATGGCATCATAATAACCGCATTTTTAATTCGAATGGAGTCATGACACCGAATCCGTACCATATAACCTTCGGTAAGTTTCCGGTGTCATGCCTTCCTTTCGGCGAAACGTAGCCACGAAGTGGCTCGCGTCGCGGAATCCGACCGCTTCGCCGATTCGACGTACCGTCCAGCTCGGCCGGGAAGGAAGCCATTCCTTCGCTTTCCGGATCCTCAGTTGAATTAAGTAAGCATAGGCCGTCTGGCCGAACAGCTCCCGAAACTTCTCATTCAGTTGCCTCTCGCCGATATCAAGCAAGGATGCCATCTCCGTAAGTCCGATTCCGGGATCTGCGAATTCCGCCTCGAGCCAGTCCAGCAGAAGTTGAATTCGCTCCAGCCGTTTCGATAGGGATGGTCGATTGTCTGTTCGGGCATTGGTTTGCAGCAGTGTAAGAAATCGGTACAAATCCGAGGAGAATTGCCATCCCGACGGGTCGCCTCCGGACTCGGCTAGCGTCAGCATGTCTTCTAATATATTTGATATTCGGTCATTGCCGACTTCCCATTGGAAGCGCTCCGCTATGTTCCAGCCGAAGGATTGGACGAAGCTCGCCGCCATGCTCCCGTGAAACGTGATAAACCCCGTATGCCAAGAGCCTTTCTTTGCTTCGTAACGATGAGGCATTCCCGGGGATAGCAGTACTCCTGAGCATTCAGTCATTTTCCAGGTTTGACCGTTCGTCGACAGCTCGCCTTCGCCTGCGAGTGTCTGGAGCCAGTGGAAATAGGGGTAGCCATTCGGCCGTTCTATCGTCTCTTGCTCGGGAATCACTCCGATTGATTCGAGCTGCAGCGGCAGCAATTCCACGGGCGAAGCGGGAACGATGCGTCTTTTCATAGTAAACCTCCATATTCTTATATGTGATTTCTATATTTTTATATGGGACCGTATAAAAATAAGTTTTACAATGAAGAAGTATACTGCGGTTTTATCATATAAATCGAGGAGTGACAAGATGATTAGCGCTAAAAAACCGAAAATTTGGTACGGCGGCGATTATAATCCCGATCAGTGGGAGAAGGAAGTCTGGGACGAGGATTTGCATATGTTCAAGCTGGCGGGCATCGATGTGGTTACGCTGAACGTATTCGCTTGGGCGAAAAATCAGCCTGATGAAGAGACCTATGAATTCGGCTGGCTCGACGAGATGATGGACAAGCTTCATGCGGATGGCGTCGGCGTCTGTCTCGCGACGAGCACGGCGGCGCATCCTGCTTGGATGGCGCGCAAATACCCGGACGTGCTTCAAGTCGACTTCAACGGCCAAAAACGGAAATTCGGCGGGCGCCATAACTCATGCCCGAACAGCTCGACCTTCCGTAAATACTCGGTTCGCATGGCGGAGAAGCTTGCGGAGCGCTATAAGGACCATCCTGCACTTCTTATTTGGCATATCAACAACGAATATGGCGGCGCCGGGAATTGCTATTGCGACAACTGTGAAGCAGCTTTCCGCGAATGGGTGAAAGCGCGTTACGGTACGCTGAAGGAAGTGAATCGCGCTTGGAACACTGGATTCTGGGGCCACAATTTCTATGACTGGGAAGACATCGTCTTGCCAAGCGGGCTCAGCGAGGAATGGGCTGGTGCGAACGGTCGGACGGAAACGAACTTCCAGGGCATCTCGCTGGACTACATCCGCTTCCATTCCGACAGCCTGCTGGATTGTTACAAGCTTGAATATGAAGCAGTCAAGAAGCATACGCCAGACATTCCAGTCACGACCAATCTGATGGGCGCATTCAAAAAGCTCGATTATCACAAATGGGCCAAGCATATGGACGTAGTCTCGTGGGATAATTATCCACGGTTCGATACGCCGCACAGCTATACGGGCATGATGCATGATCTGATGCGCGGACTGAAGGACGGTCAGCCGTTCATGCTGATGGAGCAGACTCCGAATCAGCAAAACTGGCAGCCTTACAACTCGCTGAAACGCCCAGGCGTTATGAGGTTGTGGAGCTACCAAGCGGTAGCTAGGGGTGCGGACACGATCATGTTCTTCCAGCTTCGTCGTTCGATCGGCGCCTGCGAGAAATATCACGGAGCGGTGATCGAGCATGTCGGTCACGAGCATACGCGCGTATTCCGCGAATGCGCCCAACTGGGGGCGGAGCTCGAGAAGCTCGGTGATTCGCTTGTGGATGCCCGGGTTCAAGCCAAAGTAGCCATTTTGTTCGACTGGGAAAACTGGTGGGCGGTTGAAATGTCCAGCGGTCCGACGATCGCGCTTAAATACGTGGACGAAGCACATAAGTTCTACGACGCTTTATACCGCTTGGGAATCGCGGCGGACGTAGTCAGCGTGGAAGCTGATCTGAGCGGATACGATCTCGTCATTGCGCCCGTTATGTATATGGTGAAGCAGGGATTGGCCGATAAGCTGGAGAAATACGTTCATAATGGCGGCGCACTGATCTCGACCTTCTTCAGTGGCATCGTAGATGAGAATGATCGGGTGAAAACAGGGGGTTATCCTGGTGAATTGAGGAAGCTGCTTGGCATCTGGGCGGAGGAGATTGATGCTTTGCTCCCCAGCCAGCGCAACCGGATCATTCCATCGGATGACGCTATCGGCTTGAAGCAAGACTATGAATGCGGAATGCTCTGCGACCTTATTCATACCGAAACAGCAGAAGTGAAGGCAGTGTACGGCGACGATTTCTATCGCGGCATGCCGGCGCTTACCGTCAACAAGTTCGGCGCAGGCGAAGCTTGGTATTTGACGACAAGCCCGGAGGTGAGCTTCCTTCAAGATTGGCTATCTCAGCTATGTTCCTCCCGAGGTATAAAGCCCCTCGTTCAATCCGCACCTGATGGAGTGGAGACGACGCTGCGTTCCAAGGATGGCCAAGCATACTTGTTCGTGCTTAATCATAACGAGGATGCCGTTGTGGTCGAATTGGGCGATCGGTCCGGTGTTGAGTTATTGACGGGCCGACCGGTGGACGGCGGCAAAGCAGAGATTGCGGGACATGATGTATGGATCATACAAATAAATTCATAAAAGATAAGAAGGGATGATTGAGATGAAAATTAGTGCAAAAGAAAGTGATTTGAAGCAAATCGTCGGACGCGTGGCGGAGTACACGTTCGGTATGGACCTGACTTGGGATTGGCCGGGTGGAGTCGCTTACTACGGTGTCAGTCGGGCTTACGAAGTGACGGGAGAGCAAGTATATCTGGATCGGATGATCGCTTGGGTGGACGAATACATCGAAGCGGGTCTTCCGGTTTGGACGGTCAATACTTGTGCGATGGGGCATATGCTGCTCACCTTGTACGAGCATACGAAGGATGAAAGGTATGCGGAGCTTATTTTCAGCAAGATCGATTACCTGGAGAATAAAGCACTACGTTTCGGCGACCGGGTGCTTCAGCATACGGTGTCGGCCAATAACGATTTTCCGGAGCAGTGCTGGGCGGATACTTTGTTCATGGCGGCGTATTTCATGCTGCGCACGGGTATCATGTTTGACAAAAAACATCTCGTAGAGGACGCTTTGCATCAATTTTTCTGGCATATCAATTACTTGCAGGACGAGAACGACGGACTGTGGTATCACGGCTATAACCACATCAAGAAGGATCACATGTCCGGCATGTATTGGGCGCGAGCCAACGCCTGGGCGGCCTACACGATGTCCAGAGCGGCCATCATACTCCCCGAAGCCTATCTGTATCCTCCAATGATGCATATATGGAGTTCATTGCGCGATCAGTTGGCTGCGATCAAGAAGCTGCAGAAGGAAGACGGTCTCTGGGGAACCGTACTTGATTATCCGGAAGCTTATGGCGAAGTATCGGCTACAGCGGGCATCGCGGCGGGCATGGTTACGCAAGGAAACCCTCTGCACGGGAAGTATGTGCAGAAGGCGCTTGACGGTGTACTTGCGAACATTGCGGACAATGGCCGTGTAAAGAACGTATCGGGAGGCACCGCAGTCATGAACGACATCGCCGGATACCTCGGCATCGACCGGAAATGGGCTCAGGGCTGGGGGCAGGGACTTGGGCTCGCGTTTTTGGCCTCGGTTATCGAAATCAAACAAAATTCTGATGAGACTTGAGATTAGGACTTTGAGCTGGAAAGCAAGCCTCTAAGCTACTGTTATATAATCTTTTATCTGGTGACAAAGTATCGCTTCTACTGTCAATATCGAACAAAAGCCTGGCCCTTATCAATTAAGAGGGTCAGGCTTTTGTTCTATTTAACTATCAAGATTATTGAACGGTTGCCTGGTCGGATCAAATCGGGGTGTAAAGGAATGTACGTTTTTCTATATCAAGTTAAAATTCAAATATATACGAAATTCTTCCATTTCCATATAATTTGAAGCGTACCACCAATGTCTAAGAAAAGGGGTAATTTATGAGTCGTTATGCGAAGGTTGCAAGATTATTAACACTTTCGATTGTAATTGGACTGCTGCCGATATTAGCCGCTTGTACGAATGGTAACATTCAAGAACCGGCAAAGGCAAGTCCATCCAGTAGTCCGTCGACAACGGAAACCGCCAATACGGAAAAGTTGACGGAACTGTGGAATCAGAAGTTCGACCCTCCGGTTACGATTACGACTGCTATTTTAGACGATGGCACTTCGAGGGGAAATGCGTTTAAGCCTGGCGAGTCCATGGAAGACAATGCAAATCTCAGCTGGATGAAAGAAAATATGGGAATCAACGTGAAATTTGATTTTATCGTAACGAAACCGGAAGATTACGAAACGAAGCTTCGCCTGCTGCTTTCCAGCGGAGCCAAGCTGCCTGATGCATTCGCCGCAGGGAACGATCCGCTGCAAAACTTGCTCGCAGCCGATAAACTGATGCCTTTGGACGAAGCCATCGAGAAATACGCACATCCTGAGTATAAGAAGATGCTGGAGACTTATGGTTACGCAATGGGCGAAGTCAAGAAAGACGGCAAGATTTATGGTCTGCCAGCCTTCTTTATGGGAGATGAAGGCACCGTGATGTGGATTCGTAAAGACTGGCTAGATAATCTAGCTCTTCAGCCGCCCCAAACGCTGGACGAATTTGAGAATGTTCTTAAGCAATTCACGGAGAACGACCCCGATCAAAATGGTAAGAACGACACGATCGGTATGGCCGTGCCCCTTAAAGAAGGACCTTGGACTTGGATGGGTCAGACAGACGCAATCGTAGCCGCCCTCACCGATCAAATGATCAATACGTATGACGTGCGTTTGTTCTGGAACAAGGGCGCAGACGGCAAGCTGAGTTATGGGGCGATCCATCCGGACGCCAAGCTGTATTTGCAAAAGATGAGAGATTGGATGAGCAAAGGCTACTTTGATAAAGAAGCTGGCATCAAGGATCCGTCAAAAGCCTCCGAATTAGCAGCCGCAGGCAAAGCCGGCATCATGTTCGGACCGTCCTGGATGGGCGATTGGCCGCTCGGAGACGCGACCAAGAATAATCCGGCTGCCGATTTCCAGCCGTATCCGCTTCCGACCGGACCGACCGGTTTGACGGGCCGCGCGGAAAAGCCGCTGACCCAAGGATTCACGGTTTTCAACAAAGACTTCAAACATATCGAAGCCTGGTTCGCATATTTTAACAAAATATTCGCGAAGAAATTGGAGCTGCAAGGCGATCCGTACTTTGATCCACGCTGGAAAGATGGATACCATGAAGGGTACGATTATGTAAAATTGGGCGACAAGATCATCAAGGGCAACTACGAAGCGGAAGGCGTACCGGCAGAGCAATGGCCGCTGAAAGACGGCGCAACTATAGACATTAGATTCATGATGACGAATATTTTGGGCAACTTTACGAGCATTCCGAACTCTAACAGCGCAGCGATCAAGAAGTTTTTGGCCGATCCGAACGCAGAGCCCATAACGTCTATGGAATACGACGTCAAGCAAATGAAGAAGAGACAGCTTGACGCCGCGGGTGTTCGGATTAACCAAACCGTAGCCGAAGGCAAAAACTATTTTACCGGTCCGATGACGCCGACGATGAAATCCAAAGGCGAATTGCTAAAGAAACTCGCTACAGAAAGCTATCTGAAAATTATTTACGGTGAAAAGCCGATTGAGTACTTTGACGAATTCGTCAAACAATGGCTCGATAACGGCGGCCAGAAGATTACGAACGAAGTCAACGAATGGTATGCGAAAAACCAGTAATAGTCGCTGACTGCAATTAATGAAGAAAGAAGAAATTGAAGACGGAGGAGAGGGCAGCCTTGGCGCGCTCGCTCCTCCTCTATTTTTCCGATGATAGGAAGGGTGCTTAATGGCAGCGTATTGGCGAAAAACTTGGCCGTTTCATGTTCTTTTGTTGCCGGCCTTAGCATTGTGCATCATATTTCAATATATTCCTTTGTTCGGGGCGGTCATTGCCTTTCAGGACTATGAGCCATGGCTTGGGATCAAAGGGTCGCCTTGGGTAGGCTTAGAGCATTTTCGTTACCTGTTCACGTATCCGGACGGCAAACAGATCATATGGAATACGTTAATTATTTCCTCATTCAAATTGATCGTGAATTTAATCATCCCGATCGTATTCGCGCTGTTGCTCAATGAAGTCCGAAAGATGTTATTTAAGAGATTCGTGCAGACGTTTGTCTATTTGCCGCACTTTTTATCGTGGGTCATCCTGGGCGGGATTTTGATCGATATTCTGTCGACGGAGGGCGGAATCGTCAATCGTCTTCTGAATTCGTTCGGCATCGAGAGTATCTTTTTCTTTGGTGACGGTGATTGGTTCAGGTTTACGGTCGTTCTAAGCGACGTGTGGAAAGAATTCGGATTTTCTGCGATTATTTTCCTGGCTACGCTGGTGGGCATCAATCCGGCTTTGTATGAAGCGGCCGAAATTGACGGGGCTTCACGTTGGCAGCAAGTCAAATTGATCTCGGTTCCTCTTATCCTGCCTATCGTTATCGTCGTCGCCACGTTGTCGCTCGGCAGGATTTTGGATGCCGGATTCGATCAAATACTGAACATCTATAACCCTCTCGTCTATTCGCATGGAGATATTATCGATACGTTCGTCTATCGGGAAGGATTGAACAACGGACAGTTCAGCTTCGGAACGGCGGTCGGACTATTCAAATCGGCGATCGGCTTCATCTTGATCGTAATCAGTTACAGAATGGCTTCCAAATTTGCTAATTACCGGATTTTCTAAAATATAAGAATTTATAAGTTTCGTAACCTAAATACGCATATTTTTCAACGCGAAACGAGCTTTGCCGCCAAAGGACGGCAACAGCCGTTTACGCTCGAGGAGGACGACCATGCGCTATCGCTCTAGAGGGTATACCGTATTCACGATCTCGAACACGATCTTTCTTAGTCTGCTGTCGCTGATTTGCGTTCTTCCTCTCCTTCACGTGCTTGCATTGTCATTCAGCTCGCGAGCTGCGGCAACGGCGAATCTCGTCAATTTCTGGCCGATCGGCTTTACGACGGATGCCTATGTGAAGACGCTCAGCAATGCAATGTTCATTCAATCCCTGTGGTCAGGCGTAGAGCGGACCGTGTTAGGCACGATACTTTCTATGGCCGTCATTACGATGGCAGCTTATAGTTTATCGAAATCAATCCATAAATTTCCCGGGCGTCAAATTTACATCTGGATTTTCGTCTTTACGATGCTGTTCTCGGGAGGGCTGATCCCTTCTTATGTATTGATAAGCAAGTTGCACATGATCGATACCATATGGGCGTTGGTGTTGCCTTCGGCCGTCAGCGTATGGAATATGATTTTGATGCTTAATTTCTTCCGGACGATTCCTCAGGAGTTGGAAGAGGCGGCTCATATCGATGGAGCCGGTCACCTGAGAGTGCTGTGGAGTGTATATTTACCTGTATCGATGCCGTCCATTGCGACTTTGTCTTTATTTACGATGGTTTTTCATTGGAATTCATGGTTTGACGGCATGATCTATATGTCCAGTCCGGATAAGTATCCTCTTGCCACTTATTTGCACTCGATGATTGTTAGTGACAACTTGTCAAGGGTTGGTGTAACATTGGAAAGTGTAGCAAATTTTTCTAATCGCACCGTCAAATCCGCACAAATTTTTATCGGGGCATTGCCTATTTTGCTCGTCTATCCGTTTTTGCAAAAGTACTTCGTGAAAGGAATCGTACTTGGTTCAGTAAAGTCCTAGATCGATTTAGTCACGTAAAATATGTTCGAATCGGGTGAGCGCCATGTTTAAAATCAGACGCGGAACGGTCGGCAAAATGAATATTTTCACGAAAGTCATGATCGTGATCGTCCTGATGCTTATCCCGATTATATTCATGTACGATTCTTCAAATAAGACCAGCACCGAGGTTGTCGAACAAGAATTGCTTCAGATCAACTTGAATCGGATCCGATTCTTCGTGGAGCAAATGGACGTCGAGGCAGACCGTTTATGGAGAGCCGCCTTCGTCGTCGCGGCTGACCCGGATACGTTGCAATTGCAGCTCCAGTCTTCCTCTGAACCCGATTATTCCAGATTGTCTTCGAAGAGACTTCTGCTGCAGAAATTGGATATGCAGTCGACCTCCTTCGAATGGGTGAATGATTTTACCGTATATTCTCCTCATTCTGATGTCGTCGTTTCTACGAACTTGAAGCAAAATTATGATGCGGATTACTTCAAGGATGCAATCCAGCAACATTGGGATTATCGCGTAATTGTGACGGACCGCGGACCGGAGAAAGCGTTCGTGCGAGATTTGATTACGCCCTTCGAGTCGCTTTCCAAACAGGGAAATCCGAATTTGTATGTCGAAGTTACGTTCACAAAGGATAATCTAGTGAAAATGCTCGAAAGGTTTATGCAAGGCAGTGTCGGACAGTCATTCCTATACCATCCGGGTGTAGAACCGATCATACCGCGAGAGCTCGACCCTGAGTTGACCAACGCTATGGCGGAGCAATTCAACATCATCAAAGCAAAGAATCCAACCGAAGGGTCTGCTAAGATCACCTTTCGGGATGAACCGTATCTTGTCAATTACGTGCCCTCAGCCTCGCTGCAAGGATGGTATATGGTCGATTTCCAGCCGATGAAAAAGGTGCTTGCACCCATCGATCACAGCAAGCGGATGTTTTATGCCTCGGGTTTGCTGCTGCTGTTGATGGGCATCGCCTCAGCTGCCTTGCTGTACCGCAACGTGCAGAAACCGATCAACGATCTGATCCGGGCGGTGAAATCGCTCAGGCGGGGCGTGTACGATCATCGGATCAAGCACGGACCCCACAACGAATTTCATTATTTAATCGAGCAGTTTAATCTGATGTCCGAAGATATTCAGACGCTTATCGATAAGGTGTACGCGGAACAGCTTCACGCCAAAGAATCCTCGCTCAAGCATCTGCAAGCGCAGATCAACCCGCATTTTCTGTATAATAATTTCGCCTATATTCAAAGCATGGCGCAGCTGGATCGAACGAAGGTGATTGTTGCTTTCACACAGCATCTGAGCCAATACTACCGTTATACGACCCGGACGGAGCAACAATTGACTTCATTGACCGAAGAGATGGAATTGATTCGCAATTACTTGGAAATCCATCGGATGCAGTCCGAGCGTCTGCATTTTCATGAGCATATCGAAGTCGGCATGATGTCTATTCTTATGCCTCGGCTGCTTCTTCAGCCGCTTGTGGAGAATGCTATCGTACACGGCATGGAAGGCAAGATAGGGAAATTCGAAATGATCATAACCGGCAACCTTACAGTGGATGGTTGGGAACTTATCGTAGAAGACAACGGAGTCGGAATGCAACAAGATGATTTGGAATCTTTGAGACACTCCTTATCATTGCAATCGAGTGCGGATAACAGCCTTGGTCTGCGAAACGTCCACCAACGTTTAAGGCATTACTATGGACAATCCTCAGGGCTTCTGATTGAACATTCATATCTAGGCGGTCTTCGAGTGTCATTGATGATTAAGGACGGAGGCGATTCCAGTGTTGGAAGTTCTGATCGTAGATGATATCCCCTCTCAAGTTGATAGTTTCGCCGCTACGATTCCGAAGGACGAACTTGGTATAGGCCAAATTCATAAAGCTTATTCCGGTAGAGAAGCTTTAAAGCTTTATCGGGAAAAAAATATCCATATCGTCATTACGGATATACGGATGCCGGAGATGAGTGGAATCGAGCTGATTCGGGAGATCCGCGAAATGGGGCGTAAAGTCAAAATTATCGTTATTTCGGGGTATGCGGATTTTGAATATGCCAAAAGCGTAGTCCCGTATAATACTTCCGGCTACTTGATGAAACCGGTTAACCCGGATCAATTGCGGGAGACGCTGGGCAAATTAACCGAAGAAATCGCTTGCGAAAAGAAGCTGCACCTACAGCAACAACGAGATGTATACGCATTCCGGGAAAATTTGCCTGCGCTGCAGGGCGAGCTGTTGAATCGTCTGCTGTATGGTTACAGTATCCCCGACGCAGAGCTGGAACGGAAGCTTTTCCTGTTAAACTTACCGTTCTCCTTGCAGCAGAAAGTAGGTTTGTTCATCGTAAGGCTGGAGGGAAAACTTCAAGATTATGAAAAAATGGATAAAGAGCTTATCGAATATGCGGTTACGAATATGGCGGAAGAAGTATTTCGAGACGCTTTTCATTTGTGGTTCTGCCGAGACCATAACGAATATCTCGTCATTATCGTTTCGGCCAAAGAAAGAACGGATGTGAACGAGCAGGTTCTTCGGGTTGAGATGGACGTTCGCGCGGCTGCGCTAAAGAAAAAGGCGGAATCTCTCTTGAACGGCAGCATTTCTATCGTGCTGGCCGAAAATTGGACGTACCTGACTGAAGGCATTGCCGGACAGTATCGAAATCTAATTGATGGAATGAGGGTGATCGAAGAGAATCGGCAAAGCGTATTTTTGCGGATCGCAGGCAATCTTGACCAGGTTAAGATCGGAACGCTCACTTCGCTGTACCGGCCTCCCCTCCTGATTCATTTGCTCGATACGGGGAACTGGATACATGCAGAGGAAAAGTTAATCCAAATATTCGTTGAACTGAATAGCAAGAACTATCCTCCCGAGCATGCCAATGAGGCGTACTTCGCCATTGCTAACGCTTACCAGTATATAGCGCACAAGAAAGGAAAGCTGCTAAGTGAGTTCGGCTCGTCCTCCTTCGGTCTTATGCCGGCCGCTCCTTCGCTTAAGCAGTTAGAGAAGTGGGCATTCTTCATGCTTCGAAGTCTTAGAGAACAATCGGAAAATTGGGCCGATAAGCAGAGAGGTTTAGTTGATAAGGTTCATAAATTCATCGAGGAGAATATGAACTATGATTTATCGTTGCAGACGATTGCAGCAGACATCGGTCTTCATCCCGCCTACCTGTCGAGAGCATATCGGGCAGAAGCCGGAAACAATTTGAGTGATTATATACTGCGATATCGGATGGAATTGGCCTCTTATTTGCTGCGCAGCAGCGACAAAAAAATATACGAGATCGCCCAAATGGTCGGTTATCAGGCAGTGCCATATTTTATTAAGCTGTTTAAGGCTTTCTCGAACATGACCCCGCAAGAATTTCGCGATCGAAGGGGATTGTCCTGATTTGCCTGATGGATTAACTAATCAATTAGTTGATGGAAAACTGCTTTCCCATAGATTGGACATGTTGAATGCGTAGTGTCAACATACCGTGTTGACAAATAACAGGAACACCTAAACCGATTAAAAGAATTAATTCACATCGATATTAAGTGAGCTCATGTTAATTTTGCATGAGCTCTATTATATGTGTATATTTTTCATCTTAAACTCTAGGTTAGGGTGACGCACCTTTATTTGATAAGAAAACTAACTTTGAAATAATTGATTTACTAGTTGGTAAGTTCCTTTATAATAAAAATTGTGATTACTTTGGTATGGAGGAATTCGTTTATGTTTTTATGGATTAGTTTTAAACATTACAAGTGAGAAACTTGATATCATACTGACTAGGTTCTGATAAATATAAAGATCGAGCTAGTAATAAACTCGGTCTTTAAAAGTAAAGTGGACAAATATATCATTTTGAACACTGTACCTCATTAACGCCGAAAAGTCGCCTTGAGTTTTGAAGCCTTAATATCCTGCACGCTACTAGAATGTACCTAAGTTATTATCTTACCAAGTAACAAAAATTGAAGTGTAAGAGTAATTGATAAGGGATTTATCTTCATCAAGGATAATATTGCCCATGATCAAACGAAATAGCGGAGGTATATATGTTAGAAATCACTGGAAATGATATTAAAGATTTAAGTGATACAGATCTTAGGTCACTTATTGGTCTTTTATGCGAGGCAGAATTAAGTATTGCGGGCTTACCTATTGCTGGTGTCACATGGGGAGGGCATCAAAATGCAAGTGATGGAGGTATTGATGTACGTGTAGATGTGACTAGCGACTTACATGAAGATAGTTTTGTTCCAAGGTCACACACAGGCTATCAAGTGAAAAAACCTGACATGCCCCGTTCCGCAATAATAGAAGAAATGCGACCTAATGGTGAACTCAGACAAGTACTAAAGGATTTGGCGGATGTTGGTGGAGCATATATTATTGTAAGTAGTCAAGGATCTACAGCTGATTCTTCATTAAAAAACCGAAGAGAAGCTATGCGGGAATCATTTTCAGATTACATAAATGCAACTCAAATAAAAACTGACTTCTATGATCGTGATCGAGTTGCCGGTTGGGTACGAAGCCACCCGTCCCTTATTCTTTGGGTTCGAGATAAAATCGGTCAACCAATTCAAGGATGGAAAACATATGGAAATTGGTCTGATTGCCCTGGTGGGGTAAATGAAGAATATTTGTTGGATGGTCATACTCGTTTGTATAATGCAGCAATTCAAGATTCTGAAGGTCTCAGTGTAACAGATGGAATAAATCAACTTAGAAATATTCTAAATCGCACTCGTGCCTCAGTACGATTAGTTGGGCTATCGGGTGTAGGGAAAACTCGATTGATACAGTCTTTATTCGATGAACGAATTGGAGAGAATCCATTAAATCAAACTCAGGTCTTTTATTCTGATATTAGTGACAGTCCTAATCCAGATCCAAGAAATTTTGCGGAGAGGTTAATTGTACTTCAAAAACCTCTTATATTAATTGTAGATAATTGCCCGCCTGAGTTGCATAGACGCCTAACTTCTATATGTTCAGCATCCGGTAGTCTAATCAGCTTAATTACTATAGAATATGACGTTAAAGACGATCAACCAGAAGAAACAGAAGTATTTCGATTAGAACCCGCATCAAGCGAGTTGATTGAAAAAGTTATTCTTGCTCGTTTTGATTATATCAGTCAAGTGGAAGCTCGAAGTATTTCAGAATTTTCAGGCGGAAACGCACGGATCGCTATAGCACTATGTAAGACTATCACCAAAGGCGAAGATATATCTAGGCTGCGAGATCATGAGTTATTTGAAAGATTGTTCCAACAAAGAAATGTGCGCGATAGTAAATTACTTAAAGTTGCTGAAGTGTGTTCTCTTGTCTATTCATTCGATTGTAGTACAGGTGAGACCAATGATATCGAACTAAGGCTATTAGGCTCATTAGTCGATTTGGATGTTCGTACACTGTATGAAAATGTAGTTGAATTGAAAAGGCGTGATCTAGTTCAACAAAGAAGTAATTGGAGGGCAGTTCTACCTCATGCAGTTGCTAATAGATTAGCAGAAAGAGCTCTTGAAAACATTCCCCTCGATTTTTTAATAAAAGTTTTTGAACAGGGAGGTTGCGAAAGGTTACTACAATCATTTTCTAGAAGAATTGGATTCCTTCACAATAATAAAATAGTGCAAGAGATAGTGAAAAAATGGATTTCAACAGAAGGTATTTTAAGTGAAATTACAGATCTAAATGAACTAGGGATTGGAATTCTAAGGAATATTGCACCGGTAAATCCTGAATTAACCCTTTCTGCTATTGAACGTATAGAAGGGGAAGATGCTGAAGAGATTTTTTTCTCTCGGAGTAATACGCATTTTTACTACTACACTAGATTACTCAGATCAATTGCATATGATCCGAACTTATTCGATAGAGCTTCGAAACTCTTAAGTAAATTTGCCCTGACGGAAACAACTAATGAAAATAACAATTCAATAAGAAGTTTATATAAATCTTTATTTTATTTATTCTTATCAGGAACTCATGCGACTGCTGAGCAGAGGCTTAGAGTTATTGATAATTTATTGAATTCTGACAATGTGGAAAAAGTTGATTTGGGAATATCTCTATTAAGTGCCGCATTAGAGTCTTGGCATTTTACTTCACATTATAATTTTGAATTTGGTGCTCGTGCAAGAGACTATGGTTATTCACCTCGTAATAAAGAAGCAATTTATCAGTGGTATAAGGTATTCCTTGATTATTCAACATTAGTCGCGGTTTCTAATGAGCCATTAGCGGCTAAAGTTAGGGCACTATTAGCCGAGAAATTTAGGGGGCTGTGGACTAGAGTTAAAATGTATGATGATTTAGAAGCTACTATCAAAACAATCTCAGTAAAAGTTTCTTGGAGTCAAGGATGGTTAGTTGTAAAAAGTACCAAGAAATTTGATGCAGAAAAAATGACAGCAGAGGTACAGTTACGTTTGGATTCCTTAGCTAAAATATTAGCACCAACTATTTTAATTGATCGAATCAGAGCATTTACGCTTTCAGGTAATAGACATATTTATGGATTACTTACTGATGTTCAAGAAACAGAGGAAAAAGCTAGTGATAGCTTTAGAAATTTAGATGAAATGACACGAGTACTCGGAAATGAACTCGGAATACAATACGAAACCTTAAATGAATTATTGCCAGAGCTTTTAATTAGTGATGGGAGAAGAATTTATTATCTAGGGCAAGGACTGGCAGACGGTTGTGTTTCTCCGAGAGATACTTGGAATATTATTTTATATCAAATATCTTTAATACCTGATTCGGAGCGAAACTATCAGTTGCTACGAGGTTTTATAAATGCAGTCTCCAAATCTGATATTAATCTTTCTGAAGATATTCTCGATGATTCAGTTACAAATAAAGAAATATCGAGAGTATTCCCTATTATACAAAGCAGTGTTGATGTCACAGTAGCAGGATTTGAACGACTTAAGCATGCTCTTAATAAAGAGGTAGCACCAATATGGACTTACAGGAATTTAGCATATGGAAGTGGACTTGATTCATTAAGTGATGTGGAATTTTGTGAATTAATAAAACAAATATCAACTAAAATGGAAGGAATCGAAGTTGCGATTGAAGTCCTTCATACGAGACTCCCTGATCAGCCATTAGCTAAGGTAAGTGAATTAATCGTTTCTTTAGGACAAGATTTGCTAGTTCAATATTCATATTCTAGTAAGAATTCAGTACAGATGGATTATGAATTAGAAAGTATAATGAAATTCAGTTTTGCTAAAGAGGAATCAGCGGAAAATGCAAGATTAATTGCTAGAAAAATTGCAAAATCAAGAGAAAGATATGAGATTTATTCACTTGATTATGTTTCTGTTTTAGCAGCGCTAGCTTCTTTGCATCCATTGGTCTTTCTTGACGTATTTCTTGGTGAAGCTGAAGAACCTCATTATCTGTTAAATCAAATAGATTCTTCAGAAAACCTACTTGCGTACATCCATGATGAAATAATTATTAAGTGGTGCGATGTTGATCAAGAAGCGAGATATTTTAAGGTAGCAGCGGTTATTGAACCGTTTTATAAAGTTGAAAAAGAAAATATCCTTAAGTGGACCCCTCTGGCAATGATATTAATTAATAATGTTTTAGATCCAGTAATTATATTAAATGAGCTTAAATCAACTTTCAGACCTAGATCATGGGATGGATCTCGATCAGATTTAATGCAAACCCGATTACCTTTATTGATAGAACTACAAAAGCACGAAAATTCAGTTGTTGTGAATTGGGCAAAAGAAGAAGAAAGAAAATTTATTGCTGAGATCCGTTCTGAACGAGAGTGGGAACAACGCCTAGAGAAGGGCAAGAACGAACGATTTGAATAATAGGAGTTTCATTTGTCGCGAATGTAAAGCCTGGTCTCTAGGTAAGATTATGATGAAGTGAGAAAAACGGCAGAGATGCCGTTTTTTTATTTTGGGCTTTTGTAACCGAGCAACATACGTGGAGTGGGGAAACTGCTTTGTTAATTGATATCGCTTCGTGTCCACAACAACACAGAAGGATGTGTCTCTGCCTCAACCCTATTGGATAAAGTGATCAATGAGAAATGAGATTAAGCACCTCGACATGGCATGGAAGGGACGACGTAATGAACCGGTTACAGCTGGAGTTCGAAATGAGCAAAATATATCCCAATCTCATGGGAGCGTTAAAAGAATTATACAAGTTTTATGATTGGGATGATTATAAGAAAATAGACAAGAACATACTCGATTTTATCGGTGAGCTATTTCTAACAGACGGAACTGCTCGGATTGCTAACTACAGACATAATAGATATTCAGGAAAGGCCGAAATTCGTACAGTTACTATTAGATAATTGTAACAATAAAACGAGTGCAATACTATAATCATGTTATATATAATAACATGATATATGAAATATTCATTAAAATCGAACTTCAGTCCTAATCCGTAGGCTAAAACCTCACAAATTGCTCATTGACCCTCTCTATTTCTCTATGATATGTTATTTTACATAACACGTATAAAGTCTAAGAGAGAGAGTGTGATAGAAATGATGAAGAAGACAATGTTGCGATCGATTAGCGGTGTATTGACGGGCGTACTCATGTTGGCGCCTCTGGCAGCACCAATTCATGCGGCAAGCACAAGCACATCAACAAGTACTAACTCTGAGTTAACTGCATTTCTTGCCCAAACCTGGATGCCAAAAGGTTTCATCACTTCTTCTAATGGGAAAAGCATCGTATCATCCACTGAGTTCGTCAGCCTATTGAACACTGCTGCTGATGCTGCCGGATCTGATCAGGATATTACGAGCACATCGAGTTCGGCACAAGTGAAACGCGAAACAGCAGCCGTATTGCTTGATCAAATTATTGATGTTCCTTATACGCCCAAGAGTGCTTATACAGACATAAAGTCAAATTCTTATCTATCCTCCATTCAAGTCATTTCTACTTCTGGCCTTATCAAAGGCATCTCCTCGATCAGCTATGGTTATGGTCAAGA
Organism: Pristimantibacillus sp.; assembly: GCA_048976605.1. GTDB lineage: Bacteria > Bacillota > Bacilli > Paenibacillales > Paenibacillaceae > Pristimantibacillus. Next base: position 35,503 of record JBHGUX010000051.1, on the reverse strand, counting down.
ATTGACTAAATCAGATGCCGCTATTATCGCCTATCGTCTCTATCAGTACCTTCAACCATTTAATCCTGTAGAAGCTTCAATCTCTTCGATTCAAACAGCAATGGAAACCGGAAGACTGACTTCAGAAGAGTTGGTCGAGCAATATCTCGGACGTATTGAAAAATATGATGACAACGGACCGAAGCTTAATTCCATTATTACGATAAATGATGATGCTATTGCAACAGCTGAAAAGCTGGATGCGGAACGCAGCAAGCAAGGTGCGAGAGGTCCTCTTCATGGTATTCCCGTTATATTAAAGGATAACTTTGATACAGCGGATATGCCTACGACTGGAGGTTCGTTGGCGTTGAAAGATAGCATGCCTGAAGATGATGCCTATCAAGTTAAGAAGCTGAGAGAAGCTGGCGCTATCATTCTAGCAAAAGCGAATTTGCATGAATTTGCTTTTGGCTATACAACAACTAGCTCGGTTGGCGGACAGACACTAAATCCATATAACCTGACGAGAGTGCCGGGTGGTTCTAGTGGTGGCACAGGAGCTTCAATTGCGGCAAGCTTTGCTGCTGTTGGTATGGGCTCCGATACAGGCGGTTCGATTCGCGTGCCTTCCTCTTTCAACAGTCTGGTTGGCATTCGACCTACCATTGGTTTATCCAGTCGTGACGGTATTATGCCACTTGCACTAACGCAAGATACGGGTGGACCGATTGCCAGAACGGTAGCAGATGCGGCGGCAGTTCTTGACGCAACAGTAGGCTATGACCCTAATGATGTGACGACAGCAAGCGGAGTAGGTCGAATTCCGGATTCCTATCTTGACTCTTTGAAGGCAGATGGTCTTAAAGGGGCAAGAATTGGTATTGTGCGTGAAGTATTCGGCACGGATGGCGAGATCAATACCGTGATGACTAATGCGATTCAAGAGCTGAAACAAGGCGGAGCAACACTGGTAGATAATGTTGCCATTCCGAACTTTAAGCAAATTAATAGTTTTGGCAGCTTGAGCGCTTGGGAATTTAAATTCCAATTCAATGATTACCTAGCGACACTAGGAGATAGCCTTCCATACGGTACTTTGTCGGATATAATGGCGACTGGCTTATTTGATCCCTCTATTGCGGCACAATTGAAAGAGCGAAATGATAGAGAATCATTGGATGACGAAACCTATAAAGATATCGTGCTTTACCGCACACGTCTAGCCCAACAGGCTGTTCTGAAAATGATGGCTGACAACGATCTCGACGCCTTGATCTTCCCAACATCAGCTAAACAAATCGTGGCGATCGGCGGAGATCAAACAATTGGCGATGGATTTAAGCTCAGCTCATTCACCGGTTATCCTACCGTTACGGTTCCTGCGGGCTTTACGACCGACAACATGCCTGTAGGAATAGACTTCATCGGTCGCCCATTCAGTGAAGCAACATTAATCAAGTTGGCTTATTCTTATGAGCAAAGCACACAGCATCGCCAAGCTCCTGAGCTAACTCCGTAAAAGATTGCTAGTGTCTACTATAATAAAACCCTGAGGAGCTAAGCTTCTCAGGGTTTTATTATAGTAGACACGTTGTATTGAGAACGAAATTTGCTAGAATTTATTATTCAATTAACTATTGATAGGGCGAAGCAATAATAACTAAAGAAAAAAGAAGCAGCTTATAACTGCTTCAGACTGTCGAGAAAGTCCATAGGACTTTTGGCCAATCCCAAGATGGAGCTTGTTTGGATCATGACATGGTTTGCTTCTGTGCGACGGGGATGACAAAGCTCCATACGGAGCTTGTTTCGACGATGGGATGGATACCACCGGCAAACAAGCCCCAAATGGAGCTTGTTTGGATCATGACATGGTTTGCTTCTGCACGACGGAGATGAACAAGCTCCGTACGGAGCTTGTTTCGACGATGGGATGGATACCACCGGCAAACAAGCCCCAAATAGAGCTTATTTGGATCATGACATGATATGCTTCTGCGCGTCAGGGATGAACAAGCTCCATATGGAGCTAACCAAAGTGTCGAGAAAGTCCATAGGACTTTCCGGCACTTTTATTTTAATATGTTGCTACTCATCTCGAAGATGAACTGCTTCTTTTTGCTTTTAGGCGAAATCTGCAGATTTAACATGTAAACTCAAAGGAGAATCGTATAAAATGTCGAATCGTAAATATCTGTTAGTGTTGATTCGTTGTAAATGAAGGAGTGAAGGGATTGATTTTTAGAAAAAAATTGATCTTATTGTTACTAGCACAAGTGATAATCCGATAATAAATTAAAGCTTCTCATCCTGCTGAGCGTTAGTATACTAGGTTTTCTCTAATGTTGCTTATCCACTATCTATTATTTAACTGACGATATCGATGCCAGAATGGACCAGGCGGTAGTACCAATTATAGCTCCTTCTGAGGTTGGTGGCTTCTGTACGGCATCTACAACACTTTTGTCTATGCGACTTTTAGAATCCTCGAACAGTTAAAGCCTTTTAAATATAATAAATACGTCATTTCGTTGATTTTTTTCATAGTAAATTTTTTACCCTTCATCTTTATGTATATTGGTTCAAAGTTAAGAGATTGGAAAAGATAATGATGAGTTAGAGAAACGCAAGGTTACATGTATTAGTATGATCGATGTGTTGGTTATTGTATTATGGAGAATAGAATGAATGCCCCAATAGGTATTAATAATATAGAACATTGGAGGATTACATGTCCTGGAGTAAATTGAAGCAGCAGCTAGAGAGTTTTCTCAGTCCTGCGTTATCTGGAAGGGTCGAGTACCGTTCAACCAGCTATCGTTATTTAATTGATAAAGCAGGAATTTGTTATATTGCGGTAGATAAAAAGAACATATTTAATATGAGTGATACAACTACCTTAATTAGATGGTATCAGACGGAGCTGGAAATTAAGAATGATTCAAATATCCAAATTCCTATTAGCAGTGAAGAAATTGAGGCCATCAGAAAAGATACCAAGGGGACAGTTCCGGAGGATCGTCTAAAAGTAATTGCAAGAAGTAGAAAAATATCGGAACATGCAAAGGAGCTTTTGTCAGCACAGTCATCATTAAGCAAGTCAAACTTTATCGTTGCAGCTACTAAGTTCTTATCCCTTTCTATAGAGGAAAGCATAGAGAGCAATGATATCCTATTGAATATTCTAGCTTTGGTGGACAGACGAGTGGGGAAAAAGCGAATTTTAAACATGACCGAGAAGATGAAGTTAAAGCACCCGATTGTGCAGTATTTTTATGAACTACGGCTTAGTACATTATGAAAATAAATAACTAATTCACTTTCAATCGAGAGCCCTGCAAAACGAATACAGTATCTGTAAAATGAAACCCAGTCCCTTGATGGTACTGGGCTTTGTTGATACTTGTTTTGCGATATCATATCCCTACCATTTCAGCCTTAGCCTCTTTCTTCCATCTCACTCCATGTCACATTATTTGAAATTCTGCTACAATATTGTCATGGAACTAGGAACTAAGTTGTCAAGAAAGGTCCAATGACGATGATAAATAAACCCGGCAAGCATGGACCCGTATATCACTTGCCTCCGTTAGGAGGGACTCCTCCTCTGAGCGTACAGTTCTTAGGGGTCAATTACTGTGAGACGGATTACCGCAATATTCGAAATATTGCAGAAATTACCGTTTTCGGTTTTGTACTATCAGGGCAAGGCAGTGTCCAAGTCGGTCCCCAAGCCTATATGGCTCGTCAGGGAGACATGTTCATCCTACCTGCAGGTTATTACCATGAAGTTGCCTCGGACCTAGACGACAAGGAGCAGTGGAGTTATATATGGTTAAATATTAGCGGGAGCTGGATTCTGAAGATGCTAGAAGCCTACCAACTGCTTTCCCATGTCGTGACGTCCGGGAGCGGATTGGAGCTCTTGTTTAAAGAGGCTATTGAAAGCGCTAAGCAAAAATCAGTAGAAGAAATGCAAAGTGAGCTGCAGATCATCCTTATTCGAATCATCATCAGCCTCTCCGAAACTTTACGTAAACGAGGGGAAGCGTTAACATCAACGGTTCAAGCAATAAAGCAATTTTTGGATAACAGTATCCTTCATCCTTTCGATCCGATTGGGCTCTCTTCACAAATAGGCATTTCCAATAAGCAGATTAACCGCTTGTTTAAAAGAGAAATCGGAACTACTATCTATAACTATGTCATCACCAAAAAGATAGAGTCAGCTAAACTAATGCTGCTCGACACACATCTGACTATAAGCGAGATTGGATATAAGCTTGGATATGTCGATCCGCATTATTTTTCGAACCTGTTCCAAAGCAAAACCGGAGTGAGACCAAGCGCCTTCCGAAAGCAATTTATTAAAATTCAATAGACATGCCGTGAATTGTTCATGTATGAAGAATAATTCTTCGCGGCATGTTTTTGTTTTATTGGAATCGTAATGAAGTCCATAATCCTCACCTGACGTGCCGTTTCTTCTATTTTAAAGCAGTCCAAGCCTCGATATACTTGACCTAAACGCAATCGCGAAAGGGGTACACATCCATGCTTACTTCAAGCAATAACCATCAAAACGCATTTCTCATGGGGTATTTTCGCTCTGGTCCCGGTCAGAGTCATAAGGCTGAAGAATTGCATTACGCCTATAGTCGCGATGGCTTGAATTGGTATGAACTTAATGATAATGAACCAGTCTGGGCTTCCAGCTTAGGGGAAGGTATTTTGAGGGATCCATTTATTAGCAAAGGTCCGGATGGTAAATGGCATCTTGTATTTACGATTCGCCCTCGCGGGCCTTCGATCGGATATGCGACCTCGGATGATTTGATCCATTGGAAAGAAGAAAAAGTGCTGCCTGTCATGAAGGATATTCCGGATACATTCAACAGTTGGGCACCTGAGTTTGCCTATGATCCTGTTCAGGAGGATTTTCTTATTTACTGGGCTTCAAGTGTAGGCGGAGATCTTAGTAACAGCAAGCACTATTGCACGCGAACCAAAGATTGGATAACATTCTCCCGAACGGAATTGTTCTATGACCCGGGCTTTCAAGCGATTGACGCCAGTCTCGCTGAGCATGACGGGAAATTTTTCATGGCTATTAAAGACGAAAGTCATGTCTATGAGCCGTTAACCTATATTCATCCGCCGATGAACTTTTTGGCTGTATCTGATCAACTGGAAGGTCCTTATGAAAGGATTGCGGGTGTTCAAACACCGGACTATACGGAAGGGCCGGAATTTCTTTGGGTAGATAGTGAGAATAAATGGCTGTTGTACTATGATTATTGGGCTTATGGCAAGTTCGGTGTGATGGAATCTACAGATATGATCCATTGGTCCAATGAATTGGATGAGGGGATGATTCGCTTCCCTTACCGTGCGAGACATGCAACCATGCTTCCTATCAGTGAACAGGAGCTTCAGCGACTGCTAGATCAATATGCTTTGCTGGCACAGTACAGGACGCCGACTTATTCACCTGTCAGAGTTGCCGCAGAGGGGACGAAGGGCTTTTTCCACGATGCCTTCTCCATGCGATCCGTCAAGATAGACATTCAGCCACAGTCTATTTCCGGTACTCATGTATTATTTGATGAAGGCGATTCAGCGAACGGTCTTGCGCTTCGTATCCGGGATGGCCTTTTGGAAGCCGCGGTATGCTCTGACGGTAACCGGTTGATCGTATCAGGGGAGCCCGTGCAGATAAAACTTTCGCAATGGCATAACGTTGTGATGACATATGGAGAAGGAAAATTGTGCCTGTATATCAACGGAGCTCTTGTCGGTGAAGGTTGTGCTCCATTTGCTTTCGTGAAAGCTCATGTTAGTGCAGGCGGCTACGGAGGAAGATTTGGAACGGATGCCTTTGGCGATCATGGAAGCAAAGCAGCCTTTGACGGTGGAATAAAGAATGTGCGCGTCTACTCCGTTCCTCTGCAGAGTGAGGATATTATTGTAGGAAGGGAAGTATACAATGAACAGTGATTTTATTACCCAGCCACCACATCCTGAAACAGAATGGTCCGCTTGTACAGGCTATTCTGAATCTGCAGCAGTCATAGAACGGATTTTGGATGTGCCATTAAAAGATGCCAGTATCTGCACAGGCCCGGATCAGCTGTATTACATGACCGGCACGACAGACGGCACAAGTATCCAGGTATGGACATCTTCGGACTTAAAGTCATGGACAGAGCCTGCCACAGTATGGAGCTTGGAGCAAGATGGCACTTGGCAAAAAGAAAGTGAGAACAATTATGGTATTTGTGCTCCGGAAATCCACTATGTGAAAGGCATGTTCTGGTGCACATACGGGGTAAATCAAGGCGGTACCGGCTTGCTCAAAAGCTTGACCGGCATCGTCAATGGCCCTTACCAGGATATGGGGAAGATAACGGCTGACGGGCAGGATGCCTCTTTATTTGAGGATGAAGACGGGGTTGTGTATTGGGTTTACAGCAATGGAAAAATTGCCCGAATGAATGAGGACATGACAGGTCTTGCGGAAATTCCTCGGTTGGTAGAAGTACAGTCATGGAAAGTCGCGGGGCGAGAGGATCATCCATCGTACATCCGGAATTTACAGGTTGGAACGTATGGGGCTTTTTTATATAAGCAGGATGGGTACTACTTTATGTTTTGTGCCGATGCGCTGGAGAGGATGGGCAGTGATGCTGTAGATACCTTCGCAGCGGTGAGCCGATCGATCTATGGTCCATATAGCCGGCGGTATCTGGCGCTTCCTCATGGCGGACAAGTTTCTTTATTTACCGGACCGGACGATCAGCTGTTTGCTTCCTTCTCGGGCTGTGGCAGCTATTCACCGGTGGAGCATTTTCCTTCTGTTGTACCCATGTCCTTTGCAAGCCCTAGTTTCATCAGACCGAGTGAGGAAGTGGTGCTTGAGAAGGGAGCTGTGGGAAGTCTTAAACCCGTCGCGGACTTTCTGATTCGAGATCCCCATATTAGCAAAGGTCCGGATGGGATGTATTATTTGACGGGGACATCAGACGAGCCGCATCGGAATTTTTGGGATCGGAATAACCAACTTCACTTGTGGAGCTCTATAGATCTGAAGGAATGGACCCATGTGGCGAAAGTATGGGATTTAGCCGAAAATGGTACATGGGAGAACAACATTTATGAGAATCCTTGTCTCTGGGCACCGGAGATGATCTATTTGTATGAAACATTTTGGATCACTTATTCGCTTCAAGGCGGAGGCACCGGGTTAATTAAAAGTGTATCCGGACATGCGGAGGGGCCGTATATCGATATGGGACGAATGACGAATACGGATATCGACTCCAGTCTGTTCCAAGATGAGGGTCATGTATATTTTGTATGGCAGGATGGTAAAATTGCCAGGATGAAACAGAATATGTCGGGCTTTGCGGAAGACCCTCGCATGCTGCTATGCACAGATGGACATCGCGTTGGGTATGAGGGTGCATTTATCGTTAAGTATAAAGGTAAGTATATTCTTGGTGCGGCAGAATGGAACGGCGATAAACGAGTCGATGGTACTTACGATTTGATGTATGCTGTTGCTGATCATTTATACGGCCCTTATAGCCCAAGACGGTTGGCGGTACCTCACGGTGGGCACGGAACGATGTTTATCGATCATGAAGGCAGACTGATGTCTACATTATTCGGTAATGATCGAACGGCTCCATTTCGGACCCGTGTGGGAATTGTCCTTCTTCAAGCCAAAGAGGATGAACAGGGGCTGTGTATAGAGCCTTGTTATGAGTAAATTAAACATGGATCAAGCTCCTGATCGGGCTGGATTCATGTTTTTTCTACTATTGATGGTATAGAAAGGGGGAACGATTCATGAAGTTTTACTCTATAAAAAGGTTGATTTCACCTACAGTAAGCATTCAGGGGAAAATCTTTGTTGCATTTAGTCTGGTTACTTTGCTTGGAATCGTTGCTGTGACGAGTATTGTTTATTTATATATGAGAGAAACCGTCAAGAATAATGCGATTACTTCCGTCATGGACAGCATTCGACAAGCGGACGAGTCGGTAAATCTCCGACTGGAGGAAATTAGTCGATTAAATACGGTGGTTGCTACCAATAAAACGGTGCTTGATACGTTGCAAAGCGCTACAGAGGAACCAAGCTACGATTGGTTTCAAGAGCAAAAGCGGATCGAGGAGTTTTTATCCGCTGTGATTGCTTACAAGCCATATATTTCACGAGTTGCCGTCATAGGGTTGAACGAAAAAGTGTTTTTCATCGGCTCCCCTTGGCTCGACAAGAGCGTAACAAAGTCACCAATGATGGATTATTTACTTCAAAATGGCTCAGGGCATGCTTATTTTCATCAAACTGGTTTCAGTGACTCCATTGTTACCGGACGCGAGCTCCGATTTAACCGTAAAGTAATCGGTATCGTGATGTTTGATCTCGATGATGAGTTTATTAAGAAGTCATATGATGTCAAGCCTACATCTGACAGTATGTTATATGTTGTAGACAGGAAAAACGAATTCATTTATCAACCCCAAACAAGCACACTTGACAAGGAAACGATCATTCAGCTAAATCAGGAACTGGCCGGTTCCGACACTTCGGTTGAAAGGGTAATTGACCAGAAATCGTATCTTGTCATAAGCCGGAAATCGGACTATACAGGATGGTCCACGTTGGCAATCGTTCCGATGAAATCGCTGCTGACTGAAACGGTGAGGATCCGCAATGTATTAGCTGAAGTCGCCATTATCGTATTTATTGTTATCGTAATCGGTACTTTACAGGTCTCCTCCAGAATTACAAGAAATATTCGAAGGCTGAGATCCATGATGATGCATGTGATGGATGGCAATCTGACGCTGCCATCCGTAGAAATTCATTCCAAGGATGAAATAGGTCAGCTCTATCAGGTATTCAAAAGTATGGTTGATGAGTTAAAGCGCTTACTTGAGGGAATCGTGACCACCGAGAGGGAGAAGCGTGAAGCGGAATTGGCAGTATTGCAGGCTCAAATCCGCCCCCATTTTCTTTATAACACGCTGAATACGGTAAAGTATTTGGCCAAACTTAACGGGGTACCGAATATTGTCGAGGTATCAGAATCCTTGATTGAGCTGATGCGTGGTGTGCTGGGGAATTCGAATGAATTTCTCTCCTTGCAAGAAGAACTGCAATATGTCCGCAGCTACGTCAATATTGAGAAATACAAATATGTGGAACCCATCCATTTGAATATTGAAATCGAAAATGAAAGGCTATTAGAATGCCGTGTTTTAAAGTTAATGCTGCAGCCTATTGTGGAAAATGCCATAATTCATGGAATCGCTTCCACGGAGCACGGGAGCTTGGTGTTGATTCGAATATACGAGGAGCACAAAGAGCTGAGAATCGAAATTAGAGACAATGGCAAAGGAATGACGAAGGAAGAGATCGAGGCCCTGTTTGAAGTGAAAAAAGTCCAGACTAACACACGCTTCAGCGGCATGGGAGTCATCAATGTGCACGAACGAATTGTACGACTGTACGGGGAGCCTTACGGCGTGTTCCTGCATAGTGAGCCTGATTCGCATACCAATGTGCAGATCAGATTTCCATTGCTGCCAGGCACGGAATATAGGCAAAAGGGGGATTGAAAGATGTTTCAGGTATTGTTGGTTGACGATGAAGCCTTGGCACGCAACGATGTAAAGAGCATGTTGGACTGGGAAAAGCATGGGTTCACTATATATGGTGAAGCACATAACGGAACGGTTGCACTTTCGATGATAGAGCAGCATCCTCCTCACATCGCTATTTTGGATGTGAGCATGCCGATCATGAATGGTTTGGAATTGAGCCGTATGATAAGAGACAGATTTCCTAAGGTGAAAATGATCATGCTGAGCAGTTTTGACGATTATGATTATGTTCGGGCTTGCCTAATGAACGGGACTATGGACTATTTACTCAAACATCGTTTGAATTCGGCGGATCTTTTGTCACTTCTGAATAGAGCAGTTCAGGATTTGCAGGTTGAAGAACGGGAGCTAGAAGCTCGCAGCGCTCAAACCAAAATGATTGAACGTCTAAGTCCGGTCATTCATCGCGAGTATGTAGCTAACTTGGCTAGGGATGTACAAGAAGCCGGAGAAGAGCTGGAGTCTTATGCACGGGACAATCGGCTCTATACCCATTCCGTCATTTATGCAGCTGCAGCTGTACAGATCGTTCCTTTTCTGTTGCTGACGGAGACCTTTACCGATGTACAGAAGAACCGGTTGGTACTGCAGGCCACGGATGTGATGCAGATGGCGATAGGCGACATTCATAAGCGGACGGTTGGCTATGTGGGGGAGGGGCGCTTTATTGTCCTGTTTTCTTCTGAGGATCGAAGCGAGCACACGGTTACAACCCAAATCAATCAAGCCATGAGCAGCCTTACCCATTCTCTAGAGAAATTCCTTAACTTAAAATGTGTTTATGCCATGGGACAACTATGCGGACGTTTGAGGCAGCTTGGCGTCAGTTACAGCAAAGCTAATCAGGATATGAATGACATTTTCTATCAAAGCTTGAACACATCCATTCTGAGGGATTCACTGTTTATTGAAGAGCAGAAGCAATTGCTGCTTTTCCTGGAGAAGTTGGATAGGGAAAGAATTAACCATGTCCTTTCAACTATTTTTGCTACCGTACGGAGTCAGCCTGTTTACGCCATGACGGTACAAATCATTGTAAGCGAAATGCTTCATATTGTTGAAATGTCATTGAAGCGGCATTTTCCTCATGCATCCATCGTAGATAATAATCTCATCCCCATGCGGAGTGAACTTGGGCGAATGGGAAGCGTTGCCGAGCTAGAGCAATGGTTGTTAAATTACTATGGACGTGTGGTTGAAGCAATCAAGAAGCAGCAAGCAGGAGGAACCTATTCGCGTCATATTTCGAAAGCCATACAGTTCATTACTGAAAACTATGCTTCCAACATTTCTTTGGATATCACGGCGAGTGCCCTTAGTCTTAATCCTTCCTATTTAAGCAGATTGTTCAAAGAGGAAACGCAATTGACGTTCACGGAATATTTGAACAGAGTACGCATTAAAACAAGCTGTATGCTCATGGAATCCGGCCACTATTCTTTGAAACAGATCAGCAGTCAGATCGGTTTTGTGAATTATACGTACTTTTTCAAAGTCTTTAAAATCATAGCAGGAATGACACCCCAGGCCTACATGGATAGCTTAAAACAGTCAAATAAGTAGAATGGAATGTCATATATGTTGAACCATAAAGAGAAAAATATTGACTATAATTAGATCAACCTTTAGAAAGCGCTTTCTTTAGGGGAGAAGAAAACATCTCGAACGGAGGAACATAAGCATGAAAAGAAATTGGGGGACATTACTGCTTTCGACATTAGTAGTTTCATGTATGACACTTACCGCATGCAGCTCGGATACACCGAGTAAGGAAAACGAGGGTAAATCGCAAGCAGATGGTGCGAAAAGCGTGTCTACAGCTGGATTTCCCATTGTTAATGAACCGCTTAAACTGAAGATGTTCACGAGAATCGCGCCAACCAATGGGCCATTTAAGGATATGCCGGTGTTCCAGGAGTATGAAAAATTGAGCAATATTCAGGTTGAATTTATCGAGGCGCCGACCGATGGTTTTCCTGAGAAAAAGAATCTTTTGTTTGCATCGAATGAGCTCCCTGATGCTTTGTATCGATCGAACCTTACACCTTTAGAAGCCATTCGCTACGGTTCAGGCGGTCAATTAATCCCTCTCGAGAAGTTGATTGATAGTTACGCTCCAAACCTTAAAAAGTTAATGGATACTTATCCTGAGATTCGTTCAGCCATTACAACACCCGAAGGTCATATTTATGCCCTCCCAGGTATTGTGTCCGTCAACGCTGCCAGAACCGATAAAAGATGGATGAATCAAGCATGGCTGAAGAAGCTGAACCTGAAGGAACCTGAGACTACGGACGATCTGTACGAGGTGCTGAAAGCTTTCCGGGATCAAGATCCTAATGGCAACGGTAAGCAAGACGAGCTCCCGATGACAGCACGCAACGCCTTAAATATCGTACCTATCATGGCCGGATCCTTTGGCTTGGATTTTCAGTTGGGCTATAACATCAACCTGGAGAATGACAAGGCTAATATTTGGATGGGAAGCGATCGGAATAAAGAATTATTGATGTATTTGAACAAGCTGTATTCGGAAAAACTGCTGGATCAGGAGCTGTTTACTGCGAAGGAAGCTCAATATCTGGCCAAGCAAGGGTCAGGAAATACCGGCTTCTTCTTTGATCAGACGAACAATCCCATGCTGGATACTAAAGTTGCAGATCAATATATAGGTATAGCTCCAGTCAAAGGACCGCATGGTGACAGACTGCAGTTGGCAGCTCCGGTACCAAGGGATTTTGGAGCGTTTGCCATCACCTCGGTAAACAAGAATCCAGAGGCAACCATGCGCTGGATCGATTATTTCTACGGCGACGAAGGTTCCACTTTGCTGCGATTCGGTCGTCTAGATGAAAATTATGAAATGCGTGATGGGATTCCCTTTTATACAGATGCTTTTTTGGCGACAGGCAATCAATCCAAAATCACCCCTTACGCTGGCGGCGGGGCGCCGCATCTGATCAGCGAGAAGGTAGCTTCTTATATCAATCCGCCGCAGGTTCAGGAAGCTCAAAAGAAACTAGATCCATTCATGCCGAAGATTCGCTATGCAGCACCTATGTTTGACGAGCAAACAGCCCAACAAGTCAATATGCTGCGTAACGATATTGATAAATATTACGAGGAGCAAAGCACAAAGTTTATTGTAGGTGCCCTTAGCTTCGATAAGTGGGAAGAGTTCCAGTCTACTTTGAAGAAAATGAAAATTGACGAGCTGCAAGCGCTGTATCAGGCCGCTTACGATAACCTCAAAAAGTAATAATAAGTACCGCAAAAAGGCTGGAGGACTACAGATGAAGAGTACAACCAATATTGTGGGCGTTGCGTCTCGATCCAAAACGAGGCGCTCCAGCCTCTTAAAATCGATAAGGAATCGATATGATCTCTACCTGATGCTGCTCATTCCTATCATATGGTACCTTGTGTTCCATTATGGTCCTTTGTATGGTTTGCAGATTGCGTTCAAAAACTTCAATCCGGCCAAGGGTATTGGTGGCAGTGAATGGGTGGGCTTTGATCATTTTCAACGCTTTGTAGAATCTTACTATTTCGGGAGACTGCTATGGAACACCATTTCGATTAACTTATTTTCTTTATTGTTTGCTTTTCCTATTCCCATACTGCTGGCTTTAATGATTACTGAAATCCGTAACAAATCATACAGCAAGATTGTGCAAAACATTACTTACATCCCTCATTTTATTTCTGTCGTAGTCATGGTAGGCATGCTGACGGTGTTTTTATCTCCGCAAGGGGGTCCTGTAAATACGATCATTGAAGCATTTGGCGGGGCACCGGTTCGATTTATGGATACAGCTAGCTGGTTTAAGTCCATCTTTATTGGATCTAATATATGGCAAAATATGGGATGGCAATCGATTATTTATATTGCGGCTCTTAGCGGAGTCAACCCGCAGCTGTATGAGGCGGCTAAAATGGATGGTGCAAGTCGATTGCGGCGTATTTGGCATATTTCCATTCCAGGCATTCTCCCTGTCATCGTCATCTTGCTCATTCTTGATGTGGGACATTTCATGAATGTCGGTTTCGAGAAAATTTTGTTAATGCAAAATAATTTGAACTTGGAATCTAGTGATGTCATATCTACCTTCGTCTACTCAGCGGGTATTCTTAAAGGAGAATACAGCTATACAGCAGCAATTGGCTTGTTTAACTCGATTGTTAACTTAGTGTTGCTGATACTCGTAAATCGCTTTGCCAGTAAAAAGGCAGAAACAAGCTTATGGTAAGGAGGGACTATGTGATGAGGGAACTAACGCATACGCTCAAGAAAAGGAATTCGGATGAGAAAATATTTGATGTTGTCATTAACTCATTGGCTGCCCTTATATTGGTAGTGGTGCTGTACCCGTTAATATTTATCGTTAGTGCATCCTTCAGTGACCCCGCTTTGGTGCTGAATGGCGAAGTGCTTTTACTTCCTAAACAGATCACTTTAGAAGCATACAAGAATGTAATTCAAAACGGTCAAATATGGAACGGCTATGGAAATACCATTGTGTATACGATTGTCGGTACGGCGATCAATCTAATCATGACAACATTGGCGGCTTATCCACTTTCAAGACCAGACCTGCCTGGCCGGGGAGTCATCATGTTTTTCATAACGCTTACGATGTTTTTCAGTGGAGGGCTCATTCCATCTTATCTCCTTGTTAAAAATCTAGGTATGGTGGATACGATGTGGGCGCTAGTGGTACCTGGTGCAATTGCCACCTATAATCTGATTGTAATGAGAACTTATTTTCAATCGAATATCCCTTGGGAAATCCAAGAAGCGGCACATATCGACGGTTGTACGAACTGGAGACTTTTGACACATGTAATATTACCGCTTTCCAAGCCGATCTTGGCGGTCATGGTCCTGTTTTACGCTGTCGGTCACTGGAATTCATTCTTCAATGCTTTGATCTATATTCGCAGTAAAGATTTGTATCCGTTACAGCTCGTGCTGCGTGAAGTACTTATGGTCAGTCAGACGGATGCGGTTGACAGTAGTGTGGGATTGGAATCCAAAATACTGCTGGCTGAGAGTATCAAATATGTGGTTATCATTATTTCCAGCTTGCCGGTACTGGTGATGTATCCATTTGTCCAGAAGCATTTTGTTAAGGGCGTCATGATTGGTTCATTAAAAGGATAATGGTGAAAGGAAGGCATGTTCATGGTACAAGTAAGAGCTAAGATCCAAGTGGATGCGGATCAAGTCGGTAAAGACAAAATTAATCCTTATTTGTTCGGGCATTTTGTAGAAGATATCCGTGATCATATGGATGCTATGTTGGCCTATCCGCTTTCGGATATGGATTTTGAAAGTTTGGATGGGACATTCAGAGGGCTTTCCGGAAGTTGGCGTCCTTGTACGAATGGGAAAAGCACGGTTTACGCGCTTGAACCTGCTGCGACCTACCATTCCGGTCATAGTCAGTTGGTGCGTATCTATAGCGACGACGAGGGATACGCAGGTATTAGTCAAGCGATTGCAGTAAAACAAGATCGGCATGGTTATCATTTGGCGCTGTATGCAAGAGCTTCTATCGAAATCAAGTTTGTTGTAGCAGAGATTGTGGATACGACGAGTGGAGAAGTGCTTGGGCGGACGCGAATAGATCTGGTTAGCCATAACTGGAAGCACTATGAATCACGTCTCATGGTCGAGCGGGATTGTGAGCAAGCGGAGTTCAGATTATATGTACCTTCGGATCATGAGCGCTGGCTGGATCATGTATCCACGGGGATGCTTTGGCTTGATCATATTTCGCTATTGCCTTCTGACAGCGTTGGCAATGTTCGTAAAGAAGTCATGGATATGACTAGGGACTTAAACGCCGGCATGATGCGGCTTGCAGGGAATTATATTAGTGCCTATCATTGGCAGCAGGCTATTGGCCCTGTATATGAGCGGCCCTGTGTAGTCAATGAAGCATGGGGAGGCTGGACCAATAAGTATTTTGGTACGGATGAGTTTATTCAATTTTGTCGTGAACTGAATGTAGAACCCCTTATTTGTGTAAACGATGGTTCGGGAACACTTGAGGAAGCGGCCGAGTGGATTGAATATTGTAATGGCGATGCCGATACACCTATGGGAAAACGGAGAGCTGCTAATGGGCACGCCGAGCCGTATGACGTAAAGTACTGGGAGATCGGCAACGAAGTTTGGGGACCATGGCAGGTCGGGCATTGCAGCGCTGAGCAATTCGCAGAACGCTGCGTGCAATTTGCCCAAGCCATGAAGGCTGTTGATCCGGGGATTATGCTGTTAGCTTGCGGGGACACCAACATGGATTGGAACATAACCTTAATAGAACGAGCCGCTGAGCATATTGATTACGTAACCATACATTTGTATCACGGATACGCTCGTTTTGGGATGAATGATCGTACGCCAAAGGAAGAGCGCTATAAGGCAATGGTCTCTTTTCCGGAATGGACGAGGGAATCCATCCAACAATTGAGGGAAATGTTCAGGTCATCGGAACGTTATGCCCACCTGAAATTGGCGATTACTGAATACAATACGATGTACTATCCTAATATTGTCCGTAAGGGTCTTCCCAATGAACACACACTTGAAGCAGCAGCTGCGAATGCAGCGAATTTGAATGAATTTATTCGAAATAGCGACTTGGTCGAGATCGGCAGCTTCTCCGACCTTGTCAATGGCTGGCTTGGAGGGTGTATCAGGGTAGGGGATAACTATGCGGATCAGTTTCGCGGTAAATCCACAGGCTGGAGCGGTAAATCCTTAACGGTTTATGGCACTCCATCCTATTATGTCATGAAAATGTACGCAAACAGAGACTTGGGCTATGTTGTTCAGAGTCATACCGAATGCGGCAGCTTTAAGGTGAGTAGCCCTGTGCCTGCTGCACCACAGCTTGATGACCTGCCGAATCTGGACGTAGTGGCTTGTATGAATGTTAGTGGAGATAAACTGACGATCTTTATGGTGAATCGAAGCCTCGAAGATACCTTAACCGAAGTGAGGCTGGACGGATTTGCAGAATCGGGCACAGCCCAGCTGTTGGAATTAACAGCGGACGATTATGAATCGATAAATAGTGTGCAGGATCCGAATCTCATTGACTGCGTAACCCATGAGTTGCAAATTTGGAATAGTCAAGTGACATGCCAGTTAAAGGCATCGTCTGTTTATGCTATGGAAGTAACACGCAAAAGCTAGAACCCCTAAAAACCAGAGGGAGTCAGGCTATACCCAATTTCACAATTGAGGCTGTCCGAAGTAGATAAATTTACTTGAGGAAAGCCTCTTTTTATTTGGGGCAAGAAACCGCGAAATAGTGAATCGTGTTTCTCTTCCTTCTGATGAGGATGCAAGCCTGAAACAGTCAAAAAAGTAGAATGGAAAGTCATAAATGTTGAACCATGGGGAAGAAAAAATTGACTATAATAAAAACAATAATTAGAAAGCGCTTTCTTTTTATTGGAGCTCCGATAATCTTGGCCGTGTAGGCCTGAGTGGCGCATCGATGGCTTGGACGATTTCACCGCTGTACGGTAACAGGAAATAGATAATAGCATAAACAAAGGAGCGGAAGGAACGATATGACAACAAAGAAATATGTAAAGAATTATCCGAGACCTCAGTTCGTGAGGGATAACTGGGTCGATCTGAATGGCGAGTGGAGCTTCGGTTTCGACGATGTCAACGCAGGTGAATCCGAAGGGTGGCAGCGGAGTTTCGGCGGAGACCTCAAAATTGTCGTCCCCTTCACTTACGAGACGACGGCAAGCGGCATCGGAGAAGAAGCTCATCATTCTTGCGTCTGGTACAACAGATTGCTGGACATTCCAGCGGATGCTGCTGGCAAGCAAATGATCCTGCATTTCCAAGCGGTCGATTATAGGGCGAAAGTATGGGTGAACGGCGAAAACGTCGGAAGCCATCAGGGCGGGTATTCGGCATTTTCATTCGACATCACCCCTTATGTGACACTCGGGTCATCGAACGAGCTTACGGTCAAGGTGGAAGACAGTATGGACGCGACCCAGCCACGAGGCAAGCAGCGCTGGGTGGAAGATAACTTCGAATGCTTCTACGTGCAAACGACGGGCATTTGGCAATCCGTTTGGCTTGAGTACGTGCATCGGGAATATGTCGATTCGGTGAAGATCACACCGGATGTCGATTCCGGAACCGTTCTATTCGAGTACCAGGTCAAAGGCGATATACACGCCAGCAGCAAGATTCGACTGGAAACGCTTATTACCATGAAGGGCCGCCAGGTCAAGCAGGTAAGCCTGACGATCGACCGTCCTTGGCTGCAATTGGAGTTCGATCTCGTTCACGAAATGAACGGACCGTGGAAGCGTTGCTATTGGTCGCCCCAGCATCCGAACCTGTACGATGTAGAGTTTATTTTGTATCGTAACGACGTCGTAATTGACCATGTCTATTCCTATTTCGGCATGAGGAAGATATCGATCGAGAAAGGGAAGGTGCTGCTCAATAATTTTCCGATCTATCAGCGGTTACTGCTGGATCAAGGCTATTGGCCGGACAGCCATTTGACTCCTCCTTCCGAGGAAGCGCTGATCAAGGATATCGATCTCCTTCTAGAGATGGGGTATAACGGTGTCCGTAAGCACATGAAGGTTGAGGATGCAAGGTACCTATATTGGTGTGATGTCAAAGGCGTGCTTGTATGGTCCGAGATGGCTGCTGCCTTCGAATTTAACGATAATGCGGTTCAAAAGTTCACAGTGGAGTGGATGGAAGTTGTTCGCCAGCAATACAATCACCCTTCGATTATTACATGGGTTCCGTTCAACGAATCATGGGGTATCATGAATATTTTCAAGGATCGAAGGCAGCAGAAGTTCACCGAATCGATCTATCACTTAACAAAAGCGTTCGATCCGAACCGCCCGGTTATCACGAACGATGGCTGGGAGCACACGGTGTCCGATATATTGACGCTGCATGATTACGTGGAGACGAAGGATCAATTCCTTAAGCGTTATGCGAACAAAGACGAAATCGTGAACAACGAGAAGCCGTTTAACCAATGGAAATACGCCTTTGCCGACGGCTACAGCTACAAGGGACAGCCGATTATCGTGAGCGAATTTGGCGGCATCGCATTTAAGTCCGATAAAGGTTGGGGCTACGGTGGGCAGGTCGCTTCGGAAGAAGCGTTCCTTGAACGCTTCCGAGGCATTAACGAGGCCATCAAGCAGACGGATTATATCGCAGGGTACTGCTACACGCAAATTACCGACGTCCAGCAAGAGGTGAACGGGCTCTTGACTGAGGAGCGGAAGCCGAAGGTGTCGTTTGAAATGATTAGGGAGATCAATCTTTCCTGACGAGGGGGGATTGCTGGATTGTAATCTATGAATTGGAGCTGATTGTGAATGAAAAAATGGTTGACGGGACTGCTTGCTTTTGTCTTACTCTTGTCTTTTCCAGCATCAGGATTCTCTTACAGCAATCCGCAAATCGTAACGGACTCATGGCATTGGGATAATGGGGATTTTTATGGCGAAGGTGATCCATTCATCTTGAAGTTTAACGGAGTCTACTATCTATACGCCAGTACGGTGGACGATAAGCATGGTGTGAAAGTTTGGTCGTCGGAAGACCTCGTGCATTGGGAGTACCGCGGTCTGTGCGCTGCGGAACCGGTTACGAAAGGAGCCTATGCTCCGGAAGTTGTATACTGGAACGGTGATTTTTACATGTACACAGCTCTGCTTCCGGATGATCCCGGCACCACGCAGCGCGGTCATCGTGTGCTGAAGAGCTCCAGTCCTACAGGTCCTTTCACAGCCCAAACGGGCAATAAAGTAAATGGCATTGACGGAAGCGTATTTATTGACGATGACGGACAATGGTATTTCTACAGCACGGGCAGTGGCAATATCGACGTTCGTCCGATGTCTGATCCCTATACGTTCGGAGAGAAATCGAATACTGGAGCAGTAATGAATGGTTGGACCGAGGGTCCGACGGTAATCAAACGCAATGGTAAATACTATATGACATATACTGGTAACCACATATGGAGTGATGCTTACAGGGTGGATTATGCGAGGAGCTCGAGTCCGGTTACGGGCTTTGTGCCGGCCGCTTCCCAGAACCCGATTCTTCTCGACACGGAAGGAGATCATGTCGGGCTTGGGCATAACTCCATCGTTCGTGGTCCCGATCTGGATTCTGATTATATGGTATACCACAGCCATGCCAATCCGGGACGAAATCTGAACTTGGACCGGATCGTATGGAATGGGGACAACATGCTCGTGCTAGGTCCCACGACATCTGAGCAGCCTGACCCGGCAATGCCTGTGTTCAGCGATCGGTTCCAAAGGAATGGATTGGGCGATGATTGGAAGGTTGTGGGCGGAGGGAATTGGGGAATCCGGAACGGCAGCACTTTGTATCAAGATGCCATGGGTGAACCGGAACAATCTCGTATGCTTATATCCCAGAAAGCGACGGATGACAACTTCACGGCGGAGTTCAATCTGAAGCAAGTAGAGCAAGGGAACAGCGAGAACCCGCTGATGGGTGCAGTATTCTCCTACAAGAATGAGAAAAATTACGGTGTTGCCGTACTTAACCGTAATCAAAATCGTTTGGAAACCGTGTTCCGCGTAGATGGCAAGGATACAGACCGGGTAACAGCCCCCCTTCCGGCTGGTTACGATTATACGAAATGGCATCAGATCCGCGTTGAGAAGGAAGGCTCCGATTATCGCATCTATGTAGACGGCATGTTGAAGCAAACTCGTTCGATTGAACGTCTTGGCAAAGGAAAGATCGGTTACACCACAACGGATGAGCATGCGGATTTTGGATATGTCGCGTTTAGCAACAAGGTGGGCGGTAACAGCGCCAATGCCGCTTATAAGCCGATTCCCGGCGAGATCCAGGCCATCCATTTCAACCCGAAAGGCAATGATAAGTCCGATGGGAATGCCGAACCTATCCGTATTTCCGAATCTACATATGGGGGTTATTATGTCGCATCCAATAAGGGGGGGGTTCCATATAACGTAAATGTATCCGAAGCAGGAACCTATGATGTCGTGATAAGGTATACTGCGTCAGCCGACGCACGGGTGAAGCTTGAGCTCGATGAATCGACCGAACTGACGGACAATGTGCGGCTCCCTTCAACAGGCGGTGCGGATCAATGGAACAATCTGGTGATACAGGGCGTCAAGCTTCCGCAAGGGCTGCATAAGCTCAAAGTGAAAGCAGTCGGGGGGGCGTTTGATTTTGCCTCTCTGAAGTTCAACCGATCCGTTACAACGACACCCATTTCCGATGACTTCAATGACGGCAACGATTTCGACTGGATGAAATTCGAGCAGGGCTGGCGGGTAGATACTGGGGAAGAAACTCCGTTTGACCTTCCCAAGCAGGTCCCGGGTATCATTGAAGCGCCTTTCTACAATACGGGCGGTGAAGGTGTAGCCTATTATGACAACACCCCAGATAACATCGGGGGTGCTTATCGAGGTGATTCCGTCGATATCCGAACAAATGCCAATTTCAACAGTCTAAACGTCGGTTGGAATCAAGCCGGCGAATGGCTCAAATACAACATTGACGTGAAACATGCAGGAATGTACAAGGTCGAAGTAACGGCAGCAACTACGTTTACCGACAATCAAGCGCGTATAAGGCTGGACGATCAAACGGATCTAACCGGTGCGATCAACATACCGAGTACAGGTGGCTGGAACAATTGGCAGACAACGCTGTCCCAAAGCTTCTATCTGCCGGAAGGCAGACATACGATTACTTTCGACACGATTAAAGGCGAGTTTGACTTCGCGAGGTTGAAGTTCGTATCGTTTGACGTTCCCAAATCTCTACCTGGCATAGTAGAAGCCGTTCATTATAACACGGGCGGCGAAGGTGTTGGTTACCATGACAATACGCCTTCGAATATCGGCGGCCTATATCGCAATGATAGGGTCGACATTCGCGTCAATCCACAGGGAGGCTGGAACGTCGGCTGGAACCAGACCGGCGAGTGGTTGAAGTATAACGTGGGCGTTGCGAAGTCCACTGATTTTGAAGCTAGTGTCCGAGTCGCAACGGCGCTTAACGGCGGGAAAATCCGTTTGTGGCTTGATGATACGACCGATTTGACCGGTGTCGTGGATATCCCCAATACCGGAGGATGGAATATCTGGAAAAATGTCAACCTTGGTGTCTTACCGCTGCCGGAAGGCGACCATACAATCAAGGTCGAAATCGTCCAGGGTGAATATGATTTTGCAAGCCTTTCGTTCCATTCGTTTAATGAACCCAAGACTCTTCCTGGAACCGTTCTCGCCGTGGATTATAGGAATGGAGGGGAAGGGGTCGCGTATCATGACAACACACCGGAAAACATAGGTCGACTATTCCGTACGGATGCCGTCGATATCCGTATGCTTCCGGAAGGGTTCACGACAGGTTGGAACCAGACCGGCGAATGGATGAAATACAATGTGAATGTCGATGAAGCAGGCAGCTACAAGCTGGATTTGAGAGTAGCTACGGCCAAGGATGGCAGCCAGGTTAGACTTTGGCTTGATGATAGTACCGACCTTACAGGTATCATCAATGTTCCGAATACCGGCGGTTTTGACGAGTGGATGACGGTAACGAAAGAAGGGGTTACCCTTCCCGCAGGCAATCACACCATCAAGGTGGAAATTGTAACCGGCGAATTCGACTTCTACAGCTTCCGTTTCCACAATGACCCCGTCGTTCCGAAACAAGGCGTATACAAATCGCAACCGAGAGGGTATTCGAAATCGGTTATCGGCGATAGCAGCTGGTCGGACTATATCGTAGAGTCGGATATCAAGTTGGGCGCAAATACGCAAGCGGGAGGCAACGCAGGCATTATTTTCCGTGTAAACAATCCAGCTGACGGAACGTTGTTGGGGCAAAACAGAAACGATTTCCTTCAGGGTTACGTCGCATACCTGACCGCTGACGGCGTGCATCTGGGCAAATTCAATTATAACTTCCAGTATTTGATCGGAAAGGCGCATGCCGGCACGGTTGGGGATTGGCAGCATATGAAGGTAGTTGCGAACGGCACTAGGATCAAGGTTTATGTTGGGGACATGGAAAACCCCGTTATTGATTACACGGATCAGAGCGAGACGGCTTTCACGCATGGCAAAATTGGGGTTAGAAGCTTCAACAGTGAAAGCTTAATCGATAACTTCTTAGTGATGCCAAATCCGGCAAAATAACGACAAAGTCACCCTCTTCTGTAGCCTATATATGAATAGTAAAGGAGCTGAAGTTCGTGAGTAGACCTAACATTTTGCTTATCACAAGCGATCAACAGCATTGGAATACAATAGGAGCGTTTAACGAGGAAATCCATACCCCTAATCTGGACCGATTAGTAAAGGAAGGGACGACATTTTCGCGAGCCTATTGTCCGAATCCGACCTGTACGCCGACCCGGTCATCGATCATTACCGGTATGTATCCGAGTCAACATGGAGCGTGGACACTCGGCACTAAGCTGCTGGAAGACCGTCATACCGTAGGGGAAGATTTCAATAAGAACGGTTATCAAACGGCTTTGATCGGTAAGGCTCACTTTCAACCCTTGCATAGTACAGATGAATATCCTTCGCTTGAAGCATACCCGCTGCTTCAGGATTTGGATAAATGGAGGGAATTTAAGGGACCTTTTTACGGCTTCGACCATGTAGAGTTAGCCCGAAATCATACAAATGAAGCGCATGTAGGCCAACATTATGCGATTTGGATGGAGGAGAAGGGCTGCAAGAATTGGCGTGATTATTTTCTCCCCCCCACTGGGACAATGGATAAAAGCATTTTGCACAAATGGCCGATACCGGAAGAGTATCACTACAATACTTGGATTGCCGAACGTTCAAATGCACTACTCGAGCAGTACAAGGAGAATAACGAGCCATTTTTCCTATGGTCAAGCTTCTTCGACCCGCATCCGGATTATCTCGTTCCGGAGCCTTGGGATACGATGTATGATCCAGACCAGCTTACAATACCGTCGGTCACCCCAGGGGAGCATGACCGGAATCCACCGCACTTCCGGATGACACAGGAGGAGGAGCCCGATTTCTCCCCATGGCGCGAAACCGGTAAAGGGATTCACGGTTACCAATCTCATTCCTTGCTATCACCGGACGAACGTAAAAAACTGGTTGCGACTTATTACGGAATGATCAGCTGTATGGACAAATATATCGGCAAAATTCTCAATAAGCTGGATGAACTTGGTCTTGCTAATAACACGATTGTCGTGTTTACGACGGACCATGGACACTTCTTTGGTCAGCATGGGCTGCAGTACAAAGGCGGCTTTCACTACGAAGATTTGATCAAGCTTCCCTTTATTGTCCGTTATCCCGCTCATGTTCCGGAAGGTCGCGTTTCACCGGCGATTCAATCACTTGTCGATCTTGCTCCCACCTTCCTGTCTCTTTCCGGTATTCCGATTCCTCCAGCAATGACAGGGGTGGATCAAAGCGAGGTTTGGTTCGGCACAGAACCGAAAGCCAGAGATCATGCCATTTGCGAGTTCCGGCATGAGCCTACGACCATTCATCAGAAGACGTATGTCGATGCACGCTATAAAATTACCGTTTACTATAATCAAACATATGGTGAAATTTTCGACCTTCAAGAGGATCCCGGAGAGCTTAGTAACCTTTGGGATGAGCCGCAGTACGCTGTACTAAAATCCGAATTGCTTTTGAAATACGTTTGGGCGGAGTTGGGAAAAGAATCGATGCCCATGCCACGCATTTGGCATGCTTAAGTGGTAGACCGTCAATTCCCGGTTCGTTTATTTTGTTGAATTACGTGATCCTTGGATGGTTAATCAGCCGTTTGGCTTATCCTTCTAGATCCTTGACCATTTGAATATATTGGCAGTAAGAATTCGGATGGAGTGTGAAGGGGGAATTGGGAAAGTGGAGGCTTATTCTACTGGTTCAATTATACATACAGGTATCGCGTCAAGAATGCAGATGGTTGATGACTTTATTTCTTTTATCCGGGAAGCAAATGAGCTTCTTCAAAAGGAAATAGATCTGTCACCTGCTAATCAATTAGTAGCGAATACCATTAGCCATCTATTACTTCAGTTACGATCCCGCTATTTACCAGAGGAGATAGAAGTCGTTCTAAACAACGAGTATATTCGAATGAACCAACGGAAATTGCAGGATAAATTGTCCGAAGCGGAATTTCTAGCAGAGCTAAGTGATTCTCGTGATATTTGCAAATTGGAGGGTTCCGTCTTGGATATCGTAACTAGGTTGCCTAACTGGAATATTTATATGGCCTTAGTTAATCAGGAACTATTCACGCTGCGTCAATTCATCGGGCAGGATTATCAAATAGAAAAGTCGCCGATTATCTTTGTAGGCAGTGGGCCGATGCCGCTAAGTCCTATTATTCTTCACTTATTCGGTGATGTAGAGGTTATCTGCCTGGAAAAGGATTCTGTGGCCTATGATGCATCATGCTTATTGCTGGAGCACTTGGGATTAGAGACTAAAGTTACCGTCATCATGGAGAATGGATCTGATTTCGACTATAGCTCATATAGTCGAATCTTTGTAGCTAGTCTCGTTCGAGATAAGCTCGCGGTACTTGAACAAATTAATCAAACCTCCCCTGATCCTCTAGTAGCTGTTCGAACAGCAGAGGGGATGAGGAAAATCATGTATGAAGCGATTGATGAATCACAATTGAATAGGGAAGGTTGGCGAATTCTGGGACGTACTTGTCCTGAAGAAAACCTGGTCATTAATTCGACTTTGTTTCTTGAACGTTGCGACAAATCCCACTAGGTAACAGATGGTGTCTAGGCGGACAGGAGATCCGTTATTACCTATTAATCGAGTGAATTCAGGGTTCTTATGGGGAAATAACGGGTTCTCTGTCCGCCAAATTGTTCGATTGGCAAAGATAAGTAGCTGCCACAACTCACTCCGTCCCATCTTTTTGATCAAGCTTTGCTTATAACGACTTTGTGCAATCACCCATTGTGGGAGAGCGCGTCACTGGCAGCGATGAGGTCAGGGGTGAGGTTCCCATGCAAGTATAGGCCAGAATAGAGAAATAGCAGTACAGGACACCTGTACTGCTATTTTTTTTATATTTCACACTATTTCCATTCAAAGTAAGCTATTTCTTCTGCGAGATTTATCTAAGATGTACTTGCTCTATGGTTTAGAAATTCTCCAATAGCCTCCATCCTTACGAGATCCCTAATGGCTAGCCTTCTACTTGTGTTTACAACGTTCACAACTTGTGACAGCAACCAAAGACAGCAAGCGCAACTAATGACAACTCCTTATTCATGCAGCAAGAATGGCATTCGGCAGACAATCTGATCAAGCAGGGACTATCGACGGCAATCTAGATTCCAACCTATGATGGAGCTGCAGATTCAATAAACCCAAGCAAATGTGACGAGGAAACGAAAGGAAGGTAGCAACATGCAAAAAAGTATCACAACACGAGTCTCTGCGTCTTCGGGTGCAATGTCATCAACATTGACACGAAGACTTGTGAGGAACCGGTGGCTCTATTTTATGGTCTTCCCCGGCCTATTGTACTTTCTTGTTTTTAAGTATTGGCCGATGTATGGCATCTTCATCGCATTTAAAGACTTTCAACCGTTTTTGGGCTTCTGGGACAGTCCGTTTGTAGGACTTAAGCATTTTGAACGTCTTTTCAGCGATTCGAATTTTTTTGTTCTTTTTCAAAATACGCTCATTCTGGCTACTTACAACATCCTGTTTTTCTTTCCGCTGCCGATCGTAATTGCGCTTATGCTCAACGAGTTGAGACATGAATTCACTAAGCGTATCGTACAGACGCTTGTTTACATTCCTCACTTTATGTCCTGGGTAGTAGTCGTAGGCATTGTCTATATGTTCATGACGACGGAAGGCGGCATTATG
Source organism: Pristimantibacillus sp. (assembly GCA_048976605.1). Classification (GTDB taxonomy): domain Bacteria; phylum Bacillota; class Bacilli; order Paenibacillales; family Paenibacillaceae; genus Pristimantibacillus. The sequence goes on along the minus strand of JBHGUX010000051.1, from coordinate 8,863 downwards.
AATGAACTACTGGTGCGCTTCGGTGGAGAAAAGATCAATTTTCTCGTGAGTACCGAGTGGTTCCGGACGATCATTACAGCTGAGGTTATGTGGAAGGAAACAGGCTGGGGAACGATTATTTTCCTTGCGGCACTGTCTGGTGTAGATCCGCAGTTGTACGAAGCAGCACGTATGGACGGTGCGAACCGGCTTCGCCAGTTGTGGCATATTACGATGCCAGCCATCCGCAGCACCATTATAATTCTGCTCATCCTTCGTCTTGGACATTTTCTCGATACAGGATTTGAGCAAATTTTCCTCATGCTCAACGCGATGAACCGTGAGGTAGGAGAGGTTTTCGATACCTATGTCTACTCAGTCGGGATCAGCCAAGGACAGTACAGCTTCAGTACGGCAGTTGGTTTGTTCAAGTCGATAATCGGTTTGATCCTTGTCGTTGTATCCAATAATTTGGCCAAAAAATTCGGAGAAGAAGGTATCTACTAGAAAAGGAGGGTTGAACCACGATGTCGATCAAGCAAAGCTGGGGGAGCCGAATATTCGATAGCTTGAACATCACACTATTGCTTTTATTCGCTTTGATTACCGTAATCCCATTCATTTATGTCATTGCCGGCTCGTTCGCTACACAGAAAGAATTGCTGTTGCGCGGGTTTATCCTATTCCCTACACAATTTTCTCTGGATGCGTACAAGTATATTTTCTCTACCCAAACGCTCGTCAGAAGCTTGCTAGTAACCGTTTATATAACAGTCGCAGGCACATTAATCAACATTTTCTTTACATGTTTGATGGCGTATCCTTTAGCCCGCAAAGATATGGATTTCCAAAGGCCGATCTTAATGATGATCGTGTTCACGATGCTGTTCAGCGGTGGGATGATTCCTACGTTCCTCGTTGTCAAGCAGCTAGGAATGATCGACACCTACTGGTCCTTGTTGATCCCGGGCGCGATCAGTGCCTTCAACTTAATTATTATACGGAACTTTTTTCAGCAACTGCCGGATGGCTTGGAGGAGTCCGCGAAGATCGACGGCTGTAACGACTTGGGCATCTTCATAAGAATCGTGATACCTCTATCCATGCCCGCCATTGCGACCTTCTCATTATTTTACGCGGTAGGCCACTGGAATACGTTCTTTAATGCTGTGTTGTATATCAATGACAATACCAAATGGCCAATTCAAGTGCTATTGAGGCAAATTGTAATTTTGGCTTCGGGCGGTATTGGGGACTCCACCGCGATGGAAGCGGATTATGTTTCTCCGCCGGATCAAGCAGTGAAAATGGCGGTAATTGTGGTATCTACTCTTCCGATCTTGCTTGTATACCCGTTTTTGCAGAAGCATTTTGCCAAAGGGGTATTGCTGGGCTCGGTTAAGGGATGAAGATATAATAGATAAATGAAAAAAGGGAGGATTTAAGAATGAACAAAAGACATCAAAGGAAATTGATTAATGCTGGAGCTTTGCTCACCACACTCGCACTGGTTATTACCGCTTGTGGAGGGAAGGATGAGGCTACACCCAAAGGCAATGGTGATGCGGGTGTGAATCAAGGGCCGCTTCAACTGACGATGATGCTGCCGACTTATAACCCAGAGCAAATGCCCGCGAACAGCTCGGTTCTAAAATTACTTGAGGAAAAGACGAACACAAAACTTTCGGTGTCATGGGTGCCCTCTTCAACCTATACGGATAAACTAAGTGCTACTGTTGCATCTGGCGAGCTGCCGAAAACTTTTGTCGCGTTGGAACCGAAGGCCTCTTTCATTGTCAACGCCGCCCGTACCGGTATGTTCTGGGAGGTCGGACCCTATCTAGAAAGCTATCCGAACCTGAGCAAGATGTCAGACATCGTATTGAAGAACGTATCGATTGACGGTAAAATTTACGGCGTGTACCGAGAGCGGGATCTTGCTCGCTTCGGTTTGATGATCCGTCAGGACTGGTTAACGAACTTGGGAATTCAGGCGCCGAAGAGCATAGATGAACTTTATACGGTTTTGAAAGCCTTTACAACGGAGGATCCGGATAAGAATGGAAAACAGGATACGACTGGACTAGCAGTAGGGATGCAGGGGAATAACATAGCCGGTTTTAAAGACATGCTCGTCTATATGGGTGGTCCCAATGAGTGGGAGCTGAGGGACGGCAAGTTGTTTCCCGCTCATATGACGGAAGCTTACTTAGAAACATTGAAGTTCTATAAGAAATTGTATGATGAAAAAATCATCAATCAGGACTTCGCGATTGTTCAGGACGGCCGGTCGGTTATGAATAAAGGTCAAGCAGGGATCTGGATTGATAACATGATGGATGGAAAAGTCATCGAGGATAACCTTAAGAAGATCGATCCGAATGCCAAAATTAACTTAATCAACCGCATCTCAGGTCCGAATGGCGATAAAACCCGCGCGGGTTCCGGCTATTTGGGTATGTACATGATTCCGAAAACGAGTGTAAAAACGGAAGATGAGCTCAAGCAAATTTTGGCTTACTTCGACAAAGTATCCGAGAAGGATATTCAGAATTTAATGAAGTATGGTATTGAAGGAAAGCAGTACTCGATGGAGAATGGCAATTATGTTAAAGCCCAGGATTCGAAAATAAATGCAGAAATTACGGATGGCAACCAATTTATGATATTACAGGATGAGGTGATAAATCACGGAACAGAGCTGGAGAAACTCAGTACAAAGCTGTTCCAAGACAATGTGACGTTCGCGCTGGCTAACCCGGCGGCACCTTTTATCTCCAATACAGAAATTGAGAAAGGAAAAGAGCTCTCGAAAATCATAGCGGATGCGACAGTGAAATTCATTATGGGCTCGATGAATGAGGCTGAATGGAATCAGGCGGTTGATCAATGGCTGAAGGGCGGCGGAAGCAAGGTTATTGAGGAAATGAATGCAGAATACGCCAAACTGGCGAAATAATAGGGCTTTGCAATCTAATGAAGTGTACATGGCTAAATACACTGTTTTCAAGTAAACTTGTAGTATTGTAAGGAACTACCACTTGGAGGCATTATGAGACTTCATTCCTCGTCCTATTTATTGAGATTGATGCTATTGTCCATCATGATCGGGACTATACCGGTCATTCTGCTGGGTACCTTTGCCTATTACAATTCCTCTCGAACCGTACAGGAAAAAGTAAACGAGAGCAATACGCAGCTTTTACAGCAAATGCAGATGAGGGTCGAGCAGACCCTCAGGACGATTGATAACTCAGCGACGCAGTTACTGCAAACACCCGTAGTCACCAGCGCCTTCGAAAAAAATCTATCTAATTATGATTTCCAATTGGTGCATGAGCTGTATAAAGGAATTTCTTTGATTCAAACCTATGAACTTGGCATCAAGGATGTTTTTCTGTACAGCTTAAGCGAGACATGGATGGTCTCAAGTAGTGGTGTCAACGAATACAGCATTCCGGAATTCAGGCCGCAGCTAGAGGCCTTCTCCCGTGAGGCAGCTGGCTCCTTCTGGACAATTGGAACGGAAGAGCGGCTGAATTCCTTACAGTCGATCTATTTTGTGAAGAAGTATCCCTTTAACTCTGTTAATCCTACAGGTATTATCTGCGTCGAGCTATCATCCGATGTGTTAAGGGAGCTTAATACGTTTCTAAACGGAGAGTTCGGCAGCGCATTTATTTTGGATCAAAATTTCCGTGCCGTTGTTCATCATGACGTTACTCAGTTGGGCAGCAGCATGTTGGATCAATCCTACTTAGAGCCCATATTCGAAACGAAGGAAACTTTCGGACAATATGCGGCCAAGCTGAATGGAGAGGCAGTGACTGTCACCTTTCGGAAGTCCTCTTACAACAGCTGGAACTATGTTTCTGTGGCTTCTAATGATCAGGTGAATGAACAGAATAAAATCATCGGCTGGATTACACTACTCGTATGTATGGTCATCCTGCTGGTCACGCTGATTCTTGCTTGGTTCGGGTCTAAGAAGATGTACAGCCCGATTCAATCCATCTATACCGTTCTCACCCGTATTCCTTCTTCGGTTGAAGAGGGCAAGTCAAATGGCGAGCTTCAGGTTATCGGAGAACGCCTCGATTATTTGATTAGAAACCAGTCCCTAATTATGAATGAGCTCAAGGGGCAGCAGGTGCAGCTCAAGGAATTTTTCATGCAAAAATTGTTTAGTGGTACTATCCATCCTGCAGATTTTGAGGAGAAGCTGAGCTTGTATGGTTTGGATAAGCCGTGGCATACGATGTGCGTAGTTGCCATTCAAATCGATACACTGAAGGATACCAGGTATGAAGAGGCGAATCGTGATTTACTCATGTTTGCCATTAGCAATATCGTTGGCGAGCTAGTGTTGCCAGAACAAAGGCTTGTGCCGATTGTCAAATCGGATTGCCAAGTGACTCTGATCGGCTCGTCGGAAGAGGGAACGGAATTTAAAGAGCAGATTTTCACCCTTTCCGATGAGATCCAAAAAGCTGTTTTGCAATACTTGGATATTAAAATAAGCATCGGAATCAGCCGCCCTTTCTGCATGTTTGTGGAAACCCAGCAGGCGCTGCATGAAGCTATGTCTGCTTTGAAGTATAGGGTAGGATTGGGTCAAGAGTCGATTTTGTTTATTGAGGATGTGCAGCCACTGAAGAGCAACCTTTACATGTTTCCCCATGTAGGGGAGCAGGCCTTGTTCGATGCAATCCGGTCAGGGAGCCAGCAACAGTCAGAGCAGGCTTTGAAGCAATTTATTGAAGATCTGTTCCAGCCTAATAAGCAGACTCGGGACTATCAGCTGTCATTGGTGCGGTTATTAGTCGACCTCCTCAAATTCGGGCAGGAATTATCCATCCCCATGGACCGAATTGCAGAGGATGAAGCCTCCTTAATTCAGTCTCTGTTTAAGCTTCGGAACGTAGAAGAGATCGAGCACTGGTTCTGGTCTATATTTGTATATCCTTTTATGCAGGAGTTGGGGACACGTCGTGAGTCCCAGTTCAAGCATATTTCAGAAGCAATAATCGATATGATTCATAGAGAGTTTGATTCGGAGCTCACTCTCGAAGAGTGTTCCTCTCGCATCAACTATCACCCTCATTATGTGAGCCGTGTTTTTCGCCAGGAGACAGGCATTAATTTCGGCGAGTATTTAATGCAGTATCGAATTGACATGGCTAAGAAATGGCTTAAGGAGTCAGATATGAAAGTTGTTGAAATCGCCGAACGATTGCAGTACAACAACTCAGCCAATTTTATTCGCTCCTTTCGCAAAATGGTAGACATGACGCCGGGGCAATATCGTGAAGAGGGCTAAGGAGTCTGGAATGTCCAAATGAATGAAAAATGAATTAACAGGATTTAATTTTAAAATATTCAGCGCTATGCCTAAGAAGAGCCTTCGGAATCTGCTAGATTCCAAGGCTCTTTTACTGTTGGCAGTAGACCGCTATAGCTTTTCCCACTATGGGAAATACGTTTATTGTTTGAGTATCTCTCAGAATACCCTCATTCAGAAGATCATTTTCAAACTAGTGAACCAATTAAAAGATTATGACAATATATAGGTGAATGGTCATTCAGAGAGGAGTTGCTATTTGGATATCGAGGATTTAAGCAATCTCATAGAACTGCATGGAACAACGATCTATAGATTTTGTTACAAGCTTGCAGGAAATAAGGTTGATACGGATGATCTATATCAAGAGACTTTCCTTAAAGCAATGGAAGTTCGCCATAAAATCGACATGAATCATAATCCCAAATCATATCTCATCTCTATCGCAATTCAATTGCACAAAAACAAACACCGTAAATTTGTTTGGAGGCAGAAAATAGCACCCGTAGTTGTACTTAGTGAGACTGTGGACAAGGTATATTGGTCTGAGATAGTAGCAACACCTGAGGATGTTGTGCTGTCCAATGAGCTTCGAAGCATCATCAATACTGCGGTCGACAGTTTGAACGATAAGTTGAAGATTCCACTCTATTTGTACTATACAGCGGAAATGTCAATCGACGAGGTAGCGTCGGCACTCAGAATTCCAGCGGGTACGGTGAAAAGCAGGCTTTATAAAGCCCGAATGGCTATGAAAAAGATATTGGAGGTTGAGTCTCCATGAAAGAGAATGAGTTGAGCAAGTGGGACGGACTGCTCAAGCAAGCCCTTGCTTCTGAAGCAGAGCCCGAAGAGATAATGAACGAAAGCCTCATCAATCGATTTAAGGAGAGAGCTAAAATAAAGCATGCATTCAGGAAAAGGATATCCGCTGGATTGTTGGTTGTTGTAATCACGATAGTTATGTCCATAACAGCTTATGCGGCCACGCAGCTTTTCAGCTCCAAGCAGGTTGCTGAACATCTGGGTGAGCAAATTTTGGCCAAAGCGTTTGAAAGTAATGATGCTATTGAAATTAATCAAACGATCTCTTCTGGCGACTACAACTTCACTCTGCACGGGATTGTCTCAGGGACGGGGCTTACAGGATTGAGCAGCTCTGCGAAGGATATTGATCCCGACAGGACTTATGCGGTAACATCTATTGCTAGACTGGATGGCGAGCCAATGCCGGATACAAGCGATCCAGAATACGGTAAGGAGAAGTTCTTCGTATCACCTTTCATTAAAGGTCAGAAGCCTTGGCAAATAAACATTGCATCAATGAATGGCGGTTACAGTGAAGTTGTTGTGGACGGCATCATGTATAGACTGATTGAATGCGATGGCGTGGAAATGTTCGCTGACCGGGGAGTATATCTGGCTATCAGCAGCGGCAGCAGCTTCTATAACAGCGAAGCATTTGCTTATAACGAAAGTACAGGCGAAGTCAGCGCCAAAACGGACTATAAAGGGATCTCAATTCTGTTTGATCTGCCTCTGGACAAAGCGAAAGCAGACCCCGTCAAGGCTGAGGCCTATTTAGAGCAACTATTGCAGGTGCCGTCTGTTGATACAAAAGCTGATTCGAATGCTTCTGTATCTGACGAGGAAGCGGAGGTGGCAAGTAAGGTAGAATACTTGAAGAATAAAATATCCGAAGGCACCCCTATACCCGAATCTATCAAAGAAGTGACCTATGACGATCAAGGCTTAATCAATTATAAGTATGAAGGCTGGAGTGAGAAGATTTCCCCCGATTACTTGTTTGTTGACGGTCAGACGGGCTTTTCAGACTATGTACATTTCTCTGAGGACGATATTAGTATCAAGGCGCTTCAATTTTCGAGAGATGACAATGGCGTTATTACGGGTAGAGTAGTTGTCAATTTGAAATAGGATCAGGGAAAATAAGCCGCCATCATAGAAGATTTAAGCAGTATTCATCAGTTATTTCCCCTAAGTATCAGGCATGATAAATTAGGTTAATGAATGAGCTGTCTCACTCGCAAATTGCGTGGTGAGGCAGTTTTTTTATTTCATTACAAACTAAACGTAAGTGTCAATACAACTTTTATTGCTTGACAACTCATTCAGCGATTCACTAAAGTGGAAGTAAATGGATAGTTAAAGCCGTTATTTGATGTAAACGGGAGGCTTTTCATGAATATGGACTGACTTTCCGTCGCATATGATGCACACGGTCAACGTACGCGAAAGGATGCGAGAATTTTGCAGATAATAGATTTACCATATTCAACAAGTGAGACTGAGGAAGGTCCGCTTGTCTTCTTAAACCGATCTGATGTTGAAATAAAGTATGATTATTTAGAGTGTGGGGAGACAAAATGGAACTAGTGACTATATGTACGGGCTAGTAATTATAGAAAACTCAGACTGGATACAATCGCTTGTAGGGAACTTTGTTTTGTCTGAGTCATATGCGGATGACGCTTTTGGAAGTGAAATGAATGATGTTATGCATTATAGAATTTATTTTGATGAAGTTGGTTTATATGAAGTAGTGTGTAAAAAAATGCAGATAGTGATGAGATAGACCGTTTTAATACGTAATCTTCAGTAACAAAAAAGGGTGGCATCACTTTTGTTGCATTTCAAAGTAGGATGAGAATGACTATTACCTCTCTGCAATATCCACAATACTGGAAACCAAATGACTCTATGGATTCGATAGATGAGTTTGGCAATACCGGGATTTTTAATCACATAGATGAGGGGCGGTTTACAGGAGCATATTACTTCAACATTAAAGAAATCAAACCCTTTATGGAAAGCCATGGATTCGAAACGATTGATTTGATCGGTTCTTCAAGTATCGGTGGGCTACTAAGTAACGAACAAAAACTTTTTTAGGAAGAAAAAGGTGAGTCTCAAAAAATGATGAATTACCTTATTGGAGTCGCTAACGACCCCTCTGTCTTAGGAATATCATCTCATTTGTTGTATATCGGCAGAAGGAAGTAATCGGGCATAAAATAACTGAGGTATAGGTCTTTCATACGGCGTGGGAGCTGGTTATGAGAATTGGAAATTCCACTATGACCAATCACTGAAGTGCCGAAGCTGTAACTGTGATCATTAAGCTATTGAATCGTCCTGCACCACCTGCTATGAATGAGGTTATAAGGTGAAGTAGTAAGATTGAGAAGGAGCTGTCCCATAAGGTTTAATTACTTTTTGGGATCCCCTAGTTTTGTTTGGTTCGGGTTAACAGGGGATGAAGTAAGCTTTGTGGTGCCGAACCCGAACCGTATCATAATAAGAGAACTGGAGTCCTCTATTTCTGTCTTATCAGGAATGTCGCCAGCCATGAAGGAACGGAGTTCCGCTATATTCCTTTGATCATTAGAAACACGATCAATGAGATAAATTAAAGGATCGTGCATCCGCTATTATAAGATAATCGTGTGATGCACGGACAATAGAGGAACAGCTTTCCTCTATTGTCAAAACCAGCTAATAGTATGTCAAGTTAATCTTTTT
>JBHGUX010000050.1:0-74076 GCA_048976605.1 Pristimantibacillus sp. | reverse complement strand
CCCATACCGAACACGACCGTTAAGCCCTCCAGCGCCGATGGTACTTGGACCGCAGGGTCCTGGGAGAGTAGGACGTCGCCAAGCACATGAGAAGCCTGTCGCATTATTGCGGCAGGCTTCTTTGTTATATCTATATATAATTAATTTACCAAAGCCGGCTTTTGAATCTATCGTTACAATTTGTTATGCTTTTCCAACCCTATGCAATATGAGATAATTATTGTAAAGACAAAGATTTAGAGGAGGCTGACATCTATGCACAAGGACATTAGAGTACTAGGCAACGATCAATTCGATGAGAGTATGGAATTGGCGAAGTTTGCTTTTCAAATGGAACCAACTCCTGAAGCGTTAGTGAGAAATCGAGAACGATATGCTCAGGAGCCTGCAAAACGCTTTGGAATATATGTCGATGGACAGCTTGGCGCTCAACTCACGTTGTTGGAATTGGAAACATATATCGGAGGAAAACGATTTGCAATGGCTGGTGTTGCAGGTGTATCCACATGGCCGGAATATCGGCGACAAGGCTTAGTGTCTGAACTGCTTCGTCATTCCTTACAGAGTATGAGGGAACAAGGACAGACTTTGTCTTATCTAGCTCCTTTTGCTATCGGTTTTTATCGGAAGTTTGGATGGGAAATCTATACGGATAATAAGAATTATAAAATAGAAGCTTCGCTCATGCCTTCTCGTACTCCATATGAGGGACGTATAGAAAGACAAAATGACAATTACCAGCTGGTGAGTCGTATATATGACACGTATGCACAGCGTTATAATGGAACATTAGTAAGAACAGAGCTTTGGTGGAATTATAGAATCAAACAGCGTAAGCCAGGCCAAGCAGCTGTATACTATGGCTCAGACGATAAGGCACAGGGCTATGTGCTCTATCAGGTAAAGAACAGAGAGATGAAAATCTATGAGCTGATCGCTTTAACAGAAGAGGCACGTCAAGCGCTATGGTCGTACCTTGCTCAGCATGATTCGATGATTGATCGAGCGGAAATTACTGTGCCTACGGATGATATTCTTGCCTATTTACTGAATAATCCACGAATTAAGCAAGAAGTAGAGCCTTACTTCATGGCAAGAATTGTTGATGCGGAAGCATTCATGAGCGAGTATCCTTTTCAAACAAACCTTAGTCATCCTGCAACTGTGTTAGTAGAGATAATGGATGAACATGCACCGTGGAATACAGGACTGTACGAGCTGGATTTCTCAGCTGATGGAGAAGCTGCAGTGAAACGTCTCCAGGAAGATTCAACTACTAATGAAAGACAACGAATGATTACCGATATTGGATCATTGACTGCAATGATGTTAGGCTATCGTCGTCCGATAGAAATGTTGCATTATGGAAGAATTCAGGGAGATGAACAAACTATAGCAGCATTTGATGCTCGACTACCGATTCGGACGACTTTCCTTCCAGACTTCTTTTAACTGAATTGAGCGACAATTCTGTGTTTAAATGGGTTAAAAAATACTTTCCTTCCTTCTTTGACCAAGGCTGTCAGAACGCCGTTGTGCAACCTTGACAGCCCCCTACCCCTCTGCTAATATTGCTAATAATATACGTGAGAGAGATCAAATTTAAAGGAGGAACATACTCGTGTGGGAAACAAAATTCGCCAAGGAAGGCCTTACATTCGATGACGTGCTACTCATTCCACGGAAATCAGAAGTGCTGCCCCGGGAATCAGACATATCGACTAAACTAAGCGGCAACATCAAGCTGAACATTCCACTCATCAGTGCAGGGATGGACACGGTAACGGAAGCGGCTTTGGCGATTGCTATAGCTCGTGAGGGTGGAGTCGGCATTATTCATAAGAACATGTCGGTTGCACAGCAAGCGGAGGAAGTTGATCGCGTAAAACGTTCGGAAAGCGGCGTTATTACGAATCCTTTTTCACTTACGCCGGAACATCATGTGTATGACGCAGAAGAGCTAATGGGCAAGTACCGCATATCAGGGGTTCCGATCGTTGATGCTGATAAGAAGCTAGTTGGTATCCTTACGAACCGTGATCTTCGATTTGTACATGACTATTCCATTAAAATTAATGAAGTAATGACGCGTACTGATTTGGTTACTGCACCTGTAGGAACAACTTTAGTAGAAGCAGAAGTTTTACTTCAAAAGCATAAAATCGAGAAGCTGCCGCTTGTCGATGAATCCAATACATTAAAAGGTCTTATAACTATTAAAGATATTGAGAAAGCTATTCAATTCCCGAATGCTGCTAAAGACGTACATGGACGTCTGCTATGCGGCGCAGCAGTAGGGATTGGCAAGGATACTGTTGATCGTGCAGAAGCACTGGTTCAAGCAGGAATTGACATTCTTGTTGTTGACTCAGCACATGGCCATCACATTAACATCCTAGATGCAGTTCGCAAGCTGCGTGCGAAATACCCGGATCTAACGATCATTGCCGGCAATGTGGCAACGGGCGAAGCAACTCGTGACTTGATCGAAGCAGGCGCATCTATTGTTAAAGTTGGTATCGGTCCTGGATCAATCTGTACAACTCGTATTATTGCAGGCATTGGTGTACCGCAGATTACAGCGATCTATGATTGCGCAGCGGTAGCTCGTGAATATAACGTACCAGTCATTGCTGATGGCGGTATTAAATATTCTGGCGATATTACGAAAGCAATTGCTGCAGGAGCAAGCGCAATTATGATCGGAAGCTTGTTCGCAGGCACAGCTGAGAGCCCAGGCGAAACAGAAATTTTCCAAGGCCGCAGCTTCAAAGTATATCGTGGTATGGGCTCCCTTGGCGCGATGAAGGAAGGCAGTAAGGATCGTTACTTCCAAGAGAATGAAAGCAAGCTTGTTCCAGAGGGTATTGAAGGCCGCGTACCATTCAAAGGTCCTCTAGCGGATACCGTGCATCAATTGCTTGGCGGATTGCGCTCAGGAATGGGGTATTGCGGAACTAGTAATCTTGAACAATTGAAAAATGATACACAATTCATTCGGATTACAGGCTCAGGTCTTCGCGAGAGTCACCCGCATGATGTTCAAATTACAAAAGAAGCACCGAACTATTCGCTGTAAAGACTCGGCAAACGGGATAACGGCAGATAAAGAACTAGCGATTAAGAGTCGCTGGCCTCTTTATCTGTCTTTTTCATTTAAATCAGTAGAAAGAGGCTGTGTCAGGTTTATCTCTCCCTCTACCTTGTGATACAATTAACAACGACAAACTAACGAAGAAAAGGGGAGAAGACGTTGAAGGAAAAGGTTAGACCGATGAGAATGCGGTCAGTAGTTGCGGCTTTTATGGCGGCATGGTTGGCAGTGTTTTCATTAGGAGCTGCCTCGGCGAGCGCAGCAGGTACTGCAGGTGGCGAGTGGGTTGATAATTCACTTGGTCTAGAGGTAAGCTCCGCTATATTAATCGACGCGGACTCTGGACAAGTATTATATGAAGTAAATGCGGACGAGCCTCGTCCTCCTGCAAGTATGACGAAGCTAATGACGGAGTTTATTGTACTTGAAGAAATCAGCAAGAAATCGATAACATGGGATCAAATGGTTACCGTAAGTGAAGAGGCGGCTTCTACACCGCCAGATGGCTCTCAGATCTATTTGGCACAGGGCGATCAGCACACGGTAAAGGAATTATATATAGCTATGGCAGTCGGCTCAGCGAATGATGCAACAGTAGCCCTTGCTTCCCAAATCGGCGGCAGTGAAGCAGGATTTGTGGATATAATGAATGAAAAAGCCAAAGAGATTGGCTTGACTACGGCTCATTTTACAAGCGCAACAGGACTTCTAGATACGACTGTCATTTCTGCAAAGGACATGGCTAAATTGGCACAGATTATTCTGAAAAAGCATCCTGAATTTCTAGAATATTCGAATCTGCTAGAATATAAGTTCCGCCCGCGTGACGATAAAGCGATGACGAACTGGAACTGGATGTTAGGCGGCTATGCGAGTAATACCTACCTTAGAGCTTTTGCCTATGAGGGCGTAGATGGGATGAAGACAGGTTATATCTCGGCTGCAGGTTATACGTTCACAGGAACAGTTAAACGTGGCGATACGCGTTACATTAGCGTAGTGATGAACACGAAATCGAAGGAAGCTCGTTTCAATGAAACGGCTAAGATGTACAATTATGCGTTCACCACATTGGAGAAGAAATCAGTTGTTGCTGCAAAATCTGTGGTAGAAACGTTGGAAAAGGTCAAGATTAAGAAGGGCGTCGATAAAACGGTGCCGGTTGTTACAGCGTCGGATATTACCTTTACGGTGAAGAAGGGCGTAGAACCGAAGATCGAAATGGTAAGCGGCTCATTCATGAAACCGGAAGAGCTTGTCGCACCTATCGCTGCAGGGCAAAAGGTCGGAACAGTAACTTACAAATACACGGATGATCAAGGTAAATCACTGGAACAAACCATTGATCTTATTGCTGGGCAAGAAGTGAAGAAAGCCGGTTGGTTCAAATTGATGTTCCGTGGTATCGGCAACTTCTTTGGCGGTCTGTTTCAAGGGATCGTAGATCTATTCTAATAGGCTTTTGGGAAGGTAAATCAAGGGTTGTCGATTGATGAGCCTTCCTGTAAAATAAGTGGTTAGAGTAAGTAATGTGGTTTGAATAATATGATTAAGCGTATGCGTTGTGAGCTAGATTAGGTAACGCTAAACTTTGAGGAGGATTTATCAGCATGGAAACAGGAACTTCGCGCGTTAAACGCGGTATGGCAGAAATGCAAAAAGGCGGCGTCATCATGGACGTTATGAACGCCGAGCAAGCAAAAATTGCAGAAGCAGCTGGTGCAACTGCAGTAATGGCACTTGAGCGTGTACCTTCTGATATTCGTGCAGCAGGCGGCGTTGCTCGTATGGCTGATCCTACAATTACGGAACAAGTTATGCAAGTCGTTTCCATCCCGGTTATGGCTAAAGCTCGTATCGGACATATTGTAGAAGCAAGAGTGCTGGAAGCAATGGGCGTCGATTATATCGATGAGAGCGAAGTGCTTACTCCTGCTGATGAAGTATTCCATATTAGTAAGAATGATTTCACTGTGCCATTCGTGTGTGGCGCTAAAGACCTTGGCGAAGCGCTTCGTCGTATTCAAGAAGGCGCAGCTATGCTTCGTACGAAAGGTGAACCAGGAACAGGCAACATTGTTGAAGCGGTTCGTCACCTTCGTTTGATCAATGGTCAAATCCGTAAAATTCAAGGTCTGTCGAAAGATGAGCTGTACCATGAAGCAAAAATTCTCGGCGTTAACTATGACCTTCTTCTTGGGGTACATGAGAGCGGCAAGCTTCCAGTTGTTAACTTCGCAGCAGGCGGCGTAGCAACACCATCTGATGCAGCTTTGATGATGGAACTTGGCGCAGACGGCGTATTCGTTGGATCTGGTATCTTCAAATCCGATAACCCTGAGAAATTTGCTCGTGCTATCGTTGAAGCAACTACGCATTACCAAGATTACAAGCTGATTGCTGAAGTTTCCAAAAATCTTGGTGCTCCGATGAAGGGTATCGAAATTTCCAAGCTTGAGCCATCGCAACGTATGCAAGACCGCGGTCTATAAGAAGCGGCGTATAGAAAGGCGTGTAGGCATATGAAGATAGGTGTACTGGCGTTGCAAGGCGCAGTTGCAGAGCATATGCGAAGTTTGGAGGCGGCGGGCGCGGAAGCGGTCGCCGTTAAACGAATTGAGCAGCTCGATGAGTTAGAAGGACTTGTTATCCCCGGCGGAGAAAGCACGACAATTGGCAAGCTTATGCGAAAGTATGGATTCATGGATGCAGTGCTTGATTTCTGGAAGCAGGGCAAGCCATTATTTGGTACATGTGCTGGGCTAATCATATTGGCTGATCGCATTGAAGGACAAGAAGATGCGCATCTGCGAGTGATGGATATGGTCGTGGCACGTAACGCATTTGGTCGTCAACGTGAAAGCTTTGAGACGGATCTTCCTGTTAAGGGTATTGATGAGCCAATCAGAGCGGTATTCATTCGTGCGCCACTTATTAAAGAAGTCGGTAAGGATGTGGATGTATTGTCGGTCTATCAAGGTGAGATTGTGACAGCTAGACAAGGTAACTTGCTTGCTTGCTCCTTCCATCCTGAGTTGACGGACGATTACCGTCTGCATGCTTATTTTGTTGATATGGTTAAAGAAGCGGTGGCAAGCCGTTAATAGAAAGAAAGGGGTCGATCGATCATGTTGGACATCAAATATTTACGTAACGAATATGAACAAGTCGAGCAGGCGCTTCAAAAACGCGGTGCATCGCTCGACCTGATTGCTAGCTTTCCAGATATCGATGCTAAGCGCCGTGACCTGGTCATCGAATCAGATGATTTGAAGAACCGTCGTAATACCGTTTCACAAGAGGTAGCTAAGCTGAAAAAATCCGGTGGAGACGCTGATGCGCTTATCGTAGAAATGCGTGAAGTCGGCGACCGAATTAAAGAGCTGGATGATGAGATTCGGATCGTTGAAGCCGAGATCGAAGATATTATGCTGGCTATACCGAATCTTCCGCATTCAAGCGTACCAGTCGGCGCTTCTGAGGATGATAATGTAGAGGTTCGCCGTGTAGGTGAGCAAACGACATTTGACTTTGAGCCGAAGGCACATTGGGACCTCGCGCAAGAGCTAGGTATTCTAGATTTCGAGCGTGCTTCTAAGGTAACGGGTTCGAGATTCACTTTCTATCGTGGGTATGGAGCACGGTTGGAGAGGGCCTTGATCAGCTTCATGATGGACCTTCACAGCGATCAGCATGGCTATGAAGAAGTGTTGCCGCCGTATATCGTTAATCGCGATAGCTTGATCGGTACAGGACAGCTTCCCAAGTTCGAAGAGGATCTATTCAAGATCGCTGATTCTGACTTTTTCTTGATTCCGACAGCAGAGGTTCCAGTAACAAATCTGCATCGTGAAGAAATATTGTCGAGTGACGAGCTGCCGAAGCACTTTGTTGCGTACAGCTCATGCTTCCGTTCTGAAGCAGGTTCTGCTGGACGTGACACCCGTGGATTGATTCGTCAGCATCAGTTCAACAAGGTTGAGCTTATTAAGCTTACGAAGCCTGAGGATTCATACGATGAGCTGGAGAAAATGACGGCTAATGCAGAAAAAGTATTGCAGCTTCTTGGCCTTCCTTACCGTGTGCTTGCTCTTTGCACAGGTGATATGGGCTTCACAGCGGCGAAGACGTATGATCTAGAAGTATGGTTGCCAAGTGCGGGAACTTACCGTGAGATCTCGTCCTGCTCGAACGTAGAGGATTTCCAAGCACGTCGTGCGGCTATCCGTTTCCGTAGAGAAGCGAAGAGCAAACCGGAGTTTGTTCATACGCTGAATGGATCTGGACTTGCGATTGGCCGTACATTCGCAGCAATTGTTGAGAACTACCAGCAAGCGGATGGAACAATTACGGTCCCTGAAGTACTTCGTCCTTATATGGGCGGAATGACCACAATTGGTCCGCGCGTGTAGATATACACTTTTTCACAGATCAAGCATAAACGGCTTTGCCGTCTTACGGCGGCGAAGTGACGTTTTAGCCTTAAAAATTAGCTTTAAAACTTTTCTTATTATTTTTCAAAAAAAGGTTGATTATTAATTTGGATCTGTGATATAATAATTTTTGTCTTGATTCAGCTTTATGGAGAGGTACCGAAGCGGTCATAACGGGGCGGTCTTGAAAACCGTTAGGGGGCAACTCCACGTGGGTTCGAATCCCACCCTCTCCGCCATACTTAATAAACTCACGTTCAGGTGCGTATCCTGAACGTTTTTTGTATGTGGATAAACAGAAACGAAAAAAGAGAGCTGCGGTCGCTCTCTTTATATACCTATTAGATTTGGTTTGGTGCTTTCATCGAAAGCATCGATAGTCCGTGCACAATAACTTGGCTGGCTTGATGACAAAGCATAAGGCGGGCTTGTGTGGTATCCGCATCATCCGTAATCACGCGTTCAAAAGCGTAAAATTTATTAAAAGCTTGGCAGGTATCAAGCAGAAACTTAGCAACCTGAGAAGGATCATTTTTGGCAACACAGGTCTGAAGCGATTGAGGATAGGAAGCAATTACTTTCGTTAGACTCCACGCAATAGTACTTTCGAAAACAGAGGTATTCATGTCGTTCGAAGCGTTAAACTCCCCCTTGCGCAACAAGCTCTGAATCCGGGCATTTGTATATTGAACATAAGGCCCTGTTTTACCTTCAAAGCTAAGCGCATCCTGCATAACAAAATCGACATCATGATCACGATGGATTTTCAAATCATTAAAGATCACTGAGCCTATACCGATTGCTTTAGCGACCTCAGTTTTGTCGGGAAGACTTGGGTTTTTGGATTCAATGACAGCTTCGGCAGCTTCAATGACATCCTGCAGTACCTCAGTTAGAAGTAACCCCTTGCCCTGGCGTGTAGAACCGGTCTGCCCATCTACTTTCATGATGCCAAAGCTTACATGTTCGCAAGCATCGTAGACGGGTTCTCCCATTTGGCGAAGTACATCAAAGATTTGCTCGAAATGCAGCGCCTGGCGTTTATCAACAACATACAGCATTCTCTTCGGTTGATGATGCTCTTGGCGATAGATTGCTGCAGCGAGATCACGGGTAGCGTAGATCGAAGATCCATCGCTTTTTTGAATGAGACACGGAATTTTCCCTTCGATAGGAACAACAAGCGCATCTTGATCTTCAATGAGCAATTGCTTCTCGACAAGGCTTGAGATGACATGATCCATATGTGAGCTGTAGAAGCTTTCTCCCAAAATTTCATCGAAAGTAACACCAAGTACGTTATAGATACGATCGAATTCTTTCATGCTTTCGGCACGGAACCATTCCCAAAGCTCTATAGAAGCCTTATCCCCATTCTCAAGCTTGGCGAATGCATCTCGTGCCAAATTCTCAAGCTCCGGATTACCTGTAGCTTCTTCATGAAAGCGAACATAAAGAGCAACCAGCTCTGTAATAGGGTCTTGTTGTATCGGTTCCGCATTGCCCCACTTCTTGTAGGCAATAATAAGTTTGCCGAACTGGGTGCCCCAATCACCAAGATGATTGATTTTGGTTACCTTGTAGCCTAATGCACCATAAACGTTTGCAAGTGCTGCTCCAATCATTGTCGAGCGAATGTGATAAAGCTTAAAATGCTTGGCAATGTTAGGTGAAGAAAATTCAATGACCACTTGATCGGAGCGTTGTAAAGGCTGGAAACGTTGTGCAAGACTTGCTGAGAATAAATCTAGTGTATAAGCAGCACGATTTAGAAAAAAGTTAATATAACCGCCTGCGGCTACGACTTTATTAATGGAAGCATGGTTGGCAAGGCTAGCGTTAAGTTGTTCAGCAAGCTCAAGTGCAATTTGATTAGGTGATTTACGAAGTGTTTTGGCTAAAGAGAAAACTGGGAATGACACATCGCCATTTTCTTCAGAAATAGGGAATTCGAGCTTGTCGATAAGTTCTTTAGATGTGTTAGGGACGGCTGTAGAGAGTAGTGAAGCAACAATTTTTTTCATGAAATTGAGTTCCTTCCATTAAATAGGTTTGAATTATTATACCTCAAGTAACCATATTTTGTTGGATAACAGCATTTTTCATGGGGTGTTGGGGATAAATTCCTTAATATTGTGGATAAAGGGGACTGAATGTGGATAAATCTGTGGATAAGTAGGATAGAATTTACGGAATATTTCGAATAACAATGCCGCATCTTATAAGATGAGGAGGTGCTTTTAAAATATGGGTAAAGCAGAAGAACTTCGTATCGATCAGAGTCAGCTTGTGGATGCTTGGCAGCGTAACCTGCCGGAGTGGATTCATGAAGCAGACAAATGTGAAGTATTGGCCGATGAATCCGATTCGAAAGCCATTCGTGTAACAATCGATATCGCTGGCCATCAGGCTTATTCGTTTGATTTCAAAGTAACTTATGTGGACAGCCGTGAGGTAAAGGTCGAGTTAATCGACGTGGAGAAAGATCATGTGGCGGTAGACGAACGCACAGAAATTATTCAAGAGCTTATACAGGACTATACGCGTCATATGCATGAATGCGCACAAGCGCTGCATCAATTAACGAATGTGTAATAACTAAGATGATTATGAGTGTGGTTGAAAGTCGAGGGATTTATTAACAATAGGAGGTGCTTACAATGACGAAGGCGAAAGGTTCACTCGATAAAAATTTGTCGAATGTGATTGATGATTTGGAAGAAACGCCAATGAATGCTCATCATGCACAGCAATTGCAGCAAGATGTGAATGATCGACGTCATCAGGATGCGCTTAATCATGACCAGCCCGTTGATCTTAAGCATCAGCAAACCTAACTGACAGATACAGTAATGGATTCAACTCGTTAAGGAGGTATGCAGTCAATGAGTAAACCAAAAAGCGTTCCGGTGCCGGAAGCGGATGGAAACAACGGTCAACAGAATAAACAGAATCGCCAGAGCAATCAGCCTCAGGAGCCATTGTCGGGATCGAAGAAGACGAAGCAGAGTAACCATACTCCACATTTAAATCCTGAAGGATAACCTAGTTCGATAATCCCGTTGCAGCTTGGATGCAACGGGATTTTTTGGATACATCTTCTAAATTTACTTCCTATAGTATAGAATAGAGGTGCTGTGTAGAAAAATAGGGGAGGAACTACAATAATGAAAAAGATACAAAGAATAGCGGCGCTCCTGCTTGCTGTTGTTCTAGTTGTTGTCGCAGGCTGCAGTGCAGGCTCATCGCCTAAGCAAGCGCTGCAAGATTCGATGACAAAGATGATTGACGTGGACTCATATTCAGCTAAAATTTCTTTTGGATTTGATGAATTAGAATTGCCGGCAGATGCTTCGAGCGAAGAGCTAATGCAATACACGATGATTGCGAATATGCTTAAGAATGCGAAGCTGAACGTGAATGCTGTTTACCAGAAGGAACCGATGCGTACTGACATGGAGCTCTCTGTCGTGGTGTCTGGTATGACCATCACAATACCGATGATTCTCAACGAGAAAAAGCTGTACGTAAAAATTCCAGCTATTCCGATGTTGAACCTGCCTCCTACGATATCCGACAAGTTTATTGAGATTGATATAGAAGCGCTTGCTGCACAACAGGAGAGCTCAGCTTCATTGGATATTGCTGCACAACAGAAGTTCGGGCAAGAGCTGAGTGCTATTCTATTGAAGCATTTTGACGAAAAGACTTACTTTAGTGAAGTGAAAGCGGAAGATGCCAGCTTGCCGGAAGGTCTTAAAGTTGACCGCATTGTACGTTTCTCCGTGGATGAAAGCAATTACGAGAAATCAGTGGAAATGATCGTGAACAAGCTTCTTCCTGAACTGATTGATGTATTAGCTACTAATGAAGCGTATTTGCAGTCTGCACAGACAACCAAAGAAGAAGTCACACAGATGAAAACCGATTTGGAAACCAACAAAGCAGAAGTACTTGATGTCCTGAAAAACAATGTGAAGGTCATTGAATTATCATTAATTGGCGGCATTAAGGATAAGTACTTGGAATATCAAGCGGGTAAGCTGAATGTTATGTACACGGATAAAGAAAGCGGACAATCGCTGAAGCTTGGTGTTCACTATGACGCTCAGTATAGCGATATTAATAAAGCGCCGAAATTCGAAAATGAGCTTCCAACGGACGCCGTTAAATTCGAAGAACTTATGCAGCAATTGCAAATGCCAACAGGGCTGTAAGAAGCGAATAATAGATAAGGAAGAGAGCCCCCCATTACCTAATAATGGAGGGCTCATTCTATAGAGTGAGGCTGCAACTAACTTGCTTTATAAAGTAAAGTATATTACATTTAATAAATAGTGATATTAATAAATTCTAGGATGGTGTTATAGATGAAAATCGAAGTATGGTCTGATTTTGCATGTCCCTTTTGTTATATAGGCAAACGTCGTCTGGAAGGTGCTCTTGAACAGTTTGCTCATGGCGATCAAGTCGAGGTTGAATTCCGCAGCTTTGAACTCGATCCCAATGCGAAGCGGGATGTTGATTATAATGTGCATGAGATGCTTGCCAGCAAATACGGCATGACCGTAGAGCAAGCGAAAGCGAATAATGTGAGCCTGACGGAGCAAGCTCGTACATTAGGACTAGATTATCATATGGACAAGATGATACTGACGAATACATTCGATGCTCATCGGTTGACTCATTTTGCCGCAGGCTATGGGAAACGAGAAGAGATGGCTGAACGACTGTTCAAGGCGTATTTTACCGATGCGAAGCATCTTGGCGATCTTGATACTTTGGCTGATCTAGCTGCTGAGATTGGGCTTGATCGCAACGAAGCGCTTAAGGCGCTTGAAGGTGCGGACTTTACACAGGAGGTGCGCCAGAATGAGGAGGAAGCCCAGCAAATTGGGGTTCGTGGCGTCCCTTTCTTCGTCATAGACCGCAAGTATGCGATTTCTGGTGCACAGCAGAATGAAGTGTTCTTGCAAGCTATCGAGCAAGCATGGAACGAGAAACAGCCACCGCTTACGGTTATTGGCGGAGAAGAAGATGAAGCGTCTGATTCTGCCTGTGCGGACGGTGTATGTGCACCGAAGCCAGCGAAAGAGTAATCGAACAATTTCATCTAGATACGTAAGAAGCTGCGGCATTGTTATTGCCGCCGCTTCTTTTTATGCAAGGGGAAGCATCGCGGCCCAATATGGCAAGCCGTATATGCTTATTCTGATGTTGTCATTGAAAAGTGATCGCTTACTCAAATGAGAATACACAATCTAAATTATGAACAGGACCCATGAAATCGCAAATAAGCATCACAATTGGTATAAACAAATTTTAGACGAGGAGGCATAGACGATGTGGTGGAAATTAAAAAAGTTGGTAGACGATGAAGACCGAATCGTCTACGCGTATAGTCGAGAGAGTGATACCTTAGATGGTGAAATTGAATTTCTTAAACAATCAAAAGTTTTTAATTGTTTAAGATTGGCTAGTGGAGATACTCAAGCTAGCGTTGAACGGTTTTATGCTCATGTTTGGGGGACTATTAGTAAGTACAACGCTCCTGAGGAAAAATTTATAGCGATAGGGTAAAGCACTCACGCATTTAGCGAGGGTGCTTTTTTTGTTTATACTAACACATAGATACTCGATATATAGATTTCCGAGGTAATTGGTGTACTTGGATGCAATGAGATAATCAAGTTCAAGAAGGAAGTTATGGCGATCAATAAGGAATTGATGAAAGGCAGTACGGTTATTCTGATATTGTCCTTGCTGGAGCGTAAGGAGATGTACGGATATGAGATGACGAAGGAAATTAAACAGAGCTCGGGCGCAAGCGCAAGTATTACCGCATAACAAAGGAAGGAAAAAAGAAGCTTGCGGATAAGAAGTGGGAATGGTCGCTCTTCCGCAATACGATCGATCATGTGATCGGGGAGGGTCATGCATGACGTTGAGCCGTGATATTATTAAGAACGAAGGGGTAGTTCGTTACTTGGAGCAAGTGTGCGGATTCTTTGCCTTATATTTATTCGGATATGTTATTTACGTACTTGGTCTACAGTCTTGGATGGGTGGCAGGTGTTGCGATTGCCACTGTAGTATTAATGCTCGCAGGGCGAATAGCAGGTATCGTAACCAAGCTGCATGATCCTTATGCCAAAAACCTCGTTATCGGTTTATTCTCGATTATAGGTGTGAAATTTCTATGGAGTATCGCCATGTCTGTCGGACTGTTGCCGATGACTAGCATGAGGTTGCCCTTTATCGGATATGGCGGAACGTCTACTATTCTTGAAATGGCCGCAATCGGAGTCATCCTGAGTGTATATAGACGCAAGGATATGATCCCTCGTCAAGCTGCTTCTACCCAATCATAAGCAAGAATAGTATCATAGGGTGACAGGATACATACGACAGGGGGAAATGGCAGAGTGAAAGTCATTAAATCTTTATTAGCAATTGCAGTTGTACTCATAGCTTTATACGTCGTACCGAAGCTGGATCTCCAGGAGGAGCAGCCTGCGACTGATCCATCATTGTTGGAGAGTGATCATACGCTCTACTTCCCTGCAGATCGTTATCCGGAAACAGCCAAGCATATTAAGGATGCAATAGCTGCCGGAGAATCTTCTATCTGTACGATTGATCGCGAAGGGGCAGAAGAGAACCGCAAGGAGTCTCTAAGAGGTATTGAAACGAAGAAAGGTTTCGACCGTGATGAGTGGCCAATGGCGATGTGTGCTGAAGGCGGTGAGGGTGCCGATATCGCATATATTAGTCCTTCAGACAATCGTGGAGCGGGTTCGTGGGTTAGCAATCAATTAGAGGATTGGCCAGATGGGACTAGAGTAGCGTTCGTTATTCAATAGGACATAGGGTAGATGAACATATGAAGGTTGAATAGGCCTCCAAAACCACCAATAAGGTGGGGTTGGAGGCTTTTTCATGTCTGTAGAGCCTTAGAAATAGAGTAATCATGGATAGTTATAGCTTCTTAGAGGATGTTCTATTAATAAATAACAAATAAAGGGTAATGGAATTTGGGTATTTAGCTAGAGTAGTTGTCTATTATTCTACAAGTAATTTCTAATTATGTATGGTAAATAGTCGAATAATATAGGATTAAAACGAAATGTTTGTGAATAAGTAGGTCTAATTATCTATAAAAAGTCTTTAAATGATATAAAAGGACTAAGTATCAAATATTGACAGTTAAATATAATGTTGTTTATGATTATCCAAATGTTACTAAATTTTGCGGTAATTAATAGTTTCACTTGAATAGAAAAGGGAGGACGGCATAATGAAAGCCTTTGCTGTATCTTACGATGTTTTGACGATTCACCCATTCGATATGAAATTGTATGATGTGCTGCTTGTTAAGAAAATCAATGAACATGCCAGACTGACCTTTACCGGCATTATTCCTGAGGAGAAGGAAGAGTATTACGTCCAGATGGCTGAGGAGCAAACCGCGATAAAGCTTCAGTATGTTGATGACCATGGGAAGAGTAGAATCTTGTTCCAAGGTATTCTTTTGCAGCTGCATATCAAGGTAGAAAAAAGTGTGTATTGGTTGGAAGCGGAGGTCGTGTCCTATACCCATTCAATGGATATTAAGCTTGAAAATCGTGCTTTTCAGAATCACTCGCTAACGACTGCAGATGTCATGGAGCAAATAGGAGGGACATACGTTAAGGCCCCTACTTTTAATACAGTCACGAAAGATCAGCCGCTTGGAGCCTTTACGCTGCAGTATCAGGAGACAGATTGGGAGTTTCTGAAACGAATGGCTTCGCGTATTCATTCCGTTCTTATTCCTGTTTCGACGCATGATAGCATTTGCTTGTATTTGGGTATTCCAGACGACCGCGATGCCGGTGAATTGGAGACGACTCACTATAGAGTATATAAGGATCTATTGGCCTACAAAGATGCTGGGGGAATGGATTACGCCGATCTGACGGAACAAGATTTTATCTGTTATGAGGTGACTCTCAACCGGGTGCTGGAGCTTGGAGATCAGGTTAAATTCAAAGGTCAGAAACTCCATGTCTTTGAAGTGAAGACGGAGATGAAACGGGGGGTACTCCTCCATACATACACACTATGCTCCAAAAAAGCAGGGTACCGACGGCAGACGTACAATCCGAAGCTGATCGGTGCCTCCATACAAGGGAAAGTAATGGCGGTTGTTCGTGATGATGTGAAGGTGCAGCTAGAATATGACCATAACTGGAGTCTCGATACAGCCTCCCTGTTTCCCTATTCTACGATGTATGCCTCAGAAGACCAGACTGGATGGTATTGCATGCCTGAAAAAGGCGATGATGTACGCGTGTATTTCCCAAGTGCGAAAGAAGGAGAAGGTATTGCTCTTAGTACGGTGAGAAAGAAACTCCCGCAAGAAGCGATGCAAAGCTCTAATCAGACGACTACCATTGTCCAACAGGAGCAGCTGCAGCCGGTCATCCACTACGATCAGGATGTGAAGGATGATTTGATGGCTAATCCCAACACGAAATTTCTACTTACACCGACGGGTCAAAAAATTACCTTCGAAGAAGATCGAATTACGATTACCGGTGCGACAGGCGGGGCAACGATTACGTTGACGAGTGCGGGTACGATTATTTTGAACTGTGAGAATAAAATTATGCTTCAATCGAGCAAGCAGATTGAGATGGTATCCGAATCTATCATGATGGTCGCCAATCAGATTGAAATGTCCACTAAGGATAAGAAAGGCGGGCTAACGATCGATCAAGGCCAGGTAGTCATTAAAGGAATCGAAATATTGATGAATCAATAACGTAGGGAAAGCGAGGGACACGGAATGAATGACATGGCGGCATGGAATCAGTTCTTAGAAGAGGATGTTATGCCTCAACGGAACGAGCAAATCCGGGCGTTACATGACTATTATATCGGACATAAAGAACAGATTGCGGCCCAGTTCGTTCCCTTGTTTGATCGATTATGCCAAGAGGTACGGATTCGACAACAGGCAGGGCTTTTGAACAAATGCACCTATATCCATATTTCCCTCATGCGGACAAGCTTAATCGAAGGAAACCCTGTCTATATGCTGGAGGCCAATGATAGGGATAGCGATGGGAAATTGCAGTTAACGCCTTTTCGCTATGATGCTGGATGGATTTATGGCTTTGCAGACGCTTGGGACAAAGCATGTGAGGAAAAGCGAAAGCGTTATATGAATCGGATTGACCGCCATTCCTTTGAGGTCTGGATGAAGGAGCAGCTTTATCCATTTCATGTCTATATGGTACATGCCGTACGTTATGCGATGGATACGATCAGTCGGCTTGCCTCCTTTAAAGATATAGACAAAGAGATTCTCTTCGACATAAGGGTTGGAGAATATCGGGATCATGATGTCAGCGAATCGGTATACCGAATCAATGAAAGACAACGTACGTCTATAGCCTGCAAAGGGTGGTTGGAAAATAAAATAGATCAGGATTATATCTATGAGCATATTGCCGGGGTCAATCTGACTCGCGGAAATTATCAAGGTATTGATCTAAATTATGCCCGATTTGAAGAGGTTTCATTGACAGGAAGTTATTGTGGCGGTAGTAGGATGCTTGGTACACGGTTCGAACGGAGTATGTGTGATCAGGTCGATTTCAGTGAGAGCCTGTTATACGATGCCGACTTCCGTGATTGTGATCTAACCTATGCAAGGTTTGATGGTGTATTGGCAGATCGGAATGCGGTGATGGAGGCGCATGGTTTGGTGTTCGGATTGAACGGCGTACAATTCCAACGGGCCAATCTGAGTCATGCGAGCTTTCAAGATTCGAAGATAGCTGGTGATTTCACTGATGCTGTGCTGGAAGATGTGGATTTCAGAGGTGCAGACTTAACGGGTAGTCGAATGCTGCTTCGGGATGCTTCACGGGTGGATCTGACAGAGGAACAGCGCCAGTCGATTAGCTGGGTGGAGGAATCACAGTATGAGTGACATGGAATATTTCGTACTGGAGCATGATCGTCGTCTGCCGGCTAATGGGGGGAACTTGGCTTTCTCAGATCGTATGCTCAGGGGATACCGTTATGCAGAGCAACAAGAGATCGTGTACGCCAAGACTGGCAGCAGACTGTCCCATGGGAGTTTGATCGAACAGCCATTGCTGCTGGTTAGTGAGGAGCTTCGAACACTTATCACCCAGATAGCACCGGAAATTGCTTATAAAAGAGTACTTACTATAGATCTGGAGCAGCAGGTTCAATTCCCTTATGCATGGATGGATTTCCAGGAGATTGCCTGTGCAGCTCCTGATCGAACGGGAATGGAAAATGGTCGAATTAGCAGGATGGTAATTAATCCAGATGTGTTAGGAGAAGCTGCTATATTCCAAATCCCATATTACAGAAGCCGTGTGTTGGTTGCACGTGTAGACATGGCAGAGAGCTTACTTCGTAAGAGCTTATATGGCCTTAGCATTAGACGAATCCAGTTGATAGGGGGAGAAGGGTAGTTGGATAGTAGAGACACGGTATTAAAGAAGGACACGCTTGCAAAGCTAGTCGAATCTCCATGGCGAAGCGAAGATACGTATGTGACGGCTGGTGCTTATATGAGCTGTTCGTTTGGCACGCATGAAGAAGTGTTGAATAAGCAAGATCCGAATGGCGTGTACATTAACGGAAGTCCAATGCTGACAGTGGATGATTGTAAAGTTTCGAAATCCGAGCCTGGGACCATTGTAGATATTCCCTATCTCAAAATGGGACGAGAGATTGACGGTAACTTTTATTCCTTCGGCTATTGCAGGAGTGCGCTGCTGCCAATGAAGCGGGCAGAACTAGAAAAAGGCTTTACCGATTCCTCTTATATTCTTGACCCAGGTGAGGGTGAGCCGACGTTTAATCAGATGATTTATCCTTGTTCACCGAAGCTGTTGCAGAATGCTCCAGGCTCTCCATTCAAATCTGCATCCGGTCCGCAGAACGGGCTTCCGAGTGCACTCCCTTCAATTAGTGCAATGCTGGAGAATTTTATAGGGCCTCAGGTACAGTGGACGGATGGAAGTCCAAGTGTATCTATTCAAGGTGTAGCGGCGTTGACTAGCAAGTCCTGTTTATTTTGCCAGTATGGGGGGAAGATCCGAATACTCACGAATGGTATGGATCCAGCACCTCCGGAGTTCTCCGAGAGATAAGGAAAAGGGGGTGTAATCATGGAATCCTCATATGAGGGGGATGGCTTCCAGTTAGAGTGGCCATATGCACTGAAAGCCATCCGAAGTTTTCGGATTGAGCGGAGATTTAATGCACATGCTCGATGTACGTTTACGGCGGTAATGACAGAAGAGGAAGCAGAAGGCTGTATGCGAAACAGCAGCTTTCAGGACAGCCTAGTCATTCGTAAGCCTTCAGAGCCGAAGGCAGAAAGCTGGTTCGCAGGCGGCATTACGCATGTCGATATTCAAATGGAAGACGGCATTCCGCATGTGCAGATAGAGGCTCTCTCTCGAACTTATGCGATGGATGTGAAGCCGAGGAATCGCTCTTATCAGAATAAGCATCTGACTTATTCAGATGCGATTGCGCAGCTTGTTGCAGACTATCCCGGTGGGGATGCGCAGAATATGGCGACAAGCGAGCAAGCAGCGATCGGGTCATTAATGGTGCAATACGGGGAGACAGACTGGCAGTTCATGAAGCGACTGGCATCACGAGTAGGAACCGTTATTTTACCAGATGTCGTTAGGGATGTCCCCCGTGTGTATTTTGGCGTGCCGGACTTGTCATGGGGATTGGAGCTGAAGGCAAAGCGTTATACGCTTATGAAAGACCGCTCAGCTTACGAAGCACTGAAAGCGGATGCGGAGGGCAGTGAAGCAGATCACATTCATGAGGCAGATTTTATTCAATATCGAATTATCAGCGATCAATACTGTCAGACCGGGGATGATGTTGTATTCAAGAATCAGATCTGGGTCGTATCCGAGTCGGTCATTAGCTATGGATCAGGGCTGCTTCAGTATGAATATGTGCTCGTAAAGCGTCAGACGCTGAGAAGAAAGCTGCGACGGAATGAACGGATTCAGGGTGTATCCTTGGAAGGCTGGGTCATGAAGCGGGCGAACAATATGGTGAAGGTGCATCTAGATATTGATGATGGGCATGATGAACAGGGAAATTGGTGGTTTCCCTACTCCGGAGAAGGCAATAATATGTTCCACTGTCTGCCGGATGAAGGTGCGCGGATCAAGGTGTATTTTCCAAGTGGCATTGAAAAGAAGGCCATGGCGATCAACTCGGTTCGCGGAGGAAGCGAGGAGATGAAGAGCCGGACGGTATTCCAGAAGCCGACGACCAAAGTGTTCGATATGCCCGGAGAAGCAAAAATGCAGCTAGGGGATGACGGTGTCCTGTTCGAGAAAGGCACGGTCAGCCTGCATCTAGATGGTGGGAATATTACGGTGAACGCTAGTGAGGATATTTTGCTGGTTGCGAGCAATCTCATTGAATTGGGCAGCGGGATCGGGAGTAAAAGTGCAAGCAAGAGTGAGGGCAAGGAAGAGGAAGAGGAAGAGGAGATCATCCTCGAATCGATTCGGATGCAGGCAACCAAGCAGATCTCTATGCAAACGAATGCTACGAACTATATCGTAATGAGTGAAAATCAGGTCGGGATTAAAAGCGGTAAGCTTGATTTCCAGAAAGTAGAAGCCAGCTTTATTGATCTACTAACCGATGAAGAAATTGAGCAGTTGTATGTAGAGGAGCAAGTAACCCAGCAATTTAAAGAAAAAATGAAGAAGGCGAAGAATGCCCTTGAAACCGCTTTTACGGATAGAGATGTATTAGCCCAACAAGTGAAACAAGAGATTCGGTCGCAAGTAGAGAGTGATCCGAATTTCAAAGAAAACTCGGGAAACTGGATTAAACAGAATTCAGAGGAAGAGCAGAAGAATGCCTATCAGAAGCTGTATGGTCAGTCTGCAGGTACACCAGAGGAGAAAAGTAATAAAGAGAAAAAGGCGGAGCTGGCAGAGAAACAGAAGGTATATGATCAGGAGGATCAAGACAGAGCCGCGGTATACTTGTGGAATGAAAATGTGAAACGGGTTATGGAAGAAGGCGAAGCGCAGGGCAAATCGATAGAGGAAATCCAAGGAATGCTTCCATCACCACCGGTACTTTCATCAAGTGCGCAACCAGAAAGTCAGCAGCCGAATCTGTTTGAACAGATAGCCAATGTAACGGGGGTTCGGAAATGGGTAGAGGATATGGCTCCTGCCATAGACAATTGGCGTCTGGAGCATGTCATTCCGGGTAAACCGGACTATCTTAGCAAGAATACAGAAAAAACGGTATACTTATCTCGTTATACGTTCCAAAAATTAGTATTAGATCCTCAGATCTTGATAGCGGAATTCAATATTATTTTTGGGGTAGTTGCTATTATAGCAGCGGTCCCTACAGGTGGGGGATCACTATATCTCCTAGCAGCTGCAGATGCAGCACTAGGGGTAGTCATGATTGTTGTAAATACGGAGAAGTTAATTGATTTAAATAACGGGAATGCGAATACAAATCCTTCGCTGCTAGGCTTGGACCAGGAAATTCTGGAAAAACTAGGAATTGTCATAGCTGCCGTGACTCTGACGAGTCTGCTGAAGCATGGGCTGTATAAAGCGGCTGACAAGCTGGCGAATTCTAAGAGAATAGTGGCGTTGGATGATGCTTGGAAGGCTTGGAAGAATAAGTCCCCGAGAACAAGACCTATCATTGAAGAGCCTCGCAAAGGTGGGCAAGGTGTTAACAGACCGATTGATGAGTATGATGATGCAGATACTTATCGAGGTGCAAGTAAGAGTAGGGAACAGAGAAATAGAGATAGAGAAGAGCATGAAAGAAGGGAGCAGGAGACACATACTGAGGGGACGGGTGAAGTTCCTGAGATTAAAAGTGCTAAAGAGGTTGAGATTGTAAACCAAAGAGGAGAATCACTTGGTGAATTTGATGAAATTGATCTGGTGAAAAAGATTTTTTACGAGGACAAGTCTGCTCAAGGTCTTGACAGAGTTAATCCTAAAACGGGCTTACCTGCACAAACTCCACAGCAATTTGCTGACAAGCAAATACTGACAAAAACTCGAAATCGAATTAATGAACTTCAAAATGCAACTTCTACACGGGCAACAAAGAATGGGTCGACAGAAATACCAGATCTCGATAGTATTAAGAATATTCGAGAATTTGTTTTCAGATTAGATGGAAATACACCGGAATTGAAACAGGCAGTTGAAAACAGTTTGAATCAGCTTAGAAAAGAATTTCCTGATTATAAATTCAGTGCTGTTTTTGGAGGTGAATAACAGATGGCAATTAGTGTAATGATCCTAGATCCACAAAACGATTTTGAAAAACACTTTTTTCTTCCAGTTGCTACGGAATCCTTTTTCAAAGAATGTTGGATACCTGCCATCCAATCCTTAGGATTAAGATGGGTAGATCTTTTTTCAACAGGTGTTGATGTAGAAGAGGAAGATTTGCCAAGTATTCTTGCTGAACTTGATCAATTAAAAGAGTGGGCGGATCTGAATTTAGAAGAAGAACAGAAAACCAAATTATTTGAAAGAGTAGAAGGGATCAAGGAAAAGTTACCCAATGCATTTCAACGTAAAGACGTAGTTGTATTTATAGGATAGTTTTGGTGTCACAATCCTATGTTCTCATTAATACTTAGTAAATATAGTGGGGCTACCCAGTGCCGAATGAATTCTTTATTCAACCAGTAACACACTTAACCTATGTAATATCCGTATAGAGATTTCGTCATTTCGTTTGTACGCACAATAATGCTCGAAAGGTATAACCTAAATAACGCTAAAGCGTTACATAAAACAGGTCGATTATGGTTAGATACCACCATGATTGGCTTGTTTTTTGTTATGTTCGCTTTCTTGCGTTTTTTCAAATCAATCGCAACTGTAGAATACATTAGCACGATAGGGACGGTGAGAATAACCCTAATCGCAACTAATGAGCAGAACAGAACGACTACTTGAGTACAGTCAGAAATAAAAGTGTAAGATCTTCGCAACTTAATAGAACATTGCAACGATGATTACGTTGCAGGAAAGAAATCTGGTGACGACCAGTCAACATATACAGGTAAGGTAACGTTGTAAGGCTAGCCACCTTGCCCTCTAATATAGTCCGAAATTCGTTAAAAATCTCGGTTGGGGGCTGAACATGGAAGGGGTACAAGTTTCAATTGACCGTATTGTAGTAGAGTTTACAGATGTGTATTGGGAGTTCTTTAATCCTTTTCAATTACGTCTTCGAGAGTATTTAAATGCTAACCTTCGTTTGAAAGAAAAGGGGTTTAAGTATCATTTACACGTAAGAGATAGTGGGCATTACTTACACATCTCCTATCAACTTACCTTTGTTCCTAAGTCAAGAAAGAATACGCTAAGAATCGAGTGCCATCCCGATAGTTTAGTTCATTTCTATTCATGGCTAAAGCCAATAAAGGATTACGCCAGAGAAATACGCTTTAGTTCGGGAGGCAAAGGCAAAGACCAAGCAAGCGGTCAAGGTAATAGAGTTCTAAACAGTATCTTCCACAACCTTGCCGTACAGCAAATACAAGTAGCCAAAGGGAAGAACAAGAGACAGCGTAATCCTTTGTTCTACGAGTTCTATCAACGGAAGCTATCAGAAGGTAAGACGAAGAAGCAAGCCCTCATATGCATCATGAGAAGGCTTGTGAACATCATCTACAGCATGATGAAGAACAAAACAGATTACAGGGCGGTGAGTCCTCTAACGGAACTAAAAGCCGGATGATATAATGGTGGTAATTGGTAAAACAGTTATCACCTTTCCTTTAGTAGAGTTTAAGATTACTACTTAGGGGACGGGTAAAGTTCCACCTATTAAACCTATCGAACCACGGGGCGAACCAATAAAATTTATCCCTGGTTTCAAACAGGAAGAGATTGCATTAAGAACATATGAGAAATTAAGAGCATCAGGATTAGATATGCAGGAGATAGAAAAGTTCGCTCGAAATACCGGTTTAAGTTTAGAAGAAGCGGTACAATTAAAGAAACATATGATATTGACTGAGCACATTAACTTAGTAGACACAATAAATGGGAAGTATTATTATAAAGGTTATTTTGATCCTGTAATTGACGTTGCTTATGGATGGGAGCAGGCATTAGTAAGAGAGTTGAATGAAGCGGAAAAAGCGTGGTTCAGGAAACTAGCTGACCATGAGCTAGCAGAAAGTAAACTGATGAAAGATGGATTACCTTACCGCGATATAAATGAATTTAATGGTGGTACGAAGAACGAAAGTACAAAGGGTGCTCACGAGTTGGCACCACCACAGCCTGGAGGTTTCCCAGGTTTCAAACCAAAAATTTGAGGTGATAGAAATGAATGTTAATTTTGAAGAGGCGAAGAAAAGGGTGCAAAATATTAATTGGGAAATAAGGGATTATGATAAGCCTTCCCACGCTGTTTTAGTAACTGAGTTTATTAGAAGGGGTAATATTTTTTTAGATTCTAATTCCATAGGTGATAACAGGCGTGCAATTTTTAATGCAGTTGAAATTGTTCAGTTTGATGTACCAAGTCATATAAAGGAGAATTATATTGAACAAGACAATTCTAATATTGACTGGGTTGTTGAATACCTTTGTACTTACTATATTGACTGGGCATATGCAGTTGACCAAGAATTACCTATTGCATTGAAATTTCATGATTTATATGATCCAATAATTAAACTTTTTGAGAGGGGCGGAAGAATCGGCTACCACCATAATGAATTAATATGCGGTACACGTGGATGGCCGCGAAACTCTGGGGCAATTACTAGAGAACTACTGTCACAAGACATAAGCGATGAGGCCCTTAACGCTCTTGATGCGAACAGTTAGGTTCTATAAATACGAATAATTTAGTTATTATCCTAAGTTACCATTAGTTCAGTTTATAAAATAATTAGTTAATTATACGCCACATCATATTTGATAGTGAGCAGGTAGCAATGGATGAAGAACGTTCTATTTTTATTGATGCTTCGAACACATTTAAGCTGTTAAAGAAAGTTGCTCTAACTGAACCAGAATAGACGATTATTCGCAACTTGTCTGGGATTTTTTTATGATTTCGTCGCGATAGACAAATACGACAAATAGGATGAACAAGATGGAAAATAATCAAACAGAAATTTTTGATAAAATCCAATATGACTTATTTCAAGATATAAAGTTAGAAAATGGTTTTGATAAAGAAGATATCCGATTAATTGCAGGAGTCGATTTGGCGTATTGGGAAGAAAATGACAAGACCATTGGGGTTTGTTCCATATGCATCGTGGATTTTTTGACGGAAAAAGTAATCGAGATAAAGTTTTTGAAAGATGAGATTCAGGTGCCGTATATTCCAGGATATTTATCGTTTAGAGAGCTGCCATTAATTCTGGATACCTTCAAAATTGTAAATAGTGATCCGGATATTATCATGTTCGATGGGAATGGGTACTTGCATCCTAGGAATATGGGAATTGCAACGCATGCTTCTTTTCATTTAAATAAACCAACAATAGGTGTTGCAAAAAGCTACTTGAAAATTGAGTCAGTTGATTTTGATATGCCCCTTAATGAGGTAGGGTCATTCACCGATATCGTGATAAACAATATTGTATATGGGCGAGCACTAAGAACACATAAGAATGTCAGGCCAATCTTCATCTCATGCGGTAATTGGATTGATATTGATACAGCTACTGATATTACGTTAGCGTTAATTAATAAAGAGAGTAGATTGCCTGTACCGGTGAGACAAGCTGACTTGGAAACTAAAAAAATGAGAGAACATTTTAGAGGGTGTTCAGATGAATAAACCGAATCATTCTGCGAATTAGAGAAAGTGAAAGCGTGAAAGAAGGAGAACTACAAGCAACCGCAGGAGTACTCCCCCTGCGGCTCATCCAATATAATATGTTTCTACCCATTCCTGATTTTTTTAGTTCTCAGGACCACAACGGGAGCCGAATCACTACAAATTATGTTTAGCTTGGGCCACGTGATTAATAAAGAGGGCAAGCAGCTTCCGCATCGAATTAGTCTCAACTTTACACATAATGTTGGCCAGATGATTCTTAACTGTTTTTTCGGTGATAAAACAGCTTTTGGCAATCTCTCCATTCGATAATCCATAAACAGCGATCAAGGCAAGGATCTCAATTTCACGCTGTGTGAGATTATACTGGGATGCAAAGCTTCTTCCCCATGATTCAAATAGATGGAGACTCCCGATCGTCTTACACGCTGTAGCATACACTGATTGTTGTAACTTTTCCGCTGTTTCTGTTCTGCTCATGATGTCATCCCTTATGTTGTAATTACAGATATATACAGAATACATGATGGGAATCGTAGGGGTCAACGGGAAAATCTTACATGCTTAATGAATTAGGGCTACCCTCGGGTAGTCCTTTTCTGCATGACCTTCAGCTATTCGTCAGCCTTCAGCCTTCAGCCTTCAGCCTTCAGCCCTCAGCCCTCAGACCTCTGTGATGCAGTTCATATCCCGCAAGACTTATCGGAAAATACTGATCATTGACACATACAGTAGCCTAGCTTAAGATGAACCGCAACAATCAAAGAGAATGAGGTCATCATTGTGAAAAAGACAAGAATAGGTTGTATGTCTGTAGTTGTTGTCGCAATAATACTTTTGGTAGCTTTATCGGTAACCGGTCTGCTAGAATTTGCATGGATTTACGTCCAAACCATATTAGCCGTTATAAGGGAATCGATATTCTAATCCATTGCCAAAAAAGCCTCCAAAACCACCAATGAAGTGGAATGAGAGGCTTATTATTTTTTTTCGAACAGAGAATTGCATCTGTTGAGCACCATAAAGTACAGCTATTACATATACTGCTTAGAACAGCGGAGCTATTGTTCTATAGATCCTTTGCCGAATGTTACAAGCTTCGCCTTTCCTTGCGCCTGATTGATTGCATTCCGAGTATCAAATATAAGCTTGCTATGATCCATCATTAGCTGAATCGGCATAGTGGAATGGTCCGTGCAGATGAGCACGCAATCCGCTAACGCGAGTTGTTCTGGTGTGCAGGCGACACTGTGTAAAACTGTCCCATCCTCCAGTCGAATAGACGGAACGAAAGGATCATGATAACGAACCTCTGCACCGCTGTCTAGAAGCGAATGGATGATCGGAATAGCTGCCGATTCCCTAACATCGGCGATGTTCTTTTTGTACGTTACGCCGTATATGAGAATATGGGCCTCGGACATCGTTTTGTTGGATGGCAACTCCTCATGCAGTCGGCGAGCGATATAGGCTGGCATTGCATCATTAATTTGCTGCGACAGTTCGATAAACCGACTAGATATGCCGAATTGTGCAGCCTTCCATTGCAAATACAGCGGATCAACAGGAATACAGTGACCGCCCACACCCGGGCCTGGATAAAACGGACTAAATCCATAAGGCTTGGTAGCTGCTGCTTGAATGACCTCCCATACGTTCACATTAAGCTTATCGCAGATTTGAGCGAATTCATTAATGAATGCGATGTTGATGAAGCGATAGGTATTCTCCAACAGCTTGGTTGTTTCAGCGGCTTCTGTACTGGATACAGCAACTACATGATCAAACACTTGCTCATAAAGATGGCATACACGCTCTAGACATGGAACGGTGATCCCGCTTACGACCTTCGGTATTTCATTAAGCATCAACCCATGATTACCGGGATCTATTCGTTCAGGAGAATAGGCCAAATAGAATTGTTGACCGACCGTAAGTCCGCTTTGCTCCAATAGAGGCTGGACGATTTCTTTGGTTGTACCCGGATAGGTTGAGCTTTCAATGACGACTAACTGACCAGACCTCAACACAGGATACAATTGGCTGCATGTACCTGTTAAGTACGTTAAGTCGGGGCTGCTACTAGCGGATAGTGGGGTAGGCACACATATAATTATGGTGTCTACTTCAGCTAACACAGCATAGTCATTGGATACCCGAAACTTCCCAGATGCTACTGCCCATTCAATTTCATCATCCTCAATATCTCGTATATAGCTTTTCCTTTCTTGCAACGTTTTTATTTTCATTTCATCATAATCAACACCAACAACGTCGAATCCTTTGCGCAAGAATACAATCGATAGCGGTAATCCGACAAAGCCAAGTCCTATAATTCCGACTCTACCTTGTGGGCCTACATTTAAGCTATCTTCCCTCATCATGGAATCAAACTCCCTTCCCACTCACCCCTCTACTATTCTATTAAAATATTAAAAACAGTCGGAATTTGAACACGACATAAGCCTGTTTCAATACGTCCATTTTCAAAGATATGTTCAAATCCATTGGGATGAGGAGAGTTTGCTCGTGAAAGAGAAGACCAGACCGGGAGTTACGATTATTACGTCGACTATACGTCCAGCTTTTATAAAACGGATATTTGAGAACTACGCTCGTCAAAAATGGGAAAACAAACAATTAATTATTGTACTCAACAAAGATTCAGTCAGTATCAAACCCTATAGGAAGCTTGCGCAAAAATATTCGAATGTACAGGTCGTCAGACAACCGCAGGGCAAGAACTTAGGTGCTTGTCTCAACTACGCGGCATCACTTGCCCAACATCCTTATATTGCCAAATTTGATGATGATGATTACTATGCACCGAGTTACATTCCAGAGGCAATGGCTTTATTCAAGAAGTCGAAAGCGGATATAGTTGGCAAGCGCTCCTGTTACTTTTACTTTCCTCATAGATCGTTATTATTGCATCGCAAAACGCCGGTTCGACCCTATAACAGATGCCGGAAAATAGCCGGTGCAACGATTATGTTCCATAAACGTGTGTTTAAACGGGTTAAATTCGTGACGAATGTGCGGCAAGGGTCGGATGTGCGATTCGTTGCTGCGAGCCTGAGGAAAGGGTTTCGAGTGTTTACGACCTCATCCTATAATTTTGTTGCTTTCCGAAGAGCCAATCGCCAATCGCATACGTGGAAAATATCAGATAAACAATTAATTGGAAGAAGAAACGGAAGCATTATCCGAACGAAGAATTTCATGAAGCATGTGAATCGCTCGTTAGACCAATTGAAGGGAATCCGTGGGTATCATTCGGGCAAATTGCCTGCCAAACAGGATGATAGGCTAAGGTACGGGGTATAGCATAATAACATAGATAATTAAGGTCTATAGTGTGATGAAGATGAAAAACCGCCTTGCCGAACTTCTCAAGAATCGGCAAAAGCGGTTTTTTACGTGCCTATGGAGCAGTTTGTTCGTCTGTATTAGAGAATATGCGACGTTGACTGATCCCAACTAAGACCGCACATACACTTAGTAATGCGGTTAATAGATAAGTGTTAACGATACCGAACTGATCGGCAATCCACCCGAATAGAAGCAAGGAAACCATGGTCGTCATATTCAAAATCGTATGTTGGGCAGACAATACTTTCGGTAGTGCGTTCGCGTGCACGCTTTGCTGGATTAGGGTGTGGCGGGAAATGGCTGACAGCTCCGTCGCAGGTCCTGTTAACGCAATGATGACGAGCGCAGCCGCAGGCAAGGTAGTCAAAGCGTATACAGCGGTTAATACGGCATAAACAGACATTCCGATCAGCATGTAGGCAAATATCCGCTTTTGCAACCGCTTGACCAGCGTTAACATGATCATGCCTCCAATAACGGTGCCGGCAAAATACGCCGTATTAATAAAGCCCCACCATTCTTCTCCACGATGCAACACGGTCTGTACAAATACGAGTGTGAACGCTCCAAACCAGACAGACCCACCGAGTAGATCGATGACATCCATGAACGTAAGTGTTTTAAGCCGGACGGATGATCCGATGGTCTGAAAGCCTTCTTTTAGCAATGCAAGTTTGGGAGCAGATTTGATCTTCGTGTCTTTCGGCATATTCCCGTTGATGCGAGTAATTGGATAGAGCAAGAAATGTCCTTTTCTCTCAAGCGGATCGCGGATAAGTGCTATGAATAAGAAGGAAGCCGCATATAAGACGATAGATAGCAGCAAGGTTAATTGTGGCCCAATAAGGGAAACAAGCACACCACTGAAGCCCCATCCAGCAAACTGTACAATACGATCACTAACGGAGATTAGGCTGTTTGCCTTCATGAGGCTCTCTTCCGTTGCTAGTCTAGGGATTAATGCATTGCGAATGGGTGTAGCCCATCCATCAAGAAAGGACATTGCAAATACCAATGTGAATACAACGGTGAGTGCAGGGTCGCTTGGTGTAAACCAAAGATAAGCTGAGAGCAGGCCAAACAGTAAGAACTGCCCTGTCTGAGAGATGAACAGCAGGAATGGAAGCTGAAATCCTGTGATGAGCAGAGGAGCTAGAAAGCTGCTTATCATCTGCGAGCCTACACGAATTAATGGAATGATAATTGCGGCGCTACAGTTGGACAGGTGTTGAAATCGCTAAAGTGCTTGAGGATAATGATGTTAATGTATTCAATGGATCTTCATCAAGTAATCAAGTCCAGCAGCATCAACTTTTAACCCAAATAATTATCCCTGAAGCGATCTTCCTACAACAGGGGATCACCCATTTATTCCGAGAAAAGATAAAGCAAGGAACCCTATTTATGAAAAGCGGAAAAAGGGTAAAAATTGAAATTAATGGAATGGAGATAAACAACTGTTCTTGTAGGCAATGATCATTGGGATGTCACTCATAAGATGGTATTCACACCAATGTTAATGGTAAATATCCTAAAAACAATGGAGAAGAAGGAGAAGTTAATCATGGTGAGGATAACTTTTCTAAAAGTAAAAAATAATATTGAAGAAAACTGAGGTGGAGTATGAGTGTATCGCATGATTGTTTAGTAGGGGATAAAATATATGTAATTGTTGCAAAACCCTGTTTCGACGAAGAAGAAAACTATGATTCAATAAACTCTCTTAGGCTAAAAATAGGGGAGACTGTAAAATATATTGATTGGTATAATGACCATCTGGACTCCTTAGCTTGGTGAAATAACTAACTATATCAATAGTCTTAATTTTACTTATAACAGAATCACCAAATTCGGGTATAAGTTGAGAATTAATAATTGAAATATAATTTTTTAGTGTAAATCCACCAAGCTGCTCTTCCGCATGGTTTTTTTCCCATGTCTCTATAAATTCAAAAATTGAAATAATAACATAAAGGACTTTTTCTGCAGATGACGAAATATTTAGATTGTCGGTAATAAACAAAAAGTAAGACTATAAAATTAGGAATAGACAGGATGTACGGCAAATTCCCCCCCCCCCCCGTATATACCCTAATTGCAAGGAATGCCATCGATGTCTCCCCAGCTATGAAACTATGCTGTCAAATCTATAATCGTAGTTAACCTATGTGCTAATGTTGTCGCGAGGAATAGTACGGTGATCCCGTACCCAAAGCGCTTCATGTGTCCGAAAGCTCATTCGAAACCCTAATCAACTTGGAATCCTCGTAAAGTCAATTTTCATGCACAAAGAAGATATTACAGAAGATTGTCGAACCGCGGCATAATATGGTAAAGTTTATCAATCGAAATGGAAAACCCAATAAATTCATCCACGATACCACAGGTACTTTGTCGTCTCATCAACTACACGATTAGGGGTAGGTAAGAATGGGAATTCAACAATTAGAGAAAGATTTAAGAGAAGCACTGGAACGTCAAGAGTTCCAACTGTACTACCAGCCAAAATTGGATTTGGCTTCGGGGAAAATCACAGGCGTTGAAGCATTGATCCGATGGGAGCATCCAGAACAAGGACTGCTTACTCCAACACAGTTTATTCCCCTCGCAGAAGAGACTAATCTGATTTTCCCCATCGGGGAATGGGTGTTGCGAACCGCTTGTACTCAGAGCAAGGCATGGCAGGATGCAGGTGGCCCAACACTTATAATGGCAGTCAACCTCTCTGTACGTCAACTTTATCAACCTGATTTTGTGGAAAGTGTAGAAAGCATTTTGCATGAGACAGGGCTTGCTCCATCGTATCTGGAGCTTGAAATTACGGAATATATGACGATGGAAATTGTCCGAATTGTTCCAATTCTAAGACACTTAAAAAATATCGGTATAAAAATCAGTTTGGACGACTTCGGGATAGGGTATAGTTCCTTGTTAAACTTCAAAGAATTGCCG
The DNA here is from genome assembly GCA_048976605.1 of Pristimantibacillus sp. Taxonomy (GTDB): domain Bacteria; phylum Bacillota; class Bacilli; order Paenibacillales; family Paenibacillaceae; genus Pristimantibacillus. Next base: position 42,324 of record JBHGUX010000050.1, on the reverse strand, counting down.
ATTGACATTATAAAAATTGATCAATGTTTTGTGAATAACTGCCTGGTGGACATGAAGGATGCAACGATTGTCAAGGCAATTATTGCTCTAGGGCATGAATTAAATGTGGAGGTCGTTGCTGAAGGGATCGAATCGACAGAGCAATTGATATTTCTCCAACAAAACCTCTGCGATTTAGGGCAAGGTTATTTGTTTAGCAAACCTTTGCCGCCATCGGAATTTCTGGTGGCATTCCATCAAATAGAAAAGATTATTAGCAGAGATGGAATACCTTCAGCATTATTAAGAGAAAAATGGTTACAAGAAGCTTTGCACAAAACAAAGCAGGAATTAGCAGTTACGTTGAGATACCAGCAAGGTATGACTTTTAAGTTAACACGGCATAATAAAAAATTTATACATACTTTGTGTGATGGTGAATTGTTATATCGCATGGGTCTAACACCCGAACAAGTCGTAGGAAAGGAGCCTCATGAATTCCTCCCGCTCAATGATGCTGAACGGAAGTCTCAGTATTACGAAAGAGCTTGGGGTGGCGAGGAGAACGTCACTTACGAAGGTCAATACAACGGAATTTGGTATTTGGCTTCCTTACGCCCTATCCATAGAGGGGGACAAGTGGCAGAGGTAATCGGCTCGGCTGTCGATATAAGTGATCGTATCAAAAAAGAAAGGGAAGCGTCCCTTCTCACACAATACCTCGTGGAGCAAGAGTCAAAATACCGATTGATTGCGGAGAATTCACAAGACCTGATTGCCATCTTGGATACAAATGGCGTACTACAGTACGTTTCGCCATCCCACATTCGGGTGTTCGGGGGGGAAGCTTCCCAATCTGAAGGAAACTACCCTTTCTCTATGGTACACCCCGATGATCTTGCACTCATCAGAGAACGTTGGGATGAAATGATATCCACCAAGACTTCGGTACGTATTGAGTTGCGATTCGTTAAAGTGGACGAGACCTGCATTTGGCTCGAAGGCATAGGGACTCCCATTCTAACGTCCGATGGTAAGATTGATAGTATCTTGGTAACTGGTCGGGAGATTACAGAACGCAAGATACAGGAACGGAAACTCCGTGAGAGCGAACAACGGTATCGTGATATCTCTGAACGTCTCGCTGAGCGAGAAGAAAAGTATCGTTTTATTGCCGAAAATACCCAGGATTTAGTCGGTGTAGTGGATATGGAAGGTATATTTCTATACGTCTCGCCGTCCCATGAATTGGTCTTGGGGTTTCCGTCCAGCGAATTTGAAGGAAATTCTGCTTTTTATTTCGTTCATCCTGACGATCTTGCGTACGTTAAGAAGCAATTCGATGACATGGTTACATTAGAATCAACGTTCGATTTTGAGTGGAGGTGTAAAAAAGCAGATGGCAGTTGGGTATATATCGAGACCAGGGGAACTCCTATATTTGATGAAAATCGCAAAGTAGTGCAATGCGTGTACGGGTCTCGTGATATTTCGGAACGAAAGAAGGCAGAAGAACTCCTTATACGAACTGAAAAGCTTTCGATAGTAGGTCAATTGGCGGCAGGGGTTGCACATGAGTTTAGAAATCCTTTAACCTCGATCAAGGGATTCGCCCAGCTGTTACAACAAGGTAACGAAAAACCCGAGTATATTGAATTGATTCTATCTGAGGTTGGGAGATTGGAAGCTATAGTATGGGTATTTTTAACACTTGCCAAACCCCAAGCTCCGAAAATGCAGGAAGTTGATGCGGCGGTTGTTTTACAACAGGTGGTGTTGTTATTCAGTACACAATCCATATTAAACAACATTGAAATTATTGAAGAACACGACTCGGAAGTACCACGTATCTACTGCGATGAGAATCAAATCAAGCAAGTATTTATTAACATTCTCCAGAATGCGGTTGACGCTATGCCATACGGTGGAATCATCAAAACACAGATTCTATGCCACGATTCAGAGTTTATCAAATTTCGATTTATAGACCAAGGAAGTGGCATTTCATCGGAACGAATTAAATCCATTGGAGAACCATTTTATAGTTCTAAAGAAAAGGGGACGGGATTAGGCCTAATGGTCAGCAACAAGATTGTCCAAGAACACGGAGGGAGTATTCACATCGAAAGCACGGTCAACGAAGGAACCATTGTTGATGTGATTTTACCCATCTACTCGTCATTCCTCAAAAGGGATTAGAATTTTGAAACTATTGTGATATTAGGAATGGATGAAGGAAGCTTTCCTAATTACAGAAGTACAACCGAAAGAAAAATAAAGGATGAGCACCTCATTTTTTATGTATGTGTAAGTAGGGCAAAGAGCCGTTATTATCTAGTTAGGTCAAAAATAGAAAGGGGTTATTATCAAACGGCATCACGTTTTTGGACTTCTCTTTATAACTGGAATCTAGAACGTTTCGGTTCATGAAATCAAATTTAATGTAATCGCTTTCTGGGTGATTAATTTTAAGGAACCAACTATAATGTAACTTAAATATGAGAAAAAAAACCGAAATGCTTGATATCACTTGGGATCGGGCAACGCCAACGAAGCGCGAGGCTCCCTCTGAGTTCAATAAGACAGCAGCAGTCTAGGACTTTATTTTCTCGTCCGGGGCTGTTGCTGTTCCATTTGCCGCCGACTGGCGCGTTTTCCGTGTATTTTAAGCATCGTGAAGCACAGCAAACGCAAGCATTGAAGACCCAGATTCAGTGACAGGCCGAGCTCTTTGAACAAGATTCTAACTTAATATTTCACCTTCGTCAGAGGCTCTAAATGTAGCCGTACTTTTACATTAATCTTCATAGTAGACCAATGCCGATCCCATGTATCTCTGGTTATTGGTTTGGAGAACGGTTTAGCAGTCAACCGCCCGATTTGAAGGGGGTCAATCTGCAAATGTTGCATTTGGGATAGCAAATGAATGACATTCTCCTCCAAATACCGTTCGATTTTTTGAGTGAGAGCGGCATATTGGAACTTATCCTCGATTCTTGCGAGCGAATTCAATTCATCAATTCTGCCTTTCACATCGATTTCGATGGACAGGGATGATAAATCCGGGGCTAGTTTCTTGCGGGTATGCGCGCGAATATGCCCTAGCGTGACCGAGAGATCAGGAAAGACTAAGTATCGTACGTACCGATCCCTATATAACAACTGGTTGATTTGATCGTCCTTTCCTCGTATGCCCGCGACCATTCTGTCCCGGTCGAAAAATGCAGTGCCTTCGTACAGGAACTGCTCGTCTTCCAAGCGAAATATCGGTAGCTGGGGGTCGGAAACCTGAGAATACAGCATTTTCATAAACTGATGCAAATTGACGACGGTGATTTCGCCTTGTTTTTTCTTTTCGTAATGCTTGAACATGCGATAAAGGTAATAATCGATACTTTCTTTTTCATCCAAGTGTTTGGAGAGGAACAAATTGAAGTTGCCTTTCGTGATGACTAAATACAACCGTTGCGAAATGTTCGGATCGGTCAGAACTGTATTGATAAGACTGGTCAGTCCCCGTTTCGCATAAGCTTCGTCTACGAACAGCAAGCGGATTTGACCAGCTTTCAGTTCGTTATAATAGATCAAATTAAATCCTTTGTTGCCTTCGTTCAATAGAGAGACTTTAAGGGTAAGAACTCGCTTCTTCTCCTTGATAAGAGGAGGGACGAGCGTACTAATTTTTATCTTTCCATCTTCTCCCCCTCCCTGCACGGACCAGAAAATGATCGGCGTGATTTCTTCAATCATATTGTTTTCCGGTAAGGGGTCGCAACCGCACGCGAGTATCAACATAGAAGTCGATAGTAGCACAATCGTTGTTCGTAGGAACCGTTTCATGACGTAGTCCTGGTTTTGCGCTTGATCGCGATCCAGACGAGAAGAGGCACTAACAAGTAAGAGGCGGATCCTGCCCACATCTGCAGGTCGAGCCAAAATGCTTGCTCGAGCCCGGGCTCCCAAAACCATTTACTGATCGGAAGAGTGACGGCCATCGCCGCACAGCCGCTAACGATCAGCCCAATACGCGTAGTGCTTGTCTTCGTCTTGCCTAGCAAGCGGGAAGCGCCATATATCATCAACACGAACAAGGCGATCGAGTAAAGGAAGCTGAACATATATGCCGAGATCAGGATAATATCGACCCTTTCGAATACAGGAGATTGCAGGTAGCGTCCCATCTCCACGTTCGGGTATTTGATGGTTGGCAAGTATTTGGAACCGTAGAAGAGCAAGGACGCAATGGAAATAAAGAGATACTCGCCGACCGAGATGGTGTTAGCGATCGTCAAATATTTTAGCATTTTCTGTTGCGGATGCAGCCAGTATGAAATAGCGATTAAATATTCAGGTCCGGATAACGACGAAAAAACGAGCAGTAGGGATTTCCATGCAAACGGCACTGGGCCAATCGGAATGAGAGGGTATAGATCGTGAATCGAATTTGATTGCACCAAAAAAAACGGAATATACATAAAGAAGATCCAAATCGTTCCAATGAACACGACCGTTACGAACCGTACCATGTTTTCCATTCCACTCAGCGCCAAATAGCAGCTAAGGATAAAAGGAAACACAATGTGCCATTCTCGGTCCATAGAGGGAAAAACAAATTGCTGCATGATATCGGCATAACTGACTGAAATGAAAGAGATCTTGAGCAAAAGGAGTGGCAAGCTTGCCAAAGCTAAAATTTTGATGCCTGTTTTTCCGAATAATATTTCAAAACCCTGGTACCCTTGGGTAGAGTAGGGGGTTGCGAACCACTTGGATATCATATATAGGCAAAATTGGGAGGCTATGCCCATTGCTACAATCGTCAACAACATATACGGTTGAACGAGGGCTGAGGGCATGACAATCATGTAATACAGCATTTGAATCCTATTGGTGAGGAAGAGCGCGTAAAAACCGCTTTCTTGATGTGAGGTTTTTCGAAACAGCGATCTGGCATGCATGGGTTCATTTACTCCTTCGGCTACTACGATATTTGTTTAAAGGACGCAATGCTTCAGGACGAATGCGCATAGCATGCAACGGCCCTCGGACGAAGAGATCGACCCAATCCCTCCAATAGAACGGTGATACCGGCGCCAAATAGGGCTGGTTCAAGGATGTAAGCCCGTTCAGATGGGCAAGCATGCCGAAGAGTCCGAGCAAAATGCCGGGAACGCCCAAATAGGACGCGAGAATCAAGAACATGAATTGAAGAAGTAAACTTGACTTGGTGACCAGATAGTTTGGAACGAGAAAAGTGGAAATCGCCGAAATGCCGGCCATTACGATTAGCACTTTGCTTGCAAATCCGGCTTCGACCGCAGCTTGTCCTATGACAATCCCTCCAATTACCCCCAGGTTTTGGCTCGTTTTGGTCGGCATTCTTAGGCTAGCTTCCTTGATAATTTCAAGCGTAATAAGTATAATAAACGCTTCCCAGAAGGGAGATAGTGGAAGTTTGCTGCGAGACTCGATGATTACATATAAAATTTGCAGGGGTAGCATTTGATAATGATGAGTCGTTAATGCGACGTAAATTGGGATTAGACTAATGGAAAGAAGGAAACTCAGATAGCGTAACGGCCGTAAAAAGCTAGCTACCAACCATCGGTTTATATAATCCTCTGGCGACTGAAACAAGTGAAACAGCGTAATCGGAGCAATTAGAGCGAATGGAGTATTATTTACAAAAATGACCAATTTTCCAATGCCTAATGAATACGCGCAGGAATCCGGACGATCCGTCTGAAGATATTGAGGAAAGATGCTATGATAATGGTCTTCCATAAACCCAGCAACATGCGAAGAGTCCAAAAACATATCGAAGTCGATGCTGGAAAGCTTATTCTTCGCGACCGTAACAAATTCTGGATTGATTAGCCCGTCGATGTACATAAGGACTACGGTTGTTTGGGTTAAGGAGCCGACGGTGTATCTCTCCGTCTTGAGCGCTGTTAAAGGAAGCCTTCTCCGAATCAGCAAGATGTTTTGCTCCAGCTGTTCGCTGAAACTGTCTTTTGGGCCAAACATTATGGTTTCCGTCTCGGAGGATTCGATGGACCGGCTGAGCGAGTTGGGGAGCAAAATAGCATGCCATCGCCCGCTGGATGAGTCGTGAACTAGTACTGAACCCTTCATGAGATACTGAAGGGCTTGCTCCAAATTGGATAAGCGCGTAATTTTGGCGGTAGTCAGGCTTTTTTCCACCGAACTTTGGAATGATCGAACGAGAGGCTCAAGAATCGATTCGTTAAGACGCTCCTGATCGATTAAGGTTCCAAGATAAATAAATGTCAAGCGAAGTCCGTCGGTAGTCTCTCGATCAATTATCTCCGCGTCCTCAATTAGGGCGAGGCGCTGCTTTAAAGCTTCTAAAGAAATTGCTGTCATCGTTCACCCCCTGAATCAGCGCGCGCTGAGATCTCCTTTATTATGCCTTTATGTATCGCGATTTAAACTAACGATTGGAAATCTTCGAATCGAAAGAATGTAATTCACTCAGACTACAGGTAAGAGTAAATAGTTCTGGTGGCCTATAAGAGACGACGAAGCTTATAACTGTGAGGAATGACACAATAATCCCGCAATCAAGAATATGAATGCGGGATTATTGTGTCAAAAAAATAAAGGGGGTAGCGTTGAGTCATCATTGAGGATGCATTTGTGTCATTGGACACCGATGCAATAATTTTACCAATTATATCTCCCCAATCCTTATTAATTTTAGTTGACATAACCAAACGACTTGCGATAGGTATCACGGAAATTTTTCATTTGGAATCAATCAAATTTTCAGCAAGCTTATCTAAAGACTGCTTCATGCCCATTCCTAACACACCTCCAATGATTTATTGCTTCATCTTTGGCATATCCTAGCATATTAAAAAAATAGGTCTATTCGGTTAATTATCCACTGATGTTTATTAAAACTATCCTGCTCGTTAGTTGAACAAAGGGCATCGGCGAAGACAAGCGGATAGGTGGTTAAGCTGGTTATCGCTAAGGTAAGCATGGCAGAGTCCAAGTCTTCAGGAACAAGTCCTACTTCTTTTTTTGAGTTTATGTCTTGAATATAAGATTGAAGAACTTGCTTTCTGACGGCTTCTCGATTCGCGCTCGTTCAATAAAAGTAAGGTAGATTTGGCTTTTCCGTGGCTGCTTCTTTTTGATAAACAATATAAAAATAGTGGAATGATCTGTGATTTGGACCTCAGAATTCCCAGGTAATATACTCTATCTCAAATAACATGTCATTCGGGGTTCTCTTAATGTGATCTATATCATTTTTTAAGCGTTAAAAACTCTTACTTTTGGCTTACTTTTTTCATACTTTTTTGTCGGAAATCCATGATATTCTTGTAATGTGAGATGGATGAAACACACGAAGGCCGCCCTTTTAACACAAGGGCGGTCTTCCGTTTTATTAAGCCTAGATAAAGGAGTAATTGGGTGATTCATGGACAGTAGATGCGTTTAGCACATTGAATGAGAAATGCCTTTTAAATGATCAGAGGAAGAACAACTTTAGCTCATGAAGACTGGAGGGAAATTAAACTTCCAATCCTATACAGGGTGCGGTACTTCTGAGTTTATGAAATGAGGTAGTAATCGCTCATGACCGTTTAGGAAAGGAGAATGACAGGATGAGTGAACGATCACTTAAAGAGGTGGCAGAGCGGCTGCAGATAGCAGAGAGCACGCTTAGACGTTGGTGTCAAAGCTTAGAACAGGGTGGATATCTATTCGCCAAAAAAGATAACAAACGTAGGCTGCTCAGTGAAAATGATGTTAGTGCTCTTCAACAATTGAAGGCACTTAACCAAATCATGTCCATTGAAAAAGCTTGGTTCGCTCGTGCAACTCACTGCTCTCTTGTCCAAGCCACAAAATGAATCGGAGGTGGAATGGTTTGAGGAGTTGCTTAATCAATTACCTGAATCGATTTATTGGGGGAATGGTTCAGTAGCTGTACAAGAGTTGCAAGAGCAATGGGAGAAAGTGAAACGTAATAACGGCAATGTGCCGGCTATGGAGGAAAGAGAATGAACTTGAGTTTAAAGTATAAAAAGCTGAATCGGATTATTTTCTATATCTTGATCATGGCGGTGGCTTTATGTGTCAAGGGTTCAGAGCGTTTTTTATGGCGCGCCCAATACGATTCGAACGTACGACCTACAGTTTAGGAAACTGTTGCTCTATCCTGCTGAGCTATGGGCGCGCAGTAAACATTATTTTACCATGGCAGCTGTGGATGGTGCAACTCATGCTAACATTAACTTTATTCTAAAATTTATTATTAAATTAATTGCAACTAAAGGTACTATAGGATTGTCTAGTACATATCAATTGTTGTAAATTGCAGAAATTTGTCTAAGAGGATGTTGTCGATGAACATACTAGAGGATTTCGGATTGCGTCTTAAAGAATTGCGTTCACGTACAGGGATTTCACAAGATATACTAGCTATACGATCAGGGATAGATCAAGCCTATATTACCGCTGTAGAACGAGGGGAACACAATATTTCATTAAAGAATATCGAAATACTTTGTAATACACTGGATATTGATATTAGTTATTTCTTTGATGATAAGCGATTCTCCTCACATATAGACGTGATTAACAAGGCATCTAACCGACCGCTTAATGAGCGCTTTAACTACTGCGTTCAAGAGTCGGACAACTCCATTGTATGGCAAGTGACAGGGGAACTTCACCCTGAGGAAGTTAAGAAGATTTGCGTGGATATTAAGGCAGCCTTCAATAGTCTCGTTACTGGGAAAGTGAAGCTTCTAATCGACAACAGTATGATGATGGAGGGCAGCGAGCCCATCTTCTTCTCCCAAGAAGTCGCATTAATATGGGAAGAGTTGCAACGATGGCTATTACCTCATTGCGAGCAAGTGGTCGTATTATGCAATTCTGAATTCATGAAAAATCAGATGGATCGAATGGCCAAGCGAAGCGGGTTAATACATATTCAACAAAATCTTTATTATGAGGATAAGCAATTCCTCGCTATAGAAACATACAAGATATTCGGCATTATTGAGAATAATCAGTTAAACCTCTGCTGATGACTGAAGGCTAAGGGAGATACATGGGATATTATAATGAAAAAAGAGTGGTTAAGCAGAGGGATACGGATATCCCCAAGCTTAACCACTCTTTGTATTAGAGAACTTGCTCTAGAAACTTAACTGCCCGTGCACTTTGTGGCTGGGTGAAGAATTGTTGCGGAGCAGCCTTCTCAACAAGTTTCCCATCATCAAGGAAGTAGATGGTGTCTGCCGCTTCACGAGCGAATTTCATTTCATGAGTGACGATCAGCATCGTCATCCCTGTATGCGCCAAATCGTGAATGACGGCGAGTACTTCTTTTACCATCTCCGGATCAAGCGCCGAGGTTGGCTCATCGAATAACATCATATCCGGTTCCATAGCCAAGCTGCGTGCAATTGCCACGCGCTGCTTCTGACCGCCAGATAGCCGAGATGGATAGCTTGAGGCTTTATCAGCCAGCCCAACCCGTTCTAGAAGGGACTGTGCTTTTTCGCGAGCCTCATCTGGCGGAATTTGCTTTACTTTCACTGGAGCAAACATAATATTGTCGATGACAGTCATATGCGGGAACAGATGAAAATGCTGAAACACCATCCCAATACGTTGTCTAACTTTGGTTATGTCAGTTTTCGGATCAGTCAACACAGTTCCATCTATCGTAATCGTCCCAGATGACGGCGTCTCCAGCATATTCAAGCAACGCAGCAAGGTTGATTTGCCCGAACCGGATGGTCCGATTAACGCGACAACCTCGCCCTGATCAATAGTTGTAGTTATGCCCTTCAAAACGTTATGCTTGCCGAATGATTTGGTCAGCTGCTCAATTTTAATCACTGCGACGAAGCCTCCTTTCAAGCAGATGTGCTAATGAAGTTAGGACAAGCACAAGCACGTAGTAGATAGCACCCGCGAATAGCAGAGCTTCAAATGCACGAAACTCAGTAGCTTGGATCACATTGGCTCGGCGCATTACATCTTGTACACCGATGACGGATACAAGCGAGGATTCCTTCAACAGAGCCACACATTCATTGACAAGTGCGGGTAGGATCGTACGCAAGGCTTGCGGCATAATGATGCTGATCATCATCGTACGATAAGGAATACCTAACGCAAGTGCTGCTTCTCGTTGCCCGCGGTCAACTGCCATAATGCCGGCACGTATCGTTTCGGATAAATAAGCAGCTGAATTTAAACCAAATGCTAGCCCTGCTGCAAGCAACGGCGAAATATCATAATGCAAAATTTGCGGCGTCGCATAATAGATTAGAAATAGCTGCAGCAATAAAGGTGTTCCACGGAACACCGAGGTGTACACAGTAGCAAACCATTTTAACGGCCGAATATCAGATATCTTGAACAGGGACAGAATAGTTCCCAAGATAAACCCGAACAAGGCAGAGACGATGGTGAACAGCAGTGTTACATAAATTCCTCGCAGCATATAAGGAATATAATCCTTAAGAATACCGAAGTTTAGGTTGAGAAAAGAAGAGTCAGCCTGTCCGCCTTCCGCCTTCTCGAACCATTTGGCAGTCATCGATTCAAGTAAGCCACTTTCCTTCATCTCCGCTAGTACACGATTGAACTCAGCTACATAAACCGAATCTTTCGGAAAAGCGATCGCATAACCAGCATCACCTTCAGACACAGGAAGGAAATTCATCGTTAGTTCTGGATTGGTATCGGCAAATCCGACTGCAACGGCATCTTCGATAATCGCCGCATCGATCCGGTTGGAGTTAAGCTCTTGAACAATGTTCGTTATGCTGTTGAGCTTCGTCACTTTAACGCCTGTCAGCTTGTTAGCAACGGCTTCCTGCGTAGATCCCAGCTGGACGCCAACTCGTTTGCCATCCAACTCTTCTAGCGACTTGAAGGGCTTCTCCGATTTGGAAACAATAGTGTTGCGTGCGACATAATATTCTGTCGAAAAATCGACACTATTCTTACGTTCCTCTGTCGCAGACATACCGGACATGACAAAATCCGCACGCCCCGTTTGGAGAGCGGCAATCAGGCCATTGAAATCCATACTCGTGATTGACAGTTCATAACCCAGTTGTTCTGTTATGTACTTTGCGATATCAATGTCGAGACCAATAACTTCCCCATTGTTCTTCGCATCCACGCTTTCGTAAGGAGGATAATCGGGTGAAGTAGCCATTACAATCTTTTTGGCAGCCGTTCCATTATTAGCTGCAGGATCTGCATTGTTAGCTCCAGCAGTAGCAATAAGAGTATTTGGCAGTAATACCAATACACCGATCAAGATGATCAGGAGCAATGGAAGCAGTCGTTTTAACTTTGTTTTATTGTTCATCATGTCCTCTTTCGTTAGTACATAGATTGGGCGGTTATATAATAATATACCCAGATCATCTAGACTCTCAACACAAAAGATGGTAATTTAGAACTATAAAGTTGGTAAAAAACCCAGTCATTGTCGAATAATACCTTAAAATTGTATTCGTTTGTCGACACGTTTTTACAAACACATGAAATGATAAAGCGTATAATAAATGTAATACCACATGAGTGCTTTATAAGGAGCGTGCCGCAAAGCGAGCTATGGACAAAACAATTCTGCTAAACCAATTGCAATCGCTGCGGCTGAAGCTTCATGAAATAGCTGAGGCACGAGGCAGTCTGACTGACCCTGATGTTCTAGCAATAAGTGAGGAAGCTGACCAATTGATTGTCGCGTTGCAACAGATGCAACGCAATGGAATGACCGATTCATCGCTCCGCAGGAGTAGCGAATAATCTCACAGTGTTCTTTGTTGACGTAATTTACGGAAGAATTGCGTAAGAATTGTAGCACACTCAGACTGCAATACGCCTTCAGTTAGTTCGGTTTCATGATTGAACCGCGGCTCCTGAAGTAAATTCATTAAAGTTCCAGCACATCCTGCTTTAGGATCTCTGGTTCCGTATACGACTCGTTGTATTCTCGACTGGACGATCGCTCCTGCACACATTGGACAAGGCTCCAATGTCACATATAAGGTGCACTCGAGCAATCGCCATGCGCCAATTCGATCGCATGCTTCCCGGATAGCCACCATCTCCGCGTGTGCGGTCGGATCATGCTTGGTTTCCCGTAGGTTATACCCAGTCCCGATGACTTCTCCATCCTTCACAATAATAGCCCCTATTGGAACCTCGCCGATTAATTCAGCCTTTTTGGCTTCTTCAAGTGCTTTATACATCCATGCTTGATCTTCTTGTTCTCTATTCATCATTTGATGCCCCCATATAGATGAAATGACTGATTTATTCAACGAACAAATATTCTGTTGTTAACATGTGGTGGATAAAATTGTGGATAACTATTGTATTATCCACAAATGTACACACAAACTATTCTAGAGCTATGTGGACAAGTTGTTGATAATGTGTATAACATGTGGACAAAAGCAGTGAATAACTTGTATTCCTGCACAAAAGGATGTGTCGACTCGTTGTCGTTCAAAATCAAATTCTCTTTACTTATTTCACTCATTGTACTGACAATGTTCATCCTGACTGTTATTTTGGACGAATATTCAATGCTTCGCAATATGAATCGAGATAATGAAGTTTTTTTGAATAAGATTTCATTACAGCTAGCAACAGTTGTTGCTGATATTCCAACGGAGTTGGAGGAGCGCATGCTCATTTATAATAATCCGAACTCTGAGATTCATCAAATGCTTCCTTTAATCCAGAAGATAGATCCCGATCTCCTAGAAATAGCCGTATATAACCAGAATACCGAGTTAATGTACGGAACCAATTATTACAGCGATAAAGTTAAGGATAGCAGCTTCATAAAAAAAGTATACCAAAGTGGGTTTGAAGTTCGTAAGGTCGAACTAAACGGCAAAACCTATATGAAGAGCTACTATAGCAATGAACAGTTGGCACCGCGTGTAATAGGTATGGTCTATAATCTTGATGAGGTCAAAAATTTGTTGAGCGTCAAACGTTACGAGGCGCTGAAGTATGGTGCATGGATTATATTATTTGTTCTAATAACTAGTTATTTATTATCAGGGTTTTTGTTGAAGCCGCTCCGCTCGATATTGTGGAAAGTGAACGAGGTGTCATTGGGGCGATTCGATTCGGTCATTCAGGTTAAGGGGAAAGACGAGTTCGGGCTGTTAGCGTTGAAGATCAACGCGATGTCGCAAAACTTAAGCATCTATATGGATAAACTACGCAAAGCCTTTGAAGAAAATAGACGAATGAAGGAGTATTTGCAGTCTTTCATTAATCATACAAGTGATGCCATTCATGTTATAGATTTAAAAGGTACGATTATTCAGGTGAACCAAGCTTTCGAGCAATTGTTTGGTTATACGAGTGAAGAGGCATTAGGGTATGATTTGCCACTTATTCCTGAATCCCATCGAGGGGAAATGCGGCTGATTATATCTTCGCTGCTCGCTGGTAAAGTATTGCCTGCGCAAGAAACAACGAGGGTAACGAAAAGCGGCGAAGTGATTCCAGTTAGCGTTACAATTTCCCCTATACGCGATTTGGATGGGAATATTCAAGCGTTAGCCAGCATTACTCGTGATATGAGAAGCCGCAACAAGATGGAAGAACTATTGCATCGATCGGAGAAGTTGACTACCGTCGGACAATTGGCTGCGGGTGTCGCACATGAGATCCGAAATCCGCTTACCACATTACGAGGCTTTTTACAGCTTCAACAGCAAAGTCAGAAGATGAACCTGCAGCATACGAGCTTAATGCTATCCGAATTAGATCGGATAAATCTAATTGTTGGAGAGTTTCTTATATTGGCGAAGCCTCAGGCTGCGAGATTCGCGACCAAGGATGTGAGATCGGTCTTTAAGGATGTGCTGTCATTACTCGATAGTGAGGCGCATTTATATAATGTTGTTTTTTCCACTTCCTTTACGGACTTACCTTGTTTAGTTTCTTGTGAAGAGAATCAGCTTAAGCAAGTCTTTATTAATTTATTGAAAAATGGAATCGAAGCGATGCCATCGGGCGGACGGATTCATACTCATATTGCTTACAAACAAAAGCAGATTACGATCTCCATATCGGATGAAGGCGTCGGTATTCCCGAGGAAATGATTCCGAAGATCGGCAATCCGTTTTTTACCGGCAAAGAGAGTGGAACGGGTCTTGGAATGATGATTAGCCAGCGGATCATTCATAGCCATCAAGGTCTGATGGAAATTCAAAGTCAAGTTAATGTAGGCACGACGGTTACGATAATACTTCCTGCTTTGAATGCAATGGTGCCAGAGGGTATACTGAATGAAGGGGATACGAATAGAGTAGAAGGAATATGAATGATGTGGGCGGCAGGTGAATTTAATGATCGGAAGTCATACGGAGTTGGAAGATACAATCGATACTAGTAGGAATTCAGGTACATATAGCTGTCTTATTGTGGGTGCTACTGGGCTAGTTGGATTAGCGTTGCTGCGGCAGTTGTTGGCTGATCCGGTATGTTATAAGATTACCGTACTAGCTAGAAGACCGTTCGATCGTCCAGTCGCAGACAGCAACAATAGGTCCAAATTACATGTCATTGTTGCTGACTTTGATCGTCTTCAGGAAGCGCTGGATGATGTGGAAGCAGATATTGTTTTTTGTGCGCTCGGTACGACTATTAAAGTAGCAGGATCACAAGAAGCCTTTCGACAGGTAGATTATGAGTATCCGTTGGCACTCGCTAAGTGGGCAGAAAATACCGGTGTACGTCATTATATGGTCGTTACTGCGATGGGAGCTTCGGTTTCTTCCCCCTTCTTCTATAGTCGTGTTAAGGGTGAGTTGGAGGAGCAATTATCACTAATTCAGCTCGAATCGATTACTTTCTTTCGTCCTTCTCTTCTGCTCGGATATCGTACATCCAAAAGGTTTGGTGAAACGGTTGGCGTGATGTTCTCGAAGGCTGTACAATGGTTAATGATTGGACCGTTGAGGCAGTATCGGCCGATTGCGGGAGAAGATGTCGCTCGTGCGATGAGAACGGCGGCGAAGCAGGCGATTGCAGAGCCTGAGAAATATCGG
This sequence comes from Pristimantibacillus sp., assembly GCA_048976605.1. Lineage (GTDB taxonomy): Bacteria > Bacillota > Bacilli > Paenibacillales > Paenibacillaceae > Pristimantibacillus. Next base: position 27,243 of record JBHGUX010000050.1, on the reverse strand, counting down.
AATGACGGCAGAAAGCCGACTGTTCATGCTTATTCATCAGATACAATTGCGGCATTGGCAGCACATACAACGGGGTGATCATCTGTGCGTATTAATAAATTCATCAGTGAAACGGGCTATTGCTCTAGACGCGAAGCCGATAAGCTTGTTGACAGCGGACGTGTAACCATTAATGGTGCGAAAGCGGAGTTAGGAAGTCAAGCTGAGCATGGAGACGATGTGCGAATTGATGGCAAGCGAATTGGTGAGCACAAAAGCCATGTATATCTTGCTCTAAATAAGCCGGCAGGCATTACCTGTACGACTGAACTTCATATTGAAGGAAATATAGTCGATTTCATTGGACATGAGGAACGCATCTTCCCTATTGGACGACTAGATAAAGACTCAGAAGGGCTCATTCTGATGACGAATGACGGCGACGTCGTTAATCCTATTCTGAGATCGGAAGGAAAGCATGAGAAAGAGTATATCGTGACGGTGGATCGTCCGATAACTGAGAGATTCATGATTGGAATGTCCGAGGGTGTTCATATACTAGGAAGCCGTACACTTCCATGTAAAGTGACCCGAATGACGGACCGCGTATTCCGTATCGTTCTGACAGAGGGACGTAATCGGCAAATTCGCCGGATGTGTGAGACGTTTGGTTATCAAGTGAGGAAGCTGCAGCGTATTCGGATTATGAACATTCAGCTCGGAGGCTTGCAACTGGGCAAATGGCGTAATTTGAATGAGGTTGAAAAAGCACAGCTATTCGATTTGTTGAATTACGAACCAGCTCGGCCGTAGACATAAACAAACAATCCCCTGGTATCAACGCCTCAGCGTGATATCAGGGGATTGTTGTTTATCGTTTATTGTTTAGGGGTTGCGGGTATTTCTTGGACATTCTCTACATCAACGTATTTCCGAATAATCGATACTTCTACCCGGCGGTTTGTGGCGCGGCCGTCGATCGTATTATTGGTAGCGACCGGACGATATTCTCCATAACCGATAGCACTGAATCGTTCAGGCTGTAGTTGCTTATTCTCCAACAATACATCCATGAATCGAATAGCACGGGACGAGCTTAAATCCCAGTTCGATTTGAATTCCCTCGTGTTGATTGGTTGATCATCGGTATGTCCCGATACGATCAGCTCATATTGAGGATATTGTTGCAGCATCGTTGAGATGGCAGCTGCAAGATCTCTTGATTCATCTTTTAGCGCAGCACTGCCTGATGCAAATAAGGCATTATCACTAATCGTGACCATAAGCTGCGAATGGTTAAGCTTCGTACTTAGCTCGGTTGTTAACCCTTTTTCTTTAATATACTGATCAAGCTGTTTCTTCAGCTTCTCTAGATCTTCTTGTTCTTTCTGCATCAATTGCTTGCGGAGGGTTTCGGTATCATCCTCTTTCCCATCCTCTTTTACATCTGTATCGGGCTTCTTTTGTGGACCAGTATTAATTACTGTCGGATTATCGAGTACGCCAGTACCGCTATTTAAAGCGATATTGAACGCCGAACTCATCTCTTCGAATTTCTTCGCGTCCACGGCGCTTACTGCATAGAGTACTATGAAAAGCGCAAGAAGCAAGGTAAGTAGATCGGCATAAGGCAGGAGCCAGGCTTCATCCATGTGTTCTTCATGATCGTGTTTACGATTTTTGCTCAACGGCGCTTTCCTCCTTCTCCTTCATCTTCAAACGTTCAGTAGGTGTGAGGAACACCGAGAGTTTTTGGTGAATAGCAATTGTCGATACACCGGATTGAATGGAGAGAAGTCCCTCCACCATCATGAGGCGAATCTCAATTTCACGCTTGGATAGACGCTTCAGCTTATTAGAGATAGGGTGCCACAATACGTAACCAGTAAAAATACCTAGCAACGTTGCAATGAAGGCAGCTGCAATGGATTTAGCCAGCGATCCCATATCATCCATATGACCCAAGGCACCAACCAAGCCGACAACGGCACCAAGTACCCCGAGTGTTGGCGCATAAGTTCCTGCTTGTGAGAAAATAAGCGCACCAGCTTTATGGCGGTCTTCAGTTGCAGCGATGTCTTCAAGTAGAACATCTCTTACGAAATCTTGGTCGTTGCCGTCGATAATCATCCGCATTCCGTTACGAAGGAATGCATCTTCGATATCATCGACTTTCGCTTCAAGAGCAAGCAAACCTTCACGACGTGTAATGGAAGCCCATTCCATGAAACGTTCAATTAACTGTTCACGCGGCATGAAAGTAGGTTCCTTAAACACTATTTTGAACAGCTTACCTATTTTCGAAAGTTCAGAGAGTGGAAATGCAACCATGATAGCAGCGACAGTCCCCACAATGATGATCATGAATGCAGCAGGATTGGCTAGATTAGAAAGCGCTGCTCCTTTCAAAATCATTCCAACTACTACAGCGATGACTCCAAGTACGATTCCTATTATTGTTGAATTTTTCATCATACACCCCGTCCAGTACTTATTCGACAATTCTCTACTTTTATATATCGACAGAATGACGTTGTGAAATTAGACTTTATGTAATGATTTGCGAGGATAGGCGTTAAATTCCCTAAAATGCGGTAAAATGAATGTATAACGTCGAAAGATGAAACGAACATAAAGGTGGTTAAAGGCATGGGTGTAAGACATGGAAGAGAATATGTGGATATATTGAAGGAACTAACTGAAGCGGTAGGCATGATCAGCGGCAGTTATACTTTTTTTGAAATGGAAGAAGAGGAATGGGAGGCGCTGAGTGAGGAGGATCGTCATGAGGTAATGGAAGCATTAGCGGATGATGTGTTTTTCGGTCTTGGCGAGAATCCAGTCATCAAAGTTGGAGAAGGATCGATTGCGTATCATTCCAAGCATCATGTGATCGAAGTATCCCAGGGAGATAATGTGACGCGAATGATCAGACTAGTGTAAACAATCACCATAAACGGCGGAATTCGACAATCAAATCGCCCATTTGTCGCTTCTTTACAAACATTGTCGCTTCGTATACAATTTACTCATCTTAACATGGAAGATAATGTTACATGGGTGAACCGATTAAGGAGAGCGCGATGAACGATTGCTTATCGAATATAATTCTGCCGGAAGCGCTAGGTCTTAATGGGGAGCAATTGTCTGCTTACTATCAGCCAATCATCGCAATGGATACGAGACGAGTGGTGGGTTACGAAGTGTTGGGCAGAGCCTGCAAGGGTGATAATGTCCGCAGTCTTGGGCCTTTCTTTTGTGATAGCTCGGTATCCATAGAAGATCACATCATTGTTGATCGGATTTTGCGGGAGCAGGCAATGAAGAAGCTGGCAACAATAGAAGATCCACCATTGTTATTTATTAATTTAAAGCCGAACTGGATTCATCGTTTTACCGAATCGGGGGAGCTGTACACCTTATCATTAATTGATAAATATCATATCGATCCTCGTCGAATTGTTATCGAAATAACGGAAGAGAGCTTTAGCGGTTCAATGGATGAGCTGCGCGCCGTTGTGGATATGTACCGTTCGCGAGGTTGTTTGATTGCAATTGATGATGTAGGGAGAGGCTTTAGTAATACCGATCGGATTGCCCTTATCCAGCCTAATATATTGAAGCTAGACATTAATATGATCAAGAAAAGCGCATCTCATGATGGATATCTAGGAGCACTGCGCTCCTTCTCTGCGCTTGCAGAGCAGATTGGAGCATCACTTCTAGCTGAGGGCATAGAGACTGTGCAGGATTTGGCACGTGCGATAGAAGCAGGTGCAAGGTATGTGCAGGGCTTCCTCTTTTCCCGAGCGGAGCCGGACTTCCAAGAACCTAGCCGCTTCGCGGCATTGTTGGAAAGTGAGCTTGATGAATATTTGAAGCAGCATCTACAGTCCGAGAGACGTTGGCAGGAGAGAGCTGAACAGCTGGCGGAACTTCTTGAGAGGATTGTACAAAAGGCAGGGCATGTAGAGCAGAAGAATGATTGGATCATGGATCTATTGCCAGAACTGCATGTAGATTGTATAAGAGTGTATTTATGCCGAGAAGACGGCATCCAGCTGTCTTCTAATTACTCGAAAATATCAGATGGGCAATGGCAGTGTGAAGATGAATATTGCGGGGCAAACTGGAGTTGGCGACCTTATTTTGTTGCCAATCTCGTGCAGTTGAATGATAAGCGCCGAGCAATTGTATCACGTGCTTATACGGATCTGGAATCCTATGAATGGATTCGAACGATATCTGTCTTAGCGGAGTCTGGACTTATTCTATTCGCGGATATGAGAGCTCCGGGCCCGGAGGGACAGCGTTAATCTTAGTCTAATCGTTCATCTCGGCTTATGGGCTGTACACCATGCAATGGAATTCGCCTGCTCCTCGGTTTGTTGAACGAATATAAGTATCTTCAATTCGGAATCCTGCTTTCTCATAGGCACGTATAGCACGCCAGTTCCAAGTCAGCACCTCTAAGTCAATCGTATCCTGGGGAGCTAGGAGCTGAGCTTGCTCTGCAATGAATTTGGCGAAAGCAGTGCCTCTTCCGTGGCTGCAAAGGTCAGGACGAAGACCTAGTCCGAGTCGTGTTACACCGAGAATAGGAAATAATTGTGCAAACCCGACAAGCTCGGACTGCTGATTCACAATGGCGAAATATTGTAATTGTCTAAGGACGGGATCACCGAATTCGATTCCGTCTCTTTGCATGTCCTCCCAAGAGGACCAACCGTATAATTGATAAGGTGGCTCGTATTGCCATTCGCATAATTGCTCAGCATGCTTAATTTCCAGTGGAAGCATGTTCATTTCCTCTGCCATTCGTTTATAATAAGAGGATGTTGATGGGATTGAACCAAGCATTTTACTAGACAACTCCCTCTACATAATTAGATAACAACAATTCATTATAACAAACACGCTTTATGAAGTCCTACTGACATAAGGAGATTCAAGGCATGCGGAGATTATTAACATTAGGTTGTCTGTCTTACTTTATTATTGGATTGGCTCATGTTGTTGGCGGTGCCGTTCTGTGGCAGATCATGGAGAAATATGGACTGTCGTATAAAGACGGCGGACAGTGGCTTATGAATCAGTTTCTCGGGTTTCTTGTTGGGGTGTTAGCTGCTCCTTACATGACGTCAAAATTAGGCAAAAGAGGCGGCGTACTTGTTGCACTCGGTGTATTAACGGTAAGTGAAGCGGCATATAGCTTACTTCCTTCCTGGGGATTGATGCTGACGATTGCTCCCTTCGCAGGATTTGGCTTCGGAATGACGGAAGCCGTAGTAGGTGCTATGGTAATTGACATGGCGGCGGATGATAAGAAAGCTTCTTCCATGAGCAAGCTGGAAATCTTTTTCGGTGTAGGTGCATTTATAATGCCAGTTACGGCTGGTTTGCTAATTAAGTATGATGTTTGGCAATTAGCCTTTCCTATTTTATCTGCCTTATCAGGCATTACGTTTGTTTTATGGATGACGACCTCCTTCGGCAAAATTGATGATTTCATCAGTTATCAAGCGCCGAAGGCTGCAGGAGAAGCGACAGCTGGGAAACAGAGAGGTGCCACTGGCATTCTCGGATATAAACGCAGTGCATTGCCTTTCCTCATATTGTCGGCATTATTCTTTATGGTCTATGTAGGAATGGAAATGAGCTTCGCAAATTACTTGCCATCGTTATTTATTGAGCGTTCAGACATGGATTTGACTGGTGCGACTGCAGTACTTAGCTTATTCTGGGCGACTATGATTCTAGGGAGATTATTCGCTGGACAACTAGCCGATCGTATCGGTTATGCGCGGTATTTGCTCTATGCTATGGTAGGGGCAGCTGTCGTATTTATCTTCATGGCTATGATTGGCCAGTTAAGCTGGATGCTGGTTATGGTTGGGTTAAGCGGATTGTTTCTATCGGGGGTATTCGGGATTGCCCTTGTCTATGCGAATAAGCTTATTCCCGGTATGACAGAGAGAACGACAAGCTTGCTGGTTGCTTTCGGTGGACTGGGCGGCGCAATATTCCCGCGTATAACAGGCTGGATGATGGATCGTATTGGCGCAGATGAGACAATGTGGATGATCAGCTTGTGTATAGTAACATTATTAGTGCTGCTATTAGTCATGCTGGTACTAGGTCGAGGTCAATCCCGTCGAGAGGCTGTTAACAACGACTAAATACAAATACACTGACTTGGCATAACCTGGCGTAAGCGCATATGGATCCTTACAGGCTCATAGCTTGTAAGGATTTTTGTTGTATGTTTCAAAGGTCATCTTGATGGTTAATCAATACCATGGCATGTAACTCCCCTGAACATAGGAAAACAGCAAAGCCGCATGAGTTAATCCCAGGGGATGAACAAATGCGGCTTTGCTGTTAAGCATATACTTGCTTACTAGAAGTAGCAGTTATGCTCTATTCTTCGTCAGCATATTTTTCGAAAGTTGAGGTGTTCATAATGCGACGAGCGTTCACATACCGATCTTCATAATAGGAATCGCTTAGTTTGCTAATCGTTACGCCCTTGCTGGACGAAGAGTGTGCAAATTTGCCATCGCCTACATAAATACCAACATGAGATACACCTTTGCCGTTCGTGTTGAAGAACACGAGGTCCCCAGCAATTAGATCGCTTTTAGCGACTTTTTTGCCAGATTTGGATTGCGATGCGGATGTACGAGTAAGTTCGATGCCCATTTTGTCGAAGACATAAGTCGTGAACCCAGAGCAATCAAAGCCTTTAGTCGTTGTTCCACCGCTTTGGTATGGAGTACCGATTAAATCATCGATGATTCCATCCATCTTGGAGTCCGCGAAAACGCTGCCTGCTTGAAAAGCGAGCATTAGCACGAGCCCAATGAGTAGTGCAGAAGCCTTTTTCAAAATGTAGTGCTCCTTCCGATGCCTACGAGGTTAGCTGTGGGGTTCGGTTGAAGGATCCCTATGATTCCTCAGGCGCCGAAGTAATCGGACGTCGGAATCAATTCACCCAGAGTGGTTCCCCCGTTTCCAGTACATGGAATTAGGCGAGCTTATTATGTACTTGATAATTATTCGTTTTCTTTCGCAGATCTCCTGCCTTTATTTACAATTTCTAATAATTCTCATGTAACCTTATGACAAATAGGAGCGTTTATTCTGATTTGTTGTAAGTGTCATGCGGAAATTCTGCGTATAAACGAAGTTCAAGTACTAATTCCATTTATTATGAGGAGTTCACGTTGATTATGTGGTTTTTTTAAAGATAATAGATAGAATGAATAAAAATTAATCTTTCAGAATGGGCCTAAAGTGGCAGTCCAAATAGCTGTTAGCACGCAAAAAACCGACTAATAAAGGGTTTATATCCCTACTAGTCGGTCTCTAAATTACATGATTGCTTCTATTGAAGGGTCTAGCTTAAGAGGAGTTAATTCATCTTTGATTGCAGGCAATCGTACTGCGCAGCAACTGTCCACACTTTCATCATCGTTCTTATGAGATGGTAGCCTTGATGTAAGATGAGAGCAAGCAACCCGGCCCATAGGAAGGATACCCCTGATACGAGCAGCCCAATTCCAGCGCCAATGGCCCACATGATCAGGGTGATTCCTACATATGGAATGATATGACGAAGACCATGCCATAGAGAGCGGAACACGCCATTCTCGGAGACGACACCGAATTGCATCGATAGGAACAGCAGATGCAGCAGGACGGCCCATGCCATCCAAATCAATGCTGAAGGAAGTATGCTCTGGATAAGCTCGTTGAAGAGGCCGCCCTGCAATACGAGCTTAAAGGCGCGTGGGAGCAGCCAATATGCTGGTGCTAGCACGAGCAGCATCTCAAGCCAATACAATAGAGTAACAGGCTTCCATGCTTCGCGTATACCTGTAATAAACTGAGTGCCCCCAGAGCCCGCCGAATTGTGAAGGGAATAGTATAATCCGGCATTGATCATGGGTGTAAGCAGCATACGGGCGGCGAATAGTCCTCCAAGCAGCCATAAATAGGGGGAAATTAGATCCGTCTTTAATAATTGGAACTGCGCCTCACTCATGAATAATTGAACGGCTGAGTCGTAGGAGGCATTACTAGGGAAACGCTTAAGCAGCGGGGTTACGACCGAATCAATGAACCGGTATAAGAAAAACCCCCACAACAGCTGGTACAAAAACAGCAGGATGACTATATAGAAATGCTTGACTGCAAGCTGCCAGCCTTGCTTCAAATGACTCTTCATCGCTAATCCTCCCTATACTTACCACCCCAAGGTTCCGAGCAGCCCTTCAATTATTTTGGATACACCCAGGCTCCAACGTGTGCGCGTCGCATCAGGAAGCTCCGCCCGCATATAGTTGTTGATATGCTTATTGTCGAGTACATTGCTATGCTTCGGATCTACGGTCACTCCTTGTATAGGAGCGGTATGAACGACTTTGAGTTGGATATGAGAGTCTTCGGCGTCCCATGTTTTCGGCATCGTCATTCCGTCTGTAAACTGCATCACAATCGGAATGGGGCCGTTATAACCGCCATTCTTCTTAATTAGCACAACCGATTCGTACATTTTAGTGCCATCCTGTTCAATCGGGCTGAATCGAATCGATTCTACAGAGTAATCGGCCATTTGGTCGTCATATACGAATTGGCTGAAATACTCCTGCCATTTCTGTTTGGTGACTTGCTCGACCACCCGTTGAAAGTCGCCGCTTGAAGGATGCTTGAACTTATATTTCTGAAAATAAGTGCGCATAATTTTTTGCATGCTCTTCGTACCAACCTGTCTTTCAATTCCCACCAGGACAAGCTTAGCTCGAAGGTACACATTTTCCGCATAGACGGTATGATTTCGATAGGCCCAGGAAGGTTGCTTCAATGGAGCAGGAGAGGTCATATAGCTTGCTTCGAGCGGTAGATTTGCCTCAACGCCATATTCACTTTCCATCACTTTATCCTCGGCGTAGGAAGTAAAACCTTCATCAAGCCAAGCCTCTTCGAATTCATTGGAAGCGACCATGCCATACCAGTATTGATGTCCGATCTCGTGGACGACTGTTCTCTCTAAGCTGTAACCCGGATTATCCGACTCAGCTGCGAACGCGGTAACTAGCGTTGGATACTCCATCCCACCGGCGCCGTTCGCTCCTTTAGGGGGTACAATGACAGACAGTGTGGAATAAGGGTATTCCCCATACCATTGCGCATATTTCTTGAGTGCCGATTTGGCAGCATGCATATATCGATCCTTAAGATGCTCATGGGTGGGGTCGAGATACAGCTTGATGCGGACGCCGGGAATGTTCGTTCCGGATAACGTATCCTCTACGTATACGAAGTCAGGGGAAGCAGACCAAGCGAAGTCATGGACATCATCGGCATAGAATTGATAGACATTGCGATTATCGATCTTCGTAACCGCCTTCGTCTGGAAGCCTGTTGCTGCCACTACATACGACTCTGGTACGTGAATGCGTACCGAATATATACCGAAGTCACTGTAAAACTCTGAATTGCCATGATATTGATGGATATTCCAGCCTTCTGAGGTTCTGCCGCGTGTACCTGCCGTCTCATAGACAGCCAGCTTCGGAAACCATTGACCGGCCATTACGAAGTTGTTGGAATAACCCATCCGAGCGAATACTTGAGGCAGCTTCACTTCATAGCTCATCTGAAGTGTCACTGATGTTCCAGGAGCTACTGGAACAGGGAGCTTGAGTTTGACCAACGTGTAGTCATCTTCATTGCCGTCATCAGGTTGTACATAATGAAGGCGCGGGAGAAGGCTTTCCCCTTCGAGTGTCGTAAGGGTCAGCAGCTTCATGTAGCCCTGACTGTCTACCGTCGCTTTATCATCGCGCAGCCTGCCGCCTGATTCGCGCATAAAGGTCGTTTTATCCGACAGGAAGGCGTTGGGATACAGGTGGAAATAGAGCTCGGACACTGTTTTTTTGCCAGGATTGGTCCATGTGACCGACTGAACGCCGTCCAAATAACGGGCATCGTCACGTAGAGTGACGTTCATGTGATACTCGACCACCCGTTTGCTGAGCACTTCTGGCTTAGGGGTGGAGAGATCGGGCTCCGCAACGGCGATTGGCGGCTTGGCCGTATTCTGGGCAGAACTGGGCTTTGCTTTGGCGACAGGGGCGTAAGCGTATGTATATTGCGATTGCCAAGCGTGACCGAAGCCCTGCTGAATAGATAGGCCGAGCAGGACGGCGGTTAGTGTAAATAGTAAAATACGTTTGACGTGGCGTGGAGTCATTGAACGTTTCCCTCCCGTTGACAAGCATCTACAGCATGTATATGTTTGCTTTTCGCGGATTATTAGCTAAAATGGAATTATTGTATGGGGAAGGTGGAATAGCCATGACAGATCAGCAAGGACAACCGGCAGAGCCGGAGAAAAAAGAGAAAAAACAGATCGCGCTTAACGTAGTGAGCAATAAACCACATAGAGGCTTTGGAGCAGGAACGATTGATTTGAGCGCAGTGTCTTGCGTCATTATTGACGGGGGCGTTGCCTATATAGATGATGGCGCCATGCATGCCAAGAGCAAGATCGAGAAGGGCATCAAATTTAAACCGGAGAAAGACAATGCGCCTAACGGCCGCCAATGCTGGATCGTATGGGTAGCAGTTGAACGCGGTGAAGAAGGCAGCAACTATGCAGGTGCGACTGCTTGTGAAATGTTAGTCGATACAGAAGCTCGTCGTGGTTGGAAAATACTCGCTGATCATGTGAATAAGCTGGATGCGGCGATTAAACGGAAGTATAAGCTGGATGAGCTTGGAGCAGAGGATAAAGCGGCGCTCCGCAAGCTGCTTGTCGAGCACAATGAAGAATGGTGGAACAACTCGCCTGAAGAGTTGAAGCAAGCGCTTGAGGCCGAGGGCTCGAAGTGAAGCTAATCGTATTTGGCGCTAGCGGGGGTGTAGGTCGGCAAGTCGTTCGGCAGGCTCTGGAGGCAGGGCATCAAGTAACGGCATACGTTCGTGATCCTAATCTGCTATCGATTAATCATTCTTCCTTGAAGGTCATACAAGGAGATGCGCTTCACCTTGGCTACGTAAAGGAAGCTATCAAGGGGCAAGATGCTGTGATTAGCTGCATTGGAAGCCGAGGAATGGGCAAAACAACGCTAATGTCCGATGTTATGCTTAATGTACTTGATGGTATGCGAGAGCATGGTGTGACTAATATCGCCTATGTAGCTTCGGCTGGTATTCATCGTGAGCTGAAAGGTGTCATCGGGTATATTATTTCTTATGTCCTGCGTCATGTATTGGCCGATCATCGCAGAGCCTATGAGCGCATGCGAGACAGCGAGCTTCGTTGGACAGTAGCGAGACCGCTGCAATTGACTGACGGCGGGTTCACAGGCATCTATCGCGAGGCGGAATCGAGCGTTCCGACATCGGGGCAAAAGATTTCCAGAGCCGATGTCGCCCATTTTCTGCTGAAGGCCGTTGTGGATGACAAGTACAACGGCAAGTCAGTTGGCTTGGCTTATTAAGTTGCACAAGTGGACGATCATATAGATTATCCCTAACACAAACAAGCTGGCGCTATGCGCCAGCTTGTTTGATGTCAACATTCCTATTGTGGTGGTGCTTCTCCACCTTCAGGCCGCACGCGCTCACCGCCTGCTCCTCCTCCGAAGCCACCGCCGCCACGGCCTCCCATCATCCCGCTCCTAGCCTCGGTTACTCCCGATTCATTCAACCAAGTATTAAGCGTGGCCGTTTCGAACTCTACCACCTTCGTGCCGCCTTGGTATTCGCCGCCATCATACAGACCGTTCACTTCCGTACCTGTCGAAGTACCGCCCGAATAGAGGGTATACGTCGCATTCTGCACTAAGCTCGGTGAGCTGATGAATACGGATTGATAGGTTTTGGAAGGTGCAAAGGTGATGATTGCATTACCTTTGCTGTCTTCTACATGCACGAGTGTGCCTGCTTGCTGCGTATCTGTATATGTCATAAGAATGCCCGCTTGCGTCGATTCATCAGATGTCGCTTGAACCATACCCGGGCTTCCAGCCGCTACAAGGAATCCACCAGTCATGTCGAAGTTGCCGTCATAATCCAAAGAGCCATTGCCGCCATTCGTTGGGCCATTGACGATAACTGTACCGCCGCTCATTGCTATTGACCCGTTCGCATCCAATCCATCGCCTTGCGCATCGACGGTTAAATATCCGCCAGTAATGGTGATCATATTGTTAGAGCTGCCTTGGCTTCCTGGCCCAGCTTGTTGTTCCGTAGTCGCCGCCTCGTCACTGCTGGCTGAAGCTGCATTCACTCCATCGTCAGCAGCAACTACGTTGATTACGCCATCTGCGATGACAATATGGGAAGCTTCAAGACCTTCATTACTGTTCGTAATATTGGTCGTACCGCCTGCAATCAAGAGTGAGGTTTCCGCATGAATGGCATCGTCGCCAGCATTAATTGTTAGGTCTCCTTCATTAATCTGAATGCCGCCTGCGCTATGCACAGCATCTTCGACAGATTTGAGATTGAAGGCACCGCCATCAATAGCTAAGAACCCCTCCTCAGACACGGTGTCATTCGTTGTTTTCATCGCATGACCACCTGCATTAACCGTAATATCACCATCTTGAACAGCCAGCAGATCACGTCCCATCAGACCATCATCCACTGCAGTGATGTCGAGTGCGCCTCCCATTATTTTCAGCTTATCCTTGCTTGCAATCCCATTGTTATAGTTGCCTTCAACGACGAGCTTTCCTGTACCATTGATCGTTAGATCGTCTTTGCTGAAAATAGCTGCATTAGGCTCATCCGTTGCAGCGTCCGGAAATACGTACGTTTCTCCGTCTGATACCAGGTTTTCTGTACCTTCAGCTAATGAAAGGATTGTCTTGCCTGCTTCCTCGACATAGATAGCCGAGGTCGTGCTGTTAGAGATCTCTGCTCCATTCAATATTAAGCGTACAACGCCGTCGTCCGGCACATTCACTACGATCTGGCCGTCATCGAGTTTGCCCGTCACCGCATATGTGCCAGCTGCAGTAATCGTAATGATGCTACCCTTCACTTCTGCTCCTGACCCTTCGACACTGGCACCAGCTCCACTCAACGTGACGACTGTTGGATTCGTTGACGCCCAATCTGTGTATGAGTCATCTTCGTCATACTTGATCTCCTGTGCGATATCAATACTGGCTAATGGCTCACCTGACGTGGATTCACCTGATTGTACAGCTGTTGCAGCCCCTGCATCCTTGTTGTTGATATTGGAAGTGGTCGTCGCATTATTGCTGCATGCTGCCATGAAGGCGGCGCATAGTAGAAAGATACCTATTTTTTTGGCTATCCATTGTTTATTCATTGTTTATCTTCCTCTCTTATTTAAAATTCGGATGCAGTGGGTCCCATCGTTAATGTAATATCGAGATTACCGTTTCTTGTTCTAACGGCATCAAGGAATTCTTTCTGATTGGTATGATGGTCTAGCGTCACCATGTATACGAGCTCATACAAACTGCCGAGCTCTGTCGTTCTAACTTTTTTCAACTCATACTTGATGTTGAATTTGTTGAAGATTTCATCGAAGGCTTCCTCATAGCCCAGATTTTCTGGGATTGTTACTTTAAGTAATTTCTGTGCAGCTTTGCTGGCACCGAAGTTAATAGCTTTCAGGAAGAACATAAGCAGGCAGAGACAGATGGTGAATAGAGCAGCGTAACCGAATGCTCCTACACCACATGCTAGACCTGCTGCCATCGTGAACAAGACGAATGCAATATCCTTCGGATCGCCTGGCGCACTTCTGAACCGAATAATGGAGAATGCTCCGGCAAGGCTGAAGGCTCTTGCGATGTTGCTGCCGATCAATAGAATGATGATTGCCACAATGACAGGCAAGACAATCATTGTTAGTGTGAAGCTCTGGGAATATCCCGGCTGCGTCTTCATGTAGGTCAAGCTGATAACAGCACCTAACACAATAGCGACCACAATGGTTAGTATTGCACTGGCAAATGTAAATTCCGAGCTTGTCGTCGTTGAAGTAAATAATGAATCGATCATATCGAAACTCTCTCCCCTATTATTTTTTCGCTTGCGATCATTTTTTTGTATTCATTGCCGTACTTGGAGAAGCTCGTCCGATACAGCTCTAAGTCCGACAGCATTCTGGACAGCCACATCGGTATTGTTTTCTCTGCTTTCACTTCCATTAACCACTGCCCGGGACATAGCAGCTTTTCCCCATGATCCCCATTTTCCAGCAGTACGTCATCTCGTCTTGATCGAATATTGGTATCGAATGTGATTCGGAGATCTCGGTTATTGATGCAGAACATTGCGATTCGCTCATAGGCCAGATACACCTTTGGCTGCAGGCTATACCGCTGCAAGAAGTACTTGATTTCCTCGATAACTTGTTTGTTCATCCCATCTCTGAACGTCGGTTCCACTCCGGTCCGGACGAATTCGTAAGCCTCGCACAGCTTCAGCGCCGTCCTCCTCTTGTTCACTAGGCCGAATACCTTCTTCTTAAGCTCCAAGTAAACCTTATCTTCTTTTCCTGGAATGCCGTAAGCTCTAATGCGGAGCTTCTCCCTATACTTTGGCTTAGCCAGACTGTTACGTATCAGTGAATCATGCGGGGTATCATAATAAATATTGCTAATGGAGTAAAACTGATCGTTCTTGTTGTAAGTATCCAGTTCCATATATTCAAGCAATCGGTTATAAATAATGTGGAACATCTCGTCATCCATCAAATATTTGCTCTCGTATCGATTGAACACCTCGATCGCCATTGGCTATCGCTCCTTCCTTATGGGTGAGTGCCTCACCGCTTCCATACCTGAATAGTAGAGCTGCAACCTTTAATGAATCTTAAATGGTTTACGAAACTTTAACTTGAAATGTTGTACAGTGCTACTATTAAGGTTGATTAAAGGTTCCCTGCCTATAATGGGCATACCATACAAACTTGCTTTACATGATTACACAAAGGGGCAAACGCCATGAGAATATTAATAGTAGAAGACGAAGTTCATCTAGCAGAGGCATTAACCCAAATATTGAAAAAAAACAATTATTCCATCGATGCTGTCCATGATGGCCTATCTGGATTAGATAACGCGCTAAGCGGCATATATGATCTCTTGTTGCTCGACATTATGCTGCCCGAGATGGATGGCATTACTTTATTGAAGACACTTCGGAGCAAGGGGATCTCCACTCCGGTTATTCTGCTGACTGCCAAAGGTGAGATTGACGATAAAATCACTGGATTGGATTACGGCGCAGATGATTATATAGCTAAGCCTTTCTCGACGGGGGAGCTGCTTGCTAGAATAAGGGCTGCCTTAAGGCGCAAGGGCGAGGTCGTACCGGATGATGCGTTGAAGTTCGAAGACATCGAATTAAATACAAGGAGTCTGAAGCTAACGTGCAAAGGCAAGGAGCTCAAGCTAATCATGAAAGAAAGCGAGCTGCTGGAGCTACTCATCACAAGAAGAACCGCAGTAACCTCGAAGGAACAGATTATTGAGAAGCTTTGGGGCTTTGATTCGGAAGTCGAGCATAACAACGTAGAGGTCTATATTTCTTTTTTGCGTAAAAAGATCGCTTTCCTACACTCATCCGTGCGAATAAATACGATTAGAGGTGTAGGTTATGTATTGGAGGTCACTTCCTAATGTTCAATAAGCTTCGCAATCGGTTTCTAATCGTTAACCTGGTTATCATCTCCTTTATGATGCTCATCGCTTTTGTCACTATTTATACGATTACCTATCAGAATGTGCATAGCGATATTAAGATGGATCTGCAAAGAGTATCGGAGGTGTACCACAAGCCGGACGCGGGTATGGGAGAGCCTAAGCCTAACGGAGATAAACAACAGTTCCCTCAAAAACCAATGGATATGGGCAAAATAAATCCGCCTGAAGAACGCTCCGTCTCTTTCAACTTGCAGACGGACATGAATTGGACGATCACCGATATTAATTCGCGATTCGATATGGATGAAGATTTCTATGCGCTAGCCATAAAAGAAGTCGCTTCAGATCCATTAGATGATGATCAATTCGATCTAGACGGGAACAGATGGGCATATAAGGTACAGAGGACAGCCGCTGGCTATTCCGTTGCCTATCTAGATGTCACCGCCCAGCAGAAAATTCTTATGAATCTCGTGTATACGTTCTCTCTCGTAGGATTGGTTATGCTGATCGTTATTTACTTTACGAGCCGTTTCTTTGCCAATCGCTCCATAGCGCCGGTCAAAGAAGCATTCAATCGGCAGAAGCAGTTCATCGCCGATGCTTCACATGAGTTGAAAACACCATTAGCGGTCATTAACACGAATACGGATGTTCTCTTATCCAATAGTGATGACATGATTCATAATCAAGCGAAATGGCTGCATCGCATTCAATCAGAGACAGAACGAATGAAGACGCTGACCAATGACCTTTTATACCTGACAGAAATGGATGATTCTAGAGCTAGTATGCTTTATGCGAACTTCAATGCAAGTGAATCTGTAGAGAGCGTCATTCTCACGATGGAAGCCGTTATGTTCGAGAAGGATATTTCGCTTAACTATGAGATTGAGCCTGCATTAATGACACATGGCAACAGTGAGCAGATCAAGCAGGTGGTTATGATTCTATTGGATAATGCCATCAAATACACCTCAGCTAAGGGATTAATATCCCTCACCCTCAAAAAGCAGCATAACGATCTTCTTCTGAATGTAACGAATACAGGAGAAGGCATTGCTCCCGAGCATCTGGATAGAATATTCGACCGCTTCTATCGTGTAGACTATTCTCGGTCACGTCAACACGGCGGTTATGGCCTGGGACTAGCCATCGCGAAGTCGATTGTTGAGCAGCATCAAGGAAAAATCTATGCACGAAGCACACTGAAGGAGAAGACTTCCTTCTATGTTCAGCTTCCCTTGGGGTAGGTACTGTTACCAAAGGTGCCCTTCAGGTCAGGTTAGTAGTTAATCGTAAAAAATGAAATTCGCATGTTTGGAACCTACAATACTAGATCTTTCAGTCGAAACTCAATCAGCGCACGCCGATTGAGTTTCGACTTTTTATATATACTGTCAACTCGACAAGGAATTGTTCTTCTAGTCGACTCAGTTCTTTTTTTTGCATCTAGAGCAAGGCCGTACCGCAAAAAAACACAATAAGGCACAAGTAAACGGATGGGTAGATGGCTGTACAGATTTTATAATAGAAGTAGAAATCAACAATCAACATGACCGCCTGCATGAGCATGTGTCCTATTTAATAGAAGGAAGTTATTGTTCGCGATAGATGGCAGGGAAATAATCAGAATGTAGGGGTGAGGCAGAGATGGAACGCGATGAATGGATGGATGGAGCGAGTATAGAGGTTAGCAAAGAAGGAGCGCAAGCACCGCAGTACAGTGTATCCGATCTGGCAACAGAGCAGCGAATGGCTTGGTGGAGAGAAGCGCGTCTGGGTCTATTCGTGCATTGGGGACCTTATTCGGTCTTAGGGGGAAGATGGAAGGGCGAGGAAGTGGAAGCTACTTACGCGGAGCATGTTCAGCTTAGGGGGAAAATCCCGATTGCTGAGTATGAGCAAGTTGCTGGAGCTATGGATATTGATGCCTTTAACGCACTTGATTGGGTTCATCTCGCCAAGCGGGCAGGTGCGAAGTATCTCATCGTTACGACAAAGCATCATGATGGGTTCGCTATGTACGATTCGGAAGTGAGTAATTATTCCATTACTAAGCATACAGGTGTACCACGTGATCCGATTGCCGAGCTTGCGCAGGCTTGTGAAGAAGAGGGAATACGCCTCTGCTTGTATTATTCGCATGCGATGGACTGGCATCACCCCGATTCACAAGGCAATACGCTTGATTTTCCGCATAATGCAGGTGCGTGGGATCTCTTGGAGGATTGGATAGAGGATGATGAGAAGCGAATCCGATTCGAGCATTATCTGGAAGAGAAAGCGCTTCCCCAAGTAGAAGAGCTGCTAACCCGTTATGGACGCATTAACGTTATTTGGTTTGATTGCGGGCATAAGATCACGGACGAGCATGCCGTGTGGTTCCAAGATCTGGTCCACCGGCTGCAGCCGGATTGTCTGATTAATAAACGTCTTCGCAACGAGCAATTCGCCGACTATGGCAATCCGGGGGATAATCAGCTCCGTGTGCGGCCGCAGGTTGGCGATTGGGAGTCCATTCATACGCTTAATGATTCTTGGGGCTTCCGCTATGCGGATCAGAATTGGAAAAGTCCGAATGAATTGATTGATCAGCTCATTCGGACGATCAGCGGGAATGGTAATTTCGTGCTTAATGTGGGACCGCTCGGAAACGGGGAGATCGACCCCATCTCAAGACAGCTGCTCGAGGTGGTTGGTGATTGGATTGTTCGCAACAAAGAAGCGATATATGGAACAGCGGGAAGTCCGATTGGCGTTCCGCAGTGGGGATGCTGTACATGGAAGAAGGAGTCGCGAACGCTGAACTTATTCGTTCAGGAATGGCCAAGCAATGGGCTGTTAATTGTGCCGGGTGTATCGAATGAACTGAAGGAAGCTAGGTTGTTAAGTGATCCTGCAAGAAGACTATCCCTGACGCGGATTGGTGCTAATGATTGGATGATCGACGCAGGATCGATTCAGCCTGAGCTGTATGCAACGGTAATTCAACTAAAGTATGAAGGGGAATTGGATGCTGATCCAACCTCGCGTTATATGACGCATATTGCTAACCGGTATTGGGCCTATGAAGGAACAATTGAAGGTGAAGGCTTGCGGTATGACAATGGTAAGCGCGGGCATGACGGCGTTACCGAGTGGACGGGGCTAGATGCCTCTGTTTCTTGGACCATTCGTACAGCGGAGGAAGTGCGCTGTCGTGTCATTGTCAGCTATTCTGCTGATCCAGATCAGGCTGGCAGCAGCTTCTCGGTGTTGCTGGGAAGCGAGTCGGTTAACGGTGTCGTAGAGGATACAGGGGGAGCGGGCTGCTATGGGGAACGAGAAATTGGCATCGTGACACTCTTATCTACAGGCTTGCAACGGTTGGAAGTGCGTGCGTTGTCATTGACGGGTAAGTCCTTAATGAATTTGCGCAACGTAACCCTGTTGCCTCTCGAAGAAGGGAGGTCATCATCGGATGAGATTTGAATTTGATCCTGTACCGGTGTCTGGCGGCTTTCGAATGAAAGATTATTGGGTATGGTGCGGCTCTGCCATTAAAGGGGAGGACGGCCGCTATCATCTGTTTGCTTCACGTTGGTCGAAATCGATGCCTATGCATCCCGGTTGGTTAATTGCCTCTGAAATCGTACGTGCTTCTTCTGATCATCCAGCAGGTCCTTATCAATATGAGGAGACGATTCTGAGTTCACGTTCTCCGGCGTATTGGGATGGCAGAAGTGTTCATAATCCACATATTGTTCGAATGGATGGACGATATGTTCTGTTCTACATGGGGACGACACATCCCTTACCGGAGTTGGAGGAGGGGGAGATGCTGCTGCCTACCGATCCGCGCTGCATCGTTGCGCGGGCTAATAAGCGCATCGGAATGGCAACTGCTGACTCCATAACAGGGCCATGGCAGCGGATGGATGAACCGATTCTGAGCACACGCCCGGATGCATTCGACAGTTATCTCGTGTCCAACCCAGCTCCTTGCGTTCATGAGGACGGTTCTGTAAGGATGGTCTACAAATCTCGTCCCTATGTAGGGACAACTTATGGGAAGATGCAGTTGAGCAGCGCCTATGCGAAGGAAGCGGCGGGCGATTATATCCGAAGCAACAAACCTTTGTTTCCTGATTCTGTACATTTGGAGGATCCGTTCATATGGCGGACCTCACGAGGCTACGAGATGATCGCTAAAGATATGGATGGACAAATATGCGGTGAGAAATACGGCGGCATTCATGCATGGTCAGAGCATGGTGAAGATTGGTCGATTACGACCGCAGGCGTACCCGTCTACTCACGCAGATTGCGCTGGGATGACGGAAACGAAATTGTAATGGGTAACCTGGAACGTCCTTTTCTGCTCATGGAGGATGGCGAACCTAAGTATATGTTTGCGGCGACTTCTAACGGCAGCAATGGATTTCACGACTGTACAGACGCTTGGAATATCGCAATTCCGATTAAGCAAATGATTATGGAGTAAGGGCAACAACGATCAGAATCATAAAAGAACACAATTGCATGAAACTGCCGCCATTGTTGGGAGGTTAGTCTCCTTATACGATAAGGACAGTTACAATCTACATTAACAGGAGGTCCTTATGGCGAACACGAAACCAACTGCGTCGATTCAACGCTCGACTCGAAATGCCGAATGGTTGTCGAACTTACGCAAGTACAAGGCAATCTACTTGATTTCGATTCCAGGCATTCTTTACTTTCTAGTATTCAAGTACATTCCTCTATTCGGCAGTGTGATGGCGTTTCAGGAATACAACCTGTTTAAAGGAATAGGGGGCAGCCCTTGGGTAGGCTTCGATCACTTTGTGCGTATGTTCCAATATGATGAATTCATTCGTATTTTCTGGAACACGTTGTTGATTGGTGTTTATAATCTCGCATTTGCTTTTGTTATTCCAATCATACTTGCGCTATTGCTTAACGAAATTAGATTGGTCATGTATCAGCGCTTGTTGCAAACGATTATCTACATGCCTCATTTCCTATCATGGGTAATCATAGGCGGTATTGCCGTCGGCATTCTCTCCCCAACTACTGGGATGGTCAATCAATTCATTATGTGGCTGGGCTTCGAGCCGATCTACTTCCTCGGTGAGGATAGCTACATTCGCAGCATCTTAGTTGGTTCGGGTGTATGGAAGGAAGCGGGCTGGGGTACGATTATTTACCTTGCTGCACTTGCAGGCATCAATCCAGACTTATATGAAGCAGCACGTGTGGATGGCGCCAATCGTTGGAGACAAATAATATCCATTACGATACCATCCATTATGCCGACAATAATGATTCTATTCTTGCTTAATATCGGTAACTTCTTAGATTTCGGATTTGAGCGAGTGTTTGTATTCTTGAATGCTCTCAATGAGAACAAAGGAGATATACTCGATACTTATATTTATCGTATTGGTTTATTAGGCAAGCAATACAGCTATACGACAGCAATTGGATTGTTCAAATCTGTTATTGGCTTGGTGCTCATTATGGGAGCTAACACATTAAGCCGTAAGGCGACAGGAAATTCCTTATACTAGGCGGTGACCACAATGATAAAAATGACTGCAGGCGAAAAAACGTTCGAAATATTCAACTATATTCTTCTTACTCTAATTTCCATTACAATGATCTTCCCTATACTCCATGTGGCCGCCCAATCATTCAGCAGTGACCTTGCGATCAATAACGGCGACGTCACGATATGGCCTGTGCAATTCACTTTATCCAACTATGCAATTGTGCTGAACGACAGCTCGGTATGGAGGGCATTCCGAGTTAGCGTGATCGTAACCGTTGTGGGTACGCTCATCAATCTAATTGCGACGGCATCTCTTGCTTATCCGCTGTCGCGAGGTGAATATATGGGTAGAAAAACGATACTGATGATGGTGCTTCTCACATTCATATTCAGTGCGCCTCTTATTCCTAACTATTTGCTTGTTAAAAATCTCTTCCTGCTGGATACCGTATGGGCACTTATTATTCCATCTGCCATTAGTGCATATAACCTATTCATTATGCGTTCCTTCTTTCTAGGCTTGCCAAGTGAAATAATCGACTCTGGACGGATCGACGGCTGCGGTGAGCTGCGTATTATATCCAGCATTGTACTCCCTCTGTCTAAGCCGGTTATGGCGACTATGGGCCTATTTTACGCCGTAGCGCATTGGAATTCGTATTCATCGGCGTTATACTTTATCAATGATCGCTTGCTCTTTCCGCTTCAAGTGCGGTTAAGAGAGATCGTTATTACCGATTATATGGGTGAAATGGATTCCACTATGGAGAACCTTGCCAATATGTCGCCAGAGGGTATTAAGATGGCTACAATCGTTGTAGCGACTGTTCCGATTATGCTGGTATATCCGTTCTTGCAGAAGTATTTTGTTAAGGGAATGCTTATCGGTTCGATTAAATCTTAATTCGTAAAAAAGAACAAGATACAATAAACCTGCCACATAGCATTGATTTCATATCAGTTACTATGGAGTTACGGATGAAAGCACTTACATCATAGAGTATCAAGCTCCGTACAACTATTATGATGCACAAAGGGAGAGGTTGATAAAATGAACAGAAAGAAAAAAATCTGGTCTGTTTTACTGGTAGGCTGTATGCTTACGACATTGCTTGCAGGATGCGGCAAAGACACAGGCGGAGCAGAGAACAATCCGAACAGTGGCAACGGCACTGGGAAAGAAACGGCTGCTGAGAAGCTGGCATTCTCGATTTCATTCTCCACAGGCGGTAATGCCCACATCGAATCCTCTGCTGATATTAACAAGGATAAGTGGGTGCTTGAGCTCGAGAAAATGTCGAATACGGATCTAGATCTTCGGATTGTATCGCATAAGGAATTCGATCAAAAGATGAGTCTTATGTTCGCAGGCAGCGATATCCCTGATGTTGTTGGCAACCTGCGCGGCGGTCCTACAACTCCTTCGATGTCTGGATCAGTTGAAGCGGGCGTGTTCATGCCGCTGGATGATCTATTGAAAGAGTATGCTCCTAACCTCATGAAGATGGTATCTAAATCTGCGTGGGAAGAGGTATCTTTAGATGGTAAAATCTATGGAATTCCATCTTGGC
Source organism: Pristimantibacillus sp. (assembly GCA_048976605.1). Classification (GTDB taxonomy): domain Bacteria; phylum Bacillota; class Bacilli; order Paenibacillales; family Paenibacillaceae; genus Pristimantibacillus. The sequence goes on along the minus strand of JBHGUX010000050.1, from coordinate 4,453 downwards.
TGGATAACCCTTCACGTCGTGCGACTTTCGTCAGAACAGATCTGATGGAGAAAGCGGGTATTACAGAGACACCCAAGACAGTAGAACAATATATGGACATGCTTCGTGCATTCAAGAAAATGGGTGTAGAGAATCCATTCCAATACCGTGAGAACTTCAAATATGCCGATACTTTCCTAGGTGCTTACGATGTCTTGCCATTCCAGTTCATGGAGCTTAATGGAGAGGTTGTACCAAAGTTCTTCCAAGTAGAAAATATGACCAAAGCGCTTGAGGCATACAAGACGATGTACGATGAAGGCATTATCCCTAAAGACTTCGCATCGGTAACGCAAGCTGACTTCAATCGCAACATTGCTGCGGGTAAAGTAGGGATGTGGGCTTCTAACGGTGAAGGTCTTCTGAATTTCCGTTTGAATATGAAGTCAGTTGATCCTGCGGCTAAAATTAGTATCCTTCCTTCACCAACAGGATTAGATGGTAAAGGCGGACTTGGTCTATACAGCTCGATTGCCAACACTTATTATATCAACAATAAAGTAGGCGAAAAGAAAGCAATCGAAATTATTAAATTCTTCGATTGGCTAGTATCCGAAGAAGCAGATACGTTCTTCTCCTTCGGTATTGAAGGCGATACTTATACAATGGATAACGGTGCAGTAAATTATAAGTGGCCAGAGAGTAAAGAACAGATCGACGAGGCAGCATTCCGCGCCAATCAACTATGGTTTGTTCGTGAATTAACTTACAACAAGAAGCAATCATCGCTTACTGAAGATGGCAAAGACGTCATTAGTGCTTTCGAGAACGTTCTGAGCAAGGAAGGCCGCGGCGGTATTATGTTCATGACTAACTTGGACAGCTTCACTAAATATCCTGATCTAGCATCTACTGGCGATACAGGACCTAAGTTTATTTTGGACAGCATGGTGAAAATGATCTATGGCAAGCAGCCGATCTCGGAATGGCCGCAAGTGCTTGAAGAATATCGCAAAAAAGGCGGTAACGAGATCATTAAAGAGGCAACAGAGCGCTGGAACAATAAAGATAATGTAGTTGATCGTACGCGATAAAATTCAGGTATAATAGAATAGTGTAAGCGTTTAAACAATAGAGGTATCTGCTTCGGAGTGTGCTGATTATGGCTCTCTGTCTGCGGATACCTTCTTCTACAATCATGACATCTAAGAGCAGGAGGCGGATTGCGATGCGGTTGCTTATAGTAGATGACGAGCCAGTCATTCGAAGAGGGCTGTTGAAGATGGCCGAGTCCTATCACATGCGATTCGATGCGATTGAGACGGCGAATAATGGTGAACAGGCACTGGAGTATATTCAGAAGAAGGAACCGGATGTATTGCTGACCGATATCCGCATGCCGAGGATGGATGGGTTGGAGCTTTGCGAGCAGTTGCATGAGAGTCATAGTCAAATTCAGATTATCGTTCTTTCCGGCTACGGAGAGTTTCAATATGCACAGCGGTGCTTAACCTATGGTGTGAAACACTATTTATTGAAACCGGTTACAAGTACGCTCCTGCATCAATCATTGGATAGCGTTATTAAACAGAAGAATAAAGGCATTGTATCCTTGACTGCTTATGTCGAATGGATTGAAGCCATGCAGCAGAGAATTTGGCTTCTGCAGTCAGAAGGGTTAGACCAATTATTGCTGGAGTGGCGCTGCCATATTCAGTCGGCTAGCCTGAGCTCTGCACAGCTGCAGCTATTGCTTAATGATGCGGTATCCATGCTCATTCGTCACGTAGAATCTAAAGGATATATGAAAATAACCGTTATTGAACCAATCAAGATTCATTCCTCAGCCGAGAAGCTGTTAAATGAGTTCGAGATTCGAGTGAAGCAGCTGTTGACAGACCTGGCATTTCAGCGAAGCGGCAACTTTAGAAATCCGCTGGATGAGGTGAAGCTGTATATAGAGGAACATTTGTCAGAGGATATTACTTTAGAAGAAATGGCAGATATGGCTGGCTATACGCCAACTTATTTCAGCACGATGTTCAGGAAGGGGACGAATGAGACCTTCATCAAATACCGAATACAACGTCGAATGGAGCGGGCAAAAGAGCTTCTTGCCTTGCCGCAAATGCGGATAATCGATGTTGCTGCAAATGTCGGCTATGAGGATTATCCCCATTTTACCAAGATGTTCAAGAAAATAACGGGCTACACGCCAACAGAGTATCGACAGATGCTAGGGTTCCATGGATGAAGAATAAATTATATACGAAGTTATTCTTGTATTGTGTCTCAATCGTCATTTTGTCTTCTTTGCTCATTGGTGTCGTTATCTATCAGCGGTCTTCTCATGAGCTCGACAATCAGCTCGACAGACATATGAGTCAAATTGTCCAAAATGCATTGAATCATACCGATCTCTATCTTGAATCCTATGACCGAACGATGATTTCCTTGTTGACTAATCGTGATCTGAAGAAGTTCATTGATCTGCCTAGTGATGCCGATGATTATGATCGCTACAGCCTGCAGGCATCGATCAAGTCAATCGCATTTACTCCCATCATGGATCGCAATCCGGAGCTGATCAGTATGTATGCTCTGTCATTCGAAGGCAATACCGCCTATAGCTTTAGCAGCGACATTACTGAGCCTTCCTTTACTAAAGAGGCTAAAGCGAAGCAGCTGTCCGATCTCCAGTCTTTCATGCATGGAAAAAGCGGACTAATGATTAACACGACGACAATCCTGCCTGGATGGAATGGGAAGGTCATCCGAATGGCAAGGCCTCTCAAGAGTTTGTCAACCAATGCAGTGAAAGGTTTTATGGTGATGGAAGTACGGTCGCAGGAGCTGGCTGCCTTATGGAGAGGGATTGATCTAGGTGATCGGGGATACTTCTACATTATGGATGACCAAGGGAACACCATATATCAACCTCAGGAACTACTGGACAATGAGGCCTCGCCTGCACAGGATAAGCAACTGACTGCCTTAATTGGACAAGCGGATGAGAAAATATTCAAATATACGACTTCGGATGAAGAAGAGCGGGTATTTATGACACGAAATTCAACCTACTCAGGCTGGAGACTAGTCGCTTCCATGCCTCTAGCTGAATGGCGCAAGCCTGTTGATAATATACGTTCTACCGTATGGACCATTGGTTTGTTCAGCATCCTTATTGCTTCTTTGCTGGCGTATCGATTCGCACGGTCTATTACGCAGCCAATTCAGACAATTATTCATGGGATGCGCCAGACTGAACAGGGTCGGTGGGTAAGTCTGCCGATGCCGAAACGGAATGACGAAATATCAGAAATGATGAGGCGTTACAATCTGATGGTCACTCGGCTTTCTGAGCTAATTGATCGCGTCTATGCAGCAGAATTGAAAGAGCAGCAGACGATCATTGAACGGCAAAAGGCAGAATATCAGGCGCTGCAACTGCAGATTAACCCTCATTTCATGTATAACACGTTAGGAACGATTGTCTGTTACGCTGAAGTAGAAGGCTCAGAGGACATTACCGAGATGGTCGCGTCACTTGCCTATATGCTGCGTTATTCCTTGCAAACTACGTTGGAAGAAATTACGATAGCCAATGAGCTTAATCATGTTTTGAACTATATGATCATTATGAAGCATCGACATGACATCGAGCTTGAGCTTCGAGTAGAGGTACCGCCGGAATGGTTATTGTATAAAATGGTTCGTTTAACGCTGCAGCCATTAATCGAGAATGCGTTCCAACATGCTTTCCCTAGAGGGATTGAGCCTCACCATTTTGTTACGATATCTGCCTCTTGTGATGAGTCTTACTTTCGGGTAAGCATAGCTGATAATGGAATCGGCATGTCTGTTGAGCGGCTTCAGGAAATTCAGGAGAGACTGGTACAAGGCCGTCTCGCTGAAGAACCGCCGCCGTCTTCTGGATTTATTTATTCAGAGCTGTCAGGCGGGATTGGCTTGCTTAACGTACATCGGCGTATTCAATTAGTCTTCGGAGAGCAATACGGACTGCAGATTGATCGCCTCGAGCAGGGGACAATGGTCACGATGGTTATGCCGTTGCCTACAGCTCCATAGATTTGCAACAAGGAGTTGTCCCAAACTAACATGGTCTAACGGCCACAGTCAAGAATGAAAATGTACTCAGCCTGTGAATTTGCGTATTCCTTTTGGGAATGCAAGTCACAGGCTATATATTTTTGACCATACTGACGAAAATTGGACTGAGTGAGTAGTGGTAGCTACTCATCTTAGTCAGTCGAACAATCTGGCGGACAGAGGATCCGTTATTTGTGAGAATTAGCTATATATGTTGATACATGCGGACAGAGTGGACCTCTGTCAAGAAAGTGGACACAAGATAACAGACAATTATAAAGCCTTTTTACAAAAAGTATTGGCATATCGAACCGGCGACATATAACCTATTGAGCCGTGAATTCGTTTGCGGTTGTAGAAAAAC
>JBHGUX010000049.1:0-20804 GCA_048976605.1 Pristimantibacillus sp. | reverse complement strand
CTGTGTGGTGCCATACTGTGTAGAATGGGCCACCTGAAGCGATGTTTCACCAAGTGGACGCTCGATCATTGTAGTCGAACCGCCGCCGTCTAAGTTAATTCCTTTGTAGACGCCAAGCTTAACCATAATTTGCTGCATTTCTTTCAGGTTCACGCCTGTGCTATCCCCAAATTTTTCACTCGTAATAAGGTAGACCTTCTTGCCGTCCTTCGAGTAGCCAACTGCTGAACGGGATACGTAAGCAGAGCCGCTCACCCCTGAAATATCTCTTGAAAAGCTAGCTGCAGCTCCGTTATTAACTAGAATCGTATGACCGCCGACCATCATTTCAAAGGTGGCAGGGTCTACTTTTTTTCCACTTGTTGAGGAGACGAGCGAATAATCTGTATTTAAGGATTGGCCGACTTGCAGATGCTCGCGAATGAACTTAGCCGCTACTCCATGACCTCTAAGGATGTATCCATCCTCTGGTATAGCAGTCGTTATGGCCGAATCGATTGATATTTCCTCGACCACTCCATTGCGAATAAGAACTTCTGTTGGTGTAGCGGAAGATTTCTTCGGACGTTCTGCACCGCCCCATGCACTGGTATACATATATAACGTGTTCGCGTGACTATAGTTAGAATTTCCGCCTTCTGGCACATAGGCCGACTGATTAATGCCAGATAATACGAAGGCTGATCCATCTCCAGATGTAACTGTACCATCGAACGAATAGCTGTCGATCGTTGGCTTACGATCCTTCGTAATCGCGAAAGCGTACATCCCTTTTAATTGCATAGGACTTGTTTGAAGTGTTCCATTCTGAATCTGTGCACCCATTGGTGCACCTTCCGAGGATGTAATAAATACATCGGCATTTATTCCTGCTACCGCACCGTTTTCTTTAGTCATATTGAGAATGGTGTTGAGCTTGGCAACATTATTGTTTTTCCCGCTCATCACATCTAGTTGTACATATGGATTCGAGAGATCAATTTCAATGACATGGACATTTGCTTGTGCGGTCTTACCACTCCGAGTTGTTGTCCACAAATAATCGTATTTTTTAGCTCCTGTTGTTATGTAAGATTGTTGAAGTACCTTCAGTGTCGAACTCGTCGCTGCTGCTGCCGTTTCTACCTTCAATGGACTCCAGCTTATTGGAACAACTGAACTTAACGGCTGAACTAACAGTGCTCCCCCTAGTACAACTACTATTATTTTCTTGCTCAAGCTTCCTGTCTGCCGATTAATGTTTGTGTTTAGCTTTCCCATCGTTATAGCAACTCTCCCATCTCTAAGTCTATCAATTATAGACTACAAGACTAGGTAAAAAGTTACTTCCTTTAAAAATTAATAATTATTAATAGAAACTTTTAATTGGTTTCAGCACAGTATTACACAATAAAAACACCCTCAACAAACCATTAAGTTGTTTGTTGAGGGTGCATTGTTATCCTATTTGCTACGTGTCGAGGAAATCGACATATTCAAGCAATCGCTTGATCATGACGGCTGCTTCTGCACGTGTCGCATTTGTTGTTGGACTAAACGTTGTCGTTGTCTTACCCGTAATTACACCTGAAAAGACTGCTTTTGCAACATCGGTTTTTGCCCATGAAGCTATCTTCCCTTTATCCTTGAAATTAGTTAAGTAGGATGATGTTGAATTTGTTGGTGTAACGGTCACACCTGCTGCCTTAGCAGCACGCGTCATCATGACCGCCATCTCTTGACGTGAGATAGGGCTGTTAGGCTTGAACGTACCGTCAGTATTACCCATGACGATACCTGCTTCGGATGCCGCTCCGATGTAAGCACCCATAACCGTACTTGAATTCACGTCTTTGAACTTGGAAGCAGCTGATTTATTGCCAGTCAACCCTAAACCTTTGGCAATATAAGAAGCAAATTCACCACGCGTAATCGACTTTTGCGGCTCGAACTTCGTCGACGTCCGTCCTTCAACAATATATTTATTCGCTAGCATTTGAATAGTTGTACCCGCCCAGTGCTTGCCGATATCCGTAAAGCTCACTGATCCGCGTACGAGCGCATATGCGCTGTTGCCCTTCCGCTTAAACGTCGCCAGGTTCTTCCCGCCTGATGTTGAGAACGTTGTTGGCACATAGGACAATGCACCAGTCTCCGGATCATACCATACGACTGCGGAATTCTTGGCGTCAATCGTCAATGAGGATTCCATAGAACGCGATACATAACCGCTGAATCCAGTGATCTTCTTCTTCATATCCCCATAGGTTACCGATGCTTCAAAATTTACCGGTCCAGCTAATATAGATGCTTTTGCTCTGCTTATTGCAGAAGTTAATGAGCTTGTCAAAGAAGTTGTGCCTTGATCAATCTCGATTAGCAAGTCACCCACAATACCGCTGGCACCCAGCGATCTGGCCAGTTCTGAATAATTCAATGCCGCAACCGGAATCTCGTAAGTTGCGCCATTATACTGCACAGCAAAGCTTGCATTTTTACCATAATAAGATGCGCTTTGCAATGCGGAGAGCGGTACAGCTACGACAGCCGCCTTTTCTGAGCTAGGAACTTTAAATACGACACGTGCTTTAGTCAGTCCCGCAGAACCAGCTGCCGAATAGGCAGTACTGAGCTTATCAGCAGAAATGGAATATTTAGTTGTGTAAGTACCTGCAGGTGATGTTGTCGATACACTAGTAGCAGCAGATGTTTTCACTCCTACCCCGCCGCCGTCAGCCTCTTCCAAATCTCCCGATAGCGAGTCATACAACGTCGTTTGATTCGCTATTTTCATATTACTGAAGCTATCTATTGTTTTCCCACTATTTGTTCTCAAACCGTTGCTTTGTGAGTAATAAGTTAGTGTAACCGTATCTCCGATTGTCACAGGTGAATCTAGTGTCAATGTTGCCACTGACCCACTGATAGATACCTTTTTAACTTGAGATGAGCTGCTCTGCCCTTTAACAAAAAATTGAGATATTGATGGAATATATGACGAATTCAATGATTCATTAAAAGTAAGCGTGAGCGTTGCACCTTTCACGATAGCTCCAGCTAACGAACCCGAACCTGTAGCTCCTGTACCGTAAGGCGCTGACAAGGAACTGAACGAAACGGCCGCATTTCCTGCAAGATCAGTCAATCTAGGTGTGCTTGCCGTGTAATTCACATACACTGTATCACTTGATGCTATCGGTGAACTAAGCGTTAATATCACTTTATCTCCAGATATCGAGACTTGGCTGACACTACGATAATTATTGTTCACTACAATACTATAATGGCTAATCGACGGTATAGTGTATGCGCCTAATGTTTCGTTATAAGTTAATGTAATTGTTGAGCCATTGCTGAATGCGCTTAGTATCGACGGTGCAGTGAGATCCACACCACTACCAGTGATATTGAAATTACTAAATCCCGCTACATTAGTAGTATTAGTAGAGTCTTTAAGTGGATACGAGCTAGGCGAGTAGGAGACATACACGGCTTGCTGGCTCGTTAAAGTACCATTGAAAGTCAACTGAACTACTTTTCCACTTACATAGATGGAAGTCGGACTATAGTAATTATTGCTAATGCTTATACCAAATTGTTGGTATGCGTTGCTATTTGCTGCCGCAAGATCCTTATTGAAGGTAAGATATATCGTGCTGCCAGAGATCGTGCCACTTACAATAGTAGGTGCAGTAACGTCAACTATTGGCGTAACGTCACTGTTCGATATACTTAGTGCCTGGTTTCCTAGCAAATCTTGAATACCGCCGGTATTCGACGGTTTCGAGTACGATAGCTTCACGATTTGACCATTAACAATAGCACTCGAAAGAGTCACTTTCACTGTTTTACCCGATACAGCTACTGCCGTTACCGGGCGCTGCGCACCGTTAACTGTAATATAGAAGGTACTTACTGCAGGAACACCATATGCATTAAGATCCTCATCAAATGTCATCGTTATAACATTACCATTGTAATCTAGCTTACTTACTCTCGGAGGAGTAGTATCTACTCCAATCGTTTTGAATGCCCACTGGTACTGATTTTGAATGCCATCAAAAGCATTCCCCGCTAAATCTACAATAGCATCTGGACTGATCTCGATGTAGTAGTTTGTATTACCCTCTAAGACAACACCGGCTGGAAGCGTTATAATCGCTAATTTACTATTCTCTTGTTGGATATAGTAGTCCGCTTTAACTGGCTGTGCAGTCTTGCTATCAGTAGGTTTAATCCAGATAGATCCTGGACCTTTAACGACTGTTTCACTGAATTCAGCAACATAATAAGCGTTCGTAAGCACGTTAGTCGTGTTATTCGTCGGAGCAGTAGATACTAGAGTTGGCTTGATTGCATCTTGAGTTACCCGGAACGTCCAGCTATTAGCCCCAATTCCCACATAATAGTTGCCTGCAGCATCCCGCAATGCACGATTACCGATGGTTACGTAATATTGCGAGTTATTAACAAATGCTTTGTTTGAATCTCCAGCAAATAATGCTTTGTTAGGGTTAATCGTAATCGTCTGCGTTCCGCCCCCGGATATATTATCCGATGTTACGGGAATAGAACGAAACAATACATTATTGACCACATTGCGAATCTCGATATTACCTGCGTCCGGATAGACTGGTTCATTAAAAGTCATAACCAGATTCGTATTAAGCTGCGAAGTAACCCCATTATGAACAGGGGAAATAGCTGCAAGCAACGGAGGATCCTTTTCATCCCCTGGGTCAGTAGTGAAATCCCAAGTTGAAGCATTAGAGATACCTTGGAACCACTCACCTGTATTTTTCTCTACCAATGCGCCTGGATCAATAAGAACATAATATTTTGTATTCGCTAGCATTTTTTGCGGCTTAATTGTTACAGTATTACCTACTATAGATACTTTTGAAGTATCATTGGGTAGAATCTTCTCATCATAATTATCATAGCTTCGGATGAGATGTATGTATTTCAATGTTCCTGGTGTTGTACCTGCTGCTACCTCTTTATCAAACATGATTGTCAATGTACTTGCTACAGAAACGGATGTTGCGTTATCTATAGGATTATACGATGTAGCATTCACTGGTGCAGGAGCAGTAGTAAACCGCCATGAAGTTCCCGGATAGCTGTTGCCTGCCCGGTCCTTCATAACACCGTTAGGAATCGAGAACGTATAAGTCGTGTTAGGATATAGTGCCACAGAAGGCGTAATAATAATCGTATTGCTACCGCTTCCAGTTACTTGATTCGAAGTGACAGCTATCTTCCTTTGATCATACGCTGTACTGCTCGGATCGGATGTTAGACTTAGGTCACCGCTTGAAGAATAAACATCTTCATTAAAAACTAATGAAATAGGTGATGTTATCGGTACATCTCTTGCTTCCGAGACAGGTGCAACTCCCAGCAATCCTGGAGGAACGTTGTCTATTTGTACTATTGTTTTGAAGTTCCACTGTGAAGCATCTGCTATACCGCTAAAATTAGCTCCATTAGAGACATTAGCGAAAGCTCCTGGCTCGATTAATACGTAATATTCTCTATTTTCAACAAAAGCTTTGCTTGGTCGAATAGTAACAGTGCGTCCAGTACCATCGATGGCAACACGACCATCACTTGATACCAAATAGCTTTCGAAGACTTGGTTTAATGTGTAATCATAAATCGTAATGGCTGCAGATCCATTGACCTTCACAACACTCTCATCGAAGGTGAACGAAAGTGTAGAATTCAACCCTACACTTGTGAAGTCATCGGCTGGGCTCTTACTAACAATGACAGGGCCTAAAGTTGCTGCATGTATCGGCTCGGACAGCGTTAGCCATCCCGGCAATGAAAGTTGCATTAGTAGTGCGATCGTCAATAAAATGCTGATTCTGTTCCTTTTGCGACTCATTTCATTCACTCCTCAAAAATTTAAACTCGTACTATATTTGTCGGCTTTTGAGCATGATAAATTTAGGTTATTGTATGTTTTTGTCTCAATTGGAGCATTAGGCATAAAAAAACAGGCTCAGAATTCAAAAATTCAGAGCCTGCTTCTTTGTAAACATTCAGTTATAGAATTAAGCTAATGCATCAGCTTTCAGCTTATCAGCTTTATCTGTGTTCTCCCAAGGAAGATCGATATCGGTACGACCAAAATGGCCATATGCAGCTGTTTTACCATAGATTGGACGACGCAGGTCAAGCATCTTAATGATACCAGCAGGTCGAAGATCAAAGTTGTTGCTGATTACTTCAACAAGCTTCTCTTCTGAAACTTTTCCTGTACCATAAGTGTCGACATTGATCGATACAGGTTGTGCTACACCAATTGCATATGCCAATTGAATTTCACATTTGTCAGCGAGACCAGCTGCTACGATATTCTTAGCTACGTAACGTGCTGCATAAGCCGCTGAACGGTCTACCTTTGTAGGATCCTTACCGGAGAATGCTCCACCGCCATGACGAGCATAGCCGCCGTAGGTGTCAACGATGATTTTACGGCCAGTAAGACCAGCATCACCTTGAGGTCCACCGATTACGAAACGGCCCGTAGGATTAATGAAATATTTCGTTTCTTCATCAAGCCATTCCACTGGAACGACCGGTTTGATAACATGTTCAAGGATGTCCGCTTGAATTTGCTCCAAAGTGATTTCCTCAGCATGTTGCGAAGAAACAACGATTGTATCTACACGAACCGGTTTGCCATCTACGTATTCAATAGTTACTTGGGTTTTGCCATCAGGTCGCAAATATCCAAGTGTATCGTTCTTACGTACTTCAGACAAACGACGTGCAATACGATGTGATAATGCGATAGGCAATGGCATTAGCTCAGGAGTTTCGTTTGTTGCAAAACCGAACATTAAGCCCTGGTCGCCTGCGCCAATATCTTCATTCTCTTGCTGAATATCTTTACCATCACGGCTTTCCAGGGCAGCGTTAACTCCTTGGGCAATATCAGCAGATTGTTCATTAAGTGATACAAGTACTGCACTAGTGCTGGAATCGAATCCAAATTTCGCACGTGTGTAACCAATTTCTTTGATGGTACGACGGGCAATAGCAGAAATATCAATAAAATCAGCACGACTGCTGATCTCTCCAATAACAAGGACAAGTCCCGTTGCAACTGCAACTTCACACGCTACACGTGCATTAGGGTCCGCTTCCAAAAATGCATCAAGAACTGCATCTGAGATTTGGTCACAAATTTTATCGGGATGGCCTTCCGTTACTGATTCTGATGTAAACAAGTGACGACCTTTAACAACCGACATCCGTATCAACCTCCTACAGCAAATAGTATGAGAATAAGTGCATACATTCAACATAAAAAATGAACCTTTCCCCAAAGGGAAAGGTTGTTAGACAACTCTCTAGAACAGTATAATACAGAAAATGTCGCTTGGTGTCAATGGATCGGGCATTTTAAAACCCAGTTTTATACTAGGTTTTATTGGTAACCATTCAATACGGATTCTGCTTGCGCGATTAGACGCTTCGTAATCTCTCCGCCTACCGAGCCAGCTTGCCTAGTTGACAATTGTGACCATTGGACACTCTGAGTCGTGTTGCCACTACCTACAGCGCCAAGTTCCCCCGCAAACTCGGTATCATCGCCTGTACCCGATCCTAAGCCTGAACTATAAGAAGAACTCAATCCAAACTCGGCAGCAATCTCATATTTCATTTGATTCAATGCTGCTTTACAGTTAGGAACAACCACTTTATTAGAACGACTCATAATAATGACACCTCCATAGATTATTGGAACATGTCTTTATTGTGCATCGAACCTTAAATTTCGAAGCGTATAACCTATTGTCAGTACGGGCAAAATATTCTACATCCAGAGGTCGACTTTACTGCAAAGTGTATGCGCCTCTAACGAGAACGGTCAATGATTTCGTATAGGATGGATCATTCGTAATGCCGCGACCAGCTCGTGGGAATAGGATGAGATGGTTAGCTGGGATTGGTTGACCCTTTAATACATCTTTACCTGCAGTCAAATCAGCAAGACCATTTGTATCTGGACTATAGGCTACCACTTTGCCTCCACGAACGATTACTTCCGTTCCTTCGGCTGCAATTAAAGTTTTCCCATTAGGGACAGTTACAACTTCCAGTTTGTCGCTTGATACTGCGCCTCCCCCAGCTGTACTGCCTGATTTAGCTATTTGTTCATCCACATAACTCTTAGTCACAACTGGATCGTCCACCGACCCCGCAACGCTTGACACACCGTCAGCCTCAATCGTATTGGGATTAAGATAGCTTATACCAAATCCTCCGCCTATTAATACCGCACCTACTACAATTCTTATTACCCATTTTTTCATTCTTGTTTGCTCCTTCCTAGCAGGAAAAAATCGAGTATCTTAAACTAAGATACCCGATTTTCCAATGATAGACTAGTCTATTATTCAAAATATAAAAATTATTTTACGGAAGGATCCGTCCAATTTAGGTATGGTGACCATCTAATAGCTTTCGATACAAGTTTTACTTTATATCCGTTGATCTCTTCATAAATATTCAAAGACATTGTTTTCGAAATAAGCTTGTTAGACATATCCTGGACGATATTATTGTAGTTATTGCCAAGCTTCCATGCATATTGACCAGAAGCTGCTTCAATTTCAATTGGTGCTTGAATCATTACTAGATTAGTAGATTCATCTTCAATGACTACAGAGAATTTCTTACTACTAAACCCTTCATAACTGTAATCTCTCGTCACTTTTCCTGACAAATCGATATCAATGGTAGTGTCATTCAAATACGCAATCAGATTATCAATATTAACCGTATAAGCACCTATTTTAATATTGCTGAAATCAGCTGTTGCTACTGAAGCATCAGGAAGTATATACCGGTCAGCATTTACGAAGCCTTTAGCAACTCCCTCATTGCTTTTTACGATACCCTCATCATTATATGCAAAACCTAGTAGTAGAGTAGCTCCCGTCAAATCAATATTTTTTGGTACTTGAGCAGTCAGAATAACTTGTTCTTTACTTGATGGGCTTATTGTATTATCCGTTTTAATAATAGAGGTATAGTATTTCCCTCCTGAAGATGTCTCCAAATATCCGGTTAGCTTAGATGTCGCTACTGCGTGATCTTGCTTATTCGTTACGTCCATGAATATCGTATATTGATTATTCGTTGAACCTTCCATCAATCTTACTTCTGTAACTCTAGTGAAAAGCTTCTCATCTAATCCATTAATTTCATTCCCAGTACTCAATGCAATTGTTTTCGGTGAGCTTGCAGTGACAGTTTTCAGTGCTGCGAGTTCTCTTTGTGTCTCTCCATCCTTCTCAAACAGCTTTACCTTCAAGTCTGACAAATTAGTACTAGTTGGTATCGATGCAGAATAATAGGTAGCTGTCGATCTTTGAGGAGCAATAGACAGTTGTGCTCCTAAAGGAATTAATTTCGTCTGAATTTCAGCATTATCTCCTAGATAGAATACGCCTGATATAACTGGTATTGGTGCTGTCTTGGAACCTGTATTCGTAATGGTAACTTTACTAATTACATTATCTTGGGTTAACCAGGAATTTCTTTGAACTGCTTCCACCTTAACCTTATAGGTGTATTCTCCCTTTACATATTCGTACTCATTGGTTGTCGTATTCGATGGTGTACTTAAACTTAACAAAAACTTTGCAACTGGCAAATTGATCGCCGCTGCAGCTTCACCAACCGATTGCGAAGTAACTAGCTTCAAGCCTGTTGTAGATACTGAGCTTGGTAATGTAATTGTTAGTTTGACTGTCTCCAAAATTTGTGGACGTAGTAAAATCCCTTGTGTACTATCCGTAGTTGTTTTCATTTGATACATATCACCTTTAGAAGATTGAATATGGAATCCTAGATTCGATAAGGTGACTTCATAATTTCCTGTGTTTCTCATCATAACTTCAAGGTTAATAATCGTATTATCTGTTCCCTTGGAAATGGTTGACTTATTAACACGCATATTGATCAAAGTATTGCTCAACTTAACTGCTTTATAACCATTTACTTTCACTACGTTATTATAGCTCGATGGAAAAGAAAACTTTCCCAGTGTCCGTTCATACCCTGAAACGGAAAAGTCAAACTTAATAACTTTCAACACTAAGTCGGTCAAAGATACTGAAGATGGAACTTCGCTATAGAAAGTCAGTGTAACATTAGATTTCGCAGGAACTGTTTTTTTAGTTTTATCGCTATCAATTAGATAAGCAGTGTACTTCGTGCCGCTTACCGAGGTCAACCGCACCCAATAGTCCTGTAAATTGATTGGCGAATTTCCGCCATTATAGTAAGTGATCGTGAAGCTTGCAGTTCTTCCCTTGCTGCTTGGCATAACATCTGCATTGTCGAGCTTAACATAGGAATTACTTGTTATGTAGACAGGTTTTAACGTACCGCTAGTGGTGGAAGCTGCCTCGCTCTTTAGCGATAATGCTGGCAGTCCTACTGACAAAATTAATAGTAGAATTATTGCAACATGAATTTTGCTTACTCTGCGCTTAACAAACTGCATTATTTATCACTCCGTATCGTTTTTTATATAGACGCATGCTGATTGCATTAAGTTTCGAATTTTTAAAAATTGTTTCCGAAACTTACCATCGTCTTCAATCCCCCCTTATATCCTACCATATTTTTATGAACCATCTATGAACAAAAAAAAGAATCCGGTGAGTAAACTCACCGGATTCCTGTCTCAAGAAAAATTATTTCTTGATAAGTTTGATTACTTTAACAAGTTCGAAACCAGCATAGTCAGCATCAGTATCAACTACGAATGAGAAGTCGTATTTGTCAGCTGCGCCAGCATCGTTTTGACCGATTGTTGCAGATACTACTTCAGAGAAGTTACCAGTAGTTACGTTACCAGCAGTATCTTGAATGAATACTGTTGAGTTAACTCCTACATAGTAAGTTGCACCAGCGTTATCCACTTTGAACGTACCGTTGCTAATGTCAGTGTTAGTGATTTTACCAGTGTTTACAAGTCCAAAAGTTAGTGTGTCGTAAGCAGAGCTTATTTCACCTTGTGGAGTACCACTAGTTCCATCAATTTTGTCAGTCAAAGATACCACTGTTTTAGTAGCGGCTTTGTAAGTTACGCCACCAGCATCAAGATCAGCTTTAACTGCTTCGTAGATGTCACCGTTAACTAGATCGAAAGGAGTTTCAGTTCCGTTAACGTTCAATACCACATTGTAAGTCGAACCAGATACAGTATTCACTTTGTTTGCACTTACGAACAAACCGAATTTACCTTCAAGTTTTGTAGCTGCTGTACCTTTATCAGCGATCACGATGTATTTAGCATAAGTGCTAGTTCCATCAGTAATAACAACTACTTTATTACCTTTTGCAACTTTAGCAAGTTCACTTACAGATACAGCACGGTCGCTAATTGTAGTAACCGATGCTTTAGTAGCATCAAGAACTACAGTGTTAGAGTTAGTGTTGTAAACAGTTGTATCAACTTTTACAGTTGAATCTGTTTTGTCAGTTATAGCTTTTGCACCGCTCAAAGCGATAGTAGTGTTAATACCAGTGATGCTTCCATCAGTATCTTTAAGGTTCCAGATAACAACGGATTTTGCAAGAGCTTCATCAGCACCGATTGTTGTATTAGTAAGACCAACAGTCAGGTTTTTGTTTTCTTTAATAGAATAGTAGTTAAAGAAGTCTTTAGTAGTAGTTGATTCGTAGTTACCACCAGTTTCTTTGCGGTCATTTACGGATGAAAGGATGATACCGTA
Source organism: Pristimantibacillus sp. (assembly GCA_048976605.1). Classification (GTDB taxonomy): domain Bacteria; phylum Bacillota; class Bacilli; order Paenibacillales; family Paenibacillaceae; genus Pristimantibacillus. The sequence goes on along the minus strand of JBHGUX010000049.1, from coordinate 9,054 downwards.
TTTAGCTTCAGCAGTTCCACCGCTCAACAATTCAGTACCAGCAACGTTACCGTCTTTGTTCAAGAACAATTTGTAAGTTGCGCCGATAGTTGGAGTTGTAGTAGTACCAACTTTTTTGTATGATTTGCCACCAACTGCGAAGAAGATATCTCCGTTAGCTTGTGGAGTTACAGATGTTACAGCACCTTCAACAACGTTACGAGTAGCGTTAACTTTAAGAGCTGTTTTGTCATTGTTGTAAGCAAGCTCAACAACATCATTAGCAGCTAGATCAGTTACAGCTTTTACTTCGCCATTGATTGTTACTACAGTGTTCTCATCAACATTGATTGCACCGAAGTTTTTAGTTACTACACGAGCACTAGCATTTGTTGTTGCAGCAACATAAGAATCAAGTAGGCCATCAGTGATGCCGTATTGAGTAGCTACTACTGCACGAACAAGACCTGGGTTAACAGCTGCGTTAGCAGCGTTAAGGTAAACTTCTACTTCAAGATCTTTAGCGATTGAACCAGTAGTCAATTGATCGCCATTCAGGTAGTATACGCTGCTTCCTACAGTGTAGTTAGTAGTTACAGTACCGGATTTCACTTTAACAACGCCATTAGCGCCATTGAAAGCTTCAGCCAATTTACCAGTTACAATGTTACCTTCATCTTGGATATCCGTGATAGCGCGGATTTTGCCGTCAGTTCCTTGAAGAACTAGAACATCATGAGCAACCAATTGGTGAAGTTTTTTGCCACCAGTGATGATGTAGTTAGAAGCCAGTTGTTTAGTACCAGCTGCAAGAACTACACGACCGTTAGCAAGTGCACCAGCAGATACAACAGTTTCATAAGTAGTGCCCAAACGGCTGATTAGTTTTTTGCCAGTTGATCTGAACAATTCTGCATCAGCATTCCATTCAACAATGTTCTTGGAAAGAGCATTGTTAACCAATTGTGCAACTACTGCACGAGAAGCAAGTGAACCTTGAGCGATGTCAACTTTCGAGAACAACTCAAGCTCTTCTGCTTTCAGCAGTACGTTGTATGGCCATGAACCAGACAACTTTTTGTCTTGGTAACCAAGAGCACGAATTACGATAGCTGAAACTTCTTCAAATTTAATGTTATCGTTCGGACGGTATTTGCCAGTGCCTTTGTCACCAAGTAGGTAACCTTTACCAGCTGCTACATTGATGAAGCCAGTATACCATTCGTTAACTTTAACATCTTTAAATTGTGATTTTACATTTTGCAAAGCTAGAGCAGCTTGCTCGCTACCAGTTGCAACAACGATTAGTTTCGCCAATTCAGCGCGTGTAATGTTGTTATCTGGTTTGAAGCTACCATCTGCATAACCATTAATAATTCCTAGTGCAACAAGTTCCTCAATTGCGCTTTGTTCTTTTTTGCCCACTACGTCAGCTGGCGTTGCAGCGAATGCTGGAACAGCGACGGAAAGGACCAATGAAAAAGCAAGTACGAATGCTAATAAACTTTTTTTCATAACCTTTTTTTCTCCTCCTCTAAATACCTTCGGTTGTTGAGAGTTTTGATTGAATAATGGATTGCTCGTTTCCCTCATAGCCGATTCACCCCCTTTCCAGAGTAGAGCAGTAATTAGTATAAATGATGTCTGTCGTCATGTTTAACCCTATGTAAGAACATGCCGCAGAAACTTGTAAACAGGGAAAATAAAATGCTAGAGAAGCTATACCACTTTAACATTATACAATGGGCTTCCGCTACCGTAAAGAGAAAGTTGAGAAATCATTCCAACAAACTCTGAAATAGGGATGCCAGCTGCATCTGTTGTGGCACGCTTATGATAACGACATGTATTTAAACGCATCACCGCAGGAAAAGTTGCGGATAAAGCGTAAAAAACTTAAAAAGATTTTTGAAGTTGTGATTCCACTGGATATTCTGTGAATTTATGTAGGCTTCAATTATCTAAGTTCCTAAAACTCCTATTTGTTACTTTAGTAGTATAGCCTGTACTAGATCCATTCGTCGATGCTTAAGTTTTTCCATGGATAATCTTTCAGCATGATAGGTAGAAACGAAGAGACCAGCTATGTAGCTGATCCCTTCACCCATTTTCTTATTTTGTATATATCTTAGGAAGCTTCTTCTGATCGATCATAACTTTTGCAATAATGATCGCAGCATCTCCACGCAGTAGATTTGCTTTCGGATTAAATACAGCACCTTTCTTAGGATCATTCGCATCGATTAACGAGCCTTGTATAAAACCTTTCTTCTGTATGGCTAATACAGAAGGCATCGCATAGTAATCGAACAAAGCCGCATCCTTGAAAGTTTTATCCAATGTCTTTCTTACCTTATCAGGACTAGTCTCCAGCTTATAGCTCAGTGCTTTTGCCATCATAACTGCAGCATCCTGACGAGTAATCGTATTACCTGGCTCGAAGAACTTAGGCCGGGTACCCTTAATAAAACCAGCACGGGCTGCAGTTTCGATATAACGGTAATCATATAACGCATCCTTACTAATATTGGTTACCGCTGGTGCATCAAGGAAATGCAATTCCCCTGTATAATTCAATGGAATCTCCGTCGCTCTTACTAGCATACGTACGAATTCACCACGAGTAATTCGACTATCTGCCCCGAAGACACCTGTAGGATCAATAGCGTTCATTACACCCTTAGCGTAAATAGCTTCCATCGCTTCACGTGCGTAACTATGATCGATAATGTCATTAAAGCTTGTTCCTAGCTTCGCTACTACATAGTAACCAAAATCACGGAAAGGAACTTTAACGGTATGTTTCTTCTCATCTACTACACCGCCAATGTTTTCCCACACTTTATCATACATATCGTAACGGAATACCGTTATTGTAGTACCAGCAGATTGAGTTACGTTCTTATCGTAACCTAGTGTCAATGTACCTCCTTTAGAAGGCATCAGCTCCCTGCTCGGATTCCGCAAGAAATAGGCTGATTGTTCTAAGCCCTTCTCATAAGATACAGGGTAAGGATCAAAGCCTGCTCGAATCGGGTCATACGTATCGCCAGTAATGATATCATCAGCTAACCCTCCGTCAATCCAGAACACGGAGCTTACTTTGATGAAACGATCTGTAAATTGAGCAAAATAGTTTTTACCCATAAACATATCAAGTGCATAATTGGCACGGGTTGTTTCAAACTCGTGATAATCTATCACACCATCGAAAGGATTGGCAATTGCGAACAATAGGTCGTTCTCTGAGTAAACTTGGTTCTTGAATTTCTCCGGTACATTGTAATCCGTTCTAATCAAGTTCGACCCTTTAGGGAATGTCAGATTCAATTGTCCATCAAAAAGCTTGTGAGAGCTGCTCATCGTGTCCATAATTTGCGCTCCCGGAATATTTTCCGGTACATACTTCACGGTGAATGAATCTTTCACTTCATTTTCCCCGCTCGTAATCAAGAGATCAATCTTTGTATCTTTGTTCGCCTTCAGTTCTTTGATTGTTACGGTGTAAGCGTCAATCTCAGTAGGATCTATACCATTCGGCATAAGATCGCTGTAGTTCAAATAGGTCATCTTTCTTGCTTTCTGTTTATTAATTGTTACATTCTCCGCACCTGGAGAAGTAATGATAACTTGGATAAAATTCTGATTCATTACACGTTTCTCTATAATTGGTGCCAAAACGGTATATGGAATTGAAGTCGGATTGACTTCCAAGCGGTATGTTGCTCTTGGGCCTGCATCACCGCTGTTGAATACCGTAATGTTATATACGCTTGAGCTGCCGTCAACCGATAATTCTTGATCTTTCAATATGAAATAGAAATATTGTCCACTAGGATTGTATACTACATTAATTCGATTATCCCCAGAACCACCATTCAAAATCAAGCCGGTGCCCTCTATAGAGAATTTATCGTTCAATGTCCATACGATATCCGTGTCGTCTGGCGTTGAAATCTTGATTTTATAATTGGCTTTATCCGGTCCGAGACCATCAAGCTTATTCTGAATTTTAATTCGCAATGAATCATCAGCTTCATTAAGGGCTCTTTCTCCCAAATCAATGAAATCAAATGTACCGTAAACATTCATGATAGCTTCATTCGTTACAAATACAGTACCTTGCAGTTTAAATGCTGGATCACTTGCCAGTGGAGTATCACGTCCAACACTATACGGATATACACCATCTGTTCCAGGAACCGGTACCTGAGGCAGGTTCGTCGGAATAATCGTAACCTTTATCGTACTTTCATAGCTATTGCTCGCTGATTTGAAGGAGAACGTTATTTTGTTCTCTCCTGAAATATTCAACGACCCATACATTAACTCAGAATAGCTAATTATACCGTCATTATTTGTGTTTAAGTGTTTATTGGAGTCATCCACGTTTGCCCATGTCCTATCGTCAATCATAAACTCCGACTTATTTGCACCTTGCTTAAGTGGAATTTCTACATTGTTGACGTAAATAAACACGTTACTGCCATAAATAATATCATCGACATTAGGGATATTAATCAATTTACCCTTCATACTATTGAACAGCGTTATGAAATGAGCTGCTCGGTCACCTTGCATGGTTGTATCAAATGGAATTTGCATACCATCGAACATGGAATCATATTTCACATAGGGTCCGTATAATAATGAAATCGTTTTGCTAACAGTGTTCCCGCCTCTAGCAACCGTAAAATCTAACGTTTGCGTACCTGCCGCTGGAAGCTTGCTTACATTAAGAACCACACGCAATAGATTTGTCGGTACACCGTTTATGGTTCGCGTAATCATTTGTTTGCTTGCTTCTGTTGCCTCAAAATTAGCAGAAGAAACCCCCGCCGAATTAGTTACTTTACTAACTGTAACTGTATCAGTTGCTGTAGCATTCGCTACTAATACTTCTATACCGAGAGGAAGTGCAAGAATAGTAGCTCCTTCAATCTCGGTCCCTGTCAGACCAGCTATTTGAGCTTGTGTTGTCGATGCTGTAAATCCAGGCAAATATTTCACATCATAGATATAAGGCAAGCTGCTATCAAGCAATTTGTATGTGTAAATTGTAGATATATCGGAAGTAACAGGTGTCTTTGTATAGTTCTCACCTTGGAATGACAGCTTTTGCAGCACTCCAATATCCGAAGCCGTTACTGTACCTAGAGCAGCTTCGAAATTAATCATAATTAACTTCTCATCTTCAATAACGACATTTCCTGCTGCAGGCTCAGCAATGTCGTTAGTTACATTGTTCAATGTATACTTCAAAAATGCATTAGCCCAGTCAGCCGGCAGATCAGGCGAATAGGTTCCGTCTGCATTCTTTTTTCTCGGAACGATAATTTTACCCTTAACCGTAAGGGCAGCACCAACCGGTGCAGAAAATTCCTGCGACGTTTCTAATGAACCTAGCTTCGTAGCTCCGTTGTAAACATCTAAATCATAGAAGGTTACATCTCCGTTATAGAAGGCAAGCTCCCGTGTTGTCTCAACGGATTGATTATTATTGTACACACGAATGGTTAATGTATTTTTACCTTGCTTGACACGCAAAGGAGCAGCCATGAATTTCCATTCTAGGTTGTCAGAAATCGAATAAGTGTAGCTCTGCCCGTTAATAATGACATCGATTTTGTCAGCATTGGGAGCTATACCTGTAAGGCTTATATCTTCGTATGCTTTACCAGCAGAAGCTTGGGAATATAGCACTGTCGTACCCGAATCTTTAATATCGATTACCGTACCGCGTACATTCGCCTGCAGGTTCGAAAGCATTGGGCTATTCCTATAATCGATATAAATGGAATCGCTCACTACACCATTTCCTTGTATACCTTTGAACGTAATTCTATTCAACCCAGGAAACAGCATAATACCTTGTACTTGAATTGTTCTACCATCATCAACATTAATATTCCCTGTCTGATTCAGGTTGGAGTTAAGAATCGTTTCTCCTTTTACACTATCGTAAGTGATTTGAGCAACGTCATAGCTGATCGAAGTCCCGTTCACCCCATTGAGAGTACCTGATAAATCTACATGCTGAGTAGTGACTACTCTTGGTGCCAAAGGGTTGTACTGTTCATTATTGAAAGAGAACGGTGATACTGCAGCTTCGGTCGTAGGAGACCAATTGGGCAGTAAAGTGACTAGCAACGCTAGCGTCAAAAATATAGATATTAACTTTTTCAAAACGATGTTCCTCCTCTATTTATATGTCTTGCATGAGTATCTAAAGATCATTGGTAGAGTGCTATGGCTCTGTTAAAAAGTGAATACACTTTCCTCCTTCTTCCACTTCAGCGAATGTTATGTTCAGCTAAATTACACAAATCCACCTCAGTTAAAGTTCTGTACTGTGTTTATCGGCTTTTTGGGAGCGAATTTTTAGTCACATAGGTAACTTAGCTCAAAAAAGAAGTCCTGAAATTATTTATGGACTCTCAAATGATCTACAATCCAATTAAATCTTGCACGCAATTGGGATACAAAAAAACTCCGACTCTTATAAACAGAGTCGGAGTTCTTCATATAAATAATAAATTAGTATTATTTCGAACGATTCGCATCTACCTTAAGGCGAGTGCGCATCCGGTGTAAGAAATTAATAACTGGGCGGCGTGTCTTATCGACAATACCGATGAGCTCAGCACCGATCTGCAAGCCGAACATCAATAGGCAGATGACGATGAAAGTGATCCAGTTCGCAGCAGTCGATTGTACGACGGTGGATTGCAAGATCGCAAAGCCGCCGAATACAGCTGCAACTCCCCAAATGATTAGCACCGTACGACGGTGGCTAAATCCAAGCTCTTGCAAGCAGTGATGCAAGTGACCTTTGTCAGGTGCGAAGATTGGACGTTTGTTTACCAAGCGACGAATGATCGCGAAGAAGGTGTCTGACAATGGTACACCGATAATAAGCAACGGTGTTACGAACGATACAATCGTGATCTGCTTAAAGCTGATCATTGAAAGTGTCGCCAAGCAGAAGCCTAGGAACAGCGAGCCTGAGTCACCCATAAATATTTTGGCTGGATGAAAGTTAAAGAAAAGAAATCCGATAATTCCACCAAGCAACAATGTGCTAAGGAGAATAATAGGCACATTGCCCATTATAATCGCCATGACAAGAATGGTCCCGATGGCAATACCAGATACTCCGGCTGCCAGCCCGTCCAACCCATCAATCAAGTTAATTGCATTCGTGACGCCGACGATCCAGAAGATTGTCAGTGGAATTGATACCCACGCCTCAATTGGTAGCATCGCTTCACCGAATGGAATGTTCAATAGATCGATTTTGATGCCAAATCCGAATACGACAACACATGCTGCTGCGATTTGACCGAGCAGCTTAATCTTAGCTGATAACTCGAACCGATCATCGAATGCGCCAAGAATAATAATCATCGTACCGCCAACGAGCATTGCACGAATCATGTTCATGTTCGCCGCTGTTAGCAAACCGTCTGGAATGAACGGCGACAAGAGCAAGAATGCCCCAACAAAAGCAACATATATAGCCAGCCCACCCATACGCGGCATGATCCGGGTATGTACTTTACGGTAGTTAGGCTTATCGATTGCGCCGACTTTAAAGGCGAATTTCTTTACTAGTGGTGTCATTACTAATGCTAATGTAAGAGAGATAATAAATCCAATTGTATACAATAAGCCTGCTGACATGTTCTGCAGCTCCCCTTTTCTTTCTAACGAAGTGAATTATACTCCGTTCGAAAAAGAAACTCCAACCCCGTTTTCACTCGATTTTCACGGTTTTGGGAGGTTTTTATAGTGTTGATCGTGGTTTTGTTACGTTTTCCTTGTCGCGAATCACTCTCACGACGAATTTCGGCAAAACTAACATTCTTGGAAGCCGTTTTGGCTCCTGCAACAGTCGATAAAACCATTCCAAACGCAGTCTCTGAAACAAAACAGGCGCTCTTTTCAATCTGCCAGCAATGATGTCAAAGCTGCCGCCAATTCCCATAATTAAGGGTACATCAAGTTGCTTCCTATTTTTCACAATCCATGGCTCCTGCGTTTCCGCTCCTCTAGCGACAAATAATAAATCCGGAGCTAGCTTGCGAATCGCTTCAACAATTTCTGCATCCTGATCTGGACCAAAAAATCCATTGCGGAAACCAACGATACGTACTTGCGGGTATTGCAATTGCAGCTTGTCCGCAGCGGCTTCAATGACCTCTTGTGAGGTGCCAAGCAAATAGGCCTTCCACTTGCGCTTCTCGCCTTCTCGCATCAAACGATGCATGAGATCAAATCCAGCTACCCTCTCCGTAACAGGCTGGCCAACATAATTAGCTGCCCACACGACGCCGGCTCCATCAGGTACGATTAAATCTGCCTTTTTCATCATTTTATAGTAATCTTTACTGTTCACTGCCGACATAATCATAATCGGATTAGCCGTTATGACATGCATTTGACGTCTTTGTTCAATTGATTCCGTTAAATAAGTGACCGTTTCGTCCATACTCATCTTTGAAAATGGTATTCCATAAAGCGATACGGTTGGCACATGTTTCGACAAGCGAAAATCACCTCAATATGTTTTGACGCAACACCACTGCAATTTGTTGCGCTGGTTGCTGCGATTGTCTCTTCAGTTGTTGAATGGCGTCGCCATGTGCTAATTTCCATCCATCGGAATCCTCAAGCAACTGCTCCGCCGCATCAGCGAATGCATGTGCGTCAAGCTTGTCTGTGTTGCCGATAGCAGTCAATCCAAGTCGATTAAGAAATTGATCGATCTTGGGATCATACGATAAGCCAAGCATCGGCACCATTTGGTTGGCCGCGTAGATCAATGCGTGTAGGCGCATGCCGAACAGTACATCGCAGCGGCTTACCTCCAGCAGCATACGCTGGGGGTCGTCCCCCGGCTCGGCAAGCTCAACTGAGCTGCCATTGCCTAGCTTGCCCTCGAGCCGTTCCATGACGAGCTTCGATGTTTCCGCATCATCAGGCGTATGGAACGGCAGGAAGCGCAGCCGCACGGGACGGCGGCTGGCAAGCTCGGCCAGCGCGTCTGCCGCGCGGCCAAGATCGGCCCCGGGC
>JBHGUX010000048.1:0-9525 GCA_048976605.1 Pristimantibacillus sp. | reverse complement strand
TGGAGAAGAGGCCGCTGGGTGTTCAGCAGGTGTCGCTGCTGAACACCGAGCGCATTTTTATTATTTATCCGTTAACGATTTCGCCTCCGTTAACATGAATGACTTGTCCGGATACATAGCTAGAATCATCCGAAGCCAGATAAACATAGGCTGCTGCCAACTCATGAGGCTGACCTGCTCTCTTCATTGGTGTATCAGAACCGAAGGTAGATACTGATTGTTCGTCAAAGCTAGCTGGTATAAGGGGTGTCCATATCGGACCAGGAGCTATCCCATTAACACGAATGCCTTGTGCAGCTAGGTTAGCAGATAACGATCTGGTAAATGAGACGATTGCACCTTTGGTGGAAGAATAATCAATAAGGGTTGGATTTCCCTTATAAGCTGTAATCGAAGCGGTATTGATGATAGAAGAGCCTTGCTTGAGATGCGGCAAGGCCGCTTTCGTTAAGAAGAACATGGCGAAGACATTCGTCCGGAAGGTCGCTTCCAACTGAACAGCGGTTATATCTTCTAGACGTTGCTGAACATGTTGCTCTGCTGCATTGTTGATCACAATGTCCAGCTTACCGAATTCCATGACGGTCTGATCGATTACACTCCGGCAAAAGCTCTCATCACCGATGTCACCAGGGAGGAGTAGACATCTTCGTCCGGTCTGTTCAATTTCTGCTTTGACAGCTTGGGCATCCTCATGTTCATTGTAATAGACAATGCTGACATCGCAGCCTTCCATAGCAAAAGCAATAGCTGCTGCACGTCCTATACCGCTATCTCCCCCAGTAATAATCGCTGCTTTATTGGCAAGCTTACCAGAGCCCTTATATTGATCGGATTTGTATATAGGCAAAGGATTCATCAGAGATTCAATGCCAGGCTGCTGCTCCTGATGCTGTGGCGGGAATGTCTTTGTTTTCTGAGATGATGACGAATTTGTCATGAATAGTAGTAGCTCCTTTGAAAGTTATGTAGTGAAATCTATCTATAGTGTGTAATAAAATAACGGCGTTCATACGAGGAAAAAAAGACGTACCGTTATTTTATAAATGTTTGTATTGGATGTTGTTGTGGTAAAATGAAAAATATGACTTATAAAAGGTGGTGACAGAGGTGAAGGGACAAAGTTTGCTAATTGCTGCTCTGCTATTTGCATTTATTATCGCATGGTTCGCAGTTATTAATGTCGAACCAGTAGAAGTTGATTTCGCCTTTACGAAAGCAAATGTTCCGCTTATTCTCGTCATTCTTGCTTCAACGCTGCTTGGGGGATTAACTGTAGGACTATTCGGTGCTATTCGCCAAATCAAGCTCCAACGGACGGTGCGTACACTTGAGAAGCAGATTGCAGAGATGACAGTACCTGCAGATCCGATTACTGAAACGACGACTAGCCCGATCAAAGAAACACCTGCGCCGCATTCTGCTGAGAGCTAGTACCCTAGCTTAGACTATATAGAGTTGCATGTAGTTGAGCTTCTCTTTCGTGGGAAAAGGATGGCGTATGAGGAATAATTGAAGCTCAGTCTTGCCGAATGACCAACAGCTTGCTATGCTGAGAAGAGTAAGAAGACTTGCTCGCAGCGCAGTCATTATGATGAACTGAGCCAAGCGAGCGGTAGCTGGAACAAAGTTAATTCCGAATGATGGGTCACTGCCAGCTGCATAAAGGGTCTTTTACCTGATATATTACTGTTAACTGAATAAAGCGAGGTGATTACATGTCCGCCAATGAGCATAACGAGACAGAAGAGCAGCCCAAACAGCTGACTCAAGCGGAGAGAGCGAAGCAATTGCTTGCTCAAAAGAAACAAGGGAATAAAGGGGGTCCTGGCTCAAAACATCTTTCTACGAACACACAAGAGATGAGAAGCCAGAACACCAAGAAAGTAAACAATCAGCGTAAAAAAATGGGTGTGTAATTTAGTAATTGCATGCGCAGGGAGACCTTCCTTTTCACGATCGGTGAGAAGGGATGGTCTTTTTTTTTGACATGATAAGAACGTATAAATGGATGAAATTTGCTTCATGCTGTTTGTAAGAAAGGGAGCAGATGCAAATGAAGGTTGCTAGTTCATTGTATACACGATGGTTAACCTATTACCCGAATAGATTATTGCTCCATCGGTATCTAGGCTTGATTGCTGTACTTGGGTTTTTACTCATTCTACAAGAGACTCATTCAACGACAGGCAGCCCTGCAATGGCTCAGGCAGAGAGAGAGTGGACGATACATGTCACCTCCTCCGACTACTCCTTATCCAAAGCCGAGCCGGTGAGCGGTATTTATTTGGGTGCGTATGTGCTGCAGGATAGCAAAATTGGATACAGCATGGCAGAGTTCAACCGTCTGACGGGCAGAAAGCATGCTAGCTTCTTTAAATATGTGGGGTACGGTGAACCTTTCCCTTCAGAATGGGTCAAGGAAGTTAAGGCCGAGGATGCTTTCCCGCATATTGCTTGGGAACCAAACAATGGGCTAAGTGAGGTCAAGGATGATACTTACTTAAGGGAGTTCGCCGCTGCTGCTGGAGAAGCAGACGTTCCGATCTTCCTCAGGTTCGCTTCGGAGATGAATGGGACATGGACGAAGTATAGCGGCGATCCGGAGCAATATATTCAGACTTGGCGAATGGTCCATCAAGTATTCGAGGAAGAAGCGCCGAAAACAGCCATGGTATGGACGGTTCTGAACGTACCTGAGCAGCCTATCCAAAGCTATTATCCAGGTGATGAGTATGTCGACTGGGTCGGCATTAATATATACAATGTAAAGTATCACAATGGCAACTTAGTTCAGAAGGCGGAATTCGAGGACCCGCTTCATCTGATCAATTATGTGTATAATTTATATAGCAGAACGAAGCCGATCCAGTTGTCTGAATACGGGGCTACCCATTTCACGACGACGGACGGAATGAAAGATAATACGTTTGCGGCGGAGAAAATAGATCGGCTGTATAAATCGCTTCCCAAGCTATATCCTCGCATCAAAGCGGTTTATTATTTTGACGTTAATAATTTAACGGAATATAACGAGCTGCGGCGGATTAACGACTATTCGATTACAGAAGAACAGCAACTGTTGGACGTGTATAAGAAAGCCGTATCGGGAGCTTATTATTTAAGTGAGGTTCCAGCGCATTTGCAGGCGAGCAGTACGGATAAGCCTAAGGGAAAACAGCGGTTTTCTTACCGAGGGCATGTCTTTGACAAGGGCGGTAAGCTTTATGCCGATCAGTCTTTCTTTACTGATGTTCTTAAGATTGATGTTATGCAGTTGGCAGATGGCAAGATCAATTTGAGAAGGCAGCTTGGTGATTCAGGTATGTTCAAAGAGACACAGGTCGAGCCCATAGGACATAAAATATGGAGTGGCTATAAATTGAATGGTGCGGTTCCCATATTGCGAAACCTGAACGCACTTCCTTTGGTACATATCGTCAGACAACTTGGTTATAAGGTAAAATTGAACGGAACTAGTATCTATATTCAAGAATGAATCCATGCGTCCCTCCGCATAATGAAAAGACAAATAACCAAATTTATAATGATGGAGGGGAACAAGATGACGGCTATTAAAAGTTCAGCAATAAGCGTCTACTTGCTTGCTGGGGTCGCAACGACCCAAACCGCCTTCAATGAATGCAGAGATAAGTTAGACCGAATGTTCCGAACAGACGGCTTGATCCCTAATATTCATATCTTCCACCCTTATGGCGATGCAAGTCGGAATTTATATAAGCAAATTGCGGAAGTCGGCAGTGATTTGAGCAACCGTGTCGCAGTAGGAAGAGTGGGTGGTCGAGCGGTATTCCGCAAAATAAAGCAGACTCTCACAGGTGCTAATGATCCTGTGCTTCTGATCGGCCACAGCGGAGGCGGTGCGGCAGCTTATCAAGCGGGAAGAATGATGCATCAACAGAAGGTTGTACGGGATTTCCGTATCGTACAGGTCGGCTCACCCCGTATCCCGATTCATCCTGATCTCAAGGATCGGGTAAGCTATTTCCACTCTATAGATGCAGATGGGAATCCTAATGATCCAATCAGCCGAATTGGCAGTTGGGGAGGTTGGTCTATTATGGGATCACCGATTCCTCGGTGGAACCGTATGAAGTATGCGCCAAGTAAAGTAGAGGGCATTCCGGTCATTGGTGGACATGCTCATTACTTCAGACATCAGCAGCCCTACATTGATCAAGATGCAGTATGCAATCTAGACAAAACCATCGAACAGGTTCGCCTTTGGTTGAAAGGCTGGAACTGATCCGTTAAACTGAGTACAGATACTAGTAAGCAGAATCTGGATTTAGCGGATCGGATGGAGGAATGATATATGGCGAATACGCATACGTATTCTAGACGCGAGGAAGTTGCAAATGCGATTACACATGGGATTGGCGCAGCGTTAAGCGTTGCTGCACTAGTGGTGCTTGTTGTATTTGCCTCAATAAAAGGGACGGCTTTTCATGTTGTGAGCTTTACGATCTATGGAAGTGCGATGTTATTGCTGTATTTGGCCTCCACGCTCGTTCATAGCTTTCCAGAAGGTAAGGCAAAGCGAGTATTCGAATCAATCGACCACTCTTGTATTTATGTTTTCATTGCTGGAACCTATACCCCAATACTCCTTCATATTGTACAAGGCACTTTAGGTTGGGTGCTGTTTGGGATCGTATGGGGCTGTGCCTTAGCAGGCGTTTTGTTTAAAGCCTTTTTTGCTTCTAAATTTCTATTCACATCAACAATTGTCTATATTGCGATGGGCTGGCTTATCGTGTTTGCTTGGAAGCCATTGACGGATCATTTGGCACCTGAAGGAGTTCAATTGCTTATTACAGGAGGATTGCTGTATACAGTAGGTACGATATTCTACATGTGGAGAGCATTCCCTTATCATCATGCTGTATGGCATTTGTTTGTACTTGGCGGTTCTATCGTTCATTTCTTTGCTATATTGCTCTATATATTGCCCTTATAAAAAAACATCTTCGTTAGCTCCCATTCTTGATTGAGAAGGGAAGCTACGGAGATGTTTTTTGTGTGTGCCTAAATTTCAACAAGATGACACCAGCCGGGCGGATCTGAACAGACAGCAGTACCGAACATAGGCTCCTCGCGAAACAAATCAGCAAAGTAGCTGCTCAATATATGGTTGCCAGAGACAGACCCCATTCGGAAGGAGCGTTTGACTTCTCCTTTAACATGCAGATAGTAATAAGTTTGTTTGGTATGGGGTGATTGGTAGACAAGTGTGGGAAGATGCGGAACAATATCATATTCATTCTGGAACCGCCAATGGGTTGCGATTGCGTTGTTATACACTCGGACAAATTTCGGGTCTCCAACGCGCGGCGCACCAAAGGTATATACAATTGGCGATGTTATCTTTGTGTGATTGGCAATATCTAAGGCAGCTAATGTAGCCAAAGCTCCTCCTAGGCTATGTCCAGTTATAAATAGTGGTTTATTGGCAGGCAGCTTGTCGACTAATGCTAGGATTTGCGACCTTGCTGAAGTATAAATATCGGTAAAGCCTTTATGAGTTTGACCGCTGTTTTTTACTGGACGATAAGTAGTTTGTTGGGCGATGAAATCAGACACCCAGTCAACTGCAGAACCAGAACCGCGAAATGCGAGTACGGAGGAAATGTCAGATTGAAGGACAAAACCAAATAACTCCTCACTCTGATCATAGGCTTGTGCAGTAAACGATCCGACCGTTGTATAATTGCGAGGCACAAGAAACAGTCCATCATCATTCTCGAATTGCAAATAGGTTTGTCCGCAAACGGCAGCCAAAAACAAAGCTGTGCGAAGATCCAGTTCTTGCGGTTGCATACGTGTCTGAGTTTGTGGTTGTTTTTGTGTTTTCCTTTGCGTAGCCATCCAAATTCCCTCCGCTCCATGAACTAGACAGACGCTGATGTTGTATTGTATGAGGGTATAGGCAACTTGGTAACTGGAAGGACGGGCATTACTTAATAATTTCATGCGTATAATTAAATAGCAATGAAGTTGGACGAAGCGGCCGTGCACAGGTATAATAGCGATGAAATGAAACGATTACATAGGGGGGATCATGTAATGACGCTTCAGATTGGAATAGTTGGAACAGGTTGGTTCGGCCGCATGCATGCAGAGAAGCTTGCAGCGATGGAAGATGTTAACGTTGCTGCTTTTTGTGCAACGAGTGCTGAGAAAGCGGCAATAGCGGCGCAGCCTTATGGAGATGCTAGAGGCTATTCTTCCATAAACGATATGTTAGATGATCGGAAGCTGGATGCGGTCTATATTTGTGTTCCGCCGTTTGCGCATGGCGAAGTCGAAATGGCTTTAATTGAACGAGGTATTCCTTTTCTAGTGGAGAAACCTATTGGAGTAAATATAGATACGCCTCAATCCATATTGGAGAAAGTCGAGCAAAGCGGACTTATCACGTCTACAGGCTACCATTTCCGCTACATGGATGGGACTGATCGAGCACGTCAAATATTGCAAGAGCGGTCAGTTGCCATGGCTTTAGGCTACTGGATGGGGTCAATGCCTGGAGTGGGCTGGTGGCGTTCAATGCAAGGCTCGGGTGGACAGTTCGTTGAGCAAACGACGCATATCGTTGATTTGCTTCGTTATTTGCTTGGCGAAGTCACAGAGGTGTATGCAGCATATGGCAATAGGATCATGGCAGAGAAGGTAGAAGGAGTGACTGTTCCAGATGTTGGTACAGTGACGCTCAAGCTTGCGAGCGGCTCAGTAGCGACGATTAGCAACACTTGTGCGATAGATGGCGGGGATCGAGCGGGGCTCCACATCTATACCGATAAGGGTGTGCTTGAGATCAGTCAGAATGGATTGCTCGACCTGGGAGCGGATCGCAAGACGGAGTATCTAAACCGCACTAATCCCTATGATTTGGAAAATGAAGCTTTCTTGCATGCCGTACGCACTGGTGATTCTTCACGTATTCGTTCATCGTACGCGGATGCTTGGCGGACGCATGAAGTTACGATGGCAGCTAATCGCTCGGCAATGAGCGGACTGCCGGTTAAATTATAAAACATGAAGAAGGGCAGTCCGTCCAAGAATTGTTATCTTGGGGGGGGACTGCCCTTTTTGTATTCTTCCTATACCAGAGGGTGTCGCTACAGGTGACTGCGACGTCTCTTCGGCAATTGCTCAGACAGGTCGATACTAATGGATTGCTCATCATTGCTAAATGTAGTTTGGCTTATTCGCTCTGATCTTAATTTTCGCTTCGGGACAGGGCTTACTTCCAGTAAGTTACCCATCAAGCCTTTGCGCCATAGCCAAATGTAGAGAAGGATAGTGATTACAAAGACGATTGAGCATAGAAGCGTGAATCCCCACCAACTATGATCCCATGGTACAGGTGGAAAGTTAGTCGCCCATACACCTGCTAGAACAGAAGCTGGTGCCAATAGAACAATGAATTTCGTCAGAGTCTTCATCATAACATTGCCGCGAAAACTCGATACCGCATCATCCATCGAAATAAGAGTATCCATCTCAAGTGCATAATGATTAAGCAAAGCTTCAATTCGATCGAGCTTATGTGTGATCCGTTTGAAGCTGTCTGTCTCAGTTAATGGCTCCATGAAAGCTTCCTTCGCTGCACCATGCAGTTCTTTTACAGGGAGGAATAGATGGCTCCAATGCAATAACTCATGGCGTCGTTCGAATATCACATCCATGCGCCCAATTCGTTTGGAATTGCGCATATTGCGTTCTAATTCACCGAGCTGATTCTCGAATTCATCAAGCCCTTCATGGAAATGATTGAGAATGATGCCGATCATAATAAAAAGTGCTTCTGGTGCGGAATGGCAGTTCTCTAGCCTAGCAACAGCTGTATCAGCTTGCAATCTAATCGTTAACCGCAAATCATCATGAAGGGTAACAAGTCTGCCTTGCGACAGCCAAAAATGAAACGGATGAATGTCCGTTTGCTGTTCGGATACTTGAAACATTAAGGTACCGTGTAATAAAGGCCCCGACTCTAATGATTCAGCTACCGTTATTTGATTGATTGTCCGATAACTGCATTCATCCAACCATGTTGAACATTCCGGCAACTGCCGCTTGATGGCATTCCGTTGTTCATCAGCTTCTTCCTGCTGAATGAGCGAGGATTTCTCTGACATTATAAATCGATAGGCAGTGTCTGTATGTTTGTTGTCCCTTCGTTTTGGCAGACCTTCTGCCAAATCCGTCTGCTGCCGCTCCTGCTGCAGCACGTGCCATTCCCACTTCGCGGGATAGCGAAGCACCCGATGAATCATCGATTGGCCCCCTGCTTGTCCGATTTTCCATTTTGCTTCCTTCCATCATACCCCGAACAGCTAGCTTGCACAACCTGTCAGAAGCAATAGTTAATGGTATATGTGAACGAAGTCCATGAAGGTTAGATTGATTGGTGAAGAAAAAGGGTATAACTACCTAAAGCCAATAGTTAGATGTTGGATTGTTGGGATATTAAACAACGGAAGGAAGGGATTAAATATGGCCAAAATCATAGGTGTGTTTGCAAAAGAAGATCAAGTTATCAATACGATAAACGACCTGGAACAAGCGGGTTTCGTTACAGGGGATTTAAGTGTCTTTGCTAAAGATGCCAGTCATTCGCGTCGGATTGAACGGGAAAGTGACGTGCATGTGGATGAGCTGCAGGAAATTGCCCAAGCAAGATCAGGCACTAATGATGCAGGTGATGGCAACTTAGATATGACGTTCAATGCTGCTGCTATCTTGCCTGGAGCGGGGCTCAACGGAGTCAACGGCTACAGTGCGGGACCTATTGTTGCAGGGAGTTATTTATTCAATGATGGTTTTCTAGCGGATGATCAAGATGGGATTGGAGACGCTTTGCAGGCACTGGGACTCGATAATCAAGAAATCGATGCTTGTCGGCAAGTCATACGACAAGGTTCCACAGTCGTTGTTGTGGATACAGACGATAGCAAATCAATGCTGGATCAGGACGGAGGGCCGGATTTAACTCGTCTTGGAATTGCGGAAGCAGTGTTTCGGCAAAATGATGCGGCGTCTATTATCTCGGGCAGCTAATACAGTAGAAAGGGGCTGTCTCAAAGCATAAAGCTCGCAGAAGGAATAGCTTACTTTGAACGGAAATAGTGGGCAATATGAAAATAGCCGTGCAGGAGAGCTATTCCTGTACGGCTATTTCTCTATTTTAGTCTATAGTTGTATGAGGGCCATCACTCCTGACCTCATCGCTGCCCGTGAGCGCTCTCCCACAATGGTGATAGTCAAGAAGTCGTTACAAGAAAATCTTGATCATGAAAATGGGAATGAGTGAGTTATAGCAGCTGCTTATCTGCTTATCATAGTCAATCGAAGAATCTGGCGGACAGAGTGGACCTCTGTCAAGAAAGTGGACACAAGATAACAGACAATTATAAAGCCTTTTTACAAAAAGTATTGGCATATCGAACCGGCGACATATAACCTATTGAGCCGTGAATTCGTTTGCGGTTGTAGAAAAAC
>JBHGUX010000047.1:0-2982 GCA_048976605.1 Pristimantibacillus sp. | reverse complement strand
GTCTTAATCTCGATTTGCGTCGTAAAGTCACCCTCTTTAACGCGCCTCATCCCCAGAATCAACTGCTTAAGCGGCCGCAACAGCCTTTGTCCTGCAACCGTAACCAAAATCGCAGACAGCAGCATACTAAGTAAACCCAAGTAAATGGCAATCTGAAAAATAATTTCGCTCTTATCTCGAATATCACTTAAGGAGACGCGGCTGACCAGTTTGAAGTCAACTTGATCGGATCGGCTTTTGGCATAGAGATAGGATTCTCCTCGATCCTCAACCACCGTCTGCGCATCCAAGGCGGATAATGGGAGTAGATCCAGTGGCTTGGCAATATCAGTATAAACAAGGCGGTCCTGCTTATCGTATAGAAATACATTGGCGTTCTCGGTGTTAATTAAGCCTTGCAAATCTTCGGAAAATAGCGACTGATCGAACAACATGACCATAACCCCGTAAATCTCCAAATCTTTGGATTTCATATAACGCGCCGCCAATATCATATTTCGGTAACCAGAAGTTTCAACCAAGCTTGGTAATTGCATGGGGAACCAGACCAAATCCCCGGACGTGCTCTGCAGCTTGAGTTTGACCGAATTGTATACCTCTTTATCAAGTGGCAAAAGCACAGTGGAGGGACCACTGAAATAAAATCCGTTATCCTGCAAATCGAACAAATACATCGAATACAGCTTAGGTTCATCGTTCTTCACCTGATTCAACAACCGATTTAATTCATCCTGATCTGATAATTGTGTGTACGTCTCCCGGACCTTCGATAAAGCTGATCGCTGCAAAACTTCCTGTACGTAAGGATGGAACACGATGTAGTTAGACAGGCGATAAATATCCCGAATCTGCAAATCAAGCCGTGCCGCCGCCTGCTCGTTTGCTTTATAAAACTGCTTACTAAGCTCTGAGGTAAACAGCTTAAGATGAATCTTATAAGACACATACCCACTCAAACAAAAGGTCAGCATAATAATAACCGATAAATTCAACACTAGCCGATGGGAAAAACTTTTTTTGGAAAAAAAGCGATTATTGAACAAGGTATGGATCTGATCCTTCCACTTGAAATTTGAAATACTATAATCTATTACATGGAAATGCAAAATTAATGAAGGGAACTCTATTTTATCCAACACCATCTCTTTACGTCAAATAACTTTAAGTGCTTGCACATATGTGCTTGAACGCAAAAAGAGTGCCTTCAGGCACTCCTTCCTTCGAAATCAATGACACAAGTCGATTTTGTTCTCAAAAAATATTATGAAATCCTTCCCATAAAGAACGTAACATCAGGCGGAACCACCCTGCCTTTTCCATCTCTTGCGACGAGACCAAGTTAACGGGTTTCTCTTGGATGTTTTCCATCCCCTCAATTTGGTAGGTATAAGTAATTGTCCCCGTTTTTGTTCCTACATGAAAAGGAGCCGTGAGCTCATCTACCACAATGCCAGACTTTAATGAAAGCTGAGATGCATCGATCCCGTTTGGAACTACCTGATAACTGTAACTTGATTTGTCGTTTTTAATGCACTATTTTTTATGTTTTTGTAATATGCTTTTGGCGCTTTCTGTACAATGATATGTCGTTTCACATGTTTATTGTAAGATGAACTGTCGCAAAATGATCGTTACTTGCACAAAAAAAACACGTTGCCAGTTTGGCTCGTGCTATTTGAACAATAATGCTCCTAAGACGCCTTTAAATTGTATACAACGCTTCTTCTGCGAATTGTATCGTATTCTTCAAGTTTGCCTTCAAATGGAACTGTACCTAAGTACAAAACTTTGATATTAGTCTCATTCACAAGCCATGACATAAACAAGAAATGATTCAATAATAACCTATAAGAAATTAAAAGGTTTTGTGAATCATCAATAACTAGACACCTACAATTTGATAACTTTTTTAATAGGAATGTTTTCAGATCAGCTTTAGGCATATTTCTGTAAAATACCATTTCCTCTCTCAATATAGCTCTTTTACCAAATCAGTTTTATATGACTCGTGAGAGGGATTAGATTCCACGCTTTCGTTCGTAAACTCAACAACAGGTATGACATGAGATCGCTGCTAATATGCTTCATCGTTGGACAAAAGAAGTTGAAGCAGGTAAATTTGGAAATACTTCACTGGATGCGGGTACAGCCCTAGAATCCAAGGTGCTCGTACAAGAAAACGACCAACTCAAGAAACTACTTGGTGAACAAGCGCTAGAGATCGCTATACTACGTGACTTAATAAAAAAGAAAAACCCTCATTTGCTGACAAAGTTGAAGTAGCCGAATGCTACATCAACCAGGGATACGCCATAACGCTTGTACTAAGATTGGTGAAGATTCCAAGGTCAGTTATTACTACTATAAGAACGGTAGAGTAGCGAATAAAGCAGTGAGTGAGGGACGCCCCATACCCGGATATTCCTATCAACAAAACGGTAAAAGAATAGCAGATGAACAGATTCAGGAGTGGCTGATGGAGCTTATATCAGGCGATGGCTACAACTACGGGTACCGCAAATTAACCGTCATCCTTAGGCGAGAATATAAGCTTAAAATCAATAAAAAGAAAGTATACCACCTGTGCAAAAAGCTAGATATATTAAGGCCACAACGCAAAATAGTCACAAAACACCCAAGGAAACAACCATTTTAACGCACATTGATTTTTTAAGTGAACAGATCATCCTACTCGATCAGGAAGTCGCTACGAGTGTCGTTCCCTTTCATGACGAAGTCGACCGTTTAGATTCAATCCCTGGGATAGCCACTCGAATGGCGGAACAAATCTTAGCGGAAATTGGGACGGATATTAAGAAACAGTTCCCTAGTGCTGCGCATTTATGCTCATGGGCTGGACTCGTACCTGGACATAACGAAAGTGCTGGAAAACGGAAGTCAGCCAAAGCCAAAAACGGAAACAAATATCTGAAATCTGCCTTAGTAGAAGCCGCCCATTCTGTTGCAGCGTCAAAAAACTAC
>JBHGUX010000046.1:0-26149 GCA_048976605.1 Pristimantibacillus sp. | reverse complement strand
ACTACACTCTCCCTGTAAGTCAATTTAAGACACTATGCGTCGACGACCCGAATGAAGCTGCAAGTACGCCTAGTTTAAAATCATTGTTCGCGAGTGGCGGTCATGTTATTAGACAACTGCTTGATGCGCTTGACCCAAGTGTTGATATACAAGCACAACTGGAAGGGATCGTTGCAAAATCGGTAGTATCTAAAAAAGATTGGCGGTATTGTTTAATACGCTATCCGCAATTATTTAATAGGATGAGCGTTTCACACTTGCGACTGCGTGTCCTCCAAAACGAAATGCACCTCATACAAAATAAATGGTCAAATGGCTACAATTATGCACTTTTTCTTTCTGCTTTGTACGAGGAATTGAAAAGCCGTAATATTGAATCACAGTTTGACGGCGAATTGGGGAGTTATGTACAGCACTGCCTATTTGCAAAGGGGTACACCATAATCTTTAGCAATGAAAAATTCAATGTCGCAAGTGAAACGAATAAGGTTGTATTTGAATCACAGTCGGATGACCCGATCCTCGAAACGGCGGAATTTATCTCCAAATGATTTTGTCGCTCCTCAAGCGACCGTGTACCATTTTGGAATTGTTAACCTTAAGTCATAATAAACCTTGAGGAGGACATTTCAATGAAAAAAGGATTAACTGAGTTAGTATTTATATTGGATAAGAGTGGTTCGATGGGAGGTTTGGAGAAAGACACCATAGACGGCTATAACTCAATGCTTGCCAAACAACAGGCTGTCGAAGGCGAGTGCCATATTACTACCCTGTTATTTGACAACAACTATGAACTGCTACACGACCGTATCGACATTAAGGCGGTCAGCCAAATTACCGAAAAGGAATATTGCGTTGGGGGAACGACCGCCCTCCTTGACGCAATCGGCAGGACGATACACAAAATCTGCAATGCACAGAAGCATACCTCCGACGATTACCGTGCTGAAAAAGTGATGTTCGTCATCATTACGGATGGTGAGGAAAACTCAAGCCGCGAATACTCATCAGAAAAGATCAAGGCACAAATTGAACGTCAAAAGACGGAGCACGGTTGGGAGTTTATCTTCCTCGGTGCAAACATTGGCGCAGTGGAAACCGCCGCGCGTTTTGGTATAAGCGCAAATCGTGCTCAGAATTATCACGCCGACAGTGTAGGCGTTGAACTGAATTTTCGTGTGATGAGTGAAGCGGTTGCAACATTCCGTGAATGCTCTGCAATGCCAAAAGGCTGGAACGCAGAAATCCAAAAGGATTATAAGACGCGTGGCGTGCGGTGAATCAGGACTTCAAAAGGCTGTTGTCGCATGCAAGATGCACGCCCCGTAATATGCTAAATTTGAGCAATTGCAGTTTGTCTTAGACACTGGGAGTAGTGTAAGTAGGTGCAAAATCCCTAAAGGTTGAAAGTGGTCGCTTGCCTATGGATAATCACAAAAACAAAGATCAGTTCTGCCGCGAACTTGGCGCAATAGTATTTAAGATACTAAGCAATAGTGAAGCGTTACTATCTGTCTCCCAAGAGCTTATAGAACTGTATAAGCCAAAATCACGAGAAGAAGCTAGTATGTTTTACAGTTTAAGATCGATTTTCCAGATTCCGCAGAGTTGCTGTGTAATATCCGGAATATTGATTTGCCTGATGATGACGAATTCTATGATTCAGTTTCACCACTTAGGGATATGGTTCTTGACGTTGCGAACCGCATGGTCAGTGCAAATGTGATAGTCACCGATATCATTATCATGTATGTCGAACCTCACGATGATGATATGTATATCCATCTTTACCTTACAGTGCTGAGACCTATATCAAATAGTATTCGATATGTGCGTGAGAAACTGGATAAGCTTCACAAGGAGTTAGGCCAAAGATAGCCAGAGCTGTTAGTGTTGGATGATAAAAGTAGACGATGAAGCAGATGAGGAAGAAGATTCTGTTCTACCTGGAGAGGTTGAGAACTTTCAGCTAATGAGAAACATCCTTGCTAAAACTCTTAATGAATATATTAAAGACCATGAATCAGAACGCATCTACAATTATATTCTGGATATTGAAGATTATCTTGAAAACTTTGCAAAAGGAATTGAGCCGGATAAAGAATTTTGTTTTGGCTTCGTCTGGAAATCAGAGAGCGAAAACCGCGATCTGGAGTATATGGACTTTAACTTTGAATCGGGAATGATTCAAGTCTCATCTGGTGGCAGTGCTTATAATAAGGGTATTGGTCGCTTTTCTGATGATAAAGTATTTGTCGCATTTGGAGTTGTATGCTAACAAAAGCTAACGCAATCAAGTAAAAAACGTAAGTTCATGTGCAAGATGTTACAAATTGAAAATTGAAAAAACGCTGATATATCGCACTTTCAGGACATACCGTTAAAGATGTTACAGCTTTTCACCTTATGGGCGGCATGATGTATAGAATGCAGTTTCTTTCTAGAAAAACAGTTTGTTAAAATGACCAAGTGCATTACCCTAATGTTCACAAAAGTTCACATTTGTTCTTAATAAGGGTGTTATTCGTTAATTTAGATATGTTAAATTGCCCTATTCTAAACCATATTAACGTAATTTTTTAAAAAAACTTCGCTGGCAGCGAAGAGGTCAGGGGTTCGATCCCCCTATTTTCCATAAGAAAATGCCGTTTTTTGTTTTCCTTTATTCAGTATTACATTCTTCAGTCATGTGGTTGACTTAATATTGATGGCTCAAATGCAGTGGTTTTTATGATTGGTACACTTAGGCTCTGTTATTAAGCTACGGGCAGGATAGTTGAATCATTTCACGAATACCTCAAATATGGAAAATTCGCGAAGTTTATATAAGGCGTTATTAGTAAATAGCGAAATGCAAAAGGAAAAACAATTGGGGTGTGAGATTTTGAATCCATTTCCTGAAGAGAATGAATTAATTGCTTTATTTGAATCAGAACCAATCGTTTTAGATAACGAAGTTCCGTGGTATTACAATTATCTGCTCTTCGAACTATTAAGGGATGGGCTCATTTTAGGATTAAGTATGGAACCGGCATGCAATCGGATAAATATAAGAATGAGCAACGAGAGACAAGGAACATTAATAGAGATAGGGTATGAGTCGGTAAGGGGGATCGAGATTTATAAAGATAGTTTTACAGAAGGCTTATTAATATTATTAGATGACGATGATCCCAATGTGACATTTAGACTTGAAACAAAACCCAATATTAGATTAATAAGGACAGGAGATAAGAACTTTCGAAAGTGAATTCGAAGAGGTCGGTATCTGGTCGCCAAGAGGCATAAGGGTTCAGCCCGTCGTACTTCGTTAAGCTCCCTCGAAATGATTCAGTTTCCTCACTCAGACTCATGAATTCGCAGGATTTCACCCTCTAGTTAAATTGAAGAAATGGATGATGAAGGAACTGGTTGTTGTGGGATGGAGCACTGGGCATGCGGAAATAAAGGGTGAATAGGGGGGGAGGTACGCTCCATGAGATGAGTACCGAGACGCGAAATGAAAGGGACAGAAGAACGTTATAGCATCCGCCAGGAGAAAAGTCGGCCCGTTCGCTAAAAAGGCTTGTCCATGGCTTTCTTCTTTAGAAATATCTTGACCGATAACTGCGTCTGGGTCCACCTATCGTCCTGTATGACTACCGTCCAACACACGGCGGCGAGCATCCGAGGAATTTTATTTAAAATAAATAATTAATTATATAATTACGACAGCACTACTTTCAATAGGTAGGTGGCTGTCGTTTTTGCTTATTTATAGTTGTCACTTTCACAGATGTAATCTACTTATGTAACAATATAAAGTGGAAAATTGCAAATATAGGTCGAAACTACCGAAAAATATGTACTAATATGAACTACTCTGGTACTTTTATAGTATAACTAAAAATGGAGATACTTGGGAGGTTCTTTGATGCTGAGGATGTTATTTATACCAGGAATAAAAGGAACAGAGTTAATACACAAAGAAGATAATGTGTGGTTTCCTAAAAATAAAAGGGACATGGAGACATTAAGTGGTGATGAAGTGGAACCTGGCAATTTATTGCGAAGTGTGAGTGCATTCTCATACATTCATGTTGATATATATAAGGGGATTTTGGATAACTTTGAAGAGCCATTATTGATCCCCTATACTTACGATTGGAGAAAAGATATAACAATCCACGTAAATAAATTGGTGAAAAAGATTCTAGAATTCACGAGTGTTGGAGATGAAGTTGTCTTGGTAGCGCATAGTATGGGTGGAATGCTTGCGAAACTAGCTATACTCGAATTACAAAAAGAAAACCAATTGAATAATGTAAAAAAACTAATTACACTCGGTACACCTTGGCATGGAGCGCCGGATGCATATAAAGTCCTAACATATGGAGAACCAGGAATATTTCCTAGACTACAACAAGCGCTTTCGTTCCTAAATGATAAAAGTACAAGAAAGATGGCTCGTCAATTCACTTCTGTTTATCAATTATTACCAAGTGAATATTACTTCAACTCTCAGTATGGAAAGTTCTTATATAATCCATACAAAGATCATGATTATGCAGATATTTTACAGGATGCTTCTGGGTACTATAAAGAAGATAATGAAGAATTTGTTGACATATGGTTAAAGTATATGAAACCAGTTCAAGACGCTATGCTACAACCGCTACCTGATGGTTTTGTGCATGACTGTTTAATTGGACATTGTTATCCAACACTTTATCAAGTTCCTGAAAAAGCATTATTAGGGATGAGAATTTTCTTTAAATCTAATTCTATATTTATGAATGGTGACGGAGTAGTCCCTATTTTCAGCGCAAAACCTACTCACTCAGCGAATATGTATTACGTTGAAGGCCAGCATGGTGAGCTTGGATCAAATCCTAATGTTATTGATTTTATTAAATGGTCCCTTGATGAGAAAAATGGAGAAATACCAAATGGGATTGTCACCACTTCACAAGATGATCTTCATAATGGTTTCATGGCAAGAATAAAATGTCCTGTAGACCCAACTTTCCTTGATCAGGATGATAAATATGTCGCGGGTCAATTCGACCCTACAATAGAAGAGGTTAGTGAGCTCTCCACAAATCCAAAATTAATGTATTTCTCCATTGGTGATTCAAAGTATTTGTTTATACCCGAGGATGCAAATAAAGATATAAAAATAAAATTGACCTCATACGAAAAAGGCATTGCTGATATTTCGTTGCAAATATTAAATGAAGAAATTACTGAAATTAATTTTGAACCGTTGCCAATAGATAAAGGTGAGACAGCGTTAATTTCACTACCGTTAACTCAAAACCCTGAAAAACCAAGTTTAAAAAAATCAAAAGGGAAAGCATTTGATTTCGTTGTAAAGAAAAAGACATCTTTAAAAAATGATATGGTAAATGAAAGACCTTTTGTTCCTACTCTCGAAATTATAGCTAAACCGACTGAGAATGTTAAAAAATTTCCGTACAGAGAAGTATACTCCGGTCCAATTACTATTACTGTTAATATTAATGATAAGTCTCTTGTGAATGCAATTTACGTAACAGTTGATGGAGAACCTCCTACACTGTATATAGAACCAATAACACTTGATTTGATAGCAGGAAAGCATAAAATTGAAGTGTTTGGTAAAGATATTTACGAAAGACCATTGAAAACCAAAACGTACGAATTTTCAATTGATACAGAAGCGCCTACAACAAAACCGCTAATTATAGCCACCCCTGATGGAATGGAAATATCATTTTCCACTGAGTCTTTGGGTACAAAAGTTGCAACGTATTATCGTATTGTCAATGAGTCGATTATAAATCAAGAAGAGAATATTGAGTGGAATACACTTGAAATCGGAGAAAAAGTAAATAAGTCCTGGGGTGCTCTAATTCAAGGAACTTTTATTATTTTAAAGGGTGGCAGACAGGTTTTCCAATAAAGAAACAGCAAGTTTTAACACTTATATTCTATAGGTTGGTACCAATTGTTTGGATGAGTTCATCATTAGTTGTGGGTGTGGGCTACATTCTGTTGAAAACAAAGAGTATAAGTGATTTAATTCAGATATTTTCTATGATAGTGCTTCCAATATTTGTTTTATTTGTTATTTTTAACAATGCACGAAAAGTAGATAAAAAAAATTACGCAGAAAAGCAAAGAGAACTACTCGAAATAAAAGAAAAAAAAGATAATAGCATCAAGTGGATTAACCAATTTCAATTTATAGCTAAAGATGATTTCGATTTAAAGGTGTATATCTCTAAAGGTAAACCAGCAGGGATGCTAACTATTTATAATATGAATGAAGTACAAAGGAATTTATTGAATCAAAATAAAGAGGGGTTACCACAGGGGATTTACCTCGATGTACTGCCAGATAAGACGTCAAATAATATTCATCATTAAATCACAAGAAATATTTATACTCAAATGTGATTAGGAAGTTAGCCACAGCGGAGGTTCTGCGTGTAGTGTTTGTTGTTTAAACCAAGTAATGGAAAACCTGCATATAAATTTATTTTGGAGGCAGAGCTTAGCTTGGGGAGTGTGAAGAGGTCATGGATTAAAGCCCTCTATTCTCCACCAACACTTTAAACTTAAACGGCAGAGATGCCGTTTTTTGTATTTGATTTTGTTGATACAACAGACATATGGAGTACTTGATTTTAATGGTTCTGAAAGAATAAAAGGAATAGACGTGAATTCAGGAAATTCTCGAAATGGTACTCTCGAACGATTATACCGAGTATGGGGATCTGCAGCTAAATATTCCTCGAGGTCATAACGGAGAGTTCAAGCAACAGACCGTAGCACCGTTATAAACGTTCGAATGACACGCTAGAATCCTTCGCCATTCACATGATTCAAAAGGGAGTGACGATGACGGAGATTGCCGATTTAATCGAGAAAATGTACGGTCATCATTACACGCCACAAACCGTATCGAATATGACAAAAGTAATGGTCGAGCATATCGATGCTGTTATGTAACGACCACTTGAGAAGCGCTATGTGTTCGTCTATATTGATGCGACTTATATTACTGTTAAACGTGAAACCGTATCTAATGAAGCAGTCTACATTGCTGTGGGAATTCGTGAAGATGGCTCCAAGGAAGTGCTCACGTACGCCGTTGCACCGACCGAATCAGCTTACCTCTGGAAAGAATTACTTCAGGACGTCAAACAGCGTGGTACGGAACAAATCCTTCTGTTTATCTCCGATGGACTCACAGGCATTGTGAATGCGATTCAGGAGATCTATCCCCAGGCGAAATACCAAACATGCTGTGTTCATTTAGCTCGTAATATTGCTTATAAATTTCGCGTCTCAGATCGAGCGCAGGTCTGTGAAGACTTCAAATCCGTCTATCGATCTGAAGATGAACAAGCTGGTAAAACAGCCTTAGCAACCTTCTGTGACAAATGGAAAACCACCTATCCTAAGGTCGTGAAATCCCTACGAGAAAATCCCTACATCTTTACGTTTTACAGCTTTCCCAAACCAATCTGGAAAAGCATTTATTCAACGAATTTAATCGAATCGTTTAACAAACAGATTAAGAAATACACGAATCGTAAAGAGCAATTCCCCCATGAAGAAGCACTAGAAAAATTCTTGGTTACACAATTTGAAAGCAGCAACCTTACAAAGACGTGTAAATACTTTTATTAGAAAGTACGGAGTCAACTATTGGAAAGTTAGCTTATATGAAGCAATCATGAGTAGCAAGGAGTTTTTTGATAGGATATACAAAAAGGCTAAATAGATAATTGTGTACCTAAAGCTTTAAACTTAATGTTAGTTTGAGAAGCTAGTTTCAACATTCTTAGTCGTAGGAGATGATCTATATGTATGGAACCTTAATTTACATGAGCTCGCTAGGACACGCCAATATTGTAAGTGAGTTTGATAACGTTCTTGCCAAGAAGAAATATGCTTGCTTTTACTCATCAGAGATTGAAAAGGTTCTTAATGCAGGAAGTAATGCAAGTCATCATTATTTATTAGCTATGCCGTTCAACAAACAGCTACATTGGTTTCTTGCCAGAGAGACTTCCAATAATGGAGACACTGTTGATTTAGATATTCTAGATCGACATGTTCTTGACGGCGAGCCCGTGAGTAAAGTTATTACCATGCAAGTCAATAAAAAGGGGCTACTTGATAACACTACATATGATTTTTTCGGGGACGTAGATAGACATGATAGCGATTTAAAAATTATCAGAGGTATTCGTAAAAATTCGATGGGTGACTACTCTTTTTCCTTCTCACATGAGAATGTTTACATGATAACACCTTTGAAATCGCATGCTGTGTTCGAATGATAGTTTACGGAGGGGTATTCATGGGGATCTTCTTCAAGAATTTAAAATGGTTTATCGAAGATATTAATGTCGCCAATAAGTAGTATTCAGAGATAGCAGCTTATGCGCTGACTTTTCTTTTGAAGAAATAAGTCGAATCTTTAGAAGGGTTTGAATAAGAAATTGGTGAATGTATACTTACAATGTGGATAAATCAAAAAGATTTGGAAAATTATTTATCCAAAAATCAGATAGGATGAACATAGCACCAATATATCTTCATAAAGGACTGAAATGCATATGAGTTTTCAAGCAGATGTATTGAATGTATTTATCGCGTCCCCGTCCGATGTTGCAGCAGAAAGAGATGAGGTAGAGCAAGCAATTTTCCAATGGAACAGTCTTTATGCTGAAGAACTTAAGGTTATACTACTCCCTAAGCGATGGGAAAAAGATACCTTTCCTGCTTATAGAGGAAATGACCCTCAGCAACTCATTAATGAACAGGTCGTGAAAAACTGCGATATTCTAGTGGGAATTTTTTGGAATAAGCTAGGTAGCCCTACGCTAAACCACGGATCCGGAACATTAGAGGAAATTCAATTTTTTATTGATAAACAAAAAGATGTACTGGTCTATTTTGTTGAAAAGGATGTTCCGAGAAATAATTATAATTACGCAGAAATGGCCCAGGTAGATGAATACAAAAAGAAATATAGCGGTTTAGCTTTGTACTCTGTCTATGCTAAAGATAAAGTTATCGATCATCTTTACCGCACTGTGTCAGCACGAATAAAACAAGCTCAGATCGTGTCCAATAAAAATATGTCCGAACCTATAACTAAGGCAGACGCAAATGAATCTAGGCTAGAAAAACTCATTAGAACAAGAGTCCTTCTAGAGGAGGAGATTTTGCTATTAGCATATAGTAAAGACACAGGAAATAGAGATTTTCAAGGGTTTAATGATCCAGGAGGGATGTACGCGAAGTTAAAAGCGTGGACAAAATTAAATGATAGCCAATTGAGTAGAGTTGCTGAGAAATATACCGATGTGATAGCTAATTTAGTAGAACGTGAAATATTATTCAAAGATTCTGAATATCGGTATAAGCATATAAAGAATCATAGGTTAAGCTTGGAAATTCTGAATGATTTACGTGCACTTTCTCCTGAAGCAATTGCTGTAATTAATGATACCTTAGAAAATTACAGCAAAAGTAAATTCTATTGATAGACGTCAATCTAGGACTTTATACAAGTTGAGCATGAGGGATAAAAGATGGCTAAGTAAGATGTTTCTGAGGCAGTGGTAAAGCTTCGAAAAATTGTCATCGAGTGTCGTCAGATAGTCGCGCTGCGCATTTATTTATTCTATTAGATAGGCTAGAGCAATCAGTAGAGACTTACTTTGAGAGTAAAGAAGTAAAACCGCAGTGTTATACTGGATGCAATAATTGTTGCAGTGATTTTTTTACTGTTTCGGAAGTATATATAGCACATGGACTGAGACAGAAATCAGCCAACTATACAGACGTGTAAATGATAATGTTTTTTTTCAAACGGAGCATCCAGATATAGATAGGGCAATTCGCACTCAGCTTGATTATGAACGAAACTTAGCCTATTTTAAATTGTTTAAAGGCGGGAAGAGCAGAGCGAGTTTTCCATGCCCACTCCTTAATGACGAAGATGGAAGATGCTCGATTTATAATAAACGCCCTATGATCTACAGAACACATGGTACTATTCATTATGAGCTTGATAAAGAGATAAAGACTTTAGAAAGTGTTATATGTGAACATATCCCTAGCCGATTGCAAAATAAAGAGGATGCAATTAAAGAAGGCTTCCGCAATGATGTAAATTCCTAAATATGGGAATGTGGTTCAAATCTAATGAATTTACTAAGCAGGTGTCCGAAGAAAATAAAGTTATAGACTGTCACGTCGGCGGCCAGCTGCGCGACGAAACTGCGGCTTGTGCTCCTGGTTGTTCTTCCACAAACGCTAGTTCAGCGCGCGATTGGTTAGCCGGCGGCGCCAGCCGACCAGCGAAGTTGCATTTGGCTTGCCAGTCTAATCCTTTTTTTTAAAAGTTACGCTCGATGCGGGACATGCGTTATTAGTCTAAAACTTATTTATGATAGGCTGACGATTCAGAATTTGAAAACCGCGTAGAATCAACAACGTCAGTCTACAACTTTATTTTTTTGTACAGTTATCACAAAATGCATTAATCATTAACCGCACTAATGCATAGGCGTTCACATGTCTGTAACCCGCATCATTACTTCGTCTAATGGGGGCCGGAAAATTTCAGTGGTGTATGATTGAACACGTCGGGTATCACACAAATTTGTATAATTGTTTTATCATTAAACAGTCGCAAAAAACGTATAAGTGGACTGATCATGGGACACAGTGTGGTATTTGTTTAGTTGAATTAAAGATGTGATTGCAGGTATTTCCGTCGGGAAAACGATAGAGGAAACTCTAAAGAAATTGATGTAAAATATAAGCATTTTCAATAGACTAAAAAATCTCGGGAGAATTCTGACTCCTCACTATCTCTATTGCGAACGAGCAGAAAGGATTAGGGAAGTAGTTAAACTTTCTGTAGGAGGCGACCACAAAACACGGCAATACATCAATCTTGGTAGGAATGGAACTGTCGGATGACAAGAATCTTACCACATAAATGAAAAAAACCGCTAACTGAGAGCTGCAAAACAAATACAGATTCTGTAGATGCCACATGAACTGTAGCCCGAATATAGACACTTTGAAAAAAGTGCCCATCTTACGGGCCTTTTATGTTTTCAGACTATAGGGTGAGAGCGGGGGAAAGAAAATGGGAAAGAAGAAGGGGACAAAGCGAGATGCGTGTTTTCGGAGCAAGAAATGAAACAGTTGGAGTCAAATCTAAACGTTCAGCATGTAACCGAAAAGAACATGACGTATGCTCGAGCATTCAAGGTAGCAGCTGTTAAGGCTTTTCGCTATATGCCGAAGGGATACCCACCTATTTCCAGATATTTGCTCAAGAGTGAAAGTGACTATTCCATTATTTTGGTAAGTATCTGATACTTCTCTGTCCCTTCCAAATTTCTTAATGCGAGTTGTGTTTTTGTGTCGACAGCACAATTTTGTCTTTGATGTTTAATTCCAAAGGAATGCCTCAATTGTCGAGTTGTAATTTTATTTTCTCCGTATTTTTTCGAGTATTTAATAACCATTTCTTGTATAGCCCTTTTGGTCATTCTCTTACCAACTCTTTGTCCATTAGGAATAGTTAAAAACAAAGCATCTTCAGACTTATCCGGGTGATAAACAGCCATTCGTATATTAAAGTAAGCAATAATATCCGCTGCTGTTGTCTCACCGAAAAGAATTGTATGAAAACTCTTGTGTCCTGACCATTGGCGAGAAATTCTGATTACTTTATCTTTTAACGTTATATCACTTACATTCAGATTTACAATATCGCTCACCAGTAATCCTACTCGAAGCATCAGATTAATAATACAAATATCACGAATTCCATTTAAGTTGTAGTTCCAAATCGCCTGAGGATTTGTCGCATTGTCTGCTCGATACTGTGATCTAACATAACTAACAAATTCGTCTGCTTCAGTAGAAGTGATAGTTTTGGTTTGGATTTCTCTCGCATCCATTAGAGCATTTGACACCCTAGTAGTAGTTATTTTTCGAAAAATATTTCTTTTGAGAAGGGGATCACCACTAACATTTTCTGCTACATCATGTAGGTAGTTAAATAAAGAACGTATTGCATTAATTCTCCTAGAAATAGTTCGAGTTTTTAATCGTTCAACCTCATAAAGATGGCTTTCAAATTTCTGAATATGCTCTACAGTAATTAATTCCAAATGATATATTTTGATTTCTGCAGGGTGGTTAATATCTTCCGGAAATTCACTACTCATCCATATGAATAATGATTTAAAATCCTTTGCGTATTCAAGAAGGGAGGAAGGAGACAAATTCTTAGCTAGAGTATAATCAATATAATTTTCAACAAATGAAGGTAGTGACTGTAATTTAATATACAAAGCATCCAAATCCCTAAATTCTTGTACTTTCATAATATTCACCTCTATAGTAGAATTTTTTAGAATAATCTATGCCCCAAAAGAGGTGAATTTATAACCTTTAAACTAATAGAGGTGAAAAAAAGAAAGGAGCCTCCAGCACCGTTAATTAAGTGCGCTGGAGGCTCTTCTTCTTAGCGTTATGTAAAAAATTCATCAATTAACCGATTAAGTTTCCGTAAATCAGTTGTTGACATTCCCACTATTTTTTTTTGAATTTCATTAAGCGTGATATCCTTAGCATTACTTTTTGAACGTTTTATTTGCCGGTTGTACAAGAAGATTTCGTGTAATGGGACATTAAGGGCTTCAGCAATCTTCTCCAGATTAAGGAGGGTAATGTTTTTCTGCCCTCGTTCCAATCCACCAATATATGAGAAATGAAAGCCCGCAAGTTCACCAAGTTGTTCTTGGGAGAGATTGTTCTGTTTACGCAGATCTCTTATACGTTGACCAATCAAACTTAGTACTGAATTATCCATAGATACACCTCAGTTTAAGTGTAATCAATGGTTTAAAACAGATACACTAACTTATAAGTATTATATTTATAAAATGATACTTATATGTATCATTCATTTATCTTATGGTCATAATACATATTGAGGTGATCAAAAGTGACAATGTTGGATATTAAATGTGGACTGGCTACAGTCACAGGTAAAGGGATACTCTTTAATGGGATTTACTATTCAAATGCTAATTTCGTTAAATCCCAATTATTTGCATTTGCTGAAACGCAAGGTTATTGGTTCATCCCGGTACTTTATAATGTTAATGAAACCCGACATCTATTTTTATTTGGCAACGATCATTTAGAACTTGCTTCGACAATTGATCAAGGAAATGAGATCGATCCAAATGTAATTCAAAAATACCAGGAGGATATCCAAAGATTAAAGCTTATGCTCTCGATGCAGCGTAAGCATTGACTTTATAACACTTTCAAATGTCTCATCCAATACGGTCAGTAAATCATAAAGTGCAAACGCACTTAAATGATGCCTCCCGGTCTCAATATTAGAAAGGGAGGACCTAGATAAATGAAAGGCATGACAAATTTCAGATTGTGTTAACCGGCTGCGTTTTCGCAACCCTTTAAGGTATAGTCCAAGCCACCGATAAAATTCATCTTCGGTCATGTGTTTTCCTCCAATCTATAAACCTATGAATCTATTTTGCACAAATAGTTTCATCGGTATACTAGGAAACTTGTATAAATTGTAAGTTTATTGTTTATGATGATAAGCAATAATGTTTAGTCTCTAAACATTTCTAAGTGGTAGCAATGAGACACTGAGGTGAGAATATGCATCAGCCGAAAGTAATGCCAAGAAGCGCTAAGTATGGCAGTAATTATTGGAACACTGAGGGACCTAAAGTTGATAAGAGAGAAGTAACTCTTTACAGCGATCTGGAGTTCGATAACTGGGTTACAGTCGATTCTGACCCTAATGTAGAAACATACTGCGAACAATACCCCGAAATTACCTATGTATACGATGGCGTTCTACATTCGAGTGTATTTGATATGTGGATTAGATATCATGATGGGTCCGAAATATATCGCGAGGTAAAGTATGAGGTAGAATTAAACGAGAACGACCCTCGCAATGAAAGAACCCTTCGCCAGATTGCTGCGCAAAGGGCTTATTGTATTGAAAACAACTTTACATATGAAGTGCTGACAGAAAAGATTCTAAGAAAAAACCCTCAAGAATTAGAGAACCGATTAAAAATTATTTCCTTCATCAAGAACTCTTCAAATCAAAAAGCAGCTGAGGTCGTGCTAAATCATATTAATGATAAGCGTCGCAGCCTGCAGACCTTATCTGAACTAACAACACTGCCTTATGCTTTGATCCATGATAATTGCCTTTGGCTTTATTATCATGGAGCAATTCACATCAACTTAGATGAAAAGATTATCTGCAAGCAGTCGGAGGTATGGTTACGTGAGCAGAGTGAAAGTCATTAACAACGGGGAATTATCCATCGCCCAAATTGATCAGGATTTATGGCTGAAGGTTGATGAAACCTTGTTAGAGGAGGATGCTCGAGCGGTATATTTGAAACGTAAGGAAGCAATTGATCTTTATGTTGCGAGTGAGAGAAGCCTTAACGAAATATTCGAATTGACCGGTGTAAACCGAATTAATATAACTCGTTTATTTAACAGATGTATTTCATATGATTCTCATGGTGTACCCTGGGGATATCGTGGGCTCATTCCGAATAAAAAGCTGAAAAAATACGAGTTAAATCCTTTAAGTAGCAAATATAATGAATCAAGAAAGACTGGGGAATTTAGATTACTTCTAGAAAAATACCCATTCATTCGTGACGAAATAGAAAATTTGTTTTTTGGCAGAAAGAAGCTATCCGAGCCTGTTATGCGGCCAAAGTATATACATAAAAAGTTCGTAGATAAATGCCGAGAAATCGGAATATCCCGAAGTGAATATCCCTTTAATACAGCACATATGGGCTACAGAGCATTATGTAGGTACCTAGAGGATATTAGAGATACTCACTTTGGCAAAGCATCGTCTCGCTATGGAAAAGATGCCGAACAAAAAGCAAAAAATTCTGGTATTGGCCAGTTAAACTACCCTCAAACCATTACTCCTTATCAACATGTTGAATTTGATGGGCATCGTTTAGATGGCACGTTTGTAATTAAAGTAACAACCAACCAAGGTGATGAAGCAATTCTAACCTTGGATCGACTTTGGTTCCTTAGTTTCATTGATCGTGCAACTGATACAGTAATAGGTAGGCCACACATTTGTATCAATAAGGAATATAACGCTAGTGATGTAATGATTGCAGCTAAAAAAGCAATAATGCCGGCAGCTAAAATGAAAATATCTATCCCTGGTCTTAGTTATCAGCCAACGGGTGGTTATCCTTCAGATCTGTTTTGTGAATTAGAATGGGCGGTATGGGATGTTGTCCATTTTGATAATGCAAAGGCACACTTAGCTACAATGGTTCGAGAACGCTTTCGTAATTTAATCGGTTGCACTACTTGCTTAGGAGCAGTCGATAGACCTATGAGACGTCCACATATTGAACGGTTTCACCAGACCTTAACAACAAGCAGCATTCAACGTATGGTTAATACTACTGGAAGTCATCCGAAGGACCCTCGGCGTAAAGATCCTGAGAAAATGGCTGTACATTATGAAATGACATACGAGCATTTAGAGGAAATTCTTGATGTTGTTGTTGCGAATTATAATGGTACACCTCATGGCTCCTATTTCTATAATTCACCACTCGAAGTGTTAGAACAACGAATTAATAAGGGGATGATACCTAGAGTGTTACAAGAATCAAAGCGGTCAGAGTTTACTTTTACACAAGTTGAACAGCCCCGAACTATTCGTGGCAGTATTCATTCAGGAAAGCGGCCTTATATCGAATATATGGGGGTCGAATACCGAAATGAGTTGTTAGCTCAGTCAGCACATTTAATCAACACGAAGGTTACAGTTCATGTGAACGTTGATGATCTTCGCACTATTCGTGTGTATTTACCAGACGGGAGTGAATTCGGTGAGCTTGTTGCCGCAGGTAAGTGGTCATTAACCCCTCACTCCTTACAGATGAGAAAAACAATTAATATGCTGAAGGCAAAGAAGTTAATCCATTTTACACAATGGGATGATCCGATTTTTGTGTATCACGAGTATCTTTTGTCACAAACAAGGCACAAAAAGAAAGATACTGCTAACCAAATTGCAAAGGTTCAACAAGTCATACGCAAAAGCAAGGAGGAAGAAGCTAAGCAACGAAGTGAAGAATTAACTAAACAACATGAACAAATAGATGCTTTAGATAAAGCAAGGGAGCAGCAAGAAAAGCTCCAAATCGCACAAACAACAACTTCTATCCGGAAGTTTAAAACGATAATCTTATAGAAAGGTGGTTACTCCATTGACCAGGCCAATGATTCCATTTGGCGCTCATCCAATAGAACAAGGTGTTTATGTTCTTCCAACCTTGGAAATCCACAGATTAATGGACAAAATCGTCCAAATTATTACTGACGGGGGACCAGGAATGATTGTTTATGGAAGGCCACGGCTGGGGAAGACCAAGGCAACCACATTTGCTGTCAATTATTTACCTGAAGTTTTGCAGTATCAAATTCCGGTTTTCGTTGCGGATAGTAAAAGCTATAAGGTTCCTTCAGCCGAAAAGTTCTTCAGAGATATGCTGTTAGATTTTAATTATGGGTTTTCAACAAAGAAAGATGAAATTGTGCTAAGGAATCAGATAGTAAGTTTGATGCATGAAAAAGCAGAGCGGTGCAGTCATCGAAGAGTTGCATTACTCATGGATGAAGCACATAAAATGACCGAGTGGCAGTATGATTGTTTAATTGATATATACAATCAACTGCTTCGAAGAAACGTTAGAATGACGACCATATCAATCGGACAGGAGCAACTCGTTGCTCGACGTACATTTTTCTTAGCAAATTCAAAAACACACATTATCGGTCGGTTTATGCCATCAGAATATCGTTTCAGAGGAGTTACTAACGAGGAAGAAATGGAGTTTGTTCTCCAAAGCTATGATGAATCGGAGTTTCCTTCCGACAGCGGTTGGTTTTATACCAGGTATTACTTTCCTGAAGCATATGACACAGGGAAACGGATTGCCGAATTCTCGAAAAGCTTATTTAATCTCTTTATAGAAATTCGACAGGAGTACGGTCTTTCTGGGAGAGTTGAACTTCCAATGGAATACTTGGCATTCACTGTTGAAAATGCCTTAAAGATCAATGGAGCAAATGGAAAGTGTACGGAGTGGCTTTCTATGGAGCAATGGAGAGAAGCCATCCAAAGGTCAGGTTATATTGAATCTGAAATATACATGGCAATTGCAAAAAAGGCGACTTGAAAATGATTATCTGGAAAACGGAGTGGATTAATGCTTACGAGACGCCCTGGTCAATCTTTGAGAAATTATGCTTTGCAAACCATATAACGCGTACAGATTTGTTGAAAACACTCGGCAGTACGGAGGTGCGACAAATCAGAGGAACTTTAGTAGGGGATAAGAGGAGGGAGTTAATTAATTTAAGTGGGTTTGATCATCCAATGTTACATAAATATCTGGATTTTGATCTCGCTGCTCAAAATAATACAGACATTAAAAGCATTTTAAAACCAATTGAGTATATTTATGAAAACATCCACACTTGGTTTCCTACAAGGATGCGTTGGTGTCCCGATTGTATGAGATATGGATATCATAGTTGGATCCACCAATTTATAATGACTAAACGCTGTCCATTCCACGATAATGAACTTTTAGAATCATGTCCAAGTTGCTCAAATGACATTCCATTTTTGTTAAGTGATCGTAGAATGAATGAACCATTCACTTGCATATGTGGTTATAAGATGGCTGAATTCTCATGTACACATTGGACAGAATGGAAGCATTCTTTCGATATTAAAAACACTTCAATGGGACACTGGTTGAAGGGAGCAGCTAAGGGGGTGACA
The DNA here is from genome assembly GCA_048976605.1 of Pristimantibacillus sp. GTDB lineage: Bacteria > Bacillota > Bacilli > Paenibacillales > Paenibacillaceae > Pristimantibacillus. Next base: position 8,217 of record JBHGUX010000046.1, on the reverse strand, counting down.
GAGCGTTTTTTATTTGTTCCAAGTTCAGTAAGCATTAATTTATTTAGTGCTGAACCAGTAATCACATACAAAATTAATAACAGAGATACTAATCGAGGAAACACGGGGGGATACCCACGTTGTATTGAATTAATGGATGATATATACAACGAAAATATAAATTGTTTCAAAGCCATAGACCGGTACATCAAACGCAAATATCTAAAGTATCACCGAAACTGCATATTATCATTTCAAGAGCTTCGCAAGCATAAGGAGGGGGAGTTTCCACCGGTTTGTCCGTATGCGTATGCCTATGTTTTATGGAAGCATACGCTGCTTCGCACATCTTATTTCTACAAAGACAATCCTAAATTAAATGACTTCAATCTGCGTAGAAGCGTCGGCTTGGAATTTGCGACACAATTAGTTGCAAAACATATAAAATACATAAAGGACAAGTTGTTTTTTCAGACGAATATTTCTGATGTTGATAATAGAGCACTGTTGCATCAGATCATGAATCGCTACACATCAGAATTGTGCTTCAATTATTTCTATCAATGGCTTGCTATCGCTAAAGAAGGATCCAGACGAGCAATTGCACCAAAATGGAATCAAATTGAACAAATGATTGAGATGAGCTTACCTAATATTATCTTTAAGCATGATGAAAATGTTGGGGGAAATGATGGAATAGTTCAAGTATTTAAAAGCGAAGGCCAGCAGAAAAATGATCTTAATCTTGAATGCATGACAAATTCAACAAGCATGAAGAAACAAATACGAAATATGTCATCGTACACACCTTTGAGAATTGCGATGAAAATATTCGATAATCCATCACAAGAAAATAAAGAACTTAGCAAATACGTCGACAAGTACGTAGCCAGGTTTTCAATTTAAAATAGAAACAAATAAATAAAACCATCATTCGAATATTAATGAATGATGGTTTTATTTATTTGTTTCTGTAGAAGGGAATGGGAATGATATCAAGTTCTTGTCATTTATGATATCAAGTTCTTGTCAACCGACAATCAGCATTGGCTAAGAAATGAATTTGAATACCGCATTATATACATATGTACAAAATACGAGTTTTATGAAATAGTCTACAAGGCTTTTACGCAGCAAGTCATAATCATGGCTAATCTGACTCTCTAATCAACTTCGTTGTGTGATTACATCATCTAACTCAACTTTACTTCTAATTTCTCTTTAACTTTATTCTATTACGGTTTCTTTCGATTCTTTTTTGTATTCACGCTCAACTAAACTTTAGTTTATGTTTAATCCGTTTCGTTTAATAGTTTGGTTTAATCATTTAGTCTTTGTATAGTAAAGTCTTAGTTGTTTAATATCAGTTTGGTTTAAACTGAAGTTTTGGTTGTTAGACTTAGTTGTTTGACTTTGTTTGACTTAGTTGTTTGACTTAGTTGTTTAACTTAGTTGTTTAAGTTGTTTAACTTAGTTATTTTATCAGTTTGGTTTAGATGTTAATCCAATTTTGTTTACTCATCGAAATATAAGCTTTTACTTTAACCAAACTCAAATTTGATTCTAGCTAAAATTTACTAATAAGTTGTACACAATTAGATTATCGTACAACAATTCGTTTTTTAAACCTCATAACGAACTATTTCACATTTCATTGTTATAAATTCAAATAACGACTCCGATTTCCTTTAAATCGTAATGTAAGCGATTACATATAATTTTCACTATATCGGACATCCGAGTCATTACAAATCTAACAGAGCCCAGTCGACTATCAACAATCTCACTATAATAAATAACTCATAATCAACAAAACGGCAGCCTGGAGACTCAATAATTGTCGAGTCTAAACTCCCAGACTACCGCTCCTTTTTACCGTTATACTTCTTTTTCACCTGTTATACCTTATCCTACACACGCTGCTTACCGGTATGAATGATCATATCAGGATTAATTGCAATCCGTTCCAGTAGGCGATCCCCATACACATCATCCAACTCAAGTTCAGGTATATGGATATATCCAATGTAACAATCACAACACTTCATTCTACATTCGCGTTTCTGCGATAGCCCTTCAAGACCATCACGATATAAATGACCAATGACCTGACGATCCTTATAGCATCGCTTAACACGTCCCTCACCTTGCACGTAGAACACATCATAGCCAGCGTGACATTCTTTACCCATGCTATCATAATCCTGCAAATTAACAGTAAAGTTAGGGTCTATCTCCATCAGTAAGGCAAGATCATCAGCGGAATAATAATCCTTCTTATCCTTAAAAGCGTTCACCCACATATATACATCAGAAGGCAGTGCTTGTCGAAGCGATTTAAGTCTCTCAAATGAACTCTTCAACCCTACTGAGCCAACACTGAACGGTATCCCACGGCGATAAAGCTCCTGACATTGCGCAAGAAATTTGACTTCTTCCGTCTGCCCAGGATGATAAGTTACCCAGAATGCTGTACGATTCGGATCTAATTCAGAGGTCCAATCCAGTTTAGCGGATAAGTTTGTTTGAATGGCTACTTTATCGATATGCGCCATATGCGATAACTCTTGCATTGCTTCGCGATACCAGCGATGTGTAAGGCCCTCCCCATAAGGGTTAAAAAACACCGATAATCGATGTCCTGCAGCACCTTGTTCTCGCACCCACTCCACGAAAGTCGTAATTTGTTCACGGTCCTTTGCAAGAATAGCCAAGCTGTCTATGTTTTTGCTAAACGGACAATAAGGACAGTCATAGTTGCAAGAGGTTAAGCTGCCCCGATAATAGATCGTTGCCTTCATGTAAGTACATAACCTTCCATACGCTCTCTAACTTCTGGTGAGATGAGCCAGTCTCCGATTGCATCGGAATAAGCCAGCCCTTCATCTGTAAGACGAAGTGTATCCGTGTCCAACACAGCAAGTCCGGTACGCAAGAGCCTATCAAGCTCAGGATGATCATCAAGCGTTTCACTGCCGAATCGATCTCTATACTGACTTAAGTTCAATCCTTCACTATGTAAAATAGCTTTGAGAATAAATCGCCGCTTCTGTTCAGCTTCATTTAATACCATCCCATAATTAGCCATTGTAAAATCCTCGGTAGCAACGTAATCAGCAATAATACTGGCTGTGGCACTGCGGCTAACCCCATAACGAGTAGAATAATGTACATTGCGCGTATAGGAACGAGCACCGCAGCCGAGCCCGATCATTCCTTCCTCTTGGCAGCTGTAAGGAAGAAGCTCTTTAGTAGAGCCAGCATCCCGCTTCGCGAACCTGCGCATAGAGTACTGAGTATAGCCACTCGATAATAATCGTTCACGAGCAGCAAGATAATAATTCATTCGGCTATCGACACCGCTTTGACGGATCTGTTCTGGCTTCACAATCGTATGCTCACGAGTATATAACGGGTAAATAAAAATTTCTTCCGGGCTGTATGCTAATGCACGATCAAGTGAATAGAGCCAGGTATCTACTGTTTGACCAGGCAAACCATAGATAAGATCCAGATTAAGAATTGGGAACTGTTCCCGCTTCAATTGCTCAAGCGCTCTTTCAACCTCAACAGGCTTCTGCGGTCGATAGATTGCGGTTGCTTCCGCTTCTACAAAGCTCTGAATCCCCATGCTGACACGATCCACTCGACGCTCTTTTAGAATAGTTAGCCTTTCCTGCGTCACGGTCTCAGGTGACGTTTCAATTGAGATGGATGCAAGCTCCATATCCACGCCAATGCCCTTTTCAGCGATATCGAACAAACGTTCTAGTTGATTAGGAGCCAACAACGTTGGTGTACCTCCGCCGATCGCAAATCTTGCAATTGATTTATGCTGAATGAATGGCGCCCATTGTCTAGCTTGACGCTCCAAGGCATCTACGTACTCTTCATGCACGTTAGTTCGCTTATCTGGCAACGTAAATAGATTGCAAAATCCACAGCGCGCTCCGCAAAAAGGAATATGCATATATAAAAAGAACGTTTCTGCAGGCTCATTACGCCATAACTCAGATAATGACCGTTGTGGTTGTAATTCATGATAAGAGGTTTTATGCGGATAGGAGTACAAATAAGACCGATAAGGCTCTACAATCAGGTTTTCCTTCCATTGACGGAGGATTTCAGCATCGTTAGTGTCATTCATTAGTCCGTCATACACCTCCATTTCTTCTCATTTCTAAAGGATAAATTGCCGATAAGGTACATTCCATACGACCTCATGAGCAAGTCGATGACCTTCGTATCCATCCTCTCCATATGCCGTGCCATGATCAGAGAATACCATGCAAAAAGTAGGACGTTCCCGCTCCCGCATAGCATCGAATAAACGCCCTAGCTCACCATCTACATAACGAAGTGCAGCCCTTTGAGTTTCCACCGAATCTCGCTTAGCTCCGGGAATGAAATAATGATTGGGTCCATGGATCGCAGATACATTCACGAAAAGGAACAAACGTTCGCAACCCGAGGTTTTCGATAATAATTGAAGCGCATGGTTCACTTGATGTTCGGTAGAACGTGGATTGGTAACCCCAAACGTCATGCGCCAATAGCTTTCTTGGAAGTAACCTGGCAGCACTTTTGCTAGTGGAACCTTTTTCGTGAAAAAGATAACCCCGCCGATACAAATCGTTCGATAACCTTCGCCTTGAAGGCCAGATACGAGATCCGGTGTATCAAACAGCCAAGTGTTCGGATTGGTTTGCAGTCCTGTGTGCTTAGAATGAAATAATCGGACATGCTCCGATTTGTTTGTAGTCGCTGGTGTTGGAAGAAATCCACCGAAAAAAGCATGATGTGCCGCATAGGTAAAGCTTCCCGGTGTATGTCGCTTCTCCCAAGCCCCTGTACGGCATAGATTCGGGCAGTTCCCCTCCTCCAGCAAAGCAACATCATAACGCAAGGTATCTAGTGTAATCATGAGAATGTCATGACTGCCTACGATTTCATTCATGTTGATCAATTCGAACCCACCTTCGTTACGGGCGTCCAATGGCTGTCCATAAGCCGTCTTAATTCCCATTCATAGGCGTCATAGCCTTTATAATTAACCCCATAAAGTAAGTCCCCAAATGGGTTTACATCCACCACGTAGGGCTTTTGTGATCCGCTGCTAAGGAGGACATCGATCCCTGCAATTGCTGAACGCGAATACACAGCAGAGACCGCTTCAGCAGTATGTTTCACAGCCTCCTGAACATCGGCTGCCAATCCGATCGTTTCCAGCTCATAACGCTCACTGCGCAAATGTAGATTAGTAATTGGTGTTCGGCTAACTCGCGCTACCTGATGACAAGCCTCACCTGTGACGACAAGCTGACGAATATCGAATGTCCGATCACCAAAGGAAGCTTTGGCAATCCATTGTTCGATATGTGCGCCATGAAGCAACAACCAATTAATGATTTGTTTAATGATAGATCGCTCCGTGTATCTTTGCAGCTTTTTCACATTATAGTAAAGCGGCGGCTTCGCGATATAATTCTCTACACCCAATGAGGTAATCGCTACCTCAGCGCCTGTTCTCGGATTAATCTGATAAGCAATAACGCCGCATGCGCCAGAACCTGATGCCAGCTTGATAAACACACGATGTATTCGCTTGCTGTTCATCTGTTCACGCAAGCTGTCATAATCCATTACTTCCTCAGGTGAAGCTAATCGCTTCGGAACAGATATGCCAGCAGCAGATAGTACTTTGTGCGTGTGCCGCTTATCGAACATACTGACAATTTCTACCGGATCATTTAACCACCTTGTACGCTCTCCCCATATCATCCTTGCTTCAGTGTCAAGGCGAGCAAGTAACCGCCCATAACCACGAAACCATTGTGAGGGATGATACAGCTTCCCCTTCTTCTCTTTCAACGATAGCGCATGATTCATCGACAGATGTTGAGATTCGGGCAAATGACCATAGGGCAGCAGCCGTTCATCTCCATCTGTACGTCTCGCATCCGGAGCTCCTAGTGCAATCATCGCAGCTTCTACCTCAAAGTGCTCGCCTGGTGCGTCAATCCGCAACAATGGCGGTATTCCACCAAATTGAGCATCATTTGAATCCACCAATTCAGTTAATGAGCTTGATCCCTGTAATAGTTCTATGTAGCTTAATTCGATTGCCGGCGACAGTCCGAGGTTCTTTCTCGCCTGTTGGAGTGCCGCTGTGCGCCGGTTGCCTGGATTGCCTATAACGAACATACGTTCCATCAGTTATTCAGTTAGTGATGGATAGCGATAATCCTCATCATCATCTGCAGCCTGTTGGTCACTGATATCCACATTCAATCCGGATTGTTTCCAACGATTCATCATCTCATCAGACATATAGTGATAGCTTAAATCAAGCTTTTGCAGCTTCTTCACTCTCTCACTATGCAGCAGTGCCTCCGCACCAGTATCAGTCAAAGTCCCTTGTGACAGGTCTAATGTATGTAACTGATCGATAATAGGAGCATCTGCAAGAGCGATAGCGATATCATCTTGAATCTCGCTGTCTTTCAACCCAAGATACGTTAATTCAGGAAATTTACCTGGTTCAACAAGCGTAAGAACATCTTCCAAGCCGCCATCGAAGCCATATTCGTCAACACCGAGATACAGCTCCAGCTTCTTCAACCGTGGGAAGCTGCCTTCTTGAATGCTTGAGATAACTGATTTGCCTAAGCCGCCGCAGATAATAATCAGCTCTTCCAGTTTCTCATGTCTTGCTGGATCAAGTTCCAGCCCTGTACTGCCCTTAATCGTAAGTGATAATAATTCCGGATAGGCGGTTAACAGCGGTGCTAGATTAGATTGTGTAATCCAAGATACTTCGCATTCTTCATAACTCATATCGCCAATAAACAGCCTGCGTAATGCGGGAAACTTATCTTTTAAGGCAACAAGCGAATTCACGATATCACTTGAATCATTCTCATAAGCGCCTCCCCAATCACCGATAATTAAGCTTTCCAGCTGCAAGCCCGCTTCACTGTTCGCTAATTCCTCGATCATAGCTTCTAATTTCTTGCCCTCTTCATATAGCTCATAATCCAAATTTAGTTTCACTTCGGTCATCCCAATTCCTCCTTTTTTTATTGCTGACGTTTGTCATTGGAATCCAGATAAGCATACAATTCCTATTCTACCTTTTTATGCGTTAAAATTGAATGTCAAGAGTGTTAAATTAATGTTTTATCATCTTTTTCTAATAAAAGGATAGATTTCAAGCGTGGAGCGGACTTGCCTTCCAATGTGTAAATAATGGGATTCTGCAGTGTGTTATGGTGCTTATAGACATTATTACTAAATACACATCACAGGAGGATACACCATGAATTCCACTACAAATAACAGCACGAAACATTCTATTATGAAAAAAATCGCAGGTATTGGCATCAGCTTCACAATCGCTTTCAGCGGAGCTGTTATCGCAGCACCTCAATCGGCCAACGCAGCCATTAGCTCAACTACTGCCAATAGTATTATTTCGATTGGTAAGAAATATATCGGAACACCCTATAAATTTGGAGCTAAATCCGGAATTACATCTTCATTTGACTGCTCTTCCTTTACACAATATATTTTCAAGAAAAAAGGAATATCACTACCACGTTCTTCTAAACAGCAATCTAAAGTAGGCAAATACGTCTCCAAATCAAAGCTTAAAGCTGGTGACTTGGTATTCTCCGATACGAATCGCGATGGAGTAATTAATCACGTTAGTCTATATATAGGTAATGGCAAGCTGCTTCATACGTATAAAAAAGGGGTTGGCGTTACCATTTCCAAATTTAAAGGAAGCTCGTGGGACAAGACTTATGTAACTGCACGCCGCGTATAATCCATATTAAACAGCAAAGGGGCTGTCTCAGAAGTAGTAAGTTCGCTGTAGAGATAGCCCACTTTGAACAGAAATGTTGGAAATTATGAAAAAAAAGCGGTACAGGGGGCTATTCCTGTACCGCTATTTTTCGGTCTATGGTTGCTTGCTTCATAAGTCCAAGTAAGCTTAATTCTTTTCATTTTTACGAAAGGGCTGTCTTAAGGTCAATTCTGACCTTTGAGACAGCCCTTTCGTATTATTAGGTCAACCGAGATTACTGGTTGGCCTTTTTTTTTGGTCGTTTTATGATGGTGGTAGCCGAGAGAACGTGACAGCCCTTGGGGAGTTACCCCGTACTAAAAACAGTTCTCCACTACCCCCTACTACCATGTTTGAGCTGGTTGAGGCATTTGACCTCGTATCACAAG
>JBHGUX010000045.1:0-136387 GCA_048976605.1 Pristimantibacillus sp. | reverse complement strand
GTTGTGCAGAGAGTAGCTTGAGCAATGATTAAGCAGGGTTGTGCAGAGAGTAACTTGAGCAATGATTAAGCAGGGTTGTGCAGAGAGTAGCTTGAGCAATGATTAAGCAGAGTTGTGCAGAGAGTAGCTTGAGCAATGATTAGCAGAGTTGTGCAGAGAGTAGCTTGAGCAATGATTAAGCAGGGTTAAGCAGAGAGTAGCTTGAGCAATGGGGAAGTAGGGTTGCCTAGTAAGCGGCGGAGGTAATGGATGTCATCTTATAAGCATTACCTATAAAGATGATAGATTTTATATCTTTGTCATCATGCTCGAAATATGGTACAAATGATAATAGAATGAGAATAGTTATCTAATAGAGTTCAAATAAGGGAGTGTACAAATTATTATGTCAGAAGTTAAAAAAATCGCGGTAATCGCTGGCGACGGCATCGGACCTGAGGTTGTAGGCGAAGCACTGAAAGTATTGAAGAAAACGGAAGAATTGTTCGGTTATAAATTCGAAACGGAAAGCGGCTTGTTCGGCGGTATTGCTATCGATGAGAAAGGCACTCCATTGCCGCAAGAAACGCTTGATATGTGTAAAGCAGCAGACGCTGTATTGCTTGGTGCAGTTGGCGGCCCGAAATGGGACAACAACTCTAAAGAGCTTCGTCCGGAAACAGGTTTGCTAGGTATTCGCAAAGCATTGGGCTTGTTCTCGAACATTCGTCCAGCAACTGTATTTGACTGCCTGAAAGAAGCGTCGACATTGAAGCCTGAGGTACTTGATGGTACTGATCTCATCGTTGTACGTGAATTAACTGGTGGTATCTACTTCGGCGAGAAGTTCCGTCGTGATACACCAAATGGTGTAGAAGCAGTAGATACTTGCGCATACAACGTACAAGAGATCGATCGTATCGTTCGTCAAGCATTCGAAATCGCGATGACTCGCAGCAAACGCCTTGCATCTGTCGATAAAGCTAACGTGCTTGAAACATCACGTCTATGGCGCGAAGTTGTTAACCAAATCGCTCCAGAATACCCTGAAGTGGAATTGGAGCATGTGCTTGTTGACAACTGTGCAATGCAATTGCTTCGCCGTCCGTCCAGCTTTGATGTAATCGTAACTGAAAATATGTTCGGAGATATTATCAGTGATGAAGCTGCAATGCTTACTGGTTCAATCGGTATGTTGTCATCTGCTTCACTGGGCGAAGGCAGCTTCGGCCTGTACGAGCCGGTACACGGTTCTGCGCCTGATATTGCTGGACAAGGCATCTCCAATCCAATAGCTACTATTTTGTCTGTAGCACTTATGTTCCGTCTTACATTCGGTTATCACGAAGCTGCTCAAATGATTGAAGATGCAGTTAAAGAGGTACTTGATGCAGGACATCGCACAGGCGATATCGCTGTTGATAAGAGCAAAGCCATTGGTACAACTGCAATGGGCGACTTGATCGTTGCAGCTATGAAGAAAGCAACTGCTTAATTATAATTATTATCAATAAATACTTACTGTAACATTGACTTTATTATAGTCTGGTGTTAAGATTTTAAAAGTGAGTTGCAGAATAATGAGAGACATAAATAAATAACAATGGATAGTATAGGAGGTTTTCTATAATGGCAGAGCGTTTAGTAGGTCGCCCAGCACCAGATTTCACAATGGATACAGCAACTGGCGATGGCAAAGATTTCGGCACAGCTAGTCTTACAGATTACAAAGGCAAATGGTTGGTATTATTCTTCTATCCTTTGGATTTCACTTTTGTATGCCCAACTGAAATTACAGCATTGAGTCTTGCTGCAGATCAATTCAGCAAGCTTAACACTGAAGTTCTAGGCGTAAGCATCGACAGCAAACATAGTCACCGTGCATGGATCAACACACCGGTTAACGACAATGGTCTTGGCCAATTGAACTTCCCGCTTGCTGCTGATCTCACGAAGAACGTTGCTCGTGATTACGGCGTTCTAATCGAAGAAGAAGGTATCGCGCTTCGCGGTCTATTCATTATCGATCCACAAGGCGAAGTGAAATACCAAGTAGTTAACCATAACGATGTAGGCCGCAGTGTTGATGAAACGCTTCGCGTATTGCAAGCACTTCAATCCGGTGGTCTTTGCCCAATGAACTGGAAACCAGGTCAACAAAACTTGGTTGTATAATTGAAACTTTTTTATAGGCATTAGCTTATAATTACATGAACTCGTACCTTTAAAGGTACGAGTTTTTTGTCGTACAAGCTATAGGCAGATTATCGATTCGGCTTGTAAAGCAGGAATTTCACTCCTGCGAAGCGAATAAGTTATTTCAAACGAACCAAGTTTGCGGGCAATTCGGCAAACAATGAAGGAGGGAGTCGTCGATGAGTTTTTGCTGTGGAGCTAGTATGATTGGCACAAAAGGTACTTTGAAGCATATTAGGACTCACATTCATAATGTGCCTATCATGTTCTGTCCGGTGTGCCATCGTGTGGAGATTCATTATCTTATCCAGAATGAATATGAAATATTGGCTGAATATGCACACGGAGACGGCGCCGCCGAAGTTGATTTTCAAGAATATGTCGAGCAAGAAGGTAAGGCGCTTCACGAGAATTGCGTTAATCATGAGAACGAAGACCCAATGGAGATCGTGTTAAGCCAGATAGATATGTCCCTTGATCTGCTCAGTTTTGCGAAGCAAATCGGAGATGTGGAATGGCAGAGTGAATTAAAGAAACGTCTAGGCACATTAAGCAGCAGACGCAATAAACTACGGCAGCGGCGAACATCTGTCTGATTTGAATGAAGTACCGAAGATTACGCCTCCTTTGGAGGCTTTTTCATTTTTCTCATTAAAATTGTCTCATACCCACTGAAGCAGAAAAAGTGAAACGAAACATATAAGTAGAGAGGTGGAGCAGTTGTTACTCTTAATGTTCAAACGGTTTTTGCGGAGATCTGTTTCCGCTGAAACAATAGAGAATGAACAGAAATTAGCTCCCGAGCAAAAGATCGAACAAATTATGCAAGGCAATGAGTTGTTGCGGGAGCAATTAATATCTGATTACATACCCTATGTCACAAAAGTGACTAGCAGGTTTTGTAAACGATACATAGATCCTTCTAGAGATGATGAATTCAGTATTGCATTGGCCGCATTTAATGAAGCGATCAATCAATTTTCTCCCGAGTCTGGCAGGTCTTTTATAGGCTTCGCTGAAACCGTCATTCGAAGAAGACTAATTGATCATTTACGCAAGGAACAGCGTCATACCTTATCTGTCCCATACAGCTCTTATGATATGCAGGATGAGGAAGATTTAACTTATAACCCGATTGAAACGCGGCAGGCGCTCCAAGCTTATGACTTAAAGTGTACAGCCGATAATAGAAGGCTTGAGATTGGTGAATTCAGCAAGGAGCTAAATAGCTTTGGGATCTCTTTCAACGATCTAGTTGAAGGCTCTCCTAAACATGCCGACTCGCGTAAAATGCTGTTAGGAATTGCTGGGGAGCTATCCGCAAATGCAAGGTTATTCGAACAGCTTCGTCTGACTGGCAAATTGCCTGTTAAAGAGTTGACAGATCTATGCGGGGTATCGCGAAAAACGATAGAACGCAATCGGAAATACCTAATCGCAGTCTCATTTATTCTTAATGGCAAATATCCATTTTTATATGATTATCTAAATGTACCATTACAGCATAGTAGCGAAAGTAAGGAGGCGGGAATATGAATCGCGGTGTCGTTATGCAAGTTAATAAGAAAAAAGCCGTAGTAATGACGGCGGACGGCAGATTCGTATCGATCCCGTTACAAAGCGAAATGCAGGTTGGTGAAGAGGTAGTATTTCATACAAGCTCGACGATCAAGTTAAAGCCGCGAAAGACAATATGGTATGGCGGGATTGCCGCATCCATCTTGTTGCTTATTTTACCTATTTTTTTGTTCTTTCAAACTGACTCTCATCCCGTTGTTGCGTATGTCAGTATGGACATTAATCCAAGCATTGAGATTGGCGTGGATGGGGAGAATCGGGTAAGAGAGCTTCGTGCGCTGAATGATGATGGTAAAACGATTGTTGCAGATGTATCCTACAAGGGACAATCACTCGAAAAAGTTGCGATTAAGCTTATGGAGAAAATATCAGGTTCCCATTATCTAGATAATCCGAGCAAAGATATCGTAATCACAAGCTTGCTGTTGGATGCAAATGCCACTGCAGACTATGAGACTGCATTATCCGGTAAAGTGGATGGCGCAGTTAGGCAAAAGCTTGCTCAAGTATCGAGTGAGCAAACAGCCAATGTGACTACAATATCCATACCAGTCGAGTTGCGTGATGAAGCAGCGGCAAACGGTATTTCTTCTGGGAAGATGGCTGTTTATTTAATGGCGAAGAGTGAAGGCTATACGTTTACTTTGGAATCTTTTCAGAAACAGTCTATTGATCAAGTGACTAAGTCTGTCGATGGTGGAGTAAAGACGATTGTAGAGAAATCGGAAAACATGAGTAAGGAAAAACTCAAAGAGCTTGTGGAGAAAGAGAAGAAAGAGAAGTTAGATAAAGAAAAAGAAAAGAATAATAAGATCGTGAAAGATGCAGCTGCAACATCGATGCCAAGTATTTCAAAACCGACTACGCCTTCCAAGGATGACAAAAGCTCTAATACAACTAAGCCATCTAAGCCAAAAGTCACAGAAGGACCTAAGCCAACTCCTGGGAAGACCAACTCTAATGAGGGTAATGCTGGAAAAAAAGAGACGAATAAACCCAGTAGTCCACAAAGACCCAACAAACCTGAGAAATCGGACTCAGATAAAAACAGTGATCACAATCATTCAAACGACAAAAACAACGGGAATTCCGACGATGACGATGATGATGAAGATAAAGACGAAGACAAAGATGATGACAAAGATCGAGAGGATCGGGATGAGGGGAATTGGAACGGCAGTGATTGGGATAGCAAATGGGAGGATAGAGATCGGAAAGACAATGATAAGGGAACAGGCGATTGGAACAAGGGTGATGGGCAGAGAGATGATGATCACCGTAACTGAAATGATGCTGTGAAAACAATGTCAAAAGACTTAGATGCTTAAATAGGGTAAATAGTCTCCTATATGTTTCAACAAATACCATTTTTCGACAAAAAATCCGATTGACATCTATCGCAAACAACTCCTATGATTAATGTGAATAATTGGAGATGTTTAATGATGTTGCCGGGGAGGAGTAAAAAATGCAGCGAACTCGAAAGCGCTATTTCCCGGCGCTTGCCGAATATGTTCGGAGCGGTATGGAAGAGACCCTATATTCAGCATCAGAGATAGGCAAAGAGCTTGTAGGTATTTATCCCGAAGAAGTAATTGCCTTACATGAGGAGTGCATAAGGACAATAGTAGCCAATGTGGACTCCGAAGAGGCGGTCAGACTCTATAACCGATCTTTTATATTTTTGATAGAAGTGATGGTTACCTATCGCTTTAATTCCATATCAGACAAGTCTTCAGAGCAAAGATTTACCGAAATGCGGGAAATGCTATTTCATTCTAATCGTTCTGTTGAAATGGTCAAAAATAAATATGAAAATGTGCTGCAGCATATGGATAGCGGTATCGCCTTGTTCGACAGCGACGGTCTTCTGTCGTTTATTAATGTCGAGATGGCTAAGCTGCTCGACATTCCTCGTAAAACGTTAATCGGATGTAACTTACGCGAAATACTACTACATAGTCAGCTCAGCATATCGATTAAACGGGTTATTCTTCGTTTATACAAAGAAATGCTGCTTAGACGTACTCGTTACTATGAATTTCAAGACAAGGAAGGCAAACATCTGCTTGTGACAGTCACCTATGGTGATCAGATGGACGGGGATTTCTTATTCAGTGTGAAGGATGTTTCTGAATATAAGCAAATCGAACAAACCGCCTTGCAGAACGATAAGCTGGCCATGCTTGGTCGGATTGCGGCAGCAATTGCACATGAAATCCGCAACCCGCTTACTTCGATTCGCGGCTTTATCCAACTGCTTCGCCCTTATCTTAGCCAGCTTGGCAAGGAAGAGTATGCTCGGATTATATTGGCCGAGATCGATCGAGCCAATGATATTATTTATGAGTTCTTGAATTCGTCTAAACCTTCTGCTCCTATGAAGAGAGCAATATCCATTAATCGATTAATTAAAGAAGTCGTCTTGCTAACCGAGAGCGAAGCGCTAATGCGGAATTGCCATATCCAATTAGAGACCTATGATAGTGATATGGAATTAATGGTATCTATTGATGTGAAGCAAATTAAGCAAGTGATTCTAAATATTATGAAGAACTCACTAGATGCGATAGAGGAGTTGAATAACGAGCGAAGAGGTCGAATTGATCTTGTGACACGATTTGACGGTAAAAGTGCCGAGATTACTTTGAAAGATAATGGCAAGGGAATGGACAGGGCAACGTTGGCTAGACTATTTGATCCGTTCTTCACCACCAAGGAAGCAGGAACAGGTCTAGGACTGTCTGTCAGCTATCGAATTATCCGCAATCATGGCGGTACAATCCGTGTTGAAAGCGTTGAAGGTGTGGGGACTTCTTTCATCATCTATTTGCCATTAGCTGAATAAAAGATTAGAATCGGGGTAGGCAACAACCCCGATTTTGTTATTGAAAGAGAGGAATCAGAATAATGAATACACAATTAACATACGAAACAGCGGCATCAGCGCCAGGCTCTGCCGACGCAATAATAAGATTAATAAGTGCTGCAGAGTTGAAGCAAGATAGCGGAGTACAATGGGTACAGCCGCAAATTGATGATGCGATAAAATCTTTATTTGCTAAAGGACTGTTCAGAGCGGAGTCCGAGCAGACTGAAATTATACCTACGTTAGGACTGCATTCTGCGAGTCATGTTATATTTGTTGGTTATGATCAAGATGGCGGAATGGATGGTTTGAGACAGGCGGCAGCATCTGCTGCTCTAGCTTTAAAACGAATTAAGGCATCTACGGCAATTGTACTGCTTCCAGATACTATCTTAGATGGCTCTGCTGGTTATAATTCCGAACAAGCGGCGCAGACATTGACGGAAGGTATGCGACTTGCTGTGTATGACAGAATTGCTGAGCAACGCAATACCAAGCAACGATATTCGGCAACACAAATTACCTTTGTTCCAGCTTCAGGTTCAGCAGCTGCAGCGGATACAGCTGAACAATGGCAAATGGGTATAGCACGTGGCAATCAACTCGTAGAAGGGGTTATATTAGCACGTGATTTGACTAATCTTCCAGGCAACAAGCTTACGCCTGAGGGACTTGCCACTCATGCGGAAGATCTGGCTCGTGAATATGAATTTGATATTGAGGTTATTGATGAGTGGACCGCATCGGAGCAAGGAATGGGCGGTCTGCTAGCTGTTGGCCAGGGTAGTATTAATCCTCCTAGAATGATTGTGCTTCATTATAAAGGAGCTCCTGAGCAAGAAGAAACTTGGGGCTTGGTTGGTAAAGGAATTACGTTCGATACGGGCGGTATTTCCTTGAAAAGAGGTCCAGGTATGGAGGAAATGATCTCTGACATGGGCGGAGCTGCTGCTGTACTTGGCGCGATGCGTACGATCGGTGAACTGAAGCCAGTGGTGAATGTTATTGCAGTTATTCCCACTGCAGAGAATATGCCGTCAGATCGTGCCTTTAAGCCTGGTGATGTAATCGAAATGATGAACGGATTAACAGTCGAAGTCGTCAATACAGATGCTGAAGGACGATTAGTACTTGCTGATGGCGTAACGACGGCTATTCGCCGCGGGGCAACTCGACTTGTGGATGTAGCGACGCTCACAGGAGCAGTATCGGTAGCTCTTGGTGTTGAAGCTACAGGAGTGGTAACGAATAACGAACCACTCATGCAGCAACTAAGGACAGCGGCAGAGCGCTCTGGTGAAAGAGTATGGCAGTTGCCAGCCTATCCTGAATATAAGAGATTAATCAGAAGTGATGCAGCAGATCTGAAAAATAGCGGCGGACGTTATGCGGGAACGATAACTGCTGGATTATTCATTGGTGCGTTCGCTGAGGATCTGCCATGGATTCACCTAGATATTGCTGGAACCGCATTTCTAGATAAGAGCCGCGGATGGGAACCGAAAGGCGCTACGGGCGTCATGGTGCGTACGCTGGTTGAATTGGTTACCTTGCAGAAATAAGCAATTAATGGAATTAGCAATCGCAAAAATGACGTCATCTAATAATCGATGACGTCATTTTGTTTTATTTTTAGGTGAGAAAGAGTATGATGGATTAATATGAGTATATTGTTGCACAGTTACAAGCTGGACTGTGGTAATAGATGGAGGTAGGAGACAATGCAACCCATTAATCAATTGAAAGTTCAACATAGGATTGATCTGTTGAAGGAACAAGAACTTTTCATTCATCTTGAAATGACATCAGGAGCATATGCTGCTCATTTCGATAGCTCGAAGCATCCTGCAGCTACTTTTATTACGAATGCTAAAATTCGTTATACGGCGGGCTCGATTGCCAATACTGGACCTTACCGAGTTGGCTTGAAGACAGAGAATGGCTGGGTCTACTCCGAAGGACTCACCCACTGGGATGAAAATGACAGTGAAAGATTGATTCTTGCTGGGCATGATGGACAGGGCAAGCTAGTTGTTGCTTTGCAGCTAAGCCGTCAGCCTTTTTGAAGAGAGGAGAGATTAGAATGGAAAGAGAACATATATTAGTCATATTGCCGCATCCAGATGATGAGGCTTTCGGTATTTCCGGTACACTAGCGCGTTCTATAGATAACGGAGCACAAGTTACGTATGCATGCTTGACCTTGGGTGAAATGGGTCGGAATATGGGTGTTCCAATTATTGCCAATCGCGTTACTCTGCCAGAAATCCGTAAGAAGGAGCTGCAGGAGTCTTGTCTAGCGATAGGAATTCAAGATGTACGTATGATGGGTTTTCATGATAAAACGATTGAATTTGAGGATCAGGATCTGCTCGATGGCGTGATTCTTGATCTTATTGAAGAGCTTCGGCCTACATTAATAATTACATTCTACCCAGGTTATAGTGTTCATCCTGACCATGATGCTACAGGAGCTGCTGTTGTCCGTACGGTTGGCAAACTGCCTGCAGATGAGCGTCCACCTGTTCATTGCTTAGCCTTCTCTAAGGATTGTGTAGAAAAGCTGGGCGAACCTGATATTGGGAATGATGTCACCTCGTATTTGGATAGGAAGCTAGCTTCTGTCTCGGCTCATCGTTCACAATTTCCAAATATGACGTTCGATGATAGCAAGCTGGATGATGAGGAATTGCGGAAGCGGTTCGGAATGGAACGTTTCTGGACGTACTCCTTTAGCTGAAATATAATAGAATTATGTGTATCTCGATAAATTTGCCGGGCATGCTACAAGCAGGCCCGGCTTTCTTATTTTGCAACCATAAATAGGATTGATAGATTAGGAGATGGAATAGATGGCTAAAGGGCCGAAGAGACCGACAAGGGATGAATTTCAGTTGGAAGAGCTAGGTGAAAGACTAGTAGAGGCTTATCAGGAAAAGACTGAGCTGCTGCTTACGGTATGGAACTGGGAAGAACCGGTTCGAGGACGGATCGTGACGATGGATTCACGGTTGCGTTTAGTCCATGTAGAGGATGCGGGACAAGTGGTTAAGGTGCCATTCTTAGATATTATGAAAGTAGATAGTCCCCGTTATTAAAGACGGGGCTATTTTTTTGCCGTAAATCCTCTGTATTTGAACAAAGTTCTTTAATCTTTTAAGTAAATACTAAACATCAAGGGGTACGAAAATGATCGCACGACAAGCTATAATCTTTTGTGAAAACGGTTACATATAATGGAACCAGCTGTTGTATCCATAGTTGAAAAGACCTAAGTCCTTGTTATGGACTACGGTCTTTTCAACTATTTTCGTCACAAGGTTTGGTTCGCAGTTACCATCTAAATGTAGGATGTTCATTGGGAAGCAATGTTCTATAATGAAGATGCTAATTAAGGGGGCATGATCCATGTACAAGGTGCTTTTAGTGGATGACGAAATGTTCGTGAGGAAAGGCTTAATGAATTTAATAGATTGGCATTCGTTAGGTTATGAAATATGCGGGGAAGCCAGCAATGGAGAAGAGGCATTGGATAGTATTGAACAGCTTCAGCCAGATCTCGTTATTGCTGACATTCGTATGCCGGTACTAGATGGTCTTGCACTCATTCATCAGGTTACGAGTCAAATGGAGAACCCTCCTCTCTTCGTAATCGTAAGCGGTTACCATGATTTTAAATATGCTCAGCAAGCATTGCGTTACGGAGTGCATGATTATATTTTGAAGCCAATCGATGAGATGGAACTAGAGTCTACAATCAGGAAGCTTGCCAGTGCGCTTGATTTGAAGAAACTAGCGAGTCTCACTGGGGAAAAGCTTGTTACAGAGTCAATCGTAGAAACTTTGCTGCATGGTCATTACTCAGATGAGGATGAAAGAGCATTAGCTGCTGCCTTGCAGATGGAGGAAACGGGGAAATTCGTTTATCTACTGGCAGAGATTCAAGATGGGTATTCTGGTATGGGGGAGCAACAGCAATGGACTGTTAAGGATATAAGTGCAGCTTTGCAAGATGTAATGGACCAGATGAATTGCCATATCCCTGTATATGAGCAAAAGAAAAGCTTATTTGGACTATTGCTTAATCTAAATCGATTAGCTCCAGAAGGGGATAAGGAAAATCTCTATCAATCCTTGCATAATGCTTTGTCCGAAAAAATCAAAATGCCGTTAATGCTGTATGCAGGCGACCCAGTTGAACGTCTTCGTAATGCGAGGGAATCGAGCCGTTCTGCCAATGAAGCTTTGTCGTATAAATACGCGGAGGATGGTGCAACGATTATTTGTGCGCAGCAGGTGCATGGGACATCGTTATACTTTTTCGATATAGATGCTGAATTATATACGAGACTAATAGAAAAGCTGGAAGAGAATGATTCGGATTCGTATCGGATCATTGTGGATCGGTTATTCGATGAGTTTAAGACGAAGCGATTCGCACCAACTGCGGTAGCTAATGCGATAACCAGATGTGCGATAGGCGTTATTAATGTAATTCGGGAGATGGAGGGTGACGAGAAAGAACTGCAATTGCTTCCAGGGATGATGGAGTGGAATAACCGTCATAGCCGTCTCCAAGACTTAAAGGTATCCTTTATCACATTCATAGAGGAAGCGTCCGTCTATATCGCAAAATTAAGAGGTGAGCAAGCGAAAGGCGGAATCGAACGTATTCGCAAATATATTGAAGCCAATTATTCAGCTAATATTAGCCTTAAAAGTATTTCAGGAAAATTTTATATGAATTCGGTTTATCTCGGGCAGCTATTCCGTAAGACTTACGGTGTCTATTTCAATGATTTCCTCTTGAATATTAGAATTGGGGAAGCAAAGAAGCTGCTGCGTCAAACGGATCTTCGTATGTATGAAATTGCGGAGAAGGTAGGATTTCAGAATGCGGATTATTTCGCTACACAGTTCGAAAAGCTTGAGAAAGTGACACCGACCGATTATCGCAATAAGCTGCTAGGCAAAAAATAAACGGGTGGAGATCGAAAGTGGGAAAGATTCATCTGAATCACTTGAAATTGCGGGATAAGCTAATGCTGATGTACCTATTATGTGTATTTATTCCAATCGTTGTGACTAATATTGTCTTCTACAATGTAACAACCAACAATATTAAAAACCAGAAAACACATGATGCAGATATCGCCCTGGAGCAGCTTCAACGGGAACTGCGCTCTGTCATCGATGAGGCGGCGGGCATTTCGTATCTATATTACATAGATCCTGTTCTGAACAATCATCTGAATAAGAGCTACCAGTCTCAAATTGAATATGTAGAAGCATTTGCCAATGTAAGAGGAATATTCAATATCTCGAATCAAGCGTTAGATACTACGACTTCAACTGTGATCTATACAGATAATCCGACGATGTTAGTCTCAGGTCCATTTATGCCGCTGACGGATACGGTCAAAGCATCGAAGTGGTATGCGGAGTTTACGAACACAAAAGTATCCTACCCCTATCTAATTGTGATCGATGATCAAATAAGCTTGGTCCAGAGACTGAACTATACGATGGAAAATAGGTATACCAGTATTATCAAAATAGATTTGAACATGTCGACGGTCAAGCAGCTGTTTTTGAATTCCGGCTTTGATGGGAAAGCCTATTTTGTTCATCCGGATGGAACTGTCCATTATTCAGATGACAACAATATAGACTGGAAGTCAGGACTCGTTCAATTGAATGAAGTAGCATTACCGAGTGCATCGATTATTTTTGATAAACAATATTCGAACAACAATTATTTGAATGGTTGGAGACTGCATGGCATTATCGATGAGAAAGGGGTATTGAAAGAGGTACGCAAGTCGGGATCGTTCATTCTCTATCTGGCTGGTATTAACTTTTTATTGCCTACGCTTATCATTACAGCGATATCTAGATCGATTCATGTGCGTCTCGTACGTATTCTGAAACATATGAAAAAGGTGAAGAATCAGCATTTCGAGACGATCCCTTATGAGCAATCACGGGATGAGATCGGTCAGTTAACAGGTGAGTTCAATCGGATGACGGAGCATATCGATACGTTAATTAATGACGTATATGTTGCAGATATACAGAAGAAGGATTTGGAAATTAGACAGCGACAGGCGCAGCTTCATGCTCTTCACAGCCAAATCAATCCTCATTTCTTATTTAATGCTTTGGAGACAATTAGGATGAGAAGCTTAATGAAGGGGGAGACGGAGACGGCGAAGACCATTCATTATATGGCGAAAATATTCCGGAAATCGATCTCTTGGAAACGAAGCTGGGTAACCGTGAAGGAAGAATTAGAGCTCATAGAGTGTTTCTTGGAAATTCAAAAATACCGTTTTGGAGACAAGCTCGAATATCAATTGACAGTAGAGGATGCAGTCTATGAGCAGATGATACCGAAAATGACGTTTCTTCCATTCGTTGAGAATGCAAGCATCCACGGAATAGAGAGTTCACCAGGAATTGGCTTAATCGCCATTCATATCGGATTCGCGGATAATCAGCTTGTATTCAGGCTTAGTGATAATGGAATAGGAATGTCTCCAGAGAAGTTAAAGGAGCTGCTAGACTATTTGCAGGGTGACGATATGATCGGCGATAACGTTGGGATGAAGAATGTCTATACACGGTTGAAGCTTTGCTATAAAGAGGAATTCCAGTTCGAGATACAAAGTGAGAACGGGAAAGGAACTATAGTCGAGCTCCGTCTGCCATTAGAAGTAAGAGGAACGCAGATAGGTTGAGAATATAGGTATGGAGAGCATAGCATATGTTCACCATACCTTTTCTATCATTTTTTAATATCTATGGTTTTCAAAGTACGAACTAAAGTTTGACGGGTAATCAAGAAAGCGGTTACGAATTATACTGAAAGTGCTTACAAAATAGTGGTCAATTGAAAGGGGTATAAAGGAATATGGTCAAAAAGAAATGGATGACCGCAGGCTTAGCTGCTATGACAGCTACAGTCATGCTCATAGTTGGATGCAGTAACGGTGCCAACAGCGGTGGCAATGCTGTTACGAACAAGAACGATAACAAGCCATCACCGACTACGGCGGCAGCTGCCGAAGATGACAAAACTCCAGTTACCTTCTCGTACTACAGCTTTGGGAATAACAAAGATATACTGGCTAGCGATACAGTAATCGGCAAAGAGCTGCAAAAACAAACCGGTGTAGATTTCAAAATGGAATTTCTTGTTGGTGATGTGAAGACAAAATCAGGCGTAATGATCGCAAGCGGAGAGTACCCTGATGTTATCGTTCCAGAAGGCGAGATTGACAAGCTGCTTGATGCAGGCGCATTTATTCCACTTGATGAACTAATTGAACAATATGGTCCGAATATTAAACGGGTATATGGCCCTTACATGGATAAATTCAAGCAAAAGGACGGCAAGATTTATCATCTGCCATTCTCCGCTAACCAAGGTTATATCGGCGATCCAAGCATTAGCCAAGGTGCATTCTGGATGCAGCGCACTGTACTTAAAGAGTTCAACTATCCGAAAATTACAACGTTGGATGAATATTTCGACCTCATTAAACAATATCAAGCGAAATATCCGAAAGTAGACGGCAAAGATACCATCGGATTCGCGACTTTCGCAGGTGTGGCGGATAACTTCTTCACCATTACGAATCCCTCGATGCATCTTGCCGGCTATCCGAATGACGGCGGCGTAATCGTTGATATGAATACACATGATGCAAAAACCTATCAAGCAAGCGATTTGGAAAAACGTTGGATTCAAAAGTTGAATCAAGTGAACGCGGAGGGCTTGTTCGATCCCGAATCTTTCACTGCGAACAAAGACCAATACTTAGCTAAATTGACTTCTGGTCGCGTTCTTGGCTACTTCAACTATGGCTGGCAAGTAGGTGATGCTACGAATAATTTGAAGAAGGCTGGCATTGATGAGAAACGTTATGCACCGCTGCCAATCGTATTCGATAAAGATACAAAAGATCAATACGTAGATCCTTCCGCATTCGTTAACAATCGCGGTATCGGTATATCTGTATCTGCAAAAGATCCTGAACGGATTATCAAATACTTCGACAACTTGTTGACAGAAGAAAATCAAATTCTCGTTCAATGGGGCATTAAAGACCAGAACTACAGCGTGGATGCGAATGGTCGTTATGTGATGAATCAAGAACAAATCGATGATCGCAATGATCCAGAATTTAAGCGGACACAGGGATGGGCTTACTTCGAGTACAGCTGGCCGCGTTATGGCAATAACTCCTTGCTAGCGGATGGCAACTCATACGCTGTAGGAAATCAACCTGAGGTGGCTTATGCAGGATACACGGACGGGGATAAAGCAATTCTAGATGCTTACGGCGTGAAGACATTCTCCGAATACTTCGCGAAGCCGGATGATCGTCCTTGGTACCCTGCTTGGAGTATCAACAAAGGTCAAGGCACACCAGAGCAAATCTTCGAGCAAAAAGGCGGAGACCTGCAGAAGAAATTTATCCCGAAACTTATTCTAGCTTCACCTGATAAATTCGATTCCATATGGAACGAGTATGCAGCGGAATACAACAAGCTTGACGTTAAAGGTTATGAAGCGTTCATTACTAATATCGTAAAAGATCGGGTAGCTGGAAAATGGTAATCGGTAACCTATAAAGATAGACGGAAGGCCGGATGGCAGCGCTATTCCGGCCTTTCGATCTATATCGTCAGCAAGATGCCGGAGAGGAGATTAATCAGGTGGAGAAACATACAGAACCAACCATGACGACAGTCAATAAACGGGTTATCGACCAGTCTAAGCTGCCTTTATTCTTCAAGAAATTATTGCAGCAGAAAATGCTTATGTTGATGTCAATTCCATTCCTTCTATGGGTCTTCATATTTAAATACGTACCTCTATGGGGATGGACAATCTCCTTTCAGAAGTTCAGACCGGCGAAGGATTTATTCGATCAGGAGTGGATCGGATGGACTAACTTTAAATTTCTATTCCAAGATGAAACCTTTGCACAGGTATTAAGAAATACGGTTGTCATGAGCTCCATTAATCTTGTATTTGGATTCCTTACGGCGATTGTATTAGCTATTCTCTTGAATGAACTTCGTAATATTTACTTCAAAAGGGTTGTTCAAACGATTAGTTATTTACCTCACTTCATCTCTTGGGTCGTAGCGGCCAGCATTGTTTCTTCAGCATTAGCTCCAGAGGGCATAATAAATATCCTTCTAGTGAAAATGCATCTAATTGATCAACCGGTACTGTGGCTCGGCAAAGGGAACTACTTCTGGGCGATTCTTGGATCTGCCGAAGTATGGAAAAATGTAGGCTGGAATACGATTATTTATTTGGCTGCCATTACGACGATTGATCCTTCGCAGTATGAGGCTGCTGAGATTGACGGCGCCAATCGATTCCAACGTATTCTGCATATTACATTGCCGGGGTTGAAATCTGTAATCGTTATTTTGTTGATCATGAATCTTGGGCATATATTGGAGTCGGGATTCGAGCCGCAATATCTGCTCGGCAACGGGATGACCGTGGAATATTCCGATAACCTTGATATATTCGTTCTGAAGTACGGGATGAACATGGGCAACTATGGATTAGCGACGGCTGCAGGCATGTTCAAGACCGTCGTCAGCTTTATCTTCCTCATGTCTGCCAACAGTATTGCAAAAAGGCTTGGCGAGAGCAGACTATTCTAAGTAACAGGAGGAGATCTACGATGAGCGACAAGAAATTATCGCGTAAAACCTATTCGAATATCCCTGATAAAGTATTCGATATTTGCAATATCATCTTCATGATCTGTTTGATGATCGTTACCCTATACCCCTTCGTAAATATGTTCGCATTATCCTTCAATGATGCGAATGACTCGATTCGCGGGGGGATCTACGCTTGGCCGCGAATGTGGACATGGGATAACTATAATTATATTTTCAACGAAGCTTCGATTTATTACGCGACCTTCATCTCTGCGGCAAGGACCATTATCGGAACCATCGTATCGGTGTTCTGTACGGCAATGCTGGCTTATACAATTAGTAGACAGGAGTACGTGTTGCGTAAATTCGTGACGATTGCTTTTATCTTCACGATGTATTTCAGCGGCGGACTTATTCCGGGCTACCTGTTGATTAAAGAGCTTCATCTCCTTAATAATTTCTGGGTCTATATTATTCCAGGTATTATCGGTGTATTTAATATGATCGTCATTCGCTCATTCATCGAGGGATTGCCGGATGGAATTATGGAATCCGCTAGAATCGATGGTGCTGGGGATTTCACAACCTTTATGCGGATCGTTCTGCCGCTCACTGTTCCGGCTCTAGCAACCGTATCCTTATTCGTAGCAGTTGGCCAATGGAATTCTTGGTTCGATGTGTTCTTATATAACTCTTCTCACATTGAACTAAGCACTCTTCAATATGAATTGATGAAAATCTTGCAAACATCGAACACAGCGGCAACCTCATCGACCGCGGCAGATCAATTTGCTGCTGGACAAAGCGGTGTGACGACAGTGACTCCAACGTCGATTCGAGCAACAATGACGATTATTGCGAGTCTACCTATCATATTGGTCTACCCATTCCTGCAGAAATACTTTGTAAAAGGGATGACAGTAGGCGGAGTGAAAGGTTAATTCAATCGTATCATAGAGAAGATTACGCAGGAGCCCGCCTCGTTCGATGATTGAGAAATCGGGCGGAGCGGGCTCTCTTTGTAGGAGGAATAGACATGAGGAACGATGGATATGCAGGTTGGCTGCGGTATGACAAAGTAAGGGATGCCGCTTTGCTAAGTGGATATACAGATTGGGCAAAGGAATTGGTTGTTCCTGTTGCCGCTATGCAAGGACCGCATAAGACTGCGGTTCAAGAGTTGGTAAAAGGGTTGAATTCTTTGCTTGGTTTCCAGCCTGTTGTAGTGAAGGAATCCAATCTGGAACGATTCATCATGATCGGAAAGCTAGGAGAGCTACCGCTTGTTGATAACGAGATTTATTCTTTGGAATCGGCGGCCTTATCTGATGAAGGCTATCTGATTAAGACGGTTCTTCAACAGGGAACTGAGTATTTGCTAGTGGCAGGAAAATCGGATATGGGTGTGCTTTACGCGGTATTCCACTTGTTGCGACTGATACAGGCAGGCTCATCAATCGACCTAATAGCCATTGCGGAATCCCCCAAATATGGTCTGCGCATGATTAACCATTGGGACAATATAGATGGCAGCGTTGAGCGAGGCTACTCGGGTCATTCTATCTTTTATAAAGACAATGAAGTGTTGTCAGGCTCTGAACGTATACGGGATTATGCTAGATTAATGGCTTCGATCGGCATTAATGGAATTGCAATCAATAATGTGAACGTCCACAGCCAAGAGACGATGCTGATAACCGAGTATTACCTGCGTGATGTAACGGTTATTGCAGACTTATTCCGTGACTATGGCATTAAGCTATTCTTAAGTGTTAATTACGCGGCTTCAATTGAGCTGGGTGATCTGAGTACAGCTGACCCATTAGACGCTGATGTGCAGCAATGGTGGAAGGAGAAAGCGGCCGAGGTCTATCGGTGTATTCCGGATTTAGGCGGGTTTCTAGTGAAGGCTGATTCAGAGAATCGACCGGGGCCGTTCACTTATGGTCGGGATCATGCCGATGGTGCGAACATGCTGGCTGAAGCCTTGAAGCCGTACGGCGGACTCGTGTTGTGGAGATGCTTCGTATACAACTGTCATCAAGACTGGCGGGATCGCTCGACGGATCGTGCACGTGCGGCATATGACCATTTTAAGCCGCTGGATGGACGATTTATGGATAATGTTATTTTGCAAATTAAGAAT
Organism: Pristimantibacillus sp.; assembly: GCA_048976605.1. Taxonomy (GTDB): domain Bacteria; phylum Bacillota; class Bacilli; order Paenibacillales; family Paenibacillaceae; genus Pristimantibacillus. The sequence goes on along the minus strand of JBHGUX010000045.1, from coordinate 117,920 downwards.
GGACCGATGGACTTCCAAGTGCGGGAGCCGGTGTCGCCCTTATTCGGTGCGATGGAGAGAACCAATCAGCTGATGGAATTCCAGATAGCTCAGGAATATACCGGTCAGCAGAGGCATGTATGCTATTTGATTCCACAATGGAAAGAAGTGCTTGATTTCGATACTTGCCATAAGGGTGAGGGCAGCACGGTTAAGGAAATTGCAGCGGGGAATGTTCATCCTTATCAACATAGCGGTATAACAGCTGTGAGTAATATCGGCGATGATGATAATTGGACGGGGCATCACCTTGCCCAATCGAATTTATACGGCTACGGTCGATTAATATGGAATCCGGAATTATCGGCGGAGGAGATCGCTGAGGAGTGGACACGGCTTACTTTCGGGCATGACAAGGAGGTGCGGGACACATTAGTTCAGCTTCTGATGGAATCATGGTCAATCTACGAAAGTTACACCGCACCACTTGGCGTGGGGTGGATGGTTAAGCCGCATTATCATTATGGTCCGGATGTAGACGGGTATGAATATTCCAAATGGGGTACGTATCATTTTGCTGATTTGCATGGTATCGGGGTTGATCGGACTGGAGCAACTGGAACGGGATATATCGATCAATATGAACCGAATAATGCGGCTTTGTATGAGAGCATAGTCACCTGTCCTGATGAGCTTCTGCTGTTCTTCCACCATGTTCCCTACACACATCGGCTGCATTCAGGGGAGACGGTTATCCAACATATTTATAATACACACTTTGCAGGCGTAGAGCGTGTGGAATATTGGATATCCCGCTGGACGGAGCTGGAGGGCAAGGTGGATGAGGATCGTTACCAGCATATCTATAATCACTTGAATGAGCAATTAGACAATGCCAAACAATGGCGGGACATTATTAATACTTATTTTTATCGGAAATCCGGTATCTCGGATGAGAAGGGACGAGTAATTTACTAGTTAGTAGAAAAGGAGAGTAATATCATGACAACAGATCAGAAGTCAACTTCCAACGCTATTCCTAAGCTTGGCGCTTACTACCGAGACTATTTCGACATCGGAGCTGCGGTAAACCTAGCGACGATAGAGTCGCAGAAGGAGCTGCTTGCGGCTCATTATAATAGTTTAACGGCTGAGAATGATATGAAATTCGAACGCATCCATCCCGAGGATGGTATCTATACGTTTGAAGCAGCAGATCGGATTGTAGCATTTGCCGAACAACATAACATGAAGATGCGCGGTCATACTTTGGTCTGGCATAATCAGACGCCGGAGTGGGTATTTGAGGGACGAGATGGAGCGCCAGTTGATCGAGAGACTTTGCTGGCTCGAATGAAATCTCATATCGATACGATTGCAGGTCGTTATAAAGGACGTATCTATGGTTGGGATGTCGTGAATGAAGCCATTGAGGATAAGAGCGGTGTGTGGCTGCGAGACTCTCGCTGGCTGCAGCTAATCGGGGAGGACTTCATAGCTAAGGCATTCGAATTCGCCCATGAAGCAGATCCTTCTGCTGTGCTGTTCTACAATGATTATAATGAATGCCACCCTGAGAAGCGGGATAAAATTATCCGTCTTGTGAAGTCCTTGCAAGAGAAGGATGTGCCTATCCATGGAGTGGGCCTGCAAGGACACTGGAATATTCACGGACCAAGCTTAGAGGACATTCGGATTGCAATTGAAAGGTATGCAGCTCTAGAATTGCAGCTGCAAGTAACGGAGCTTGATATTTCGATGTTTGAATTCGAAGACCGTCGTACAGATTTGCTGAGACCGACCTCGGAGCTGCTGGAGCAGCAAGCTGAACGTTACGATCAAGTATTCCGATTGTTCCGTGAGTACAAGGATGTGATTACGGCAATTACGTTCTGGGGAGCCGCGGATGATTATACTTGGCTGGATGACTTTCCGGTTAAGGGCAGGAAAAACTGGCCATTCGTCTTTGATGAGCAGCATCAGCCTAAACCGGCATTCTGGCAAATTGTGAAGGGGAGAGATTAAGCGATGCCTACTAATCTATTTTTTAACGCACATCATTCGCCAATTGGCGCATTCGCAAGCTTTACGCTAGGTTTTCCCGGCAACGGGGGAGGATTGGATCTTGAACTTGGGCGTCCGCCGCGCGAGAATGTCTTCATCGGTCTAGAATCAGCGGAGGCAGAGGGCATGTATGATACGCTCCCATTTTTTGAAGTGGTGGATGATGAGAGCAAGCGGTATGATATCGAGAATCCAGATCCGGATCAGAATAAGCCGAAGATCTTAATTCCTTTTGATAAGAAAGCGATCCAACGGGACTTTCATCTTTCAACAGATACTTGGTCTGCAGGCGACATGAATTTCCGTATTTATTCACCTGTGCGTTCAGTACCAGATCCCGTATCGGCAACGGAAGAAGAATTGAAGTTGGCCATACTTCCCGCTGTTCTAGTGGAACTGACGATTGATAACACGAAGGGGATTCGTTCTCGCCGGGCTTTCTTCGGATATCAAGGAAATGATCCCTATAGCTCGATGCGTCGTGTGGATGATACGCTTAGTGACTGTGTAGGGGTGGGACAAGGACGGTTAACGGCTATCGTGTCTGCTGATGCGGGCGTACAGTCGGCTCAACATTTCAGCATGGAAAATATATTGACCAATCCGCTCAGGGAAAATTGGACATTTGGTCTTGGACCAGTGGGCTCGCTCATTATGGATGTGCCGGCAGGAGAGCGTCGTACCTACAAGTTCGCCATCTGCTTCCATCGCTCCGGCATGGTAACAGCGGGGATGGATTGCTCCTATTATTACACGCGATTTTTCCGCAATATCGAACAGGTCGCGGAATATGCGCTAGACCATTTCGACGAGCTGGTGCAAATATCGCTTGAAGCGAATCGGATGGTGGATGAAGCGGCATTGTCGGACGACCAGAAATTTATGCTGGCACATGCGATCCGCAGCTATTATGGTTCTACTCAACTGCTAGATGACGAGGGCGAACCGTTCTGGGTCGTTAATGAAGGTGAATACCGGATGATGAATACCTTCGATCTGACTGTCGATCAGCTGTTCTTCGAATTGAAGATGAATCCGTGGACGGTTCGCAATGAGCTGGATATGTTCGTTAAGCGATACAGCTATGAAGATAGAGTTCGATTCCCAGGAGAGGATGTCGAATATCCAGGAGGTATTAGCTTTACTCATGATATGGGTGTGGCGAATACACTATCGCGGAAGAGTTACTCTTCATATGAGCTTTATGGCCTTGATGGCTGCTTCTCTCATATGACACATGAACAGCTTATTAACTGGGTGCTATGTGCCGCCGTATATGTGGAGCAAACGGGTGACATGAAGTGGCTGCAAGGCAATATGGAAATAATGGAAGCCTGTCTTCAGAGCATGTTGAATCGCGACCATCCCGATCCAGCACAGCGCAATGGCATTATGGGTCTGGACAGTACTCGGACGATGGGTGGAGCTGAGATTACGACCTATGACAGCTTGGATGTGTCTCTGGGTCAAGCGCGCAACAATATTTATTTGGCAAGCAAAAGCTGGGCGGCTTACTTAGCAATGGAGAAGCTATTCGCTGAGCAGGGCAAGGAGGAACTGGCTAGAACAGCTGGTGAGCAAGCGAATAAAATTGCCCATACGATTGTTAGCCATGTGACAGAGGAAGGATACATTCCTGCTGTTATTGGTGAGGGGAATGATTCAAGAATTATTCCAGCGATCGAAGGGCTTATCTTCCCATACTATACGAACTTGAAGGAAATGCTCGATCCTGCTGGGCGATTTGGGTTCTTTATTGAAGCGCTTAACAAGCATTTGGATACCGTTCTGGTTGAAGGCGCCTGTCTATTCCCTGATGGCGGGTGGAAGATTTCGTCGACGAGCAACAACTCTTGGTTAAGCAAAATTTATCTATGCCAATTTATAGCTCGTCAAATATTGGGCAAGGAATGGGACGAGAAGGGAGCGGCAGCAGATGCGGCGCATGTGAAATGGCTGACGCATGAAACGCTGTCGATCTGGAGCTGGAGTGATCAAATTTTGGCGGGTGACATTATCGGAAGCAAATATTATCCGCGCGGAGTCACAGCTATTCTCTGGCTAGAGGAGCGCTAAGAGGAGAAGAGTGGTAACAATGTCTGTTATAGGAGTTGGAAAAGATTGATGACGACATTAACGTATCGGAATCCGGTACTGCCTGGGTTCTATCCCGATCCGAGCGTAATTCGGGTAGGCGAAGATTACTATATGGTGAACAGCACGTTCGAATATTTCCCCGGCGTTCCTATTTTTCATAGTAAGAACCTCATTCAATGGGAACAGATCGGCAATGTGCTGACCCGCGAGAGCCAAGTGAATTTACGGTCGAGGAAAAGCTCGGAGGGGATATTCGCACCGGTGATACGCCATCATGATGACGTATTCTACATGATCACAACGGATGTGCAGGGAATCGGTAATTTCTATGTGACGACGAATGATCCAACGGGTCCATGGTCAGATCCAATCAAGATCCCTTATGGCAATATTGATCCATCTCTGTTCTTCGACGATGATGGCAAGGTGTATGTATCTGCGCAATCAGGATTTGGAGAGACTTCTCATGTTATTCAATATGAGATTGATATTGCAACGGGAAAGCTCTTACAGAGCCTGTCGTCGTATGGGAGGGAGATGAGGGACCATGGGTAGAAGGGCCGCATCTCTACAAAATAAATGGACTTTACTATATGATGACAGCATCCGGGGGTACGGGGCCGCAGCATCGCGAGATAATCGGCAGGAGCGTTAATCCGTATGGGCCATTTGAGATGCTGACTCATCCGATTCTGACTCATAATGGGCTTAAGGATCACCCTATTCAATATCTCGGACATGTTGAGCTTATCGATGATGCTGCTGGCAACTGGTGGGCTATGTTTCTAGGTGTACGGCTGCTGAATAACAGGGGGAGCGTTCTCGGACGGGAAACATTCTTAGCACCGGTTCAATGGAATGATGATGGATGGCCGATGATTGACAATAACGAAGGAACTGTCGCATTGACCATGGAGGTCAATGTCGAAGTCTTGACTGTCGATGTAACGGATACGGTAGTTGTACCCTCCGCAGCTATCGTATCGAGAACCGAGTTTGGTACGCAAGGTCTAGGATTGGAATGGTTCTATATGCGAGTTAGACCTACAGCAGAAGCCATGTCGTTAACTGAACGGGAAGGCTGTCTGACTTTAAAGGGGAATTCCAACACTATTCGCGATGGAGGATCGACCGTATTCATCTGCAGGAGGCAGCAGCATCACAGCATGAGAGTGGAGACGGAACTGACATTCGATGCAAACCAAGCTGGAGAAGTGGCTCGACGGGGACTGGATTAGCTTAGGCGAGCAACCAGCAAGTGATCTTGCCCCGGATTCAGAGGGAGCATTCACGGGTGTATGTGTAGGCATGTTTGCAGTAGGTACAACGGAGAACGATTCAGCACCAGCCTATTTTCAATATTTTGAGTATGAAGGCTTTGAAGATTAGGCTATACAAGAGGCTGTTTGCTGCTGAGACAGATACCAATTAATAGATAGTTTATCAATAGAAAGGCCATCCATAGTATGTCTATCAATAGAAGCCGCCGGCAATCGGCGGCTTTATATGCTATTGGGATGACAAACTTTGGGCAAATCCTGACTTCCAAGTAGGATAGAGTGGATTCCAGCCCAAATCAAGCCGCACCTTGGCATTCGATGCCCCGCGTTCCCATGGCTCTCTGCCTGATTGTTTAACAGGTGCAAGAGCTCCTAACGATTGTGAATAAACAGGAAGCCAATCCACTCCTCTTGCCGGTTCGTCATCCACAATATTAACCGGACCCGAAGGCCAGTTCAAAGCGAGTAAGGCTGCGCGGGCAGCATCTTCCACATGAAGGAAGGAAACTACTCCATCGGTAGCGGGCACCTTGCCATGAACAATTTCTTTTGCCATGTAGCCTTTGTGGTCATACCAAGTGCCAGGACCATATAACATTCCGTAACGCAAAATAACATGATTCGGTATTTCCGCAACTGCCGTTTCTAATGCAAGTACGCCGTCAATTGTTCTCTTGCGAGGATTTGAAGCATTTACATCCAAAGGAATATCCTCTGCAGCGGCTTCCTCTCCGGGCTCATATGCCCATGAAATACTTTGAGCAATGATTTGCTTAACACCAGCTGCCAACGAAGCATCGACTAAATTTCGAGTTCCTTCTATTCGTATCCTCGTATTGTCCGTGAAGTTACGATCACTCAATGAAGTCAGTTGATGGATAACGACCTTCGGCTGTATTTGGCTAAGTATTGAAAAGATATTATCACGATCGAAGATATCAACTATTACGGATTGAGCACCCATTTTTTCTATCATTTCTTTATTTTCTCTTCTATGGGTCATTCCAATCACTTCATGGCCTTCATGTATTAATTTAGGAACCAATAACCGCCCAACGACACCTGTAGCTCCTGCGACAAATATTCTCATATTGTTCTCCTCGTTAATTAACTTTTAACGACTACTCTTCGAATGATGAAGGCATTGTCTAAATTGTCAAAGCCAATATGCGGGTAATAGTCCATTGCGGTAGGGGCAGAAAGCAATAATAAGCTAACCTCTGGTCCTAAGTATTCACGCAGCTTATCGACAAGTGTTCTTCCAATACCCATCCTCTGGCATTCCTTATCAACGGCTAAATCGGATAAATAACAACAAAAAGAGAAGTCGGTAATCGCTCGTGCAATGCCTACTAAGTTATCTCCATCCCAAGCAGTAAGGATAACACCGGCATGATCGATCATTTTTTGGATGAGAGCTAGGTTATCTACCGGACGGTTGATGCCAGATTTCTTGAAAACATCGGCAACCTCACTCGCTTGAAGTGGAGTGTTGATTTTATATTCGATTGTCATACCAAACACCTCTTATTTATTTAGTAATTATAATATATAGTGATGTTGGTATGGCCGGAAGGTCCAATTTCTACGTGAAATAGTAGTCCAATTAATTCCTCTCTCTTTATGATGCCTCTTGAATGAAAGGATAAAGTTCATTGTTTCAAATGTATGTCTTTTGTTTAATTCATACTATGAAGTCGTTCATACCAAATCTAATGATCATTATGATCAAGATTACACAAAAGGAGAGATATCAAATGCCAAAGGAAAACACAGGTAATGGAATTCTGCTAGGTACGGTCATAGGAAGTGCTGTTGGTGCAATCACTGCGTTGCTGCTAGCTCCAAAATCAGGTGTCAAGCTGCGGGAGGATATTTCCAGCAAGTTCCAAGCGCTTTGTGAAAAAACGCAAGATGTTGCTTCAACAGTTGGACGTACAACGAAGGATATAGTAGCGAATGTCAAAGAGGAAGCTACAGGGCTTGGCGAACACGCCAAGGAATCAGGCCAGCATATTATGGAATCGATGTCTTCGACTAAGGATGACATCAAGGACAGGCTGACAACAACAACAAAATAAGCATACCGCTTGATGGCCAGATTGCTTGAAATGTAAATCTGATCGACAGTCGAACAACCATTGCCAATATGCAGGCAATGGTTGTTTTTTTATCCTAATCATATCGAGTACCTTGTGCATAGTGACAATCTGAAAACCGTCACATATCGTATCAGGATGCTGATAAGAGAAAGGGTGAACTAAAAACATGATACATCCAGATACCGAACTTCGATTTGTAAATGAAGAGGTAGGTGTCGGTGTATTTGCTACGAAATTCATTCCTAAGGGAACGATTGTTTGGATTTCAGATGATTTAAATATCATACTTGATGAGGATTATGTAGATTCCCTCGATGAACTTCGAAGAGAGATGTTGATTAAATACACTTATCAAGAAAATAACGGCGATTATATTCTTAATTGGGATCACTCAAGGTACATGAATCACAGTTTCCAACCAACTTGTATTGATACAGCTTATGAATTTCAATTAGCTGCAAGAGACATTAACCCTGGTGAACAATTAACAAGTGATTATGGGATACTGGGTGATGATGAAGATTTTGAAGCTGTGCCTGAAGAAGGTACATCTCGAACAATGGTCAAAGTAGATGATTATTTAAACTATTATCAGGAATGGGATGAGATGGCTAGGGAGGCGTTTAAGTATTTCAGCCATGTTGACCAACCGCTAAAATATTTAATTAAAAAGGAATTTGTTGACAAAGTTAATGCAGTTACTTGTGGCAAAGAACCATTAGATTCGATTCTCACTACTTTTATAGATGAGTTGGACTGATACGGGAAACATGGGTATCAATTTGCAGCAATGAGTTGATTTTGTTTATTGTGAGCTTTAAACTTCATAGTAGAGCGACCTCCTGATGTGACTCGTTCGCATTATCGGATTTTGAGACAAAAGAAAGGGAGGGCGCCAATGAAGTGGTATACTTACGTACCGCCAAAGCTGAAGTCCTCGGCTAAACGTATTGAGGTAACGGACGAGGAAGGCAATGTGGCTTGTACTTTCCAGAGAGTTTATCCGAACGCCGTAGCAAAAGTGTGTAATTATATGTTCGATATCGATTGGTCCGCTCAGGTAAACGTATATTCTACGGATGGACTACCGGTTTTTCAATGCAAAAAAACGACGCCATGGTTCGGGAGACCAGAGTATGTCGTTCAGCGCTGTAATACACAAGACACCTACCGTGTTACTTATACGACATGGCAAAAGCTCGCCCCGGAATTTAAAATTACACATCTAAATCACGAATATGTGTTGAAGAAAGAATTGTTAGATTGGGCTAAGTTTTTGCAGGCAGGCGAAGAGTTGGCCAGGTGGAAGATGAAGCCGACGGAATGGTTTAAGACACGGTTGGAGATCGAAGCTGCTTGCCCAATCCAAGAACCGGAATTTTTCATCGCTTTGTTCCAATGTATCTTCTATATGGGAGATTGATATAGGTCTCATCCGACGACAATAAAAACAGTCGCAGATTACCGGCGGTCATGCCGGTATCTTGCGACTGTTTGGCGCGTTTCGGAAATGAGAAATTAGTTCATTGGGCTTTCTCGTCGGCCGAGGGACCGTAGATGCCCGGCACCGGAATATCGAGAAGCCGTAAGTAAACCCCGAGCTGCGCCCGGTGGTGGACCATGTGGCTTAATCCAAAGGTGCGGAGCGCGATCGCCCGCGGCTCGCGGAGGATGATATGGTCACCATGGCGCAGCGTCCATTCCTCGTTGAGCATTTTCTCGTCGCATTCGACGAGCAGCTTTTCAAACTTGACGACGTTCGCGTCGAACTCCTCCAGAATGTAAGCGCGTTTCTCCAAAGGTTCCCGCCGCAGCGGCACGGTCGAAAGATCAAACTCTGGGTACTGTAAAATCGCGATTTGCCAGTTCAGCAGGTTGATCAGGTGCGTAGCCAGCCCGCCGAGCGTCATCGATTTCTCATGCGGCTTCCACGACATATGCTCCTCGGGCAAGCGTTCCAAAATGCGGCGCGTATTGGCCAGTTCTTGGGTTGCGTCACCGACGATCAGTTGTTTTACCATAATTCATCTCCTCCCTTATGGTTTAGCATACTATAAATTCCAGCCGGGTAGAAAGCTCTAGTAGAAAGACCCAGAAATAACGTTTCAAACATTGATGCCTACATAAACTTCTTGCGAAAAGCCTGATTTAGAGGGCTTTTTTATTTTTATTGTAGGTAAATTTGTGTCGATGAGTTATAGAAAGTAACCAACTTTTTCAACGGCTATGCTCAGGAGATATGTTTTTATAAGTTTTTGTAACAATTAGCCTGATAAAAAAGGAATTTAAATAAAAAGAGCGAAAAATATAATTAATACATCAAATGGATTAATAAAAATTGAAAGGTGGTGATGAACAGGCAATTTAACTTATCGAGTTTTGGTATTAACGCAATTGCTATCCAGAATTGAGGCGAACTGAATAGAAGAGGAGATGAAGGATAAATGGCAGCAAAAAGATGGAAGTATTGTTTATCTTTTTTGTTAACGGCAGTCATGCTAGGGGGGGCTTTGCTTCCGATAGGGTATGCTGCGGCTGATGCGTCTGGGGCTCAGAGCTCTGATATACCTCCAACATTACTCATAACAGAACTTGTTCCTGATTCCACGAATGTTGGCGATGAGGACGCCTACGAATATATAGAGGTCTACAACAATACCGATCAGCCAATCAACTTTGGAGATTATATGATTGTTTACCGGTACCCGGGAGTCCCAGACGATGATCTGCACTGGAGGCCTTACACATCAGTTATTATTCCTCCACAGCAATCATTAGTGTTATGGGGAATGACAACAGCAGATACGCCAAACCGGACAGTCGACGAATTCAATGCGAACTACGGTACAAATCTTATCGAGAATGTAAACCTTATCCGGATCCCCAGCGGGATGAATGACTTGCGTGAGCGCACGATTGCGATAGCGACCAGTACGGGGCAGGATATTGTGACAGCCAGCTACAACAAAGGTGTCGTGGATACGAAGTCGGATATGGGCATTATCTATACGATTCCAGACACTGGGACTCTTGAGATGAAACTGCTGAGTTCTAAGGTAGTGCGGGGAACACCGGGCAGTCTCGACCCTGGACAAGCACCGGCACAGCCTGTTTCGATTCAAACGGACTTCGTTGCGCCGACTGTCCAGAATAGGACGAGCACAGCCGCTCCCGACTTGAACCATCCGATCGAATTCATTGCGGAAGCAAATGATGACCGATTGCTTACATCGGTATTGCTTCATTATAAAAAGGCTCAAGATCAGGTCTATAAGTCTTCCCATATTGCCAGGGGCAAGGACGGTTTATTCCGGCATTCTCTGGACTTTACGGAATGGTATGGCAGCACGAAGATAGACTATTTCTTCAGGGTATCCGACGGTACGAATGTGACGGAGACAAGCTATGCGGAGCTATCACTTCAAGGAGAGCAAAACACTCTGACGTTGAATCTAAAAGACGGTGACGTCATATCGGGAGAGAAGGTTGTTGTTGCTTCGGGCAACGGCATCTCGCCGAATGACCTGACGTTATCCATTGAAGGCGCGGGAATGAAAATGGGCTTAGCCGGCATAGCTTATTTTACGTTTGAAGCCAATGGTATTAACGCTGGGCAAAATGCAATTACGGTTGATGGGGATATTGTGCAAATCATCCCGCACAACACGACCGGCTATGTAACGGTTCAAATACCGGTCAGTCCGGATCTATTTAAGTACGGGCAAATAAACACCATAACCGTTCAGGCTGGCTCGATTAATCGGCCTTATTACGAGGAATTTCCAGAGACAGTGGATTTGGATGACTATAATATCCGCAACGTACGGCTTATTTTAGCTGACGGTACAGTGCTGCGGGACCCGCAATACACGTCTGCGACTAATTTTGATATGGGGGATGACGGCAGGTTCCTGCCAATCGTCAATTTCAATTACGACATTCCAGAGAGCGGGTGGGTGGAGACGTCAGGTATGGAGAAGGCGATGGACAAGCCTTCGTACTTCGTCTTTGAAGCGAATGGAATTAGCAACGGGAAAAATTATGTGACAGTTGGCCGTGAGGAGTTAAGCATGATTCCGCTCGGCACAACGAACTACACAACGATTGCAGTTCCGATCAGGCCGGAGCTGTTCCGTTCGACATCGCCGAATCGCATCGCCATCCGGGCAGGCTCGGTGAGCAAAGCCTATTACGAGCATGCGCCTGAGGGCGGCCTGGATGACTTCGATATCCGCAACGTACGGCTTGTGCTTGCTGATGGTACAGAGCTGAGGGACCCTAAGTATGCGAGTCCAACGCTTAATTTTGATATGGGGGATAATGGGCGTTTCCTGCCGATTGTTTATTTCGAGTTTGCCATACCGGAAGATAAGTGGAATGCAGTCTCCTATCATTGGGATACAACGGAAGCTGCGGATGGACCGAGGCAAGTGACGCTGTCGTCAGCAGATGGCCAGAGTGCTACCGCTAATGTAATTGTAGATAATAATGGTCCAGTCATTACGAGCAATATGACAGAGGGCCAGTCATACAAGGGCAATTTCACCATATCTGCGGAGGCGAATGATGCTGGATCAGCCATCTCTTCGTTCGTGGTGACTTTGGATGGGGCTGCTATTCAAGTCCCCTATTCGGCATCTTCAGCTGTACTGGATGCAGGAGAGCATGTGCTGTATATGAAAGCGATAGATGCAGCGGGACAGACTATGGAGAAAACAGTCCGTTTCGTTACGCCAGAGGAGCATCCGGATAGACCGGTACCGCAAGCACCTGCAAATGGAACGACAGATGCCGATACGGATACCGTGCTGCAGGTGAAGGTCCAAGACCCAGCAGGTGATTCCATGAAGGTCACCTTCTACCAAGGGAAGCGGATTAGTGCAGGAAGTGAAGCCGTAACAGCCTATGCCAATGCTGTAGACAGAGAGCCGCCGCTTACGCTCGTTTCCCCGGGCGACGCGCTGCTGTCAGAAGGCGAGAAAGCTAAACTAGCCGCTTCTGACAATGAGTACGTAACAACAGATGCAACCCTGCAGTTCCCTTATCAAAGGTTCGAGGTGGAAGTTGGTTCCGATGTTGGAGCGGGCGAACTTATCGAGCTCTATTGGGAAGGACACTCGCTTGAAGGCAGGAAAGTAAGCCTGTACGCCTGGAACTATCGGTCGGGTGAATGGAAGCCGCTCGCATCGATGGTTGCTCGTTCAGAGGAGGACTTTACATTGGCTGCTTCCGTACAAGCCGGTGAATATGTTAGCGACGGCCGGGTTCAAGTACTTATTCAGGACCTGATTCCGGGGCGGGATGATTACGACTATACGTTTGTAGCCATGCCTGATACGCAGCTTTATGCGGAAATTATACCTGAATACTTCCAAGCTCAGGTCGAATGGATTCGAGACAATAAGGAAGCGATGAATATTCGCTACGTGGCGCATGTTGGTGATATCGTTAACTTCTCAGCTAACATGGATCAGTGGAACCGGGCCGATAAGTTCATGAAGGTGCTTGAGGATGCTGACATCCCATACGGAGTAGTAGCCGGGAATCATGATGTATTTGATGGAGGAGCAAACTCGGAACCGGATTACTCGGCGTTCTCGCAGTATTTTGGCGAGGCGCGCTTCAAGGATAAACCTTTCTATGGTGAATCCTATAAGGACAATCGCGGTCATTACGACTTGATCTCAGCGGGCGGCAATGACTATATTGTCGTATACATGGGCTGGGGCGTTTATGAGGAAGATATGAGCTGGATGAACGGGGTGCTGCAGCAACATCCGGATCGAAAAGCGATACTAGTGTTCCACGAATACATGAAGGCGAATGCGACTCGTTCCGCAACAGGAGAAATGATTTATAACGGCGTAGTTATACCTAACCCGAACGTTGTCATGGTCATTAGCGGCCACTATACCGGCAGTTCGGTAAAAACAGATGCGCTTGACGACAATAACGACGGAACGGCTGATCGCTATGTGCACCAAATTCTTAATGATTACCAAGGAATTGAAGACGGTGTTACCGGCGGATCAGGCTATTTGAAGCTGTTCCACTTCGATACGGAAACGGGCCAGGTGTACGTCAACACGTATTCGCCTGTACTTGATGATTATAACTACTATGAGCCTCAGAAGGATGAATGGACGCTTAATATGGACCTTGTTCCTCAAGTAAAACGAGTCGCAACCGATATGCTGGAGGTGCGGATCTATTCGGATAAGGTAATTGGAAGCACCGTTCAAGCTGCAAGCGGGGATACCGTGGAGATGACATGGAGCGGGCTTGCCGGAAGCCAGACCTATTATTGGTATGCGATTGCAGAGGATGCGTTCGGCGGCCTGAAAGCGTCAGAGCTGTCGAGCTTCCGCACTCGTCTCGTCGTTCCTGCTCCGTCGGGGCTGCAGGCAACTGACATCGATGCGTCTGGAGCATTGGTAAGCTGGAACCCAGTCTTGCCGAGCGACAGCGGAGCGGTAGCTTATCGTATTTCCGTCAATGGTGCTGAAGCCGCGACGGTTACGGAATCCGTATATGCGGCTGGAGGACTTGAGGCGGATACGGAGTATCGTTTTAAAGTCACAGCGGTACATGAATCAGGGGTTGTGTCAGTGCCGAGCGAAGAGTTGGTTGTCCGCACACTGATTAACCTTGCTTCGCTTCAAGCAGCGCTTGACCAGTTGATCGCTTCAGGCGGGGTGTTAAGTCCGCTTACGAATCAATTAAGCAATTCTCTAATACAGGCGGAGCATCATAAGGAGAAAGGTCATCATGAACAAGCTGTCAAGGCACTGGAGGACTTTCTCAAGCATCTGCGGAATGAAGCATTAGCCTCATCTGTGTCAGAGGATGCCAAGCAGCTATTAGAGGAGAAGACACAAAGGCTGATACAGCTATGGAACGGCCGGCAAAATTAATCGATAAGATAAAACAATCCTCCATGCCGAAGTTGGCATGGAGGATTATTTCTAGTATTGCGACCGCTCGTTTATAACGATAACGCATCCAGTGGAATTTCGAACACATGCTTCAGTACTAGCCCTGCTGCAAGAAGGGTTTCATCCGGCATCTGCTCCATATACAGAAGTTCAACGCCGCGGCTTGTCATAGGAATGCTCTCCATAAGCGTCTCCTTCAGCTTCGAAACGATATCACTGCCCCAAGATTCTAATACACTGCCTGTCAGCAGCACGCGGTCAGGGTTTAGAAAGGTCACCAAATTGCTGATGGCTAGAGCCAGTGTTTTGATCATTGTATTATGCAAATGAATCATGGACTCGTCGCCTGATCGCACGGCTTGTTGGAAAGCTTCAAGCGTTTGCCCTGTGTTAAATTGAAGTCCGCTTATGGATAACAACGTCGTCAGGCAGCCTGTTCCTCCGCAATGACAGGGATAAGCCTCCGGCCCTGTGAAAGCTTTATAATGACCGAATTCACCTGCAACGAAAGACGATCCGGAGATGAGCCGCGTATCCGAGAAGATCGCCCCGCCGATTCCGTAATCGAATTTCAATGTAAGATTGTCTGTGGAACCGTTAAGACAACCATTCATATTTTCATTAACCGCCAATAAATTGGCATCATTATCAAGATAGACAGGCAGCTCATACTTCTCCTCAAGCAGTGACTTGAGCGGAAGCTGTAAGAAGCCGAGACCTGGCACACGAAGCAGGATGCCCTGCTTCGAATCGGCCAGCCCTTGAACGCTGATCCCGATTCCTTTCGTTTTGGCAAGCTCCGGAACATGCTCCAGCAACTCATCAATGACTTCATGCAGCAATTGAAGCAGGTTGTCTATACTTTTGTACTTATCCACGGAACGCTTGGTCAATGACAGCCGTTCATTGCGGAAGTTATAGACGCAGCCCCGGATATATTTGCCGGCGATTTCAATGCCTAATGCATAATGGCTGGAGCTGTTGACGGAGAGTGCGACCCGCTTTCTGCCGCTGCCGGCTTCTAACGGCATATGCTCGCCTTCGAAGACGAGACCATCCTCCAGCAGACGATTGACGATATTGGTTACAGTTTGTTGGCTCAAGCCTGTCTTATGTGCCAGCTCAACACGCGAAATGGATCCTTCAGAAAATATTAAATAAAGTACCTTTTGCTGGTTGATGGATTTAAGCAGCTTGTTGCTCGTGTTTTTTAAGGAGTGCACGAATGGAAACCTCACTTTATAAATTTTTTGATTGACAGTGTATACAGTTTGTGTAAAATATTAATAAAGTCATTTGATTTATTAACTCATACAACTATTATAACCTACTTTAAGAGGAACGTGAATAGTAAATGTGGACAGCTGGAATTGTAATCATCATGTTTATTCTCTGCATTCCACTGGTGTTTGTTAGTTGGATGCATGCGGCAAGCCTGAGACAGGGATGCGCCGACGCTCTTATTGTACTCGGTTATCGATCGGATGACGGCAGTATTCATCCGCTGCTGAAGGAACGGCTCGATACGGCTATAAAGCTCTTCCGTCAATATGACTATTCCTATATGGTGCTCTCGGGCGGAGCTGTAGCCTCGGACCGGTCAGAGGCAGAGCTAATGCGGGACTACCTGGTTCAGCAGGGCATTGCTGAAGAGAGGCTGATCTTAGAAATGAAATCACGCAATACGGTGCAAAATGTAGTCAACTGCAGACAACTCCTCAGGCAACATGGACTCAGCACTTGCGTACTTGTCTCCAATTCTTTTCATATTCGGCGAATGAAGTTCATTATGAAGAAGCTTAGCATTCCGGCTACTTTCTATGCCAAAAGGGATATACGCAGTATTCTGACGTTGCAGCTTGGGTTAACCTTTCTCGAGATTCGCGCATTCCGTTTGACACTGCCCTGGATTGAGAAAGCCTTGCAGGCAAATAGTGCGGTCAAAAACAGAAAAGAGCAAAATGCTGCTCGTTGATGGAGGTGCAGCCGAAGAGGCTGCTTCTTCTAAAACATTATTTGAAAGCGGATACAATCTGCAGGCAAGGTAGATTCTTATTGGAGGTGGGGCTTAGCGGTTAAGAGGGCCGCATATTGGCTATTCGGGAAAACAGTTATTGCAAACCAATTAAATGAAGTGCCAAGAAAGGGCGGTTATCACATGAAGACGACTTGGAAGAAGCTTCTTACTATCGGCTTAACAACAATGATGACCTTTACGTTACTCGCAGCCTGCAGCGGCAATAACAGTAAGAACAACAATACAAACACAGGCAGCACAGGAACCGCGGCGCCTGCCGGCGGCACGCCGGCAACGGAAGCTGCAGTATATGAAAACGGATTGCCAAAGGACGAGAAGGTAACGCTGAAGGTCGGTTTCTTTGTGGGTGGTTATGGACGTGATTGGTTTGATTATGCGGTAGAGTCTTTCACAGCGAAGTACCCAAATGTAACAATCGATATTAATGCATCAGCTGACATGAAAACAATCCTCTCTACTAAAATCTCTGCAGCCGACGACAAAGATATGTTTGATCTATTTAATACGGCTCCATCAGGCGGTGTCGTATCGCTCGCCGAAGCAGGGAAGCTCGAGCCATTGGATGATATCTGGGATTACAAGCTGCCGGATGCACCAGATAAAATGGTGAAGGACCTCATGATGCCAGGGATGTATGAATCAACGACTATGATTGGCGGGAAGCGTTATGAGTTTACTACGGCCAGCAGCTTCGGCGGATTGTTCTTTAACAAGAAGCTGTTTGAGGAGCACGGCTGGAACCAAAACCCTCGCACATGGGATGAATTTAAAGCGCTTCTAGCGGATATTAAGGCTGACGGCATCATTCCGATTACATTCCCGGGAACTCATCCAAGCTATCATAACTGGGCATTCGGAACAGCCAAAAACTTTGAACTGGCTGATATCAATGGACATGTTGATGAATTTATAGAAAATTATAAAATCTATGGCCTTCCGCAATATACAAATCCTGAAACGGTTGAAACCTGGACCAGATTTTATGAGCTGGGTCAACAAGGATATTTTGCAGAAGGACTGCCGGCCTTGAATCATACACAATCGCAAATGCAGGTCATTCAGGGGCAAGCGGCGATGGTATCGACAGGAACGCATGTAGAAAATGAAATGAAGGAACCGACGCCGGCCGATTTTAATTGGAGCTACATGGCTGTTCCGTTCAGAGATAACACAGACCAGAAACTATGGATTAGAAGCGGAACGACCAACTTCAATTATATTTGGGCGGGCAAGCCGGAATTGAATAAGAAATGGGCAAAAGAGCTAATTGTTTGGCTCGTAACGCTTGAAAATCAACAGTTTGCAGCCGAAAAATCAGGGGCGCTGCCTATGCGTAAGGATTTAGCTGAAGATCCCGCTAAGATGGCTAGCCTCTCCAGCTCGGCTCAATCCGTTCTGAAATACATTGCGGATAATGATGCCCATACGTATAAAGCGAGCCGTTCCATCAGCATTTCAGATCCAAATCTGGCGCAAGCAGAGAAATTAATGGATGAGAATATAGTCAAATTTGCACTTGGAAAGCAGGATCCGAAACCAATCTTGGAGCAGGCAGAAGAGCTGCTGAAGAAAGCGTTAGAGGCTGAGAAGAAAAAATAAGAGATAGTCGGGCGGAGAGGATACCTCTCCGCTCTCATTACAAACGCTGGCAGGATAGGAGTTGACTTCCCGTGTCTAATTCAACTGGAGTGAAAACCTCGCAGACCCCCATGCAGAGGCTGGGTCTAGATAAAGCAAGTACGCAAAAGTGGATATTTTTGTTCATTGCGATCGTTCCCCCTTTTGGCGGGTATTTGCTGTTTACGTTATTTCCTAATATTTTATCCGTTTATTATGCGCTGCTTGATTGGGATGGATTAACAAATGCGAAGTTTGTCGGGTTGACGAATTTTATTACCGCATTCCAAGATAAATATGTATGGCGAGCTCTGGGCCACAATCTTATCTTCATGATAACCGTGCCCTTTTTTGTCATTCTCATTTCACTGTTTCTGGCCTATCTCATTACCAATAAAAACTATCGCGAGAACGGCTTCCTGAAGATATTGTTATTTTTTCCGAATGTGTTGTCCACAGTTGTAGTCGCTCTTTTATGGGCGTTCATCTATGACGGCTCCTACGGCTTATTAAATGGCTTGCTTAAATTCATTGGAATCAACATCGGCAATTTTTATTGGCTCGGCAATGAGAGCACTGCGCTTGCGGCTATTATTCCGGCATGGGTATGGGGCGGTGTTGGCTTGTATGTCATTATATTTGCTAATGCGATGCTTGCGATTCCAAAGTCATTGTATGAAGCCGCTATTCTTGAAGGAGCCGGGCATATGACCCGCTTGTTCAAGATTACGATGCCGCTGGTTACCCCGATAATCCGCGTCAGCGCTTTGTTCCTGGTCGTTGGAACGATGAAAGGCTTCGAGATCATTCTCATTATGACGAACGGGGGACCATTCGGGTCGACCGATGTTATCGGTCTTTACATGTTTAATTTAGCTTTCGGTGAAGAGTATAGGAACTACGGCTATGCTTCTGCAGTCGGTATGATTCTCTTCGTTATATTAGTAACAGCTAAACTGCTGATCGACAAATTCGTGCCGAATAGGGGCTACGAGTTTTAGGTTTCATTTGAAGCTTCGGAGGGATAAGCTTGAAGGAAAAACGGACATTAATGGATGTCGTCTGGCGCATTCTGCTTTATGCATGGTCACTGACGATCATATTTCCTCTAATTTGGGTTATCTATGAATCACTGAAGAGTAATCCGGAGTTTTACCAAGATATATGGGCGCTGCCTTCGGAGTGGAAATGGCAAAATTATACGAAGGCTTGGAGTCAATACGGCTTTGGACAATCGCTGATAAATACCCTTTATTATGTGGGCGGAAGCCTCGTGCTTGGCTTGTTCTTCACGACCATGAACGCTTACGCGCTTACACGAATGAATTTCAAAGGCAGAAAAATCATTTGGAGTCTGATTATGCTGTCCCTGTTCTTGCCAGGCGTCAATGCGCTCGTGCCTCAGTATGTCATTATGCGAGAACTAGACTTGACGAATAGTTTAACCGGGTTAATTTTGTTGTCCAGCCTGGGGGAAAGTGTATTTTATCTCATGCTGCTGGGCGGCTTTATGAGTTCTCTGCCGATGGAGCTGGAGGAGAGCGCGACGATGGACGGTGCTACCTTGTTCCAAAAGTTTTGGCGAGTAATCGTCCCTCTATCGACACCGGGAATTGTTACGGTAGCCGTATTTAAGTTCCTTGGCTTCTATAATAACTTCTTAGGCCCTTTCATTTATTTAAGCGATCCTAAGAAATATCCAATTGCTGTGCAAATGTATTCAGCGAATAAGCAAATGGAGTTTACTGCTGACTGGGTGACGCTGTTCGCTGGCGTTACGATTGCAATGGTCCCTTCTATTATCATTTACATCATGTTCCAAAGGCTTCTAATGGAAGGCGCGACGATGGGAGCAGTGAAAGGATGAGTATTATGGGTACCGTAAAGGCGGGTTATAAGTTAATTGCCCTTGATCTGGACGGAACGCTGCTGACAGAGGATAAACGAATTTCTGATGAATCCAAAAAGTGGCTCCGTTATGCTGTCGATCACGGCGTTAAGGTTATATTCTCAACCGGCAGAGGCTTGCAGAATGCTCAATCATTTTGGGGAGAGCTTGGCTTGGATTCTCCCATGGTGCTTCTTAATGGAGCGGAAATTTGGGAAGGCCCCGGAAGGCTGTTGAAGCGTACCTTTCTGCCTCGGGACACTGTTCGGCGACTGCACGCGATTGCCGTACAGCGGGGGCAATGGTATTGGGGCTACAGTGTGGAAAGCTTGACGAACGAGGATGCTTGGACGCCGGAGATGTTCGAGCGGGATTGGATGAAGTTCGGCATCGGCAGCCATGATGCGGGGATGCTTGCACCGATAAGGGAAGAGCTAGAGCGCTGGGGAACGCTTGAGATCACCCGATCAGCCCCGATTAATCTTGAAATTTCCGTTAAAGGGATAACCAAGGAAAGTGGAGTACGCGAGGTTTGTGAAATGCTGGGCATCTCTATGTCTGATGTCATCGCAATGGGAGATAGCGACAACGACGTCAAATTGCTGCAAGCAGCAGGGCTTGGCGTAGCTATGGCCAATGGCGAGGAGCACGTCAAAGCGATAGCAGGTGCAATAACCGCCTCCAATAATGAGGATGGGGTTGCTCTAGCGATACGGAAATATGTTTTTGATATGGGGTAAAAAACGGTATAGGTTGGACGTAAAAATATAGAGGAGTGGATACTGGTGTTCGTTCGATCAAAAGAAATTGATATAAACCTGCTGGGTGTAAACCCAGACCCGGAGATGTCTGAAGGAGAACCGCTGAAGTGGCTTTCGCCGTTTAAGCCTCCTTTTCAAATTGTAGGCTTCCCATGGCTAGCCAAGGATGGTGTTTATCGTCGTCTCCCTCTTAATCCGGGGGTGCCTTTGCCGTCCGCAGTCGATACTCTTGCTTATTGTACTGCTGGAGGCCAAATTCGTTTTCGAACAAATACTTCACGGTTAGTTATTAAGGTACGTCTAGCTGGTCCTGCGAATATGTATCATATGCCCGCAACCGGGCAGTGTGGCTTTGACTGCTACTTAGGGGACCCTGGCAATCAAAAGTACATCTCTACAACCAAATTCAACCATAAAGATACAGAATATGAAGCAGAGCTGTTTCGGTGGAATACCAAAAGAGATTTCGCTGTAACCTTGAACTTTCCATTATATCAAGGCGTAGAAGAGGTCTTGATAGGTATAGATGAGGATGCTGCTGTCAGTGCTCCTCCTTCCTATTCCAGCAATAAACCTGTTGTCATCTATGGCACCTCCGTTACACAAGGCGGATGCGCTTCAAGACCAGGCATGGCTTACTCCAACATCCTCAGCCGCATGTTACCGGTGCCGTTCGTGAATCTTGGATTTTCCGGTTCGGGCAAAGGAGAGCCGGAGCTGGCTCAGATCATTGCGGATATTGAAGACCCTGGACTCTATGTGCTGGATTATGAAGGCAACACTGGAGCTGCTGAGAACATAGCAAAGACGTTGCCTGTGTTCATCAGCATACTAAGAGAGCGTCACCCAGAGGTTCCGATATTAATTGTCTCCAAAATCCGCAATGACGGCGACCGTTTCTATGAGGAGAGGCAGGAGCTGTTAAACCGCCGAAGGCTGGTGCAGATCGAGAACGTTCAACAGCGGCGGGCAGAAGGGGATAGTCATATCCATTTTGTAGATGGCTTAGAGCTGCTCGGGGAGGACTCCATCAGCGAAATTACTGTTGACGGAACACATCCGACCGACCTAGGGTTTATTCGCATTGCACAGTCGCTTGAGCCCATTATCAGACCGCTTCTTAATCTGTAAGCAAAGAAGAGAAAGCCTTGATTACCCGTTGATTGCGGGTAATCAAGGCTTTTTTTGTTTTGGTTATTCAATAGAAATAATTTACTTAACCCTAATAATTTAATGACAGTTAGATAACACAAGACCGATAAAATAAATTTAGAAGTGAATAAATCAAATTTATTTATTAATTGGAGGGTCTAAGAGTTATGAACAAAACGTTTAAGAAACTTACATCCGTTGGTCTGGTTGTCGCAATGGCCGTTATTGCAGCATGCGGTAACGGAGGCAATAACGCCAATAGCGGAAACAACGCTGCAAATGCGTCAGCAGCAAGCAACACACCTGTAGAAGTCGCTGTATATGAAAATGGGCTTCCTAAGGATGAGAAGGTTACCTTGAAGGTTGGCTTCTTCGTTGGCGGGTACGGACGGGAATGGTTCGATCATGCAGTTGAAAATTTTACAGCGAAGTATCCCAATGTATCGTTTGATATTACAGCTTCAGCTGATATGAAAACAATCCTCTCGACTAAAATCTCCGCAAACGATGACAAGGAGATGTTCGACCTCTTCAACACAATGCCAGCGGGCGGGATCGTATCCCTCGCGGAAGCGGGTAAGCTTGAGCCAATGGATGACATTTGGGAGATGAAGCTTCCGGATGCACCGGACAAAACCGTTAAAGACCTCACGCTGTCTGGCATGTACGAATCGACCACTTTAATCAACGGTAAAAGATATGAATTTGCAGCGTCCAGCAGCTTCGGCGGCTTGTTTTTCAATAAAAAGCTGTTTGATGAGCATGGCTGGAACCAAAATCCGAAAACATGGAATGAGTTCAAGCAGCTGCTTGCGGATATTAAGGCGGATGGAATCGCTCCGATTACCTTCCCAGGGATGCATCCGAACTATGTCGATTGGGCTTTCGGAGCAGCGAAGTTATTTGAGCTTGCCGACATGAACGGTCACGCAGACAAGTATATTGAGAGCTACAAAACCTTTACGCTCCCGCAGTATAAGAGCACAGAGGTTGTCCAGCACTGGAATCGTCTTTATGAACTGGGACAGCTAGGGTATTTTGCTGAAGGCTTGCCAGCTTTGTCTCATACGCAATCTCAGATGCAGGTTATTCAGAATGAAGCAGCAATGGTATCAACAGGAAGCCATGTTGAGAATGAAATGAAGGAAGCAACACCGGCAGACTTTGACTGGGGCTTCATGATTGTTCCTTTCAAAGAGAGCACAGATCAGACGCTTTGGGTAAGAAGCGGGACGACCAACTTCAATTACATTTGGGCAAACAAGCCTGAGCTGAACAAGAAATGGGCAAAGGAATTTATCGTTGAGCTGATGACGTTGGATAATCAGCAGTATATCGCTGAGAAAGCGGGAGCTTTGCCTATGCGCAGTGACTTGACAGAGGATGCCGCTAGAACGGTTAACCTGTCCAGCTCAGCACAAGCTGTTCTGAAATACATCACAGAAAATGATGCGCGAGCTTATAAAGCAAGCAGGTCTGTTAGTATTTCTGATCCAAGCTTTGCTCAAGCGACGAAACTAATGGATGAAAATACAATCAAGATCGTCTTGGGTCAGCAAGATCCGATGCCAATTTTGGAAGAAGCAGAAAAACTGCTGGCAAAGGCTCTAGAAGCGCAGAAATAAACCGTTTTTCTGCGAGCGAGCGGGAGGGAGAGAGCTTCCTCTCCGCTTGCTTTATTGACAATAATAACGGCACCAGCCGCTTAAGTTTGTAGAATAGGAGCTGTCTTCCCATGTCTGATACGACTGTAGTAAAGACACAGCGCACTTGGCTGCAAAGACTGGGTCTTGATAAAAAGAACTCGCAAAAATGGATTTTTCTGTTCGTTGCCATCGTTCCCTCCTTCGGAGGGTACTTACTGTTCACACTATTTCCGAATATATTATCTCTTTATTATGCTTTTCTGGATTGGGACGGGTTTACAGAACCAAAGTTTGTAGGGTTCGATAACTTCGTTACGGCGTTCAATGACAAATATGTATGGCGTGCGCTCGGACACAACCTTATATTTATGCTGGCTATCCCAACGTTTGTTGTGTTGATTTCACTGCTGCTTGGTTATTTAATATCGAATAAAAACTATCGTGAAAATAAATTTTTGAAAGTGTTGTTTTTCTTTCCGAACGTGCTCTCTACGGTTGTCATCGCGCTCTTATGGGCATTTATTTATGACGGCTCGTATGGCTTATTGAATGGAATCATTGAGTTGTTTGGTTTTGACATGAAAAACTTTTATTGGCTTGGTAACGAACGGACTGCGATTTTAGCCGTAATCCCGCCCTGGGTATGGGGAGGAGTCGCCTTATATGTGATCATCTTCGCTAATGCGATGCTGGCAATACCAAAATCATTATACGAGGCAGCCATTCTTGAAGGTGCAGGTCATATGACTCGATTATTCCAAATTACGATGCCGCTTATTATGCCAATTGTTAAGGTTGCTGTGCTTTTCTTAGTCGTTGGAACCTTGAAGAGCTTCGAGAATATTCTCATCCTGACCAATGGTGGGCCGTACGGGTCCACCGATGTCATCGGTTTGTATATGTTTAATCTGGCCTTTGGAGAGGAGTATCGGAACTACGGATATGCTTCTGCGATTGGTATGATTCTCTTTGTTATATTAGTAACCGCTAAAGTACTGACGGACAAGTTCCTGCCGAAAAAAGACGTAGAGTTTTAATTTTCATTCAAAGGGTTCGGAGGGATAGGGTTGAAAGAAAAGCATAATTTTATGGATGTCATCTGGCGCATCCTGTTATTCTTATGGGCGTTGACGATTCTCTTTCCGCTCGCTTGGGTCTTCTATGAGTCTCTTAAGAGCAATCCGGATTTCTTTCAGGACATCTGGGCGCTGCCAACGGAGTTGCAGTGGAAGAACTATATGAAGGCTTGGAACCAATACGGCTTTGGCCAGTCGCTTCTGAATACCCTTTATTATGTGGGCGGAAGCTTGGTACTTGGTATGTTCTTCACAACGCTCAATTCTTACGCTCTGACGCGTATGGAGTTTAAGGGGAGAAAGGTCATTTGGGGCTTGATAATGCTTTCCTTATTTCTTCCTGGTGTAAATGCTCTCGTTCCACAGTACGTGGTCATGAGGGAACTGGACTTAACGAATAGCCTGACAGGCTTAATTCTATTGTCGAGCCTAGGGGAAAGCGTATTTTATCTCATGCTTCTGGGCGGTTTTATGAGCTCTCTGCCGAAGGAATTGGAAGAGAGCGCAACGATGGATGGCGCCTCGCTGTTCCAAAGATTTTGGCGGGTTGTCGTTCCTCTGTCAACACCGGGTATTGTTACGGTTGCCGTATTTAAGTTTCTTGGATTCTATAATAACTTCTTGGGACCTTTCATCTACTTAAGCGATCCTAAGAAGTATCCGATCGCGGTACAAATGTATTCTGCGAACAAGCAGATGGAGTATACCGCAGATTGGGTGACGCTGTTCGCGGGAGTAACCATTTCTATGATACCGTGCATGATCATCTACATTCTGTTCCAGAAGCTGTTGATGGAAGGTGCGACGATGGGGGCGGTGAAAGGCTGATAGAAGTGAAAGTAGAGAATCCATTTCTACGGCTGTTTGTAATGTATTAAGGATGTAGGCGTCTTTGAATGGTCTAAAAAAGAGGAGCGACTTTTAATACTGTTAAGCTTTGCCCATCATGGAATCCCAACCCTATACCGTTCAACTTGCGGATATTTGATATTGTTGAAGCCCGCTTCTTCGAGGAAGCGGGTTTAGTAATATGAACAGCGATTTTGAGACGGCCTAACTTAGCCGCTATCCTTCTTGCACAACAATCTCCGCTTCGAAGCCCAACTGTTCACACAGCCTGTAAATGCGGCGCATGTCCTGTGTGCTGGTAATCCACTCGCAACCCAAGGTTGATGCCTCGTGAGCCGCCCATTGCAGGATATATACCAAGGCATCCGCATGGGCTTCCTTCGTAGCGAAGTCCTCCAGCACAAGTGCGCCGCCGCGGACTGAAGCACACACGTATGCCCAGTGCTGGTCGGCAAAGCTGCGGGCGACAAAACGAGTTTCGCCTTCCGATTGGACCTGCATTGAGAGCTCTTCCAGCCATATTCTATAGGCGCCGGACCCTGTCGGGGCTTTCGGGTTCCCCCATTCAAGTGAATCCGCGGCCAGCTTCCGCAATTCATCTTCCCCAGCTACGCGCTTCCACTGCTCACTATGGAAAGAACCTTGGAGAGTCGGTTTGAAGCGGACTTGCCAGCTGCGTTCGCCTGTTGAGATCCCAGCAGCATGAAGCAGTTCGGACACGGGAACTGCGGCAAGACCTTTGGCGTGAGTATGGTGTACAAGTGATTTAACGGCTTGCGGCGTCTCTTTGGCGATTTCATTGGCATGAAACATAAAAATCGACCCATTGACCAGCTTAGGTATCACCCGCTCTACAAGCTGTGCACTTGGCGGTCCCGACCAGTCGACGGTATCCTCCCCCTCGATGACCAGATAGTTCCACTCCCGGAGCCATTCCAAATTCTCCTCCCGATAAGAGGCATAAGGAAAACGCATGAAGTTCGGAACCGGCTTTCCCGTTGCTTCTTGATAAGCGAGCTCAGCCAGCTTCAGCTCTTCGAAGAATACGGCTTTGGTCACATCTGCCATTCTGCGGTGATGGTAGGTATGCGTTGCGAGCTCATGGCCCCTGGCCAGCATTTCTCTTGCTTTCGCCGGGTACCGATCGAACCACTCGCCCGTTAAAAAAAACGTCCCGCATGCGCCTCCCTGCTCCAAGGCGTCCAGCCATGCGTCAATAGGAATCCGCATCGGACCGTCATCGAACGTAAAGGCACAGTGAAAAACCTCTGGATTCCCGCTAGTAATTACCAGGTTTGTCATCATAAATCTCCCTTCTTTGGTATCCTTCCACCATGATACCGTTGTCTCTATTGTAAAATAGGGGGATTTTTTTGTAAAATTGAATAATATGAACAAATGGTTCGAATTACTTAAACAAAGGTGATGACAATGAATCGATCGAAGCCGGTCGATGGCTCCATTCCAGCCGGTATGCAAACCAGCTCCCCTATCGTATCAATGATTCAATGATACGATAGGGGAGCTGGTTAATGTCCTTCTCTATCTACCTTATTCTCGGCCAGTAGTCCTCTTAACTTCTCAATAGCCCGTTTCTGGAAGCGGGAAACACTCATTTGTGAAACACCCAAATGATCAGCTATTTCCCGTTGTGATTTCCCTTGGTGATATGCGAGTATAATCACTGTACGCTCTTCTTCCTTCAATTGATCAAGCGCATCCTTGAGATCAAGACGATTGTTAACCAATTGGAAATCATCTGCCTGATCGCCTATCAAATCACCAATAGTCGCACTATCTCCTTCACTCGACAGCGGCGTGTCGAGTGAAACATAATGATAAGATTCACGGGATGACAAAATCTCAATGGTTTCCTCTACAGAAAGATCCAGATGCTCCGCGATTTCCTCTATTTTGGGTGAACGTTCAAGTGCTGTCGTTAAATGATCAACCGCTTTTTGAATAAGCAAGCCTTTTTCTTTAATTCGTCTAGGTACTTGTATATACCAAGATTTATCGCGTAAATAGTTTTTGAGGTATCCGATGATGCTTTTCATTGCATAACCCTCAAATGGGATTTCCTTAGAGGTATCATACTGCTTAAACAGTCGGAGTAAAGACAACTGTCCAACCTGATATAAATCCTCATATAGATCAGGCCGATTTCTCGACATTTTGGCCGCGGCTATTTTCACAATGGATTCGAAATGAACTAACAATGCCGTAGCAGCATCATTACAATTCGTTTCCTTATATAAGTTCAACTTTTCAATCGTTTGTTGTTGATTCAGGCAGGATGAATGTGAGTTCATGCCATCTCCTCTTTCCTACCAATTCGCTTGGTGAGAATCACCTCCGTACCTATATCGGTACGGACTTCTACATGATCCATTAAGGCGTGCATCATAAATAGGCCAAGTCCTCCAGCATTGATTTCTCTTAACGGCTTATTATGCAAGGAGGTTACCTTATTGACGGTTTTTTCATAGGGAAAGCTGCTGCCTGAGTCTTTAACGCGAATACAAATATGATCCCTTTGTACTTCGAACACAATTTCGATCATTCCGAATGGATTCCCACTATAAGCATGGAGGACTACATTATTGCAAGCCTCCGTTACGGCTACCTTCATATCTTCAATTTCCTCATACGAGAAGCCTGCTTTGTTGGCAACGCCATATAATGCAAGTCTAACAATATCGACATATTCTGCATTTGCAGGAATGGTTATGCTGATCCAAGGTTTTATCATCGTTTTCTATCCTCTCTTGACTGCTTCTATTATAGCCTATATTTTTTTGATTTTACGCCAAATCCTCAAAGATGAAATAACGCCATCGATGATGGCACTAGCCATACCACTTTCAGCAGCCTTATGGCTGCTTTCCTGTTTGACCTCGCGCCTGTTGTCCTTTTTTATTGAAGTCACTAGGCTTGCTGCCGATTGCTTCGCTGCTCCCGTGAAGGTATGGATCGTTTGCCCAATATCATTGACTGTCGTAAAAAGGACATCCAACGAGCTTAGCTTCGAACGCACATCCAGCGTCATGGCATTCGTATTGTGGATCGCTTCCTTCACATCAACAGTTATCTGTGATACATCTGTTCTTAATTGTCCCACCGTCAAACGAATCTCATCTATCGCTGCTTTAAGGACTTTCATAGTCTGGACAATAGAATACATAAGAACGACAAACGCAAGGGCAATTATGACAACACTGATTTGAATGAATAGATCCATTTCTGCATCACTTCCTCTTTTTTCATTAGTTACCCTAATTAGAAGGTATTGAAACAGGGAGAATGAATGGATAGATAATGTTATACTTAACGTATCCTATTTAAACTAGTAAAGGATCAAAAGGAGATTATGATGCTGCGAGATATAAGATTTACGATTCGTGCCAAAATTGCGATTGGATACTTTCTCATTATTTGTTGCTTAGGTGTGTCAATCGTTGTCGTAACGGATAGAATCTCCTCTTTGCAGGATGAGGTCGAAACGATAACAAGCCGTGATATAGAAATCCATAACCTCATTGCCGCCATTCAATATGATGCCATTAGTATGGAGACGGCGCAGCGAGGCTTTATTCTGACAGGGGACGAGATCTATCTCGAACCTTATAAGAATGGCAAAACACAATGGGAAGCCAACTATAACAGTTTGTATAATTATGTTGCTGACAATCCGAGCATACAAAAGGAACTTGAGGAAATAAAGCTGACCATACAGAACTGGATTAAGACGGCAGCAGAGCCGACTATTTTAATGAAACAGGAAAATAGAATGGAAGAAATAAATGACTTTTTCAAAGAAGACACGGGGAAACAGGATATTGATAATCTTAGGGGGAAATTCGAATCCATACGTGATAAAGAAATACAATCAACGAAAATGCACATTATAGATTTGGAAAATCGAAATCGCATGTTAACATTAGGGATTTATATCATGCTGCTGATTATGACGATTATTGCGTTTATGATCGTTGGATTTGTTTCTGGTTCAATCGTAAAAACGATTAAGCAGGTCGTTCAAACGATAACCGAAATCGCATCAGCGGGTGGAGATTTAACAAAGAGAATAAAAGTGAATACAAGAGATGAAATAAGGGATCTTGGCGAGGCTACCAATAAACTGCTTACTAGTCTGGAGTCGCAGAACTGGATTCAAACCAAAGTAGCCGAAGTTGCAACGATGAATCAAGGAATCAATGATTTAACAACTCTAGCTCAGTCCTTCCTTACAAAAGTAGCCCCTATAGTGAACGCTACTTATGGTGTATTTTATATTCGCAAAGGATCAGGCGAGCAGCAAAGGCTAGTTAAACTGGCCTCCTATGCTAGTTATGGTGAAGAGGTTGGCCTATCCAGCTTTCGAATGGGTGAAGGACTTGTTGGGCAATGTGCACTTGAAAAACGAATCTTCTTGCTGAATAAGCCAGAAGATCATCCTGCTATCATTACTTCTGGTCTTACGCAAGTACAGCCGCAAAGTATATTAATTGTTCCTATTGAGTTTGAGAATAAGATTGAGGCTGTTATTGAGTTCGCTTCGGTCGAATCATTCACTTCGCAGCATCTGAAGCTGCTCGAGGAAATCGAAATAGACTTCGGTATTGCCGTCAATAACGTAGCTGGTCGTATGGAGGTTGAACGATTGCTAAGTGAATCTCAGGTGCTGACGGAAGAGCTCCAAGCGCATACGGAGGAGCTGCAGACGCAATCGGAGGAACTGCAAATGCAGCAAGAGGAAATGCGGATGACAACTGAGCATCTAGAGGAGCAAAATTTATTTGCCGAACAGAAGACGAGAGAGTTGGAAAAGGCAAAGCAAGAGCTTGAGATTTACGCGGAAAAATTAAAACAGAGCTCACAATACAAAACTAATTTTCTGGCGAATATGTCGCATGAGCT
Source organism: Pristimantibacillus sp. (assembly GCA_048976605.1). Taxonomy (GTDB): domain Bacteria; phylum Bacillota; class Bacilli; order Paenibacillales; family Paenibacillaceae; genus Pristimantibacillus. Next base: position 87,516 of record JBHGUX010000045.1, on the reverse strand, counting down.
TCGTACTCCATTAAACAGTATTTTAATCTTATCGCAGCTGCTTGCGGATAATGACAATGCAAATTTAAATGATGAAGAAGAGGGCTATGCAAAAATTATTCATACATCGGGGAATGATCTTCTCAAGCTGATTGACGATATTTTAGATTTATCGAAGATAGAAGCTGGGAAAGTGATATTGAACATAGATGAAGTGAATATAACGGAAATCCCAGAGCTGATTAGACTTAACTTTGATCCGATAGCCAACAATAAAGAGATAGACTTCATTATCCACACAGAGGCCAACCTTCCTAATCTCTGGCATACCGATGGACAGAGATTGCAACAAATATTAAAAAATCTATTGTCGAATGCATTCAAATTTACAGAACGGGGCTCCGTTCATTTGAAGCTTGGGATGGCTGATTCGACACTTGCGGAGCAATTGCTCCCCTTGCACAGCAACGAGAGTGTGCTTGCTATCTCTGTAACGGATACGGGCATTGGCATTCCAATTGATAAGCAGCAATTAATCTTTGAAGCCTTTCAACAGGTAGATGGCAAAACCAATCGTCAATATGGTGGAACGGGTCTAGGGTTGTCTATTTGCAACGAATTTGCGAAGTTATTAGGCGGTCGTATTACTTTGGAGAGCACTCCGCTTGAAGGAAGTACCTTCACTTTGTATATCCCAAGTTTGAAGCAAGCGAGACCAGAGTCGATTACTAGTGCACGCAAAGAGGTAGCTGCGGCTGCTCAGCTTCCAACAGACCCTAAGTTAGAGAACATAAAGCAATCGCATCCTCAATCCACAGGAGAGTCAGAAGACTTCTTATTTCAAGGGAAGAAAATATTGCTCGTTGAGGATGATGCACGCAATGTATTCGCACTTGTAAAAGCACTGGAGATTAAAGGGATTAATGTAACCGTGGCGGGCAATGGCAAGCGGTGCATGGAAATATTGCAACAAGATACTAATTTTGATCTCGTGCTGATGGATATTATGATGCCGATCATGGATGGTTTTGAAACGATGCAGGCGATTCGTCAAGATAAGCAGCTGCAGGATTTGCCGATTATTGCTCTAACAGCTAAAGCGATGAAAAGCGATCGAGAGAAATGTCTAGAAGCAGGGGCTTCTGATTATATTAGCAAGCCAATAAATATGGACCAGCTATTCTCGCTTATGCGGGTTTGGTTAACAAAGCAGGTGGGTAAAATTGATTAACAACCTCAATGATGAACGAAATGCTGAAGCTGTATCTTTGGAGGAATTGGAGAATATCGAAATTACCTTATTGTTAGAAGGAATTTATCGTGCGTACGGCTTTGATTTCCGTAATTACTTGCGTTCATCGCTTCGAAGACGACTGATAAATCGGATGAACTTAGATAACCTTCCAAGCATAACGGCGCTTCTTAACAAAGTGCTTCATGAACCAGGATATATACATCTCCTACTCAATGATTTATCCATTAAAGTGACGGAGATGTACCGTGATCCTAACTTCTTTCAGTCCTTCCGCAAGGAAGTTATTCCTGTTATTAGGGATTATCCAGAAATTCGGATTTGGCATGCTGGCTGTTCGACTGGAGAAGAAGTATACTCCATGGCGATTGTGTTAATGGAAGAAGGATTGCTGGATAAAACAAAAATTTCTGCAACAGATATGAATGATTATGTTATCCAGCTTGCCAAGCAAGGGAAGTTCCCTCTTAAACGCATGCAATCTTTTACGAAAAATTATTTACTGGCTGGCGGCACCAAAGAATTCTCCACCTATTACACAACAGATCATGAGCATGCTTTATTTCATTCATCGATTACGGATAATATCATGTTCGCACAGCATAATTTAGCTACAGACAGCACATTCAATGAGTTCCACGTAATCTTGTGTCGAAATGTACTTATTTATTTCGACGCGGTTTTGCAGCAGCGCGTACATGATTTATTGTATGAAAGTCTATCTCCACATGGTTTCCTTGGGCTCGGGAACATGGAATCCATCATAGCTCCGAACAAGTCGCAATATGAAGAGTTCGTAGCCTGCGAGCGTATATTTCGCAAAATAAGCGAATAAAGCAACAATAGGGTCCGACCAGTAAGTAGAATCATCTACTTAGGTCGGACCCTATTCTTGATGCTAGACTGCAATGAATTTCGTTAATAAGACTTCGGTACCCTTATCCGTTGTATGAACAGTTACTTCATCCATCAATGCTTCCATTAAATAAATACCTAATCCGCCTACCGGCAGCTCGCTGACTTCCTCAGCTTGAAGCGGGGCGGCTTTCTCGGCTGCTTCCGAATAGGCAAATGATGGACCATTGTTTTTCACTTTGACTGTAAGACCATTGTCAGCTGCTTCAAAGCAGATGTCGATCATATTGTCCCCAGGATGCTGGGAACCATAAAGTACAGCGTTGTTGCAGGCTTCTGATACAGCTACCTTCATATCTTCGATGTCTTCGTAAGAAAAACTCATCTTGGAGGCAATACCATATAAACAAATTCTGACGATATCGATATAATCGGCTTGGGCAGGGATTTGCAAACGAATCTCATTCATCCTTAGTCCTCTGTCCCTTCTTTTAAATATCCGGAAATACCAGTCAAATCGAACAAACGTTTAATGGAGGGGGGGATCTCCTGAACGATAAAAGGAGCCTGCAGTCCATCACGGATTTTCAGCACAGAGACGATAATGCCAATCCCGGTGCTGTCGATGTATGTTAAGTTTTTTAGATTAAGAATAAGTCCCTTATCTGCTTGGTTCACTACCGGTTCGAGCACCGACCTAAGCTGTGGAACAACAGATAGATCGAGTTCTCCACTTACATTTAAAATATAAGAATCCTTCGTTTCTTCCTGTTCAATTTGAAATTGTTCTACTCGCATTCAATTCACTCCGGTCTCAATTATTTAATAAATAATACAAAATATAGGGCTGATGACACAAGTTGGTTGAGTGTTCAAGCTAGACTCCTATACCGAAGAGAGATGGTAATAGGAAATAGAATCCAATTCTCCTGTTTCCGGATCGATGAACAGCTTCAGCAAGGCTTCGTTCCGTTGAAAGACGATGCCATCCTCTGCAACATAGTCAGGTTGACCAAGAGCTTTCTTCAAAGCTTCAATCGTTGCTGGAATTACGCTCTCATCTATGGAAATCGTCTCTGCAGTTTTGCGTACATCTACATATTCAATGATTCCATCACGAAAGGCGATATTCATTTCTGGATACTCGTAAATCATAATTTCATCAAACCAATCATCACGCGAAATTTTCTCGGGTCTTCCCATCTTCTCTAGTACGACTGCCGTATTATCATAGAGAGTAAGGTCATTAACGGTTTGCAAGTCAAGTTCATCATTGGTTGTTGAGTCAGCATGAACCGTTGGTGATGAAGAAGCTTGCACTTCATCTATGGGAAGGATCATAGAAGCTGTCGGTACCTGACTGACGACAATACCACCTAATAAACAACTAATTAGAATTATATTCTTCATATGAGCTTCCCTCCAACCATGTATTTGTATGCTTTATATCATTATGTAACCTCCTCGGCTTCTTTTGAAACATCTTATTTCAATTATTTTGTACGAAGCATAACCAAACAAATATCATCCTTCTGAATACCACTGTTAGTATCCGGAATGATCCCCTTAACAAGGGCAGATGGTTCTAAATGCTGGTTATCGTTCAGCAGCTCTACAAGCTCGTCCATCGGAATTTCTTTACCATTATCCATGGAGTCGGTTAGTCCGTCCGTATAGAGAATAATTTTGATTTCATTGTCATAATGAAGTTTTCCTTTATTCACCTGAAGGTTCTCAAATAAGCCAATGGCTCCGCAGCATTGCTCTAGCAGGGTAACTTTATTGTCCAAATAGACGATTCCTGGCGGATGACCGGCATTTACGTATTCAATTGTTTTCTCTTCCGTATCCAGCACTAAGTAGATCGCCGTAAAATAATAGTTAATTAACTCATCTTTCATATGCAGTTGATTCATATAGCGATTGAGCTCATGCATGACCTGCTCCATATCCGAAATACGTGTAATCGTATCCCTTAGTACAGATGAAATGTACATACATACTAAGGAAGATGAAATACCATGTCCCATCATGTCCAGCAAAATAACACCGTAACGATGTTTATCAATGCGATACCATGCATAGAAATCTCCAGCAAGCTCAGAAGAAGGCTGATAAGCAGCGTTAATAGCTACATTCTCATCATCAATCGCTGTACTTAATACGCTAAGCTGAACTTGCTTGGCAAGCTCAAGCTTATATTTCATCCGTTTGTCTCTTTCTTTATGCCAATCAATTTCTTTCTTCAGTCTTAATGCAGAACGAATACGGGCAAGGAGCTCCATACGGTTAATCGGCTTCATGACATAATCACTTGCTCCTGCATCTAATGCCTCTGCCATTTTGTTGGAGTCTCCAACAGCTGTCACAAATATAATAGGGATATCTCTAAATCGCTCATCCCTTTGGATTTCTCTACATGCCTCCAAACCATCGATGTCTGGCATCATCATATCCATTAGAATTAATTCGGCATCAGGCTCTTTAATAATCGGAGTATGAATGCCTAATATACTGTATAGCTCTTGGGCAGAGGAAGCCATCTTTAAATTGTCATAACCAGCTTTATTTAAAATGGTTTTAATAATAAGTTGATTGGTTGAATTGTCATCAACAATTATAATGCTCATTATAGACGGCTCCTTTAATTAGAATCTATTTTCACTATATCATAACCAGTACAAAGACCTACCCTCATAAAGGTAGATCCTTGTACTGCATATGATCGTAAAAGAAGCAATTAGACTAGACCATATAATGTGGGTAGTAATAAACGGCCGGGTCATATTCATCGCCCATGTACTCTCGGCCTCCCCAAGCAATAACCAGTATCTTGTCTCTATCCATCTCCTGTTCGAGACGGTCTGCATCTTGCTTGGAAATACCAAGTGATCTCATCTTGGCACGCAGCTCGTCGCCAGTGGATCGGAAGATGTTGGCGATAGCTGTTCCAAGACCTTCCTCAGCTACACCAATTAGCTCGGCATTGGTATTGTCCGCAATGCGACTTGTTCTGGTTTTATCATGTGTCAATACATAAATATTGTCCTGAGAATAACCTTCCCGTTGGAAATGATTAACCTGTTCCTGAACCTCGAGAATACTGCTTACCGTGTGTACCTTCGTATTCGTTAAAGTAGTTTGATTCATCATTGTAATTCCTCCTCATTATTGTATGTTTGTTAAACTATTGTTACTAGGCTCGTCTTCTTCCAAGAATAAGAGATGCAATGAACAAAACAATAAATACGACGAATAAGATTTTCGCTATGCCTGCTAATGCTGATGCTATTCCTAGAAAACCAAACACACCTGCGACGATTGCGAAGATGAAAAATAATAATGCCCATCCTAACATTGAAATCACCTTTCTTTCTCAATTGGCTGACTTGTTATGTAATTAACCAGCAAGATTCGAATTGAAACAGGTTACAGCATGGAATTTATAACCTTTATCTTCGAAATATCTCCTTATAATGAAGCGATATATGAGATCATTTTTAATTGTTTCAGAATCGTCCATTTGGTTTAAGAGTGTACACTATTGCATTTAAAATGGAGAAGGATGGTGTTGATCGATGGAAAAACATAAGGTTCATGTTAATGGCATCGATATGGTATATGAGGAATGTGGACATGGGAATGAGAAAGCGATCGTATTCTTACATGGCTTCTGTGGTTCCTCTCAATACTGGCACAAAGTTTGTCCGTTACTAAGTGAAACATATCGGATTATCATGCCGCAGCTTCGCGGTCATGGTGAAACCTCTACACCAGAAGGAATCTACAAGATGGAGACAATGGCAGATGATATAGCAGCATTAATGGATGAGCTTGACCTCAAGAGAGTATCGATGTTCGGTCATTCTCTCGGCGGGTATGTAACGCTTGCTTTTGCCGAGAAATACGAAGAGAGACTTTCTGGTTTCGGACTTATTCATTCTACTGCTCTTCCGGATACCGGAGAAATGAAGAAGAAACGTATGAAGGATATTGAAACCATTCGCCATGAAGGTATTGCAGCTTACGTCAATAACCTTATTCCTAATCTGTTCAACAAGTCGAAGCTGGACACAATAAAGGCGGATGTCGATCAAATGATTGAAGTTGGACAATTGATGAAGCCCGAGGGTGCAATTCATACACTTGAAGGTATGATGCAGCGTTCTGATCGCAGTTCGGTGCTGGCGGATGCCAACTTTCCCATTTTACTGGTGGCTGGAGCTGAAGATGATGTCATTTCGTCGGAAGTCACCTTTACGATCAAAGGCTCAGGGCATGCAGAATCTACCTATAAGTATCCGCATATTGTAGAGAATACGTTCGAAGGAGTCGCACATATGAGCTTAGTTGAAGCGCCGGATCAGCTTGCTCGGGTTATAGCAAATTATTTGAAGACGCTGTATGAGAAAGAGGAGTTGCGGGTTGTGTAAAGTTTGGGCTCCTAGTCAGACTTCCTATTTGATTCAGAACAAAGAGCTGCCCCTTAGCTGCATTTGTAGCTAAAGGGGCAGTTTTTATTTGGACACTATTTATCAATACGAGGACTGAGGTTCCGCTATTTGACTGATTTCAGTCATTTGCGTGTTTAAGCGGACAAGAGATCCGTTATTATCGATTAATCGAGTGATTTCAGGGCTCTTACAGGGAAATAGCGGATTCTCTGTCCGCATGGCTCAACATATATAGCTACTTCCATCAAATAGCGGATTCTCTGTCCGCCCGATTGTTCGATTGACTATGATAAGCAGCTGCCGACTACAACTCACTCAGTCCCATTTTCATGATCAAGATTATCTTGTAACGGCTTCGTGTAATCACCCATTGTGGGAGAGCGCTCCACGGGTAACGAGGAGGACAGGGGTGAGGGGCCCCATGCAAGTATAGACTAGAATAGAGAAATAGCAGTACAGGATTAGCTCTCCTGTACTGCTATTTTCATGTTTCCGATATGGAGCTGCTTCTTTCTAGCTATTGCTAGGTTAGAATATTGCTCCTTTCATGCTCTCCGGTAATGGCTATGCTGCTGCTAGGCATTGGTTCTAGATCATAATGATTTACCAGCGGAGATCTGGCGGTAATAACCTCCCCCAACCCGACTACGGTTACTTCATCGTTCAGCTTTCCGATGACAGCCCCGTCTCGGATGACAGCACCCTCGCCGATAATTGCACGGTGTATCGTTACATTCCTTCCTATTGTAGCTCCAGACATAATAATACTTTCACAGATCTCGCTACCTGTGCCGATGGTAACACCGGAGCAAATAACAGAGCGTACGATTTCCGCATCTACGACTGATAAGGAGTGAAGTAGAGAGTCCGAGACAGATGCATATGGTCCTAAAAGAGGCATATCTTTCGTAGTCTCACCGACTTGTATCGGCCATTTGTGGGCGCCAAGTTCAAATTCACCTACCAATAAATCCATGTTTGCTTCCCATAGACTATCGATCGTACCAACATCACGCCAGTAGCCCTCATATGGATAAGCAATCATATTTGCTTGGGAGGAAAGAATAGCCGGAATAACATCCTTGCCGAAGTCATGACTCGAGTTCGGATTAGCGGCATCCTCCAACAAATAATGCTTGAGCTCCTTCCAACTGAAAACATAAATGCCCATAGAGGCTAGATTGCTTTGCGGCTTTGAAGGTTTCTCATCGAAGGACAAAACGCGGGATTGTTCATCGGTATTCAAGATTCCGAATCGACTCGCCTCGCGCCAAGCTACTTTCTTAACGGCAATCGTCACCGCTGCCTGGCTTTTTTTGTGGAATTCCAGCATAGGGCGGTAATCCATTTGGTAGATATGATCTCCTGATAGAATCAGTACATGGTCAGGATTGTGCCGGTCGATGTAATCGATATTTTGGAAAATGGCATCGGCAGTACCCACGTAGCTTTCAATGCTTTTGTTAGAAGAAGGAAGCATTGTAATGCTGGTGGGCGAAGATTGCTGCCGTCGGTCTCCTTTTTGTATATAGTTATGAACACTTTCTTCGCAATATTGCGTAAGGATCCCAATCTTATTTATGTTTGAATTCACACAGTTGTTTAAGGGAAAGTCAATCATTCTATACCGATCACCGAAAGGTACGATAGGTTTGGCTAATTGGTTCGTAAGAGGTGCTAAACGTCGTCCTTCTCCACCAGCTAATAGCATAGCAATACATTCAGTAGTTTTTTGCAAAGTAAGTACCTCCTATCCGGCTTCTGCGGATTAATTTGTCTGACATCTTTGTACAGAGTCTTTAACCTCGAGGTAGGATATTGAAACTAATGTGTCAAAAATGATATTTATGGTTAATATCTATTTTGAGTATTTATTCAAACGTGAATCAGCGGTTTCTGTTCATGAAGTCATGTATACATTTATGCTTGAAACGAGGGGTTATGATGGATACGAAAACAGTTGATATGCAGGAAATCATCCAGTTTCATGATGGAAGCTCACTGCAAAGCTACACTACGATGGGTGCTCATTTACGGGAACGGGATGGAGTGAAAGGCGTTCAATTTACCGTGTGGGCTCCTCATTCAGCTGAGGTGCGTATAGCTGCTGAATGTAATGGATGGAACGGGGAGAATCACGCTTTGCAGCAAATAAAGAATTCAGGTGTGTGGACAGGTTTTTTTACGAACGTTAAAGAAGGCGATATGTACAAATATGAATTGATTACGCCAAGTGGGGAGAAGCTCCTGAAAGCCGATCCCTATGCTTTTTTCGCAGAAGTTCGGCCTCAGACGGCCTCTATTATTAAATCATTGGATGGCTATCAGTGGGGTGATGCGCAGTGGATGCGCAAAAGACGTCAACCCTATAATCGTCCTATCAATATATATGAGGTTCACCTCGGTACCTGGAAGAAACGAGCAGACGGCAGCTTCATGAACTATGAAGAGCTCGCGGGAGAGCTTATTGATTATGTGTCGGAGATGGGGTATACCCATCTTGAATTAATGCCGATTATGGAGCACCCCTATGATCGCTCATGGGGTTATCAAGCTACAGGCTACTATGCGGCGACAAGCCGTTATGGTACACCTGAGCAGCTTATGCAGTTTATTGATCGTTGTCACCAGAGAGGAATTGGAGTCATTCTCGATTGGGTACCAGGTCATTTTGCCAAGGATGCTCATGGGTTGAGACGGTTTGATGGCTCCGCCCTGTTTGAACATGAAGACCCGCTTGTGTCTGAAAAACCGATCTGGGGCACGCTTGCTTTTGATTATAGTAAACCGGAAGTATGCAGCTTCCTCATCTCGAATGCGATATTTTGGATGGATGTCTATCATATTGATGGACTACGTGTCGATGCAGTATCTAGCATGCTCTATCATGACTTTGATAAGGCAGAGGGAGAATGGCGCCCCAATCGATACGGCGGAAGAGAGAACCTAGAGGCAATCGAATTTATAAAGAAATTGAACCAAAGCGTATTTCTACATTATCCGCATGCACTTATGATGGCAGAGGAGTCGCATGCCTTCCCAGGTGTTACTTCTTCTACAGAGCAGGGTGGTCTTGGATTTAATTATAAGTGGAATATGGGTTGGATGAACGACACGCTAGCGTATATGAAGCTGCCTTGCAATGAGCGGATAAACCGCCATAATCTACTTACTTTTCCCATTTGGTATGCGTTTCATGATAATCACGCGCTGCCGCTTTCGCATGATGAGGTCGTGCACGGAAAAAGGTCGCTATTAAATAAAATGCCTGGCACCTATGAGCAAAAGTTTGCTGGGCTAAGGCTGCTGTACGGATATATGATTACGCATCCAGGTAAAAAATTACTCTTTATGGGTGGGGAATTTGGCCAATTTGATGAATGGAAGGATGAAGGAGAGCTCGATTGGATGGTGCTTGACTACGAGCTGCATCGGGCAATGAAAGAGTATACGAATAGACTCAATCATCTGTACCTGAAAGAGAAGGCCTTATGGCAAGTTGATCATAAATATGAGGGCTTTGAATGGATTGATCATACGGATAGTCATCAGAGTGTCATCGCTTATCGACGTAAAGCCAGTGTGGGTTCGGATGCACTTCTTATTGTATGTAACTTTCATGAACAAGCGCATTCGGCTTATCGGATTGGTGTTCCAAGCGAGGGAAGCTATCGGTTGCTTCTAAATAGTGATGACCCGCAATTCGGGGGATATGGTTATGAGGGGGCAAAGTTGGAAGAGGGCAGGACAATTGCTTCCGAGCGAATACCATGGCATGACAAACGCCATAGTATTGAGCTGCCACTGCCTCCGTTATCGGTTGTTATTATCAAGCGCGAGAAAAAAACGAAAAAGGTGCAATAAGGAGCGAGGTTCAATGAAAGTTTTATTCGTAGCTGCGGAGTGCGTACCTTTTCTTAAAACGGGTGGATTGGCAGATGTCATAGGCTCATTACCTCAAGCTCTCGACAAGCGAGGGATCGACGTTCGGGTAATGCTGCCGAATTATGCTGCTGTTCCACAGCAGTATAAGGATCAAATGACGCTCGTTGGAGAAATAAGTGTTCCTGTCGGCTGGAGAAATGCTTATTGCGGAGTGAAGGAGCTCAACCTTGACGGCATTGTTTATTATTTTCTAGATAATGAGCAGTATTTTCAGCGAGGCTCTGCATACGGTCATTTTGATGATGGAGAACGATTTGCTTTTCTTTGCCGAGCGGCGCTCGAAGCTTTATCAGTGGTTTGCTTTTATCCGGATATCATTCATTGCCATGATTGGCACACTGGCATGATTCCGGCATTGCTGAAGCATCACTATTGGAATCGTGAGCAATATGCCAGGGTGAAGACCGTATATACCATACATAACATGCAATACCAAGGAAATTATCCTTTTGGTGTTCTTGGGGATTTACTGGGTTTGCCCGATTGGTTTTATAAACCTGATGCCGTGGAGTTTCACGGTAATATCAGTTTCATGAAGGCAGGCATTCAGTTAGCAGATATCGTGACTACAGTAAGTCCATCCTATGCCAAAGAAATTTGTACACTTGAATACGGATGTGGGATGGATGGGGCATTACGTCATAGGGGGGATCGGCTGATCGGTATTATCAATGGAATCGATACCAATTCCTATAACCCGCTTACCGACTCGCAGTTGGCTGTTCATTATAAAACAAGCGAGGACAAGAAGCTGAAGAACAAAGCTGCTCTGCAGCAGGAGCTCAGCCTCCCCGTCAATGCCGACATTCCGTTAATTGGATTAGTCGGACGGTTGACCCAGCAGAAGGGACTACAGCTGTTGCTTGAGATTATCGATGAGTTGCTGCAGTCAGAACAGGTTCAAGTCGTACTGCTTGGAACGGGTGAGGAGCATCTCGAGCATGCATTCCGCGAGGTAGAGCAGCGTTATCCCAATAAGCTCATCAGTTGGATTGGCTTCGATGACGGTCTTGCACGGCGAATTTATGCGGCCTCTGATTTATTCCTGATGCCTTCGTTATTCGAGCCATGTGGTATCAGTCAGTTATTGGCGCTCCGCTATGGAAGCCTCCCAATTGTCAGGGAGGTTGGTGGATTAAAAGATACGGTACAGAGCTATAACGAGTTCACAGGGGAAGGCAACGGTTTCTCATTCACAGCTTTTAATAGTAATGACATGCTGTTTACTATACGTCGAGCCATTCGGATTTGGTCCAATCCTAACCACCGCAAGCATTTGATCGAGAAGGCACTTAAGGGTGATTACAGCTGGGGTCAGTCAGCTGAACGGTATGAGGAACTCTATAAGCAGTTGTAGGGAAACATGATCCTATATTGTTCTGCATAAGATTCGGAATCCGAGCGGCTCAAGCTCAATATGCTGCTGCTCCTCGAGAATGGGAACCTCTTCGCCAGTTAGCGCATCATGCCAATCATTTACTTTCATCGGATGTGACAGCATAACCGTATCCTCGGTATTGTTCATCCACACGGTAATATGTTCAATGCCATTTCGGCGTTCATAAATCATGGTTCCTTTATCGTTATCTGCATAAAGGAACCGGAAGCGGCCATCCCGCAACACAGAATGTTCCTTGCGAAGCGCTATTAGTAACTTGTAGAAATCATACAGCTCACGATCCTGTTTATCCCTATCCCACTCCATGCATTTGCGGCAATCTGGATCCCCATCGCCATCTATTCCCACCTCGTCCCCATAATAAATACATGGAATTCCCATTGATGTTAGCATAAAGACGACAGCCTGTTTCAAGCGCTGTTTATTGTCGCCCATCCGTGTTGCAACACGCGGTATATCATGGCTCGACAATAGATTGAACTGTGCTTCGTTCGTATGCTGCGGATATCTCATCAGTAATTGATGGATTTGTTCGGCGAAATCTGAGCCCTTTCTTTCAGATGAAGAGAAGAAGTCCAGTATACGATTCGTAAACGGATAATTCATCGAGGAATCAAATTCATTCCCATGAAGCCAGTTAAGCGCATTGCCCCATACTTCTCCAATGATAAAAGCATCCTGTTTCTCCGCTTTAACAGCATTGCGGAAATCCACCCAGAAATGATGATCCACTTCATTAGCCACGTCCAGACGCCAGCCGTCGATATCTGCTTCCTTGATCCAATAAACGGCGATGTCCAGCAAATATTGCTTAACTTCCGGATTTGCAGTGTTGAGCTTAGGCATATTGCCGTAGAAGCCGAAGGCAGCGTAGTTCGGAGTACCGTCCTTGACCTCTACAGGGAAGCCATTAAGATGAAACCAATCTTTGTATTTAGAATCTTCCCCATGTTTCAGGACATCCTGAAAAGGCGGGAATTGCTCGCTAGTATGATTGAATACGGCGTCCAAGACGACGCGAATTTCTCGCTCATGACAGGCCTTAACGAAATTCTTCAGCAACTCGGTGTCGCCGAACTGAGGATCAACCTGCTTATAGTCAACCGTGTCATATTTATGGTTGGATGGAGCCGTAAAGATTGGCGTCAAATAAACCGCATTGACACCTAAATCTATTAAATGGTCAAGATTTTCTATGATACCCTGCAGATCGCCACCGAAATGTGAGTCTCCGCTTGGCTTGTCGCCCCAAGCTTGTATGGTTTGGGGGTCATTGCTAGGATCACCGTTAGCAAAGCGATCAGGCATAATTTGATAGAAAATGGCATTCTTCGTCCATTCAGGCACAGCAAACAAATCAATCTCATGAATAAAAGGAACCTCATAGTATCCAGCTGGCGGAGAAGGCTGATCCCCGTAAATTCCGTCCTCCACGAGCCATAACGTTTCTTCGTTGCTGTGGACGCGAAACCCATAACTAAATCGTTTCTGTTCTGGACGAATAACGGCTTCCCAATAGTCGAATAACGGGTCAACTGCAATTTTGTCCATCTGAATCTCTTGATTGTACTTATTCCAGTCGTATTTATCTCCTATAATCGCAGTTGCCTCTTCAACATCGTCTCTTTTTGTGGAGAGCCTGAGATGAAAGGTATCAGCATCATAAGCATACGCCCAATTCTGATTCGGTGAATGATGCAAGCACTCTTTGAACAATGGACTCCCACTCCTTCTATAATTGGTATTGGAGCAATACAGCTAATCTTTACCCGCGAAGTAAAGATTCGGCGCCATCGATATAAACAGAAGTTCCTGAAATATGGCTGGAATCGTCCGAACCGAGAAACGAAGCAAGCTTCGCGATTTGTTGGGCACTTCCTGGCATGTCCTCGAGAGGAAAATCGCCTTCTGGAAATTCAATAGGAATAGCGACCTCGGCGAGCTCAGGTTGACGATGGGTATTTTCTTCGATATTGGTATCAATGGCTCCTGGGCAAATGACATTTACCCGGATTTTATAACGGGCGAGCTCCAAGGCAGCCATTTTGGCAAAGGCGACTTGTCCCGCCTTTGTGCTACTGTATGCACTAAAGCCGACATTTGAAAATACGCGGTTACCATTTATAGAGCTTGTAATTATAATGCTTCCGCCTATGCCTTTTAATAGAGGGATAGCATGCTTCACCGTAAGGAAAGTCCCGCTTAAGTTAACTCGTACCGTTGTATTCCAATCATTGAATTCCATTTGTTCAATAGGTGTAAGTACGCCATTAATGCCTGCATTGGCATAGACGACATCGAGCCGACCGTATTTTTGCTGTATTTGCTGATAGGCATCGATAAGCTCAGCCTCGTTGGAAATATCCGCTTCGATCAGTAAACAATCAACGCCATATTTGCGAACAGTTGCGTAAGTGCTCTCCAAAGCAGACTTTTTGACATCTAATAGGACTACATGAGCCCCTTCTTTAGCATATTTCAAAGCCGTAGCTTTCCCAATTCCGGAACCTGCCCCTGTAATCAAAGCTACTTTATCTTGTAAGCATCCAAACTTATTATGCTTTTCAGTCATAAATAATCGCCTGACTCTCAATTCTCACTAGTTATCTAAGTAAATTTCTACTTGTATTTACCCCATATAGCAAATACGAAACAGATTGATTGTTAATGGAAAAGGTCAGATTATGAATGCGGGAGAAGGGATCAGCGAGGATTTGAGGTTTCCATTTAGGGAAAACTCCATTTTTATGTGAACAACCAGGGATTGAATTGTTTTAAATTCTATGGAAGATGGAGGTCACGGATTAAGAATGAGAAAGCTTATAAAGCCTGATCATTAACCGATCAGATTTCGGGTATTTCCTCACGATTTCTATGGGCTTTTCTATTTTTCGACATTTTTTTCTTGTAGAGAGGAAAATGGATGTTATTGTAGAATAACAAAAATGGAAAAATAATGTTTTTGTGTAGAAACCAGGGGGGATTATAAAAACAAGTTAATAAACAACAGGAGGTAAGCTATATTGAGAAAATATCGTTATATTGTGATTGGTCTTATATTACACTCAGGATGGTTTGCTTTAGCTTTTTATACGTATCAATTTACGGGGGCTGCTGCCTTTTCGAGAATGTACGAATTTTTCAACGATGAGTCTGGGACGAAATCAAGCTTTTATACGATTGTATTAATAATGCAAATTTCATTGCTGTTATTATCATTGTTTATTCTCGTTTACCATATTTGGTTTCTTAAGAAGTCAACGATTCAGAAAAAGGTCAAGGCGCTGCAACTTCTGCTAGTCATTACGGTCAGTTTTCTGGCTGGAGGAATTTACATATATTGGTGGACTCATACCCCTCCAATGAGCGAGCAAGCGGCAATAAAATATGCTGAGAAGCAAGTGAAGGGAAATAGTAATAATCTCAAATTCCATTCCATTCATTTGAGCGGTCAGACGGGATGGATTGTAAAATTTGAAGAAGTTAACAATCCTAATAGTTGTACTAACGTTAAAATATATAGGGGTTACTCATATAGAACGTATGGGGATTGTGAATGACCATTAATAAGGAGCGTGTTCTATGGGGGTAAACAACACGAACACCGCAGTTCAAATCAGTAGTATCAGCGACGCTATAGCTGTGGTGTCGAGATCAATGACTCAGCAGTTTTATAATTATTAATCAAACTGAAAAGTGGAGGGGTGCTCCTTATACCCTTCCACTTTTTTTCATGATTTGGTCACATAAATGAAGCAGCCAACGTAATAAATTGATGATATTCCTTGACAATAATATTGATTAACGTTAAATTGTTTAACACTAAACAGTTTAATATTAATCAATAGACAATGAACAGGAGGACTATGAATGTCGAATCTCAAAGAAAGTACAATGAAGACAGGACCTATCTTGACCGTACTATTAATAGGAGCAATTGCTGCTATTCTGAATCAAACGGTCCTCAATGTGGCATTGCCAACATTAACAGTGGAGTTTGGAGTACCTACGTCGACAGCCCAATGGCTGATTACGTTGTATATGCTAATTAGCGGGATATTCATACCTATTACTGCTTTTCTTATGGCACGTTTTTCTACACGCCAGCTATTCTTCACAGCTATGATTACTTTCTCATTGGGAACATTGCTATGCGGAGCCTCACCAAGCTTTAGCTTGCTTCTAATTGGAAGAGGGGTGCAAGCAATTGGAGCGGGTATCGTTATGCCGCTATTAATTAGTGTAGTCTTTCGCTTATTTCCGATTGAGAAACGTGGCGCTGCGATGGGCATTGTTGGTGTGGCCATTATGTTTGCTCCAGCAGTTGGACCCACTTTATCTGGATTATTAATCACGCAATTATCATGGCGGTACATTTTTTATGCGATATTGCCATTCTCTATTACAGCATTAGTTGCTTCTTTCTTTATACTGAAAAATGTTTCTGTTCCGCAAAAAGTGAAGCTGGATGTTATAGGAGTTATTTCCTCTTCATTTGGTTTTGGCGGCATATTGTATGGCTTCAGCATAGCTGGACAACAAGGATGGGGCAGTATTCCTGTCATCGCTTCCCTTGCAGTTGGTGTTATTTCATTAATATGGTTTGTAATTCGCCAACTTACGACAGATGAGCCGTTAATAGACTTGAAAATTTTCAAATCATTAGAATTTACCTTATCAATTGTGATAAGCTTCTTTGTGAATGGTGTTATCTATGCAATGATGATTTTATTGCCGATTTATTTGCAGAACAATCGGGGTATGTCAGCGTTGGAATCTGGACTTTTCCTGCTGCCGGGAAGTATTGTAATGGCTATTATGTCGCCGATTGCAGGGAAAATGTTTGATCGATGTGGAATGAAGTGGATCGGTATATTGGGAACAATAATACTTGTGGCTTCAACAGCGTTCTATACTAATTTGACGTACAGTACGGGCATACTTTTGATGATGTTCGTGTATATGATTCGCTCATTTGGTGTTACTTTTATTACGATGCCATTGATGACAACCGGATTAAATGCTTTGCGTCCTGAATTAACTGGACACGGAACAGCGATGCAAAACACGCTTCAATCTATTGCAGGGGCAATCGGAACTGCTATTATGACCACTATATTGACGACGCAAACGGATTTGTTTGTTAGTAATGAAGTGGCTAAATTAGGTCAGGGTAAGCCATCAGCGGAGCAGTTAAGCACCATTGGATCGAATGGATTATTACATGGGGTGAATAGTTCCTTTGTTGCAGCTACTATATTCGCAGTGATTGGGCTTGTAAGTATGATCGTACTTGCAGTTGGATTGGATAAGAAAAAGAAAGCGAGACAGAATGAATCGGCAATCGCTTTAGCTAAGGAAGAAGTTTTCTAGTCTCAGAAGGGTTTCTGAAGAAGGGAGAATCGAGATGAGTGTAAAAGAAGTCGATCTCTTTAATTTTATCCACACAATGGAAGTATTTAGTGCAAATTCCATGCAACGCTGGAATAGTGTCTCCAAGATTAACTTGGGAATAACATCGATTATTGTTTTATCCAAGTTACGGGATCATGGACCGCTGCGAGGCGTAGAAATAGCTAAGAAGCTTAATCTGACTGCTGGTGCCATCACTAATATTACGAATAAACTGTATGATAAAAATTATATTTCCAGAAATCCGGACCCTAATAGTCGTCGTTCTATTTACTATTCAATCAAGCCAGAAGGATTAGAAGTGCTTAAGGAAGCCAAAGAAACAGGCTACAAAATGCAACTCGAAGTGATGCAAGTGTTGACGATGGAAGAACAGGAACAGTTAATTACGCTCTATAAAAAAATAAATGAGTCTTTTGCTGACAAGAAAACCCTCGAATAGAGGGGTTTCAGATTGTAGAGAAACCCACGTTTTTTCAATAACGGTGGGTTTCTCTTTTGTTTTGTTAAGACTATTTTCGAAAGGAAGCTTCGCTCAATGTAACACTTTGTTTCAGATTAATGCAAAAAGATAAAATTCCAAATGAATCGAACATTTGTAACTTATCGAACGTTATTAAGTTAGTTGGTTTATTTGTCGTAATCGAGTGATCAACCGTTTATTCAATTTGCACTAGCGTTGCAGTAATATTCTCTGAATCTTTATAAGTCCTTTGGATATGATTATTATTCATCTAATTAAATATTTGGAGATGCATTATGACGAAGAAATCAATGTTGTTAATAGTAGCCTCAATTCTATTCATGTCCTTAATTCTTGTTTATTTTTCACAGGTATATAGCAATGGAAAATTTGAAAAATATGTTGTAAAGGACATGGATGAGAGTCCAAACATGATTATACTTGTCGAAAATCAAAGTTCTAAAAAGGAAAAGATAACATTCATCATCTCTATCGATGATGAAAAGTTTTCTAAGAAAACACTTATAACTCAGGCAGCTGAGAATTTCTACCTTAAATTGCCGGAGGAGAATTACAAAATACAGGTAGAGACAGAGGATGAAATAGTGAAGCAGGATTTCGAGGTAACAGCGGACAAACAAGTTTTCATTGTATTCACTTATAACAAGGACTCAACTTTAACCATTCATACACAACAAATATCTCTCAAGTAATATCTTGATAGACGTAATTGTGTATCGAAGAGAAGTCTCAAAAGTGGTAAGCTCGTTGAAGTGAACATCTTAATCAAATAGGATAAAAAAGAATGGCGATATAGGAGGTTACAACTATACCGCCATTGTTCTATTTTGAAAGCAGAAAACGCCTAGATTGAGGAAAAGAAAAATATGTATATTAATTATGACACCAAAAGCATACTTGACAGCCCAAACTGTATCAATTAATATTACAGTAACAAAAAAAGTTACAGTTGATTATGACTGCTAGCTACTCTGATGTTGAGGCGGTGGGGAAAGTGAAATTTGAAATCAGCGATTGGGTTCAAGGGAAAGCACAAAACGGAGAGTTAATTCAGGGTTATATTGAAACAATAGATATGATGCAAGGGATCATTAGAGTTCATGTCGTGAAATCGGACAATGAGAGTATCATGGGCAGGCTTGTGGCTGTTCGTGAGCAATGGTTGAAAAAAATGCCAGAGCGATTACCCGATGATTCCGCACAAATTCACAATCTTATTGATATGGCTTTGTCGACCTGGGATGAACCATGGTTTATGGAGCTTACTGAACAATTACTATACATGAATCAAGCTGAACTTAACGAAAGCAACAGGAGTGATCAAGCGGATGAATCACAATTATCAACCTCTATTTGAACCTTTTAAATTTGATTGCGGAGTTGAATTGAAGAATCGTATCGTAATGGCGCCGATGACGAATTATTCTTCGAATGAAGATGGGACGGTATCGGATGCGGAGCTTCACTATTATGCTCGTAGATGTGAAAAAATAGGTATGATTGTTACTGCCTGCATCTATGTGACACCTAACGGTAAAGGGTTCCCAGGCGAATTTGCTGGTGATCGTGATGAGATGATTCCTGGGTTAAGCCGGTTGGCTGCTGTAATCAAAGAGAAAGGCGCTAAAGCCGTACTGCAAATTTACCATGGAGGTAAATTATGTCCGCCAGAACTAGTTCCGAATGGAGATGTCGTTAGTGCAAGCTCTGTTGCTTCAGAGAACAATAAGGGCGTCGTTCCAAGGGCGCTGACTGATGAAGAGATTCATTCGATTATTGTTGGCTATGGCGAAACGACACGGCGAGCGATTGAAGCCGGATTCGATGGTGTTGAAATGCATGGCGCTAATGGCTATCTCCTTCAGCAATTTTTCTCTCCTCATTCCAATAGACGTGAGGATGCATGGGGCGGTACATTAGAGGGACGACTGAAGTTCCCGCTTGCCGTTGTTGATGAAGTGAAGAGGGTTGTTGCTGCGCATGCGAAAGAACCTTTTCTTATTGGTTATCGGTTCTCACCAGAAGAACCCGAATCGGACGGAATTACGATGAAGGAAACGTTCCGACTTGTTGACGAGCTTACGGATAGGAATTTAGATTATTTGCATGTTTCTCTAATGGATTTCTGGTCTAAGCCGCATCGCGGAGCGGACGCAAGCAAATCCCGCATAGAATGGATTCAAGAACGAGTGGGGCATCGTATACCTGTTATAGGCGTGGGATCAATTCATACGCCAGATGATGCGGTTAAGGCGCTGGAGACGGGCGTACCTTTACTTGCGTTAGGTCGACAGCTTATAGTAGAACCGGATTGGATGAACAAGATTGCAAGCGGTCGTGAAGCTGAAATAAAACAGACAATAAGTAAGAATGATCAAGAACGGCTCGTTATTCCTGATCCTTTGTGGGATCGAATCGTCAATATACCGGGATGGTTCCCAATCGGAGACTAGTGCGTTGCAAATAAGCGGTAAGCTAAGGAGATAATCTTAGCTTGCCGCTTTATTTGAGTTCAAGGAACAAGCTGGTTTATACTAAAGGCAATATACAGGGAGCGTCGCAAATGTACTGCGCTTTCTTAACGGAGTGATAACAATGAATCTCAATGAGGTAATGGAAGCTTTAGAAGCGATGGGTACAGAACAGACGAAAAAGACATATGAACGGCATGGTGCGAAGGAGCCTTTCTTCGGTGTGCGAATTGGTGATATGAAGAAGCTGGTCAAAGTGGTGAAGAAGGATCAGAAGCTAGTATTGGAGTTATTTGATTCCGGTAATTATGATGCAATGTATTTGGCTGGTCTGACGATTAATCCAAAGATGGTCTCGAAGGAACTGCTGCAGCATTGGGTGAAACAAGCCTCATGGTATTCTGTTGCTGAATATACGGTAGCAAATGTTGCGGCAGAGAGTCCATAC
Organism: Pristimantibacillus sp.; assembly: GCA_048976605.1. Taxonomy (GTDB): domain Bacteria; phylum Bacillota; class Bacilli; order Paenibacillales; family Paenibacillaceae; genus Pristimantibacillus. The sequence goes on along the minus strand of JBHGUX010000045.1, from coordinate 66,817 downwards.
GCACGTGAGCTTGCAATGGAGTGGATTCGGGCGCAGGACGAGATGATCGCTGTTGGCGGCTGGAGCACCTATGCGAATTATGTATCGATTGCATCTGACGAACAGCTCGACCTCGAAGAAATCCGCAGCTTGCTGCAAACGGTGAGAACAACGATTCATTCGGAAAGGAATCGCGTTCGGTATACGATGAATACGTTTGTTATTTCAGTCGGCTCCTATGTGGAGCAGCTTACTGAGGAAGCGAAGGCAGTTGCGGCAGAGATCGGTAAAGTACAAGTTGATGTTGGCAATACCGCTTGCAAGGTACCTTTGGCAACCGACTATATTGCAAAGATTGAATCCATGGGCAGAATTGGCAATAAGAAGAAGACCTGTATTTGTTAAACATTCACGAATAATAGTATGGAATAGAGGTGATTATCTGGTTCTACATTATAAGGAATATGGAGATAGCAGCTTTCCTCTAATGGTTTTTATACATGGAGGAGGAGTTAGCGGGTGGATGTGGGATAAACAAATCGAGTATTTCTCAAACTATCATTGTCTAGTTCCCGATTTGCCTGAACAAGGGAAAAGCAACAATGAAGATTTATTTACTATAGATCGCAGTGCAGAATTAATCATTGAATTAATTGAGCAAAAAGGGATTGGCAAGCCGGTCATTGCCATAGGCTTCTCATTAGGTGCTCAAGTGTTAATTTCAATACTTAGTAAGAGACCTCATTTAATAGATTATGTCATTATTAATAGTGCATTAGTTAGACCCATTGCTTTTGCAGCCATGCTGACTAAGTCATTAGCTATCACCTACCCACTTGTTAGGAATAGAACATTCTCGAAAATACAAGCAAAATCAATGTACGTAGATGATCGCTATTTTGAAACTTATTATCAAGAGAGCTGCCAACTGCATAAAGATGCTTTCATCCGAATCATGCAAGAAAATATGTCGTTTACATTGCCGAATAGCTTTAAGCATTCTAGCAGTAAAATATTAGTCACCGTTGGAGAGAAAGAGAAAAGCATCATGAAGAAATCATTGATTGATATCGTGAGAAGCCATTCCAATTGCAGAGGCATTATCATTCCAGCAATAGGACATGGCATTTCTTTCGCTAGGCCTAATGATTTTAACAAGCTAATCGATCTATGGGTTCAAAGCGATAGTATACCTGATGACTGTAAAGAAATATAGAACTTAAAAGGCAGATCAGCAGTTAATCCGCTTGATCTGCCTTGTTGTATTATGGAAGATCTATTATAGCGATACCGCTTCGTTATCAGCGGAAGCTAATCCCGCTGCATCCTCCGAGCGCACAAGTTTTAGAAACTCGCGCATGAAGCCCGGTAGATCCGGCCAAGCATGGCCGCTGACGAGCTTGCCGTCTACATGCAATGTACCTTCTGCATAACAAGCTCCTAGTCGCTCAACATCCATGCGAGTTGCCGAGTAAGCGGTCATGGTACGATCTTCGAAATAGCTCGTATCTGATAGGGATAGAAATACTTGTGCACCATGACAGATGGCTCCAACTGGTTTGTCTGCATCCAGGAAATGCTGAAGAATCCGCGGGAGTTCGGGATCCAATCGAATATATTCGGGGGCTCTTCCTCCAGGAATAATAATAGCGTCGTATTCGGCGGGGGATACGTCAGCAAAGCCGATATGAGATTGAAGCAAGTGAGCGGGCTTCTCTGTGTATGTATCCCAGCCATCGATAAAATCATGAACAACGGTATTTAGAACCTTTTTCTTCGGGGAAGCGATCACAGCCTCGTAGCCTTCCTCAAGCAAACGGTAAAACGGGTAGTAAACCTCCAAAACCTCCGCGCCATCGCCAGTTACGATCAATACTTTCTTCGACATGGACTCACTCCTTCGGAATTTACTTGATTAGCTAGCTTTTAACAGAACTATTATGCGACTTAGTTCCAGTAATTGTCAATGATGCTTGAGACGGAAGTTTTGTGGCTAAGAGTTGCAAATTTTGTCGACTGAGCTCGATGAAGAAAGTCGGTAATAACACCCATGAAATGCATAAAAACAACCATACTGCGTTCTCTATTATTTGCTATATTAAGGATAGTAGCTGGAGGTGCATGATCATGCTGGCAGGTTTCTCAAATCCAATGACCAAATTAAATGTGAAGCAGCAATTAATTTTGTTGTTTCTTCTTATGTTCTTTCCTACCTTTATTCTTCATTGGTACGGCAACATAAAGGCTGAACAAATATTGAAACGGCATGTGACCAATGCCTATACCGAACTGAATAAACAAAATCATACGCTTATTGAACGGGATATCGATACCGTCAATAAAATTACGACGACGATTATTCAGAATCCCATTATTCAGCAGCTTGTACCAACAGATAAGGAACCGGTCATTGAGCGTGTGCGCAAATACGATAAAATGGACAAACTACTCGCCGGTTATTCCACCGCACTAAACGGAGGAGAAGCGGTTTACTACTCGTTATACATCTATGATCCTCAAGATTATTATTACTTTGCTCCCAAAGTCCAAATGACACAGAGCGGGGTATATTTCTTCTCGGACTCGAACAAGCCGGAATGGTACGATGAGGCGGTGCGCAAGAGAGGTCAAGGCTTTATGAGGATAACGAATAGCAATGATATGCTGCAGAGCAAACGAACGCTTGCTTATGTCCGTGCGGTAAGAACAGTATCTGAAGGGCATAGTGTGATCGGGGTATTGGTGGCTACCAATATGGACAAAAAAATCGGGGAGTCGATGCAGTCGGTACAATTGCCAGACGGGGAAATTTATTTCACGGATCACGAGGATAAGGTGCTGACTTCAACGGTTCCAAATGCGTTGGGAACGGTACTCGACCTTCCTGAAAGCGCTGTTATCCAGAAGACGGAAGAGGGGACTCATCCGATTATGACATCGGATTATATTTATGTGACCCATTATAATGAGATTTTTCAACACCGGCTTGTCTATAAAATTCCAATAAAAACGCTGCTGCAGCAGCAAAATGAATTGAAACGGGTTATTCAACTTATATCAATTGCCTATATGGTATTCGGCTGCATCGTAATCGTCTATTTCTGGCGATCCTTGATGAGGCCGCTCCAGAAGATGGCTTCCTTCGTTCGCAGCTATGAACCTGGAAAAAGGGTGCCGGAGACACCAGGAAGAGGAAGAAATGACGAGGTTGGCGTATTGATCTCTGCCATGTATGATATGGCGCGCAGACTTAATGCACTTATCCATAATAACTACAGGATGGAAATTAAACAGAAGGAAAGCGAGCTTCAAATTTTATACCAGCAAATTAATCCGCATCTTCTCTATAACACACTGGAAAGCATCTATTGGAAGAGCTCATTGGAAGGGAAGACAGAGTCAGCGGAAATGATTAAAGAGTTATCCAAGCTAATGAAAATCAGCCTCAGCCGTGGTAGAGAATTAATTACACTAGCTGAAGAGCTGGAGCATGCTGCCGCTTATGTGAATCTGCAGCAGAAACGCTATGATTATGATTTTCTAGTGACATGGTCGGTTCCTAGTGAAATGCTGCAGCATCTTATTCCTAAGGTTACGTTGCAGCCCTTAATTGAAAATGCGATGCTGCATGGTGTGAAGCATATGGGGGAAGACGGAGAAATTGTTATTGCAGCAGAATATGAGGAAGATAAGCTCGTCCTGCGTGTCGAGGATAATGGTTATAAGGAAGTCGATTACAAATTAATAGACCGGCTGCTGAATGAAGAGACATCCACCTCGTCAACTTCTGGTTATGGTATTAAAAATATACATAAGCGGCTTCAGCTTCATTTTGGCAATTTATATGGCATTCATTATAAGAAACGGAGCGGCGGAGGGACGGTTGTTAAGATCGTACTTCCGATTGCCGGGGAATTGGGGGAGCAGAGTGATGTACACGATATTGGTCGTTGATGATGAACCATTGATATGCAAAGGGTTAAGCAGTCTTTTATCCAGCTCTGGGATGGATATAGCTGTTATTCATATGGCTCATAACGGTTACGAGGCTTTGGATTACTTAAGAAGCGATGAAATCGATCTGCTAGTGACGGATATTCAAATGGGGACGATGAACGGAATAGAGCTCATGCAGCAAGCAAAGATGATTAAGCCTTGGGTGCAGACCATCATTATATCCGCACATGAGACCTTTCATTATGCTCAAATGGCGATACGTCTTGGAGCCAAAGATTATTTGATCAAGCCGCTTAATGGAGATCAATTCCTTGATTCGGTCCGCAATGTGCTGCTGAAGATGCGCAAGCCAGAGCTTCTGGGGGAAGAGACTATCTACGCTAATCTTCATGATCACTTCCATATGGAGTCACCGAACCCGCAAAGCGTGGAATGGTTGAATCAGCTAATTGCTAATCCGTCTGGCAACAAGGAATTAATAGCGAGTCTAAGCAAGAAATATAATATTCGGCTTGAAGGGCCATATTTTTCATTTATTAGTGTCAGGATGCAAGCCTTGACGGAAGAAAAAGAACGGCAATTATTTTCAGAAGAGGGTAAGCTGCTTCAATATGCCGTATTGAATATTGCGAATGAGCTGCTGACTGAACAATGGAACTCGACCGCCTTTTATACAGCAGACCAAGAGCTTGGCATCATTATGCAATGGAATGAGGAACAGTATAGCGAAGCAGGGGCAGGCAAGCTGAACGAGCTTGATATGATTGGCAGGAGTCTGTTTTTCAATATTGATAAATATTTGGGTATTACTTGCATTATCGGCCTTAGTCAAATCTTAAAAGGAATTGAATTTCTTGATAGGTTGCATGATCAAGCTGCGAAAGCACTTTTATGCAGAAAGCAGCATCAGGATCATAATGTGTTTTACTACGGCGACTTTAACTGGAGTCTCTATCCGCAGGAGGCTTCAGAGGAAGATCTTACTTCACGGACTAGTCAGATTGTCGACAAGGCGCGAGCGTATCTTCATGCCAATTACGCACAGAAAGGACTGACCTTGCATGAGGTGGCCCATAACAACCATGTCAGTCCTAATTATTTAAGTTATTTATTCAAGAAGGAGGTAGGCAGCAATCTGTGGGAGTACGTCATTAAGCTTAGAATGGAAGAGAGCAAGAGACTGCTGCTACAAACCGATCTGCGGCGATATGAAATATCGGAGAAGGTTGGCTACGAGTCCCCAGAACATTTCAGCAAAATCTTCAAAAAATATTATGGTGTAAGTCCCAGTGAGCTAAAGAAGTAAGATTGCCTATCATCACATTGGAATCACACCTTCTCGCAAGGCTCCCTTATTTCTACAATGAAGTGAAGCGATTGAAAAGAAATGAGGGAGAGTCACAATGAATCACAACACGGAAGCAGCGTATGAGCAACCGAGGAAGAGTAAGAAGAGTAATTCAATCATCCTGTTGGCAAGGAAACACTCTTCAGGGCTCTTATTTCTATTACCTGCGTTTGTCATTTTTATTTTATTCTTATGGGTACCGATCGTTAAAGGGTTTGTGTACAGCTTTTATCAGATTGATTTTGTCAAAGGAGATACGTTTGTCGGCTTTGATAATTATGCGACGGTATTTAGTGATTCGGATGTATGGCTTGCAACGAAGAACACATTGTATTATATGTTCTTATGTCTTGTAATCGGTTTTTGGGTGCCGATCCTATTTGCTATTGCCATTTCTGAGCTGCGGCGATTTCAGGGATTTGTCCGGGTCGCTGCGTATTTGCCCAATGTTGTTCCCATTGTTGTGCTGTACGGGTTATGGAGATGGTTTTATGATCCGGTTGGACCGATCAATGGGGCATTTACGCAAATGGGATTGGATACAATTTCTTTTATGACGGATAAAAGCTGGTCGATGATTTCAATTGTAATTATGGAAACTTGGCAGTCTTTCGGATCAGCGATGCTGATTTATTTGGCGGCGGTGCTAAGTATACCTCGTGACTGGTATGAAGCCGCAGAGATTGACGGGGCAGGTGTATGGAATCGTATTCGACATATTACACTGCCTTCGATCCGCAACTTAATTATACTGCTCCTTATTCTGCAACTGATCGGAACATCTCAGGGCTATCAGTCACAGCTTGCGATGCTTGATGGCGGGCCGAACAGGGCAACACTCACCTATGCGCTCTACATTGTGAAAAATGCGTTCACCCAACTAGATTATGGTGTGGCATCTGCACTGGGTGTGCTCATGTTTCTCGTACTGGGAGCGATGGCATTGTTGCAATACAGACTGCAAAGCAGGGGGGATAACTAGAGATGAAAGTAGTGGAGCGGGGTATTCTTTCCCCATTTGATCTGAAGAAGAAATCAAATAAAATTTCCTATGCGATTATGATCGCCATTGTTATTGTGATGGTTGCTACGATGTTATATCCGGTACTAGTAGCCTTATTCAACGGAATGAAAGCAAATATAGAGGTGAATTCATTCCCTCCGCGCTTTCTTCCCAGCGAATGGCATTTAGACAATTATGCTAAGGGCTGGAACTTTATCGATCTGCCGCTGTTTTTAAAAAATACGCTTATGATATTTGGCGGCAATATGATTATGACAATCGTTGTTCTTGGTTTTGCCTCGTTCAGCTTGTCCAAGCTCAATGTACCTTATAAACGGGCTATTTATTTTTTCTTTATGATGACGCTGTTCATTCCGCCTACAACTTACATTATTCCGAATTTTATTAACTTAAAAGATCTAGGGTTGTTGAATTCATTCGCAGCATTCTGGCTGCCGGCTGGAGCAAATGCGTTTTTTCTATTGCTGCTGAAAAGCTTCTTCGATGATCTTCATTATGAAATATTCGAGGCCGCGAGAATTGACGGAGCATCGGATTTGAGAAGCTTCACACAAATCGCTTTTCCATTATCGATACCGATCTTCTCAACCCTTGCTATCTTCGTCTTCTCGACGGCATGGAATGATTGGTTCTGGCCTTCTTTAGTTATGCATAGCAACGACAAATATCCTCTAGCAACTGCCATCTATAAATATGTAATCAATGCACGAAGACTTGATCTGAACATTAAATTCGCGATACTGACCATGGTCATGATTCCGCCAATTTTTATCTTTCTTATGTTCCAAAAGTATATTATGAGAGGTCTGCATTTGGGAGGTGTAAAAGGATAACGGTCGTAAATTCGATACGTAGCGATACACATGATCGCAATAGGAATACACCTCGTGCAGCGTGTAATACCTCCATTAAGATGAGAGTGTACTTTAAATCCGAAGTGAAAAGGGGAGTTCCAATGCGTAAAAACGCAGCGATTATCATGTGTCTAGTCCTGCTCTGCTCCATACTGGCTGCATGCAGCGGCGGTGGCAACAAGGAAGAGAACCAGCCGAAACCGACAGAAGCAGCAACAGCAAAGCCTGCTGATCCGGCTAATACTGAGCCGCCAGAGGAAGATATTACACAGAAGAAAATAACGATCAGCATCTATTATCCGTTGCCCGATCAAGTAGAGAATCGCAAACTGGAAGATGATAAAATAAAACGGTTCAACGAAAAATATCCTAATGTAACGATCGTACCGAGCGACTGGCATTATAACCCGGATGAGATCGGCATTAAGATGGCAGCGAACGAAGCTCCTACTTTCTACAACACCTTTGCAACAGAAGCGAAGTTCTTAGTGGAGAGAGGCTGGGCTGCTGATATTACCGATCTGTTCAACAGCTATGAATACAAGGATCAAATCAACCCAGTGCTTCAGAATCAGTTCAATATTGATGGCAAAGTATATGGTGTAACTCAGAAAGGATATGTCGTTACGACAGTCGTTAACAAAAAAATGCTGGATGACAAAGGCGTGGCTGTTCCTTCCTATGATTGGACATGGGATGATATGTTGAATACAGCAAAAGGTGTTGCAGATCCTAAGAAAGGCATCGCTGGCATTGCTCCAATGGGCAAAGGTACAGAAGCGGGCTGGAACTGGACCAACTTCTTATTCGAAGCAGGTGGAGATATTCAGACAGTAGACGGCAAAGTGTCAGCTGTATTTAATTCACCAGCTGGATTGAAAGCGCTCGAATTCTACAATAAGCTCAGATGGGAAGCGGATGTAATCCCGAAAGATTGGGCGCTTGGCTGGGGAGATGCGGTAGGGGCATTCGGTCAAGGTCGTACAGCAATGGTTATTGCGGGCGCTGAAGGCGTATTAGAACAAGCATTGAACCAAGGTGGCATGAAAATTGAAGATGTACTAACCTATCCGATGCCTTCAGCAGAGAAAGGCGGGAAGCATACTGGCGTATTGGGCGGTGACTACCTCATCGTGAATCCAAATGCGACGAAAGATGAGCAAGAGATGGCATTCCGTTATATTACATTCGATTATTTCTCTGACACTGGATTGGAATCATTAGAGAAGGATATCCAAGCTCGCAAAGCAGATGGTAAGTTCTACATTCCGCCGCACATTAACTACTATAGTGATGACTCTGAATATGGTAAAAAAGCTCAGGCGATCTTCGATAAGTATGATAATGTGTACAAATACAATGCAGAATCGAACAGCTTACTAGACGGTAAACCAGAGGCGCAATACAATACGCAGGATTATTATGCAACGATGACCAACGTCCTTCAGGAGGTTTTCTCGAAAAAAGGAACGAATATTCAGAAGCAGCTTGATGATGCTGCTAAGCTGGTGCAAGAGAAATATTACGATTCAATTAAAGTGGAGTAAGGATTAAGGATAAGGCCGACCATGTGTTCATGCATGGTCGGCTTTGTGCATGTTTAAACATGTTGAATAAACGGATCATAATCAAAATCAGTGTTACACAACAATTTTAGTACCGTCATGCAGGGAACTAGCTTGTCGTGTGGAATTGCTTCAAAAGGGGTGAATGCATAGAAGAGGTGGGATTAATAAGTGATTAGACGTAATGAAGCTATTATGAATAACTCGTTTATGAACTCCATTTGGGAGCATACGACTGATGGTATGGTAGTCGTGGATCTGGCAGGGAGAGTAATGGATGTTAACCCTGCTTTTGTGAAGCTTTATGGTTGGACGAAAGAAGAAGCTCTTGGGCAAGTTCTTCCAGTTACGCCGCCGCATTTGTGTACGGAAGCCAAGCAGCTGGATGAGAAAGTATTTGCTGGTGAAATGGTAAGCGGTTACGAGACGTACAAGATGAGAAAAGACGGAACGATGTTTTATGCTAGTGTTACAATTTCTGCACTGAGGGATCATGACGGTACTATTATTGGGTTGGTCAGTATTGAAAGGGATATTACTGATCGTCTAAAAATAGAGAACTCTTTATTAGAAGCAGAGAAGCGTTATAGCCTTCTGGCTGAAAGTGTGCTGGCAGGAGTATTCGTAGGACAAGGTCAGGATATCGTATATGTAAATTCCTATTTGGCTAGTTTATTCGGCTATACAATAGAAGAGTTCTCACAGATGAATATATTAGAAGTAATGGATAAAGCGGATGTTCAGTATCATTTGAATGATGTGCTGGAGAAGCTGTTCATACAGAAGCTGCCGCAATACAAGTATACCTTTAAAGGAATTAAGAAGGATAAAAGCATCGTATATTTGGAAGGGAACTCATGCGTCATTACATACAAAGGAAAGCCTGCGGTATTGGGTACCGTACAGGATATTACGATGAAGCTGCAGTTGGAGCAATCCTTGCGGGACCATGCAAAGATGTATCAGAAGGTGATCAAATTTCTGCCAGAAGCGATTGTATTAAGCGATAATGGTGTGGTGATTTATGCAAATAAATCAGCTGTGAAATTAATTAATGCGAATGATGAAGGAGAATTAAACGGTCGAAATATATTTGATTTCATCCATGCGGATTACCGTACACAAGTAATGAATATATCCCAGACTATTATGAAGCTAGACAATCCTACTGAATTTGTAGAAATCAAGCTTATTGGTAGTGATGGACAACCTATTAATGCGGAATGTTCCAGCATTGCGATTTATAATTACTTGGGGAGAATGGTTGAATTAACAGTAATTAGAGATTTAACAGAACGGAAACTGGCGGAGGATTTATTGGTTCGGTCAGAGAAATTATCGGTCATTGGTCAATTGGCTGCGGGGGTAGCTCACGAAATTCGCAATCCTCTGACTGCACTTAAAGGGTTTACTCAGCTGCTCAAATCGAGAAATGAAGGCAATGGATATTATTACGATATTATGACGAATGAGCTGGAGCGGATCAATATTATCGTTAATGAGTTTATGACGTTGGCCAAGCCGCATTTATCTCAATTTAGAGAGGGCAAGCTAGAAGAGATTTTGGCAGGGGTAATCTCTATTTTGCAAACACAAGCCATTATGATGAATGTAACGATTGAGATCGAATATGAGAAGGAAATTCCAACACTTCTATGTGATGATAATCAGCTCAAACAAGTGTTTATTAATATTATCAAGAATGCAATTGAAGCGATGCCACATGGCGGTAGAGTAACGATAAATGCGAATTCAGACAGTCAAGGACAAGTCCATTTGATCATTCGTGACGAAGGTATTGGGATTTCGAATAAGGTTATTCATCAGATCGGACAGCCCTTCATTACAACGAAAGAAAAAGGAACCGGTCTTGGACTGATGATCTGTTCTCGCATAATAGAAGAGCATAATGGGCAATTACATATTTCAAGCAAAGAAGGGGAGGGGACAACTGTAGAAATTATTATCCCCTCCAATTCCTTATAATTGATTGACAGAGCTTCGAATGATCAGATCAGCAGGGAGTACGACTTTCTTCCAGGGACCTGCCTCTTCCCTGCTTTGGATACGATCAAGGAGCATCTGCATCCCTAGATAACCGAATTGGTAGGCTTGCTGGGCAACTACTGTAATGAACGGGTTGATCTCAGAATAAGGACCGAAATCATCGAAGCAGACAACCGAGATATCCTCAGGAATCCGAATGGCTCGCTTATTCAGCAGTTGAATGACTTCAGTAGCGAGAACGTTATTGCCAGCTACGATAGCTGTCGGAAGCGGGTTCATACCCCCAATCCAAGCGTCCATTTCCGTCAGATCACTTCTTGGTCCAAAGCTTGTCTCGAATACATCACTTTCATGGATAGTCAATTCATTAAGCTTAAGTGCTTCTTCATAGCCTTGTCGCCTCAACCTTGCACTAGATATGGATGAAGATCCGTTCACCAATGCAATACGTTGATGCCCCTTGCTGACAAGGTGATCGACAAGCTGTCGAGCGCCTTCTTTGCTATCCCCGAGTACGATATCGCATTGAATGCCGGGCACTTCGCGATCCAATAGAACGAAGGGAATATTATGTTTGCGTAATAGCTCTAGATGCGGTAGAGAAGGATCTCCTGCAGGCGCAACCATAACTCCGTCAACACGGGTAGTTAATATCGTATGGATATAATCGGATTCTTTCTCCAAATTCTCGTCGCTGTTGCCGAATAGAAGGCGATATCCGTTTTTGGTAGCGGCATCCTCGGCACCTCTAGATAAAGTCGTGTAGAAGGGATTCGTTATATCGGTAATGAGCAAAAATAAAATACGAGTTTCCTGAAGAACCAAACTCCGCGCCATCTGATTCGGAACGTAGTTCATTTCCTCCATCACTTTCTTCACTTTTACTCTTGTTTTCTCACTGATTCTTCCCGTGTTATTGATAACTCTAGAAACCGTCATAGCGGATACATTCGCTCGCTCCGCAATATCATATATCGTAACCATAGGTCATACTCCTTATATATAAATCATGATTTCATCTTACAAGAGAAAAGGATTGACAGCAACCCACCTCCTTGCTAAATTAGAGTTATCGGTAACACAAATCTACCGATAAACTATAACATTTACTCATTGGAGGTATTTTTTGTGGCAGATACAGCATATCGCTTTCAAAGCGGATTTCCGAAGATCGGAATTCGTCCAACTATTGACGGTCGCCGTAAAGGTGTTCGTGAGTCGCTAGAAGATCAAACCATGAAGATGGCGCAATCCGTTGCTAATTTGATCTCTGAAAACCTGCGTTACCCTAATGGACAACCAGTGGAGTGCGTCATTGCTGATTCGACTATTGGCGGCGTTGCAGAAGCAGCTGCTTGTGCGGATAAATTTGCCCGTGAAAATATTGGGGTATCGATAACGGTAACGCCATGCTGGTGTTATGGTACAGAAACAATGGATATGAACGGATCTATTCCGAATGCAGTATGGGGCTTTAATGGAACGGAGCGTCCAGGAGCGGTATATCTGGCAGCTGTATTGTCCGGTTATGCACAAAAAGGAATTCCGGCTTTCGGCATTTACGGCGAAGACGTTCAAGAAGCAGGAGATACTTCGATTCCAGATGGCGTTAAACATAAAATACTAAGTTTCGCCAATTCGGGATTAGTTGTTGCATATATGCGCGGTAAATCGTATTTGTCGATGGGTTCTGTATCGATGGGTATTGCAGGTTCAATCGTTAATGATGCGTTCTTCCAAGAATACTTGGGTATGCGTACGGAATATATCGATATGTCTGAATTTGTTCGTCGCTTCGAAGAACAAATTTATGATCCAGCGGAATATGAGAGAGCGCTTGCATGGACGAAGGAGAAATGTTTGGAGGGTCCGGACAATAACCCGGCGAATATTCAAACGACTCGTGAGCAGAAGGATAAGGACTGGGAAACGGTTGTCAAAATGGCGATCATTGCACGCGATCTGATGATCGGCAACCCGCGTCTGGCAGAGCTTGGCTTCTACGAGGAAGCAATGGGACATAACGCAATCGTATCCGGCTTCCAAGGTCAACGCCAATGGACAGATCACTTCCCGAATGGAGATTTCATGGAAGCGATCTTGAACTCTTCGTTTGACTGGAATGGCATTCGTCCTCCATTCATCGTGTCGACAGAGAATGACAGCTTGAACGGCGTCGTTATGTTGTTCGGCTATCTATTAACGAACACCGCTCAAATTTTCGCTGACGTTCGGACTTACTGGAGCCCGGATTCTGTGAAACGGGTAACTGGTCATGAAATGACAGGCCATGCAGCCAACGGCATCTTGCATTTAATTAACTCAGGCTCAGCTACCTTAGACGGAACAGGTGAGCAACAGCAGGACGGCAAGCCAGTGATGAAGCCATTCTGGGAAATTTCTGAGAAGGAAGCGGATGATTGCTTAGCTGCAACCTCTTGGAGGCCTGCGGGCGTGGAGTATTTCCGCGGCGGCGGATTCTCTTCTGACTTCCTGACACGCGGCGGAATGCCGATGACCATGTCTCGGTTAAATATGGTTAAGGGTATCGGACCTGTACTGCAGATTGCAGAAGGCTATTCCGTTGAGCTGCCTGAAGATGTTCATCAGGCATTAGACCAACGTACGGACCCGACTTGGCCGACTACATGGTTCGCTCCGATTCTTACAGGTAAAGGTGCATTCACTAGTGTCTATGATGTGATGGACAACTGGGGTGCAAATCATGGATCGATCAGCTACGGACATATTGGCGCAGATCTCATTACATTGGCGTCGATGCTTCGTATTCCGGTCAACATGCACAATGTTGCGGAAGAGAAAATTTTCCGTCCACGCGTATGGGGATTGTTCGGAACAGAGAACAAGGAAAGCGCTGATTATCGTGCATGCACGAACTTTGGCCCCCTTTACAACTAGTAAATAATAGAGCGATCCTCGATGCTAGGGATCGAACGGAGGAATCAGGATATGAGCAGCTTTGATATCAGAGAAGAGCTTTGCAAATATGCGAAGAAAACGGTAACGAATAAATTGGTTGTCGGACCAGGAGGCAACATCAGCGCGAAGCATGAAGGCAAAATGTACCTCTCACCGAGCGGTTTCGCATTGGATGAAGTGAAGCCGGAGCAATGGGTAGAGGTGGACATTGAGACAGGAGTCGTAACGGATATTGGACTTCGTCCATCTTCTGAAGTGTTGATGCACTTATATGCTTATCGTGCGAATCCTTCCATAGGGGCTATCGTGCATACGCATCCTCCATATTGTATTGCGTTTACGCTGGTAGAGACAGAGCTTCCGATTATGTTCCCCGATCAAGCGGCGCTTGTGGGGAAAACGGTCTATGTTCCTTATGTCCTTCCGACGACAGATAAATTAGCCGATGCTCTCGTTGAGAAAGTGAACGAGGCAAGCAGTATTTTGCTAGGCAATCATGGGCTAGTTACAACAGGTCGTAATTTGCGTGAAGCTTATTACCGCACAGAAGTTGTTGAGGAAAGCTCGAAAATCTTCCTGATCGCGAAAGCAATCAAAGAGCCTAAAGTGCTGACGAAAGAGGAATTCGAAGAAATCGCTTCGCTTGAAAGCGAAGAGTATCGGATTAAGCTGCTTCAGAAAATGCAATAGGATCAATAATTTGGATAGCTGTTGAATAAGGGGAGGGGGGATGCCCCTTCCCTTATTTTTTACGGCATCAAGGAAAGGGGCAACGAAATCATGTTGCTTTCAACTGTACTGGCTTTCGATTTGGGGGCAAGCAGCGGAAGAGCGTTGATCGGGAAGCTTGTTCAGACTGAGGGTGGACAACGTGAGCTTCAGGTGACAGAGATTCACCGTTTTCCGAATCATGCGATTCAGGTAGGAAGCCATTTGCATTGGGATATTTTAAGATTGCTGCATGAGATGAAGTTCGCGATCCGCAAATCCTTTCAAGAAGGCTATCGACCAGAAACGTTCGGAGTGGATACTTGGGGTGTCGATTTTGGACTTCTTGACAAGAACGGCGAGCTGCTAGGAAACCCTTATCATTATCGAGATTCGCAGACTGAGGGTCTCATAGAAGAAATTGACGGGATGATCGGCAAGGATGCTTTGTTTCACCAAGGCGGTCTTCAATTCATGCCGTTTAATACGATCTATCAGCTCTATGCGATGAGGAAAAAGAATTCGCCGAAGCTGGATGCCGCGCACACCTTGCTGCTAACGCCAGACTTACTTGTCTATTTCTTAACCGGACGCAAAGTATGCGAATTCACGATGGCGACCACCACTCAGCTGTTTCAGCCAGCTAGTCAAACCTGGAATACCGAATTAATGGATCGTCTTGGCATTCCTTCCGGGATGTTTCTAGATCCTATTCATCCGGGTACCCGGATTGGTCCGTTATCACCAGAAGTGTGCGAGGAGCTCGATGTTCCTCCTATTGAAGCGGTAGCTGTTGGTACGCATGATACCGAGTCGGCAGTAGCGGCTGTGCCTGCGGTCGATGAACATTTCGCCTATCTCGTATGCGGTACTTGGTCTCTGTTAGGTACAGAACTCGATAAACCGCTTCTGTCACCTGCAGCGATGGAGCTTGAATTCTCCAATGAAGGCGGCGTCGGCGGTAAATATCAGCTGCTCAAAAACATTATGGGTCTATGGATATTGCAGGAATGCAAACGCGAGTGGGATGAACAAGGCAATGTGATTTCATTCGGCGACCTGGTCATTATGGCGGAACAGGCTGCTCCTTTCCGTAGTCTCATTAATCCTGATGATGCACGGTTTTACGGTCCTTCGGACATGGTTCAGAAGATTAGAGACTATTGCCGGGAAACCGGGCAGCCTGAGCCAGTCTCGGAAGGTGAGCTGGCAAGATGTATTCTTGAGAGCTTAGCGCTTAAATATCGTCATGCTTTGGAGCAAATGGAACAGCTTACAGGTCATCGCTATAATGGCATGCATATGGTAGGCGGAGGAATTCAGAATCAGCTGTTATGCAAATTTACAGCGGATGCGCTTGGCCGACCTGTATGGGCCGGGCCGGTGGAAGCTAGTGCAATTGGCAATATGCTGATGCAGCTTGTGGCGCTTGGCCAATGTGCGAACCTTGAGGAAGCAAGGCAGCTCTCGGCTGCATCCTTCCCTGTGGATGTATATGAGCCGGCTGATTCTGGGGTTTGGACGCAAGCCTACGAGAAGTATAAACAGCTTTTGTAGGATACGAAGTAGGATTTTTGCTGCGCAAAAACCTAAGTTGATGCTTACGATGCAGGTTTTTCTTCGAAAAACCAAAGATTACGCTTACGAAGTAGGATTTTTGCTACGCAAAAACCTTTGAAAGGAATGATAAAATGTTAATCGGAATTTCTAAGTTGATATCACCGGAGCTGTTGAAAATATTAATGGAGATGGGTCATAGCGACGAAATCGTTATCGCTGATGGCAATTTCCCTGGAGCGAGTCATGCGCAGCGTCTTGTACGAGCGGATGGTCATAACATGCCTGAGCTGCTGGATGCCATTCTTCAGTTATTCCCGCTCGACGAGTATGTTGAGAAGCCAGTTTCTTTAATGCAGGTTACACCTGGAGATACGGTGGAGACGCCAATCTGGGATGAGTATCGCAACATTATCGAGCAGCGTACAGGACTGAAGGAACCGTTCGAAGAAGTGGAACGTTTCGCTTTCTACGAGCGTGCGAAGAAGGCTTATGCGGTTATCGCGACAGGTGAGAGTGCCTTGTACGCAAACCTGATTTTGAAAAAAGGCGTTATCTAAGCAAGGATATAGCTCAACGTAATGGAAAGACAGCAAAACAGAAAAATGGTGATGTAAGATTTACTCTTGCATCACCATTTTTCTGTTTTTTGTCGATGATGTCGGTGAAGCGTCTAGATGGGATAATTAAATGCCAGATTGGAACGATATTGACACCAAATACTAGCTGAACTAAGATGAATCCACATCTAAATCCGATTTAACACATAAGAAAACTAATAATTAATTAAAAGGAGGCTTAAATATGAATATTGAGAATATCGAGGCATTCGTTTATGTCATTCGTTACGGAAGTTTTAACAAAGCATCAGAAATCTTATTCTTATCTCAGCCATCAGTCACTGCGAGAATACAATCACTAGAGCGTGAGCTTGATTGCAAAATGTTTCATCGGGTAGGTAAGCAAATTCAGCTCACTGAGGAGGGAAGACGGTTTCTGCCCTATGCGCAGCAGCTGCTCCAAACTCTGCAGAAAGGGAAAATGCAACTCCAGCAAAAAAAAGCTCTCCCTAATCAATTGCGAGTTGGTTGCACGGTGTCTGTCGCTAATTATGTTATCCCAGAGCTATTGCCCTCTATTAAACGGGAATATCCTGACATTCATTTCAAGATCATTACTGGCACTACTGATGATATCGTCAATAAAGTGTTAAACAAGGAAATTGATATTGGGTTTGTTCGTCATACCGATCATCCAAGCTTGCAATCTGTCAAGCTATATGAAGACCCCATTCGGTTGCATGTGTACGAAGGACATCCTTTCGTTAGTGATTCTAATGTATCCATTGAGCAAATAGGCAGCTATCCTTTTGTATTCTTTGAATGCGGTGCTTTGGACTGGCTGAGAATTCATCGTGTGTTCGAAGATTTGAATGAACAACCTACTATGGAGTTTGAAACAGATAACTTGGAAATGGCCAAAAAATTAGTTTTGCAAAAGGCAGGAATTTGCTTTCTTCCGAGTCTATGCGCCCATGAAGAGGTGAGAGCGGGAAGGCTGTTTTCGATTCCATTCCCTGAGGTAGAAGGCATATCGCTTCAGACGAATATGATTACATTAAAGGCAGAGAAGAATCTATTTTATGAAGCGTTTTTGCGCTTAGCGAAAGAGGTTCCTTTTACCGCCAAAATATAGTATTAGAATTTCTGATTTCTATATAGAAAAACTCTATTACCTTGCTTATTGACTGGAAAGAGGGCGGGTGATAAATTATTGTCAATATAATTCATACAAAACAAGTAGGGATTATTGGTTTAAAAAATCGAATGATGCGGGGGAGAATAAAATGAAAAAATCAACGATTGCAGCTGCTCTTTTAGTTCTTACATTGGTCGTCACAGCATGCGGAGCTAACAGTTCGAATTCATCAGCGGGTTCATCGGGTAAGGAAGAAGCGACAAAAGTGAAGAAAATCATCGTCGGTACAGGTACTCAATTCCCTAACGTATGCTTCATTGACAAGGATGGCAAGTTGACTGGTTTTGATGTAGAGCTTGTGAAGGAGTTAGACAAACGTCTGCCGGATTACGAGTTTGAGTTCCAAACGATGGAGTTTGGCAACTTATTGCTCAGTTTAGAAACGAATAAAATTGATTTCATCGCTCATCAAATGGAGCAGAACCCGGAACGCTTAGAAAAATTTCTATTCAACAAAGAGCCTTACAGCATTTTCTTATCTAAAGTAGCGGTAGATAAAAATAATACAACTATAAACTCCATAGACGATTTAAAAGGTAAAAAAGTATATACAGGACCGACAAGTAATCAGGCTTATTTCTTACAGGAGTACAACAAAAAAAATGACAATGCACTCGAAATCGTATATTCAAGCGGAGCTGCAAATGATCTTGTGAACTTAATACAAAACAAACGAGTAGATGCAACATTATCAACTGATTTTGCGCTCGCCTTTTATCCTGGCGCTGACGGAAAGCCAGCGATGAAAACGGTAGGAGACCCATTGATTCAATCAGATGTTCTATTCGTTCTTCGCAAAGATAGTCAAGAACTGGCCGACAAACTGGATGAAGCAATTAAATCGGCCAAAGAAGATGGTACGATCTCCAAATTAAGCATTGAGTGGTTAGGTGAAGACTTTACGAAGACACTTGATGAAGCGACGACGAAATAGAGGCTGTAGTCATACGGCCAGTGGGACGGAGGTGTGTGAATGGGTGCAAAATTTGATATAAACTACGTCTTTGATTTCATTCCCAAATTGCTGTCTTACCTGAACATTACTCTTTTTATTGTAGCAAGCTCCATGGTGCTTGGGATCGTAATTGGATTTATTGTAGCTTTGCCTCGGTTGTACAATATCCCTGTATTAAAGCGGGTGTCGCAGGTGTACGTATCTTTCTTCCGCGGGACTCCGATCTTAATTCAATTATTTCTTGTTTACTATGGCGTGCCAGAGCTTCTGAAAGTTGTTCATATTGATCTATCTAGGACCGATGTTCTCGTATTTGTCATCCTAGCTTACTCTTTGAACAGTGGAGCGTTTATCTCTGAAGCAATCCGTGCGGCAGTTAACGCAGTGGATCGCGGTCAGGTGGAAGCTGCGTATTCAGTAGGAATGAACGGTTATCAGTCCTTTACTCGAATTGTGATGCCGCAAGCGTTGGCGATTTCAGTACCGATACTTGCAAACCTAGTGATAGCTAATTTGAAGGATACTTCTCTAGCATTTTCTCTAGGTGCAATGGAGATGACGGGTAAATCTCAGACTCTAGGAACAGCGACGCAGCATTTTATCGAAACCTATATTGCCTTATCCCTCATTTACTTTGTAATAAGCACAGTTCTAGAGAGACTGTTCCACTATATGGAGCACAAGCTGTTGATTTTCGAGAAGCAAGTTGTTGAACAAAAGCATGAATCCAGAAGATGGAGCATTTGGGGAAGGGCAATCTTTCCGCGGATAGAGAAGGGAGGCTGATCGCGATGAAGCTCGATCTAAGCTTTATATTTACAGCGTTATTGAGTTTGTTCAAAGCTCTTCCGAACACCTTGCTCATTACTTTTGTATCTGTATCGATTGGCTTCCTAATCGGTACCGTAGTTGCTCTTATCCGGATTTATAGAGTACCGGTTCTTCATCCGATCGCAAGTGCTTATGTGTTGTTTATTCGTGGAACACCGATGCTCATGCATTTGTTGCTCATCTATTTTGGACTTCCACTCATCATTGATGGTCTCGCTGATGCGTTTGGTTGGGGGTTCCGCTCTGCAACCATTCCTTTAATCGGCTTCGCTTATCTTTCATTCTCCTTAACGGCTGGAGCCTATATGTCGGAAGTAGTAAGATCCGGCATATTGGCAGTCAATCGCGGGCAGTTGGAAGCAGCCTATTCGGTAGGAATGACAACGAGTCAGGCGCTCCGTAGAATCGTGCTGCCGCAAGCTTTTGCAGTATGTCTTCCTAATCTGTCTAATCATTTGATCGGGATGCTGCACGGTACCACACTCGCTTTCACTGTATCGGTAGTAGAAATTAATGCTCAGGCACAGATCGTTGCGTCTACCAATTGGAAGTTTCTTGAGGCGTATATCGCTGCCGCGATTCTATTCTGGGGGATGACGATTCTGATTGAGCGGGGAACCGCACTGCTAGAGAGTCGAATTAACATTTACAATCGAGGTGGCGTGACATGATTACTTTGACTCGTATTTCCAAATCATTCGGTAAAAATCAAGTGTTGAAGCAAATTAGTTTAACGGTGAAAAAGGGTGAGGTCGTCGTTATCCTCGGACCAAGCGGATCGGGTAAGACGACGTTGCTGCGCTGCATCAATTATTTGGAACGCCCCAACGATGGTCATATCGCTATTGGTGATTATCAGGTCGATTGCAAGCACGCAAGTAAGAAAGACATTCATAGCTTGAGGCAAAAGTCGGCTATGGTTTTTCAGCATTACAATTTATTTAAGCATAAAACTGCACTTGAGAATGTGATGGAAGGTCTTATTGTCGTTCAAAAGCTGCCGAAGGAAGAAGCGAAAGCCAAAAGTGTGGAGATGTTGGAGAAGGTTGGGCTAGGTGCCAAGCTAGATGCTTTTCCGAGTCAACTATCCGGCGGTCAACAGCAACGTGTAGGCATCGCAAGAGCGCTTGCTCTTAATCCGGAAGTGATTTTATTCGATGAGCCAACGTCAGCGCTCGACCCAGAGCTAGTGGGTGAGGTATTGGATGTTATACGAAAAATCGCCAGAGAAGGGATTACGATGATCGTCGTTACCCACGAAATGAGCTTCGCTCGCGAGGTATCTAATCATGTGGTGTTCATGGATGGAGGGGTTATCGTAGAGGAAGGCAAGCCAAATGAGGTGTTCGGCACTCCGAAGGAAGAACGGACCAAGCAGTTCCTTAAGAGGATCACGCCGGAATGGAGCTACAACATTTAACAGCAAAGTTTCCAGAAAGGAAGGGGCAAGAGAATAATGACCATCAAGCTTAGCATTTTGGACCAGAGTCCTATCTTTGAAGGGAGGACAGCGGCTGATGCATTTAAGAATACCGTTGAACTAGCAAAGCAGGCTGATCGTCTTGGTTATCATCGTTTCTGGGTATCTGAGCATCATGACGGGCAGTTGGCTGGTTCGTCGCCGGAGGTTCTGATCGCCTATCTCATTAATCATACCAATCATATTCGACTTGGTTCAGGCGGCGTCATGCTGCAGCATTACAGTCCTTATAAAGTAGCGGAAAACTTCAATATTTTAGCAACACTAGCGCCTGGAAGAATTGATCTAGGCATCGGCAGAGCGCCTGGAGGACTTCCTCGTTCGACACAGGCTCTTCAGAAAGGGATTACTGAGCCGCAGTCGTTATCGGAAAAGCTTATCGAGCTTGAGCAGCATGTTCGTAATAATTTGCCTGATTCGCATCCGCTCAACGGATTACAAGCGTCACCAGTACCTGAACAGCCTGCTGATCTTTACTTGCTTGGAACAAGTGTGGCGAGTGCCGAACTTGCAGCAGAATTAGGACTTTCTTATGTATTCGCTCAATTTATCAACAGTGATCCAGCTATTGCCCATGAAGCACTTGACGTATATCGCGAACGATTCAATTTCAGTAAAGGCACACAGCCGCAAACCATATTGGCTATTTCGGTCATCGTATCGAATACAGACGAGGAAGCGTCCTTGCTTGCATCGGATATGAAGAATGTTCGAGTTACTTTAGAAGATGGTAAATCATTCAACTTAGGAACGGTCGCTCAGACTGAGGAGTTCGGCAAGCAATCCAACCAGAAATATACAATTATTGAGCGAGAGGCTGAAGTGAATAAAGGCTCGAAAGAAACCATTCGTCGTAAATTGCTTGAGACGCAGAAAGAGTACGGTGTGGAAGAGTTTATTGTAACGACAGTTATCAAGGATATTGAGCTCAGATTAAAATCATATGAGTTGCTGTATGAAGCCTTATCGTCAGAGCTATTTGTGCTTGGTTAGTGAAGAGGAGGCTACATGATGGCAAAAGATTGGAGTATCACAGAGGAGGGCAATTTCAACCAACGATTGATCGACATCCGTCGTCATTTGCATCAATATCCTGAATTATCAAATGAAGAATTTGAAACGACACTCTCGATCAAGCGGTGGCTGGAGGAAGCTGGAATTCGAATTGCGGCCTATTCCTTACAGACTGGACTAATTGCTGAAGTAGGTGAGTTAGATGGAGTAGTCGTTGCCATTCGCGCTGATATTGATGCGTTGCCGATTCAGGAGGAGACGGGACTAGAATACGCATCTAGCGTACCTGGTAAAATGCATGCTTGCGGGCATGATTTCCATACGGCAGCAATTGTTGGTGCTGCTGTCCTGCTGAAACAGAAAGAAAGTGAATTGAAGGGCAAAGTCCGCCTTATATTCCAGCCTTCAGAGGAGAAAGCGACTGGAGCACTCAAGGTGATTGAGAGCGGCGCACTTGAGGGTGTGCAAGCCATATTCGGGATGCATAACAAGCCTGATCTACCTGTAGGAACCGTTGGAATTAAAGAAGGTCCGCTTATGGCTGCAGCGGATGGATTCATTATAGAAGTAGCAGGTGTTGGTACGCATGCCGCAGTACCGGAGGCGGGTGTGGATCCCATTGTGACGGCAGCACATATCGTGACCGCGTTGCAATCTATCATTAGCCGCAATATTAGTCCGCTTCAAAGCGCGGTCATCAGTGTGACGAAAATTCATAGTGGAACGGCATGGAATTTCATACCGGATAAAGAGATTCTATATGGTACAGTACTTACCTTCGATGAAAGGGTAAGGACTCGAGTTCGAGAACGTTTTGCACAAGTGGTCGAAGGGGTGGCAGCTGCCTATGGAACGACAGCATCGCTGCGTTGGATTCAAGGTCCGCCGCCTGTTCATAACGATAAGCATTGGTCAGAGCTAGCGACAGTTGTTGCTGAACAGACCGGATTAAATCCGATTATTCCGCTGCCCTCCTCAGCTGGAGAGGACTTCGCATTTTATCAGAAGCAAGTGCCAGGCGTATTCGTCTTTATGGGGATTTCGGGATCGCAGGAATGGCATCATTCAGCATTTGATTTGGATGAACGTGCTTTGCCAATCAGTGCTCGATATTTTGCAGAGCTTGCAGAACAGGCATTGATTAATTTGAGCAGTGAAGGCTCAGGAAATCTATTGCAGGCAGGAGTCTAATTGTCTATTTCATTATCAAAAGGAGGAATAGGAATGAGCCACCTATTTATTGATATTCCTAGTTATTTGAGTACACATCATCGTCTGAAGGATGCAATTGAAGGGTTGGACGAGAAGCAGTTAAAGTGGAAAGCAGCACCAGATAAATGGAGTGTAACCGAGGTGTTATCACATTTGGCAGATCATAACCTGATTGTCTCCTTTCGCATTCGAGAAATACTAGCGGGTACAACGGCTGTTCTGCCGGGCTTTAACCAAAATAATTGGGTGAACGGCACGAATGCCAATAATGGTGCGGCAACGGATATTCTGGATCTGTTTCAGGCGCTGCTTGTCTACAATAGCTTATTGTTCAGCAGGCTTTCGGCAGCGGATTGGGAGAAATCAGCGGTTAACTTCAAGGGGGAGACGGTAAGCTTGGCTGTAGTGGTTAAAGCTTTTATCGAGCATGTGGGACATCATATCGGTCAGATTGATCGAATTAAATCTAGCTTGTCACTGTTTAATTGTCATAAAGAGGGAGTGATCACAAATGGGATTGGTGAGCTCGATAATTATTCGTGAAGCAGAGGAACAGGATCAGGAAGCCATCTTATCACTAATGCTTGAGGCCTACGGGGAATATGAGCAGGCTATGGCAAGAGACAGATGGATAGAGTACGCGCAGTCGATAAAGGAATCCGTCTATCGGGATGGACCAACCGCACGTATAATCGCAGAGCTGAACGGAGAGATCGTCGGCAGTGTACAATTATTTCTTTCATCTGAAACCGCCTATGGTCGACCTGAGCTGGGTATTCATTCTCCTATTATTCGACTCCTGGCAACCTCACCAAAAGTGCGAGGCAAAGGCGTGGCTACGGAGCTTATCAAAGAAAGCGCCCGGAGAACAGTATTGCTCGGAGCAGAGACACTGCATTTGCATACTTCCGATGTGATGGCCTCCGCTGTACGGTTATATGAACATTTAGGATTCGAACGCGCATATGACAAGGAAATGCTGAACGGTGAAATATTGGTAAAGTGCTACAGGCTTCAGTTGAAAGAAACGTCATTACTTTAAGGCACATGCTTACGAAGTAAGTTTTGCTACACAAACTAAGCGAATGCTTACGAAGTAAGTTTTGTTTCACAAAACTAAGCACATGCTTACGAAGTAAGTTTTGTTTCACAAAACTAAGCTTAAGCTTACGCAGTAAGTTTTGCTTCACAAATCTTTTGAGGAGGTCAAAAAAATGTCTAAACGTAAAAAAATTAAGTTTGGAGCAATAATACATGGAGTTGGCGGGCATGTTGCAGCTTGGAGACATCCGGATGCGATAACGGATGCAAGCGTTAATATCGAGTTTTATAAACAACAAGCGCTAAAAGCGGAGGAAGGCAAGTTCGATCTTGTCTTTATCGCAGATGGTTTGTATATTACGGAGCAATCTATTCCTCATTTCCTGAACCGATTCGAGCCGATTACGATATTATCTGCACTTAGCACGGTAACATCGAAGATTGGACTCGTCGGTACGTTGTCGACCTCTTATAGTGAACCGTTTACTGTAGCGCGGCAGTTTGCTTCCATTGATCATATTAGCGGAGGTCGTGCCGGCTGGAACGTGGTTACTTCACCTCTTGAGGGCTCCGCCAAAAATTACAGTAAAGCCGACCATCCAACACATCCAGAGCGGTACAAAATCGCCGAGGAGTATTTGGAAGTAGCCAGAGGCTTATGGGATTCATGGGAGGACGACGCATTTATTCGTGATAAAGAGTCAGGTGTCTTCTTCGATCCAGAGAAGCTGCATAGGTTGGATCATAAGGGTGAGCATTTCTCCGTGCAAGGACCACTTAATATTGCTCGTTCGAAGCAGGGACAGCCGGTCGTGTTCCAAGCTGGATCATCAGAAGATGGCAAGAATTTAGCTGCTAAGAGTGCTGACGCTGTATTTACCGGGCATGAAACGATTGAAGAAGCTAAGCAGTTCTATGCGGATGTAAAAAGTAGAGCAGCTGCATACGGCAGGTCGCCGGATGAGATTGCCATTCTTCCGGGAATTGGTCCCATTGTAGGACGTACGCAAGAAGAAGCAGAAGCCAAATATGAGGAACTTGCCAATTTGGTTACGATCGATAAGGCATTAAATTACTTAGGAAGATTTTTCGAGCATTTAGATTTCTCTCAATTTCCGCTTGATGAACCATTCCCGGACTTGGGAGACTTAGGCAGTAACAGCTTCCGCAGCGGCACGGATAAAATTAAGAGAGTCGCTAAAGAGCAGAATCTGACGCTCCGCCAGGTCGCTCTTCGTTCGGCTACCCCTAGAAGCGCCTTTATTGGAACGCCTGATAAGATTGCCGATTTGATTCAGCAATGGCATGAAGAGGAAGCGGCTGATGGATTTATCTTTCATGCGGCAACACCGAAAGGGCTGGAAGAGTTCGTTGAGCTTGTCGTACCTATTCTACAAGAACGAGGAATCTATCGTACGGAATATGAGTCTGATACCTTACGCGGGAATTTAGAGCTGCCGATTCCTGAGAATCGTTATTCAAAGGTAAAGGTTAACGGTTAGTTTGACCGTTTACTTTTCATATTGAGAGGTCAGCCGCTTCTGGTTGACCTTTTTCTAGTAGCATGATCATTCGTTGTATAGAAATGGATGAATAAGCAAATTTACTTGCGCTGAAGGGAAACAAATTTGAGTTATAATAGAGTATAGATACATTTTCAAAGACAGAAGTGACCATTAGCACCTTCTCGTCAGATAGATCTAATTAAGCTAGGTATAAGTGGAGGGCAGTATGATGGAAAATGACTTTGAAGTTATTGAAGCTCAGGAGTTTGATCAACGATTGATCGAGATGCGGCGTCATTTGCATCAGCATCCAGAGTTGTCGGATGAAGAGTTCCAAACCACGCTTTCGATTAAGCAATGGTTGGAGAAAGCAGGAATCCGTGTTGTGGATTACGGCTTGGAGACGGGAGTTATTGCAGAAGTAGGCGAGGCAAACGGAGATGGACCTGTCGTCGCTGTTCGTGCAGATATAGATGCGTTGCCGATTCATGAGGAGACAGGATTAGAATATGCATCACTAACTGCAGGTAAAATGCATGCTTGCGGTCATGATTTTCATACTTCTGCAATAATAGGAGCTGCCGTTCTACTGAAACAGCGAGAAGATGAGTTGAAAGGTTATGTACGGTTTATTTTTCAACCATCTGAGGAGAATGCAACAGGAGCGCGCAAAGTTATTGAGAGCGGAGCACTTGAAGGTGTGCAAGCCATATTCGGTATGCATAATAAGCCAGATCTTCCGGTTGGTACGGTTGGGGTGAAAGAAGGCCCGCTTATGGCTGCAGCCGATCGATTCATTATTGAAGTAGCAGGTGTTGGCACGCATGCCGCAGTACCGGATGCTGGTATTGATCCGATCGTGACGGCTGCGCATATTGTGACGGCATTGCAAGCTATTGTGAGCCGCAATGTTAGTCCACTCCAAAGCGCGGTCATCAGTGTCACGCAAATCCATAGTGGAAATACATGGAATGTCATTCCAGAGAAAGCGATAATGGAAGGAACGGTGCGAACTTTCGATGATAAAGTTAGGACGCAAGTTCTAGAACGCTTTGGTCAAGTAGTGGATGGGGTAGCCGCAGCTTATGGAACGACAGCGACACTTCGGATGATTCAAGGTCCGCCTCCTGTTCATAATGATAAACAATGGTCAGAGACAGCAATAAAGGTAGCAGAGCGTTCCGGGTTAAAGGTAATTGAGCCGATACTTTCTTCGGCTGGTGAGGATTTCTCCTTTTACCAAAGGGAGGTACCGGGCGTATTCGTCTTCATGGGTACATCAGGCTCGAAGGAATGGCATCATCCCGCATTCACACTAGATGAACGAGCTTTGTCGAGTAGTGCTCGTTTTTTTGCGGAGCTAGCTGCACAAGCCTTAAATGATTTGAATAAATAGGGTTCAAGCAACCCGCAAATGACGAGAGGGGTATTGAAAATGAGTGCTTCGTACGATGTTATTGTGGTTGGTGCTGGATCGATGGGCATGAGTGCTGGTTACTATCTGGCTAAGCGGGGCGTAAAAACATTGTTAATT
Organism: Pristimantibacillus sp.; assembly: GCA_048976605.1. GTDB lineage: Bacteria > Bacillota > Bacilli > Paenibacillales > Paenibacillaceae > Pristimantibacillus. Next base: position 39,548 of record JBHGUX010000045.1, on the reverse strand, counting down.
GATGCATTTGATCCTCCTCATCCGAATGGCAGTCATCACGGCGAACCAAGGCTGATTAGACATGCCTATGATGGCGGTACGGCTTATACGGCACTTGCACTCCGCGCTCATCAATTATGGAATGAGTTGGAGGAAGCAACAGGAGAAAAGCTGCTCATTCAATCAGGCGTTCTGAATATGGTAACTTCAAAGTTGTTTTCCATAGAGGAAAAGATAGCTACAGCAGCCGCTTTTCAGTTAAACGTCGAACAGCTTGATGCGCAGGAAATGCAGAAAAGATGGCCAGGTCTTGTGTTGCCTGAACATTATAAAGGATTGTATGAGCCGCAAGCTGGCTATTTGTTAAGCGAGAAATGCATTACAGCCTATCGCCGAATGGCGCTGGCTGAAGGGGCAGATTTGCTCGTGAACACGATGGTGAATCAGGTGGAACCTGATGGCGAAGGCGTAATAATCCATACGAGTACAGGGGATGTCTTCCGTGCAAGTAAAGTTATATTGAGCGCCGGCGCTTGGTTTAAGACGTTGGAGCCATTGATCAGTTTACCTATTAAACCTGTACGCAAGGTGGTAGGTTGGTTTGAATCTGAGGAGTCCTTATTTAACGAAGGAGTGTTTCCGGGGTTTACATTGAACACGGAGAATGGCGGCTTTTATGGCTTCCCAAGCATAGGGGGAGCGGGAGTGAAGATTGGCAGGCATGAGTCCGGTGTACCTTGGCAGCCAGGCCAAGAGCTTCAGCCGTTCGGCCATTATTCAGAAGATGAAAGAGATATCCGTGAAACGCTGGAGTCATTTATGCCACAGGCTGCGGGTAAGCTTCTTCGCGGAGCGGTATGTAAATATGAATTCACGCCTGATGAAGATTTTATTATCGATTTTCACCCGAACCATGCTAACGTGCTGCTCGCAGGAGGCTTCTCGGGGCATGGCTTCAAATTTTCCAGTGCTGTAGGAGAGGTGCTAGCTGATCTAGCTGTCTCTGGGACAACTGAACAGGACATTAGCCTGTTTGCGCTCTCGCGATTTAATTCGGGTGCATTAATTACGAACATATAGGAGTCAACGAGATTCTAGTAACACCAAGCCAACAAATTAGTCATTAGGAACTTTCATTTAATCTGTAAGTCTTTCAGCACGACCGATATGAGCTCATCCAAGCTGTTTTTTCAGTGAGTTTCAATCACTCACTAAAAATATACAAAAAAAGAGTCAAGACCGGAGTCTTGACTCTTTTTGATGTCCTCGATAATTAAAATACAGTTACAGAGCTTCCATCTGTTGTTGTTTCAGTAGTGATGGAATACAGACCAACAACGTTTTTCACATTGATCTGGAACGTCATCGGAGCTGTAGGATCCGAAGGATCGATCACATAAGTCGCAATGTTATTCCAAGTGTGATCTGGTTGTTCTGTGGAAGTAAAGCTTGCTGGATTACCACCATTGATCTTGAAATTGCTAAGCTTAGATACTTCTTGATTTGTTGTAAAAGTCAGGTTGACAGTGTCGCCAACTGTTGCCTTTGTTGGGTCTATATTGTTGGATACTATAATGACATTGCTGATTACTGGAGCGGCAAGTACGGTTACAGAACTACCATCGTTGGTAGTCTCTGTTGTTACGGAATAAATTCCTGCTTTATTTTGTACGTTAATTTGGAAGTTTACTTCGCCTTCTGGATCAGAACTCTCGAGTAGATAAGTTGCAGTATTTGTCCAATTTTTTTCTGAGCCTTCGGAAGTAAAGGTAGCTGGGTTGCTTCCATTGATTTTGAAGTTGCCCAGTTTTGTAACCTGTTCTGTTGTTGTGAACGTTAATGTTACGCTATCTCCAGCTTTTGCTAACGAAGGGTTAGAGTTGCTAGATTTAATGCTCACGTTGCTAATAGCAGGTGCAGTTTGATTTTCCTTATCTACAACATCAAATGCTTTCAGCAGGTTTGCGGCCATTGCTGCTCCCATTTCGCGGTTAGCATTGCTTTTGGGGCTAAAAGTTCCATTTGGAAAGCCGTGAACCAAGTCATACTTTTGAGCTAGTCCTATGTAAGGCTTTGCCCATGTAGAAATCTTGTCTGCATCCTTAAAAGTAAGGGCAGCATCTTGTTCATCAAGACTTCCCTTTGTTTGAAGCGACATAACCAAGATTTTAGCAGACATTTCTCTTGTAACAGTGGCATTTGGATCAAACTTGTCTTTGCTGACACCATTTACGATACCTGCCTGATAAGCGGCTTCCACATAAGGAAGAGCCCAACCATTAACATCTTTAAATGTAGAAGTTGTTGCTTCTGCTTTAAGATCCAATGACTTTACCATGATCGTTACGAATTGAGCGCGAGTCAAGGTACCTTTCGGGTCAAAATGTCCCTTAGTATCTACTCCATTGACGATGCCCTTTTCATGCAAAGTTTGTATCGCTTCTTTCGCATATGAACGATCAATGTCGATAAACGAATTTGGTTTTGTCTCGGCAAAAGCTGCCGAGACCGCTGATACCGATATTAGAGCTGCTAGTACTGCACTTGCAATAATCTTTTTCATTACTTTCTCTTCCTCCTATTAATTTAACTAAGAATGCTAAAGCATTTTCGACGACGATTAACATTATGTTCTTAACTAATTCTCTTTGCAAAGGTAAGTATTGGGTAACGGTTTTTGCTTTCATGTATTTTAGACAGCTTGGTTCTGCCACATTCAAAATGTTCTTATTATTTGACGAATATTGACTCTCTTCCTCTCTGATTGTGTTTGTATTTTAAGCCAGACTGAAAAATAGGAATGGAATATTTTTATTTCTCTAAATACAAATTTTAGTGAAACTATCGGATTTCTTCCTTCGTCATAGGTAGATGGTAGAGTAAATTAAAATTTGGAGGCGCTCTAATTATGGCATTGATAACAAAGAAAAGATCATCATTTCTTCTTACAGTAGGTCTTAGTCTTTCACTACTTGTTAGCAGCAGCCCAGTATTTGCAGCAATCCCAACGATAGGTGGGAAATGGGCAAGCAACACCAAAACATTGTATGTAGGTGGTGGTCTTGTCGCATGGTCAGCAGGTGCTGCCAAATGGAAGAATGCAACAAACTTTAAAGTGACGGCTTCAAGTGGTACAAGTACTTCGTATTACGCTTATGATGTTAACTTGGCTTCTGAAACTTGGGATGCCATATGCTCAGTCGTCCTAAATGCAGGAACTATAACGAAAGCGACATTAAGAATGAACACGTATTTCACTAATCAATCCAGGTATACGGCTGCCATTAAAAATGGAGTGACAGCGCATGAAATCGGACACTCTCTCGGACTTGATCATACGAAAAGCGATCAATCGCCAGCTTCTATTATGTATCCCTATACATTTAACGGAAATAATCCATCAGTAAGATCTTTATCACCTAGTGCAGATGATATAGCAACGGTTAACAGCTTGTACCCATCAGTACCGTTCACAGCTGCAGATTCTCACGATAACACCGCTGGTGAAATCATACATTTGTCGCCTTCCTGGGCTACCTATTATGAAGACGAGGAAGCTTTGAGCAAAGCCGCTGATCTTGTTGTTAGAGGACAAGTATCGAAGGAGAAAGGGAGCAAGTTCAAGAAAGACGAGCATTTTACTTATAAGACGGAAGTTGCACTAACTGCTTCGGAGGTGCTGAAAGGCGATGCTTCCTTAAATGGGAAAGATATTATTGTCTCGCAGATGGGTGGAACTGACGGCAAGAATAAAGTAATAGGCGAATATACTACCCTTCTTAAGACGAATCAAGAGGTCGTATTATTTTTACTTCAGGCTGAAGATGGCACTTATAATCTAATTAATGAGGATGACAGTATATTTCTGTTAAACAAGTATGGGGAATTCGGTAATATCGCTAGTGAGCAAGATCTGAATATGAGCAAAATATCTAATTAACTCACCATAGGAGGTATTAACATTCGAGGAACTCAGATATATAGTGATCCAAGAGGAGAGGCTTATGAACGGCTTATTGATTATGCGATTAAGCGTTCAGCGACATTCGTTATGGCTATTCGGCATAATGTGATGTTCCATCGTGGAAGAAGTGCAGAAATTCTATCTAGACTTGAGCCTTATTTGCTAGACAAGCGAGGTCAGCATGATATGCAAGGGATGAATCATATTACTTATAACGAAGGGGAATATTATATCTATAAGTGCTCGGAAGAAGCGGGACAAGTTTTGAAGGATGCAGCTGTAAGCTTATATTCGTGGCAGCATCCGATGTTGCCGGAGGATCTGAGCTTCTTTGATGCGGAGGGGAAGTGCTTCCTCTCCAATATCGCTCATGAACAGATGGGAGATATCGCTATTAATGAAGCAGAAGCAGCAATTCTTGCAGAAGAGATACCTGGATTGTTCTTAAAGCTGGAGAAAGCACATGCTGATTTTGATTGCTATTTGGATGATGCTATTAAACATCAACCAGAGAAATTGAATATTACTTGGTTCGGCATTAAGGAGATTCCAGAGCGGATAGGCAAGCTTAAGCGATTGAAGCACTTAGAGATATTTGAGCAGGATGTTCTATCGCTGCCGCCAGAGCTATTCACCATTGACACTTTGGAGTCGCTCACTATACTAACGGAGAACTTGGAATCCATTCCAAGGGAGATTGGAAACCTGATTCATCTTAAAAGCTTAACGATCTGTTGCGGAAGCTACCAGCGCACACCGGCGAATAGACAAATCATTGCAGCTGCAGATGTAGGGTTGGACCATTTGCCGCCTGAGATTGCTGAGCTCCAAGAGCTAGAGTTTCTGAATATAAGCTACACGGCTATTCAAGAACTTCCGTCTCAAATGGAGGGGATGCAGAAGCTGCGATCGGTTGTCCTGCAAAGGAATAGATTAACCCACAAGCCTGAGTTTCTATCCCGCTTGCCTAATTTGCAGCAAGTATTATTAGAAGGCAATTTATTTAATGTTATTAAGTGATGTTGGCGGGCAATTTTGACAATCAAAAAGTATGATGCTAACCTAAGTAAAGAAACAATTAGTAAAATTACACAGGTACGAACGACCAGAGGAGGAGACATAACGATGAAAGTTGCAGTAATTGTAGGCAGCATCCGTAAAGAATCATTTAACTTGAAGCTAGCGAACTATTTGAAAAAAAGATACGAGGATCGTCTGGAATTAGACATTGTGAGCATCCGTGATCTTCCACATTATGATCAAGACATCGAGAATAATCCGCCAGCTGTCGTAACAGCTTTCAAGAAACAAATTGCTGAGGCTGATGCTGTACTATGGTTGACGCCTGAATATAACTATTCCATACCTGGTGTATTGAAAAACGCCATCGACTGGCTCTCACGTGTTGATAAAGTTATGGTTGGGAAACCGTCATGGATTATGGGAGCTTCGATGGGACAGCTTGGAACGGTACGCGCACAGAATCACCTGCGTGACATTCTATTCTCAGTAGGTGTCTCCTCTCCGCTGCTTCCGAACAATGAAGTTTATATTGGTGCTGTACATGAGAAATTCGATGAAGCTGGCAAGCTGAACGATGAGTCAACCATTGCATTCCTGGACAGGGTTGTTGATAACTTTATTAACTGGATCAACTCTCGCAAATAAGCTGTCCAAAAAGTCATATTTGGAAATGGCAGCTCCCACTAGTACGTAATATGGATTAAAAAGAACCTTGAGCTTCACTTTTATAGTGGAGCTGAAGGTTCTTTTGTGCTTTCAGAGGGATTGACTACTCGGGTGTACCCTCTTGGGACAGTCTCGTTGTACTACCCTATAGTTAAGTTGTATATGTGGATGGCTTTTTCGTCGGATTTCCCAAACAAGCTCCATTCTGAGATTGTTTGCAGAAAGTAACGACGCCATCGTCGAAACAAGCGCCATATGGAGCTTGTTTCATCCCAGTGATGGCAAGTAACCAATGAAATGCTGCAAACAAGCCCCATTCTGGGCTTGTTTGCAGAAAGTAACGACGCCATCGTCGAAACAAGCCCCATATGGAGCTTGTTCATCCCAGTGGTGACAAGTAACCAATGAAATGCAGCAAACAAGCCCCATATGGAGCTTGTTTGTAGAAAGTAACGACGCCATCGTCGAAACAAGTCCCATATGGAGCTTGTTTCATCCCAGTGATGGCAAGTAACCAATGAAATGCTGCAAACAAGCCCCATTCTGGGCTTGTTTGCAGCAAGTAACGGCGCCACCATCGAAACAAGCGCCATATGGAGCTTGTTCACCCCAGTGGTGGCAAGTAAACAATACGGAGCACCCTATATCTATATTACCTTTGTGTGATAAACAACTGACGAAGCTCGTCTGGAACGGGGCGGCTTTTACGCGTCTCCACATCAATTGTCACAATGGTAACCGTAGCTTCAGCACACAGGACGCCATTCCCGTTATGAATTTCTTGGGCCAGTACGAAGCTGCTGCGACCTATTGATTGAGGGGATGTAATAACGGTTAATTGATCACCCTGCAAGCATTCATGTCGATAATTGATATTAATATTAACGGTAACCGTCTGGACGCCCAATTGTTTGAGGACATCATATTGAAGATTACGAGCCTCATACCATTCCTCGCGCCCCCACTCTAGATATTCTAAATATTTGGCATTGTTCACATGTCCGTTGACGTCGATCTCGGTTGGACGAACGATTAATTGAAGTGATGTTGTCACAGTAAGACTCCTTTCGGTTAGAAGACCGTAGTAGTTAAATCTGTTTGCGATAATCACGTGGTGATACGCGGGTTATTCGTTTGAAGGTTTTGCCGAAATGCGAGAAATTATCGAATCCGACGGAGGAAGCGACGCCTGTAATCGGCATATCCGTCTCTCTTAGGAGCCTCTGCGCTTCTTTAATCCTTGTTATCGTTACATAATCAGAGAAAGCAAAGCCGGTAATTTCCTTGAAGGTTCGACTTAAGTGGAAGGAGCTGATATAGAACTGCTCAGCAAGCATACTTAGACGAATGGATTCGGCAAAATGATTATTGATGTAGCGAACGATTTCAGATATTTTGGCATGGATGGGTGTCGTATGATGCAAGGGAGCAGGCTCATTGTGCAGTAAATAACGAGCGGAATGAAGCAGCAATTCGGTAACTGCAGCTCTTGGATAAAGGCTGTAGCCAGCTGGCTTTTGTTGAATTTCATGAAGCATCCGGCGGATAAGCTGATCGATTATGAGCTGTTCTGAACGAGGGAGCCTCAGCACATGAATATCGTTATCGAAAGGAGTAAGCAGCAGACGGTCATGACCATCAGAATATTTTTGGATAAAATGATCATTCAAGTGGATAATGACACGTTCATGAGCAGCTGCTGCCGCATCTGCAAGCATCGTTTTGTGTACTTCATTCTTAGCAATAAATACAAGGTCACCTTGTTCAACCGTATAGGATCGATCCCGTATAAAATAAATTCGTTTCCCAGACAGCATATAGTAAATTTCATAATAGTCGTGATAATGATCGTCTGCCATTGAATACGGCTCCGACCGTTTCACATATTCTACAAAAAGCTCGCTCAGATCGCCGAAGCTTAACATCGATTCAATCATTTGGGGCATTTCAGCAGTCTCCTTTCAGACGGAATCGCAAGAAAAGCGGTGTTTTAGCTAAAATAAGCACTATATGAGGAGAATTATAGCATCAATATGCGATAAGATGAAATCAAATAAACAACAAATCAATAAACAACAAATCTAATGATAAGGGTGAGCCGCGATGAACGAAAAGAAAAAATATGTACTAGTAGGATCGGGAGGAAGAGCTGAGTTTTTTTATTCGGCAATTGCAACCGATTTCAAAGATACGTCGGAGCTGCTTGCATTTTGCGATATTAACCAAACTCGAATGAATTATGCGAATAAGCGTCTAACAGACAAATATAATTATCATGCTGTTCGTACTTATAAATCAGAAGAGTTCGATAAAATGATTGAGACTGAGAAGCCGGATACGGTAATCGTAACGAGTGTGGATCGTACGCATCATACGTATATTATTCGAGCAATGGAGCTTGGTTGTGACGTTATTACCGAGAAGCCGATGACCGTTGACGAGAAGAAATGTCAGGATATTATTGATACAGTTGAGCGTACGGGGAAAAACATGCGCGTAACCTTCAACTATCGTTATGCTCCGCATCATACGAAGGCGAGAGAGATTATTGCGAGCGGTGCAATTGGCAAAGTGAACTCGGTACACTTCGAATGGCTGTTAAATACCCAACACGGAGCTGATTATTTCCGTCGTTGGCATCGCGACAAACGGAATAGCGGAGGCTTGCTGGTGCATAAATCGACGCATCACTTTGATCTGGTGAACTTCTGGATTGGGTCACAGCCTGATACGGTATTCGCGTTTGGCGATTTGATGTTCTATGGTCGTGAGAATGCTGAAGAGCGTGGTGTTACTCAGTTCTATGATCGAGCGACTGGCAATCCTGTTGCCGAAGGAGACCCATTCGCACTTCCTCTGGATAAGAACGAGCAATTAAAAGGATTGTACTTGGATGCAGAGCATGAAGATGGCTATCGCCGTGACCAAAGCGTGTTCGGTGACGGGATTAATATTGAAGATACAATGGGCGTCATGGTACGGTATAAGAATAATGCCATCCTTACGTATTCTCTCAATGCTTACTTGCCTTGGGAAGGGTACCGGATTGCGTTCAATGGTACAAAAGGACGTCTGGAAATGACTGTTGTCGAACAGTCCTATGTGAATTCAGGCGGAGAGAAATCGCAAGAAGGTGCGCTGAAAGGGAAGATGATGACGGTGTATCCGATGTTCGGAGCTCCTTATGAGGTAGAAGTTGAGGAAGGAATCGGCGGTCATGGCGGAGGAGATCCAGTGTTGCTGAACGACTTGTTCGGTACACCGGTCGAGGATCCATTCAATCGCGCAGCCAATCATGTGGATGGTGCTAGATCCATATTGACGGGTATTGCTGCCAATCGTTCGATTAAAACAGGACAATCCGTTAAGGTGGATGAATTGGTCAAATTTGGGGGGCGCTAAAAAGGTGAAATCATTCCTGGATGATAACTTTTTATTAAAGAGCGAGACTGCAATTCGTTTGTATCATGAAGTTGCAAAGGATCTGCCGATTATTGATTATCACTGCCATCTTAATCCACAACAAATTTTTGAAAATGTCAGCTTCTCCAATTTAACAGAGGCATGGCTGTACGGCGACCATTATAAATGGAGAGCGATGCGTGCTAATGGCATTGAGGAGCAGTATATTACTGGCGGCGAAGGCGTAACCGATTATGATCGTTTCTTGGCTTGGGCGAAGACGGTGCCGCAGACGATCGGCAATCCGCTCTATCACTGGTCGCATCTGGAGCTGCAACGGTTCTTCGGTGTATACGATCTGATTAATGAGAAGAATGCCCCAGCCATTTGGGAACAAGTGAACAGTAAGCTTGCAGAAGGCAACTTCCGTGCACGTGATCTGATTGTCGGCTCTAAAGTAGAAGTAATCTGTACAACTGATGATCCAGCGGATTCGTTGGAATATCATTTGAAAATTAAACAATTATCTGACTTTCCTGTCAAAGTATTGCCTTCCTTCCGTCCGGACAAAGGGTTGGAAATTAACCGTGCCGGCTTCATGGAGTGGGTACGCAAGCTGGAGCAAGCGGCAGGACAAACGATTGATAGTTATGATGGATTGTTGTCAGCACTGGAATCGAGAGTTCAATTCTTCCATGAAGTTGGCTGCTTAGTATCTGACCATGCGCTGGATTATGTACCGTTCGCAGAGACTACGAAGGAAGAAGCGGCAGCAATTTTTGCTAAAGCATTGGCTGGCGATACAGTAAGCTTGGAAGAAGAGAAGAAGTATAAAACATTCACACTTGTCTTCTTAGGCAAGCTGTATGCTAAACATGGCTGGGCAATGCAACTGCATATTAATGCGGCACGCAATAATAACTCAAGAATGTTCGGACGTCTAGGACCGGATACAGGTTATGATTCCATTGGCGACAGTCCGGTTGCTTATCCGCTTGTGAAGCTATTGGATTCACTTGCTTCGGAGGATCTGTTACCGAGGACGATACTTTACTCACTTAACGCGGGAGATAACGAAGTTCTCGGAGCCATTATCGGCAGCTTCCAAGGTGACGGCATTCCAGGCAAAATACAGCTTGGGTCAGCTTGGTGGTTCAATGATACGAGAGACGGCATGGTGTCACAAATGAAGTCACTCGCGAACTTTGGCTTATTGAGCAGATTCGTCGGAATGCTGACTGATTCACGCAGCTTCCTCTCCTACACTCGACATGAATATTTCCGTAGAATACTATGTGACTTGCTGGGCGAGTGGGTAGAAAATGGTGAAGCTCCGAATGACAGCGAGCTGCTCGAAGAAATTGTCCGCAACGTATCGTATTATAATGCAAAGCAATATTTCAGATTCTAAATAGGGAACAAACGAGAGGGCGCTTTGAATAGGTGCCCTCATTTTTATTGCCCAAATAACAGGTTCATTCATTCGCTAGTGCAGAATAATCCAATAACCGAATGAATAAAAAAAACGGAACCGGAGCGAATACCTTCGACCTGATGTCGCAGATTATGCGTTAGGTGAATTAGCAGGGTTATCCCTCCTATCAGACTGCTGAGAAACCTTCGGCAGTTTTCTTTATGTGCGCTTAGCATGAGCAAATTCCAACGCTTGCAAAATAAACCTTTGGCAGTTTTTTTATTCCAAAATTTCAACTTTGCTAAACGTCAACAAACCAATCCGCAGTCGCATCAACAAATCCGTTGAAGCCTTGCTGCTTCGGTCTTTTCACCTATTAGGAGAAGAGAATTCGAACAGTGGGATAACCGCCATGGCTCATCAACTTATCGTAGTTTAAGTATGCCAATCATCCAAACTTGGCGAAATCATGGATTTGTATATGCCATGGAGGAATGATCGATTGTTTATGAGGGATTTGAGCAAGTAAGATGACGATACAAGAAGCGAAGGAGGTTCACGATGGCAAAGATGCAAGATCAATTGGAGCCCGGCTCCACCCGTATATCAAGCGGGAGATACCACCTGATGGGGAATCGGTACCTCGTTAATATGAAGAAGTACTGGATGCTCTATGTCATGATTCTGCCAGGCATCATCTATTATCTCGTATTTAAATATTTACCGCTGGCCGGCAGTGTGATCGCGTTTCAAGACTACCAGATTTTTAAAGGCATGCTGGCAAGCTCATGGGTAGGATTGGACAACTTCAAATTTATTTTCACTTATAGAGACTTTTACTTAGTATTGAGGAATACGGCGACAATCGCCTTTTATCAACTTGTGTTTGGATTCCCGGCTCCGATTATCCTCGCACTTCTCTTTAATGAAGTTAGGAAGATGCTAGCCAAACGGGTCATGCAAAGTTTGTTCTATCTCCCGCACTTTTTATCTTGGGTCGTCGTTGGGGGCATCGTATTCGAACTATTATCGAGCCAAGGTGTCGTCAATATGGTGCGCAGCTGGTTTGGCTTGGATACGATCCTGTTCATGCAGGAGCAGCAATATTTCCGAACGATCGTCGTCATATCCGCTATTTGGAAAGATGTGGGCTGGGGAACGATCATCTATTTAGCCGCAATCGCGGGTATTAATCCAAGCCTATATGAAGCGGCTGTTATGGACGGAGCAAATAGATGGAAACAGACGATTTATATTACGCTGCCAACCATGTTCCCAACCATACTGGTCCTGTTCTTGCTTAATATTGGCAATTTCTTAGAGCTTGGATTTGATCAAATCTATAACTTATTGACACCGATGACGTATTCGGTCGGAGATATTATCGAAACGTATGTATACCGTGCTGGTGTTCTGCAAGGGCAGTATAGCGTAACGACAGCGATCGGCTTATTCCAATCCGTAATTGGTTTCATCCTCTTGTGGATATTTAACCGGATGGCTCGAAAAACAGAACAGGGGTTGTGGTGATGAAACGTACAAAGGGAGATCATCTATTCCAGTTTTTCAACTATGCGTTTCTAATCGCTGCAGCGGCAACGATGCTGCTGCCGCTCATTCAGTTGCTGGCCGTATCCTTCAGTTCGCCGATTGCGGCGGATTCCAAGCTGGTGTTTCTGTTACCTGTTGAGTTCACAACGGCATCCTGGGCACATGTTTTGCAGAATAAGGGGCTGTGGACATCGTTTGGAGTCACCCTTTATATAACGGTGGCGGGTACTCTGCTGAGCATGCTGTTCTCGGTGCTGACAGCTTATCCGTTGTCACATCAGCAATTTCTCATGCGTAAGCCGATCATGCTTGGTATCATCCTTACAATGATTTTCAATGCGCCGATGATTCCCTTTTTCCTCACCGTGCGTGAGCTTGGCATGATGAACTCGTTATGGTCACTCATCTTGCCTGGGTTGATCGGTACGTTCAATATGATCATTATCCGTACTTTCTTTACAGGTATTCCCAAAGAGCTGGATGATTCTGCACGAATGGATGGCTGCAATGAGGCTGGCATATTATTCCGAATTTATTTGCCGCTCTCGAAGCCAGTCATGGCGACCGTTAGCTTGTTTTATGCGGTAGGCTATTGGAATACCTTTCAACGAGCCGTGTTGTTCATTCGCGATCCGGAGAAATGGCCGCTGCAAACGAAGCTCCGCGCTTATCTGACTTCGCCCGAGGAGCTGGCAGCAGTCAATCTGGTTCTAGGTGACTATGATTTCAACACAACAACGTTGAAAGCGGCTACAATTTTATTCGCTACCATTCCGATCGTTCTTGTATATCCTTATTTGCAAAAATATTTTGTGAAGGGATCTATGCTTGGCTCTTTGAAGGAGTAGTTGGTCGTATGGAGAGGATAACCGGGTATGAAGCCGATTCATTGGCTTAATATAAAGCTTTTATACACTATAAAGGGAGGTTTAACGCATGAAGAAACATGTTTTTTTTGGAAAGTCGGCCAGAGTATCCGCTTTGGCATCGTTGTTGGTCATTTCACTAGTTACTGGTTGCTCCAATAATGGAGAGAAGACGACGGCTTCGGGGAATGGTACCGATAAGAACGAGGCGATTACAGTAAAAGTGTTCAAAAGCCATATGGGTGTCGGCACTATTCCTGATAAAAATAATGAGCACGTGAAATATGTAGAAGGCAAGACGGGTGTCGTGTATGAGCTGATGACGACGCCTCCAGGTTCGGAGCCTACAGAATTTCTGAATCTGATGATTGCATCCGATGATTTGCCGGATATTCTCCGCCCAATTGGGGGCATTGAGCAGACGTTAATCAAACAAGGAGGAGCTTTGCCGCTCGATGATTTACTGCCTAAGTACGCACCTAATGTTTGGAAGAACATTCCGGAGGAAGCTTGGGATATCGTACGATCTGCTTCCTCTGACGGACATATCTACTACGTGCCCAAAGTGTTCCTCGTTCCTGAGCGAGCACCGATGATCCGTCAGGACTGGCTCGACAAGGTAGGATTATCTATGCCGACAACAACAGAGGAGTATACAGAAGTACTGCGGGCATTCCGTGATAAGGATCCGAATGGTAATAGCAAAGCAGATGAGCTGCCTACTTCGGGGCGTGAATTCGGCAAGTGGATGGACCACCTATTCGGCATGTATGGTGTCGCAATGTGGGAAGGTGTACCAGAATGGGATATTTATGAAGGCGAGATTCAATATGCCGGTGTTACGAAGAATATGAAGGCCTCTATTGCTTATATACGTGAGCTTTACGAAGAAAAGCTATTGGATAACGAGACGTTCTTGAACAAAGGCGATGTTTGGCAAGCGAAAATCAATAATAACTTGGTCGGCAGCTGGTATCATCTCCCTGCCAATCTCCGTGATCGCTATTCAGCGATGCTCAAAGGTGCACCGGATGCCTATGTGGTTGGTATGCCCGTACCGAAGGCAGAAGGCTTTGATGGATTCGTTACACAGAAGAGCATGGGCGAGCCAGAGTGGATGATCCCGACTGTTGCTAAGGATAAAGCAGAGTATTCTCTTAAGCTGCTCGATTTCTTCTATGATCAAAGCAATCATGAATTCACTCGTTTTGGCATCGAGGGGCAACAGCATGAAATTGTGAATGGCAAGAAGGTAATTCTGCCGCCGGAAGACAGTCGTCCTATCGCACTGGGAATGCGCAATCTGACTACGAAGGAAGATATGGATCTTCGAATTAAGGAGACAGTTCCGGAGGATATGCAGCAGATGGTTCAGGATGTCTTCACTATTAGTACGGCTGACGCGCGCCGGATTGCTGGTGACGGACTGCCGAATACGGTGTATGAAGGTTTCCCGGACATACAATCCCATAAGTTATTTCAAGAGTATTTGACGAAGATCGTTATTGGCGAATGGCCATTGGATAAATTTGATGAGTTCGTAGACCGCTGGAACAAAGCTGGCGGAGAGACCGTCACCAAGCGTGTCCAAGAATGGTATGCCAAAGTGAAGAAATAAACGGTCTGCGGCAGGGTCAGCATTCATGCAAAGCCCTGCCGCTGTCCATAGGAAAGCGTAAATGCATGAAGGGATTGGTTCAGATGAGAAAAAGATACGCAATTTGCGGAGTGAGCGGGCGTGCACTTGGCATGTTCGCTAAGCCTATCCTCAGCACTTTCGCTGGAAGCTGCGAGCTTGTTGGTCTACTCGATCGCGATCCGATGCGTTTTGACCTGTACCGTTCGAGGTACCCGGAGCAAGGTGACATTAGAACTTATGGCGAGGACGAGTTCGATCGAATGGTAGATGAGACGAAGCCGGATGTGATTATCGTCGCTGGACGGGATGACACGCATGCACAGTATTTGATTGCTGCCCTTGGGCGTGATCTGGATGTGATAACGGAGAAACCGATGGTAACGACTGGAGCGGACAGCAGGCGTGTCATCGAAGCGGAGAAGGCAAGCAAGGGCTCTGTTATTGTGACATTCAATTATCGCTATGCTCCGATTCATACGAAGATCAAGGAGATTGTACAGGAGGGGAAGATCGGCAGAATAACGTCGATTGATTTGAATTGGTACTTGGATACTTATCACGGCTCGAGTTATTTCAAAAGGTGGAATCGGGATCGTGAGCTCTCGGGCGGCCTGTCCGTGCATAAGTGCACGCATCACTTTGATCTGGTCAACTGGTGGATTAATCAGAAGCCGGTCGAGGTGTTCGCATTTGGTGCTTTGAATTATTACGGTGCTGAGGGAGAGGCGAATCCAAAGAAGGAAGACGGAAGGTTCTGCAGCACCTGTGAGTATACCGAGGATTGCTCCTACTACTCGCGTTGGAATGCACGCAGCCGGAATCTTAAAGTACCAGATGATCATCTTGGCTCTCTCGAAGCAGGGAAGTCCTCAGCATTCCCCTATTCAGATTATCGCCCGGATCGATGTATCTTCGATTCGGAAATCGAGATTGAAGATACGTATACCGCGACGGTGAAGTACAACGGCGGCGCGCTTCTCAGTTATTCTGTTAACTTCTCGCTGCCATATGAGGGCTATCGACTTGCCATTAATGGGACGAAGGGGAGAATCGAGACGGTGGAATATCATATGCCTGGCAGAACCCCCTTCCCTACGCCTGTGCAAACAATCGATTACTTTCCATTGTTCGGCTCGAAGGAAACGATTCATGTCGTACATCGTGAGGGTGGACATGGCGGGGGAGATCCCTTGCTGCTTGAAGACTTATTCATGGGCGAGGATCCGAGACGACCATACCGCATCTTATCAGGTGCCGTGGATGGCGCTTATTCGGTGGCGACGGGGGAAGCGGTATGGCGTTCAGTGAAGGAGCATCGCCTCATTACGATCGAGGAGGTACTGGGCAAAAGTACGGATAACAGTGGGGAGCAAGAACGAAAGAGAGCCTAACCGGCCAGTGAGGAGGAGTGTAGTGACAGCAAATCTAAGCCAATATTTCGATTCGATGGACAGTATAGCTGCACAGACGAAGGGTGACAACATACCGCATGTGCTTAAGGTTATAGCGCAACGCTATGTCGGTCAGAACCCGCCGCATGAACCGGTCTATAGGGTGTCGCGGACCAATGATATTCGCAAGGGTTCGGATCATTCCTATCAATTTCCGCTGCGGGATATGTTTGCGGATATGGAATACGGGCAGCGAGTGTATGCTTGGGCAAAGCTGTGGATTGATCAACCGCAGGAGTTCATCTTTCATCTTCGCTGCTTCGGGCAAGTGAAGCTGTACCATAATGGCGAGCAGCGTTTCGGATCATCCTCGGAGGAGGAGATCATTGAGGCGACTTCAGATACGTTACCGATGAAACTAAAGATTAATTTAGTACAAGGATGGAATCATTTTGTACTGGAGCTAGGGAAGGGGCGGGATGGCAACTGTGGAGCAACATTCGGAACAGGCAGCCGTAAGAATAAACCGTTTCATTTCCTCTCACCTTCCTTTGAGAGGGACGGGGAGGAAGGATGGATTTATACGGCGCCGTTGAACCATCCGATGGATCGCATACCAGGAATGAATCAGACGGAAGCAGCTACCGGTGCGGAATGGTTTCCTGTACGAGAAGAGGGGAAAGGGTGTCTAGATCTTATCTATGGCATGGAGCCAGGTTATTCTGCCTTTGCTTGGACGAAGATCGTCAACCGTTCCGCTTCCAGCCAGCGAATAACAATAACTGGAACCGCCTATGGTCCTTTGCGATTTACATGGCAGGGAAAGGAAGTATACGCAGCTCAGCAACGGGGTGACTTCTCCTTCGAACTCGACACAGCTCCGGGAAGCGGCGACCTGATTGTCTGTTGTCATTGCGACGGACAAGGATGGGGCTTCCAGCTTCGCGATATTGACCATCGAGAGGTTGAACTCACTATCGGTCGACGCGTACATGGCTATAATGGTCGATGGCTGTATTTAGGCCCGCTCTCACCGGAAGCCAACGTGGATCCAATCCATTATTTGGCGCTCAATAAGGTGGCGGTGGACCGGCATAGGAAAGTCTTCTGGACGACAGATCAGCCAGGAGCAAATGTACGTCCTTTCCTTGAAAATGAGCTGTATGGTCGTTGGAATTACCCGCTTGGCGTCACGCTGTCTGGACTGCTGGGGACGAGCCAATTACTCCATCAAGAAGAGCTGATGAATTACGTCGCAGGGCATGTCGAATTCGCTACATCGAATTATGCGTACTCACTATGGGATCGCGAGCACTTTGGAGCAGCAGGCTTGAACAATCAGTTGTCGCATATCGATAGCCTTGATGACTGCGGCTCCTTCGGGGCGTTGGCGATTATGGCTGGGCGGTACCGCTCAATTAAAGGATCGCGTGAAGTGGCGGATGACATTGCCCATTATATGATGAACGTACAGGATCGACTGGAGGATGGAGCACTCTACCGTAAGATTGGAGTCTCGGCAAGCATGAATAACACGATGTGGTGTGATGATATGTATATGAGTGTTCCATTCCTATGCAGGTATTCCGAGCTTACCGGTGATCTGCGTTATATGGACGAAGCCGCCAGGCAGCTTCTGCTTTATAAGAAGTATTTGTACATGACAGAGCAACAGATTATGTCTCATGTCTATGATGTTCGCCAAGGCAGACAATCCCGGACGGCATGGGGCAGGGGCAATGGATGGGTGTTTTTCTCGCTGGCTGTATTGCTCGAAGCACTGCCGCAGACGAATGCGAGTTATCCGCTCATACTCTCATTCTATCGGGAATTGGCGGAGGGATACATCAGACTGCAAGGCAAGCATGGTCTATGGCATCAAGTATTGACTGATTCGGAGTCCTATGAGGAATCCTCATGCACCTCGATGTTCGTATACGGCTTTGCGCTTGGTGTTCGCCATAGCTGGCTGAAGAATCCGACTCCATACATCCGAGCAACACTGGACGGTTGGCAGGGATTATGCGAGCGTGCTGTCGACAAACGAGGAAATCTATACGGGGTGTGCAAAGGATCAAGCTGGTCATACTCACATGCTTACTATAAACATGATCTAGGCTGGAATCTGAATGATACACATGGCATTGGCATCGTATTGCTAGCGGGAATTGAAACGCAGCTAATGAAAGAATGGTTGAAAGAAAATAGCATGAATGACGCTAGATTATGATCGAGAAGACCAGGCTGAGTATGTTACGAGGGCAAGATCACGTTATAATGGATGGATCCTCGATATAAGGTGGAATTTACCATGACACAGTCTATCAAGAAATGGTTGAAATACAATCTAGCACATACTCAGGTTAGGCTTGTGTTGATTTTGACCATATCAGTCTTTCTCATTATTCTAGCAGTAAGTCTGACCTCGTATTACACGTCAAAATCGGTGATGCAAGAAGAGCTCAGCGAATTGCAGCGTCAGATGCTGAAGCTCGATATGACCGTAATCGATGAGTTAGTCAGTGAGAGTGATAATGTCGCAATTCAAGTCGCATTGAGCGACAATGTGTACAAATTTTTGACCAGCAAGGAACAAAGCTCTTATAGGAATATTACGGAGACCTATCAGTTGCTGTCGACATTAATCAGCAACTCTAAGTATATCAAAAGTATTTATGTCTATGATCTTAAGCGAGAAAGCTTCATAGCCATTCCGCAAGGGTACAGCTCCAGTAAGTTAACGTTCATTGATTCTGATTGGACTAGTGTTGCTTCCGAATTTGGAGAGAGGACGACGCTCATTAAGAAACGAATGGTGCCTGAAGGGGCGGGAACTAAGGGCTCTAGCATTACATTGTTTCGTAAAATTATGATTCAAGGAGAGTTCAAAGGAATTGTTGCCGTTAATCTTAAAAATGAGGAATTGTTCGCTAAGCTGAACCCGCCAATCATGAACAATTTGAACCGAATGCGCTATATTGTCGACGAGCATGGTGAGCTGCTCTATTCCGTATCGAACTATGCCTTTGATAGAGAGGCAGTAAATCGCGCGATGGATGTACCGAGAGAGGAAGAAGGCGGAGATATCACCATTCAGAATCGCCAACTGCTCATTAATCAACTCGAATCGCCAGTAACAGGATGGAGGTATGTGTCCATTGTTGAGCAGGACAGCTTGCTGGCAAAGTCAAAACGGGTGGCTAATGTGGTTCTGTTGGTATCAATTGCGGCTCTGGCGCTTGGTGGAGCGACTATTTACTATATTAATGCGGCAGCATTCCGTCCAGTACGCCGACTGAAGCAGTTGTTCAGCAAGTATGATCGTAAGACAAACGGTCCAGATGGCATTGATCTAGAGAGACTTGCAGGAGAACTTCTCACCAATCATGCGCATCTGTCACAGCTTGTTCGTGAGTCGATGTCGGATGCTTCATCTAAGCTGCTTACCGATATTTATTCCGGCAATTTGAGCGGCAAACGGGATGTTGAGGAGAAATGGAGCCGTTACTTTAGGGAATGGACAGATGGACCGGTGACGGTGGCCATTCTATCAATTGATCGTTACGTGGAATGGTCTCGGACTTTCACTGGCGGCGATCATTCGCTATTGAAATTCGCTATGGCCAATATTGTCGCAGAGTTGTTCGAGCCGCAATGGCGAATTGTATGCGCTGATTTCGGCAAGGACAAGACAGCTATTCTGCTGCAGCCGCGTGTAGAGGGACTTCGATGTGAGGGATCACTTGCAGAATCGCTGGAGGTTGTATCACGTTTGTTGAAATTCAGCGTATCGGCTGGCATAAGCAACGCACAGACAGATATTACAAAGCTGAAGCAGAGCATGCTGGAAGCAGAGAATGCGCTTACTTATCGGCTATACAAAGGCTGCGGACAGGTGATTACGTTCCAAGAGGTATCTGGACATGAGGTGAATGAACCGCCGCAATATGAACATGCACTAAATGAATTAATAAGTTCTATAGAAGCAGGCAATGAGCAGGACTCGCTGGAAGCTGCCGGAATAATGATCGATAATATTCGCAGTCAATATGGATATCCCTCTGAGACTGTATCTTTCCTGCAATCGGCCATCGAGAGAATTGAACAGCTTCGTCCTATAGCAGACGACTCTTTGTGTCAAACCAGTATCGGGCTCGACACCCTTCAACTGGAGGATATCACAGAGGAATTGAACAGCAGGGTTGTCGTACTAGCACAAAGATTCCGACGGCTGACTGAGAGCAAGGATTTCATTATGTGCCATCGGATGATTGATTATTTGAAGCAGAATCTTAGCGAGCCGATTGGTATTCCAGAAATATCTGAAGCAATTGGCATTAGCAGCAGCCTTGCGAGTCAACTGTTCAAACAGGAGACGGGCGAGACGATCTACAACTATTTGACCCGGCTTCGTATTGAGCGTGCGAGTGAGCTGCTGCTGAAGACGAATGACCGTATTTCGGATATTGCGCTGTTGGTTGGCTATCAGCATGAGAATAGCTTTATTCGCAGTTTTCGTAAATTCAAAGATATTACCCCGGGCAAGTATCGGGATATGATGAGAAGCCGGTACCCGCTCGAATAAATAGAGGTCGAGCGAGCCGGTTTCAAGCAAATAGGAGGAGCCAATGGACAGACGACAGATTGTGGAACGGCATCAACCGGAGTTGAATAAATGGGACCCTGTGTCCCCGTTTTCCGTAGGCAACGGAGAGTTTGCCTTCAGTGCTGACATTACCGGGCTGCAGACTTTCCCTAGTCAATATGAGGTGCCGCTTGGTACACAATCCAATTGGGGATGGCATTATACGGGTGGTCCAGAGCGGTTCACCGAGCGTGATGCCGCATATCAAAGCTACGATACTTACGGCAGGTCGGTAGGATATGCAATGAAGCCGGGCGACAAAGCGGAGGCTTATCACTGGCTTCGTCAGAACCCGCATCGCCTTCAGCTTGGCCGAGTTTCGTTCCGCTTCCTCGGCGAATCGGGTGAAGAAGCACAAGCAGAGGATATAACGAATATTAGTCAGAAAATGAATCTTTGGTCAGGCATTTTGACAAGTGAATTTGACGTACAAGGCGCACCAGTTCATGTAATGACAGCATGCCATCCTGAAATGGATGCTATTGGCGTGAGAGTCGTGTCTCCATTAATCGAGCAGGGAAGACTGCAAGTGTTCATTCGTTTTCCTGCACCGGATATGACCTCTACAACCTGGGCAAAAGCTGTATTTCCCGATCTTGGCAATGACGACAGGCATCGGACTGAGCTTGGTGAATCAGGTGTTAATAGAGCTAATATCGTAAGAAGCATGGATGAGGACCGTTATGAGGTTAGTTGGTCTTGGGATGCAGGGAATCTGGAGCGGACTGGCACACATGAGTTCACACTATTGCCGGACGCAAGTCGTCAATCACTGGAATTCTCCATCGGCTTTGCACAGGAGTCGCCGCAAACGGCAGCAGTTGAGGCTATTGAGGTTGCGAGCAAACGTCATTGGGAGTCGTTCTGGATGAGCGGTGCGGCAATCGACTTTTCCGGAAGTGCTGATCCAAGAGCTTATGAGCTTGAAAGACGTGTTGTATTGTCGCAATTCTTGCTTGCGTTGCATAGCGGCGGATCACTGCCGCCGCAAGAGACCGGCCTGATGTACAACAGCTGGTTTGGGAAGTCACATTTGGAGATGCATTGGTGGCATGGGGCTCATTTTCCATTGTGGGGCAGAGAATCCTATTTGCTCAACAGTATGGATTGGTATGAGCAAATTTTGCCGGTGGCGCGTGACTTGGCACAGTCACAGGGTTACGAAGGTGCGCGTTGGCCGAAGATGGTCGGCTTTGACGGCAAACCTTGTCCATCGCCGGTTGCGAACGGCCTCATCTGGCAGCAACCGCATCCAATGACGCTTGCCGAGCTTTGTTATCTGGCTGATCCCTCTAGCGGTACGCTGGAACGGTTCCGCAATATCGTGTTCGAAGCGGCTGATTTCATGGTCTCGTTCGCACATTGGAATGAAGAGACTCGAGTCTATGATCTGGGACCACCCCTTATTCCAGCGCAAGAATGTCATCCTTTGCAAGGCAGCAAGAACCCTCCTTATGAGCTGGAATATTGGAAGTATGGCTTGGAAATTGCGATTCGCTGGGCGGAACGTATGCAGCAGCCTGCCAATCCACTGTGGGCAGAGGTTGCCGAATCGTTAGCGGAGCCTCCGCAGGCGGAAGGCGTATATCTAGCCCATGAGCTGTGCCCGGAAACTTTTCAGACGAAAAATCGCGACCATCCGTCTATGCTTGGGGCCTTGGGTATTCTGCCAGGCATATTAATTGACCGTAAGGTTATGCTGGACACTTTGTTGAAGGTGAAGGAAGTATGGATATGGGAATCGGCATGGGGTTGGGACTTCCCGATGTGCGCCATGACGGCGGCAAGACTTGGTGAACCGGATCTTGCGGTGGATTTCCTACTGATGGATGCCTCCAAGAATACGTATTTAACCAATGGACATAATTATCAGCGCCCTGGATTATCCGCTTATTTGCCGGGCAACGGGGGCTTGCTAACCGCAGTTGCCATGATGGCTTCTGGCTGGAAGGTAGGCGACGTTGTTGGTACAGAGTCAGAGGGGAATTCGACAGCCAGCAATCCCGGCTTCCCGCAAGATGGAAGTTGGACAGTGAAATGGGAAGGGCTGAAGCCCTGGCTGTAGAGGCTTCAAAGTTCGCATATACAGGAGGCGAGAGCATGTCTGCAAAAGGAACGGTGTGGCCCTCAGAGCGAAAAACGGAAATCGATCGGCTTACTGGGCTGGAAGTAACGCAATTAACTAATTATAAGGCGCATAGCTATCATTTATATTTTACTGAGAACGGTTGGTATGACGGAGAACAAAGGCTGCTTGTGATCTCGGACAGGGGGAACAGCACGAATCTGTACAGTATTCATGTGGAAAGCGGTTTGATAACCCAGCTGACAGACTACAAGGATGCCAATCAATTGGATGCTTGCTTATTGCCGGATGGAAGCGCAGCGTTCATCAAGATTGGACGGCAGCTTATCAGATTAGATCTTGCATCGCTTGAAGAGAAGCTGATCTATGAGGCACCGGAAGGCTATCATCTAGGCAATGCCAATGCGACAGCTGACGGTCAATTCGTGATGACCTGTGTTCAAGAGGATCTGTCCCATCGAATTCGACTCGATCTAGGAAATGGCTATGTCGGACATCGAGAGCTGATGGAGGCTGCGCCACACAGTATGATCATACGTATTGATGCACAGGCCGGAGGCGGAGAGAAGGTATATGAAGCCAACAAGTTCATTACTCATATCAATACATCGCCTAAGGAGCCCTGGCTGATGACCTTTTGTCATGAAGGTCCATGGCATCTCGTTGACCATCGTATTTGGGGACTGGATCTGCGTACCGGCAAGGCTTGGAGAATCAGAGAGCGGCTGGAGAGCAGTGAAAAGGTCGGGCATGAATTTTTCTATCCCGATGGAGTCACAATCGGCTATCACGGATTTCGAGCAAACGGCACTAATTTCTTCGGAAGTATTCGTTATGACAATACAAGTATGGAAGAAACGGAGTTTGGCTTCGATACTTGGCATGGCTATTCGGATGGATTAGGGCAGGCAATCGTGGATGGCAAGGGAGCTGTCAAGACACTAAGCCTATGGCGTAAGATTAATGGCGTGTATGAAGGTCCGCGTACTCTATGCGAGCTGCGCTGCAGCTTCCATTCGCAGAAGGTGCATGCCCATCCCCGCTTTAATGCGAATGGGAAGCGGCTGCTGTTCACAAGTGATAAGAACGGCTATGGCAATGTGTATCTAGTCGAAATTCCTGAGGATTTCACAGCTATGCCGATAATGGTAACATAACGAAGGAGGAAAGGGTTAATGAATACTACATCTGACATCCTTAGTACAGTGTCCGTTAGGGTTGCTAGAACGATCCTATCTCATAACCAAGACGGTTATCACCCTAATATCGCTAACAAATGGGGCTATGTGGCTGGCATGGCGTTGACGGCTATCGGCCAGCTAGGCGATTGGACGGGAGAGTCTGAATACGAAGCGACAGTGAAGCGGCATATGGACGTCTTTATTCAAGAGGATGGTTCTATTCGCGGCTATACGCTGGAGGATTACAATCTTGATCATATCAACAAAGGGAAAAATCTGCTGAGATTATGGAGAAACACTGGTGATTCCAAGTATGAGCAGGCAGCAAGAATGCTAATCACTCAATTGATCGGCCAACCCCGTACGGAAGAAGGCGGCTATTGGCATAAGAAAATATATCCCTACCAAATGTGGTTGGATGGTCTGTACATGTCTTCTCCGTTCATGGCTGAATATGCTCGGACCTTTGGTGAGGACAACTGGTTCGATGAAGCAGCTCATCAATTGCTGTTGATTGAGAAGCGCACACGTGATCCGCAAACGGGATTGCTGCATCATGCATGGGATGAGAGCAGGGAACAGCGCTGGTGCGATGGAAATACGGGTCGTTCCCGACATGTCTGGGGGCGGGCGATGGGCTGGTACGCCATGGCGCTTGTGGACTCGCTTGAGCATTTTCCCGTCCATCATCCGAAGCGAGGACAATTGATGGGGATATTTGAGCGAATGGCGAATGCAGTACTTCGGGTACAAGATCAAGAGAGCGGCGTATGGTATCAGCTTATGGACTGCAATGGCCGCCAAGGCAATTATTTGGAGGCATCAGGCTCCTGCATGCTAACCTATGCGTTTGCCAAAGGGATACGGCTTGGTTACTTAACGGAGATTGACTCGCAGTTGATAGAGAAAGCCTATGAAGGCATTCTTACCTCCTTCGTAACCGAGGATGAGCAAGGCGTTCATCTCCATAACATCTGCAGCGGGGCTGGCTTGGGCGGGCGCAAATACCGCGATGGTTCCTATACCTATTATATGAGCGAGAAAATTGTCAGCGATGTCTTGATGGGCGTTGCTCCGCTGCTGCTTGCAAGTATTGAGCTGGAGCGGCTGCGCCAAGGATGATACGGATGCAGGAGCAAGAGGACAAACGAAGCGCGGATAAACTAGTGATGAGTTATCCCGCCTCTTGGTGGAGAAATATGTGGCGCGAAGCGCTTCCCTCTGGCAATGGAGTGATAGGCGCATCCGTATTTGGCGGCGTTCAGGAGGAGACGGTACTTCTTAATCATGCTCGGCTCTGGCATTGGGGGAGCAAGGATGAGCTGCCGGATGTAAGCGACACACTGGATCAGACCCGCAAGCTGATGGATGAAGAGCGATACGCGGAGGCTAGCTGGCAGCTGACGAATGCGTTGCGAGAACGCGGTTACGGGACAAAGCTCGCCTCCAGATTTCCACTGACAGCAATAAAACTTGTCATGCCTTGCGAAAGTGCTTTTCGCGGGTATAGCCGGACGCTCGCAATGGACAGTGGCGAAGTAACGGTGGGTTGGACAGACGGGCCGAGAGAATATAGTCGGAAGTTGTTCGTCTCGCGTGCTGACGATGTGGTTGTCTACGAGCTTGGAGGGGATGATGAAGCTTGTGTATCGGGAGAGATTGGACTTATTCTTCATCCGAGTGATCGCTGGGCAGATACACCGGAATTCAAGGAGCTTGAGCAGACAATTGAAGTCGGAGCCAGCGGCATGCATGTTTGGTTCGCTGGAACGAATGATGGTGGAGCGGATTTCGGAGCAGTCATGCAGGTCATACCGGAGGGCGGGCAGATCGAAACGGTGGGGAGTGTAATCCGCTTTGATGGAGTCCGGCGAATGCTGGTATTGGTGAAGATGTTCGTCCTAGGCACTCAGTCCAAAGACTGGGATCGTCTGAAGCGGGAATTGGAAGAGCTAGCTGAGAATACCTCTTATGACAAGTTGCTTGAACGTCACCTCGCCCTGCATCGGCCATTGTACCACTCCGTCTCATTGGAATTGGGTGACGGAGATCATGATACACGAACTAATGAGCGGCTGCTGCTTGATGCATATGAGGGTGAAGCGCCGCTTGCGCTTGTACGTAAAATGTGGGCTTATGGACGTTATTTGTTCCTTAGCGGAACTTCTGCTGCGGGAGATGCAGAGCCTTTTGGCCTGTATGGTCTGTGGGGAGGAGATTATAGGCTGGTATGGAGCCACAACATGGCGAACGAGAACATTCAGATGATGTACTGGCATGCTCATGTTGGCGGTCTTGGCGAATTGGTCCCTTCGTTATTCCGCTATTATGAGGGATTGATGGATGATTTCCATGAAAATGCGAGTAAGCTGTATGGCTGTCGCGGGATCTATATTCCAGCTGGCTCGACGCCGAGTATCGGTGTTCCCAATCAGATCGTACCTGTTATTATGAACTGGATCGGTGCGGCTGGCTGGTTGGCCCGTCATTATTATGAACATTTCCGTTATACGGGAGATCTCCAATTTCTGCGTGAGACGGCGCTGCCATTCATGCTTGAGGCGATTCGGTTTTATGAGGACTTTCTGGTCATGGATAAGGATGGATTCTATAAAATCTACCCTTCCGTATCACCTGAGAATACGCCGCAAAATTTCATGCCAACGGATGGCAAGCCACTTGCGCATCCTATGCCTACTGCAATTAATGCAACGATGGATATCGCCATTCTGAAAGAGCTTCTTCAGCATTTAATAGAAGCGAATCAGCAAGCGGGCAGCGATCCGGAAGCGGAGAAGGAATGGAGCCGCATGCTGACGCTCTTGCCAGCTTATAGACTGAATAAGGATGGCGCGGTCAGTGAGTGGATTCATCCAACATTTGAGGACCGTTACGCACATCGCCATCTCTCGCATCTGTATCCGGTATTCCCAGGGCAGGAAGTGACGAAAGAGAGCGATCCGAACTTGTTCGAGGCCTTCGAAGCGGCGGTGCAAAAGCGCGAAATTGGGGCGCAAAGTGGTTGGTCACTTGCCCATATGGCAGCTATTTACGCAAGGTTAGGCGATGGAGACGCCTCCTTGAATTGTCTGGATATCCTCTCTAGATCGAGTCTGTTGCCGAATCTATTTACGCTTCATAATGATTGGCGTGGAATGGGCGTTTCGATGCTTATGCCTGCGGCTCCAGTACAATTAGATGCTAATATGGGCTGGGTTAACGCCGTTCAAGAGCAGCTGCTGCAGGTGTCTGCCAGCCTTATTAAATTACTGCCTGCTCTGCCGAGTCGTTGGAAGCGGGGGAGTATGACCGATTGGAGATTCCATACGGGAAAAGTGACGGTTGTTTGGAACAGGGATGAGGGCTCGTTCCGAGCTGAACTTATGGCGGACAGAGATACTGACACGACTGTGAAGCTGCCTGATTGGGCTGGAGCATGTTGCATATCTGGCGGCGTGGTTCATCCTTCACCGCTGGGCCACGGATATTACTCGATTCGATTGAAAAGTGGAGCGTCATCGATTGTCTTCGAAACTTGCGAGTGAACATGTTATTAATATAGAGGACAAGAGAAAAACATGGTTTCAAGGGCGGTTACTATACCCTTGGCGCCATGTTTTTTCATATTTGTAAACCTAATATTTATATCAGTAAAGCATTAAATTAATCTATAACTTGCCTTTGACAATGGTTTGCAAATGGCTCATAATACTTCTAGTTTCCATATTGCTTTACTACTAAAATAATAGAATGCCATAAAGAGCTGGATTCAACGTCGGCTCTTTTGATGTGTTCAGAAAGAAGGCGACTCCTATGCCTTTATGGCTTCGCCACAGGCCAATTATTGTATTTACGATTATCTTAATTCTTAAGAGTTCTCTAGCTTGGTTCGTCATATTCGAAGACGGTCCATCGTTAGCGACATGGCTGACGGAAATTCCTATATTAGGGATTGTATTTTGTTTTATCGAGTGGTTTGCGTCCAAGCGGAAAATTCTCTACTATATGATCGTCAATTTGTTAGCTACAGTCATTTATTTCGCGGTTCTCATGTACTACAAATATTATGGCATTATTGCTACCTACCATGCGCTGGGTCAAGCTGATAAAGTAACGAAGGTTGGGGAAAGCACTTATTCATTGCTGGATCCCTATTACCTGTTAATCTTTATTGATATTATCGTCTTTGGTTTGTTTATGTTCAGACCGAAAACAATAAATAAACTTAAAATGATGGGTATGAAGAAAATAGATAAGAGAGTTATTCTAGCTGGATTTGTATTATCTATTGCTCTCTGTCTTTTCAATATAGTGCCCAATCATGCTAGTATGAACGAGAATAAGAAAGCTGAAGGAATGGGCATTCTGAGCTATGAGATATATACGATCTTTAGTGATACAACTCAGAAGAAGGAATTTGTTGATACGAGTGAAATTACCCAAGAGTCTATTAATCAACTAAAGGGAATTGAAGCTCCCGAAGTGGCGACTTATTGGGATGCGGACAAAGGCAAGAATGTCATTATCATTCAGCTAGAGTCATTCCAAAATTTCTTGCTCGGCCTGAACATTGAGGGGCAGGAAGTAACGCCGAACCTTAACAAGCTGGTTAAGGAAAATTTATATTTTAACAACTTTTATACGATGGTAGGTCAAGGTACGACTTCAGATGCTGAGTTTGTTGTGAATACGTCGCTTTACGTGCCACAGCATGAGCCAGCTATCAAACACTATGTGGATAAAGCTCTTCCAAGTTTACCGAAGCTGCTTGCTGCCAATGGTTATACGACAGCAACTTTCCATACGAATTCAGCCGATTTCTGGAATCGCAGGGAGCTGTATAAATCAATAGGGTTCGAGCATTATTATGATCAAAGCTTCTTCGGAGATGATGATCACATTGCTTTTGGCGCATCTGATGAAGTGCTATATGCCAAGACCGCTGATGAGTTAGAACGATTGGATCAGGAACCCAAACCTTTTTATGCGCAAGTTATCTCAATGAGCTCTCATCATCCTTATAAAATGCCAGAATCGAAGTACCATATGACTCTACCAGCTAAATTTGATGACACTTTGGTTGGTAACTATATACTTGCCCAGAATTACACGGATTATGCGGTAGGCCAATTCATTGAAGATCTTAAGAAGCGCGGGATATGGGATAATAGCGTTGTATTGTTCTACGGAGATCATCAGGGATTGCCGCTCTATTCGTTAAGCACTGACGAGAAGGATCTAATGGAAGGACTGTTGGGTAGAGAATACGGATATACCGACATGTTCAATATTCCGCTTATTATGTCCGCACCAGGTGTTTCTTATCCTGCTGTTATAGATAAAACAGGCGGTCAGGTTGATATCTTGCCAACGGTGACGAATTTAGTCGGCGTATCGCTGCAAGACCAGATTCATTTTGGTGAAGATCTATTGAACCAGAATAAGAATGTTTTGCCGATGCGGCATTTTCTCCCTACAGGTTCATTCATTAATGATACCAATATGTTCTTGCCTGGAATTGGGTACGAAGATGGAACAAACTATCAGTTAAGTGATAATAATATCAACAACAATGGTTCGACCGAGGAGCAATACAATCGGGCCTTGAAGCTGTTGAATTTATCAGATAACTATGTGGAGCAATTACCAGACAAATAGTCTTATAGAGGGCATCTTCCTAGCGATTGAATCAATCGTTCTGGGGGATGTCCTTTTTTGTATGGAATTAATAATGGATTTAAGTGATAATATGGGCAGAATATTATAGGGTTGAAGGGAGAAGACATGGACGAAGCCAAAATTACTTATGAATCCATCGATGATTATATTTCGCATTTCTCACCTCAAGTTCAGGAAATACTTCGTACATTAAGAGGAGTTATTAAAGAGTCGGCACCAGACGCTGAAGAAAAGATAAGCTATCAAATGCCTACGTTTGCATGGCATGGAAACTTGGTACACTTTGCTGCTTTTAAAAATCATATAGGATTTTATCCAGGAGCAAATGGTATTGAAGCTTTCAAGCAAGAACTATCGGGCTATAAAGGTGCCAAAGGGTCCGTACAATTCCCTATTGAGAAGCCATTGCCATATGAATTAATCAGCAGAATCGTTAAATTTAGAATAGCTGACAATGTGCAAAAAGCAGAAAATAAAAAGAAGAAGAAATGATATAACACTCCCCTTTACATTCACGTTACGTTAAAGTTTAATGTAGGAAAGTAAGAAGGGAGGCTTTTAGTTGAAAATAAAAGAAATGGCAGACAGACTAAATATCTCTCCCAGAGCCATTCGGTTTTATGAAGAAAAGGGGTTAGTTGCTCCTGCTAAACAGGGGAATAATCAATATCGTGACTTTAGCGAGAAGGATATTTGGCGGCTGCAAACGATCATTTCACTTCGAGAAGCAGGCATGACCATTGAGGATATCAAAAAAGCGCTAATAGAAATTGAAGGCGATGATTCTAGAGAACTTCAGTATTATCTAGAGCTTCAGCGATCTGTCTTGTTCTCCAAGTGGCTAGAAATGAAGCAGGTTATTGAAACGACAGATTATATGATTGATCTATTGAAGAGCCAGAAGTCTCTTCCCATTGAAGATATTTATCAGCTAGCTGAAGGCTCAAAAAGGTTGAGAGATCAGCGGAATAATTGGCAGGACAAATGGAACTTCGACCGTCAAGCAAGTATCCATGACCAGCGTGTCATTAATAATTCGCTAGAATTTAAGGACTATGAGCTAGCTCTGAATTTGACGGTAAAATGGGTTTCGACGATACCAGGCGAGAAGGGCTTAGATATGGGTACAGGGACAGGCAACCTAGCCGGTAAGCTAATGGAGCAAGGAGCCATAATGGCTGGGGTGGATCAATCGAAGGAGATGCTCAAACAGTGCCGTATGAAATTTCCGGATATGGATACTAAGCTCGGTAATTTTCTTGCGATTCCGTATCTTGATGGAAGGTTTGACTTTGTAGTGTCCAGCTTTGCCTTTCATCATTTAACAGACGAGCAAAAGCTGTTAGCCATAGAAGAGATGCGTAGAGTGCTGAAACCTCATGGGCGTATTTGTATAACAGACTTAATGCGTGCTGAAGAGGACCAATTTAATCATATTGAACCTTACACATCAGTTGTTCAAATGATTAGTTGGTTTGAGGATAGAGGCTATTTTACAAAGGTTGAGCAAATTAACGATTATCTTCATATTGTTTATGCTATACCTATTAGATGAAAGGGATTGACCTTCTCGTAACGTCAGCTTTTATACTAGGCAGGTAATTCAATAATCAATTTGACGGAGGGTTATGAATGCCTGATCACAACCGTATTTATAAGAATGAAGCAGAGAAGTATCAACTATTAATCGCTAAGCAGCCAAAGCTTGATAAGGTTATTGAAGAGATTAGGGCGTGCCACGAACTGGACATTGTCGATATCGGAGCAGGTACAGGAAGACTTACAACTGCACTAGCACCGTATGCGGCTACGATCACTTCGCTAGATGCTTCTGCATCTATGCTGCAAGTAATCGAAACTAAATTGAACGCAACAGGGATTTCTAATTGGACAACTATATTAGCTGACAATAGACGACTCCCTTTGGAGGAGCAAAGCGCTGATGTGATTACTGCTGGTTGGACGATTGGCTATCTAGCAAATGCGGATGTAGACGATTGGAAGAACAACCTTCATGAAGTGATTACAGAAATGAAACGCGTTCTAAGACCCAACGGTACAATAATAATATTCGAAACCATGGGGACAGGCACGGAGACACCTAATCCGCCTGATTTTCTAAAGGAATATTATTCTTCTTTGGTTGAAAGATATGGATTCGCCCACAAATGGATCAGAATGGATTACGAGTTTGAGAGTATTCAACAAGCCGAGGAGCTAACGAGATTCTTCTTCGGAGACGAGTTGGCAAGCAAGGTCCTTGAACAAAACCTCATGCGTGTGCCGGAATGTGCGGGCATTTGGTGCCTTCATACGTGAAAAAGAGACCCTTAGAGGGTCTCTTCGATCAATACATGGGTAATAGGAGAATGATATTAGATCAAAAACAGGGCAAAAAGAGTAAATAAAGATAAAGCAAGAATTCCGAATCCAAATAATTGTGCATAGGCTTTTCCCGATTTACGCCCTTCACCAGTCTGTAAGTAAACATGGTTACAGTCCACGTTCGTGATGACACCCTCATAGCATCGTCCGTCACAAGTATGAATGCGAACTCTGCAATTCATATGCTGCCTGCATAAATGATACATTTCATTCATATGAGTTCTACCTCCCCTCACCATCAATAGGATCATAGAGTTTCAAGAGATATGATTGAAATTTGAAAAAGGTTTGTTAACTCTATTTCTCTATTCTATGAAAAGAGTTCTTCCACGGATTGGATTGCACGTAGAATGTGCGATTGGAGACTTGTGAAATAAGGCTGGTGTTTTTAGGAGGAAATATAATTGAAATGAGGCAATTAATTCGGCGGGGCTTAACTTAGTAGGGAGAGCGCTTGCATGGTATGCAAGAGGTCAGCGGTTCGATCCCGCTAGTCTCCACCAACACTTTAAATTGAAACGGCAGAGATGCCGTTTTTTCGTTATTTATGTTTCCGTATTCGACACATGTGGAGTGCTTTATATTGATGGTCCTGAAAGAATAGATGAGATGTGAAAGTATGCCCCCCCCGGGGGCTTTTGCTCTTGCTGTAACAAGAAAATAAAGTAATAGACTGGTTGTGTTCATCCCACGCGTCTTTTCACATTACTAAATCGTCAGCTTCCGTGAAATAAGTATTAGACTGACCCATAAAATAGAAACAGCGGAAGCCTTGGACAAGAAAAAAAAGTCCTAGACTGTCGCTGTATTATTGAGCTGACGATCTGCATTAGTTCAATCGGTTAATTATAAAGCTACGCGAGATGCAGCTTTTGCAAATAGTCATCCAGACGGTCGAACGGCTCCTCCCAGATGAAGCGGTAGCTCTCCAGCCAATTGTCCAACTCCCGGAAAAGATCCGGCAGTAGCCTGTAAATCCGGCGATTCGAGTCCACCTGGACCTCCACGATGCCAGCCTCATATAGAACACGCAAATGCTTGGATGCTTGAGGCTGGCGCAGTTTAAGCCGCTCGGCAATTTCCCCTACGGTGAGCGGACGTTTTCGCAAAAGCTCAACAATCTGCATGCGGTTAGGCTCAGCCAAGGCACCCATGACGTTAGCATTGATGGTTCATCATCCGCTCTCATGGCAATGTACTAGTTCTTTTTCTCCGGTTGGTAGGAAAGGATGGATACACCTGTAGATGTTGTTTTAACTTCAACAAGCTTTAAAGCTTTTGTATAGCTCCCGTCTTTGAAAAGACGTTTTCCGCTCCCATGTACAACTGGTTGGATCATGAAATGATATTCATCGATGAGATCGTGCTCCATTAAGGTGTGGATAAGATCAGCACTGCCATAGATCAAAATATCCTGACCGGGCTTTTGCTTTAACTTAGCTACTTCTTCCACAATATCACCTTTGATCATCGTTGCATTCCATGGACCTTCTTCTAATGTTGTACTTGCAACATACTTTGGATAACCGTTCATTCGGTCTGCAAAACCAACATCATCCGTCATCGTTGGCCAAGCTGCTGCCATCCCTTCGTAAGTCACTCGTCCCAACAATAAAGTGTCGCTAGAAAATAACAAATCGGTTTGAAAATTCCCCACCTCTTCGTTAAAATAAGGCGCTGTCCAAGCCGGATTATCCATGAAGCCATCCAAAGTTACATACATCGATACTTTTACTTTTCTCATTGTCAAAACTCCTTTTTTTTAGTTTATAATAACAATATACATTAAAGGGAATATTCCTGTAAAGGAATATTTAATTTATTTTTGGATTCCCATTAACTCAACGCCCAGCAGTACATATCACATAAATACCTATCTTGCACTATGCCGTATTTGTCTTCGATTTGTCCGAACAAGGCGCCCCAGAACGTTGGTTCCAACGGGCATTTCACCTTACCGCCTTCAGTCAGCTTATCGTGAACCACGGGTTCAGTCAGTGAACAGTGAGAAATTTTAAATGTCCCATAAGTCATACATATGACTTTATCGGACACCCCTTCTTTTGCACATTTTAGTAATAAATGAATTACGCTTGATGGTTTTCTGGATCTTCCATATGAAAAACTTCCCATATATGTCCGTTAATATCCTGGAAGCTCCAACTGTACATATGACCAAAATCCTGAGGTTCATTCGACGGAGTTCCACCGGCAGCAAAGGCTCTATTCACGATTTCATCCACCTGTGCGCGACTGTCAACCGCTAGGGCGACGAGCATTTCTGTGTATTTTGTTGTATCAACAAGTTCCTTCTTGGTGAACGATTGAAAAAATGGCTCCACGAGCATCATGGCATAGGTATTGTCGTTGATAACCATGCTAGTGGCATTTTCGTCTGTGAACTGCATGTTGAACTCGAATCCAACTTGCCTGAAGAAATCCATCGTTTTTTTCAAATCTTTAACGGGCAGATTAATAAACGTTTTGCTAGGTTGTAATGCCATTATGAATCACCTCATCGATTATTATAACTTTACATGAATAAAGTAAAGGTATTAGATTAAGAATAGAATTTAATTTACCAAATGTCAAGTAGTATTAGATTCTTAGTATATTAAGGGCGAAAAAAAGACCGAGTGTTGGGAACACTCGGTCTTTAGTCTAGATGGCTATCATATTCAGTCGGCTGATTTATGAAATATTTTTTCACTGATCTGTGTAAGAAAAGCCATCCATTGTTCTTGAAATTGTATGTCGGTAGGAGACATCCCGGTTATCATTTTTGTTGCATCAGTGAAGACCAGCGGATATGTGGTTAAACTGGTAATTGCTAAAGTCAGCAAGGCAGGGTCTAAGTCTTCGGGAACAAGAGCAACTTTTTGTTTAGCCTTTAAATCTTCGACGTAGGATTGCAGAACTTGCTTTCTAATAGCTTCTCTTTGAGGATTTTTGGGTTGGTCTTCAAGCGCTTCCCATGCCGTAAACTTTTGAAAATCCAATCGATATTCGATGTTTACTCTTAAACGGTGCTCAGCCAGGAGAACAGGGTCTGTTGGAGTTTGCAAAGTAATTGGCTGCTGTTGGGTATATAAGTTCTCCATAACTGCTTCAAAGATCTCATCTTTTCCTCTAAAGTAATGATACAACAACTGCTTTTTGACATTTGCTCTTGTAGCGATTGATTCTATTCGAGTAGCTGAAAATCCTTTCGAGAAAAACTCTACTCTTGCAGCATCAAGTATCTTTTTACGCGTACGTTCCGCGTTTCGAATCTCACCCAATTTTTCATCTCCATTATGTTGTTCTGTAATCAAACTATATAAGTTAATTTACTATGAGTCAAGTTAGGGACATAGGACTAATCGATTCATCAGCGTCCGAAAGAAGTCCGTAAATGAGAAGCTTAGGGTCATTGGGAATGGGATACCATTGTCTCTAGTCGAGGTAAGCAAGGCCTGTGTGGGCACATTCGCTGAAATAAAACAAGATACAACCATGCTACAAAGATAGATGATCGTACGCCTTCTTCTATGGAAGAGGCTTTCAAACAGACGGTTGGCGTCATACCCATCGGCATTTAAACGGCTACCATTGGTCGAGAGAAAGAGTTTGTTTGTTACGAGCATATAACCGCCGAACATGGGACGAGTGTGCTTTGCTGATCCTTACTCATCTTGGCCACGAGGAACGGACGAAAATTCAAACGGATTGCTACGAGAGTTTAGGTACATATAATTTCTCGAAGCGACTGAAGAGGATCTTGAATGTGCGCTATATCTTATTAATGGCCAGGAAGGTATCGACAAGCGATGATTTATGGCAATAACTCTACTTGGGATAAAGCTTGCATATGACGCAACGTCATATCCTATAATTCAATCATCAGCTTATGATATTCATTGAAAAAGAGGAGGAAACGGAATTTGTATTTATTATTGTTGTCGGCAATTATTTTGGTTTTACTGTCAGTAATCGGTTTATTATTTCGAGATAATGATACCCTGGGAGGCTTTATATCAGCAGATGCCGAAATAGAATATAAAATGGTTTACGACGAAGCATTAATCGTACTTCCTGAACGAACAGATGAGCAGTGGATCAACACTGAATTCGGCACTGTAAGAGTGTATAAATTTGCGGAAAAAGAAACCGAAGGAAAAACACCCCTGCTATTATTGCCGGGTAAATCTGCATCAACTCCAATGTGGCAGCCTAATGTCCGAGATCTGATGAAAGAAAGACTGGTGTATACCGTTGATCTGTTAGGCGAACCGGGCTTAAGCGTTCAGAGAAAGAAAATAACAACTGCCGAGGATCAGGCCGTTTGGTTACATGAAGTCATTGAATCATTACCAGAAAATCTATTTCATTTGATCGGACATTCTTTTGGCGGTTGGAATGCGGCAAATGCTGCATTGTTTAATTCCAATAAAATAGAATCCTTGAGTTTAGTTGATCCTGTTTATGTGTTTGGACCTATTCCATTAAAAATGATTTTGGCTTCCATTCCTGCTTCAGTACCTTTTGTGTCCAGATCAATACGTGAAAAAATGTTGAGTTATATCGCAGGAGGAGCGGAAGCAGATGAGCGTGAACCGATTGCCAAACTGATCGAAACGGGCATGCGAACATTTAAAAGTAGACTTCCAATGCCTGCTGAGATTACGCCTGAGAAGTTACAAAAAATAGAATTACCCGTATTAGGCATTTTGGCTGAAAACTCAACCATGCATCGTTCAAACAAAGCTATGCAGGTTGGAGAAAAGAACCTAGTAAATCCATTAAGCAGAATGGTTATGTTTCCTGACGCTTCACATGCCATTAATGGAGAATACCCTAAGGAATTGGCAAAAACCGTTTTAGATTTCGTAAACGAAGTAGATAATAGCTCTAGCAGTATTGATCAAGCGAGGTGAAAGGGTGCATAAAAAGTGTTATTCTGTAGACGATCTATCCAAGTTAACAGGGCTAACCAAGCGTACCATTCAATATTACGATAATGAGGGAGTGTTAAAAGCTGCCGGTCGTGATGAAAGCAATCGCCGTTTTTATACCGAAAACGAATTAAAGATGATAGAACAAATTACATTTTACCGCAATTTGGGGTTTTCGCTAAAACAAATCAAAGGGCAGGTTATTGCTGAGAATACGAAAGCATCGTTGCGTGAGACATTATCCAAACAAGAAGGATATTTGTATTCGCAGCTTGAAAATATTCAAGGTCGAATAGATACTCTGGCAATTTCGCAAAATTTGCTTGATCATGGCTACTCGCCTCCCTGGGAGTTATTAGCGCGGCTAATAAGGGATATAAATGCTATCGATATGTCAACTTGGGAAAATTATCGATTCTCAAAGGAGCAATTATCCGCTTTCAATCATGTTTTTGATTCCAATCAAATGGTATTGAATTTTTACAATACGTTTCGAAAGCTGTGCCTGAAGGCAGCCTCCTACAAGGGAGCAAATGTGCCAGCAGCCTCCGACCTTGCAAGTGAGTTGGCCGGAGAGTGGCTTGCTATGGTAGAACAAGTGACTGAAGGAAATTCGGGAATTTCAGACGCTTTCCTGCAAATAGACCAGCAACGAGAAAAATGGAACAAAGGCGAGCGGGAACTTATTGAAGAAGCCGAAACTTATTTGGAGGAAATCATTGAGGTTCATCTTCAAAAATGAAAAATGTGGGATTGTTGGTAAAAGTAAACATTTTAGAGTCATCCCCCTAGGCTCCACTAATAACAAATCAACCACGTCCATTGGACGTGGTTTTCTGTTCATATCTGCATGTTCAATAAATTTCCTTCAAAAGCTCAAAAACTTCTTCTATCGTGAGGCCAAAGGATTTGTAATACGAAGTGTCAATGACCATCTGCTTCAGGATCATTTCATTGCGTTTTTGAAGCATCTCATCGGGCGAGAGATCAGTGACAAAACATCCTTTGCCGGTTACGGTGTAAATCAGACCATGTCGTTCGAGTTCTTCCCACGCTTTTTTGACGGTAATGATACTAACACGAAGCTCTGTGGCCGCTTGGCGTATAGGTGGCAAACTATACCCATTGTCTAGTTCGCCTTTGAGAATTTGTGCGCTGATTTGTTCGAAAAGCTGCTGATAAATGGGTTTATCAGAGGTATTCGAAATAGCAATGTTCATTAAATTTCCACTTTCTCAAACCGCTTGTTGGCTATATGATAAGCGATTATCGTAAGAATCGCAAATATCAAGATGCCCGTAATCAGGATAGATAATTGAATTGCGAGGTTATCAGCACCAGTTCCCTTGAAAAGATTAAATACGAACGAATTGCTTATTCCAAGCCATTCTGCGCCCCCGGCAAACAGTAGAGCAGCTGTAATGGATGCAATCGCTGCCGCACCGTATTTATACGCTGTCTTATAATACATGGATATAAAGATTATGTTGAAGATCGCCAACATGACGAAACATAGTCCCCAGAAACCTAAGGATGGTCCGAAGAAATAATAAGTCAGATTCGGATACAAACGTAGTGTTATCACGCCGTAGATCATTGCAATAACAATATGCATTAACTCCAGGATTACAATAACGGATACCTTTGCTTTTACGACGTCTTTCTTTGTTACAGGCATCATGTTTGTAAATATCAAATCGTTCTGCGATTTATATCCTGCAAACATATTCGGTATCGTAATAAAAGTAAAGTACAGGATGACAAGGAAATATAACCATCCAGGAATGAGCATTAAGGCGCCTGTCAAAAAAGGCATGATATAAAAGAAAGGACTTACGCCTAACTTTAATTCTTTCATTAATAAATTATACATACATATCCTCCTTTTTCGAGCAGTAGATCATAATCTCCTCAAGATTAGGCATGGCGGATTTAATATCCCAGGAGGAATCAAAATCTTTTGTATGGATCAAGCCAGTAAAGCCAAACGAATTTGTTTTGTAAGAGATTAATTGGTTTCTGACCATATCCAATTGCTCTTTCTTACCATTCAACAAGCGATACGTATCGATAAATTCTTCCTTTTCCGCACTGTTGATAATTTGTCCGTTATGGATATAGGTAACATAATCCGCACATTTTTCTAAGTCGGAGGTGATATGAGTGGAGAACAGGATGCTGATCTCGCCATCTTGCACGAGTTCCTGAAAAATATCCAGCAGATTGTCTCTGGCAACCGGATCAAGTCCGCTTGTTGGTTCATCCAGAATAAGCAGCTTTGCACCATGTGATAAGGCAAGGGCTAAGCGGTATTTTACTTTCATGCCAGTAGATAATTCAGCTATTTTTTTGTCTTCGATCAAGTTGAATTTTTTCAAATACTTGTTATAGGTTTCATCATCCCAATTCGAATAGAACCTTTTGATCACATTCGTTAAATTTTTGATTTTACTGCCCGTATAAAAGTTGATCTCTCCAAAGGCAGAGCCAATCTCTTGTTTCAATTCAACTTCATGCTCGGCCATGCTTCTGCCAAAAATATGAATCTCGCCGCTGTCCATACGTGTCAAATTCAAAATGGATTTGATGGTCGTTGTTTTTCCCGCACCATTGGCTCCGATAAATCCCATAATATAACCCTTTTCCAGTTGAAAGGATACGTCTCTTAAATGAAAATGCTCATATTTTTTATTTAAATTTTTAATATCTAACGCAAGCATATAACCAACCTCCTTATATATTG
>JBHGUX010000044.1:0-4036 GCA_048976605.1 Pristimantibacillus sp. | reverse complement strand
CGTATATAGGTTTCCTGTACAGCATCGTCCGCATCATCAATGGATCCCAACATTCGATAACAATACGAGGTTAACCCCGGCTTATAGCTCTCAAATAACTTCATATCAAAAACTGCTTCGTTCATCTTCGCCTCCTTAGGTCGATCTACTTGAAACGTCCTCCTTCCATCATATTCGAATCATCTGGAAGCCACAAGGCGAAACGGCTACGTCGTCCTTTGGCGGCGGGGCGTATTTCGTACCAAGAAGTATAGAGGATTGTCCTCATGTTCATGTCTGGTTAAGCTATTGTTATCCGTTAGTTGAGTGGCTTACAACTCCAAGGTCATATTTAAAAAAGTAAGGGCTGCAGTTAGTTTTTGTTCAGTAAGGTGAACTAAGGTTGCTCCTAACGCTTCGTTTGCATTATGAGTTATTTAGCGGAAAGGTCATCAATCGCTTGAACAGCTAGTTCCAACGCTTTAATTCTTCTTTCTAAAAGCGTTCTTTGGGGACTACCAGCCGTTGACTTAACATAACTGTTTTCAATTGATGGAAATAAACCAGTAATAACATTGCGAGCTGCTGCTAAATCTTCCTGGGTGTAATGATGGGGTTTTTGATTCCAAACGTTTTCTAGCGTGGCTAAGCCGATATAAACAGCTTTGAGTCGTTTCTTTACTAGAGTAGTATTTGTTCCATTTTGAGTCATCTGGGACAAGGCATTCTCGAGTTTACTGATTGTCGATTGTAATGATTTTATCGATTCCAATTTATCTAACTCTGTTATTTGTTTAATTACAATGTCGTCTTTGTTCACCGCTACGAATCCTCCTCTAACCCAACTTTTTTCACTCCCAAACACTATACCACATATTGGAATATCCCACCCTGTAGCCTTGATGGCATTGAATTATCGTTCTTCGTTAGTTTAGAGACGTGCGAGTTCAAATGCATTTTCTAGTTTATTACGACTGCACTTATAATTAAAGGCTGCTGATTCTATTAAATTCAAGTCTCAGCTTTACCACTACTTGTGATACGTTCCCCGCGATGTCTGTAACGGCAAGTTTCAAGGCCATCATTTGCTGGAAAACACATTCTTCATGCAACCTAATATATGCCCCTCAACAGAAAGCTTTTCCAAAAAACTAACCGTCACATCTCGCGTCATGATGGGTATATAGGAAATCCAATATGTCTGCAATAAGCGTTTTATGGAAATGTTCGCGATCAAAACCGGGAGGGTCTTGCGAAGGGAGAAATGCCGGGGTCTTCATCGATTCCGGGAAGGGGCTCAGAAAGGAGTAATGTCCAGCGTTTTCAACTGTTCTGTATTGTATCTTCTTCGGATCAGCAGCGCCACCCAATATCATTTGTGCGTGAAAAGGGGGAGTGTATGGATCCTTCTCTGCATCCAGCATCAAGATGGGAAGGTTAACCGCACGCAAGGCCCCTTCAGCTCGGAAGCAGACCGACGCCGGTGCTAGTAGAACTAGGGACTTGATTCTGTGATCCCGTGTAACCTCAATGAGCTGCGGCTTTCCGTCCGAGGCTTCATGAGGAAACGAAGTAGGCATGCCACCCGCCGCTGCCAATGCCGTGTAACCGCCCAAGGAATGCCCGATGATCGATACGGCGTTCGGCATTAATTTCTCCTTAAACATCTTATTTCCGAAAAACCAGTCGGTGGCCATCCTAAGGTGTCTAGGTCTGTAGGCAAGGTTCTGTACCGTCCCTTCCAAGCTGTTGTCGTTTCGATTGTTGTACGGATGCTCCGGCATGCCGACGATAAAGCCGTTGCGCGCTAAATGCTGAGCCAGCGTCCGGTATACAAGCGGCGAACCGCCGGTACCGTGAGAAATAATAACCAGGGGAAACCTCCCTCCCGAAGGCTCTGCGTCTCTGGCCAATTCCAACAGGTATGGCCCCAATCGC
This sequence comes from Pristimantibacillus sp., assembly GCA_048976605.1. Classification (GTDB taxonomy): domain Bacteria; phylum Bacillota; class Bacilli; order Paenibacillales; family Paenibacillaceae; genus Pristimantibacillus. The sequence continues at coordinate 2,119 of JBHGUX010000044.1, read as the reverse complement.
TCTATTTGTTCAGGATTGTCTACCGGATACATCACCGTCATGGGAAATGTAATGCCTAAAGAAGCATCGTCTATTTTTACTTCTCGGTATCCTGCATACCCATTCTTAAACTCTGCGTTTCCTATCATCCACCATACTTCCTTTCCTCGCACTTCGCTCCAGTTACAATATCGGGCCAATGGGTATATAAATATCAAACTCGGAATCATCATTCGTAGGACCCAAATATCTATGATCGTATCGTACAAATTCCGGATCGTTCGTGCGAGTTCTTCCCGATTTCGGTAACCATGTGTTATAGATGTAATAGAACGTATCCGGTATTCTATCCAACGAGCCCCGGTGCGTGAATACGGCGTATGTAGCTGTTGGGAGGACTTTATTGACCATACCTTCAGGGATCTGCCCCTCTTCACTTACTTCGACACAGGCGGTGTAGGAGACTTCCCATTGAACTCCTGTAAGCATAATTAATGCGTAAAAGGTGGATTCAGGATCTCGTCTTCTCTCTATTTCCGCCACTCGTTGCCTGAAACTGCTCCACAGCTTTCCGATTTCTCGGGAGTTGAGTCCCCTTAATTCCATTCCAACCAAATAGCGTTTTTCCTTGTTGATAATTAAAGGATCGAGGGTTACTCCGTAGAGCAGATGCCGCATACCAGTTTCATCCAACGCTTTCTTCTCCATCGTCCGAAACAGCGTGTCTTTCATGTTTGTTTGCTTGCGGAACCGTCCCGGCGAGATGGCGAACATTTTTTGAAAGGCACGTGTGAAGGCTTCCTGAGATTCAAACTGATATTTGATGGCAATCTCTACGATTCTAAGATCGGAATGAAACAAATCGTACGCCGCATGAGTCAATCTCCGCCTCCTGATGTAATCCGAGACGGTATTTCGTGTGACGGATTGGAAGATTCGGTGAAAATGATAGGGGGAGTATCCTACCCATTCCGCAATTTCTTCGGCTGTGTTCTTTTCTATCAGATGGTCTTCAATATAGGCTATCGCTTTGGTCACCGATACAATGTAATTCATTCAACGCCTCCATGGAGTTACCACAACTGTACATCATTTCGTCATTTTATTTTTGATATATTTTGCGGAAATGAGGCACATCAGAAACTTTCCGTTAATAATGATACGCTGAATCGTATCATTATTAACTAATCTGCCCGTTAGCTGAGAAGGCTGCCGATCAATTGATTTTTGCAGCCTTCACTTTGTTGTTTATTGAGCTATAGTTCTTCGTTAACGAAAAAAGCATTAAAGTGTAGCAATAAATCCAGTTTTCACACCCTTCTTAAACCCAGCTTTTTCATAAAATTGAAGAGTTTCTTCTTTTTTGGATCCTGTTTGAAGCATTACTTTATAACAGTTTCGGTCTTTTGCAAATTCTAAAGCTTTATGCAGTACCCTTTTTCCGTATCCTTTGCGTCTATGTCCATTATGAGTGACGACATTCTCGACTAAGCCATAGGGACGTGCATTTCGTGTCAAATTTAATATAACTACAAGAACACAAGATGCAACTAAAAGACCGTCCTTTTCAGCAACAATGTAGTACATATTGGGATTAGTATAAATCTGCTCCCATAGCGGGGCAATTTCATTATGATCTAACTTGGGGTCGTCTTTATTTAATTGCTTGTATAAATCTAATAATTGTGGCAATTCTTCCGGTAATATTGTTCTAATGATTACATCATTGTTCAAATAGTTCACTTCCTATTTTGTATTATTGTTGCTCCTATACTCCGAGTTGATCTTATGCTTGTTTCCATCATCTAATTCATCCATCTAAAATCCGCGCCCCCTGAAAGCCTAGAGAAGAAGTTCGATATCAGATCCAAAAATCCTGTAATGTTGAAAAAATCTACTCGTTACTTCAATGCAGAAAGAGAGCAGTTGTAGCAACTGTCTGCTCCCTTGGTACGTTCAATTATCGTTTCCCGTTACTTTAATGAATCAACAATCAATGTTATGGCCGAAAATTATGGTATTACTACAATAAATTGAGTGTGCATATCAGGTTCTATTTTTTGTGTCATACCATCTTGTTGCCCTACTATATTGTATTCAATAGTTACAGGCTTAATTTGAATCTGATATTGTCCTGAGC
>JBHGUX010000043.1:0-42458 GCA_048976605.1 Pristimantibacillus sp. | reverse complement strand
GTTTAATTATTAAATCAGCACTTATTATGTCTCATAAGATTGAGGGGAGAACAACAGATGTCGAATCAAAAATTGTTTAACGTTGCTGTAGTAGGGGCAACAGGCGCAGTAGGGGAACAAATACTAAACTTGCTTCAGTCGAGAAACTTTCCGATCCGTGAGTTGAAGCTGTTGTCTTCTGCACGGTCTGCAGGAACAAAATTAACTTTCAAAGGCCAAGAAGTAACGGTGGAGGAAGCAACACCGGACAGCTTTAAGGGCGTAGACATAGCATTGTTCAGCGCTGGTGGAGACGTAAGTAAGGCTCTGGCACCTCATGCCGTTTCCCATGGTACGGTTTGTATCGATAATACGAACGCTTATCGTATGGATCCAAATACGCCGCTTGTCGTTCCAGAAGTGAATATCGGCAAAGTAAGCGAACACAAAGGAATTATTGCTAATCCGAATTGCTCGACTATTCAGATGGTTGCAGCACTTAAACCATTACAAGATAAATACGGGATTACTCGTGTAATTGTATCAACTTATCAAGCAGTTTCTGGTGCAGGCGCTCGCGCAATCGATGAAATGATTCGCCAAACGCGTGCATCATTGCAGGGAGAACCTGTTAATCCAGAAATTCTACCTGTAGGATCACTGCCGGTTAAGCATCAAATCGCATTTAATGCGATACCGCAAATTGATAAATTCCAAGAAAACGGATATACGCTTGAAGAAATGAAAATGGTTAATGAAACGAAGAAGATTCTAAATGACGAGTCTATTGAAGTAACGGCTACTTGTGTCCGTATTCCTGTCGTTTATGGTCATTCCGAGTCTGTATATGTAGAGCTTAAGAATAATTATGAGTTGGAAGAAGTCAAGCAACTGTTAGCAGATGCTCCTGGTATTACTCTGGTTGACGATCCTGCTAATCAGCAATATCCACTCGCAACAAACGCTGCCGGCAAGCCTGATGTGTTTGTAGGACGTTTGAGACGTGATCTTGGTCATGAGCGCGGTCTGAATATGTGGATTGTATCTGACAACCTGATGAAAGGCGCGGCATGGAATGCTGTGCAAATTGCAGAACACATCGCTCAAAGCAAATAAGCAACTTGGTTAAAACAACTTGCGTTCGATAACGGAGGAAAGATAGTATGCGCATCCTAATTCAAAAATTCGGAGGCACCTCACTTTCGACCGATCATGCTAGAAACCTTGTCATTCAACATATTACTAGAGAACAAGCGAATGGCTTTCGGATTGTCGTCGTTGTATCAGCAATGGGACGAAAAGGCGACCCATATGCTACAGATACGCTGTTGCAGCTTATCCATGACAACGGCGATCGATTGCCAGCAAGAGAGCGTGATATGTTATTGGGCTGTGGCGAATTAATTTCCGCCGCAGCTTTATGCAGTTTACTCATCTCACACGGTATATCCTCAGTAGTACTGACTGGCGGCCAAGCTGGAATTCGTACGGATGATCAATACGGTCATGCACGAATTAAAGAGCTAAGACCGGAGAAGGTGCTGTCTCATTTGAAGGATAATAAGGTTGTTATTGTCACAGGCTTTCAAGGAAGCAACGACGAAGGGGAAATAACAACGCTTGGAAGAGGCGGCAGCGATACTTCAGCAACAGCTTTAGGGGCGGCATTACAGGCAGAAATGGTCGATATTTATACAGATGTTAACGGAATATTAACCGCTGATCCACGAATTGTAGAGGATGCGAAGCCACTCCCAGTTGTTAGCTATGCGGAAATTTGCAATATGGCTCGACAAGGAGCGAAAGTTGTTCATCCTCGGGCGGTTGAGATAGCACAACAAGCACGGATACCGGTTCGAGTTCGTTCGACATTTTCTACGAGTGAAGGTACACTGGTGACGGATCGGCCAGATCTTATACTTGGAATTGTCAGCGATCGTCATGTAACAGGAATTGCCCATGTGACAGGAGTCACACAAATTTCCGTACAGGCAATTGAAGGAAGAAGCGATGTTCAGCTTCAAGTATTTCAATCGATGGCAAGGCATCATATAAGTGTAGATTTTATTAATGTTACACCTAGCGGTGCTGTATATACTGTATTTGATCACGACAGTGAATTGGCTGTTTCGGTTCTTACCGACAGCGGATATGCACCAACTGCTATTAGTGGTTGTGCCAAGGTATCTGTTATTGGAGGCGGAATGAACGGTGTTCCCGGCGTAATGGCACGTATCGTAGAAGCATTGACGGAACAGGGCATCACCATTATGCAATCAGCAGATTCCAATACAACGATATGGGTGCTCGTGAAGGAGACGGATATGGTATCAGCACTTCGTGCATTGCATACCAAGTTTGAACTTCATTTGTAATCGTATAATTGTTTACGAAGTTGGTTCAGCTTCTCGAAGCTGAACCAGTAGGAGGGTAATAGGATGGAATTTGGAAGGTTAATTACCGCAATGGTCACACCATTTGATGCTAATCGTGTGATTGATTGGGAAGCAACTGGCCGTTTGATTGACTATTTAATCGAAGAGCAGCTCAGCGATACACTCGTTGTATCAGGTACAACGGGAGAATCACCTACGTTAACAGATGAAGAAAAAACGGCATTGTTCCGCTTTGCTGTTGAGAGAGCTGCTGGTCGCAGCAAAATTATTGCGGGTACAGGAAGCAATAATACCGCTCATTCCATTCATCTGACCAAGGAAGCTGAAGCTTGCGGAGTAGATGGTGTGCTGCTAGTAGCACCTTATTACAATAAGCCTAACCAAGAAGGGTTATTCCAGCATTTCAAAGCGATAGCCAATTCAACTAAGCTCCCGGTTATGCTGTATAATGTACCTGGTAGAACTGGAATTAATATTTCAGTTGAGACGACTCTACGGCTTGCAGAGCTGAGTAATGTCGTTGCTACGAAGGATTGTGCGTCATCGGATCAATTAACACAAATTATTGCTGCTGCTCCAGAAGGGTTTAGAGTTTACACGGGTGATGATAGTGTGACTTTACCGACTTTAGCGATTGGCGGTTATGGTGTGGTTAGTGTAGCAAGCCATATTATTGGAGCCAAAATGAAGCAAATGATTCAAGCATACTTAGATGGTGATGTGAAGCAAGCTGCACTGTTGCATGGTGAATGTCATCCTGTGTTCAAAGGACTATTCGAATGTCCGCATCCGGTACCTAATCCGGTTGCTGTAAAATATGCACTCGGTTTACGCGGTTTGCAAGTAGGCGAAGTAAGACTTCCTCTTGTGAGCGCAAGTGAAGCAGAAGCGGAGTTTATAAGTAAGCTCGTTTAATATTGCTCATAGGTTATCTTAAGGCTGTCAGACAAGGTGAAATCATCTTGCTTGACAGCTTTTTTAATATTGTAATGTGGTCATAACCTTAGCAGTACATTAGTAGGTTCTTCAGTAACTTGTGTTCCTACTTTTTCTTCATGTATAATATGAACTAATCAATTAAATAGAAAATACTTGAAATTATGAAAAAAGATGTGTAACGAATCCATCAATGAGCGCTCAATAAAATGTCTGACCCTAGGAGGAAAGCATTTGTCTAAAAAAGCCCAGGATAAACTTCTTGTCTTTGCGTTAGGCGGAGTAGGCGAAATTGGTAAGAATATGTATGTTATTCAGTATGCTGACGATATCGTGGTTATCGATGCTGGTCTGAAATTTCCGGAGGAGGACATGCTGGGGATTGATATAGTCATTCCTGATATTTCATATTTGACTGAAAACCGTGATAAGGTTCGAGCCATTGTAATTACACATGGACATGAAGATCATATTGGCGGATTATCGTATGTGCTGAAGCATTTGAATGTCCCTCTATACGCGACAAAACTGACGATGGGGTTAATTGAAGTCAAATTGAAGGAAGCGGGCTTGCTCGGCGAAACGAAGCGTATGGTGATTCATGCAGAATCTGAGCTGCAATTAGGCTCCATTCGAGCGACCTTCTTTAAGACCAATCATAGTATTCCGGATTCCGTTGGAGTAAGTCTAGATACACCAGAGGGAACAGTCGTTCATACAGGAGACTTTAAATTTGACCACACGCCAGTGAATGAGCAATATGCCGATTTGCAGCGAATAGCTGAGATAGGGAAACGCGGCGTATTGGTGTTATTATCGGACAGCACTAATGCGGAACGTCCGGGCTATACCCCATCAGAGAGAAATGTCGGCGAAGAATTAAAAGATGTTTTCCGCAAATCCGCTCAACGTGTTGTTGTTGCAACTTTTGCCTCGAATGTACACCGGGTTCAGCAAGTTATTGATGCTGCCGCAGCAACTAATCGGAAAATAGCCGTAGTAGGTCGAAGTATGGTTAATGTCGTGGCAATAGCTTCAGAACTAGGATACTTGAATATTCCCGATGATATGTTGATTGAGACAGGAGAAGTTAATAAATTAGCAGCTGATCGCATCGTTATTCTATGTACGGGCAGCCAAGGAGAGCCGATGTCGGCGTTGACACGGATGGCACGCTCTACACATCGTCAGGTTGATATTTTACCGGGTGATACTGTAATTATTGCTGCAACTCCAATTCCAGGGAATGAAATATATGTGGGTCGTACCGTGGATGAACTATTTCGTCTTGGTGCTCATGTGATCTATGGACCAGGTTCAGAATCTGGTGTTCATGTATCTGGTCATGGAAGCCAAGAAGAGCTTAAACTTATGCTTAACTTAATTAGGCCAACCTATTTCATACCGATTCATGGCGAATATCGCATGCTGCGTCAGCATGCGAAGCTGGGTGAAGCAATCGGTATAGATTTGAACCATATCTTCCTACTCGACAACGGAGAGACGGTAGAATTTCAAGATGGAAGCGCACGTAAAGGCCCGAAGGTACAAGCTGGAAATGTGCTGATAGATGGTCTTGGTGTTGGCGATGTTGGCAACATTGTGTTGCGTGACCGCAAGCTTCTTTCACAGGATGGCATATTGGTCGTTGTTGTAACATTAAGTAAGCAGGATGGTGTTATCGTATCTGGCCCAGATATTATTTCAAGAGGGTTTGTCTATGTTCGTGAATCTGAGGGTCTTCTAGATGAAGCTAATCGTATCGTCACAGCGACACTTAACCAACTAATGAACGACAGAGTGAATGAATGGGCTTCTCTCAAAACGAATGTAAAAGATTCTCTAGGCCGATTTCTATATGAAAAGACGCGTCGCAGACCAATGATTTTGCCGATTATTATGGAAATATGATTGAATTTTATAACAAGAGGTTGGGTAGAATGATTCTGCTCAGCCTCTTTCTGTTTGTTCTGCATGTATTCGGTATAAATTCTACGGTCCACCTCATACTATGACGAGCGTATATTTCAATACGACGGTGGAAGCCGTTCTCGAGGGGATTGATTATTCCATGTGGCATAGCTCCATGAACTTAGTAAATGAACAGCCTGAACCAACAGTAGATGATAAGAAAAAAACAAACTCAATTGTTGAAACCATCCAACAGCTAGGACAAACATCAATACCAAATGCCGAGTCAAATGTATTCTGCATGTCGATTATTGGACAAGTTGAAGGTCATATCGTCTTGCCTCCGCAAAATAAAACAACCAAGTATGAGCATCTCATTCCTCAGCTTGTAGCAGCCGAGCAGAATCAAAAAATCGAAGGAATACTTATCGTATTGAATACGGTTGGCGGTGATGTGGAAGCGGGTCTTGCCATTGCCGAAATGATCTCATCACTAACTAAGCCAACCGTAACGCTTGTCCTTGGAGGCGGCCATTCGATAGGTGTTCCTATCGCAGTAGCAGGCAATAGATCATTTATTGCGGCTTCGGCAACGATGACTATTCATCCCATTCGAATGAATGGTCTAGTTATTGGCGTACCTCAAACCTTCGAGTACTTGGAGAAGATGCAGGAGAGAGTCGTTCGCTTTGTCACGCTTAACTCCAATGTAACCGAAGAGAAGTTCAAAGAGCTTATGTTCAAAACAGGGGAATTGACGAGAGATATCGGAACTACGGTCATCGGTTCTGATGCTGTTAAGCATGGTCTTATAGATGCGGTTGGCGGTTTGGGCGAAGCGCTCAAAGAGCTTAATCGTCAAATAGCAGAGGTTAAAGCAGCCGTTCAACCTCAGACGGGGGTGTATAATTAATGACCCTTTATACCATTATGCCGCTGGAAACTGTACTTGATGGGGTGCATGGCGACAGAGAGCCCTTTCACGAAATATGGGTGAATGGTGTATATATGCAAGTGACACCAGTAGCTCCAGGTATGGGGAAAATTGTCCGTCTGCTTCAATGCTCATTGAATGATTATCTGGATCCACAATTATCACCAGGTTCCATGGTCATGTACGGTGAATCTCCACCATCTGCCCAAACTTAAGGCATATGTCCAATAGGAACATTTGCCCACCTATGGTATAATGTTTAACCAGAGGTGACGAGAGTTGGCAAAAAGAAGACGCAAAAAAAAGTCGATTACAGTAAATTTAAAATATGAAGTATATGGGATATTATTAATAACCGTTTCAATAATTGCACTGTCGGGAGAGGCGACGGTAGGACGTTCATTGTCCAAGCTGTTTGGCCTCTTTCTCGGCAAGTTTTATTTTGTACTGGCTTTAGTAGGTATCTATGTAGGGTTATCCGTTATGGTGAAGCGGGTATGGCCAAAAGGCTGGTCTAATAGACGTACAGGACTGTTTGTATTCGTTCTTGCCTTAACGTTGTGGAGCTCAATCGCTCAAATTGATCAACAGCTGCTGCCGTCATCAGAATTGACTGGCGGATTAATTCTCCAACAGCTTAATGAGAATTTAAGAGGTGAGTTATTAACCTTTGGCGAGACGGATAATCGCCCGCTTAACGAAAGGGCTATCAGCGGTGGTTATTTTGGGGCTATCCAATACTCCATGTTATTTTCCTTATTTGGTTACTTTGGCGCTAAATTGATCATGTGGGTTATGATCGCGATTTCGATTATGTTAATGACAGGGAAATCTTATGTTGAGCTAGGTCGTATCCTGAAGAAGCGGGGAGTTCATCTGTTCAAGCTGTTATCGAGCAAATGGTCACAACGCTCTGCAATTCGATCTACTTCTGCTGCCGCTTCGGGTAAAGGCTCGAATGCAGCCAGTAAAACCAATTATGATGAAGATGATACGATTGATGATGACGATTACGCTGTAATTCCTTCAAGAAAGAAGAAATCACTTTTCTTCTCATGGAGACAACAGGATCAAAGCGAGCAACAAGAAGTACATACGCCTGTTCATGATGAATGGTCTTTGGATGAAGATAATGATCACATCAAGCAAGAAAACAGACCGCATTGGGCAGAGGATTGGGAAAAACATAGTGAAGAGTCACCTATAGCAGAAGATGTCGTGGAACAGCATCCTTCTTCATTCTCTACAGTCGAAGCGGATATTCCTTGGGATCAGGTAGAATCGAATACGAATGGTACAAACAATCCAGCTCATTTTGCTGAAGTTGAGTCTACAGATACAGACAATCCAGCATGGTCAGGTGCTTGGCCTAATGAAGCCGTACAGGAAGTTCCTGAAGGTGATGAAGAAGAGTTTAGGGATGAATCCTATCATACACCTGCAATGTCATCTGAAACCGATGCTGAGTATCCAATCGACGATTTCACAGAAGAGCTGGATGTCGATCATTCTGTAGCTGCCAATAGTGAAAATCCTGAGCACACCGACGGCTTAGTGCAGGAAAAAGCTGCATCAATAGAACCAGTGGAGAAACCGTATCGATTACCGCCATTTAGTCTGTTGACCAAACCTAGTCTACTCGCAAGAGGCGGGGATGGTGCGGATAATGACTCTAGACAAAAGCTTGAAGCTACGCTGGAGAGCTTCGGAGTTAGAGTGAAGGTGCTGCCGCCTGTTAGGGGACCAGCAGTAACTCGCTACGAAGTATTGCCTGCTACAGGAGTGAAGGTTAGTCGAATTGTCAGCTTGACTGATGACATCGCACTTGCTTTAGCGGCGAAAGATATTCGGATGGAAGCACCGATACCTGGCAAATCAGCTATTGGTATAGAAGTACCGAACAAGGAAGTTTCGATTGTAACGATGCGGGAAGTAATGGAAACGCCAGAATTCCAAAATGCTACATCCAAGCTGTCAATCTCCTTCGGCAGAGATATTGCTGGGACACCGATTATCGGCAACTTAGCACGTATGCCGCATTTGCTAGTTGCTGGTGCGACAGGATCCGGTAAATCGGTTTGTATCAACGGTATTATTACGAGTATTCTCTACAAAGCTAAGCCAGACGAAGTGAAGTTTCTCATGGTTGACCCGAAAATGGTTGAATTGAATATTTATAATGGTATTCCGCATTTGCTGGCACCGGTTGTGACTGATCCGCGTCGTGCATCTCTAGCATTGAAAAAGATTGTTGTTGAGATGGAGAAGCGGTATGAGTTATTCTCCAAGTCAGCTACTCGTAACATTGAAGGCTATAATAATTTAATGGTGGACAACCCTAAAGCTGTTTTACCTTATATCGTGGTTATCGTTGATGAGCTCGCAGATTTAATGATGGTTGCCGCTAATGACGTTGAAGACTCGATTGCGCGATTAGCCCAAATGGCTCGTGCTGCCGGTATCCACTTAATTATTGCGACACAACGACCTTCAGTTGATGTTATTACTGGTGTTATTAAAGCGAATATTCCTTCTCGAATCGCATTTGGTGTTTCCTCGCAAGTGGATTCACGCACCATATTGGATATGGTTGGTGCAGAGAAGCTGCTTGGACGCGGCGATATGCTTTATCTGCCTGTAGGGATGTCTAAGCCTATACGTGTACAAGGTGCATTCTTATCTGATCAAGAGGTGGAGGCACTGGTTGAATACGCGAGAGGACAAGCAGAAGCGGAATATAAGGAAGATTTGGTTCCTGAAGTGGAAGAGGAATCGAATGATCCGAATGACATTGTAGATGATCTGTATGATCAAGCGGTACAAATCGTAGTTGAAGCGAAGCAAGCATCTGTCTCCTTGCTGCAGCGCAGAATGCGTATCGGCTATACAAGAGCTGCTCGACTGATTGATCAAATGGAGGCCCGTAACATTGTCGGACCTTACGAGGGCAGCAAACCAAGGGAAGTATTGGTGTCAATTGAACAACATCAAGCGGGGCGCAGTATTCCGTCCTAATCATAAAAGCGCTGTATAAAGGCAAACCTTTATACAGCGCTTTTATTTAAATATAAGAATTTATATGTTTTGCTTTATAAATACGCTTCTATTTCACCGCGAAACGATGCTTCGACTCCAAAGGACGGCGAAGCATCGTTTCTGCTTGCTCTTTCGTATCCAAGTCTGTAAATTGATGCATAGAAGAAGGACTCCTTTCTCATACTAGAGTTAGGTAACGCTGTATAAAGCGAACTAACTTGCAAGAGAAAGGCAGATCCCTACATGAGAAATCGTTTGATAGTGATGACCACAGTAATTGTTATGCTGTTGTTTGGCACATTCTCGCTTCAGCATTTCGTGAACGACAGAACAGCAGAAACCTTCAGCAGTGCAACTCTAAAGGTCGGCTCCTCAGGCAAGGATGTATATGAACTGCAAGGAAGACTTAAGCATTTGGGTTATTATAATGGCAAAATCGATGGCCAATTCGGATCAAGCACGAAAAATGCCGTCACATGGTTTCAATGGAAGTTCGGTATGAAATCCGATGGAGTCGTAGGTGCAAAAACAAAGCTGAAGCTTTGGGAAGCAACGAAAAATTGGGCACCGTCAGCAGCGAATACAGGTCAATCGAAACCGGGAACCAGTACAGGAGGAAATACTTCAAGCAATAACAATTCGATTGGTTCCTCCAATAAGCTTGGTTTGTCAGCCAATGATTTGAAAATTATGGCTAATGCGGTTTATGGAGAAGCACGCGGTGAGCCTTATGAAGGACAGGTCGCTGTTGCAGCTGTTATTATTAATCGGATGAAATCGCCAAGCTTTCCGAATACGATCTCTGGTGTTATCTTCCAACCGGGTGCTTTCACTGCGGTTGCGGATGGTCAAATTTATTTGACCCCAAATGATAAAGCGCGACAAGCGGTGGAGGATGCCATCAACGGTATGGATCCATCAGGCGGATGTCTATATTATTTCAATCCGGAAACCGCGACTTCCAAATGGATATGGACGCGTCAACAAGTGAAAACGATCGGCAAGCATATTTTCTGTAATTAAAAGGTGCAAAGAAGCAGCCAATCTGCCCCCAAGCAGGCTAGGTTGCTTCTTCCTTTTCCTATCGGTTAGAATGGAATAGGATGCTTGCAATTGGAATACATTTACTCCAAGCAGCAAGTTGAAATCGACCATGTTTGACGACCAATTGACTTGGAAGGAGCAAACGGAGTGACATTATTTGAAAGAGGTCAAGTTGGACCCATCCGGCTGCATGTGCTGCCGACGAAACGTTTCAAAACGTTTGCCATATCGTTGTTTGCTGGTACGCCATTAAGAGAATCAACAGTAACCAAGACAGCGCTTATTCCCTTCGTTCTACGTCGAGGAACAGCTTCAACGCCTGAAACAAAAGCATTTCGTGAACGGCTTGATGATTTGTACGGTGCGGGCTTTGGTTTTGATGTATATAAGCGGGGCGATTCTCAAATCGTCCAATTTCGCATGGATGTCATTAATGATCAATTCGTTTCTTCCGATACCCCGCTGCTGGCAGACTCGCTTAAGTTCTTAGGTGAAGTGGTAACTGAACCATACACTGAAGATGGTGTGTTCATGCGTAAGTATGTAGATGCTGAGAAACAAACCTTGACCAAACGCCTTGAATCCATTGTGAATGATAAAATACGTTATGCCGCTGAACGTTGCCTTGAAGTGATGTGTGCGGATGAGCCTTATCGCTTGCATCCACTTGGAAGTATTGCGGATATTGAAGGGATCACTCCTGAATCACTCTACAGTCAGTATGAACAGTGGCTGAAGGAAGCGGCACTGGATCTCTATGTCGTAGGTGACACTTCTTTGGATGAAGTATCTGTATTGGTACGGCAATCATTCAGCCTCAAAGGGGGAGCACCGGCGTCCTACACACCTCCTGTTATAACGGATACAGAAATTGAAGTGAAGACCGTTGTGGAGCGAATGGACGTCAATCAAGGGAAATTAAACTTAGGGCTGCGTACCGGTATTCGTTACAGTGATGATGATTATGCTGTCATTCTAATGTACAACGGAATACTGGGCGGTTATCCGCATTCTAAGCTATTCCTTAATGTCCGTGAAAAAGAAAGCTTAGCCTACTATGCCGCATCGCGTCTTGATGGTCATAAAGGGATATGCACCATTCAATCCGGAATAGAAATTGCTAACTATGAGCGTGCGGTTACGATTATTCAGGAACAGCTGGAAAGTATGAAAAAAGGCGAACTGTCTGAGTTGGAAATGAATCAGACGAAAGCGATGATTTCCAATCACCTCCGTGAACTTCAAGATACCGCTTATGAAATGATAGCTTATGATTTCAATGCGGTACTCTCGGGCAAAGATAGAAGCGCACAGCAGCTGCTTGATCAAGTGCAAGCGGTGACGGCGGCGGATATTGTCCGTGTTGCGGATCAGGTTCAGCTGGATACGATTTATTACTTGCGTGATCGGAAGGAGGCGTAGTCGCCATGGAAATTCTTGATTATAAAGGTGTACAAGAAACGTTATATCGTGAAGTCTTGGATAATGGGCTGGAAGTGATTGTACTGCCGAAAGAAGGATTCCAAAAAACCTACGCTACTTTTTCCACTAAATACGGATCGGTAGATAATCGGTTTGCAGTTGGAGAAGATGAGATTGCAAGGGTGCCAGACGGTATTGCCCATTTCCTAGAACATAAAATGTTCGAAGAACCAACAGGGGATATCTTCGCAACCTTTGCTTCTCAAGGTGCATCTGCGAATGCCTTCACTAGCTTTGACCGGACGGTGTATCTGTTCTCAGCCACTGAGCAAATTACGGCCAATCTTGAGACGTTAATCGACTTTGTGCAAAATCCTTATTTCACGGACACGAATGTGGATAAGGAGAAGGGGATCATTGAACAGGAAATTAACATGTATAAAGATAATGCCGATTGGCGTGTCTACTTCGGATTGATTGATGCGATGTATCATAATCATCCGATCCATATCGACATAGCGGGTACGGTCGAATCCATTTATCAAATCGATAAGGAAACATTGTACCGCTGCTACGAAACCTTTTACCATCCATCCAACATGCTGCTGTTTGTAGTGGGCAACGTCAAGGCTGATGAAGTGTTCGAGCTGGTACGTCGCAATCAAGCGGGCAAGAATTTCAAGCCGCAAGGTGAAATCCGCAGATTCTTCGAAGAGGAACCGGTTGAAGTCAAAATTCCTCGCAAAATAACACAGCTTCCAGTCTCTCTTTCGAAAGTGATGTTTGGCTTTAAAGACAAAGAGGTTGGTTTGACGGGTGAAAACCTGCTGGAGCAGGAAGTAACGACTAAGCTGATGCTTGATGCCTTGTTTGGTGCAAGCTCGGCCTTATATCAGGATTTGTATGAGCGTGATCTGATTTCCGATTCATTCGGCACCGAATTCAATTCAAGCACGGATTATGCATTCTCAGTTATTGGGGGCGATAGTCCGAACCCTGATGAGCTGTTAAAAAGAGTGCGTGTTGCCATAGAGGAAGCACTGCGTACAGGCATTGAGCCAGCTGCTTTTGAAAGGTCAAAACGGAAAAAAATCGGCGGATACCTTCGGATGCTTAATTCCCCTGAAGCCATTGCAAGTGAGTTCACGCGTTATCGCTTCCGCGACAGCGATATGTTTGATTTGTTGCCGCTGTACGAGAGCTGTACGCTTGAGCAAGTGAATGAACGGCTTCGTGAGCATTTTGATTACAACCAATTGGCTGTTTCGATTGTAGAGAAGCCGACCGAATGACAACGAAACCAATGACGGTGTTAATAACAGGGGGGAGCCGCGGCATCGGCGCTGCAATTGCTCAGCGTTTTGCCGCGGAAGGAGTTAACATCGTTATTCATTATTTGGCTTCACATGAGGCTGCGAATGAAACGGCAAGGAAATGTATGCGATTAGGTGCGAATGTACTTACGATTACAGCTGATTTGCGTTCTAGAGAGCAGCTGATGCATATGCGAGATAAGCTGGCTGCCCATGATATGCTGCCAGATATTCTTGTGAACAATGGCGGCATTTCCCACTATGGGATGCTTATGGATGTGACCGAACAAGACTGGGATAATGTGATGGCGGTTAATTTGAAGGGTATGTTCCTGTGCAGTCAATTATTTATGCCTCATATGATCTCTAATCGGTTTGGCCGAATTATTAATGTTTCTTCCATATGGGGAATGTCGGGAGCATCTTGTGAAGTGCTTTACTCGACAACCAAAGGTGGAATGAATGCCTTTACAAAAGCGCTTGCGAAGGAATTGGCGCCTTCAGGCGTAACCGTCAATGCGGTTGCTCCTGGAGTCGTTGATACGGAGATGATGAGCGGCTTTAACAGTGAAGAAAAAGAAGCGCTTGAACAGGAAATTCCCGTTGGCCGATTTGGCCAGCCGGATGAGATTGCTTCGCTTGTGTACTTCTTGTCATTGCCAGAGTCTTCCTATATAACAGGTCAAATCATTAGCCCTAATGGAGGCTGGCATACTTAGTCATCCATCCTATTTGAATTTCGGACAAGTTCACCGAATAAATCGCTCCACATCGAAGCAGAATAACGACTGTTGATCATTCTTCATACAACTAGGAGGCGAAGAAACTTGTCAACTGTCCTTTCTAACTTTGGTACATGGAAGCAATTTCTGGCAGAACGAGTCGAGCAAGCAAAAAAGATGGGAATGAATGAAGACACGATTACAAACTTGGCATTCGAGATTGGCTCTTTTCTAGATGAGAAGGTTGATCCGAAGAATGAGCAAGAGCGTGTACTCAAGGAACTATGGGATGTTGGCGACGAATCCGAGCGTAAGACAGTTGCTGGGCTAATGGTGAAATTAGTTCAACATTCCTAAGCCGAATTGAAACATGACGAAAAGCCTCCAATTAGGAGGCTTTTCTGTAATGTTTCCAAATGGGTTGCAGGATTGTGACGAAAATTGTAGAATTAGCATTTGTAGATGTCCATTAGATTTACACTTGGAATGAAGGACATCAAAACAGCTTGGGGCGGTGGAAGAGTGGAATCAAAGCAATATTATATGGAGTATAAGATACATAAGAATAGGCCTGGGTTGCTCGGTGATATTGCTTCTCTTCTTGGTATGCTCGAAGTGAACATCATGACCATTAACGGTGTAGAAGACCGTACTCGTGGTATGCTTTTACAGACTGATGATGAAGAAAAAATTGTATTGCTCGGAAAAATGCTTCAAAAAGTTGATAATATTACGGTCAATAAATTACGTACACCAACAATCGTCGATATATTAGCGGTTCGTCATGGACGTTATATCGAACGTGATTCTGATGATCGTAAAACGTTTCGTTTCACCAGAGACGAGCTTGGTATATTGGTTGATTTCCTTGGAGAAGTGTTTAAACGGGAAGGCAATCAGGTTATAGGTCTAAGAGGGATGCCGCGTGTCGGCAAAACGGAATCCATTATTGCAGGCAGCGTATGTTCGAACAAAAGATGGACGTTTGTCTCTTCCACTTTGCTGCGTCAGACTGTTAGAAGTCAATTGTCTGAGGATGAAATGACCGACAATAACATTTTTATTATCGATGGAATTGTAAGCACGATACGTTCTAATGAGAAGCATCATACTTTATTGCAAGAAATAATGGCGATGAACTCAACGAAAGTAATCGAGCATCCTGATATCTTTATTAAAGAATCACAATATGATTACAGCCATTTTGATATGATTATTGAACTGCGCAACACTCCAGATGAAGAAATCTCTTATGAAAAATTCACAGCAAACTATACGAATGATTTTTAATTATTAATGGGAGGAGACGGACAAATGTCAGATTTAGGAGCATTACTTCGTAAAGCAAGAGAACAGCATGGACTGTCACTTGAGGACGTACAAGAGACTACCAAAATTCGCAAACGTTATTTAGAAGCGATTGAGAGCGGCGATCACAGCATATTACCTGGAACCTTTTATTTAAGAGCGTTTGTAAAAAACTATTGTGAAGCCGTTGGACTTGATCCGGATGAAGTGCTACGCCTATATCAGCATGAATTGCCTGCGTCCGTCACGGACCAAATTGTTGATCCGGTAACGACAAAACCGCCGCGGAGAGTACAGTCACAATCATCTGAGCGGATAAGCAAGCTTGGATTTAATGTGATGATGTGGTCTTTCCTTATATTGATCGTGGTCGTTGTATGGATATTTTTTGTTAATAGACAAGATGATGCGCCCAAACAAACGGACAAGACCAATATTACGGATGCCTCTTCACCTCCGGAAGTGACCAATAATCCGAACAGTGGAGCGGGAACGCCTACACCTGTACCAACGCCTACACCACAAGTTCCACAAGAAACAACGACAGTTACTTTTGAATCCAAAAAGGGTAAAGTCGATCATTATGTAGTAGGACCTGCAGGTTCTGCGCATAAACTTGAAATTAAAGTAACAGGCGGACCGAGTTGGACTGAGGTTCGTACTGGAAGCAAGGACGGCAAGGCTCTAATATCTGAGAACGTCAAAGACGGTTCTGTTCTTTCCTATGACTTGACAGAATCCCTGTATGTGAACGTTGGTCGTGCTGATCTGACGGCTATTTCTATTGATGGAGTTGCTGTAGCTGATGGTGATCGTGCAGGTTCGAAAAAGATTCAGTTTAATCCTGTATCCGGTGATGTAACTGTAACTGTAACGCCTACACCTGCAGATACGATTGAATAAATAATAAGCTTTTTATAAGGAGTGGCATGGAATGAGTTCGGAAAGTGCATTTGATATTGTATCTAAGGTTGATATGCAAGAGCTAACTAACGCAATTCAACAAGCGGAGAAAGAGATTGCTTCTAGATTCGATTTCAAGGGAAGCAAAAGCAGCATTGCATTGGATAAGGAAGAGCTTGTGCTGATTTCAGATGATGAATTCAAGTTAAACAGCCTGCTTGATGTTCTGCAATCGAAAATGATTAAACGCGGTGTTCCAATTAAAAACCTTGATTATGGTAAAATTGAATCAGCCTCAACACATACGGTACGGCAACGAATTAAGCTCAGATCGGGTATTGATCAAGAGCATTCGAAAAAGATCAATATTATGATTCGTGATTCCAAGCTGAAGGTGAAAAGCCAAATTCAAGGGGATCAAATTCGGGTAACTGGTAAAAGCCGTGATGATTTGCAAGCTGTAATGGCCATGCTTCGTGCTGCTGATTTCAAGCTGGAATTGCAATTTACGAACTATAGGTAGTTAAAGTATGATGTAATGTTGAAGTTTTGACACACCGAAAGTCATGCATTATACTTAATTAGAGTTTTATGGAAGCGATCTGGGGGATACATAGATGACAGAACGAGTAAAAGTTGCAATTGAGGTTGATTTGTCTGGGGAGGTATTAGGATGAACCTGGCAAATAAAATAACGTTGGCGCGTATTCTCTTAGTGCCAATTATCATGGTTTTTTTGCTCGTGAATATTAATGTTCCTCCTTTTGAATTTGGTGAATATCAAATCTCATACAACCAAATTATTGCTGCAATTATTTTTATTGTAGCAGCCAGCACAGATGGATTAGACGGTTATATCGCACGTAAGAATAAAATCGTGACCAATTTGGGTAAGCTTCTAGATCCGCTCGCTGACAAGCTGCTTGTTGCAGCTGTTCTTATCTCACTTGTACAAATGGACAAACTTGCCGCTTGGATGGCGATTGTAATTATTAGCCGTGAATTTGCGGTTACTGGCTTGCGACAAATCGCTTTGTTGGAAGGCAGCGTTATGGCAGCGAGCAGTTGGGGGAAATGGAAAACAGCCATTCAAATTACAATGATTATTTCATTGTTATTGAATAACTTCCCATTCTCGTTCATCGATTTCCCATTTGATATCATTTCTAGCTGGATTGCCGTTATTATTACGGTTTACTCGGGATTAGATTATTTTATGAAGAACAAGCATCTAATACCTGTTCAGTAATTTTGACTTTAGAATCACTTAATTAAAGCATCTCTCCAGTTAGCTGGGGAGATGCTTTTCATTCACTTCTAGGGGGAATTATCGTATGAAAGCAGAAATAATAGCAGTCGGAACGGAGCTTTTGCTGGGGCAAATCGTTAATACAAATGCTCAATTCTTGTCTCAGGAGCTTGCAATGCTTGGTGTGGATGTCTATTTTCAAACCGTTGTCGGCGATAATCCCGACCGTATCAGAAAAGCTATTGAGACGGCTAGAGAACGTGCTGATATGCTTGTATTCACAGGCGGATTAGGCCCAACACAGGATGATTTGACGAAGGATGTGCTTGCTGCATATTTGAACCGCGGACTTTATATTCATAGACCTTCTATGGAGCAAATTGAGCTGCTGTTCAGCTCGCGCGGCGTTCATATGGTTGAGAGCAATAAGCGTCAAGCGAATATGATTGATGATAGTATAGCGATAGAGAATAAAGCAGGTTTGGCAGTTGGCAATGCGCTGACTGAGGATGGCACACATTATTTGCTGCTGCCAGGACCGCCTCGTGAAATGAAACCGATGATGGAGGGTCCAGGGAGGGAATGGGTGCGGAGCATTCTCGGCAATGAGCAGCCTCTTTATTCTAGACTGTTGAAATTTGCTGGTATCGGCGAATCCAACTTGGAAGCAAAGCTAATTGATTTGATCGATGTTCAATCCGATCCGACCATTGCTCCTTATGCCAAAGAAGGCGAGGTTTCTATACGAGTCTCGACCAAAGCAGCAACTGAATCGGAAGCGAAGAGTAAAATTGATTCGACAGTTGAGGCGATTAAGCTGCGGATAGGCGAGCATCTCTATGCGCAGGAAGATATCGCTATAGAAGAAGAGATTGTACGTCTCTTACGGGCATCCAGACGCAAGCTGACAAGTGCAGAAAGCTGCTCTGGTGGACTATTTGCCGAGCTGATAACGAGTATCCCAGGCAGCAGCGGGGAATATGTCGGTGGAGTTGTTACTTATACGAATGAGATGAAGCATAAGCTTCTTGGAATTCCAATGGCTCAGCTAGAAGGTGAAGGAGCACCCGGAGCAATCAGCGAATCGACAGCGGCGCTAATGGCAGAGAGAATTCGTGAATTATCCGATAGTGATTTTGGAATTTCATTAACAGGCGTGGCAGGACCTGCTGAAGCTGAAGGCAAACCGGTGGGGCTTGTTTATTTCGCCATTGCAGAGAGAGGCAAAGCCACCGAAGTTCATACGGCTCAGTTGCGAGGCAGCCGTACTATGATTCGCGTTTATGCGGTTAAGGCGGTATTATATCGATTATGGTTAGCACTCAAAGCGACAGCCTAATCTATTCGTAAGAGGATGAATAGAAACTGATTGTCATACTGATTAATTATGTATATAATAGAAATTAATTGACGGAAGAACCGTGGCGAATACTACTTCGCTGCGGTTTTTTGTGTTTTATTAAGGTGGTGGATAAAAAAAGACGAATGTATGTTCGAAAAAATGCTTGGCAAGCAGGAAGAAAAAAGGTATCATTACATTATAAACAAAAGAGGATGTGAGTTGATTGTCGGATCGTCGCGCTGCATTAGATATGGCACTACGTCAAATCGAGAAACAATTTGGTAAAGGCTCCATCATGAAATTAGGGGAATCGACACACATGCATGTAGAAACCGTGCCTAGCGGTTCACTTGCTTTAGATATTGCATTAGGTATTGGCGGCTTGCCGAGAGGTCGTATTATTGAAGTATACGGACCAGAATCTTCAGGTAAGACAACTGTAGCTCTTCATGCAATTGCAGAAGTACAGCGTGCTGGTGGACAAGCTGCATTCATCGATGCTGAGCATGCTCTTGATCCTGTGTATGCCCAGAAGCTGGGAGTAAACATTGACGAGTTACTGTTATCACAGCCGGATACGGGTGAGCAAGGTCTTGAAATTGCTGAAGCACTCGTAAGAAGCGGCGCTGTTGATATCGTAGTTATTGACTCCGTTGCTGCCCTTGTTCCTAAGGCTGAGATTGAAGGCGACATGGGCGATTCCCACGTAGGCTTGCAAGCTCGTTTGATGTCACAAGCACTTCGCAAATTGTCTGGTGCAATTAGCAAGTCGAAGACGATTGCGATCTTTATTAACCAATTGCGTGAGAAAATCGGCGTTATGTTCGGTAACCCTGAGACCACGCCAGGTGGACGGGCACTGAAGTTCTATTCCAGCGTACGTCTCGAAGTTCGTCGTATTGAGACCATCAAGCAAGGTAATGATATGGTTGGTAACCGTACTCGGATTAAAGTTGTGAAGAACAAAGTGGCTCCGCCGTTCAAACAAGCAGAGATCGATATTATGTATGGTGAAGGTATTTCCAAAGAAGGCAGTCTAGTCGATATCGGCGTAGATATGGACATTGTCCAGAAGAGCGGCGCATGGTTCTCCTATAACGGTGAACGTCTGGGACAGGGTCGAGAGAATGCGAAGCAATTTTTGAAGGATCATCAGGATATTTCAGCTGTCATTGAGAAGCAGATTCGTGATGCAAGTAATTTATCCGCTACGGCAGTTCCTGTGGAGTCTTTATCCAAGGACGACGATGATGATTTCGATGAATCCGAACTGGATTAAATTAAATAGTTAAACAGGCCTACGCCGTCCTCTCGGGGACGGCTTTACTGTTATTATGAGGGTAATAATAGATTGGATCGGAGTACGGGAAATATGATGATCGAGATTAAGCAAGTAGAGCAGGATCGTAAAGATCGAAGCCGCTATCATATATACGGCGATGGGGATGAGCCTCTGCTAACGGTTCATGAGGATTTATTGATTCGACATATGTTGCTTAAGGGACAGTCATTCACCGCTGCCCAATTAGCTGAAATACAGAGTGAGGACCAACGATATCAGGCATATGCGCGTGCTATATTTTATTTGGGCTTTAAGGCAAGAACGAGTAAGCAAATCGAGCAATATTTGACGCGTAAATTATTCGAGCCGGAATTCATTTCTTATGCGATAGGACGTTTAGAATCAGAGCATCTTGTGGATGATGATGAGTATGCCCGTCAATTTGTTAAGCAAAGAGTGAAGTCTGGTCAAAAGGGTCGCCATTGGATTAAACAAGAGCTCCAGCAACGGGGTGTATCCAAAGAAATTGCTTCAGAAGCCGCTAGTCATATAGACAGGGAAACCGAGCTGGCAGTGGCGAAGTATACAGCAGAGAAAAAATGGCGATCTCTTAAGGGAGAGCCTAATGATAGAAGAAGAAAATTGATTCAGTTTTTAATGCGCAGAGGTTTTCCGGGAGATATTGTAAAAGATGCAGTGAAATGGGTAATAATTGACATGGAATTAGAATTATTAGACGACGAAGATGGGCTTTTGCTTGACAATTGAATTTGCCAAAAGATAAAATGAACATGTATTCCTTCTATTTCATATCAATTTTCCTTCCAAAAGTTGATTTGAAACGATTATTTTCGTCATTAAGTTAGAAGTTGAAACGGTATGGAAACCGATTGAAAGCTCAATATCATCCCAAGCAAGACTTGGTGTATGCAACGAGGAGGTGAACAAGATGCAGGATTGGATTTGGATCTTGATCTGTCTCGTTGTTGGCGTTATTTTCTTTTTCGGTGGCTATCTTATTCGAAAGTCAATTGCTGAAGCTAAAATTTCGAGTGCTGAGCAAGCCGCTGTACAAATCGTAGAAAATGCGAAGAAGGAAGCGGAAGCGCAGAAGAAAGAAACGGTGCTTGAAGCGAAAGATGAAATCCACAAACTCCGTACGGAAGCAGAGCGTGATACTCGTGAGCGCCGTAATGAGGTTCAACGTCAAGAAAGACGTTTGGTCCAAAAAGAGGAGTCGCTGGATAAAAAGTTGGAAGCGCTAGAACGTAAAGAAGAATTAGTTGCCAACAAAGAGAAACGGATCGATGAAACGCAAGAACAAATCGATTCCATCTACAAGCAGCAACTTAGCGAGCTTGAACGAATTTCGAGCTTAACGATGGAAGATGCCAAATCGATTATATTGTCGAATGTAGAGCAAGAAGTACGACAAGAAACCGCTCAAATGATTAAAGAGATCGAGCAGCAGGCGAAAGAAGAGGCTGACAAGAAAGCACGTAACATTATTTCGCTCGCTATCCAACGTTGTGCGGCTGATCACGTGGCAGAAACAACTGTTTCAGTTGTAACATTGCCGAACGAAGAAATGAAAGGCCGTATCATCGGACGCGAAGGCCGTAATATTCGCGCTTTGGAAACATTGACTGGTATCGATCTAATTATCGACGATACACCGGAAGCGGTCATCTTGTCAGGGTTTGATCCGATTCGTCGGGAAATTGCCCGCACTTCTCTTGAGAAACTTGTTGCGGACGGACGTATTCATCCAGCCCGTATTGAAGAGATGGTCGAGAAATCACGTAAAGAAGTGGATGAGCGAATCCGTGAATACGGTGAGCAAGCTACTTTCGAAGTTGGCGTTCACGGCTTGCATCCGGACTTGATCAAGATTCTAGGAAGACTCAAGTATCGGACAAGTTATGGTCAGAACGTGTTGAAGCATTCGATGGAGGTCGCTTATTTGACCGGATTGATGGCAGCCGAGCTTGGCGAAGATATTACGCTGGCTAAGCGTGCAGGATTGCTGCATGATATCGGTAAAGCACTTGATCATGAAGTTGAAGGTTCACATGTCGAGATCGGCGTAGAGCTGGCTAAGAAGTACAAGGAGCATCCTGTTGTTATTAACAGTATCGCTTCTCATCACGGAGATACAGAAGCAACATCCGTTATCGCAATGCTTGTTGGAGCAGCAGATGCTTTGTCAGCAGCTCGTCCAGGCGCTCGTCGCGAAACGCTCGAAACGTATATCAAAAGGCTGGAGAAGCTGGAGGATATTTCGGAATCGTTCGACGGTGTTGAGAAATCGTACGCTATTCAAGCTGGTCGTGAAGTACGCGTTATGGTACAACCAGAAAAAATTGATGATACAGAAGCATTCCGACTTGCACGAGATATTACGAAGAAAATCGAGAGTGAACTCGATTATCCGGGACATATTAAAGTGACGGTTATTCGTGAGACGCGTGCGGTTGAATACGCTAAGTAGATCAATAATCAAATAGGCAAAACTTAAAGTGGCTGCTTGTCAGCCACTTTTCCCGTCTAAATGGGTAGAAGGAAGTGGAGAGAAATGAACGTATTATTTATTGGTGACATCGTAGGGAGCGTAGGCCGAGCAGCTGTTAAGCGAGTACTTCCTGCATTAAAGAGTAAATACAACCCGCATATTATTATTGCGAATGGCGAGAACGCCGCGGCAGGACGAGGAATTACGTCAACCATTGCGAAGGAATTTTTCGAATGGGGCATTCATGGTATTACAATGGGCAATCATACCTGGGACAATAAGGATATATTTGAATGGATAGATGATGAAGCAAGAATGGTTCGACCAGCCAATTATACAGAAGGTTCGCCTGGTCATGGTATGGCGTTCATTAAAGCTAATGGCAAACAATTGGCGATTATCAATTTGCAGGGTAGAACTTTCTTGCCGCCAATCGATTGTCCGTTTAGAAAAGCGGATGAACTAATCGAACTAGCAGGTGAGAAGACGAATAATATTCTCGTCGACTTTCACGCAGAAGCAACATCAGAAAAAATTGCGATGGGCTGGCATCTTGCTGGTCGCGCATCGATTGTCGTAGGTACACATACACATGTACAAACGAATGACGACACGATTTTACCAGGTGGAACGGCTTATTTGACCGATGTTGGCATGTCTGGTCCTAAAGACGGCGTACTAGGTATGGAGCGTAATGCTGTACTTCACAAGTTTATTACCCAATTGCCGACTCGATTCGTTGTGGATGAAGGGGCGTGGCATCTACATGCCGTATCCGTCCAAATCGATGATTCGACAGGGGAAGCCTTGAAAATTCAGAAGATCAGATTAACGGAAGACGAATGGCTGTTGATGTAAGCTATACGATTTGAATCTTTTAAAAGTTAGACAATTCAGAACAGTTAGAGAATTCGCGCAATAAAAGCAGGAATTATTTACCCTCTCTCGAATATGATTTAATAGTGGGATCCAATCATTCCCGAGGAGGTACTTTTTCATGGAAGTATTAAAAGTTTCAGCAAAGTCCAATCCAAATTCAGTTGCAGGTGCGCTGGCTGGAGTTTTGCGTGAACGCGGCGCAGCAGAATTGCAAGCCATCGGGGCTGGTGCACTAAATCAAGCAGTTAAAGCGGTTGCGATTGCGCGCGGATTCGTTGCTCCTAGCGGGGTGGATCTGATTTGCATACCGGCATTTACGGATATTGTCATTGACGGAGAAGACCGTACAGCGATTAAGCTAATTGTTGAGCCTAGGTAACGCTTCTTCGTCAGTCCTATACGACTGAATCGTCCTAGGTTATTGACCTGTTTACATTGTAGACAGGTTTTTTGCTTTGTTACTCTCCTACTTCATTCCTGATAGAGGTGATCCAGTGTGAAAAGTAGTTTAGTTGATTTTCACTGTGATGTATTGAGCAAGTTGCTTGTGGATCCTAAGCTGACCTTTATGAATAGCCGGTCAGACAAGCTTGATGTTACATACGAAAGACTTAAGCAAGCTGGAACGGTCGTACAGACATTCGCAATCTATATTCCGGAATCGATTAACGGACCAATAGAGCCCATATTGGAAAGTATAGATCGGTTCTATCAGCATGTGTTGACCTGTCCTGATATGAAGCTTATACAAACGAAGGCAGATTTATCAGAATGTCTAGCGTTAGGGAAGATTGGTGCTATGCTGTCACTCGAGGGTGTTGATGGACTGCAAGGGAACCTTTCGCTTTTAAGAGTCTTATATCAGCTTGGAGTGCGTGCAGCGGGTCTGACGTGGAATCATGCCAACTGGGCAGCTGACGGCGTAATGGAGCCGCGTGGAGGCGGTTTAACGGCAAAAGGGAAAGAACTGATACAAGAGTGCGACAAGTTAGGTATATTAGTAGATGTGTCTCATTTATCTGAGCGAGCGTTTTGGGAGACAGCAGATGCAGCTACTAAAACAATTATTGCTTCTCACTCCAATGCAAGAGCTGTACTTGACCACCCCCGTAATTTGACGGATGAACAGTTGAAAGCTATCATCGCGCTGCAGGGCATGATAGGTATTACGTTCGTTCCATGGTTTGTTGCGAATGGGGAATACGTGACGATTGATGATGTGTTGCGGCATGTGGAGCATGTCTGTGAGCTGGGCGGAGAGAATCATCTCATGTTCGGTTCAGACTTTGACGGAATTGATCATCATGTAAATGAATTGACGCATCCAGGTCAAGTGCATGCATTGCGTGAAGCTTTATTGCGATGTTATTCCGAAGAGCAGGTAAAGCGGTTCTTATCTGGTAATGCACTTTCCTTTTTGAATCATCATTTACCTAATTAATTGCTGTAAAACTATTATCTTCTTTGGATATGAATACCATCTAAAATGATTATGCGTTTATTAAGCGTTTACATCTTGCAATTTGTCAAGGTCCCCATTACACTTGTTTTGACTCTTTAAAAATATATTAAAAATTGAATGGAAATTGCCTTGAAGTTGTATATGGCTTAAACCATCAAAATAGAGGAGATGGGCATTTTGATTAGTCAATTGTCTTGGAAGATCGGGGGACAACAAGGGGAGGGCGTTGAAAGTACAGACCGGATCTTTTCCACGGCGCTCAACCGACTTGGGTATTATTTATATGGGTATCGTCATTTCTCTTCACGAATTAAAGGTGGTCATACGAATAATAAAATTCGTATAAGTACGCAGCCGATTCGCGCGATCTCGGATGACTTAGATATTCTGGTAGCATTCGATCAAGAAAGTATTGATCTTAATGCGATAGAGCTTCGTCCCGGCGGTGTTGTTGTAGCAGATGCGAAGTTCAAGCCGGTTATACCAGAAGGTATTGATGCTAGATTATTTGCGGTGCCAATTACGGCTATGGCGGAAGAGCTAGGTACATCTCTAATGAAGAACATGGTTGCTTCAGGTGCATCTTGGGCATTACTCGGCTTGCCTCTCGAAGTATTTAATAAAGCAGTTGAAGAAGAGTTTGGCCGTAAAGGTGCAGCGATCGTAGAGAAGAATATCGAAGCGGTAAAACGTGGTGCTGAATTCGTACTCGAACAAGCAGGCGGTCCGCTCGATGATTTCAAATTAGATGAAGCTGACGGTGAGCAAAAGCTATTTATGATCGGGAATGAAGCGATCGGATTAGGTTCTATTGCTGCTGGCTGTCGCCTAATGTCTGCTTATCCAATTACACCAGCTTCGGAAATTATGGAATATCTCATCAAAAAACTGCCTAAATTCGGCGGTACTGTCGTTCAAACAGAGGATGAGATTGCAGCAGTAACAATGGCAATCGGAGCTAACTATGCAGGAGTTCGGACAATGACAGCTTCTGCTGGACCTGGACTTTCACTAATGATGGAAGCAATCGGCCTTGCAGGTATGACAGAAACACCACTTGTTATTGTGAACACGCAACGCGGCGGTCCATCAACAGGCTTGCCGACCAAACAAGAACAATCAGATTTAAATGCAATGGTATATGGCACGCATGGAGAAATTCCGAAGATTGTCATTGCTCCTGCATCGATAGAAGATTGCTTCTATGACATGATCGAAGCATTCAACTTGTCTGAACAATATCAAGTACCCGTTATCGTTATGACGGATCTTCAGCTATCCCTAGGTAAGCAGTCATGCGCTCCGTTCGATTATAGCAAAATTCAAATTAATCGCGGCAAGCTCGTTGATGAGGGACCAGAGCTGGAGCAGCATCAAATGTTCAAACGTTATGAATTAACCGAAGATGGTGTATCTCCACGAATTCTGCCAGGCTCTAAGAACGGTATTCATCATGTAACCGGAGTAGAGCATGATGAAACAGGGCGTCCATCTGAGAATGCAACTAACCGTCAGAATATGATGGATAAACGATTGAATAAATTGAACAGCTTAGTAGTTCGTGACGCACTTCGAATTGATGCGCCGCATGAGACTCCAGATTTGCTTATTGTCGGCATGGGTTCCACTGGCGGTACAATTGATCAAGCTAGAATAGGGTTGGAGCAAGATGGAATAACGACGAATCATATTACCATTCGTCAAATTCATCCGTTCCCAACCTCACAGTTAACTCCTTATTTACAAGCTGCCAAAACGGTCATTGTGCTTGAGAACAACGCTACAGCTCAGCTTGCTGGTCAAATTAAAATGAATGCAGGGTTTGCTGAGAAAATCCGCAGCCTGCTTAAATATGATGGCAATCCATTCTTGCCTGCTGAAGTAGCTCAATCATGCAAGGAATTGCTCGAAACGTCGAATTTTGCTGGTGCAAACCATTAAGGAGTTGAATAAAGATGGCTACTTTCAAAGAATTCAGAAATAATGTAAAGCCTAACTGGTGCCCAGGATGCGGAGATTTCTCCATTCAAGCAGCTATTCAACGTGCGGCAGCAAATGTTGGATTGGAACCTGAGGATCTTGCCGTTATTTCGGGTATCGGCTGTTCAGGCCGGATTTCTGGTTATATTAATGCATACGGTCTACATGGTATTCATGGTCGTGCACTGCCGATTGCGCAGGGTGTGAAGCTCGCTAATCGTGAGTTGACCGTAATCGCTTCAGGCGGTGACGGAGATGGCTTCGCAATTGGTATGGGGCATACCGTACATGCGATTCGTCGCAACTTGAATGTAACGTATATCGTAATGGATAACCAAATTTATGGCTTGACTAAAGGTCAAACTTCACCAAGAAGTGCGGAAGGCTTCAAGACCAAGTCGACACCGGAAGGCTCGATTGAATCTACGTTGTCTCCACTTGAAATCGCCTTATCCGCGGGAGCAACTTTTGTTGCACAATCTTTCTCCAGTGATTTGAAACAACTGACCCATCTCATTGAAGAAGGTATTAAGCATGAAGGCTTCTCATTAATTAACGTATTTAGCCCATGTGTAACGTTCAATAAAATTAATACCTATGATTGGTTCAAAGAAAACATTGTGAACTTGGATCAGTTCCCAGACTATGATCCTGCTAACCGCATGACAGCAATGAACAAAATCATGGAAACGAATGGCATGCTTACAGGTCTTATTTATCAAAATAAAACACGTAAATCCTATGAAGATATGGTAACTGGTTTCTTGCCGGAGGCTCTTGCCAAGCAAGACTTGACCATCACGCCTGAGCAATTTGATAAGCTTGTTGCTGAATTCAAATAAATGTTATTATAGAGGCATACGGCATAACTGCTGTATGCCTTTTATATCTAAGCTATGGTTTAGAGTACATACGATTAGCTTCATGACTTTACTGCGAAAGGAAGTAGAAAGACTTGGAACCAAAAATAGTGCCTATTGGAGTATCTGCGAGACATATTCATTTATCTGCTGATCATGTTGCGATATTATTCGGAGAAGGATATGAATTAACCGAGTTCAAGCCGCTTTCACAGCCTGGGCAATATGCTGCGAATGAAACGGTAGCGGTAGTCGGACCTAAAGGATCATTTGCTAAAGTTAGAATATTAGGTCCTGTTCGGAGTCGCACGCAGCTCGAAGTATCACGTACTGACGCTTTTGCGCTAGGCGTAAATCCTCCTGTTCGTGAATCAGGCAATATTAATGGATCAACTGGAATTACGATTCAGGGACCGGCTGGAGAAGTAACCATAGAAGAGGGTGTTATTGTAGCTGCCCGTCATATCCATTTTCATACAAGTGATGCTGAACGGTTCGGCGTATCAGATAAGCAACAGCTTAAAGTACGCTTTGGAGGCAAACGCGGTGTCGTATTTGAACAAGTAGTGGCGAGAGTATCACCCGACTTTGCCTTGGACATGCATATCGATACCGATGAGGCGAATGCAGCAGGTGTGAAAAATGGCGACAACGGTGAAATAATCGATTAATTGTACAGCTTATGAATGAAATAGGGTGACAACACAAAAAACGGAGGGCAATTTGCCTCCGTTTTTTTGTGTTGTCTTTTGATTGAAAATAATAGAACCAATTAAAACCAAGCAATAAAAATTAAACACACAATCTTTACTTGTTTTTGACAATCTATTAACAAATATCTTTTAAACTGCAAATAGGTTCATTGAATAACGAACCAAGAAGTGCAAGGAGGATGAAGATGAACAACGAGGGATTAGATATTAACAGCATTGTTAAACATTTCGGAGGATATCAAGCGCTAAGTGATATCAGCGTTCATATTCCAAAAGGGAAGTTTACCTGCTTACTTGGTCCCAGCGGTTGTGGTAAGACAACGTTGCTGCGAATTATTGCAGGGCTGGAAAAGCCCGACAAAGGGATGATCTCGTTAAACGGAAAAGATATTACATCATTGTCTGTATCCAAACGAAATTTCGGAATTGTATTCCAATCCTATGCGTTATTTCCGAATTTGAGCGTGAGCAATAATATTGCATATGGACTAAAAGGGAAAATGCCCAGAAAACAAGTGGAAGAACGAGTTGCTGAGATGTTGGAGCTAGTGGATTTAATGTCACTCAAGGATAGGTATCCGGCGCAACTGTCAGGAGGACAGCAGCAACGTGTGGCATTGGCCAGAGCAATTGCATTGTCACCCGATCTATTGCTGCTAGATGAGCCGTTATCCGCACTTGATGCCAAAGTCCGAGTGAAGCTTCGAGAGGAGCTATGTGAGCTTCAGGCAAGATTAGGAATTACAACGGTAATGGTTACACATGATCAGGAAGAGGCGTTAACGATGGCCGATCAGATTGTTGTGATGGATCATGGTCGGATCATGCAGGCAGGTACTCCTGAGCAAGTGTATGATTTTCCTAATTCCCCATTCGTTGCTGATTTTGTGGGTACGATTAATTTCTTTCCAGCAGATGCATTGAAGAAGAAGGGTTCGCAACAATCAGGTCTGTACGCCATGCGTCCAGAGCATATTCAAGTTGAGGAAAGCATACACGAAGGCAGTATTTCGAGTGTAGTTGAAGAGGGAATGCTTTGCGGGTATGTACAGCATGTAGAATTTCGCGGTGCATTTTACCGAGTAAGCATGCAGATGACGGATGAGAATGGACAAAAGACGAATACAATTATAACGGTTGATATTTCATCTTTAATGGCCAGCCAATACGATTGGTCCCGGAACGCGGTTCTTCGTCTCCGACTGCCGCAGGAGCGTTTGCTTCACTATTCGGATCAAGCACAGGGAATGTAGGGGATCTTCAAAATGAAAGTAAAAACAAACCCAAAATTTCAGTTGCGTCCATCGCAACTTGAGAAGACTGCCACCTTTAGTCAGTGGTCATCGAAGCTATCCATTATTCTCATTGTGTTGCTTCTTATAACTGCTGTTGTATTACCGCTGTTAGCCATGTTTAGACAAGCTTTTATCGATGTGAGCGGTCAATATATAGGGTTTCTAAATTTTAATCGCTATTTGCAGTCGCCAGCACTAATTCGCTCTCTATTAAATACGACCATAGTATCTACGGTCACAACGTTTGTTACCGTTCCGCTAGCCTTCGGATTTGCCTATGTGCTAGCTAGGACGGACATAAAAGGGAAATCGATATTTAAAGCGATCGCGTTGTTGCCGTTATTTGCCCCAACCATGATGCATGGAATTGGATTGACTTATCTATTTGGTCATCAGGGTATTATTTCGACGGGATTATTCGGTTTACTTCCATTTGAATGGCGTATTCCACTATATGGCCCGGTAGGGATCATCTTATCCGAAATCGTATATACGTTCCCACAAGCGTTTCTTATTTTGTCAGCAGGGCTGGCGATAAGTGACTATAGGCTTTATGAAGCTGCAGGGTCACTTGGCGCGGGAGGCTGGAAGAAATTATATACCGTTACGCTGCCATCTGTGAAATATGCGCTGCTAAGTGCGGTTGTCATTTGTTTTACACTAAGCTTTACTGATTTCGGTGCACCGAAAGTGGTTGGTGGACAGTACAACGTCCTTGCAACTGATATATTCAAGCAGGTCGTTGGGCAGCAAAATATGTCCATGGGCGCAGTAGTGGGCATCCTGCTGACGATTCCAGCTATTCTTGCATTTATAGTTGATCGAATAGTGACACGCAAGCAGCAAGCATATATGACTTCGAAATCTGTTCCTTATGCAATTAAGCCTAATCGTTCGCGTAATGCTATCGCTTATTTGTATGCGAGTGTTCTATCGGGGTTATTACTCCTACTGTTAGCGGCAGTTGTTATGGCATCGGTTGTGAAAAAGTGGCCTTATAATCTTTCTTGGACATGGGACCATTTTGATTTCTCAAATGCGGCGGCCGGAGGATTCGAACCATTCTGGAACAGTGTTCAACTGGCAGTGTTAACTGCAATAGCTGGAACAGCCATTACATTCTTATTCGCATATTTGATCGAAAATGTCCGAGTTTACAAGCCGCTTCGTCAAGTTGCTTACTTCTTATCGATCTTACCTTTGGCGCTCCCAGGACTTGTCATTGGTTTATCCTTTATTTATTTCTTCAACCATCCAGCAAATCCGTTGCATTTTATTTATGGAACAATGGCGATTCTCGTTCTTGCGAATATCGTACATTTCTATTCGGTTCCATTTATGACGGCAACGACTACGTTGAAAATGATGGATAAGGAATTTGAACATGTTTCGGAATCGATGAATGTTTCGAAATGGAGAACCTTCTTCAGAATAACAATACCGTTATCTTTACTAGCTATATTAGAGATGGCCATCTATTATTTTGTCAATGCGATGGTTACGGTGTCAGCGTTGATCTTCTTGTATGCTTCGGATTTGAGACTTGCCTCTGTATCGATCGTCAGTATGGATGACGCTGGCGATACAGCGACTGCCGCTGCAATGTCTGTGCTTGTTGTTGTATTTAACATTATCGTTCGAATGATCTATGAGTTGGGTACAGCGCGTATGCGCAGAAGAATGTCGGCCTGGCAAAAACGTTAAAACAATAAACGTTAAACAATAAAAATTAACGAATACGGAGGTTTTTCAGATGATTAAGGCTGTTATTTTCGATTGGGCGGGTACGATGGTCGACTATGGAAGTTTTGCTCCGGTGGAAGCTTTTCGAAGAGTGTTCGCGGAGCGGGGGATAGAGGCTTCATCAGAGGCAATCAGGAAGCCGATGGGTCGCATGAAGAAAGATCATTTGCGCGACATATGCTCCGATCCTGACGTGGTTAAAGCATGGAAGGGCAAGTATGGTCGGGCAATCGAAGAAAATGACATAGATGAAATGTATGAAGCTTTCGAACCCATGTTATTCTCAATATTGCATTTATTCTCAATGCCAGTGCCAGGAGCAGTCGAGCTTGCAGATCAACTTCGAGCATTAAGGATCAAGTTAGGCACAACAACCGGATATACTCGAGCTATGCTTGATGTCATTCTTCCGGAAGCAGCAAAGCTAGGCTATTCACCAGATTGTACAGTAACACCGGATGAAGTAAAGGAAGGACGTCCACATCCTTGGATGATCTATCGTTGCGCTGAGTTGCTGGGACTAACTCCATCTGATGGCTTTGTTAAATGCGGGGATACGGAAGCGGATATGCGAGAGGGACGAAATGCAGGTGTTTGGACAGTTGGGGTCGTATTTGGCGGGAATGAGCTGGGACTTACTCTTGAGGAAACACTGCAACTATCTGAATCGGATAAGGAACGGCTATATGAAGAGGTTGCAACGAAACTAACTAATGCAGGCGCCCATTATATCATTCGTGAGATTAGCGAGCTAGAGGGGATAATTACTCCTATTAACGAACGTATTCAGTTGGGAGAGAAACCATGACTGTAAACAATGATTCTATGAATCCCTACTTGCTATTGACTCCGGGGCCATTAACAACGACGCGCAGCGTGAAAGAAGCGATGTTGAAGGATTGGTGTACATGGGATGAAGAATATAATTCACTTGTTAATTCAATTCGTGATCGATTAGTCGGACTAGCAGCACCAACATCTCCAAAGTGTTACACAGCCGTACTGATGCAAGGAAGCGGTACATTTAGTGTAGAGGCTGTCATTGGGTCTGTTATGCCAAAGAATGGCGGAAAGCTTGCAGTAGCCGTCAATGGCGCCTATGGTGAGCGTATTGTTCAAATTGCCGAAGTACTCGGTATTCCTGTTAAAGCTATACGGTTTAGTGAGCGAAGTGCAATAGATGCTGAGGCATTCGAAATGGAGCTGCTTAAAGATCCTGAGATAACTCATGCTGCGGTCGTACATTGTGAAACGACTACAGGGGTATTGAATCCTTTGGGGGATATTGCAGAAGTGGTTAAACGGCAAGGGGTCACATTCATTGTTGATGCAATGAGCAGCTTCGGGGGCATCCCATTGAATATAGAGCAACTCGGTATTGATTACCTTATAAGCAGCAGTAATAAGTGCATTCAGGGCGTACCGGGATTTGGGTTCGTTATCGCAAGACGTGAAGCGATTGCTGAATGTGAAGGACGGGCTCGGTCATTATCTCTCGATTTATATGAACAATGGAGCGTAATGGAGCAGTCCAACGGTAAATGGCGATATACATCACCGACACATGTAGTTAGAGCATTCGATCAAGCCTTGATTGAATTAGAACAAGAGGGCGGCATCATAAGTCGATATGAACGTTACAGCAATAATCAAAGGATCATTACAGCGGGGATGGAGGAGGCAGGTTATCCAGCTCTACTGGCGAAGCAATGGCAATCTCCTATTATTACGGCATTCTTATATCCAAACCAATCCTTTTCATTCGGACAGTTCTACAAGCAATTGAAACAAGAGGGATTTGTACTTTATCCGGGCAAGCTGACCTCAGAGCCAACGTTCCGGATTGGCAGTATCGGAGATGTCCATGCCGTTGATATGGAACGATTGGTCCAAGCCGTTAAAAGCAGTCATTCGATATTCCAATCCTAACTAATGAGGAGTTGAACAAAATGAAAGTATTTTGTTTGGGCGGAGCGGGTCGTATTTGTAGAGAAGCCGTGCTTGATCTTGTAGAGCATTCTTCCTTTGAGGTTATAACGATCGGCGATTTTGACTTAGAAGAAGCAGAAAAGGTTGCTGCATCGTTAAATGATCCACGTGTTAACGCGATCCGTGTGAATGTCCGTGATCATGTTGCTACGGTAGAGCAATTGCGAGGCTATGATATTGTAATGGACGGCACAACGATCACGTTAAATGGATTATCAACGGCTTGTATCGCAGAAGCGGGCTGTCATGGAATTAATTTGAATGGTTTTGGCGAAGAGGATCATAGCCATGATGTATTCGTAAGTCATGGCAAAACTTGTTTGCCAGGGTTCGGCATGACCCCAGGTATTACACAGATGATGGCCATGCATGTTGCGAATCAATTGAAGGAAGTACACGAGGTGCGAGTGAGTCATGGCTCTTATCGACCGATTGCCTTCTCCAAATCAATTGCGGAAACGACCGTGTACGAATATGATCCGGAGTTAGCCAGTCGGGTAGTCTATGAGAACGGCCAGTTTATTCAAGTAGAACCATTTGCCCGCCCGCTTGAAATTGAACTTCCTGAGCCATACGGCAAAGCGGTTCAATATATTATTCCGCATGCGGAAACAAAGACGCTGGCAAAGGCTCTTGCTAATAAAGGTGTACGTCTAATCGAGGTTCGTGGAACTTGGCCGCAACAAAATATGGGACTTGTTCGAGCATTATACGATTATGGATTTATGCGTAATGATAAAATCCATATCGGTGGTCAGGAGATCGGTATCATGGATGCGATCGGACAATATTTATTCGAATCACCTGAAGGGAATCGTACTGAATTATACGGCTACTCGCTGCATATCGAGATGACGGGACTATCTGCAACAACAGGGGAAGAAGTCAAGCATACGATGACCCATACGCATCCGGCTTCAGATGGTTCTGTTGAAGGCTGGGAAGGCCTCCGTGCATATACACGAAATGTAGGTATACCGCTTGCTATTGCAACAGAACTCATTGCGCATGGTAAAGTGCTGTGCAAGGATGGAGCGGGTATCGTAACACCTGAGGAAGCCTTTGAACCGAGGATCATATTCGAAGAACTAATAAAAAGAGGCATTCATATTCATGAAAAAGTCGAAAGTTTATCGAAGTTAAATTAATACTAAACTTAATGAATTTGGGCGAGGAGAAAT
Source organism: Pristimantibacillus sp. (assembly GCA_048976605.1). Lineage (GTDB taxonomy): Bacteria > Bacillota > Bacilli > Paenibacillales > Paenibacillaceae > Pristimantibacillus. Next base: position 8,067 of record JBHGUX010000043.1, on the reverse strand, counting down.
AGGGATGTCTCTAGCAGGAGTGGAACGAAAGCAGGTTATTGTTAATTTGCTTCAATTGAAGGGGAAAGTTCGTACGCCTGAGCTCGTTAAGGAGCTGGATGTCTCCTCTGAGACGATACGTCGCTACTTGGAAGAGTTGGAACAAGAAAAAAAGTTGAAGCGAGTGTACGGTGGAGCGATCAAAATTAATGTGGAAAGGGAAGAGCCGGCCTACGTTAAGCGCGAGGTACTGCAAGCGGAAGAGAAACGAAGAATTGGCCGCGCAGCAGCGTCACTTATACAGGATAAAGACGTAGTTGCACTCGATGACGGCACGACTACTCTGCAGATGATTGATTCTCTAGTATTAAAGAAGCAGCTTACCGTTCTCGTTACATCGATCTATACATTAAGCTTGTTAATAGGTTATAAAAACCGAGGTGTATTTGATGGTGAGGTTATTCTAATTGGCGGGCGAATCAATACGAAGCATTATCGAACTTCGGGATCACTTGCTATTGAGTTTATGTCCAACTTCAACGTCGATAAAGCTTTTCTCGTCGCGGATGGTCTTCAGATAGATGATGGAGTGACAAGCTATGAAGATGATCGAGGTGTGTTGGCGCGTACAATTATGAAAAGATCGAAACAAAGTATCGTACTAGCGGATTATACGAAGATCGGTACAAGCCACTTCTATAAATTTGCTGATCTAAGCGAAGTAGATATGGTCATTAGTGATATAGCGCCTCCTGCAGCTTGGCGTTCTAAATTAGATGAGGATGACGTTCATTGGATTGTAGCTGAATAGTCGGACAATAAGACTGGGTTTCAAGGAGCTGTTCACTTGAAAGCCCCAGTCTTATTTAATTTGAAATCAAAACCACATAAAAACAATAAAACAGGAAACAAAACAATTTATTTACTTGTACTTTACAGTCCGATAAACAACCAAGCTTATAGTAAGAGTTGTGAGATAAAACAGTTAAAGGGAGAGAAAAAGATGAAAAAAGGCTGGTTTATATTAGCTAGTATTATTCTAATTGTTACGGTGCTATCAGCGTGCGGGAACAACGGTACTAGTAAAGTATCGAACAATACTACTAACAAACAGACAACTGGAGAATCTTCGCTTGATAAAGAAAATAAAGAGCTCACGGTGTACACCGCTTTGGAAGATGATCAAATCAAAGAGTACTTAAAATCCTTTAATGCAAAATACCCTGATGTTAAGCTGAACATCGTTCGTGATTCAACTGGTATTATTACAGCAAAGCTGCTTGCTGAGAAAGAAAATCCACAAGCAGATGTCATTTGGGGCGTAGCGGCTACAAGCTTGCTAGTACTGGACCAGAACAACATGCTAGAGCCTTACACGCCAGTAGGTGTTGAACGGATTCAAGAGGAATTCAAAGACAGTAATGAAAACACGCATTGGGTAGGGATTGATGCATGGGAGACAGCTGTTATCGTGAACACGATTGAGATGGAGAAAAAAGGATTGGCCATTCCACAATCCTACGAGGATTTAATTAAACCGGAATATAAAGGTCTTATTACAATGCCGAACCCTGCTTCATCTGGCACTGGATTTCTTACAGTATCGGGACTGCAGCAGCTGCTTGGCACAGATAAAGCATGGGAGTATTTAGATAAGCTGCATGACAATATCGGTATTTATACTCATTCGGGTTCGAAACCTGCTAAGCTTGCTGGCACAGGCGAATATCCAATCGGAATTTCCTTTGGCTATCGTGGTATTAAAGAGAAAAACGATGGCTCGCCAGTTGAAGTCATATTTCCAACAGAAGGCTCTGGTTATGATGTAGAAGCAAATGCACTCGTTAAGAAAGCAACAATTAAGCAAGTCGCGCAGGATTTCTTGAACTGGGCTATTTCAGATGAAGCAATGGCTGAGTACAAGAAAAACTTTGCTATCCTAGCATTAAAAGACGATACGGGTGTAATCCCAGACGGCTATTCTAAAAACCCTGTAGAACAACTGATTAAATACGATCTACAAGAAGCGGCAAAGCAACGTGATAACGTACTTGCTGAGTGGAGTGCAAGATACGACAGCAAGAGCGAGCCTAAATCATAATGGTATCATAATGGAATGATTATCGTAGAATCGGAACTGAAAAGACAGACACATGCGGAATGAAAGCCGCTAGTGTCTGTTTTTTTGTAAAAATCAAGTCGTTTATCAGAAAAACTGCTACATCTATTAAAGATGTGCAGTAGTGTTTATTGGATATACCCGCTAGGTATATGTTATAATTTCCTAATGGACTGATCATTCCAAGCATCATTATATAGAAAGAAGTGAAAGCGAATGAGCAAGGAGAACGATAACTCAGTGGATGTACAATCCCCTAAGAGTGAGAAGGATTTCTCCAAATACTTTGATTTCAGCGATGCGAAAGTTTTAAGCGAAGAAGAGGGTAAAATTACTTATCGCATTAAAGGCCGTAATATACAAATTAATGCAACACCTAATCATAAGGATGAGAAGAAACGCGGTAAAGAAGATATTGCTGTTCACTATGATTTCTCTATACCAGAAGAGTTCCGCACCCTAGGTAAAGGGAAGTTTTATTTAATACAAACCTATGGCTGCCAAATGAACGAACATGACACAGAAGTGATGAAGGGTATGTTCGAACAAATGGGCTACGAAGCAACCGAGGATCGGAAGCAAGCCGACGTCGTGCTGTTGAACACCTGTGCGATTCGTGAAAATGCGGAAGATAAAGTGTTCGGTGAGCTTGGTCATCTGAAGGTGTTGAAGCAAGAAAAACCAGGATTGCTGCTCGGCGTTTGCGGCTGCATGTCGCAGGAGGAGTCGGTAGTTGGACGTATCTTGCAAAAGCATGCTTTCGTAGATATGATATTCGGTACGCATAATATCCACCGCCTGCCTTATTTGCTGCAAAACGCTTACTTCAGCAAGGAAATGGTCGTCGAGGTATGGTCCAAAGAGGGCGATATTATCGAGAACTTGCCGAAGAAGCGGGAAGGCATGCGGGCATGGGTTAATATTATGTATGGCTGTGACAAGTTCTGTACGTATTGTATCGTTCCTTATACACGCGGCAAAGAGCGGAGTCGTCGCCCAGAGGATGTCATCGCAGAGGTTCGTGAGCTAGCGCGTCAAGGCTTTAAAGAGATTACGCTGCTAGGGCAGAACGTCAATGCCTATGGCAAAGACTTTGAAGATATGAATTATCGATTCGGTGATCTGATGGATGATATGTCCAAAATCGATATTCCTCGTGTTCGTTTCACGACGAGCCATCCGAGAGACTTTGATGATCACCTTATAGAGGTGCTTGCACAAGGCGGCAATCTCGTCGAACATATTCATTTGCCTGTCCAATCGGGCAGTACAGAAGTATTGAAACGAATGAGCCGTAAATATTCGAGAGAAATCTACCTTGAGCTCGTTCGTAAAATAAAAGCTTCTATTCCGAGTGCGATGCTGACTACAGATATTATTGTCGGATTTCCTGGAGAAACAGAGGAACAATTCGAGGATACCTTGTCATTAGTTAGAGAAGTTGGTTATGATTCGGCTTATACATTCATTTATTCCCCTCGTGAAGGAACACCTGCTGCTACAATGGAGGATAACGTGCCTCTAGAAGTGAAGAAACAACGTTTGCAGCGGTTGAACAGCTTGATGTCAGAGTTGAGCCGTGAGAGCTATGAACGGATGATTGGCTCCGTTGTAGAAGTACTGATTGAGGGTGAAAGTAAAAATAATTCAGATGTTCTCGCAGGACGTACCCGGACGAATAAGCTCGTTCACTTGGAAGGTCCGAAGGAATGGATTGGACAATTTGTACAAGCTAAGGTAACAGAAGCGAAAACATGGTATATTAAAGCAGAACCAATCGATAAAAGTATCGAACAAGAAGAAGCCGTATCCTAAGGCGATTAATGGGAGAGATGATAGATGTCAGAACAGCAAACAGCAAATAACCACGCACATGATCACGATCATGATCATGACGGAGGCTGCAGCGTACCGAAATTCAACACTCGCGATCTACTAGTGCGGGAAGATATTACGGAGAAAGCGAAAGAATTGGCTTCGCTTATTTACACGTCAGAGGAAGTTCAGCATTACCGCCGGGCAGAGCAACAAATTAATGGCAACACCCGGGTTCAAGACTTGATTGCCAAAATTAAAAAGAAACAAAAAGAGCTTGTGGCTTTCGAGACGACGTTCAAGAATGAGCAAATGGTAAAAAAAATCGAAGGCGAAATGGAAATATTGCAGGACGAGCTTGACGGAATTCCGATTGTTTCGGAATTCCAACAAAGCCAAACAGATATCAACTATTTGCTGCAGCTTGTTGTTTCTATTGTTCGTGATACGGTATCCGATAAAATCAATGTGGAATCTGCGTCTGTGGAAGCTCCAGAAGAGTGTGATTAACACCAATGAAGCGCTTGTCGAACGATGACAAGCGCTTCTCATTTCATTTATGAGGAGAATGCGAATTATGATCCCTTTTACTTACTATAATCCTACTCAGCTCTATTTTGGCGAAGGTCAGCTGAATAGACTTACGGATGAAGCAAAAAATCGCGGAAGTAAAGTGTTGCTCGTGTACGGCGGAGGAAGCATTAAACGCAATGGCCTGTATGAGCAAGTGATCAGCAAGCTGAATGAAGCGGATTGTGAAGTTACAGAGCTTAGTGGTGTGGAGCCTAACCCTCGTCTATCAACTGTACGTCGTGGAGCAGATTTGTGTCGATCACATTCCATTGATTGGGTACTTGCTGTCGGAGGAGGAAGCACGATTGATTGTGCGAAAGCGATAGCGGTAGCAGCGAAATATGACGGTGATTTTTGGGATATCGTTAGTCAGAAAGCACAGCCTCATGCGGCATTGCCATTAGGTACGGTTCTAACTTTGGCTGCGACTGGCTCGGAGATGAATGCGGGATCGGTCATTACCAATGAAGAGACGCTTGAGAAGCATGGCTGGGGAAGTGTTCATGCATTTCCTGCTTTCTCCATACTGGATGCAGCGTTCACGACTAGCGCACCGAAGGATCATACTGTATATGGAATGGTTGATATTATGTCGCATGTGTTCGAGCAATATTTCCATCATGATCCGTTAACACCGGTTCAAGATGGCTTCTGTGAATCGATATTGCGTACGGTTGTAGGTACAGCGCCATCGCTAGTCGCAGATCTGACTAATGCTCAGCATCGTGAAACTATCCTTTATTGTGGTACGATGGCACTAAACGGGACGCTTTCTATGGGTATCCAAGGGGATTGGGCGAATCATGATATGGAGCATGCCGTATCGGCTGTCTATGATATTCCTCATGGCGGAGGATTAGCGATCCTGTTCCCGAATTGGATGACCTATGTTCTTGAAGATAACGCAGCAAGGTTCCGTCAATTTGCGGTTCATGTGTTTGGGGTAAGCGAAGAAGGACGTACCGATATCGAGATCGCTCGAGAGGGCATTGCGAAATTACGTGCTTTCTGGCAATCGATCGGCGCTCCAGCAAGATTAGCTGATTATGGAATTGATGACAGCAGACTCGAAGAAATGGCTGAAAAAGTAACGGCTAAAGGCACGCGAGGCCACTTCCGCAAGCTCACCAAAGAGGATGTTGTAGCGATTTATCGGATGTCGCTGTAACGATGTGTTTCAAAAGTCGACTTTAAGTACCGAGAAGAAGTTGGATGAAGTTGACTGTATAAGTATGATAAAGAACAGGCTGGCGGGTTTCCGCCAGCCTGTTCTTTGGTTATTATAGGGTTGTAGTTGATGTATGTTGTTGTGGCTTCGAAGAGATTGACGATTGAATGCGTAGGATGTATGGTCGTAATGTAAGTGTAAGGAGTACGGCTATGAAGGACTTGATTGCGTCTCCTATAAGGAAAGGATAACATCCGTTAAGCATGGCTTTGGCGAACGAGAAACCTGTTACATGCATGAGCCATGGAATACCGACTACATAAGCAAGGAAAGAACTGAATAATTCAAATAAAATGAACAAGACGATAATGGCAGCGATACGATTTTGTTTGAAGTAAGGAGATTTAAGCACTTTACTTGTGGTGAACCCGATAAGCAGAGCACATAGTGGGAATACCCATAGAAACCCTCCAGTTGCGCCGACTAGATAGCTTAAGCCGCCTCTGCCGTGCAGCAGCGGGAGTCCCGTCGCTGTTAAAGCTAAGACGACAATAATCGAGATGAAACCGTTCCGGGGACCGAGAAATACGCCAGCCAAAATAACGGCAAAGGTCTGGAGAGTAATCGGTACTGGGAGTCCAATCTTGACTTCAATGGAGCTCATGACAATGAATAAAGCGGCGAACAAGGCGATGAATACGATACTGCGTACGTTGCTATTCGTGCGCATAGATGAGAACAACTCCTTTATGTATTGCATTATATTTGTTAACCATATATATTTAATTACGGTTAACAATACGCATTTTAGCATAGCTTTAAGTTTTGGGGAAGAGGTCAGGTGAAATTTTTTGGGGAAAATGATTATGGAATTGCTGGATGTTTCCGTGAAGCCAATATCTTTCGAGGAACATGAGGATCAGCCTTATTTGATAAGAGATTTGAGCTTGGTTATAAATAAAGGAGAATGGATAACTGTAATCGGCCGCAATGGAAGCGGGAAGAGCACGCTTGCCAAGCTGCTTGCAGGTTATAAAGCAGGATTAATTAAGGGACAAATGATGAAAAGCACTCAAATGACCGATGAAGCAAGTCAAGAGATACCAATCGTTATGCAGCAGCCGGATGCTTCCATGGTTGGCTCGACTCCTTGGGAAGATGTTATTATGATGTTAGAGCAACATGGAATCAAAGATGAGCTGATTATAGATAGAGCAGAGCATGCATTGAAACGCACAGGAATGCTAGCTCGCGCACATCAGGCGGTAGGTACACTGTCAGGCGGGCAAAAACAGTTAACAGCTGTAGCGGGATGTCTTGCCCTGCAAGCTCCCATGCTTGTACTGGATGAAGCGACAGCTATGCTTGACCCTGAAGCGAGTATGGTGGTATTGCAAAAGGTAAGAGAACTTCACCAGTCGGGTGCAACGGTTATTTGGATAACACAAAAACTGTCAGAGATCAGTTCACAGGATCGTATACTCGCTCTAGAGCATGGCGAGAAAATATTCGAAGGTAGTGCAGGACAGTTCTATGAACGAGAATACAGCGAAGGTAATAAAGGCAATGGGAATCGTCAAAGTGTTTGTGAACAGCTAGGGATGGAAGCACCATATATTGTTCAAACGGCATGGGAACTAGAAAAGCTAGGCATGCGCTTGGATCAGATGCCGATGACGCCTGAAATGCTTGTGAAGGCGGTGCAGGCATTTGAATGAGAGCTGGTATTTAAAAGAGGTCTCAGTAACAGCAGCAGGTGAACGCAATAAAAAGATACTGGACCAAATAAATGTAGATTTTCCAGAAGGGAAAATAACGTTGTTGCTTGGCTGCAATGGATCTGGGAAATCAACCTTATTAGAAACAGTGGCTGGTCTTCGGATCATAGCAGAAGGTGAAATAAAACAGGGAGAATTATCTCTTTGGGACAAAGGCAGGCGCAGACCCAAACTGAATCAAGCTATGGTAATGGGGATGGGAATAGCGTTGCAGCAGTCGGAATCGCAATGGTTCGCGGAGACGGTACGTGCGGAATTCCATTATTCTCTCAAGCCGTACAAGCTGGTTGAAGCGGAGCGGGATAGACGGATTAAGTATGCGATGGAGCAAGCGGATCTACCCGTTGAATGGCTGGAGCGGGATCCTTGGACGCTGAGCGGAGGGCAACAGCGTCGATTGTCTTTGGCTTGTTTGCTGGCATGCGAGCCGCAATGGCTGCTGCTGGATGAGCCGACGGCCGGTTTAGATGCCGACGGCATTCAACGTCTGTGCGCGCTGCTTGAAGCGCACAGGCGGGCTGGACGCGGAGCGGTCGTGGCAACGCACGACCTCGACGCGCTGCTGCCGCTTGCGGACGAGGTCGTCGTGCTTGCCGACGGCCGTATCCGCGAAGCGGCTCCTGCAGCATCGTGGG
>JBHGUX010000042.1:0-76937 GCA_048976605.1 Pristimantibacillus sp. | reverse complement strand
CCCCAACCCCAACCCCAACCTAATAGCGGAACTGGCTTCCTCTATCTCTGTCTTTTAATGAATTGCACTAGCAATAGGAGAACCGAGTTCCGCTATGTTTCAATAAAGTTTGTAAAAATGTATATGAACTACAAATAAAGGATCGTACATCCGCTAAAATATGATTGTCGTGTGGTGCACTGACAATAGAGGAACAGCGTTCCTCTATTGTTGGAATTATTTTATCAGCGGCTGGCTGAGTGGTCATATTCAGTTTCGAAATCTTGCTATTACATTCCAAACTGCGTACAGATAGACCTCTATGAGGGTATACTGAGGTGGAGTGAGGTGAGGCGAATGAATGATAACAAACCTATTCCGGAGGATAAGTGGCAAGCGATTATAGGCAATGATAGCTCTTATAATGATAAGTTCTGGTATGCGGTCAAGACGACAGGTATTTTCTGCAGACCCTCTTGTAAATCAAGAGCGCCGAAGCGGGAAAATGTCCGCCTATTTGATCATGCAGAACAAGCTTTGACAGCTAATTTCCGTCCGTGCAAGCGATGCAAGCCGACAGGCGAGCGGCTGCCTGATCAAGAATGGGTTGCTCAGATTACAACGATTATTGAGAAGAATTTCGAGGATAATCTAACGCTGGAGACATTAGCGGATATGTGCCATGGCAGTCCCTATCATTTGCACCGCACGTTCAAACGAATCACAGGAATAACACCAGTCGAATATACACAAGCAACGAGAATGAATAAGGCAATGGAATATCTACTTCATTCAGATAAAACGATTGCAGATGTTGCGTTGAGCGTTGGTATGCCGAATGCCTCCTATTTTATAACCTTGTTCAAGAAGAGGACCGGACATACACCTAATGACTATCGCCAATTAAATAAATTACAACCTACTATGGTGGAGGTATTGCACAATGAAAGAGAAAACTAAGCAAACGATCTATTGGTCATTGTTGATTCACGAGACTTGGCGGCTTTATATAGCGGCAACTTCAGCGGGACTTTGTTATGTAGGCTCCCAGAACAAGTCACTAGATGAACTATCCAATTGGGCAGCGAGTCGTTACCCAGGCAGCACATTGGTTCAAGATGATGAGAAGCTGCACCCTTACGCAGAAGAGTTGATTCAGTATTTGCAAGGGGAACGAACGGTTTTTACCATCCCATTCGATTGTCAGGGTACATCGTTCCAGCTTGCTGTCTGGCAGGCGCTCCGTGACATTCCTTACGGACAAACGAAGTCCTATTCAGACATAGCCAATCATATTGAAAAGCCAGCTGCGGTTCGCGCGGTGGGTACAGCGATTGGTGCAAATCCGGTATTAATTACAGTGCCATGCCACCGGGTGATCGGCAAGAATGGCTCATTAACTGGCTACCGCGGCGGATTAGATATGAAGACGCAATTGCTGCAGCTGGAGCGTGAAACCTCCTTGGTCGTTAGCGAAGGGAGAAGGCAACATGTCTAATCGTTTAGCTGAGCGACTGTCTGCATTGGATTGGTCGATGCTGCAACGGACATTGGACGAGCAAGGTTATGCAAGTATTCCTGCTTTATTAGATGAACAACAATGTGTAGAAGTTATGGGTACCTACGAGAGTGAAGCTAGCTTTCGAAATACGATCGATATGGCTAGATACCGATTCGGGGTTGGGGAGTACAAATACTATCAGGCCCCGATTCCGGATTTGCTTGGGCAGCTGCGTGAAGGATTGTACCCTGAGCTAGCAAGTGCAGCTAATCGCTGGCTTGAGCAGTTGGGTCAAGAAGCTGTATATCCAGCCCAATTATCTGAATTTCTAGATTACTGTCATGAGAAAGGTCAACTACGTTCAACGCCATTAATTCTGAAATATGAAGCGGGAGGCTATAACTGTCTTCATCAGGACCTATATGGAGAAGTATTTTTCCCTTTTCAAGTTGTAATTGCCTTGAATCAAAGAGGGAGGGATTACACAGGCGGTGAGTTTCTACTCATGGAACAACGTCCAAGGGCGCAAAGCCGAGGACAGGTCATCACCTTGGAGCAAGGCGATGCGCTGATTTTTCCTACCAATAATCGGCCGGTTGCAGGATCTCGCGGATACTATAAGACGAAACTTCGCCATGGTGTAAGCACGGTCACATCAGGGACAAGATACAGTTTGGGGATTATTTTTCATGATGCGAACTGAATTATTGTACAAGAACCCGAAGACGATTCTTAATAAAGGAACAGGATTTCTAACCGATTATAGTCATTCCTTGAATCCGTATACTGGATGTTCATTTGGTTGCTCGTATTGTTATGTGCGTCAGATGCCGGTTGCGTTATTTCGCAAGGAGCAGTGGGGAAGTTGGGTGGACATCAAGCAGGAAGCAGCCGAATTATTACGCAAAGAGCTTCATAAAGCAAAATCCAAAGGGAAAGTAACGATATTCATGTCATCAAGCACGGACCCGTATCAGCCTGTCGAATACAAGGAGCAAGTGACGAGATCACTGTTGGAGGTTATGGTCGAGGATCCGCCTGACTTTCTATTCGTGCAGACTAGAAGTCCGCTCGTTCGCAGAGATATTGATTTATTGCTGTTATTAAAGGATAGAGTTCGAGTAAGTATGACGGTGGAAACAGATCGTGATGATATACGCTCAATCTTCACTCCCGAAGCGCCGCCTATTGCTGCAAGGTTAAAGACGCTTCAATTGTTGGCAGAAGCCGGAGTTCCAGTCCAAGCAACGATTGCTCCCGCATTGCCGAGTAGTGAGGCGTTCCCGGACATATTGGGGCGGTTGGTTAACCGCATCTGTGTCGATGATTATTTCATGGGAGATGGCAGCGGAGGAAGACGAACTCGCAAGTTAGGCATGTATGAGTTGTATGAAAAGTATGGGCTTGAAGAATGGTATGATCCTGCCGCTTATCGCATCGTGTATGACCGTCTACGGGTCGTATTTTCTGAAGATCAGATCTATTTGAGTCAACAAGGCTTCGCACCGTGAGGACGAAGTTTGATGAATAATGGCAGGAATGTTATGCTTAATCTTTCTTACAAAATATTGATTTAGAGGAGATGACAGCGTGACCAAGCAAACAACAGATTTCATTGACAGCTCTCTTCAATATTTACTTAACGATGCAACCTATCTAACTGAATTACAAGACGAGGCGCGTACGAAAGCTTTCAAATCGCTAGCTGCCATTCTTTCTACACCTAATCGTATCCATAAAAGCTTCCTGCGGATTGTATTGGAGAACGAAGAGGTCGTGCGTATTCCTGCTTTTCGGACACAACATAATGATACGTTAGGACCATATAAAGGCGGTATCCGGTTTCATGAATCGGTTAATGAGGAAGAGGTTGTCAACCTCGCTGCGCTAATGACGCTTAAGAATGCACTGCATGAGGTGCCGTTCGGCGGCGGAAAAGGCGGAGTGGCGATCAACCCGCGGAACTTCACGACGAAGGAGCTCTATCAAATATGCAAGAAATATGTCCAATACTTCAGTGAAGTTCTAGGTCCCGACAAAGATATTCCTGCACCCGATGTAGGGACAGGACAGCGGGAAATGGATTGGATGATGAGTGAGTACAAGAGTATTAATCCAGGTGAACCCTATCGTGGAAGCTTTACAGGTAAAAGCGTTATTAATGGGGGCTCCTTGGGAAGAAGAGAAGCGACGGGCAAAGGAGTATATTTTACTCTGCGTTACTTGCTCCATAATTATCTTAACGGGAATAATCAATGGCTTGATGGCTCGAATAGTTTGTTTGCCGAAACAGCTCGTGCGCATGGAAATCGCTCATTGACTTTAGCTGTGCAAGGTTTTGGTAATGTAGGGTCCGTTGCAGCATTAGAAGCCTATCGCTGTAATTTCCTGAATAACAAAGTAATTGCGGTCAGTGACCGGAACATTACTCTATATAATGCGGAGGGATTGGATATTCCAGCATTAGCTGAATATACAGCGCGTAATCGCGGAGACCTTCCTAAGCTTCCGGAAGAGCTAGCAGCTGCCGGCGTAACGGCAAGCATATTAGACCGCGAAGAAATTCTCTATCTGGATGTGGATGTTCTGCTGCTCGCTGCTCTTGAGAATCAAATTCGACTAGATAATATTGATCAGATCAAATCTCATATTATAGTCGAAGGTGCGAATGCACCTATCGATGGTGATGCGGATGAGCTGCTTGCAGCACAAGGGAAGATTGTTATTCCAGATATATTGGCTAATGCGGGCGGCGTTATTGTCTCGTATTTTGAGTGGCTGCAGGGCCGTGAGACACTCTTCTATAGTGAAGATGAGGTATTCAAGCTGCTTCTGGACAAAATGAGATCAACGATGGACGCGATATTCCCAGCGTATTTCAACTCGGATAGCTCCTTGCGCCAGATTTGCTATACACATGCGGTAATGAAATTATCAACCAATCTGTATATTCAGGGTAAACTCTTTTAAACGCGTGTGTAATATCCTCTCATGGCAACAGTGGAAAGTGAGCTCATCATCAATGAGCCGGGCACTGTCGGCATGGGGGGATTTTTCTTGTGCGTTCATCTTGTGCGTTCAATCTTATCGGTTGACGAGATGGTTCAACGTTGCTATACTTTGTTTAATCGTAATAATTACTATTAAGGTGTGGTGTATTAAGCCGAAGAGATCGGCTTTTGTTTTGTGATCTAATAGTAATTATTACGAATAAATGAGCGGAGAGGTGTGTTAGCATGGCGACGAAAAAAATTCCAGTAACGGTACTTAGCGGGTATTTGGGAGCGGGCAAGACTACGATTCTGAATCATGTCTTAAATAATCGTGATGGGCTAAAGGTAGCGGTCATTGTGAATGATCTGAGTGAGGTGAACATCGATGCGGCTCTAATCAAGAATGGCGGAGGGCTGTCAAGAACAGACGAGAAGCTGGTGGAGATGTCGAACGGCTGCATCTGCTGTACATTGCGGGAAGATTTGCTTCGCGAAGTGGAGCGGCTGGCGAAGGAAGGCAGATTCGATTACATATTAATTGAATCAACAGGTGTGGGCGAACCAGTTCCAGTAGCGCAAACCTTTACTTATATAGATGAAGAGCAAGGAATTGACCTGACGAAATATTGCCGACTTGATTGCATGGTAACAGTCGTGGATGCCTATAGGTTCTGGCAGGACTATTCATCGGGAGAGACCTTATTGGATAGAAGCCAAGCGGTCGGTGAAGAGGATACTCGCGAAGTGGTTGATCTTCTCATTGATCAGATTGAATTCTGCGATGTGCTGTTGCTCAATAAATGCGACATGGTTGCTGAAGAGGAGCTTGTCGAGCTGGAGGGTGTGCTTCGGAAGCTTCAACCTCGCGCCAAGCTGATCCGCACAGTAAAAGGAATCGTAGAGCCTTCTGAAATATTGAACACAGGTCTATTCGACTTTGAAGCAGCAAGTCGATCTGCGGGATGGATCAAAGAGCTGGAAGCACCGGTTCATACACCTGAGACAGAGGAATATGGCATTTCATCATTCGTCTACGAACGGGTTAAGCCTTTTCATCCAATGCGTTTAATGAAGTGGATGGAGGAATGGCCGACAGATGTGGTTCGGGCCAAAGGAATTATGTGGCTGGCGAGCCGGGGACAGCAAGCGCAGAGCATTAGTCAGGCTGGTCCATCGATTCAATTCGGTCCGGCTGGGCTGTGGGCGGCTGCTCTTCCTGAGGAAGAACGTGCTGTACTGCTCGAAGAGGAGCATGAGCTCTCTGAGAAATGGCATGCGGAATACGGCGATCGCATTAATAAAGTCGTGTTCATCGGTATTGCTTTGGATCGAGCAGATATTGAGGCTTCGTTGGATGAATGCCTGCTAAGCGGAGAAGAGATGGCGGAGGATTGGAGCAGCTTTGCTGATCCGTTCCCGAATGTGCCGGATGAGCAGTTTCAAATGAATTAACTTCGGGAGGTGTAGAGGGATGCGAGTAATTGTAACATTAGCTTGTACGGAAACGGGTGACAGAAACTATACAACGACGAAGAACAAACGAACGACTCCTGAACGACTGGAGCTGCGCAAGTATAGTCCTCGCCTTAAGCGAGTGACCTTGCATAGGGAAACAAGATAGGGATAGTGTGGAGCTGGATGATGAAAAACCGAAGTGCAAGGTTTATTAACCTTGCACTTCGGTTTTTTTGTATAGGAATAAATAGGAAAATGGGAGGACTATAGGGGATCTAAATGATATTGTAAATATTGGAATAAAATTATTGAAATGGAAATGGATCATTTAACTAGAGGAGTAATTGAGATGAGCGATCTAACGGGAAAAATCATTTTGTTTGTTATCCTTATTATTTTTATAAATGTAATTATGATTTTTAGATTTACTGTTTTTTCAGGTTTTAATAGAAAAAAGCTTCTCTTTTCAGTGATAGCTCTCGATCTAATATTTACTATAGGTTTTGTCTTGAAATTAAATAATGTGAAATTGTCTACAAATACATTGATAGTTTTAACATTTCTTTTTATAGCTATATGTTTTATGTACTTTTATAACGTTGAAAAGAAGAAAAAGGATAAGGACTAGGTGATGGATCTGAGGAAAAAGTGGTGGGTGAGGCTCATTGTCTTAGCGTCTTTATCTTTATTTTTCACTGTTGTGTTTCTATTATGGTTTTTTCCAATGCTAGTAGATTAATAAGGGATGATGTTTTAAAAGAAAAGACTAGAAATTATCAATGTTATTCAAAGGAATAGCTATGCGAGACTTTAGATTTGGAGGTCATGGTATGAGTGTATCGCATGATTGTTTAATTGGAGATACAATATATGTAATCGAAGGTTTTATTGCTAAACCTATATTCGATGAAGAAGACAACTTTGATATAACAAATTCATACGAATTAGAAGTTGGAGACACCGTGGAATATGTTGATTGGTACAATGAATATATAGGGGATAAATTATTTACAACAATTAAATACAAGTACAAATTAACAGGTGAAATACTTTCAGCTGTAGAAACCTATTTTGTAACAGAGGAAGTTTGGAATGAGCTTGACCTTTATTTTAAACAGAAGTGAACATGTACATGGTAATAAAGTCTTTACATAAATTCCATTTAAAGGTGTCGGGTACGGTGAATACGGATTGGAGAAGTCCGCTCGCGGATCATATTCTGGAACGATGGGGGTATGACATAGGAACGGTATTTTACTGGAGGGCAAGCGCGAATTTCGTGTTTTTGTTCAAAAGGGATGGCAAGAATTATTACTTGCGGTTTAATGCCTCGTCGGAAAGAAAGAAGGAAGCCATTGAAGCAGAAATCGAGCTCCTGCTCTACCTCGACAAGCATTCGATCACTACTGCTCAACCTGTTGCATCTAAAAGCGGACAATACGTTGAAACGATACAAACAGCAGATGATCTTAATCTGGATAAAATAAACTATAAACTTGCTTTATACGATGTATTAGAATCACGACAGCTAACCTTTGCTAGAGTAATGCCTCATCGAAAAGTGCACTTACTGCCACATAAAAATACACCCTTGCAAACATAAAGTGCGTGAGTGTGTTTTTATGATTAAGCAGATCATTGTTCTATTATAATTCCGTTTATGACTTTACTTATTTAAAATAGGTATTTCTCCAAGCAGTTTCTTCAAGTTAATAGAATCCCACGGCATATGCTCCGTTATACCTAATCCAACTACATCTGTTTCTTCAGATAGTTCTTTAATCAGATTAAGTAGTTGAGGCATTTGCATTGTTCCCGCAGGAGAAAAATTATAAGGTGTTTTAGGGTTGGCGAATAATAAAGAACGAAATGCCTTTGGGTCAAGCACATCTAAATCAAGGTGAATAGCTAGGTGTTTAATGCTACTTTCTTTAATCCACTCTTTTATAGATTCAGTACTGTTCATTAACTCTTTGGTTCCAGCAGTTTTAATACCTAGTCTTTGAATGACTTCTGTATCTTGTTCTGTAGGAACTTCTAATCCCGCGATAAAGACATTTTCAGGTTTTAGAGGGATTTTCACATGTTTTGCGAACTCTTCATCTCCTTCTCCCAAAAGATTCCCGAGAGGTAATGTATGTCCGTTGTCATACCCAACAATTCTAACTAAATCGCTGTGAGCATCGATCCAAATTAAGCCTAATTCCCCACCGTATCGTTCGTTTAAATAGGCAAATGGGGCTTGTTCGACTAAGCAGTCTCCACCAAACATTACAATGCGATCTGGCTTATGAGCATTAGTGATATGATGAGCAGCCTCTAATTGTTCGAGTAGCTGTTTTCTTCCATTCGTACCGTTCTCGTTTTCAAGCGGAGTTCCATCATAAGCTTGAACTGGTACATTAATAAGGGGTTGATCATTGTCCGGAGCTAGCCAAGCAAGCAGTTCGGCGCCAAAAGAGTAGTTAGGGTTGTTTCCCCCTTGCCACTGCGGCATTAACAGGCGTATTGTTTTTTTAGTCATTTTTTTCTCTCCTTTACTTCAAAGTAAGGTTAGTATAAGCTGAGCACAAATAAAAAAGTAGTACGCACTTTATTGATAGGTACTACCCAAAAGGATAGTGTAAATATGAGTATGGCTGAATATAAAGGTAAAGTTAAAAATATTCAAGATACACCTTTTGGTTATACAGTTTCAGTTATTGGTGGTAAATGGAAAATGGTTGTTATTTACCTCCTAGCAGAAAACCAACCGGTTCGCTTTAATGATCTGAAAAGACAAATAGGAGCTATTACTTATAAAACATTAAGTTCACAACTAAAAGAATTGGAAGCGGATGGTTTGGTGAAACGGAAAGAGTATCCTCAAGTTCCTCCTAAAGTCGAGTACAGTCTCACTGATAAAGCGGAAACATTATTACCCGTTTTGGAAGAGTTATGTGAGTGGGGAGTAAAAAACCAAAATAATTAAATCCATTTTTCTGAATGCTCTCGTATTAGAGACCGGTTGGTTAACGGAGAGCATTCAAACAGACACATTTCAAATGACAATAGACAGTCAATATGAGTATTGCATAGAAATTATCAATGTTTTTGTATCAGCTGCAAAAGAGTATTTACATACATTCCATATATGGGATATGATGGTCGTAATTGAAACCGAAGGGAGTGAGCACAAACGATGATGAATATATTTGGCTATAAAGTTAAACGATTCACACTTCGTTGCCCCTCACTCCTCAGGTCGGAGCTTTAATTACAGCCTGTTAAGATGAGTCCTGGCGTTGAAGCTTGGGCTTTTTCTTTTTGTCATGCTGTAAACCGCGGGGGTGGTCTATTCCTCGCGGTTTTTTTGTGTGCTTTTTCAGGTGAGAGTTAGGGAGCGGAGGTAAACACAATTTGAATATGGAGGAACTGCCCAATGATGAAGTTAAGCTTAATGAAGAAGGTGTCGGGTACGGTGAATGCAGCTTGGAGAAGTCCGCTTGCAGATCATATTCTGGAACGATGGGGGTATGACATAGGAACGGTATTTTACTGGAGGGCGAGTGCGAATTTCGTGTTTTTGTTCAAAAGGGATGGCAAGAATTATTACCTGCGGTTTAATGCTTCGTCGGAAAGAAAGAAGGAAACCATAGAAGCAGAAATCGAGCTCCTGCTCTACCTCGACAAGCATTCGATCACTACTGCTCAGCCTGTTGCATCTAAAAGCGGACAATACGTTGAAACGATACAAACAGCAGATGATCTTTATTATGCGGTTGTATTTGAGGCTCTGCCAGGTGAGCATCCTGAGATAGAGGAGCTGACATTGGTTCAATTTGAACTATGGGGACGTGAATTAGGGCGACTGCATGCCATTATGAAAAATGCACCGCTACAGATACGAACGAACAGACCTAGCTGGTTGGATCAACTGAAAAATGTTCGCGAACAACTCCCAGAAGAGGAGGTTCATGCCATAGCAGAATTAGAACGATGTATAGAGTGGGGCTCAAGACTTCCTGTCGATGAAGAGCGATACGGTCTGATTCATTATGATTGCGAACTGGATAACCAGCGGTGGAGTGAAGGGGAGATCGGCATTCTTGATTTTGACGATTGCTGCATGCATTGGTATATCGCAGATATTGCTTATTCTTTGAGGGGGCTTTCCGAATGGGAGGTTGACTTGGACGATCCAAGAGTACAGTCCTTTATGCAGGGTTATGAGAAGGAGAAGAAGGTAGATAAGATAATTCTCTCACAATTGCAACTCTTCATGAGAATGCATCATCTCGTTCTATTCGGAAAATTATTGCGTTCAGTCGATATAGTACCAGCCTCAGACGATCCAGATTGGCTGAGAGGTTTGAGGGATAAGCTGCTTTTGATAATGGATAAGTACAGGATGAGCTTTGAACAGCAACCGTTTATTTGGGAAGTGGAAGCGAAAGAGGAGGATGCTGCGTATTGAGCAACACGATATGGAATCGTGAAGACGCTTCAACTGTTGGGCTTGACCCTACTCAGCTTAATCAGTTTGAACGAGCTATTAGCAAACATAAAATTTTAAGCTGTCTCATTATTAAAGATGATCATCTTGTATTCGAATATTATAAGAATCTCAAATGTGAGGATAAGCTTCATAAAATAAACTCCTGTACGAAAAGCATAATGTCCGCTTTGATCGGAATTGCGGTGGAACAAGGCATTATCCCAACGATCGAAACACCGATTGCTTCCTATTTCCCTTCTTTAAATAGGGATCCGGATGAACGAAAACGGATGATTACGATCGAGCATCTATTAACGATGTCTGCTGGCTTTGATTGGCCTGAATTCGGCGAATGGCAAGGCTTTCCGAGAATGATTCATGATAGCAACTGGATACGTTATACGTTGAATCGTAATTTGTTGGAAGATCCAGGGGATGCGATGAACTATAACTCGGGCTGCTCTCATTTATTAACGGCAATTTTACAGCAAGCCTCTGGTATGGATGCAGAGCAGTATGCTCGCAAGTATTTGTTTGGGCCGCTGGGAATTAATGAATTCAGATGGTATGAGGATGCACAAGGCATTAAGCAGGGCGGATTCGGTCTTTGTATGACGACACGGGATATCGCAAAATTCGGTTGTTTGTATTTAAACAATGGCAAGTGCCACAATAAACAGCTGGTTCCAACTGACTGGATTGCCTCAACGACGGTGCCTTGTTACCTAACCTACCCTTATATCGGTCATTACGCAAAGCATTGGTGGACATCAAACGATGAGGGCTTAGGTAATTATTATTTTGCACTGGGTTTTGGAGGGCAGTATATCGTAGTCGTTCCAGAAGCGAATATGGTCATTGCTATGAACAGTGATCTATACGAAGATTCGCTTCTGCCGATGCGAATGATCAGAGATTGTTTTAATTCTTTATGAGTGCTACTTGAAGCAGACTTTGGTTCTATTGAAATAACACAATGGCTTACCAGCACGCGTCCAACTTGGACAATGGTAAGCCATTCTTTATTATGGGCTGATTGTGGAGGTTCTAAGGTTTAAGAACAACCTTGATGCAGTCCTCTTCTTTATGATCAAAAATTTTATAGCCATGCTCC
Organism: Pristimantibacillus sp.; assembly: GCA_048976605.1. Taxonomy (GTDB): domain Bacteria; phylum Bacillota; class Bacilli; order Paenibacillales; family Paenibacillaceae; genus Pristimantibacillus. The sequence goes on along the minus strand of JBHGUX010000042.1, from coordinate 65,418 downwards.
GCGTCAGCAAGGCTGATTCGATGCGTAATGATATCGGTCGGATCGAACTCACCTGCTTTTATTTGCCGATAGAGCTCAGGCATATAGTGAATGACAGGTGCCTGTCCCATTTTAAGCGTAATGTTGCGAGCGAACAAGTCACCGAATGGAAAGGCATTATAGTTCATGCCATAAACGCCGGTAACCTGAATCGTTCCTCCTTTGCGTACAAGCTTAGCAGCCATTCGGAAAGCACCAAGACCGCCGCCTTGCAGCTTGAGAAGCGTTTCTATTTTCTCGATGACGGTTTTCTCGGCATCCAAGCCGACACAATCAATGACGACATCTGCCCCGCCGCCAGTCAGCTCCTGCAAGTGTCCGACTAACTCGTCCATTTCTTTGAAGTTATACGTCTCCACCTTGTTCGTAGCTTTGGCATGTGCCAGACGATAGTTCACGTGGTCAATGGCAATGACCCGCTTAGCGCCTTTTTGCCAGGCGAATTTCTGAGTGAGTAAACCTACTGGTCCACAACCAAGCACAATAACCGTATCGCCATTTTTTACACCTGCATGATCTACACTCCAATAAGCAGTTGGAATGATATCGGAGAGGAAGACGAGCTTCTCATCTTCCATTTCCGCATCTTCAGGCACTTTGAAAGGAATGAAATTGCCATAAGGGACTCGGAGCAGCTCAGCCTGTCCTCCTGCATAACCTCCGTAAGTCTCAGAGTAACCGAAGAAACCGCCTGTATCGCCATGCAAATAGTCATTAGCATTGTCACACTGGCTCTCGAGCTGATGGTTGCAATACCAGCACTGCCCGCATGCCACGTTGAAAGGAATAATAACACGATCTCCTTTCTTTACATGGGTCACCTCAGAACCGATCTCCTCTACAATACCCATAGGCTCATGTCCAATAACAAAATCATCAGGCATATTCGGAATTTCACCTTTTAGGATGTGCAGGTCGGATCCACAAATTGCTGTAGTTGTAATACGGACCAGAACATCATCCGCTTTCTGAATCGTGGCGTCTTTCACTTCTTTGACTTTAATATTGTTCATACCTTGATAGGTGACAGCCTTCATTGACCGCACTCTCCTTTCTTCTCCCTCCGTATTTTGCCTAAAATCAAGCTTTTCAACCATACTGAGGGAAACGGATTGGAGTAAGATTGGATATTAGTTTCCTCTATTAGGCTCCTTCTTCGGCCATAGAGTGAAGCTAAAGCTGTAAATAAAGTCTACAGCTGTTATAATCGACCACCACTTGATCGTTTGCATTAATGCATTTGTTCGTTCTGTATTGCCAATCAGGGCAATCATAGCGAATAAAAGGGTACAGCCAATAGCCCAAGCGATAAAATAACGAAACCAATTCGTTCGCTCATAAATCGCATGCTCCTGTCCGTACTTAGGCTTATGCTTCGGCAATGGCGCTGGCCCACCAGCGAAGCGATGAGCGAATCTGATGTCGGTCCATTTGATCATTCGATGTCCGAATACAATGGATATAGCGATATAAATAGCGGAAAGTCCATGAATGAATGTAGCTGTCGATCCATTTCTCAGATCGATAACGGTGGCAATAAGCAGGACAAGGTCGACGATCGGTGTACAATAGAGCAGGAAGGCACCTGTTTTTTTCATTCGGAAGATGTAACGGAATACGAGACCCGCCAATACAAAAACCCAGAATCCGATTTCACAGCCGATAATAAAAGCAGCAATCATTAATGAGTATCTCCTTTGGTTAATATGGTATAAATAGGTTAGGTTTCATTTTAACATATGTTCTATAAGAGGAGGTTAACGATGTTTCGCGCATTCGTACTGGACAAAGAACCTAATAAGGATAACGATGGGCAAATTAGCTTTTCTCTCAAACAACTGTCAGACGAGGATTTGCCGAAAGGCGAGGTGACCGTAAGGGTAGCCTATTCCAGCGTTAATTATAAGGACGGCATGGTGGCCATTTGGAATAGGATGGTGCATTCCTATCCTTTAATTCCAGGAATAGATCTATCAGGCTCCGTGGAGCATTCGGATGATCCGCGGTTTAAACGAGGAGACCTCGTTCTTGTAACAAGTTACGGGCTAGGTGTTTCTCGTCATGGAGGATTCAGTGAGCTTGCGAGGGTGCCAGCCGATTGGGTTGTTCCGTTGCCAGAGGGACTGACCTTGCGAGAGGCGATGATTATGGGAACCGCTGGCTTTACAGCGGCACTATCTGTACAGCGTCTTGAGGATAATGGGCTGACGCCAGATCAAGGGCCCGTACTGGTAGCCGGCGCAACTGGCGGGGTGGGAAGTGTCGCTGTTGATATTTTATCTAAGCGAGGTTATGAAGTAACGGCAAGCACCGGCAAAACGAGTGAACATGACTACTTACGAGAATTAGGCGCTGCTCATGTGATTCATCGAGATGAGATCGTTGATGCTGACAAGAAGCTTGTCCGCAAGCCAATATGGGCAGGGGCAGTTGATCCTGTAGGGGGAGCAACGCTGCAATACATCTTGAGCACGCTGAAGTACGGCGGTTCTGTAGCAACGAGCGGCTTAACTGGCGGTGTTGAAGTGGCGACGTCCGTGTATCCATTCATTACGAGGGGTGTGAACTGGCTCGGTATCGATTCTGTTGAATGTCCGATGGATGTGCGACTAAAGGTTTGGGGTCGACTAGGCGAAGATCTCAAGCCTCGGAGAATTAATGATGAGATGGTGAATGAAATTTCTATAGAGCAGCTTCCTGAAGTGCTGAACCGCATTCTTGAAGGCAAGGTTCGCGGCAGGACGATTGTGGCAATGTGAACAATGGTGTTCCGCAGGGTTAATGACCTCGCGGGACACCATTTTTTTAATGATAAGAACTAGTTATTCTGCTTGCGATAACGGAGAATACGGCGATACATCGTCAGATCAGCGAGCCTCCTGAACGGAATTGCATCAGGTGCTGTATTGACCTCTAGTATCCATGGGCGCAGCTTCTTGTCTAAGGCGATGTCGAAGCCCAGTTCATTTAGATGGGGATAAACGCTTCGTAATTGGCGGGCAGAATCCAAACAAATTTTATGAAGCTTCGCTTCTGTTCTGAGCCGTGAAGCGGTATTGCAGTGTGCACCTAAGGCAGATTTAATCGTGTGAATCGTAGCGCCTTGACTGCCGTTCGTCACTGCTCTTCCGGGAGATGCTGCCCGCGCAAGCATACCCGTCACTTGCCAGCTGCGGTTGCGATCTAATTGCGTCATTATTCGCAGATCGAATATTCTTCCCTTATAACGGAGCAAATGTATGCCTCGCTGTACAATATAGCTTCTGTTTGCTATCCTTTTGCGCACGAGATGATCAAATCGGCTCCAGTTAAGATGCTGTGTCAGCTTTAATCCGCTGTGAAGAGAGTAAAGTACTCCGTTTTGGGCAGCTCGCATGACACCGACACCTTGTGCTCCTCGAACTGGCTTGACGTAGACCATTTTGTATCGGCGGAGCATGGTTTTAAGTACGGGGCCTCCGTATCGTTGTGTTTGTGGTATATAGCGGCTAACGGAACGATTTTTTTTCAATGCGACAGTTTTGCTCCATTTGCTGGATGCACCTCTGCCTCGTTTGTTGCTCTTGATGCTTGCCCGTGCTCGATTGCCGTTCATACTTCGATTCGCCTCCGTTCATGAGTAAGTCATTATAAACGTGCTGAACTAATATATGCTTGCCCATTAAGGGACGAGTGGGCTTAGTGCTGATACATCGAGCCGCCTTCAAACATAAGCTAGAGGTACAGATGTTGAAACGGAGGAATGACGATGCGGATTTCCATGAATGATTCGCAATTGCGGGCCAAATGGGAGGGAATGAACCGGCAGTATCCTTGGTATGCTGATTACCATAAGGGAAGCGGAGTACCCGAGTGGAGTGAGCTTCCGCTTCTGACGCATGAACGGCTTCTGCCTTATTTTGAACAGGATGAAGGGTCTAATCACTCGGATTGGAATGTATATCGGACTTCAGGTACCAGCAGTAAGAAACGAAAAGCTATCTATTATGATGCGGCAGATGAGTTTCATTATGTGAATCAGAAGACAAAGCTGTTTGCACAGCTGCTTCAAGGTATAGATGCGAAGCGGGCTTTAAGCGATATGGGAACTGGTCATGCGGAGGCAACTGCGGTGCAGATTTTTGAACAGCTTGGCTTGGAATGTGAGTCGGTACCATTTGGTTTGCCTGCGGCAGCCCATCTTCTACGTCTAACTGCATTTCGTCCAGATGTGTTATATACGATGCCGTCTCTGCTGGATGGTCTTATTCGTGTTGCTCCGACTGGTTTTGATTGGGGAGTCAAGCGTGTAATTGTCGTTGGTGAACCTGCGCCTCCTGCATGGAGACAGCGTATGGCAGAGCAACTTGATATTGGTGTGGAGGATATACGGGATACCTATGGGAGCATTGAGATTGGTACGATAGCCCACTGCGAACCCGTTAGTGGCCGGTATCTTTTGTTAGAAGGGTTAATTGCTGAAGGAGTTTCCCCGGATGAAGTGGGGTTGCCTGAAGTGAAGCTTCCTCCAGATGAGCAGATACTCGTACTAACTTCACTTGATCGACATCGTTTCCCATCGTTGCGCTATGTAACCTATGATGTGGTGCGGGATCTACGTACAGATGAGATTGCGGGCAAGCCAGTGACGACATTCGCTGCGATCGTGAAGCGAGTTGGACCTGAGCTGAAGCATGGGGAGAAAATAAGTATTTACGACATAGAGAACGTAGTGTTCAAGCATATGCAGCAGGCAGAGGTTCGGGTGGTGGTTCAAGGGGGCAAGCTGCAAGTGAACATTGCTGCCGCGACACCAGTGGATCAGGTAGTTAGAGAAGCTGTACGAACGGAGCTGCAAGGTGCGATCCCAGAGATTGGGGCGATGATTCGCGGCGGTCTGTTAGTGAAGATGGACATTCATTTTACGACAATTGACGCAAGCGCGCTAGGATCGAATGAGAGTGCAGACATCAAATTGGTTAAGCATAAAAAGCTCTATATTCATGATGAGCTTGAAGCCATATCTGGTGTTGATGTTGAAGCTGGCAGGGCTGCAGATAGCAAGGGGGAGGGAGCGGATTGAGCATCCATGAATCATTCCTGACCTTAATTGGAGACACCCCGCTTATTAGGCTGAGCCGAATTTTTGGTAATGCAGAGTTTGCTGTATATGCGAAGCTTGAGATGCTTAATCCCGGCGGCAGCATTAAGGATCGTCCCGCAAGGTCAATGCTGCAAGCAGCGATGGACGACGGGCGGGTTCACCCAGGCTCAGTTGTCGTTGAATCGAGCTCAGGCAATCTTGCGATTGGATTAGCTCAGCTATGCAATGCAATTGGAGCAACGTTTATTTGTGTAATCGATCCGAGGACAACGGATGCGAATAGGCGTATTCTTCAAGCATACGGTGCTAGACTGGACCTTGTTAAGAAGCCGGATTCGGTGACAGGAGAATATGTTCCAGCAAGGCTTGCTCGTGTTAAGCACTGGCTTCGCAAGCTGCCTAATGCCTATTGGCCGAATCAATATGCCAATTCTTATAACGCTCTTGCCCATCAGCATACAACGATGAAGGAAATCGCGGCGGATTTACCGAACATCGATTATTTGTTTTGCGGGGTCAGCACTTGCGGTACGATACGTGGCTGTATAGATTATATCCGTGCTAACGGACTGCGGACGAAAGTGATTGCGGTCGATGCGGAGGGCAGTGTTATCTTCGGCGGCGAGCAAGGGAAGTCGCGGCGCTTGTTGCCTGGACTAGGTGCAGGTATTGAGCCAGGTCTTCGTCCTAAGGAAGGGGTTACGAGTGTGGTCACTGTTAATGATCGTGATTGCATTGCCGCATGCAGGAAGCTTGCACGGCAAGAATCTATTCTTGCTGGAGGTTCATCAGGAGGTGTGGTCGCTGCAGTCGAGAAGTATCGGGATCGAATCGAGCCCGGGTCGGTCTGTGTAGTATTGCTGCCCGACAGGGGAGAACGTTATTTGGATACGGTATTTGATGATGAATGGGTTAGCGATGCATTCGGTCGATCATTCGCGGCCAGTCTGAATGCGGAGGGGCTATGAAGCATAATGAGATACTTAAATGAAAGGGATCTACTGCAAATAGGCATGGATTGGGATAGACTTGTTGATCTGATTAATACAGCTGCTGCTGCGCATGCACTTGGTGAATGTGCTCAACCGATAAAGCCTTACTTGAAATTCGGCAATGAACGTAATCGCATCATTGCCATGCCGGCCTATGTCAGCAGACCGATTCGTGCAGCAGGACTGAAATGGATCGCCAGCTTTCCAGACAATATTGCTTCCGGTTTGCCTCGTGCACACAGTGTTACACTAGTGAATGACCCTGACACAGGTGCCCCAGCGGCCTTAATTAAAGGAAGCTTGATCAGTGCGATTCGTACGGCGGCAGTGAGCGCAGCCCTGCTCCAAAGTCTGTTGACTGCAGCACCGCGAACAGATCTGGAAGTAGCAATTATCGGTATGGGGCCAATTGGACGCATGCATGCTCAGATGCTGAATAGCTTGTTCGGCAACCACCGCGTCGCTCGTATTCGCGCCTATGATCAAAGGGATATCGATGTAGAACAATGGCTTAACGGATTAGCTGATTTCTCAATCCCAGTCGAACGGTCGAATTCATGGCAGGAGGCTTATAGAGAAGCAGATTTGGTATTTACCTGTACGGCATCGATAGAACGATATATTGATGAGGCTCCCAAACCGAGCAGTCTATTAATGCATATATCGCTTCGCGATTACAGCCTTCAGACTTTGGCAGGAGTAGGTGCAATTATAGTCGATCATTGGGAAGAAGTATGCCGAGCTGATACCGATATAGAGCGGCTGCATCAGTATCAGGGACTCCAAGCGGAGCATACTGTATCGCTTGCAACAGTTCTAGAGAATCCACAGCTTGTAATGCCTTCGATAGACAGCGGTAAAGCGATGTTGTTTGCACCAATGGGGCTAGCTGTGTTCGATATAGCCATTGCGGCTTATTATGTATCCATAGCTGAAGCTCTTGGCATCGGGATAATGTTGGATTAACATATAGCAACGGCCCGAGCGGATGCTCTGGCCGTTTACGTCTTATTTCAATAAATGTTGATCGTCATGCTGCGGGTCATCTGCGATGCCTTTGGTCGAATTGCGGAATTCTCGCAGCGTATCGCCGAAAGCTCGACCGAGCTGTGGAAGCTTAGCGGGACCGAACACAATTAACGCAATAGCGAAAATAATGACTAGCCCCGATACACCTATATTGTTAAACATGGCGCACCACCCTCCTTTCTAAGAGTTTTCATGTTGTAGTGCTTTAAGTTGGATTCGGATTTGGATTTGAATTCATCATGGACAGCTTCCTTCGTTTACTGACGGAATACCTCCAAGAGATGAATACACTAATCTCGAATAGCATAATTAGCGGAACGGTGACCGACAGATGCGAGATGAAATCCGGCGGTGAGATACAGGCTCCAATAATAGCTAGCGAGACATAGGCGTATTTGCGAATCGATTTAATGCTTCCAGGTGTCAGCAGACCGATGAGAGTCAGAAACAGCATGACGAGCGGCATTTCGAATGCGATCCCCATTGGGAGCAGGAAGCTGAACAGAAATGAGATATAATGCTGCAAGCCGTACACTTCATTAGCGCCGATCACATGATTCAGCTTGACCATGAAGCGGATCATCATCGGGAGAACGACGGTGTAGCCGAACAGGACACCAAGTGCGAATAAGACTACCGATGCCGGTACGAACCAGAACGCTCCCTTGGCTTCACGAACCGTTAAGCCGGGCTTTGCGAAGGCCAATATGTGATATAGCAAGCAAGGGAGCGTAGCGGCAAAGCTGAATAACATAGCACATTTCATGTAAACGAGCAGACCGTCAGATAAGCCGAATACGCTCCATTGCACATTGATGGAACCAAGGTTCGATTGGACAATGTGCAGGATGTACGGCGAAATATAGATTCCGACGCACAGCGCACCCAAGAACCAAGCAGCTACATATATTAATCTTTTGCGAAGCTCAGTTAAATGTTGAACGACATCCTGCTGCATATCCATCTAGACCAAGGATCCCCCTTTCTCCAAATACTTGAGGATGCCTTCCGCGGCTCGGTAAGCAAGCGCTCCAACAGTAGCAGTTGGGTTGTAGCCACTGTTGTGAGGGAATGCAGATGCCCCGATGACGAATATGTTTTCAGCATCCCACATTTGCATATAGTTATTAACCGCAGAGGTCGATGGATCGCTGCCCATAATGGCCCCGCCGGTATTATGTGTGGATTGGTAAGGGACGATGCTGTATGTCGTAATCTCGCTGATCGTCTCAACCATGGTTGGCTTCATCGCTTCTGCAATTCCTTTTGTCTTCTCAGCTATGAAATTGACTAGCTTACGGTCCTGCTCCTCAAAGTCGAAAGTCATCCTCATCAACGGAATCCCATTAACGTCCTTGTACACCGGATCAAGATCGAGATAGTGGTGACGGTATGGAAGGTTGGCGCCTTGAATCCCTACATTGATCATTCGATTCGCATATTTGATCGATTGTTGCTTGAATTTCGCTCCCCATCTCGGAGTGTCCTTGGGAATCGGATTATTGGCGATTGGACGAAGTCCTGCTTGTGTGTATCGGATATTAGCGCCATGCAGGAACCCAAGCGAGCTATGATCAAAGTTGTCTCCGTTAAAATCATCAATGGAGCTGCCTAGCGCACCTGCGCCCATGAATGTATTGAACTCTTTTTCATCAAAATAAGCATTTGATGAAGCACCAACAATTTGGTAGGCGTAATTTTTACCGATAACACCTGTACCGGACTTCGAATCGTAGGGCTTGCCAATATTGGATGTAAGCAGCAGCCGTACATTGTTGAATACATAGCTCGCAAGAATGACGAGATCCGCTGGCTGCTCGAATTCTTCGCCGGTAGGTGTATTCACATAAACAACGCCGGTGGCTTTCTTACCGTTATGCAATACTTTCGTTACATTGGCGAAGGTGCGCATTTCCAAATTGCCTGTTTTTTGAGCGACGGGAAGAACGGTGACGACAGGATCTGCTTTCGCCCCATATTCGCAGCCGAAGCGCTCACAGAAGGCGCAATATTGGCAAGCAGCACGGGATATACCATCCTCGTTGGTATAGTTCTCGGACAAGTTTGCCGAAGCGATGGAATAGGGTTTGTAGCCGAGTGATTTAGTGGCTTCCTCGAACATTTTCATTGCAGGAGTCTTCTTCATCGGCGGAGTAGGGAAGGGCTTGGACATCTTGCCGACAAACTCAACAGTTGTAGGTTCTCCGGAAATACCAGCCATTTGCTCGAATTTTACAAAATACGGCTCTAGCTCGTCATATTTAATACCCCAGTCTTGCAGCATCATGCCTTCAGGTATTTTTTTCTTGCCATATTTCTCTACTGTCTTGGAATAGATTTCGAAATCATAAGGTAGAAAACGGTGATATTGACCGTTCCAGTGTACGCCTGCACCACCTACTCCATCACCCATAAGAAAGGAACCATAGGTGCGCATTGGCAGGGAGCGTACTTTTTCGGAGTGGCGAAAGGTAACCGTCTCCTTGGATAAATCTTGCATCAGTTCATATCGTTGTGCGTAACGCAGCTCATCATGAGCATGGAAATAATCATCCGTATTACGCATTTTACCTCGCTCTAGTCCAACTACCTTATGACCGGCTTTCGTTAGCTCGGCTGCTATAATGCCGCCAACCCAACCCATGCCGACGACGACAATCGGAACTTTAGGCAATTTTGTAGCCATAATTAATCTCTCCTTTTAGCCCATATTCAGATGATCATGCAGACTGAGTGGTTCTAGCTTCACTAACCCGTCTTGCTCAATTTGTTCAAAATAGCTCATTTGGTCGCCTGGATAATTACGCATCCGCCATCCATCCATATTTTTATTGCCGCTGTAGAGCGGATCCGCATAGACGCCTTCGATCGTTAGTTGGCGAAGCAAGGCGAAGAAAGTAGAAGCAGGAACACCCTTGAGGGTAGCTTCATCCTTCTCGAATGCCGTCAATACGACGTCCTGTTCTTCAGGAGTGATCTTCGTGAATGAATCTTGGAATTTCTTCGTGCTGTATTCCCGCAAGCCATCGATTCCCATAGAGAATAGCTCATGTCGTTTGAAGCCTAATTGATAACCTTGCTCTGCATCGGCTTCATAGAATGGACCCATCATGTAGTCACGAGCGTTAATTCCCCATGCCCCTGCAAGCTGATGGTCGATATAATAGGCGACACCAAGATCCTTTGCACCAGCTCCGAGATCGTCTGCCGGAAAAATACGTTCGACCGCCGCCTCCGTAATCGCGAATTGATCTTGGGTAAAATACATGAGCGCTTGCGAGAAGTTCTTCGTCAATTTCTCTGCAGGAGCAGCAGGCTGTTGGGCTTCTTCTTCTTTAGGTGCACAGCCAATAAGACTGCCTACCAGACCGCCGACAACAACACTGCCAATCGCAGTACCGGTGTACTTCATGAAATTACGTCTTGAAGTGTCTTGTGCTTGTTGTTCTGTTTGGACTTCTTCGTTCTTGTCTATTGTTTCTTTGGACATTACCTATCAACTCCTTGCGATTGTAAGAAGCGAATTCTGCTTCACATAGTTAACTTCCAAATGTGCTCAACGAAAGTTTTACCTATTTGCCGAATTTCATCCAACTTTTGCGATAATAACAGAAAAAAATATTGTTATTGTGGTAGTATGAATAATAATTAAAGCAATAACAGAGCAGATAAAGACGGGAGATGAGGCACTTATGTTGAACATTGATCTGAGTAATAAAATTGTACTTGTAACAGGTGCGACTGGAGATTTGGGTAGAGTTATGGTCCGTACGCTTGCGGGCTGCGGAGCCGATGTCGTCATTCATTATTTGAGCAATGAGTCCAAAGCATTGGAATTGCAGCGTGAAGTAGAAGCACTTGGTCGCAGGGCAATTATTGTACAAGCCAATATTACGAAGCAAGAAGACATCGAGCAGATGAGAACAACAGCGCTTGAACGATTAGGTGCGGTTGATATCGTCGTCGCTAACGCAGTTATTCAATATCAATGGACAAGTGTATTGGAGCAACCAGTGCAGGATTACACCAGCCAGTTCGAATCTTGTGTCATGCAAAGTGTTTATTTGGCCAAAGCGTTCGTACCTCAGATGATTGAACGAGGAGGAGGCCGCTTTATTGGTATTAATACCGAATGCTCCATGCAGAATTTCGAAGGTCAATCCGCATATGTTGCTGGGAAGCGGGGGATGGACGGCGTATATCGCGTTCTCGCCAAGGAAGTTGGCGGCAGCCAAATTACTGTTAATCAAGTAGCACCAGGATGGACAATTAGTGATAGAGATCGTTCCACTGGAGCGGAGCAGAATGAAGCTTACGAGCGGACGGTACCATTGAAACGTCGGGGAACGGATCAGGAAATCGCCAATACAGTCGCTTTTCTCGCCTCTGATCTTGCCAGTTTTATTACGGGAGCTTATATTCCGGTGAATGGCGGCAATGTCATGCCGGCGATTTAATGCATGTAAATGAGAGCGATATGATGAGTAAGGAGCAGTAATGAGTAATTAGAAGATTGAACGGTAAGTTGGAGAATTTACATAAATAGCTTGATAGCTGGAGATGGGACTATTGTCGAAAAAAGTTACGATGCAGCAAATTGCTGATCATTTGGGTGTTTCGAAGTTTGTTATTTCGAAGGCGTTATCCGGGAAAAGCGGGGTTAACGAGCAGACGAAGGAAAGAGTTATACAAGCTGCATCTCAATTGGGGTATTTTACGCAAAAAAATGCCTATGTGAAAAGTATGCTGAAGACAGATCAGCTTCCAGAAATAAATGGTGCTAATAAACAGTCGGTCATTGTTCTTATGCCGAATATACGGTTTCAGACGAAGGATTCCTTGTATTGGGGCAGAATTGTCGATGGAATTGCCGCACGACTTGAAAGAGATGGCCTTGGGATGGTGATCATTTCGGAGCAAAGCGTAGATCATTTTCTCCATTTATTGAATCCGAGCGGCATATTAGGCTTAATCGGTGTTGGTGAAATTTCGACCTCTCTGCTGCTGGAAGTGCATCGAATCGGCTTGCCGATGGTGCTTGTAGATCATGAGGATCCATTGATTCCGACAGATACCGTATTCGTTAACAACTACGACAGTATAAATCGATTAGCCAAACATTTGATGGGAACCGGACATAGACAGCTTCATTTTATCGGTGATATTCAGTTTTCTCGCAGTTTCTATGATCGGTGGACGGGCTTTCGCAGTGCGCTAGAGGAGCAAGGATCGATCCTTGGTGTCCATGATCAAATTTTTCTGTCGCTTAATGGAATCGAGAGCGAGTATTTCCAAGAGCAGATTAGGAATTGGGCCGCTAAGCGGAAAAAGGCAGGCAATTTGCCGACCGCATTACTTTGTGCGAATGATTTCATCGCAATCTGTGCAGTTCGCGCCTTGCAGGAGCTGGGCATTTCGGTGCCGGAACAAGTGTCTGTCACCGGATTCGATAATATCGAAGTGGCTGATCAACTGAAACCGAAGCTTACGACCGTACATGTTCCGAAGGAGACACTTGGTAGACGCGCCGTAGATAAGCTGCTGGAGCGGATCGCCAACCGCCAAGAGCCTGTAGAGAAACTATTAATCGCAGGAGAGATCCTGTATCGCGAATCGACAGTTGCCTCTGCACGTGAATAGTAGAGGCGGGGGCGAATCGAGTTTCTGTTGTTGAGAGAGAGCAGCATCCTAAAGAGTGATGGATGCTGCTCTCTTTTTGGTTGTATTTAATTAGCGATAGCTGGAAGTAATCTAGCTTTGCTATTTTCGTTCGTATAATGCCGTTTTTGGATGCGACCGTTCGTTATTCCATCTATTGCGGCGGTTGGAAGTGTGCGTGCGAACTGCTCTGAAACTAAATAAGGAAGTGATTACCGATAAATAGCGAAGTTGGTTTCGTTATTGGATTCCAGTTTGAGGTATTTCCTTGGAATAGCGAATCGAATTACTTTAGCGAGGAACTAAGATTCGTGAGTAAGGAAAACCAATTCCATATGCGCTCGCTGCGCTCTCGAAGCCGCATGAATAGCGAAGTTCCCTTCGCTAAATAACGAACTCATTTCCATATGAATGCAGACTTCAGCCGACCCATCTAGCAACTCAATTGATTCATCATTGATTCATCCAACTCCAGCTAGACCAGCTAAGATCCCCCTCAATACAGCCTAGCAAAACATCCGAAAAAACATCAATAAATACAATCGGGTAAAAATCCCGCTTCTTTCCTAAACCTATTCGTGGTATCCTTATATGTTGCGTTAAAAGGGAGCGTCCTGTGGAGACGCTGCAAGTTTCTAGTTAGTAAGTTGTGAGATTAAGAATATATGTAGTTAAAATTAAGGAGATAACATGACATTTAATGATTTGAACATTATACCTTCTATTCTAAAAGCTTTGGACAAAGAGAAATATACTTCACCGACACCTATACAAGAGCAGTCGATTCCTGCTGTACTGGCAGGTAGAGATCTATTAGGTTGTGCGCAGACTGGAACGGGTAAAACAGCAGCGTTTTCTGTGCCCATTATTCAACTGTTGAGCGAACAAAAAAGCACAACCCCCAGCCGTATTCGTCGTATCCGCTCATTGATTCTAACACCAACAAGAGAGCTGGCTATTCAGATCTCGGATAACATTAAAGCGTATAGTCAATACACGGATTTGCGTTGCACGGCTATCGTTGGCGGTGTTTCACAAAAAGTGCAGGAGCGGGCGCTAAATAACGGTGCCGACATTATTATTGCAACTCCAGGCCGACTGATTGACCTCATTAATCAAAAGCGTGTTGACTTACAGCATGTACAAATACTAGTACTCGATGAAGCTGACAGAATGCTCGATATGGGCTTCATCCATGATGTGAAGAGAATCATTGCGAAGATGCCTAGCAAACGGCAAACTCTTTTCTTCTCGGCAACAATGCCGCCGGAAATATCTAAGATGATCAAATCGATACTGATTAATCCAGTAAAAGTAGAAATTACTCCGGTATCTTCTACAGTGGATCGAATACAGCAATCTATTTATCTATTGGAAAATGGAAGAAAACAAACGCTCTTGAATGATCTGCTGCAAGATAAATCTATCGCTTCGGCGCTGGTATTCACTCGTACCAAACGCGGTGCTGACCGTGTTACACGTGATTTGACTAAAGTAAATATTACCGCTCAAGCCATTCATGGCAACAAGTCTCAAAATGATCGTCAAAATGCGCTGCGCAATTTCAAAAATGGTACAACACGTGTATTGGTAGCGACGGATATCGCAGCAAGAGGAATCGATGTGGATGAGCTTTCACATGTCATTAACTTCAATCTTCCTGATACTCCCGAAACTTACGTTCATCGAATTGGAAGAACGGGTAGAGCGGGACTAAGCGGTACTGCAATTTCCTTCTGCGAAATGGAGGAGCTGTCGAATCTTAAGGATATTGAGAAATTAATTGGGAAGAATATTCCCCAAGTGAATGATCATCCTTATCCGATGCGGAATAAGCCTATGCCTGTGAAGTCGAATCAGGGATCCAAATCTCCGAATTCTAGACCTGCAGCAGCTAAATCGACCAATTCTAGACCGGGAGCATTGAAACCAGCAGCAAGCTCTAGACCTTCGGCTTCCAAGCCGACAGTTGGTTCTAAGGAAAACGCAGGGCGCAAGCCTAAGCCTAAGTCCGAGTGGTTCAAAAAAGGAAATAAAACTAGCGACACGATAAGCAGATAGCAGTAGATTCTATGAATGGGATGTTTGACAAGGTCTTTACCTTGTTAAGCATCTTTTTTTGCGTTGAGGACTCTTTTGAGAATAGCTAATTCGATTCAATGAAGATCAATATTGAGTATAAATATGCATGATAAGGCTATTTTTGATATGTATATTGTTCTTTATAATAGTTATTAAAAACGGTCATAAAACAAGGAGTGATGAAAGTGAAATATAGAAAGCTAGGAAATACAGGGTTGGAAGTGTCGGTACTCAGCTTTGGCGCATCTTCACTTGGTTCGGTGTTTCGTGATACGAATGAAGAAGAAGCTATTCGTACCGTTCATACAGCGATTGATGCAGGCATCAACTATATTGACGTGTCTCCTTATTATGGTCTTACGAAAGCCGAGGCTATTCTCGGAAAAGCTATTCGCGATTTGCCAAGGGATAAGTTTTTGCTGTCGACAAAGGCCGGAAGATACGGCTCTGATGTATTCGACTTCTCAGAAAAGCGGATTTTCTCCAGCTTGGAGGAAAGTCTTCGCCGGCTAAATACGGATTATATCGATATGATGTTTCTTCATGATCTGGAATTTGTCTCGGCAACGGAAGCACAGGAAGCGATTCCAGCACTGCAGAAGCTGAAACAACAAGGGAAGATCCGATATTTCGGTATCTCTGGATTACCGCTCGAATTGTTCGAGAAGTGGCTTCCTAACTCAGATATTGAAGTCATTCTATCCTATTGTCATTATTCATTGAATGATACATCTTTGTTAGAATTGCTTCCCCTTATAGAGAAACAAGGGGTGGGTCTCGTTAACGCATCGCCTCTATCTATGGGTCTTCTTAGTACGCGTGGAACGCCAGATTGGCATCCTGCAAGTGAGCGGCTGAAGGAAGTCTCCCTGCAGGCTGCTCAATATTGTGCGGATAAAGGTGTTGATATAGCAAAGCTTGCCGTCCAATATGCAACAGCCAATGAGCGCATTCCTACAACTCTAGTAAGTACGGCTAATCCAGCCAATATCCGCCGAAATGCAGAGTGGACGGATGAACCGATCGACGAACAGCTGCTAGCTGAGGTACTTGCTTTATTAGAGCCAGTGCATAATGAAACTTGGGTGAGCGGTTCAAATGAATATAACACGAAGATTATACAGCAAGGGAGGGCCATAAAATGAGAGGAATTGTATGTGAGCAAATTGATGAGCTTAAGCTGATAGAGTTAGAAGAGCCTGTGCTTACGACAGGTGAAGCTGTTGTACGTATTCGCAGAATTGGTATTTGTGGTACTGACATGCATGCTTACAAAGGCAATCAGCCTTTTTTTACTTATCCACGAGTGCTGGGACATGAACTGGCAGGTATCATTGAACAGATTGGCGACAATGAGGATGGCTTCAGGGTTGGAGATCAAGTCAGTGTTATTCCCTATATGCACTGTGGGCAATGTATCGCCTGTCGCCGCGGTAAGACGAATTGCTGTACAGACATGAAGGTGTTGGGCGTTCATATCGATGGCGGGATGAGAGAACTCGTATCCATACCGATTACTCATTTGATAAAGACGAATGGCCTAACGCTTGACCAGTCAGCAGTATTGGAGCCGCTCAGCATTGGAGCCCATGCTGTTCGTCGTTCGGAGCTTGGCGAAGGAGAGACAGCGCTCGTCATCGGCGCAGGACCTATCGGTCTTGGCGTAATGGCATTTGCCAAGCATAAGGGTGCTAATGTGATTGCGATGGACATTAATGATGAGCGGCTGGCTTTTTGTAAGGAATGGGCAAAGGTAGATCATACGGTAAACGCACGAGATGAAGTGAGGGAAAAGCTTGCGTTATTGACGAACGGTGAGTTCCCTACAGTTGTATTCGATGCTACTGGTAATGCGCGATCCATGATGAACGCTTTTGAATGGGTAGGTCATGGCGGTAAGCTAGTCTATGTTGGTCTGGTGAAAGCTGATATTACGTTCAGTGATCCGGAATTTCATAAACGCGAAATGACGCTGCTAGGAAGCAGGAATGCAACAATCGAGGATTTTGACAATGTTATTGGAGCCGTCAAAGGCGGTAATATAGACGTTAATAGCTTTATTACACACCGCACGTCGTTCGAGAATATGATTGAGCATTTCGATACATGGCTAAACCCAGAGTCTAAGGTTATTAAGGCAATGGTTGAGTTGTAATCAGAGGGTTTCATGCTTATCTATATGAGAAGACACGGAGCCAATGCTCCGTGTCTTTGTTTCGTTCTTTATTATATGACCTCTCCATCAATAGCTGTATAATGATGGTAGTATGAAGGGAAAATGGAGGGAATGAAATGCAATCAACCGAAATCATTAATCAAATATTTCAAGCAGCGCAAGCAGGTGACGCTTCACGTCTTAAAAATATTTTGGAAGAACACCCTCAACTAGCGAATACTGCGAATTCCGATGGACTTACACCTCTCGGATATGCAGCACATTTTGGCAATAAAGATGCTGTG
The DNA here is from genome assembly GCA_048976605.1 of Pristimantibacillus sp. Classification (GTDB taxonomy): domain Bacteria; phylum Bacillota; class Bacilli; order Paenibacillales; family Paenibacillaceae; genus Pristimantibacillus. The sequence continues at coordinate 48,075 of JBHGUX010000042.1, read as the reverse complement.
CAAGTGTTGCTGGGTTATGGAGCAGCTATTGATGCTGTATCTCATTCACAGGTATCTTATATACCTTCCAATACAGCTTTACATGCTGCTATCGCGGGGGAGCGTAGTCTTGATGTTATCGGGCTGTTGTTATCCAATCATGCTCAGACCACGATTAATGATAGTGACGGTCATACTTGTCTTCATACGGCTGCGTTTCACTCCGACAATGTGGAATTGATACAATTATTATTACAACACGGAGCAGATGTACAAGCTGCAACTGAAAGTGGGGATACGGCCTTGTCGCTAGCAATCCAGCAGGGAAACAATAATGTAGCAAAGTTTCTTAGCGACTACAGATGAATAAACGAGAATCGGCAGTTCGAATAGTTATAATGGAGGATATAGATTCAAATGAACGAACGAGGTGCAGTTGCCATTATGAAAAATGTTAAAGCTGGTCTTATCCTGATTGTTAGCCAAGTGATATCGGTCATTTTCGCGGTCGCATGGCTTATTTTCACACTAATGTCGTTTCTCATGCTGGACCAAGCAGAAGATCTTAACGCACTCCAGACTATGTCCCTTATTATCATATGGTGCTACCCAATTGCCTTTATTGGTGCGGGCATTGTAAGCTGGCTGCTGTATCACAAGCGCAAATTCGGAGCAGCGCTGTGGATCGGCTTGATACCTCTCCTTTGGGTACTACCGTTTTTTGGATTCTTTGGTTTCTAAGTTTGATGGCATTTATAAGTGTGAAAAATGTATAGTTCCGTAGGAGAAAAAATGAATTGCAAGGAGATTTAATATGAGCAACTACCCTGAGTCTATTAACGATTTTCACGATACGATAATGAGTTTAGCAGGAATTAATAGTATAGAATCCAGTGTGGAAAACCTTGAGCCAATAGATAGTGAATTGTTGTCGTTGTCACAATTTGCACATTTACCCCATGCGGCACTAAATCGTACAGGTGGCGGACTGGAGAATGAGGTGCTTATTCAGTTTGAATTTGGCATCGATAGGTCGATAGAAGGATTAGATGCAATAGAGTTTATTTCTTGGTTCATCAGAGACAGTGCAAGAGGAGGGAATAAGGTGCAGCTGCGTCCGTTTGCCCTTCCTCCGGAGACACCATACGGCAGACAGCTTGGAACGACCTTGAGGTTCCATATTGATTTATTTATTGATCAGATCGAAGATACATTAGAGCCAGCATTTGCGAAAGTCAGAGAGCTGGATTCCGCTTTAAAGCTAGCGATCAAATTGTATCAAATTCGGGTTAAACAATAGTGATCGTTTGTCACCCTAGAGGAGGGAATATAATATACATTAATGAGTAGGTGCTACAGGGGCCTGCTCTTTTTTATTATGTTAACGGGCTGGTAAATCAAATTTGCTGACGATGAAAATAGTTTTGTGAGATGGAAAAGTATTTGTGTTTTGCCCTTCATGAGATACTTTCTATGCGGCTTTTTCTATTTGATAGGGATCTCGTTATAATAAGAAGAGCGATTACAGAAAGGAATGAAAGCAATATGAAGGTGATTGTCATTGGAGCGGGAATTGCTGGAGCTTCAACCGCATACCAATTAGCTAAGCAGGGAGTGGATGTCCTCATCATCGATCGGAAGGATGAAGGACAGGCTACGGATGCAGCTGCCGGTATTATTTGTCCCTGGCTGTCGCAACGGCGCAATAAGGCTTGGTATCGGCTTGCGAAAGCCGGGGCGTGTTATTACCCGGTACTAATTGAAGAGCTTGAAAACGAAGGGGAAACTGAAACTGGCTATGCCAAGGTCGGTGCCCTCAGTATACATATGGATCCAGAGAAGATCGAAAAAATGGAAGAGCGGGCCTACAAGCGTATTGAAGACGCAAAAGAAATCGGTGAGATTACAAGTCTTGATGAACAGAGAACCCGTGAGCTCTTCCCACTGATCACAGAAGGTTATTCTTCCATTCATATTAGTGGGGCCGCACGTGTTGATGGTCGTGCGCTGCGTGATGCTTTGCTTCGATCTGCACAAAGGAACGGGGCCGAGCTTATCTATGGGGATGCTAAGCTTGAATTTCAATCCAACCGTGTAACGGGCGTAAATGTTGGGGCAAATCACTACCCGGCTGACATAGTTATCGTGTGTGCAGGAGCTTGGGCACAAAAGTTGCTGCAGCCCTTAGGCATTGATTTTAAGGTGAGTTATCAAAAAGCGCAAATCATGCACTTGCAGGTTCCAGACACCAATCTCAATACTGGTAACTGGCCGGTCGTTATGCCGCCTACCGATCAATATATGCTCGCTTTTGAACAGCAGAAAATCGTGATAGGGGCGACTCATGAAAATAATGTTGAAGGCTATGATACAAGAATCACGCCCGGCGGAATGCACGAAATTTTAAGTAAATGTCTTACATTTGCACCTGATCTGGCAGAGAGCAATTTCAAGGAAGTAAGGGTGGGATTCCGTCCTTTTACAGCTGATTTTCTTCCAGTTATAGGCGCCATTCCGGATTGGGAAGGACTTCTTTCGGTAAACGGTCTAGGTGCCTCCGGATTGACGATGGGCCCTTATATCGGAGTCCAGTTGGCTAAGTTAGCACTAGGAATGGAATTGGATATTGATCTAACCGATTATGACATTCGAAAAGCAATTAACTAACCTGGTGGTTTATTAAGCATGCATCACTTGCTGTATTTTACTTTGTAGCAGTTAGTTTTAACGGGAAACTATAGCTTAACTATCACCAGAACGAGGCTGCCGGCATAAATCGGCAGCCTCGTTGAGCTAACGGACAGTATAGTTCCATTAATGATAAGACTCGAGTGACAGGGGCCACCTCACGAAACGAAAATAATCGTACGCTAAGAATCACTGACTGGGCATAGTGGCCTGAACTTACCGGGTGCCACTTGGTTGCTCTGTTGCCATGTGTAGTCGCCAGTAAGATTGATGTGTTCCCGTCCGAGTGGTGATAGGTGTTGTAATAAGTTTTCATCAATCGACCTTTCGGGGCACTCTTAACGCTTATATCGCCCGTTCCAAGTAGACCGTATTTCACAGTACAATGGCTGCTACCAAAAGATTGAGAACGGAAGCACGATAGTGCTGATTCTCGAAACTGCGGTCACGTAGTTCGCCCAGTCGGTTAAAGAAATACGGCAAGGTTCAGTGCATTCTTGGCTTCACATTTGTTAAGCTTTTATGTCGCCGTGCACAGCACTTGCCGGTTGGAGATCGTTTCGGTGCGCGGTGGCTGAGATAAGAGGGAGAGAAGGAACTTGACTATAAATCCTGCGTATTAAGTCAGTATAGACAAACACTCCACCAGACAGGGGGAATACTTATGAAGAGAAAACAGACTAGCAACAACCCACAGTACACACCTAAAAAGAAGATGAGATCCATGGTGGTTTATTTCTTTTTCGTCCTTCTGTGCGCCTGTATATACGGTTATATTTGGATGAGAAACTCACAACTATGGGGAAGCATGGGAATCGATCCGACGATGCTATTGATTATTGCATTTGCTACTCTCTTAGCTCCATTGTCCGCCCATATACTTCTAAAGAGAGGCAAGAAAGAGCCCCAGTACGCCACCTTCTTCCGAATTGTAGGAGGATTATTAATCTTATTTCCAATTATCGGGATCTATCTTATCTCTCAGCTAGTGACGATTATTGATCAACATATCCAGCAGTACAACAACAATCCGACTCTGACATCGGTTCAAGTTGTCGATTACGATATGTACTCTGTCAGCATTGTCATGGAGGACAATAGCACACTTACTTATGAAACAGTACAAGGAAAACGCTCGAGGAAAAAGCTTCCTGTCGTCTATGACGCAAAGGAGATCGGTAAAGCTTATGTCACCTATAAGAAGATCGTTATCGATACCCCTATGATCATGGGATCTCCATTAACCGATCCCGTTCGTTATGCGCAAATTGTGCTGCATCTGCCATCAAAGTAAAGAGTATCGGATTATCAGACGGCAGTGAAATCAATCTGCTGAGTGTGGGCATATAGGATGTCGAGTAGCCGTTAAAACTTTCAACAAATGGGATATGAATCGGATGGCTACGCCAAATTATGCCTTAAGCATGGAACTGGCTTGAGCCAGGGTCAGCCGAGATCGGGCCACCTATTCTGAATATCTTGAACAACCTTGGCTTTTATCTGAAGTATTTGCTGAAAGTCTCTTAATTTTACATCGAGTCCAACCTGAGGATTGTCCGATTGTCGATTAAACTAACGGCGAACGCTAGTGCAATCTTTCAGCGTCAGTCTAGGACTTTATTTCGTCCAAGACTGACGCTGTTTCTATTATTGGGGAAGTCTACTACTTATTTTACGAAGTCTGGCGTTTTTTGTAGATTGCGCAGCCGTCTTTTTCCCATCGAGAAACTGATAACTGCAGACACTAGCGCTAACCCTACAATAAAACTTGCCAACCATGGATTGTAGAGAACGGTGGAATTGGCGCTTATCATCGCTCCACCTGCCCCAGCGCCCGTCGCCAATCCCAAATGAACGATCGATGTATTCAAGCTGAGTACGAGACTGGAAGATTGGGGCGCTTGTTGAATGAAATACGTTTGAGTCGCTGGACCGGACATGAACAGAGAGAGCATCATCAGTGAAATCAACAGTAATCCAATGAGAGTGGAACCGGCAGACAGAGGCAGAAGGGCCAGAAGAACAGCGAGCATGATGGTGCTGAAAGCTATGATGCGCGGGGCTCCCCATCGATCAATGCCGTAACCGCCTAAGCGAGTACCAACTGCGCCGAATATACCAAGAACAAGCATGACGATGCTGATATTGGCTGCTTTAAGTTCAAGGATGTCTTGCATAAAAGGGGATAAATACGTAAATAGCACGGAATTTCCTGATTCCTTAAAGAAGGTAAGAAACAAACCGCTCACGATTACGGCACTTCCCAGCATTTTGAACTGTTGTCGGAATGACGTCGGTGCATCCCCATCGATCTCCGGCAGCAAGCGGTAAATGACGAAGATAATCAACAAGCTTATCAGTCCTAAAATCAAAAAATTAGCTTGCCAGTTCAGCCAGTTCGTAACGGCTATGCCGATTGGCACACCCAATATGATCGCACTGCTGAAGCCGAGAACGATTGTGCTGATCGCACTGCCTATCTTCTCGGGAGGAACGACTTTGGCAGCCGCACGGAATGCTGCGACAATATAAACGCCTGAACTTACACCGAGAATAATGCGGGAGACAATCAAGGTGGAGAAATCCGAGCTCCAGAAGGAGAGCATGCACCCCACGATGTAAGCTGCCAAAGCACCTAGCAGTACTTTTCTGCGTCCCATTCGGGAAGTCAGTGAAACCAGCAGTGGCGTTCCAATGGCAAAGGACAGCGAGTAGGCCGTGATCAATTGCCCTGCAAAGGCGATGGAAATGTTTAAATCTTTAGCGAGTACATGTAGGATTCCGGCAACAACTAACTCGGAAGTAGCCGTTAAGAATACCCCTAGAGCAAGTACGTAAATCGTCCATTTATTCATTCTGTTCATTTCCCTTCATTTGAGTTATTGTCATTATAGAAGGGTTACGATTATCTTGTAAGAAGGCAAAGTATTGGGATATAATCCATTTATTTGGACTTACTTACTTTTTGTTAGGAGGAAGCTGAATGACTGAGCAAGTTAATTCCAACTCATTGTTGGAGACGGACAGCTCTAGCATCTGTGAAGTATTGCAAATTCTTGGGGCCAAATGGGCGTTTCTTGTACTGCATGAATTGCTTCGCGGACCACAGCGTTTTAATCAGCTGCAAAGGAATGTAGCTGTGATTAAGACACAGTCCCTTACGGATACGCTCCGCCATTTGGAGCATAATGGTCTTGTTCTGCGTGAAGTCTTTCCTACTGTACCTGTAACTGTGGAATATTCATTAACAGAAAAGGGATACGATTTCCAAACCGCACTGAATGAAATGAATAGATGGGTGGAAAAGTGGGGGAACTCGCAGCAAGGGAAAACAAGTGTAACTTCTTAAAGTTTTTTGGTCTTACGGACATCCCATTATAGAGAGATGATGAGCACAATTATTCAACTTTAGAACACCCTATTTAATTGTACGAGGACTGAGATTCCGCTATTTGTCCGATTTTAGTCATTTGTGTGTTTAGGCGGACAGGAGATCCGTTATTACCTATTAATTGATTGAATTCAGGGCTCTTATGGGGAAATAACGGAATCTCTGTCCGCATAGATCACAATATATAGTTAATTCCTACAAATAACGGAATCTCTGTCCGCCAGATTGTTCGATTGACTATGATAAGTAGCTGCCACAACTTAATCAGTCCCATTTTTATTATCAAATCGTATTGGTGAAAAATGATTATACAAAATCAGAAAGTATGATGAGGTAATGGGTTAGGTCAGAGGTTCAATCCCCATGCAATTTTAGACTAGAATATGAGAAATAGCAGTACAGGACACCTGTACTGCTATTTCTCATATATTCAGCCTGTGTCTTGCGGTTCCAAAAGGAACACGCAAATTCACAGGCTGAGTTGGTTGTGGCCGTTAGGCCATGTTAGTTTGAGACAGCCTCTTTACTATGCAAGCAGTGTCTAAGACAATGGAGCTGAACTTTCCTCCGGCTGCTTATGAAACCGCTCACGATATTGAATCGGTGTTACGCCGTACTTCCGCTTGAATACACGATGCAAATAGTTGGCGCTGGAGAAGCCGTTAGTTATCGCTAGATGCTCAATGTTGCGGTCTCCATGTTCCAGTTCCTTGCATATATGAGATAAACGGAGCTGTTCGATATATTCGCTGAAGGTTGTACCCGATTGTGATTTGAAAATTCTTTGAAGCTGACGCGGGCTGATCTGAATTCGTTCAGCTAAGATTTCCAACGATAGCGGCTCCTGATAGTTGTCTATGAGAAACTGCTCGGCGAGCTTATAACGATAATGGTTCATATCTTTGAGCATGGTCTGTGCCTGCTGCTGGGTCTCTGGGAAATAAGTGCGAGTCATACGCAGCAGAATTTGGATAATCGATTGTTTAATGATTGTCAATAGACCGGGCTGGCTCTCGTACCAAGCCCGATAAGCAGTTAGGAAGCACTCCATGGCTCGGAACCGATCAAGCTCAGGTCGAAGTGGAATTAAGCGAAGCTGCCGAATGCAAAATTCCGCTTCACGCCATTCCGAGTCCGCTCCCCAGCTTGTCTGATCGCTTGGAGTGTTCTCACTTAGTAGATTACTCGGATCTGCTGACTCTGTACCTTCAAGTCTGACGATCTCAATGCGGAGGCATAGCTCATTCATGCCCACCTGTGGATCAGCCTCTTGGTAATGCATTACTTGAGGGGCTGTTAAGTACATCATTCCCTCATTTAGCGCGTAAGGCATGTCCTTGAGAATAACCATCCCTCTGCCGCGGGGGATGAAATGAAATTCAAACTCCTCCGAATGTTTGTGGAATCGATCGATCTTGCCAGGAGGGAAGCTAGCGTGATGGAACCGATTGACTCGAATGCCATAAGGCCCCCAGCGGAAATCGGCATGAAGATGCTCCAGCGCATGCTGCTGCTCCTTCATAAGCTCATAAGGATACGATTTGCTGTTAAAAGCCGGAGCTCTATGCCTATTCATACCGTCTTCACTTCCCTTTCACTCTAGTAGCTTGTTAGCTTATTTCCTGCATCATTCCTGATTGTGCAGAACTATTTGAGGCTTCCATTAGTTTAGTTAAATCAAGAGCGAGTTCAATATTATCGCTAGCCTTCGTTCCTTTGCGAATATGTGAGACCCATTGATCGAAGGAAGAGGGAAGAGCTGCAGGCAGGTCGTAGACATGCCATTGCTTCACTCCATCTCCTTCAAGCTTGAGGCTGCGGTAAATGAGTTTACCGTCATGTGCAGAATAAATTGCACTTCCGTCTGTTCCATGCAGCTCAAGTGTGAATGGGGAAGCACTGTTGACGAATCCTGCTTCAACGATGCCTAGTGCTCCGTTGTCATATCGAAGCGTGACAACCGCATTGTCTTCTACTTCCTTCCCCGTAATATAGCCAAAGCTGGCACTGACACTAGAAGGCATTCCTAGCAGCAATCGAGTTAAGTACATAGGATGACAACCAAGGTCGATCAAGGCGCCGCCGCCGCACTCCGCAAGCTCAAAGAAATGGGCAGGCAGGTAGCCTAGAGGATTGTCTGCGGTTGGCAAAGCTCCGCTATGCGATAAGCGTGCGCGAACCAAAGTCAGTTCACCCAACAATCCACTTGCGATAAGCTCTAACGCACCTTGCGTGAACGGTGTATTCAGCCGCGGCAAGGAGACCGTTATTACGACGTTTGCCTGATCAATACCAGCAATTATTTCTTGGCATTCCGCATTAGTCAATGCAATAACCTTTTCTGTAAAAACATGCTTGCCGGCCTTTGCCGCTGCAGTAATGATGGCAGGGTGCATGGATGTAGGCGTGGTTACGATAACCGCATCGATGTCTTTATTCGATAATACGTCCTGCAAATTCTCGAAGAACGGGATGCCTCGTTCCTCCGCTTCAAGACGTCCGCGCTCAGGCTGTTCATCCCAAATACCGGCGATTTCGATCTCTGGATGCTCCACTGCCTGCTTGAAATAATCTTTGGCATGAACATGCCAAAAGCTTAATAGAGCTACACGTATGATTGGCTTCATTATTCGGCTCTTCCTCTCTGCATGACATGGGTAGTATTAATCGAAATAGACAGCTTCGCCGGTTCTAGCAGATTCATAGATCGCTTCTAGTATTTCGGATACGACTAGTGCTTGCTCAGGACGTACGATCGGCTCTTTGTCATTTAATAGAGCATCGATCCACATGCGCATTTCCACATCCTGCATGGACTCTTTCTTGCCTTCGTAGAAGTCGGCGCCCTTCGGATCCATCTTGAATTGATTGATGAATAATTTGCCGTACTTCTCTCCATTAATCCGCAAACCATCGACCATATCCGCTCCACCTTCAGTACCTGAGAGTGTGCATCTTGCTTCCTTTGTATCCAGTGTATTCAGTGCCCAGCTTGATTCCAGCATGATAGTAGCGCCATTCTTCATGACGATCATAGCGAAGGCAGAATCCTCAACGGTGAATTTCTTTGGATCCCAAGAGCCCCAGGAATTAGCGGCATTCTCTTTCTTCGAGAGCTTATGGTAAGAGGTGCCAAGCACGACACTTGGCTCATAATTATCCATCAGCCACATCGTCAAGTCGAGCGCATGCGTACCGATATCAATAAGAGGTCCGCCGCCTTGCTTCTCCTCGTCGAGGAAGACGCCCCATGTAGGAACACCGCGGCGTCTAACTGCGTGAGCCTTCGCCATATAAATGTCACCCAGCTCGCCATCCTCGCACATTTTTTTGAGCATCATGCTATCTGAACGGAAGCGGTTATTATAACCGATTGTTAATTTCATTCCAGTACGTTTAGCCGTCTCAAGCATACGTCGTGCATCTGTAGCTTTCTTCGCCATCGGCTTTTCACACATGACATGTTTGCCTGCTTCTAGTGCGGCTATTGAGATATCAGCATGTGTGTCGTTAGCGGTACAGACATGTACGACATCAATCGAGCTGTCCTCCAGCATAAGGGTATAGTCGGTATAGACCTTCGCTTCGGGCACGCCGAATTGCTGTGCAGCTTGCTCTGCATTGTTCATATAGATGTCGCAAAATGCGACAAGCTCAACCTGTTCTAGTTTATGAAGACTAGGTAAATGTTTGCCTGTTGCAATACCTCCACAACCGATAATTCCGACTTTTAGCTTGTTAGTCATCCTGTTTCCTCCATTCATATTCCTAACTTGGGCTCATTCTAGCATGAGTGTCCATCATTTTGAAATTGAAAGATTACGACAAGGAAGTGTGCACTATTGCGACAATGATGATGTTTAAGATAACTTAACATACAATTGTACAAAAAGATGCTATTATAACGAAACCTAATAATTTCTCGTTGAAGTTTAGGAATTCGTCCAGTAAACTCTTCATAAAGCTAGAGGAATTAGAGAGGAATAGGAGCTGCGTCAGTCATATGGCGATCTGGAGAAGAATATTTGTAAGCGTTAACAATAGCTTTAGGATTAAGCTCATTAGCAGCCTATCCTTGATCATCATTATCGCGTTCACCGTTGCTGGTTATTATACCTATGAGAGTAATCAGAAGTTGTTCCGAGATGAAATGAGCAAGCAGGTTTCGATAACGAATCAAGAAGCATTGGCGAAGCTGGAGCTCAAAGTACAAGAGATGAAACGGATCTCTCAGACAATCGTGTTTAATGCAGAGATTGAAGCCATTATTAAACGGTATAATGAATACCGCGATTCCGAGCCCTTTCAAATGTATCTGGAAAAGGAAAAAATCGATAATCTAATCAATCAGCTAAAATCAGACGCGCCATACATTACCGGGCTGTATATGTTTGATCTTAGCGGTCAAAAAGTCTATTACCGCTATAATACACCTTCGATAGAAAGCATGAATACGTCCACGCTCCGCAACATTCGTCTGAAGATCGAGCGCACATCAGGAGAGCTTGTTTGGATGAATATGCCGATGCCGAGTGCGATCGAACCGGATGGCATGAGGGATACGATTGTAGCAGCCAGGTGGATGAAGAACAGTACCTTGCAGCAATATGGTTTATTGATCATTACGATTGATGAGTCCTTTTTATCCAGCAGTCTGAAGGAACTAACGAAGGACGGCACAGGTCAAGTGTATTTATTCAATCGTTCCAATGAATTGTTGTACTCCAATGACAAGCTTGAATCGACCAAGGAATTAGAGCTAATGAGTAAATTAAAGGAAACTCAAGTGATAAACAATCAATTGTTTGTACGTAGTGAATCGACGAATCGCTTAACCGATTCCTTCCTGCTTGTCAGTGCGAAGTCACTGCAGCAGATACAGGATAAGAATAAAGATTTAAGGAATAAAATCGTCTATGCCGGACTGCTGAGTGCTCTCGTCACCAGCTTGCTAATCGCCATTGCGATGAAACATCTGCTGCGGCCGCTTGGAGATCTGCTGAAAGGACTGCGGCAGCTTCGATCAGGTAATTTTGAGACGAGAATTGAAGTCCGCTCCAAGGATGAGCTTGCCTTCATAGGTGAGAGCTTCAATGCTATGACTGAGCATGTTGAGCAGCTTATAAAAGAAGTGTATCTCACGAGACTGAGTGAGCAGGAAGCAGAGCTGAAAGCTCTTCAAGCACAACTGAATCCGCATTTTTTATATAACTTTTTCAACGAGGTGTACTGGAAGCTGAATGCCCAAGGAGAACGAGATACGGCGGCGTTGATTGCTGCTGTAGCAGGTATGCTGAGACACTCGCTCATGCCTGTACGTATTCCGACGACCATTCGTGAAGAGGTCAAGCAAATCCGCAATTATGTCAAAATTCAAGCTGAGCTGTTCGAGACTGACTTGAAGATCGATATTCATGCAGAGGAGTCCGTTATGGAATACGAGGTCATGCGTTCCTTGCTGCAGCCGATCGTTGAGAATGTGTTCCTTCATGCTTTCCGCAATAAGCTGACTGGTAAAATGCTGCGGATTGAAGTCAAGGAGGAAGAAGGTTTTCTACGCATCGAAATTGCCGATAACGGCTGTGGTATGGAGAGTACGCTTATCAATAAGCTGCTTTATGGATCGGGAAGTACAACTGAGGAAATGAGCGGAGATCGCGAAAGCTTGGGAGTGCGCAGTGTTGCGAGAAGAATTGAATTGCTGCATGGAGCACCATACCGGATGGAAATGGAAAGTGAAGTGGATCAAGGAACGACGACACGTCTTTATTTGCCAGTGCGAATAGCAGGATAATCAAGGGGGCAAAGACCATGGGGTACGGCAATGTGATGGTGGTGGAGGATCAGTATCATTTTCGCAGAGGCTTAGTGCGGATGATCGAGGAAAGTGAGCAGAAATGGAAGGTAGTAGGAGAAGCAGGGAATGGGCAGGAAGCGCTCAAGATGCTAAATCGACATAAACCAGACCTGGTACTTACTGATATTCGGATGCCTGTTATGGATGGAATTGAGTTCGTTACTCATCTTCGACAAAGCTTCCCGGAGACCATTGTTATCATATTAACCGGCTTCAAAAACTTTGAATACGCACAGGCAGCACTTAAGCTGGGTGTCATGGATTATCTGCTGAAGCCTTGCACCGAGGAAGATGTACGTCAAGTACTGGGGATGGCTAATCAGAGATTCGTCAAGAGCAGGAATGTTGTCGATCCGATTAAGGAAGATCCTCAGGTCATGAAGCAGGATGACATGATCCAGAAGGCAATTGCTTATGTCGAGAAGAACTACGCAGAGGAATGCAGAATGAGTGAAGTGGCTGCCAACATCCATTTGAATCCAAGCTATTTCAGTGTATTGTTCAAGAAGACGACAGGCGAGAGCTTCACGGGTTTTGTGACTCGTTTTCGAATGGAGAAGGCGATGCATTTATTGAAAAATACAGACATGAAAGTGTTCGAAATCGCTGCTGCAACGGGCTTTGACGAGCCTAATTATTTTACCACCGTGTTCAGACAGCACTATAATATTACGCCTAAAGAATGCCGCAGGCAGTAGCATGGGTCTCCCAAATTAGAAGCCAATGAAATTATAGATTTGATCTATAATTTTTTAAGGCTTCTTTTTTTATGCCGACTATACTTAAGGTATAGAACAAGTATCGCAGGGCAGGAGGCTATTATGAGAATTGGACGTCAGACGATAAGCGTATTAAAGGTGAAGCAAAATTTATATTTGTACGCGATGATTTTACCTGTAATTGCCTTCTACATTATTTTCAAATACATACCGATGGGGGGTCTTGTAATCGCATTCAAAAACTATAATTTCGCCGACGGCATCTTGGGAAGCCCATGGGTTGGATGGAGAAATTATGAGCTTTTGTTTACGACCTCTAACACGGTACAGATTATTTGGAACACGTTTTGGCTTAGCTTTTTGAACCTTGCGGTAGGATTCCCAATCCCGATTGTTTTGGCATTGATGATCAATGAAGTTAGAAGGACCTGGTTCAAAAAATGGATTCAAACGATTGTGTATTTGCCGCATTTTTTCTCTTGGGTTATCGTGTCAGGCATCGTGCTTACGTTGTTCGCAACCGACAATGGCTCGATCAATAAGTTTCTAGAGTTGTTTTCGGTTGAGACGAGGTCCTTCCTATATGACTCCTTCTCTTGGACAGCGATATTCGTTGGCTCAGGTGTGTGGAAGGAAATGGGCTTTAATACGATTATTTTTCTAGCAGCGCTTACGACCATCGATCCTTCGTTGTATGAATCCTCAAGTATGGATGGAGCTTCAAAGTGGCGCCAAATGTGGCATATTACGCTGCCTGGCATTCGCCCAACGATCATACTGCTGTTGATTCTAGCAATGGGTCGTGTTATGGAAGTTGGCTTCGATCAAGTGTATAACTTGCAGAATGATGCAGTAGCAAGCGTCTCGGAAGTTATAAGCACCTATATTTACAAAATGGGCTTGCAGCAGGCGCAGTTCAGCATAACGACCGCCATGGGTCTTTTTGAATCGGTCATTGCCTTTGTACTTGTCATTGGCGTTAACCGAATCGCGCGTAAATTCGATCAAGGATTGTTTTAATATAAATGCTTACGAAGTAGTTTTGTTTCACAAAACTTTAAGGAGGGACAAGATGAAGCAGACAGCAGGGGAACGCACATTTTACACCGTTAATAATATATTGCTTGTTCTACTGGGATTAACTTGCTTGCTGCCATTTATTCATATTATTGCCGTATCACTCAGCAGCCGTGCTGCCGTGGAATCCGGGCATGTTTTCCTTTGGCCAATAGGCTTTCAATTCACCGCCTACTCGTTCTTTTTTGAGGCAACTCCCGCTCTAAGAGCGTTGAAGAACAGTTTGACGATTACGATATTCGGCGTATTGCTAAGTATGGCTGCAACCATATTGGCGGCGTATCCATTATCCCGTCCGTATATGGCAGGGCGCAGGTTCGTATTACTCGCCATGGTATTTACGATGTTGTTCTCAGGAGGCATTATTCCGACGTATATCGTGGTTAAGAGCTTGGGCCTCATGAATTCCTACTGGTCACTCTGGTTAACCGGTCTGGTCAGCACTTATAACATGCTTCTGATGCGCAGTTATTTCGAGAATATCCCACGTGAAATTGATGAATCCGCAAGAATAGACGGCAGTGGCGAGCTTACGTTGCTAGTACGGATTATATTGCCGTTGTCGATGCCGATTATTGCGACACTCGCTTTATTCTATGGGGTCGGCTACTGGAATTCATTCATGAACGTGTTAATGTATATCAACAAAAGTGATATGCAAAACCTAACTGTAGTTGTTCAATCGGTATTAAAAACGGGGGATATGCTTATTGATGCCGCCAACAATGCACAAGATCAGCAGAAGCTGACCAATGAAATGATTCGAGCAGTTGGTGTCGTGTTCATGGTTATTCCGATGCTTCTAGTGTATCCATTCTTACAGAAATACTTTGTTAAAGGTGTCATGCTTGGATCTATTAAAGGCTAATCATCAACTATATTCTAGGAGGATAACCATGAATTCTTTCAACCATCGTATCAGCTTGACAGGTGTACTGTTATTAGTTGCTATTATGCTAGTGATCAGCGGCTGCAGCGGCAATAACGAGAAGAATACCAATGAAGAGAAGCCTGCAGCAACAACGGATACTGGGGCAACTACTCCTGAAGCTTCCAAGGAACGCGGCAAAATGTCAATCGTCGTGCAAGACCGCGGTGCTGTAGCATCGTCTGAAGGCTCTTATGAAGACAATCGCTGGACGAAGTGGATTTTGGACAATGGTCCTGTTGACGCTACATTCGTACCTGTCCTGCGCAGTGAATCTAAGAAGCTATTGAATGTTATGTTCGCTTCCGGCTCTGCACCTGACATTATTAACGAAACGAACGTTCCTTTCCGCAACAACTTATATGAGCAAAAGCAATTGCTGCCATTGGATGATTTGCTCCAATATATGCCGAACTATCAGAAGCTGCTAGATGAATACCCAGCACTGAAGCAAGTAGGAACCAAATCCGATGGCAAGCTGTACGAGATTGGTCGTATTAGCGAAGCGAATCCGCTTCACGTCTTCTTCATTCGTAAGGATTGGCTGGAGAAGCTGAATCTGCAAATGCCAACAACGACGGAAGAGTTAGTGGAAGTCGCTGATGCATTTGCCAATAATGATCCTGATGGCAACAACAAGAAAGATACTTATGGCATTAACATCAGCTACTATTCCGAAGGTGCTATCAATGAAATGTTCGGTATTCAGCAGGAAACGAGCTGGGGATTGAAGGATGGCAAAGTTGTTCGCCTATGGGAAAACGAGCAAGGTGCACTAGCATTTAAGAAAGAGCTGTATGAGCGCAATATTATCGATAAGGATTATATCAGTGATAAAGACGGTACGAAGGCTAAGCAAGATTTCTTGAACGGCAAACTAGGCATCTATGTGAATTACAGCATGAACTGGTTCGAATTTACGACGAAGGATCTAGTTACTCTACAGGGGAATGATCCTACTGCGGTTATCGTTCCACTTGGTTATCCGAAGTCACCTTACGGCCATTTCATGGGTGCAATCGATAATCCGGTTCAAATGACAACTGCTTTTAACGCAAATACGAAAGATCCGAAAGCTGCTGCAGAATATATCAACTTCATCTTGGAGCCTGCCACTACACAAATGCTGATGAAGGGTGAAGAAGGCGTGCATTGGAAAGCAGACGCAAATGGCTGTACCGTTTATCCGGATGCAGAGAAATATCAGACTGAAGCAAGCTATGCTGGCGGCTATGGACTGTTCTTAAGCAGAGCATTAGACAAATGCAACTTCGTGATCAACACATTCGACACATCTGACCCTGTACAAAAAGCAGGCAAAGATTTGTATCTTCAAGCGAGAGATATGTACTTAGATCCTAGCAAGCAATATCCAGGCATTACGCTTGGCGACCATCTTCCAGGACTTCCAAGCGACTTGGATGTTATCCGTACGAACGTGTTGAAAGAAACGCAAGATCTCTATGTAAAGGCAATTGTTAACGGCAAGGGCTATAGTGCTGAGCAAGCGGTTAAAGATGCACAAGCAGCCTGGACCAAAGCAGGCGGCGAGAAGATAGAAGACTTCATGAACAACTGGTATGCCAATGATCAAGACAAAGCATTTTTGGTTGACGATCTGTGGGATATCGTAGCATCGCAGAAGGAGCTTCTGAAATAATGAGTATGGATAAGGCAGAATATTCATTCTCTACTTGCTGGAATATCAAGAGACATACGGTTGGAAGCGAAATGATCGATGAGATTAAGAGTCTCGGGTTTCGGCAAGTAGAGCTTAACTACAATGTGACGGAGCAGCTTGCTTCTACAATCGAGCCGATGATTGAACGTGGGGAGATCGGTATTTCCAGCGTGCATCATGTCTATCCGCATTTGCCGGGTAAGGATTTCGATACGGATTCTCTTATGCTTGGCTATCCGGATAAAGAGAAGCGAGACCGGGCAGTGGAGCTATTGATTCGCACGGTAGAATACGGTGTTAGATATGGATCGAAAGGGGTTGTGGTGCATCCAGGCGAGGTGCCCTTCCCCCACAATATCGATCAAGAGCTGAAAGGCATTTATCATGCCGAGGGTCCACAATCGTCTGCCTACCGAGAGCTTTGGAATGAGATGCTCGCGGTAAGGACGAAGGAGAGCCCTACTTATTTGCAGCTAATTAAAGAAAGCTTGGAAGAGGTCAGCAATTATATTGCAAGCAAGCAATATGATATCGGCATTGGAATCGAGACCCGTTCAAGATGCTACCAAATTCCGACGCTTCAGGAAGCGGATTATATTATCGATTCTCTGAAAGGCGCTCCTGTCTACTTATGGTATGACATCGGACATGGCATGATGATGGAACGGATGGGCTTATATGACAATGTCAATGAAGCTAATCGGATGAAGGATCGTGTTCTTGGCGTCCATATCCATGAAACGGTAGGTTTATCCGATCACTGGTGCCCTTACATTCATAGCGGGGATGAGACTTACTTCGACAACTTTACAGCGATCATTGATGCAGCTCCTATCAAAGTATATGAACTGAAAGACAAGTGCACGCCAGAAGAGATTCATCGAAGCCATAATCTAATAACCAGTAAACTGGGAAAGGGTTGAAGAGATGAATAGTCGGTTGAAGAAGCTTGTTGGAACAGGTTTAGCGTTACTGCTCGTTATCGGTTTTGCACCGCAGGTGAAGTCTGCCTATGCGGATGCTGCAGTGAGCGGTTCATTCTCTGTTTTATCGTACAATGTAAGCGGACTGCCCGATATTATATCGAGTGGTAATCCAGCTGTTAATACAGTCAAGATCAGTCCGTTGCTTAATGACTACGATATTGTGAACGTGCAGGAGGATTTCAATTATCATGCCGATCTATACTCATTAGCTAATCATGCATACAAAACGCCGACCAGCGGCGGAGCAGCAATTGGAAGCGGACTAAACACACTGTCCAAATTTCCAATATCCGATTTCGTAAGGGTAAAGTGGAACCAATCCTCAGGATTATTCGACCATGGCAACGACGAGCTGACGCCCAAAGGCTTCACTGCCAGCAGACATAAGCTTGCTGACGGGGTCTACGTAGATGTGTACAACTTGCATGCAGATGCAGATATCGATCCTGGTTCAATGGCGGCGCGTGCAGATAATATCAGGCAATTATATGCCTACATCGGACAATATTCCGATGGGAATGCCGTAATCGTCTATGGCGATACGAATACGAGATATACACGTGAGGCAGATGTACTAGCCGAATTGACTTCAGCAGCAGGACTAACTGATGCTTGGATCGAGCATGTGCGCGGCGGCAATATTCCTGTATTGGGTTCTCCTGCACTGACTGATCCAACCGACATGAACGGACCGAACTTTGAGGTAGTCGATAAAGTCTTCTATCGCAGCAGTCCTCTTGTATCGCTGGACGCAACCTCATACCGGCTGGAAAATACGAAGTTTGTCGATGCCAGCGGTAATCAGCTGTCCGATCATTACCCGATTCACGTTAATTTCGATTATACGGTATCCGATCAAGTGAAGCTGAGTGAGGCTTATGGCGGCAGTGGAGGTACAGCATTCAACCAACTGCTTCATCTCCCGACTGCCTCTGCCATTACGAAGCTCACTCTTCAGAGCGGAGCACGTGTCGATGGGTTCAAGCTGACATTCGCTAATGGAACCGAGTTGAGCCAAGGTGGAACGGCAACGGCCAGCAGCATTCTGCTTGCCAGCGATGAATATGTGAAATCGGTTGAATTGCATAAAGCAACAAGAAACGGCAGCGAGCGGATTTTCTATGCGAAGCTTACGACGAATAAAGGACAGCAGCTGTCAGGTGGAACGACCAAGGCTGATCGTGTGACCTATACGGCGCCTGATGGGTGGTATATCGCTGGCTTTTACGGCAAAGCAGCTAGTGAATTAGATCGTTTGGGTGTCATCTATAAAAGACTGTAGGCAATTGGAATAGTTGGATACAACGCCGGTGAGAAGGCTGCGGAGACGCGCACTTCTCACCGGCTTTGTAGAATGATACGCATAAGGGACAGGAGGAAGATTATGACACAATATATCGAGCGGCGCGAAAGTATCCATTATTGGCTTGGGGAGGATGACCATTCCATCTTGAACGTCATGGCGAACCGTTACATCGGTGCTAATCCGGCCATTCCATTCAGCTATCGTGTATTTTCAGAGGATGGAATTATGCAGACGGAAGAGGGATTATACGATATTAATCTGGCAGAAAAGCTGCCGGAAGCGCAAGCTGGCCGTTATGCTTATGCATTCGGACTTGTATGGAGTGATGATGAGCGGTCAATGGATACGATGATGATGCCGTTCGGACCTGTTCGGTTATATGTGAATGAAGAAATGTTATACCGATCTACTGCGGCCGAAGAGCTGCAGCCCAACGCTAAGGTGATCGTGCCTGTGGTACTCCGCAAAGGCTGGAATGCACTGCTAATTGAAGCGGTTAAAACTCCAGCAGGCTTTGGATGCCGGTTCGGAGCAATTGAAGCTAAAGTGCGAATCATGAATGTACTCTCGCCTTTTGAGAGCCGCATAGGTGCGGCAGGGTGGGTTTATTCGATAGATGTACCGAGCAGAATGTACGATTCCGTGCTGGGGTTGCCGGATTATCGGCAACGTGAGGAAGTCAGTGGAATCCGCTGGATGCCCGAACGTGACTGGCAGGAAGTGGAGCTGCAGAAAGGGAATTGCGAGCGTATATTCGGTACGCCTGAGCAGACATCAGCAGCCTACTCTTGGACGAAGATATCTACTGAGCAAGCAGAAGACAGTAAGACAGTTTGGTCTGGGAAAGTACTCGGGGCGACAATGATATGGTTGGATGGACGGATCGTATTGGAGCTTGCAGAAGCAGGAGACTTCAGACAGGAGCTGTCACAGATTATTCCAAGGGGCAATGTTCTTGTTCGGACTGAAAGCAGTGAGCAGGGCTGGGGATTTGAACTAGAGGTCCATTCGTCAACTGGGAAGAAGATCCTATTCGAGCTACCAATACCTATACAAGGGGCTGCAGGAGATAGTCAGACCTGGTTGCATCTGGGACCATTGGCGGCTGATGTGGAGCTAGAGCCCTCTCAAGTGCAGACGATGAAGCAGGTATTTGACAGCGGGTTTAAGAGCATCAGCGCGGATCATCATCAGGCGAAAGTATATTGGTCTCTGGATGGTCCGAATCAAATCATTCGTCCTTATTACGAGAATGCGATGCTGAGCAATAAATGGACAACAGGAGCGATGACCAACTTCGGACGTTGGGATTATCCGCTTGGTGTGACGATGTATGGCTTGCTCCGAACGTCTAGAGCATTGAAGCGTGATGATATGGCTTCATATGCTGCAAGCCATATTAGAAGCTGTGCAGAAATGTACGAATATGCGCTGTGGGATAAGGAGCAATATGGGTTTCCTTCTATTAACCATCAGCTTGTACTGATGAAGATGCTGGATAATTGCGGGTCATTCGGATCTGCGATGCTTGAAGCTTATTTGAACGAGGCTGAGAATGATGAGCATCTGCTGCGAATTGCCGATGAAATTGCTAATTTTATGACGAATCGACTAGAGCGTCGTGAAGACGGTGCCTTTTACCGGCTATGCGAAGGGGAATATTCTGCAGATACGATGTGGGCGGATGATCTCTATATGAGCACTCCTTTCCTAGGCCGATATTACAAAGCAACAGGAGATTCCAGCTATATCGATGACGCGGCACGACAGTTCTTATTGTATCGATCGTATCTGTTCATTCCTGAGCATGGCGTGATGTCACATGTTTATGATTTTAAATATGGTCAAGCTACTCGCATTCCATGGGGCAGAGGCAACGGCTGGTGCTTGTTCTCTCTATCGGAGCTGCTAGAGATCTTGCCGGCAGATCATACAGCACGGCCTGAGCTGCTCGCTCTCTTCCGAGAGCTGTGCGCAGGAATATTAGTACTGCAGGGTGATTCAGGATTATGGCATCAAGTGATAACGAGGCCGGATGCTTATGAGGAAGCCTCGTGCACAGCGATGTTCGCTTATGCTTTTGCCAGAGGTGTAAGATTTGGTTGGCTTGAGAATCGTGATGTGTACCAAGTTGCAGCATTGCGTGCTTGGAGAGGGTTAACGGGAAAAGCGATTGATCGACAAGGCAATGTGCATGGCGTATGCAGCGGCTCCAGATATTCATTCACATCGGATTATTATAGTAATGATCTGCTTACGGTTGTTAACGATAATCACGGAATAGGCATTATGCTGCTGGCAGGTGTTGAGATCGATTGTATGAAAAAGGAATTGAAGGAGCAGAAGCCTGCGATAGAGGTGAATGATCATGTCTATCAATGATTTCGTCGTCAAGCTTAGCTTTGCTCTAGTTCTAGGTCTCTTCATTGGAATTGACCGTCAGTTGAGACATAAACCGCTGGGCATTAAGACAAGTATGGTTATTGCGGTAGCCAGCTGCTTAATTACGATTGTGTCAATTGAATCGGTACATACTTTCGCAGTGGCTGGATTAACCAATATGGACCCTATGCGATTAGCTGCCCAAATCGTGAGCGGTGTCGGTTTTATTGGGGCAGGAGTTATATTGAGGAAAAATAATGATGTCATCTCGGGTTTGACGACATCAGCGATGATCTGGGCATCAGCGGCGCTAGGCATCGCTTCCGGAGCAGGCTTTTATATGGAGGCGGCTGTAGCGGGCTTGTTTATTATGGTAGCAGTTAATGTAGTGCCCTATGCGCTGCGGTTAGTCGGACCGGCAACGTTAAGGGAAAAGGATGTATCTGTGCACGTTGTTATTGATGATGATTCGGAGCTTCAAGATGTAATGGAGGGCATTCGTTCCACCCACAAAATCAAGCACACGAGAATAAGGGACATTGATGGCGACTGCAGAGAGCTGTTTCTTATATTGTCGCTTGGACATCGGCAACTGCCTTCATCGCTATATCAGGAGATTAAAGGAATGAATCATGTGGTTACGGTACAGGTGGAGAGCTACAGCGTGTAGAACGTGAATAAGAAAGGCAGAAAGTGAGGGAGTAAGCATGGAAATTTACGAAAAGCTGGTTGCCGTCAATGATAGTTGGGTGGAAGACGGTTTGAATAAACAGGTGCTAGATTCTAATAGCGAGTACTATGGAGGAGTAACCGACCCTGAGAACGGCATCGCATGGCCTAGTCATGGTGGAACGCCAATGGTGATGGCCATATTGGCGGCAGCTCTAATTAATAAGGACTCAATTTATTATCATGACGCAGAGCTGCTCTCCCGCTTGGAGCTGGGAGCCGAATATATGCTGAGGTTCCAGCATGAGGACGGTACGATATCGCCTGGCTGGACGAATCTGCATTCGCCGCCTGATACGGGTTTTGTTGTAGTGGGTCTGGCACAGGTATACGAGTTGCTGGTGGCACAGCGATGGGAGCCGCTGCAGAAGTCAACGACGGCAATCCGTTTGTTCTTAGATCGAACCATTCCTGCGCTGATCACTGGAGGATGTCATACCCCGAATCATCGTTGGGTAATGACGGCAGCACTAGGATTCATGTATAAGCTGACCGGCAAGCCGGTGCTGTTGGAGAGGGGACAGCAATGGTTGGCAGAGGGAATGGATTGCACGGAAGATGGCGAATGGACCGAGCGGAGCAATGGGATTTATAACGCTGTAAGTGATGTCATGCTGTATCATGCGTCGAAGCTTTTTGATCGTGTAGATTTACTGGAGCCAGTAAGACGCAACTTGCGCATGATGTCCTATCTGGTTCATCCCAACGGGGAAGTGGTAACGGATTATTCCGGACGCCAGGATTTTGGTCAAAGCTACGATATGGCGAGCTATTTGTTAGTTAGCAAGCTGATGGCATGTGAAGACCATGATCCATTATTTGCAGCTATAGCTGAACTTGCGGGTCAAGCTACAACACATCCGGGTATGCTGCCGAATAATGCGATGGTTGGTTATCTATTATATCCTCAGCTGAGTGAGCATTTGGTTGAAGCGGGAGAACTCCCTCAAAGCTACCGAGTTATCATCAATCGTGAATTCCCTCGCGAGCACTATTTAAGCGACATGGAGACGGCTGGACATGGCGGGCGGATTTATCATAGCCGACTGCATCCTGATTTCGGTGCTCCTGTTGCTCGGCAACGAGAAGGGGATACGAGCGTCACAGCGATGACGGAGACGAACTCCTTCTTCGCATTGCGACATGGTGCTGCACGATTGTTAGCTGTTCAGATCGCTACTTCATTCGAACCAGGCTTCATTAAGATGGAGCATATGGAAGTGCTTGATGATGGTTATCTATTATCAGGATCAGAATCGAAGGGATATTACAGCCCTGTTCCGACCGACCAATTACCCATAACAGCAAGCGGAGCGATCAGCCCTTGGTACTTGCTGCCCCATCATCTGCGGGAGATTACTCATGAGCAGCATCACTCCGTTCAAGTGAAATTAACGGAGCAAGCGGATGGTTGGAAGATTCATTTGATAGGCCAAGAGCCGGAGAGAATGATGGCGCAGGTCACATTCGTGTTTGGCGGCGAGGGAGCTTTCTCTGGGGCAGCACTAGCACCAGCGATGGCAGAAGCGCAGTTCTGGACCGAAGGGACGATACGTTATGAGTCAGGCAACGATTGGATGGAGCTTGATGGCGGAGCACAGCAGCATCTAGCCAAGGAGATCCGTAATACGAGCTATGCTAAAGGATGCCAGACGCTGGTTGTGAATCTGATGACGCCTTATGATAGAGAATTCAACATTCGTCTTTCCCCTAACAAATAAAGCAATACAAGTTGGAGGGTTGAATGCTGAGCTACTCTAATCGTCACAGCTTAAGAGGCACTCTAGAAAAATTGGATACAATCTCCAAAATAAAGATTGAATAAATGGAAGAGATTCAGTATGATTAGGGTAAGCGCTTAACCTTGCTGGAGTAAAGATTGTATTGATCCTTGATTGAAGTTATGTATACCAAGACGAACAGCATGGATATATCGATTTATACATCATGACTAGCTGGTTGAGGAAACTTGAAGAAGCACTTATAGATTTGTTTGAGCGGATAATAGCAGTGAAGGAATAATCATACAGGGTTCTAACTGTATGATTATTTAATAAAATTAAGGTAAGCGCTTAACTTGTATTTGACGGAAGGGGATAACGATGAAGACGATTCGGCTGACGATGGCACAAGCACTTCTTGTATTTCTGGATAACCAGTATGTCTCACTTGATGGAGTAGAAACGAAGTTTGTAAAAGGAGTTATGGGGATATTCGGACATGGCAATGTGACGGGTATCGGAGAGGCGCTGGAGAGAAGTGCTGGCAGCCTGACCTTTATACAAGGGAAGAATGAACAAGGCATGGTACATGCTGCTGCGGCCTACGCCAAGCAGAAAGGACGCAATCAGATATTCGCGTGTACGTCTTCTATCGGTCCTGGAGCTCTCAATATGGTTACAGCAGCAGCGACAGCAACTGTGAATCGCATACCTGTATTGCTGCTTCCTGGAGACAACTTCGCATGCAGACAACCTGATCCCGTGCTGCAGCAGCTCGAGAATCCGAGCGACTACACGATATCAGCGACCGATGCATTCCGTTCGGTCAGCCGTTTCTGGGATCGAATTGTTCGTCCCGAGCAGCTGATAAGTGCAGCACAGCAAGCGATGCGTGTATTAACCGATCCAGCAGAGACGGGAGCTGTAACCCTTGCATTGCCGCAGGATGTGCAGGCTGAAGCTTATGATTATCCGGCGTCTTTCTTTGAGAAACGGGTGCATGTGATTGATAGGCGTCCTCCTTCCCGAGATTCGCTGCAGCGTGCAACAGCGCTTATTGCAAGCAAGCGCAGACCCCTTATTGTCGCAGGCGGCGGTGTTCATTATGCGGATGCAACGAAGCAGCTCGCTGAGTTCGCGGCTGCATTCAGCATACCGGTGACTGAGACGCAAGCGGGGAAAAGTGCTCTGCCATGGGATCATCCTCTTAATATGGGCGGTGTCGGAGTGACGGGTACGCTGGCAGCGAATTTACTCGCTAAGGATGCCGATCTCATCATAGGGATCGGTACGAGATATTCAGATTTTACAACCGCATCGAAATCGGCTTTTGGCAATCCGGAAGTGGAATTTTTGAACCTTAATGTAAACGCTTTCGATTCGGCTAAGCTAAACGGGCTATCTGTTACTGCAGACGCGAAGGAAGGACTTATTGCCTTACAAGCTCTACTAGCTGAAGCGGGATACCAGAGCGGATATGCCGAAGGTGAGCTTGCCGAGCGGAAAGCGGAGTGGGACCAAGAGAACGACCGTCTTTATTCGCTTGAATCTTCAGAGGGACTAGCACAGACAAGAGCACTTGGTGTTATTAATGAAACACTGAAGCCTTCGGATGTTATCGTCTGCGCTGCTGGCAGTCTGCCCGGTGATCTGCATCGAATCTGGCGTTCATCAGAGCCGCGAACCTATCACATGGAATATGGTTTCTCGTGTATGGGTTATGAAATTAGCGGAGCCTATGGTGCGGCATTGGCGGAGCCAGAACGTGATGTTTATGCAATCGTCGGTGACGGAAGCTATCTCATGCTGCATTCGGAGCTCGTGACAAGCTTGCAAGAACGAACGAAGATGACAGTTCTGTTATTCGATAATCATGGATTCCAGTGCATTCACAACTTGCAGCGTGGACATGGCAGCGATGGATTCGGCAATGAATTCCGCTATCGTGAGCAGGAATCCGGTCGTCTTTCCGGCGATTATATGCCAATGGACTTCGCCGCACATGCACGCAGCTTGGGTGCGAAGGCGTACACCGTTCATACAGCTGAAGAGCTGCGCGAAGCGCTGCTGCTGGCACGTGAAGAAACGGTAACGACATTAGTGGAAATTAAAGTTGTGCCGGGTACCAATACTTCCGGCTATGAATCATGGTGGCGGGTTGGTGTTCCTGAAGTGTCAACGAGCAATAAGGTGACGAAAGCACATAGTGAGATGGAAGAGAGCGTTAAAAGCGCACGTGAGATTTACTAATCGATTGCGAGGTCAGGGGGACGAGGCATGCTGGAGGGATTGCATTTCAAAATCGGAGTTCATCCGATCAATTGGGTCGGAGAAGATGTTCGTGAGCATGGGGCGGATACTACGTATGAAACGATTCTTGATGATATTAGAAGACTTGGATTAACCGGTACAGAGATGGGAAGGAAATATCCCGCGGATAAAGCGACGCTTCAAAAAGAACTGGCTGCACGAGGAATTCAGCTAGTATCGCAGTGGAAATCCGTCCTGTTCTCCGATCCTTCTTATCGCGAACAAGAGCTGGAGGCTTACCGCAAGCATGTTCAGTTTCTAAGCGATATGGGCAGCAAAGTAATCAGCACAGCAGAAGTTGGGGGGTCACTCCATTTCGACCCGCGCCGTTCGCCTAATGAGAAGGAAGTATTGCGGCTTGATGAAGCAGGCTGGCAGTCACTCGCAGAGGGACTGAATGCCGCTGGTCGTATCGCAGAGGAATATGGCTTGAAGCTGACCTATCATCATCATGGGGGAACTGTGGTAGAAAGCGCTGATGAGATTGACCGCCTGATGGAGCTGACAGATCCGGCATATGTTCATTTACTGTATGACACAGGGCATGCCTACTATGGCGGTGCTGATCCGTTAGCTGTACTTCGCAAGCATTATGACCGTATTGCTTACATTCACCTGAAGGATGTTCGCCAAGCGGTGCTGGATGAAGCGCGAGCAGAGGCGGCAGACTTCGTGACTTGTATTCGCAAAGGGGTATTCACTGTTCCTGGCGATGGACAGCTCCAGTTCGCGCCAATTATAGCCGAGCTGCAAGCTCGCGGTTATGACGGCTGGGCGATGCTGGAGGGCGAGCAAGATCCGGCAACGCATCCACCTTATGAATATGCGCTTCGAGCGCTTCAATATATCGATTCATTGTGCCAGAAGCAGGGCACGGAAGGGAGCAGACGATGAATGGAATAAATTTTGATCCAAGTAAGAAGAATGACTTCGTTGCGATCGGAAGGTTATGTATCGATCTGAACGCGAATGAAATCAACCGTCCTATGGAGGATACGGTTACCTTTACGAAATATGTTGGCGGATCGCCTGCGAATATTTGCATCGGCATGGCTAGACTTGGCCTTTCAACAGGATTTGTCGGTAAGGTAGCGGATGATCAGATGGGACGATTCATCGTTCGTTATTTGGAGCAGAACGGGATTGATACAGGGAATGTAGTGACCGATCACACCGGTGCAGTAACGGGGCTGGCTTTCACAGAGATTAAAAGCCCTGCCGATTGCAGCATTCTGATGTATCGCGACAACGTGGCTGATCTTAACCTTGCAGCAAGTGAAGTCCAAGAGGAGGTAATCGCTGGAGCCAAGCTGCTGTTGATCTCGGGCACAGCGCTAGCTAAGAGTCCTTCACGCGAAGCAGTATTCCAAGCGCTTGATTATGCTCGCAGACATGGGGCGGTCATTGCCTTTGATCTGGACTACAGACCTTATACATGGACTTCTGCAGAGGAAACAGCAGTCTATTACAATCTTGCGGCTGAGAAATGTGACATCATACTCGGCACCCGAGAAGAATTTGACATGATGGAGCAGTTCGAGAGCAACCCGGAGAAGAGTGATCATATAACGGCATCCAAGTGGTTCGATTATAGAGCGCAGATCGTTATTATCAAGCATGGCAAAGAAGGCTCAATAGCCTATGCCAAGGATGGCTCCAGTCATCGAGCAACTAGCTTCAAGGCGAATGTCGTGAAGACGTTCGGGGCAGGCGATTCCTATGCAGCAGGCTTCCTGTACGGACTGATGCAGCAATGGCCCATTGCGAAGAGCATGGAATTCGGAAGTGCCGCAGCAGCTATCGTCGTATCCAGCCACAGCTGCTCAGACGCGATGCCTACTGCAGAACAGGTGCATGGCTTTATCGAGTCAAGTCGCAGCTAAAAGACGAATACACAAGCTAAATCACAACTATAATCAATACTAAATTCAAAGCGCAAGAATGGGGGAAATGAACGTGACTAACTTAAATCAGGAGCAAAAGATCAAGAACTTTATCGGTGGACAATGGGTGGAGTCCGCTTCAACTGCGAGCGAACCGGTATTCAATCCGGCTACGGAGGAAATATTGGGGCAGGTTCCGTTGTCATCGAAAGCGGAAGTGAATGATGCGGTTCAAGCTGCGAAGAGTGCATTCCCTGCATGGAGCCGGACGGCAGTGCCAAGAAGAGCAAGAGTATTGTTCAAGTATCAACAATTGCTTGTCGACAATTGGGAAGAGCTTGCTCGAATTATTACGCTTGAGAACGGCAAAAGCTACGCGGAAGCTTATGGAGAAGTACAGCGCGGCATCGAATGTGTTGAATTCGCCGCAGGTGCGCCAACGCTCATGATGGGCAAGCAGCTTCCTGACATTGCCTCGAATCTAGAATCGGGCATGTACCGCTATCCGGTCGGAGTTGTTGCAGGCATTACGCCATTCAACTTCCCGATGATGGTTCCTTGCTGGATGTTCCCGCTAGCGATTGCATGCGGCAACACCTTCGTGCTGAAGCCTTCGGAGCGGACACCGCTTCTTGCGAACCGGCTCGCTGAGTTGTTCGCACAAGCCGGACTTCCGAGCGGAGTGCTCAATGTTGTACACGGCGCACATGACGTAGTTAACGGTCTGCTGGAGCATTCAGATGTGAAAGCAATCTCGTTCGTTGGCTCTCAGCCAGTCGCGGAATATGTATACAAAACAGGTACTTCTCATGGCAAACGTGTTCAAGCACTGGCTGGTGCCAAGAACCATTCTATCGTTATGCCGGATGCTGATCTTGACGGTGCTGTTACACAAATTATAAGTGCAGCCTTCGGCTCTGCCGGTGAGCGCTGCATGGCTTGTGCAGTCGTGGCGGCAGTCGGCGATGTGGCTGACCAATTGATCGCTAAGCTGAAGGAAGCAGCGGATGGAATAACAATCGGCAACGGTATGGATGACGGTGTATTTCTCGGTCCGGTTATTCGTGGTCAGCACAAGGAGCGGACATTGCGTTACATCGATATTGGCGAGAAAGAAGGCGCACTGCTCGTACGTGACGGACGGAAGGATGCGGCAACCGAGGAGCAGGGCTATTTCGTTGGGCCGACCATATTCGATGGCGTAAACAGCAGCATGAAAATATGGGAGGACGAAATATTCGCTCCTGTCCTAGCAGTCGTTCGTGTAGACACGCTAGACGAAGCAATTGAACTGGCGAATCAATCGGAATTCGCCAACGGTGCTTGCCTGTTCACGAAGGATGGCAGCAACGTTCGTCAATTCCGCGAAAATATCGATGCAGGCATGCTTGGGATTAACCTTGGAGTACCAGCTCCGATGGCCTTCTTCCCATTCTCCGGCTGGAAAAAATCATTCTACGGTGATCTGCATGCGAATGGTACAGACGGCGTAGAGTTTTACACGCGCAAAAAAATGGTAACCGCACGCTGGTAATCTAAAATGAGGGAGGATAGCGAAGATGAGCATCATTAAAATAGGGATTATCGGTGCGGGCAGAATCGGCAGAATTCACGCAGACAATAGTAGACGGCTTCCGAATACAGAGGTGCGAGCAATCAGTGATCCGTTCGCGGATGACCAACTGCGGGAGTGGGCAAGTGATAGAGGTATTGGGATCGTCACGAACGATAGCAGCGACTGGATTCAGGACCCAGAGATTGATGTCGTGTTTATATGCTCTCCAACAGATACGCATGTTGCACTTATTAAGGCAGCAGCGGCAGCAGGCAAGCATATCTTCTGCGAGAAGCCGATTAGTATGGATATTACTCAGACGCAGGAAGCGCTTGAAGCTGTTCAAGCTGCAGGAGTAAAGCTTCAGGTGGGGTTCAACCGACGGTTTGATCATAATTTCCGCAGAGTGCGGGAGCTGGTTGAGGATGGACAGATCGGAACTCCTCATCTCGTGAAAATCACTTCTCGTGATCCGAATCCTCCTAGTGAGGCATATATCCGCTCATCTGGCGGCATTTTTATGGATATGATGATACATGACTTTGACATGGCCCGTTATGTGTCCGGCTGCGAAGCAGAAGAAGTATTCGCCTGTGGCAGTGTGCTAATTGATCCTGTATTTGAGAATTGCGGTGACTTCGATACAGCTGTTGTTACGATTCGCTTCACAAGCGGAGCGATTGCGGTTATTGATAACAGCCGCCAAGCGGTATATGGCTATGATCAGCGTGTAGAGGTATTCGGATCTGGAGGCAGTGTAGCAGTGACCAATGATTACCCGAACACTGCGGAGATTCATTCAGAGAAGGGAGTTCATCGCGATAAGCCGCTGCATTTCTTCCTCGAACGGTACAATGAGGCTTATATTGATGAAACAAGGCAATTTATTGCTTGTATTGCAAGTGGAAGCGATGTTCCGGTAGATGGCAGAGATGGAATGCAAGCAGAGTTAATGGCGCTAGCAGCCAAATGGTCGAGCAAGCTTGGAAGACCTGTGAAGCTGTCTGAGGTGCTTGATTTGACCGAAGAAACAGCTGCTGGACAGCTTGTGAATGGAGGGTAATCAACGATGGGATCTCATTTAATCGTAACTCCGGCAGCTAAACCTGATGCTGACGGTACGGTACTGACGGTAACGCCAGAGTCAGCAGGCTGGGAGTATGTTGGTTTCCAGGCTGTGAAGCTGGAGGCAGGACAGACGTTAAGCAGAGATACGGGCGATCAAGAGGTATGCCTTGTACTGTTAAGCGGGAAAGGTAAAATATCAACCTCGACTATAGAAGGGGCAGAGATTGGCAGAAGGATGAGTGTATTTGAGAAAATACCGCCTTACTCGGTCTATGTGCCGAACCGGGAACGGTATGAATATATCGCTTTAACAGATACAGAGCTGGCGATTTGTACAGCTCCAGGTAAAGGAAGCCATGCAGCACGAATCATCACTCCTGAAGAGGTTGGTGTAGAAGTGCGCGGCAGTGGAAGCATGGAGAGACTTGTCCATAATATATTGCCAGAGCGGGAGGCAGCCGACAGCCTGCTCGTTGTTGAAGTGTTTACACCGGAAGGACATTGGTCCAGCTATCCGCCGCATAAGCATGATCGCGATAATCTGCCAGAGGAATCATTCCTAGAAGAAACCTATTATTTCCGAGTGCAGCCTGAGCAGGGTTTTGCCATTCAACGGGTATATACAGACGATCGTTCACTCGACGAGACGCTTGCCGTTAAGAACGGTGAAACGGTGCTGGTGCCGAAGGGCTATCATCCTGTGTCGGCGCCTGCCGGTTATGAAGTCTATTATTTGAATGTCATGGCTGGCCCTGTACGTACATGGAGGTTTTGCAATGACCCCGATCATGAATGGTTAATGAAGAAATAGTGACAGTAACCCGAGCTGATAGTTGCGAATTGTCCCTATCTCTGAGCATAATAGAACAAAGGAAATAGGATGAATGGTTCAAGAGAGGGACGAGGATGAAAGCGACTATATACGATATTGCTAGAGAAGCTGGTGTATCGATAGCTACGGTATCCAAAGTGATTAACGGCAAGGGTAAAATTAGCGAGGATCGGCGCAAAGAGATTACAGCTATTATGGATAGGCTGAATTATCAGCCAAGTGTTATCGCTTCTGCTCTGACAGGCAAGCATACATTCACCATAGGCTTGCTTATTCCGGATATATCCAATCCCTTCTTCGCTGAGGTTGCACGCGCAGTAGAGGATAGGGGACATCAGCTCGGCTACAGCGTCATTATCTGCAGCACGGACAACAAAGACGAACGAGTTGAGCGGTATATCTCTCTATTGAAGCAGAAACGGGTAGACGGCGTCATAATTGGTACAGGTATAGACAACAAGGACATTCTGCGCAAGTTGAATGCGGGTGTGCCTGTTGTAGTCATTGGTCGTGAAGTGCCTGCCGTATCTGTCCATACGGTTGTTGCGGATGACTGGTTCGGAGGAACGACGGCTGCGGCACATTTGCTGGAGCTCGGCCATACGAAGCTTGCTGTATTATCGGAAAATATTATGATCAGCAGCAGCCGCGAGAGGATTAGAGGGTTCAAGCAAATGTTGGAGGAAGCGGGCATCGACTTGCCGGAAGACAATATCCTGACTTGCAACAACCGGATGGAAGACGGCAAGCGATTGGCAATGGAGCTGCTAAGACGACCTGAACGCCCGACGGCGCTGTTCTGTTGTAATGATCTGCTGGCTGTAGGTGCGCTGCAAGCTGCCAAGGAAGCGGGCATTGACGTACCTGAACAGTTGTCGATCATCAGCTTCGATAATACGATACTTGCTCAAGTTACCGATCCGCAGCTGACGTCCGTCGCTCAGCCGATGGAGCAGCTAGGTGCGGTAGCGGTTGATCTTCTGTTGAAAGAGTTCGAGGAAAAGCAGGAAGTGAAGCAGAGAATTACACTCCGAACGGAGCTCATTATTAGAAAATCCACTTCAGCTTTGAATCTCGAGAACAAATAAACGTATTTCTAATGTAAAAGGTGATGTTCTGCAGGTGTTATTGCCTTGCAGGACATCACTTTTTTTAAATTTGAAATTCTTCTTATATAATTATAATTCTATGAAGCCATGAGGAAGGGAAAACTCGGAAAAAGTCGAATGTAACTATTCTACTAGGAATCGAGAGGAGGCTCCCAATGATCCCGCTTGCCTTTATTATTACAGCTGCATGTGTACTGGCAGGATCGTTCATTCGGTTTTATTTGCCGCCCTTCTGGAACAAGCTGCTCGTGTGCGCCGCTACTTTCTTAATCGCAGTTGTCATTACGAACTATGATTTAGACGGCTTGCGTTTCGTGGCGTACGGATTGTTTGTGCTGGTGGCTTCTTATAGCTTTTCTTGGTACGGGACTTGCAGTTCGCTGTTGCTCATTGTAGCGGCGATGTCCGATGGCGGTGAGTTTCAAGGCTATCCCTTGGCGGGCCTGTTGTGTGTGGGCATTGTAGGTGCATTATTCCAAAGATATAAGCAAAGAAAACAGGCTTCCGAAGCGGAGTGGCTCAAACAGCTGTATAAACAATCGAGACATTTATCTATATTGAAAGAAATCGGAATTGCTATTCAGAGCACGATGGAAGTCGAAAAATTACTGCACATTATATTAACGGCTATTACAGCAGGGTACGGATTAGGCTTCAATCGTGCGCTTCTGTTTCTAATTGATGAGAAGGATTCCCTCTTGAAGGGTCAAGTCGGAATCGGTTCGATGAATGAGAATGATGGGATTTCGACTTGGAATCGAGTCGTTAGCCGGCGAATGAATTTAGGAGATTTCATTGATCTGAAACAGGAAGCACAATTTCATGATAATAAATTGATTAATTTACTTCGCGAGATCGAGATTCCTTTACATTCTTCTAATCATATATTTCATCAAGCATTAACGGAAAGAAAACCTTTTATCATCAACCAAATCGATTCAACCGACTCCGTTCAGCGCTTATTGGCTGAGACGTTCCAGATGTCATCCTTCGCTGTTGTTCCCATGCTTATTCAAGGCAAAATGATCGGTGTCATTGTCGTGGATAATAATGTGAATCATCAACCGATTGATATAGAGGAAATTGACAGCATTACACCGCTTGCTGCACAGGCATCTGTAGCGATTGAGAATTCTCGATTATATGAACGGACACAGCAGCTATCGATTACGGATGGTTTAACCGGACTATACAATCAGCGTTATTATCAAGAGATGCTGCGGAAGCTTGTGCTTGAAGCTGAACAAGGGCAGCCGTTGTCTCTGATTATCGTCGACATTGATTCTTTCAAGCATTATAACGATACGAATGGTCATTTAGAAGGGAATAATGCATTGATCGGTATGGCCAAGATTATTATGAATGCAGTTAATGGCATACATATTCCGTTCAGATTTGGCGGCGAGGAATTTATTGCGCTTATACCTAATGCTTCACCGGATGAAGCACTGCGGATCGCTGAGGAAATTCGCTCAGAGATGGAACAGCATCCTTTTCATAATAAAAAGGCACAACCTTCTGGTAGGTTGACGGTCAGCATAGGGATAGCTTCGTATCAACCAGGTATGAGTATGCAGCAATTGCAGGATTTGGCGGATGCAGCTCTTTATGAAGCGAAGCGCAACGGAAGAAACCGCGTTATCGTACATCGCGAAGGAGTGGCCCTATCATGAGTGAAACGGCGGAAGCGGTTAGTTTAATAGCTATTTTTGTGGTCAGTCTATTTTGCAGCAAATATGGCTACAAGCTTCATCTCCTGCTTCGAACAAAGTTCAAATTAAAGCGAGCAGGTTATAGGCTGGAGGATGTGAAGTTTTCCTTCGATAGAATGGTTTACACGATTTCATTGCCAACGAGCCAACCAGATATTATGAGAGCAGAGAAGGATAGCTTCCGAATTGTTGAAGAATTTGACTCTTGGATCTATCCGAGATTAAAAGGCGTTCGAATCCTGCTCAAGCCTGGACTAGGCAATGCACAGCTGATCTCCTATCTGCCAATGGAGGAGTTCCGGCAACCGTTATTGGATCAATTATTATTAGAGGGTGAAATTTCGGAGGGAGCTTATAGACGTATAAGCGCTTGCAAGCTGATGCTGCCTTCGACAAAGGCCGAAATGATAGAAGAAGTGTATAAGCAAATACATAATAAGCGTTTCTCTTAGAGGAGAAATCATAAAGAATAAGGTGGTGCAAGAGCAAATTGTGATCTTCCGGCTGTGTGAAGCTTTCAATCGTCTTCATGTGGGGAAAGGACTGAAAGCCGAATTCCGAACAGAAACGAATAACATAACATTGGAGTATAAAAAAAGCTGTGATACTAGATGAAGCGAAGTATCACAGCTTTTATTTGTTTTATTTTACATATAGACGGCTGGTCTCTTCCCAAATTTCGCCTGGTTCAAGCCCGATTAATCCGATTTGTTCTGCAGGCAAGTTCACATTTGGTGCGTTCACTAGGTTAAGCTGCGGTTCTGGGCAGAAGAAACCTTTGGTAGCGTTGTTGTTCCATACCATCCATTGCTTGTAGCCTGTGCCGACATCGTATACGAGTGTAACTTGCTCACGGTTGTCAGTGATTTCAACATAGTTGCGGCCATTTTGGGGCTCTGCTGTGTAATGGTTGTCCATTGGCGCCCAGAAAGGACTTATGCCTGTCGTCTTGATCGTTTCCTCATCGCCTAGAAGCGGCTGGAATTGACCTGTAGGAAGCATCCGCTCGCTAAGCTGCCAACGTTTGCCGATGGTCATCTTATATTTGTAGTCATCAGCTGTACTTCCGGGTGCGAATGGTGCATTAATCGTCGTATGAAAGGCAATCATGCAAGGCATCGCATCAAGCCCTTCATTATGTACCGATACATGCTGGAGAAGACCGGAACCACTTAAGGAGTAACGAAGCTTAAGTGTGAAACGATGAGGAAGGTAAGTATAGATAGGATGGCTTTCGTCAACGGATAGCTTAAGTGCAACGAAGCTTTCTGTTTTGGATACGCCATAATCTTCCACAGACCATACTGCAGTATGGGCAAAACCATGCAAATGGTTGCCCGTCGCAGGTTCATTCACAGGGAAGCTGTATGATTTGCCATTCCACTCGAATTTGCCGTCTTCATAGCGATTGGGAGGGAAGAGCACGGGAATACCATGAATACCTGGGTTCGCTTTGAAGGAATCCATTTCGTTCAGAGCGGGTTCACGAAGGAAACGATAGTCTTTCGTCGTATCACGGAATGCAATAAGATTAGCGCCAATCTCAGGCAATACGACTGCCTCGTAGTTATCCCATTGCAACCATACTGCTTGTTCCTTATTAAATAATTGCTCGAATGCTTGTCTTTGCGTGCTCATATGATCATAATCCTCCTTGAAATACTGTCCTTATTCTTGATTTAGAATAACAGGATGGACGTAAACAAACAACCGCTTCGTTCCAGATTAAGGAACAAAGCGGTTGAAGGAGTAGAACGAATGCTTATGGCGTTATGCGAAGCTCATTGTTGATTGTCCGTTGGGTGAACAGCTGTTGAATGACATACTGTTTTCTTCTTGGAACCGGAAGCTGCTTGGATTCGGAGTATTCCGATCCGAAGTAGATGATTCCGCCTGCAATGGACTTGATTTTGCCAATGTTGATATAGCAATTGGTGTTCACTTGATAGAAGCTGCTCTCACTAGTAAGTTGCTTAAGCTGCTCGACAGTCATTCTTTTCTTTATATTGTAGTTTCTGCCGTGGAAGCTTACCAACCCGAGTGTGCCGACTTTGAAGAAAAGCACATCCGACTCTAGATCGAAATCCTCGTAAATATTCCTCTCGCTCAATGTAGCATTCATCATTCCGCATTCCCCCTTTTGAAATGTGAACCACTGAATTGATAGCGCTTACATTATATCATGCTCAATTAGCAAATGAAAGCATTTTTTTTAAAAAAGTCATTGTCTTGTCAAGGAAGCCTATGCTATGTTCACTGTATTGCATTTAATCAATCAGATTAGCTTTGTCGTCCTACATTCTTATCTATTCAGAAAGGGAGAGAGATGCAAATGTCTTCACATGCTGTAGTAAAACCGTATTCAGGTATTGTATATATTGGTTCATATGGGTCTGTCGCTGATACGACGATTCGTGTTTGTTCTTTTAATGGAGAAACAGGGGAGTTAGCGATCATTCAAGAGCTGTCAAATTCAGAAAATGCTTCTTATTTAACGGTTCATCCTTCAGGTGAACAATTATACGCAGTTAGTGAAACGGATCTTACAGATGGTAAAACCGGAGGATCCGTTGCCTCGTTCAAGATTGATAAAGAGACTGGAAAGCTAAGCGTACTTAATCGCCAATTAACGCATGGCGCCCACCCTTGTTACATAAGTACTGACGTGGAGGGCAAGGCATTGTTTGCAGCTAATTATACAGGTGGCAATGCAGCCTTATTGCCTATTGCAGAGGATGGTTCACTAGAAGAGGCATCGGCAATCGTTCGTGAAGAGGCATCACTTGGTTCCAGAACAGATCGCCAAGACGCCTCGCATGCCCATGCGATTGTGCCGAACGGTTCGACTCCCTATGTGTATGTAACTGATTTGGGTACTGACTTGATTAATTGCTATAAGGTTGAGGGAGATGAAGGGCTGTTGTACCAAGGCTCCACGAAACTCCATGCGGGAGCTGGACCTCGTCATCTTACTTTTCACCCTGAATTGCCATATGCCTATGCGGTCAATGAGCTTGATTCGACTGTAACAGCCTTGAAGGTGTCTGAGAAGAATGGAGAGCTTACACCAATTCAGACGATTAATTCTCTTCCAGCCGATTATACAGGGGCTAATGATGCGGCAGATATTCATTTGGCGGCATCGGGCAAATTTCTATACAGCTCCAATAGAGGGAGTGACAGTATCGCCGTATTTGCTGTGAATCCGAGCAATGGGGAACTAACTCTTATACAGAATGAGTCCTGTGGCGGCGAGTCGCCGCGTAATTTCAACTTTACACCAGATGGACAGCATATCTTAGTAGCGAATCAGAAATCGAATTCGATCACTTTGCTTTCAGTCGATCAGGAGACGGGGCTCATCCTTGTGCAAGGAAAGCTTCTTGAAGTTGCTAGTCCAGTCTGTGTTTGCTTCAGTCCCAATACAGCACACGGAAGGAATGTTTAGTTTCCATGTCAGTCAGTAAATCTACAGCAGCAACAGCGGTGAAAACAGGGACTGTATATTCGATACTATTCGCGATCAGCTCCGTTCATCTACTTAATGATTCCATGCAATCTGTCGTGTCGGCGTTATTCCCAATCTTCGAAGAGTCACTTGGACTTAAGTTCGGTCAGATTGGATGGATTGCATTCACACTAAATATGACCTCTTCTGTCCTTCAGCCTGTAGTTGGAATTCTGTCAGATAAAAGGCCAGCGCCTTGGATGCTGCCTGTCGGTATGGCCTGCAGTATGTTGGGGATGGCGGGACTTGCTTATGCGCCTAACTTCTGGTTATTGCTGCTTGCTGTTATATTTGTTGGTCTTGGCTCCGCCGTATTCCATCCCGAAGGGTCGCGTGTCGTCTATTTCGCCGCAGGTGAGCGAAGAGGCTTAGCGCAATCGATCTATCAGGTCGGAGGCAATTTCGGGCAAGCGCTGGCACCGCTTATGACGATCTATATATTTGTGCCGCTCGGACAACGTGGAGCAGTATTCGGTACTTTTCTAGCGATTACAGCTATATCCATTCTATTCCGCGTCGTTCCTTGGTACGCAGCTCAGCTTGAAGCAAAAGGAAAACCAGTTAAGAAAGGGAAGTCCAGCAACGGCAAGGCTGGCCTACAGGACGAGGTGTACAGCAATAAGGTAATCGCTCTCGCGCTTACACTGCTTATCATTATCGTATTTGCCCGCTCTTGGTATTCTGCAGGCCTAATGAACTTTTATCAATTTTATTTGCAGGAGAGCTATGGACTGTCGATCAAGGCGGCGCAGGTTCCGTTGTTCTTATTTATGGCGGCAGGTGTATTGGGAACATTCTTAGGCGGGATATTAGCAGATCGCTTCGGGCGCAAGCTGATGATGTTATTCTCTATCGCTGGTGCTGCGCCATTCGCTGTCATACTGCCGCATCTGCCTATTGAATGGGTATATCCAGTCATTTTCGTACTCGGATTTGTACTCCAATCGGGATTCTCAGTCAGTGTAGTGTACGCACAGGAGCTGCTTCCAGGCAAAGTAGGTATGGCTTCCGGTCTTATTACCGGATTAGCATTCGGTATGGGTGGTCTTGGTGCGATCGTATTCGGAACAGCTGCCGATCATTACGGGCTGACGGATGTTATGATGGTATGCAGCGTATTGCTGCTGCTCGGACTATTATCTATATTTCTGCCGAAAGACAGACGTGTTTAGCAGGATACAGTACGCAAGAAAAATCAGGAAGACAGCTTATTAATCGGCTGTCTTCTTTTGTTGTTTTTGGAAGAAAAGAAACAAAAAGGGGCTGGAAAGCGTATGGGAATATAAGGGTATGAGAACGGAGGGATGTAATTGGAGGAAAATCAAGAGAAGCGTCCGACTAGAGCGCACTATTGGATATATGGGATAGGATTGCTGATCATTTTCATCCTATATTGGATGCTGTATCAAAAAGGTATTATTTCATTAATTATTAATCATCATTGGACGTTGGAATGGTACCTCGTTATTGTCGTAGCATCACCTTGGCTTATCTGCAGTGCAGCGGTGATTCTATATTATAAAAAGGCATCTTTTATGAAAATTTCCAAGCGAGAAGTAGTCTTATTAATACTGTGGGCTACGATTTATACAGGACCTTCATTTCATATGATGTACATAAACAATCAGGATACAAAGTATGAATATAACCGCTGGGTAAGCCAGACTGAGCATAGAATAGACATGATGGATGATTTATTGAAAAAGCATGAGCTAGTTAGATTGATTAGGCAGGACGTTGTCAATTTACTCGGTGCACCGAATGAGCCTTATGATTATCAAACGGGAGCACAATTTGTTTATGAGCTTGGACGTGAAGAAAGTGAAGCTGCGGGTCCTAGACATCAATTAATTATTGAGTTTAACGACGTTGGAAGAGTCACTGAATATGAGATAAAGGAAATGAATAATTGAAGATTTTTTGAGGGATAGAAATACAAAAGCCAGCACATCGAAATCATTCGATTTACTGGCTTTTGTGCTCTTGTACTAAGCGTCAGCTGCACAACGGAAGCCCATATGTCCAGTAGAGCTATCGGGTGTATTGGAGGTGCGAGCGGCTACTCTATATCGGTTGCAGTAGGAGTCATGGGATAAATAAGAACCGCCTCGAAGTGACTTCGTATCCCGTTTGTTCTTGAACCAGTCGGAGCACCATTCCCATACGTTGCCGGACATGTTGTATAGACCATAGCCATTTGGCTCGAAGGAACGCGCGGGAGCGGTTCCCGCATAGCCGTCTTCTTCGGTATTGATGCGTGGGAATTGTCCTTGCCAGATGTTGCAGCGATGTTCACCGTTAGGTGTTAATTCGTCTCCCCATGGATACCTCTTCTGAATAAGACCGCCGCGAGCAGCATATTCCCATTCTGCTTCAGTAGGAAGGCGTTTCCCTGCCCATTCGCAATATGCAGCAGCGTCATTCCAAGATAAATGAACGGCGGGATGGTCTAATCGATTATGAAGGGTAGAGTCTGGACCTTCTGGATGCCGCCAGTCAGCTCCATTGACCTTCCACCACCAGACGGACCCGTGAACCGTAGATACCACCTTAGCGGCGGTTTCCTTTGATACAAATGAATGAAAGACGAAA
Source organism: Pristimantibacillus sp. (assembly GCA_048976605.1). GTDB lineage: Bacteria > Bacillota > Bacilli > Paenibacillales > Paenibacillaceae > Pristimantibacillus. The sequence continues at coordinate 8,062 of JBHGUX010000042.1, read as the reverse complement.
GACCAACCGAATTTCTCTGCTTCGGTAATATATTGAGTGGCTTTAACAAAGACAGCGAACTGTTCATTGGTAACTGTTGTTGGATCGATATAGAATGGCTTAATCACAATTTCTCTAGCAGGACCTTCAGCATCTGAAGAAAACCCTTCGCGACTGTTAGTCCCCATAAGGAATTTCCCGCCTGTAAGATAGATCATCCCACCTATACGGTTAGGACGCTCTGTTGTAGAGTTATGATTCATGGACGTTGGCCCCCAAATGGTTCTAAATCAATATATGCTTATGATGAATGAAGTATAAAAGTAAATTATCACTATAATTCCAATCGGTCAAGTGGGGAATTGATTATTTTTCTTTCGGTAAGAACTTCGGTTGATTTTTATCAAACGTAATAATATAATGTTTGTATATTAAGCAAACGATATAGTGAGGTGTTTGGTTTTGGAAGTGAATGACTTGTTTTGGTCGGCTACCTTGGAAGAGATGAAGAAGGGATATACACAGCTAGAGGGCAGCAGAGATTATAGATGCCTTGTCTGTGGTGAGAAATTCGAGGATGGGCAAGTATTCCGCCTTCCTGGTGATGATAGATGGTTCGAGGCACGTAAATATGCAGCTTATCATGTACAGCATACACATGGATCGATGCTCGGGTATTTATTAGGACTAGATAAGAAAGCAACAGGATTGACTGATTTGCAAAAGGATCTCATACGCGACTTTGCCACAGGTCTATCTGATGCAGAAATCGTGAAGAAATCCGGAAGCGGCAGTGCTTCCACGATTCGCAACCATCGTTTCGTATTGAAGGAGAAGGCGAAGCAGGCGAAGCTGCTGCTAGCTGTAATGGAACTAATGGAGGCGGGTGTATCTATTGAAGCGCCGCGCTTCGTATCCATTCATCGAACAGCCACGCAAGTTGATGAACGATATGCGATTACGGAAGAAGAGTATAGCGCACTTATGCAGCAATATTTTCCGGAGGGACCAAATGGTCCACTAGCCTCCTTCCCACGCAAAGAGAAACGCAAGATCGCAATTCTACGTCATATCATTGCTTACTTTGAAGCGGGAAGACAGTATACGGAGAAAGAAGTAAATGCTGTTTTACGACAGTTCTGGAATGATGATTATGTGACGCTGCGCCGCTATTTAATTGAATATGGCTATCTTGATCGGACAGATGATTGCAGACAATATTGGGTGAAAATGTAGGGAGGACAAGAGAATGAATAAGGAAGAACGGAAACAAATGACCGCAAATTATATGGATCAGGAACGGGTCATGGGCGTTTATCAAATAACGAATCTCATAACTGGACGTAAATATATCGGTTCCAGCAACAATATGAACGGGGCATGGGGGAGAGAGCAATTCGAGCTGGAGGCCGGCAGTCACAAGAATACGCCATTGCAAACAGATTGGAAGACGCATGGCAAAGAAAATTTTACCTTTGAGCTATTGGAGAAAATAAAGACTGAAGAGAAAGTAAGATATGACTACAAGGATGTTCTGACGAATCCCATTGAAGGGCAGTCTAGAATGTTAATGAAGCAGTACAAGAGCGAGGCAGCGAAGCTGGAGAAAAAATGGATAGAAAAGCTTCAAAATGAGGGGATAAATTGTTATAATGAGGTTTAATAGCATTAAAATGTAAATTAATTTCATTGTTGTGAGTCGAAGTCTGCAAGGAGAGATGTGTAGTCATGTCAGTAGAAGCAGTACCAGAACAACCACGGAGTCTATTCCGTAATTCATTTTATCAAACGATATTGCTATCTAATGTATTGCTTCAGATTGGTATTTGGGTTAGAAACTTCGCGATTCTCATGTTTGTAACGGATAAGACGAATAATGATTCTGTTGCAGTATCTTTGATTCAAATCGTCGAGTTCGCTCCGATATTCATATTCGCTTTTATCGGAGGTACATTTGCAGACCGCTGGAGACCAAGGCTGACCATGATTTGGTGTGATCTATTATCAGCGTTATCTGTCTTTGTCGTGTTAGCTACCCTGATGTATGGTTCATGGGAAATGATTTATTTGGCAACGTTGGTATCATCGATATTATCACAGTTCTCACAGCCTTCATCGATGAAGCTGTTCAAGAAACATATTCCTGAGAATCAGCTTCAGCAAGCAATGGCATTGTTCCAATCACTGGTCGGTATATTCATGGTACTAGGTCCTTCACTTGGCGTATTCGCATACCAACAGTTTGGGATTGAAATTTCCGTAGGGGTGATGGGAGTTGCTTTTCTGTTATCCGCACTTGTACTGTACCGTATTCCACGGGATGAACGGGAAACGAAATCGGCAAGTGAAGCAGTGAAGGAACATCACTTCTGGAAAGAGCTTACGGACGGTCTTCGTTATGTATGGAACAGTAAAGTGCTTAAGCCGCTTGGCGGCACATTTGCTCTTGCGGGAACGGCAGTTGGTATTATCCAACCTCTAGCGTTGTTTCTCGTTATAGAGAATTTGGGTCAACCCAAGGAGTTCCTTCAATATTTGCTTATGGTTAACGGTATTGCGATGCTCGTCGGCGGTGGTCTAGTTATGGGTCTGTCTTCGAAAATGAAGCCGCAAATGCTGCTTGCTCTAGGCATGTTGATCAACGCTGTTTGTATAGTGGCCATGGGCTTGTCTACCAATGTTCCATTGACATTAGTTCTTCAGTTCTTTGCCGGATTGTCACTGCCTTGTATTCAAATAGGGATTAGCACGATGATGCTGCAATGGACGGCTCCAGAATATATTGGACGGGTGAATGGCGTGCTCAGCCCGATGTTTATGGGGACAATGGTCGTGATGATGGGCTTAGCTGGTTACTTAAAGCTATGGTTCCCGTTGGTTGGCATATATGCTGTTGCGGGTCTCATTATGTTGCTAGGCTCATTGCTGCTTATTCCACTATTCAAAATGAAAAAGCCTGAACCAGTAGCGGTTCAAGAAGTTCAAGAAGCTTAATTGAAAATCCGTTAGCCTGCACATGCTTATGTGCTGGTTAACGGACTTTTTGGTTATAGGGGATGCGTTATTTTGGAGAAACTGGTGACTTGAGTGGGGATTTTCTGTTTGCTTGTCGCAGAGCACTCACATTTGTACCAACAACGCCAACAATAATGATAGCAGCGCCAATAAAGTGATAATAGGCTAATTGTTCACCAAGGAAGAGGAATCCTCCAGCAATCGAGACTAGTGTTGCCAGATGATTAAATACGCTCACTTTGGAAGCTTCGACCTTGGATAAGGCATAGTTGCTGAGCAAGCTTGAGATGAGAGAAGAGAGTACGCCTAAGTAAATCATCGAGACGATAAAGATCGGATGGGCAAAAGGTTCGAAAAATCGGGATAGAGTCCCCTCGTTGATATGTTTGCTCACAGATAAAAGGTTGAAAACGATGAATCCAATCGCGGTCATTACGTAAGTCATGTCCATGACCTTCATTCGCTGAGACAGCTTACGTGCCAACACACTGTACGCGGAGATAGAAACAGCAGATAGCAGGATGAGTAGTGTACCTTTGATGTTGGTCAAATCCAGTGCGATTCCCTTCATAGCAAATAGGAAAATGACTCCCGCAACGGATAACAGGGTAGATAACCGTTGCAGCAGGGTGGAGCTTTCTTTTAGAAAATAAGCAGCAGCGATCATTGTGAAGATCGGAACAGTAGCGTGAATAATCCCTGCTTCTGCAGAGGATGTGTATTGCAGGCCAAAGGCTTGAAACGCAAAAAACATCGAAGGGTAAAATAAGCCCAATGGAAGAAGCCGCAATATATCTTTCGGTTTAATACTGATCTTGATCCATCCGAAAAGAAGTGGTATCGTCGCGGCTATTAGAGATATGGTGAAGCGATGCGCCAAGCTGTCCAGAGGACTGGCTGCTGTTAGCGCTAGTTTGACGAATAGAAAAGAAAACCCGATGATAACGGAATAAATAATAATGGAGATATAGGCTGAACGAGTCGAGTTTATGGACTTAGTTGAATGATTGATCATTGTACGGTACCTCCCTGATTTGCTGCCTAGTAGATATGGATTAGATACGGCATAAATGTGTCTTAATGTGTCTAAATGCGTCTAAATGCGTCTAATTGCGTCTAATTGCGTCTTTGATACCTTATGTACCCAGCATCCGCTTGTTATAGTTACATAGTAAACCTGATGGATGACATGCAACAATATGGAGAAGTCGAATCTGTATCGGTACAGTTTGGAGTAGGCGGGGGAGACCAGGTGAGTGGGGAACTCTTGTACATACATATAACGGACCCTCGTTCCTCTATTTTTTTCTATTAGAGATTTAGTAAAAACTAAAGGAGCGTAGTTCCGCTATTGACTAGGAATGATCAGTATTAGCATTGATATGAGACTAATAGCGGAACGGCGTTCCGTTAGTTCTTTTGAAATAATTGGTTATCGAAGAATAGCGGAACAGGGGTCTGTTAAATTTTGGAAGTGCGGCTAAGTAGAGTTTCCAATACGAAAGTAATTGGCAGTGGGAGGGTCCATGAGGAAATAGCTGAGCATCAGTTGATATAGTAATTTATTGGGGGAAATTATACAATACGATAGTAATTGACAAAAAATGATAAAATAAGGTAATATGTAAATAATTTAGGTAGCGAAGCACGCTGAAAGCCTTTCGGGTTTTTTGTGTGCTTTTTTTGTTTTACGGGCATCAGTAAATCCTATACCAATTATAAGAAAGAAGGTATTTTATATGAAAAAAATAGCGATGGTCGCATTAAGTGTAAGCTTGGTAATGGTGTTGTTGTCGGCTTCAATAGGTAAGAATGAGACGGTACAAGCTGCCGAAACACCAGTGTTCAAAGATATTTCTGCGCATTGGGCAAAGTCTTCAATAGAGACTGCTGTTAAAGCTGGTATTCTGAACGGCTATCCAGATGGAACCTTTAAACCGGAAAATTCCATTACTAGGGCTGAGCTTCTAAAAGTGATGGCTCTGACTGCTAAATTAAATGTTGATGCAGTAGTCGCTGGCAAACCGTGGTATACACCGTTCCAAACGGCTCTAACAGAAGCGAAAGTATATGCTGCTGGGGATTTCTCGGGAGATGTTAACAAACCGATTACCCGTCTTGAAATGGCAAAGCTAGCGATTCGTTCCGCCGTGGTAGATTATCGTGGTCAGAAGCTATCGGATGATGAGTTGATGTTCCGGACTGTTCATGCAGGGTTGCTGTCACGTACGGGTACGAAAGCAGAGACGATTAATCCAAAAGGCACGACAACTAGAGCACAGGCTGCTGTATTGGTTGCAAGACTGCTGAAACTGCAAAATGGGGATAAGCTTACAGTGGATCAAGGGGCATCGAGCGCAGCGGAGATTGCTTGGCATAGACATAATATGATTACGATGTTTGGGCAGGATGATTTGGTGGAGTTTCCTTATTCGGTTAAGACCGATGCCAAGTATGAGCTGACCTTTGATAAGCTTATCATTCTTGATCCTGATAATAAATCCGGTTATCTTAATGAATATCTTATAGGTGCAGAATTTATTTTAGGTGGAGAAACTACTAGTGCAAATAAGGGATATGTATTTGCTTATAAATTAAAAGGTAAGAATTTGGTAGTTGCAAACGAGAATCGAAATATAGCGAATCTTTTTTATATGTATACAAGAGCCAATTCAGGAGATGTTTATCTAGCCGATAAATATAATTATTGGGACATGAAAGTGATAGAAAGAGAAGGGTTATTCATGAATAAAACTTCACATGTTTTCTTTAATAAAGCAAATGAGATAGGCCACAATTATCGGTTTGAATTTGTTAACAAAGAATACGTGGAATCTCAAATTAAAAAATATGGAGGTTTTCCTATTCATTTGGAATGGTTTAAAGCGGTAGATGGCCAAACCAAATTATATTTAACGGATGTGAAAGAATAATGTATAGACAAATTAATAAATATATTAGTTCTTTTATGATTCTTTGTATTCTCTTCTCCGGTTTTCCATTACAAATTTATGCTGCGGATATTAATCTAATTAACGAATCGATTCCAGTTCTTTTCGATGGCGAAACTTATGATCTTTCTAATACTTCGAGTATGTCCCAAACAGTCAATCTTCAAATACCAGACGGATATAAAGTTAAATCATTTCAAGTCTGGACAATGGTTGCGGATAGCGCTGGGAAATTAAAATTAACGAATAAGGGCACTTTAAACAGTAAGGAAGTGAATGAGAAAATAACTATCAATTCGCTTCCTGGTACTAAAGTGAAAGTAGAGAATGTTGGTTATATTTCTACTATGAATTATATTATTAACCGCCGCTCGAACGGTAAAGAATGGATTTTAGAAGGCTCTGGAGCTGGTCCATATTATGTTACTCCAGGAGCAAACGATTCTTGTTGGAAGGGCGGAGTTACGGTTTGCGCTGGTGAAATACCTGCTAAAGACAATACTGGAAAAACGATCTCTAACGCATTAAGAGAAAGCGATGGATCTGCAACGCAGACGAGTAATGATCTACCGTCACCTGCTGAATATCTATTTAATGGGAATACTGTCTTGAAAAAAGATGTTATAGCATCCTCCATAAAAATAATTAAAGCAGAACCTTCAAATAAAAAGTATTATCAAGTAAAAAAGATATTACCTGGAAATACAGAAGGGAAGGGAAGGCTTCAAGTTACAACTAATCTATCAACTGATAATAAATTAGGAATTATATATGATTGTGTAGGGTGCGCTGGTCTAGCTGCTGAAATGAAATATGAATTTAACACAACTACAACTTGGACAGGAGATTCGTATTTCTTTCAAGGCGAAGTCCGTGTCACCTACGAAAAACTTCCACCAAAAGACAAGCCTCTTGTCGACTGCTCCTGTACAGTTGATCCATCCACCACGACTTTTCAAGACAAAGACATCTCAGCTACCTCCACATTAACTGCATCCGTGAAACAAAAAGGAACAATGAAAGTGAAAGAATGGAAACTATACGGTCGATTGTCTGACGGATCGCAGCTGCAGACGCAGACTCTTGGTCCGTTGGATAGCGTAACCAATAAGTTCACATTCTCGATTCCAAAAGAGAAACTGATTGATGTAGACACCTATACAGAAACATATGTCATGCGAGCCATAATCTATTTCACCGACGGCACTAGCACCGACGACACTATAGAGTGTTCTACCGTAGTCACGAAACCAGGAGCAACACCGGCGCCAAGTCCTGGCAGCACGCCGGAGCCAACACCAACCCCTAAACCGGTACTAGAAATTAAAGCGAAATGGAATCCAATATCGATTTATACAGGAGAGACTTCTACTTTATCAGCGGAAGGGAAAGGCTTCACAGAGTGGTCATGGGAGTACTCAGACAACCTAAATCCTCTAATGAAGGACAATACGGATTTATTCTATGAGAATATCAAGTTTGATGAAGCAGGCGTGTATACGGCAAAGATTACGGTTACCAATGATGAGGGCGATAGTAAATCAGATACAGCGATTCTTTACGTCAATGATCCTAAGCCGGTCGCTCTAATATCAGGGGTCACACGTTGGGTTCAGGGGCGAGCGTTTCCGAGTCTTCATCAATTGAATAACTCCTATACACCGCTGGCTAATCGAGGGGTTACCATTGATTTTAGCAAGTCAGAAATCAAATATAAAAAGAATGATGCCGCAGATTACATCGTTGGCAGCTGGCCGGATAAGGCTCCAATGGAACTAGGAGACTACAATTTAGAAGGTAAAGTGTATGATTCACAGGGACGAGTCAGTGAGTGGGCGAACCATCCCTTAGAAATCATTCCGGATCAACCGCCAAGAGTAGAGATTTTCGCTGCTGAGGAAGGCGTGCGTAATAATGATCTGATTATCAACATCGAAGCGGAAAGTCCAGACGGTGACACGATCACACATTTGTATCTTGAAGAACGATACGACTCAGATAATGATGGAGACTTTGAAGAAGAGTCCTGGAAGCTGCTGTATGACGGAGTTTTCAAATCTTCGCATCCCGCTAAATATACTACAGTGGGTAAACGTCAATATCGGGCTGTTGTCACA
>JBHGUX010000041.1:0-18549 GCA_048976605.1 Pristimantibacillus sp. | reverse complement strand
CGTCGATGGTACTTGAACCGCAGGGTTCTGGGAGAGTAGAACGTTGCCAAGCACAAGTAAGAAGCCGATTTGAGATTATTCTCAGATCGGCTTCTTTTTATTTTGTTACAATTACTTCATTTGACTCATACTACCCCTAAGAGGGGGAGGCGTATGATAAGAAAAACACCTATAAGACGGAGTATAAGGGTAATAGATAAATTCGTTAAGTGTACTTTTTGCCTAGGAATAACAGCACTTCTTTTATCAGCTTGTTCAGCTAAAGAGTCCATCATCTAAAGTTCATATCCAGTTTTCAAGGTTGCAAAGCAATCTAGAATACTGTTTATATGGCCCGTTGGTCAAGTGGTTAAGACACCTCCCTTTCACGGAGGTAACAGGGGTTCGAGTCCCCTACGGGTCACCAACATTTCGGAGGATTAGCTCAGCTGGGAGAGCATCTGCCTTACAAGCAGAGGGTCGGCGGTTCGATCCCGTCATCCTCCACCATATATATTTCTAGCATGGAGCTGTGGTGTAGTGGCCCAACATGCCTGCCTGTCACGCAGGAGACCGCGGGTTCGAATCCCGTCAGCTCCGCCATTTTTAAACTAAATACGCCGGTGTAGCTCAGTTGGTAGAGCAACTGACTTGTAATCAGTAGGTCGGGGGTTCGAATCCTCTCGCCGGCACCATCTTTTTCAACTCACATATGTATGCGGTCGTGGCGGAATTGGCAGACGCGCTAGATTCAGGTTCTAGTGGTGTAACAGCCGTGGAGGTTCGAGTCCTCTCGACCGCACCATATTTCGCGGAAGTGGCTCAGCGGTAGAGCATCGCCTTGCCAAGGCGAGGGTCGCGGGTTCGATTCCCGTCTTCCGCTCCATTAAATTTCGGGACGTAGCTCAGCTTGGTAGAGCACCTGGTTTGGGACCAGGGGGTCGCATGTTCAAATCGTGTCGTCCCGACCATTACTTCATAACCTATAAAGTCTGCAAGTACGTAGAGAATGCGTATAGCAGGCTTTTTTTGATTATTCTACTAGCGCTACAATGTGTTAGAATAGAAGGACATTTGAACAAGAATGCGAGGAAACAACATGACACGTTTCGGTATAATTGGATCCAATTTTATAACAGAAACATTTGTAGATGCAGCGAGACAAGCAGAGCATGTTTCTTTAACTGCTGTATATTCAAGAAGTGCAGAACGTGCGGAAGAGTATGCAGCTAAGCATGATATTCCGAATACTTTTACTGATATAGAGGCTATGGCTCAAAGTGAGTTGATCGATGCTGTCTACATAGCTAGTCCGAACTCCTTGCATGCCGAGTATGCGATAGCTTTTATGAAACAAGGTAAGCATGTTCTATGTGAAAAGCCGATTGCTTCCAACGCCAGGGAACTTCGTGAGATGATTAAGGTCGCACAGGAAAATAACGTTCTTCTAATGGAAGCGATGAAATCAACGTTAATGCCTAACTTCCAAGCTGTGCAAGAAAATATTCATAAGCTGGGCAAGGTTCGCAACTATTATGCATCGTTCTGTCAGTATTCTTCTCGGTATGATGCTTATAAAGCCGGAGATGTTATGAATGCGTTCAAGCCAGAGCTTTCTAATGGCTCTTTAATGGATATTGGGACGTATTGCATCTATCCTCTAGTCGTTTTATTTGGGAAGCCCGACAGTGTCAAAGCAAGTGCTGTAATGCTTGAATCAGGGGTAGACGGTAAAGGAAGTCTTATTCTTAGCTATGGGGATATGGAAGCTGTAGCGGTGCACTCTAAGATATCCCATTCCAGCTTCCCAACTGAAATTCAAGGGGAAGATGCGAATATGCTGATTGAAAGAATCAGTCAACCGGCTAGTGTGCGTATTCAATATCGAGATGGACGCGAGGACGAGATCGTTAGCAAGCCACAAGCAAGCAATACGATGGTGTATGAGATTCAAGCTTTTGTAGATCTAATTAGAAATAAGCAGTATGAATCGCCGATTAATTCTTTCGCGAACTCGCTTATTGTAATGGAGATTATGGATGAAGCGCGCAAACAGATCGGTCTTGTATTCCCAGCTGATAAAGAAGTCTAGACACTAATCGTCATAAAGAAAAAGGATGTTCTGAAGTCCATGTGGACTTCAGAATATCCTTTTTTAGTTGCAATCTATTATTGCTTCTCCATCCATTTGAGAAGAGCAGGATGCTGCACGATTAGCTGATAATGTGAGTCCAAATAATATTCAGCCTCGTTCACGTCTCCATGACCATAGCTGTCAGGCGGGAAGACGGGAAGTGTTTTTTTGCCGATAATGTAATCGGGTACGTATTTGTTAGTGCTTTTTGCATTCCGATACATAAGCTTAAGCTTCGCAGATAAGCCATTCCGGAAATATTCCAGAAGGAACCGATCATATTCGAAAAAGGCGGTTTGATCGATGGCATAAGTATCAAGCAGCTTCTCTGCATCATCTAGACGCTGTTGGTCGAGATAGACAGCAGATAGCAGATAACGGGCTCCCATATTGTCGTCTGGGTTGAGATCGAGAATATCTTCTAGCTGGCGAGTAGCCTCAGTAATGTCATACTGTCCCCAGCAAACATCGGCATATTCGAATTTGATCCGCATGTAAGGGCGAGTCGAGTACTCAAGCCAGAAATGACCTCTTGTTTCTTCAATAAAAGCTTGTCCAAGATCATGCTCGCCAGCTTCTACGCCGAGCTTCAAGTACAGAAGAGCATTCTCAACCTTATCTACACCCTGAGCAAGCTGCAAATAGGCTTCACAGTTGTTCGGATTGAGCTGCAGGGATTGAAGAATAAGCTCTACTCGGTCAGCACGGTTCTGTGCTTCATTGGCTTTCATTAATAACAATTTCGCTTGCTCGCGTTTGTTATCTGAAATAGAGGCAGGCGGCTTGAGAGCTGGGAAAAGAATGGTTTCATCCTTACGCTCGCCAGTCGAATCGCTTAACTCCGCAAGTGCAGGCTCAACCTGTTCGAACAGGAAGGCAGACATATCCTGGAACCGCTTGGATACGGTAGCAGCAGAAACATCATATTTCTCAGCCAACTCGGTTTGGGTCTTGGCAATGCCATTCACTTCGCAGACCATATACTCCAGGACTGCACAGAATATACCCATTTTACGGAAGGTAGGCTTCATCATACTGGAATATTCATGCCAGATCATAATGGCCATTGCCATTTGATCCGTTTGATATTCATTTTTCATCGATTCAATTAGTTGGTGAGCGAGAGCTGGATATTGTGGATTACTCCACTCCATCTCTTTATCAACTAAGTTAATAAGCTCATCATAGGTAAAAGAGTGTCTACGCCCTGTAGGCATAGATGCGTCTAGTGGGGGAACGAGAGATAGATGATTCTCTCTTGCAGTCTGCTCATCTTGTGTCATACAGCATTTCTTGTACTTCTTCCCACTTCCGCAGTGGCAAGGTTCATTTCTTCCTAAATTAGACATAATAAAATTCGGTATCTCCTTCATGCGTCAATCATTCGCTATAAATGTATTCATTAATAATAACATGAGATCAATATAATTAAAAATCTGATGTCTTCTCTTGGGAGAACTTAAACTTTATTGGTATAATAGAATAGCGTTGTTCTTCTGAAGATGGGATGGTTTATGATCTGTAAGGGAATAACTGTAAGGATGCAAACATATGTGTATTATTTAATCATCCTATTGAGGATAAAGGAGAATGTATGATGGTAGATCAATTACAAACCAACTTAGATAAGTATGCCGAGCTTATTATTAGAACGGGTGCGAACGTGCAGCCGGGACAAGAAGTATTTATTAACGGCACAGTTGAAATAGCGACACTAGTACGACTGGTAGCAAGCAAGGCTTATGACGCGGGAGCAAGTAATGTTCATGTAGAATGGTCGGATGATGCTTTATCACGGTTGAAGTATGAGAAGGCAGCTGATGATGTTTTCACTCGTTACCCAGAATGGGAAACGGCTAAGCGCAACTCATTCGTAGAACGCGGAGCTGTGTTTATTTCAATTGTTTCTTCAAGTCCGGATCTATTGAAAGGTATCCAATCTTCGCGTATTGCGAACTTCCAAAAAGCTGCTGGTCAAGGACTTAAGGAATTCCGCAGAGCTATGCAAGCTGACAAAGTCAGCTGGACCGTTGTTGCTGCAGCAAGCAAGGATTGGGCAGCGAAGGTATTCCCTGAAGCATCTGCAGAGGAAGCTGTTGAATTGCTGTGGAAGGCAATCTTCGATTCTGTAAGACTTCATGCACCAGATCCGGTGAAAGCTTGGGAGGATCACAATGCGACGCTGCACTCGAAGGGTGAGACATTGAATAACAAACATTTCAAGAAGCTGCATTATACGGCTCCAGGGACGGATTTGACTATCGAGCTGTCTGACAAGCATCTATGGGTCGCTGCAGGCAGCACGAATCAGAACAATGTTCCGTTCATGGCCAACATGCCTACTGAAGAAGTATTCACTGTTCCGTTGAAGACAGGAGTGAATGGTTACGTGTCGAGCACGAAGCCGCTTAGCTACGGCGGCAACATTATCGACGGCTTCAAGCTCACTTTTGAGAATGGTCGCATTGTGAAGGTAGAAGCTAAGGAAGGGCAAGAAATTTTGCAGCAGCTTGTCGATACAGATGAAGGATCGCATTATTTGGGAGAAGTTGCGCTTGTACCGCATGAATCGCCAATCTCACAATCCAATATTCTATTCTATAACACGTTGTTCGACGAGAATGCTTCCAACCATCTAGCGATTGGCAGTGGTTATGCTTTCAATATTGAAGGCGGTAAAACGATGACTCCTGATGAGCTTTCAGCTAACGGTGTCAATGACAGCAATACGCATGTTGATTTCATGATCGGATCTGCTGAGATGGACATCGATGGCATTCTTGCTGACGGTTCATCAGTTCCGATCTTCCGCAAAGGTAATTGGGCGATATAGGCCAGCTATAAGTCATTTGAACAATTAGATAATAAGCCGAGTGTGATACAGGTATTGATTCCTGTATCACACTCGGCTTTTTTGATGATTCTATTCTTCTTAATAAATTCTCAAAACGAGGATGACAATCAGATAACACAGTAGTTTTATATTGAAAATGAACAAAAAAGAGCATATCCAAATATTAGTAAGCATATATGAATAGAAATAGGGTGAAATCGTTTTCAATTTGTTGAAGCAGAGGCTAGTGCTGTACACCTAGATTGGATAGGGGATTCGCTAGCAGATGAAACTCAGATTATGAATGATGGAGCAGACAAGGAGACAATAGTATGAAAACGATTGAAGAGCGGATTAAGACAGCAACAGAAAATCTCAATGAGCAAGAACGTAAAAGAATGGAGCTAGATGTAATCGTCATTCGTCCAAATGCATTAGAAGAAACAGCCTCCTACTTGGAGCTAATGGGAAATCACAACGTGGTGATAGCTGCTGATTCCATCACTTATGAGGCAGCTGGCAATAAGCTTCAGACTTCGCTTGAGCGTGCTGGCAATCGCGTTGAATTAGCGATCATTAAACCGAATGCGTCTGGCGATGTCATTGCCGATGAGCAATCCATTATTCAACTCATTCTAGAAATTCAGAAGCAGTCTGCCGAGGTGGTTATCGCCGTTGGAGGAGGAACGATTCATGACATTACCCGCTTCGCTGCTTACACAACAGGAATACCGTTTATCTCGGTTCCTACAGCCCCTTCTGTAGATGGGTTCAATTCGAAAGGCGCTCCAATCATTATTCGCGGTGAAAAGAAAACCATTGTATCGATCGGCCCTAACGCAATATTCGCCGATTTGGATGTGTTGTCAAACGCACCGTCCTTGCTGGTAGCTGCTGGATTCGGCGATATGCTGGGCAAATACACATCATTGTTTGATTGGAAATTCGGAGCAATTGCCGCTGGGGAGCCCTATATGCAGGCTGCTGCCGAGATGACAGAATCAGCACTCATGCAATGCGTCGAGTATGCTGAGCTAATTGCCGGAAGGCAAGAAGAAGGCATCTACACACTTATTCGTTCTTTAATTGAATCAGGACTTGCGATGTCACTATTCGGTCAATCACATCCAGCCTCTGGCGCTGAGCATCATTTGTCCCATTACTGGGAGATGGAATATATCAGACTAGGCAAGAGGCAGCTGCTGCATGGCGCCAAGGTAGGTGTCGCTTGTATGGAGATTAGCAAGCTCTATCATCAGCTTGTGGCAGAGGACTTCGGTTTACAGCGAGATTTACCATCGCAGATTAGTTCCAATTGGTCGCTTATTACGCAAGAAATTAATCGAATTCCTAGTAAAGATACGCTTAGAGATCTGCTTCGAACAGTAGGCGGACCATTGTCGGCAGAAGCATTGACTATAGATTCGGACCTGCTTGTACGTAGTCTCCATGAGGCCCATCTTGTTAGACCAGAACGATATACCCTGCTTCGTGCCCGCAATGACAGTATATATACGGTTTAAATATATGACTTGCCTTAAACAATTAGTGAGGAGGAACAGCTCATGGCATCGATTGAATTCGTTCGCGTGACCAAAGCATTCGATAAGCAAGAGGTCATCAAAAACCTGAATTTAACAATAGAGGATGGAAAATTCACTGTCCTGGTTGGTCCGTCAGGCTGCGGGAAAACAACCTTGCTTCGTATGATTGCCGGAATAGATCCACAAACCTCTGGGTCCGTCCTTATTAACGGCAAGGATGTCACTCGCACTGCTCCAGGACAACGGGGAGTAGCAATGGTATTTCAAAACTATGCGATCTATCCGACGATGTCAGTTCGGGAAAACATCGAGTTTGGGCTCAAGAACAACAAAGTTAGCAAGGCTGTTAGAACGGAGCTCGTAGAAAGCATCAGCGATACAGTCGGTCTCTATGAGTATCTTGATCGCAAGCCATCGACCCTATCCGGTGGACAACGCCAGCGTGTTGCTCTAGCAAGAGCGATGGTGAAGAAGCCTTCCGTATTTCTAATGGATGAACCGCTATCCAACTTGGACGCTAAACTCAGGGTGCAGATGCGCATTGAATTGATCGAATTGCATAAAAAGCTGGGTACAACCTTTGTCTATGTGACCCATGATCAGGTAGAAGCGATGTCGATGGCGGATACGATTGTTTTAATGAATAAAGGAGTTATTCAACAGGAAGCTCCGCCGGAAATTATGTATCGACAGCCGAGCAATGCATTCACCGCACAATTTATCGGCGTGCCGCCAATGAATATTAGCGAGCTTGGCGTTAATGGAGCCAAATATGGTTTTAGACCGGAGAGTGCGGTCTTATCCGTTGAACCGAGAAATGATCATTTTTCGATGCAAGGAGTTATTGCCACACGTGAAATGCTAGGTTCTGAGACGATTTATCAAGTGAGATGCGGAAGCCAAGCCTTCATGATCAAGAGTACGGAGGACTTATTCGGTGTAGATCAACAGGTATACGTAAGTGTTCCCGCAGATAAGCTGGATTTCTTCGATTCGGACGAGCGCCGTATAGAGGCGAAGCATAGCTCTTATCTTGACTATGTGGAGGCAATACGAGGACATCATCATGGATAAAAAAAGGTTGATTGAGCTATTGCGTCCCTACCTGATGATCGCTCCTGCTATGGCAGGCATATTTCTATTTGTCCTATACCCGATCATTTATTTAGGCTACTTGAGCTTGTATGATTACAACCTGATGAATGCAGCGAAGAGCAAATTTATAGGGTTTGATAATTTTATTGAAATTTTCACGCGAGAAGATTTCTACAAATCATTATCGAACACGTTTCTGTATACCGTTGGCGTTGTTGTTCTGACGATGCTGCTATCACTAATTATTGCCGTGTGGTTGAGCAAGAAGAGTAAGTTCAATGTATTTGTACAGGCTGGTATATTTACACCTCATGTCGTCTCAATCGTGTCGATTTCATTGGTATGGCTATGGATGATGGAGCCCAACCTAGGCTTCCTTAATTATATGCTGAAGGCATTTGGACTGCCGACCTCACAGTGGCTGCAAAGCTCCAAATCAGCTCTAATGTCCATTATTATCGTCTCCGTATGGCAAGGAATTGGTTATTACGTGCTTATTATCGTAGCGGCTTTACAGAGCATATCACCGAGTATCTACGAAGCAGCGGCTTTGGACAATGCAAGCAAATTTAAAGTGTTCTATAAAATAACGCTGCCGATGATTTCACCACAGCTGTTTTTTATATTGATTATTATGACGATTGGCTCGTTCAAAGTATTTGATACGGTGAAGGTAATGACGGGAGGCGGGCCAAATAACGCCACCAATACGCTAGTCTACTACATCTATGAAAACAGAACGACTAACATCGGCTATGCATCCGCTACGGGAGTTGTACTGATGGCGATTATCGCCTTGCTGACCTTCATCTACTTCCGGATGCTGTCCAAGAAGGTCCATTATCAATAAGGAGGCCAATATGACCAGAGCATTCCATTTCTTGAGGCTGCCACTCGGCTATCTATTGAAAACGGTCATTCTCATTTTGTTTGTTTTTCCGTTTTTATGGATGATTTCAACCTCTTTGCAGACGTTTCGGGAGACATTGGCTTATCCGCCAACCATAATACCGGCTTCGCTTCAATGGATCAATTTTGTAGATGCGATGAGCGCGGGGCCATTCCTGACTTATGCGAAAAACTCGATCACGATTACGGGCTCGATCATTGTTATGCAACTGCTTGTTATGATTCCAGCTGCGTATGCTTTCGCCAAATATAAGTTTGCGGGGAAAAATATCTTGTTCGGCCTGGTACTGTTGGCTTTTATGATTCCGGGCCAGGTGACCTTCATTCCGGTCTACTTGATGATGGCGGACTGGAACATTTCTCATACGCTGTTGCCGCAGATTATTCCATTCATGTCGAATGCATTCGGTATATTCCTGCTGCGCCAATACTTCATGCAAATTCCTGAGGAAATTGTAGAAGCAGCACGGCTGGATAATGCCAGCGAGTTCAAAATCATGTGGAAGCTGATGGTTCCCATGTCCATGCCGGCGCTTGCAACTGTCGCACTCTTCAGCTTCGTCAGTCATTGGAATGATTATTTCTGGCCGCTCGTAATGACAGATTCTGCAGCGATCCGGCCGCTGACACTTGGAATAGCAATGCTGCGAGAGACGGAGGGAATAAGCAATTGGCATATCATTATGGCGGGTAATGTCGTGCTTGTGGTCCCGATTCTAATGGTCTACTTGTTCTGTTCTAAGCAAATCGTGAAGGCATTTGTCTATTCAGGAATTAAATAATTCTTTAATTCCTTTCCAAATAAACCATAATCCGATGATGGAGGTATTCAAATGAAGAAGAATCTTTCAATGCTGTTGATGTTAACGTTATTAGTGGGTTTACTGGCTGCCTGCAGTACATCCAACACAAGCTCAAATAATGGCGGGGAGAACGCTCCGGCGTCCGAGAAACCAACCACTGCGGCTGGCAAGGTTACGTTGCAGTTCTGGCACTCTATGGGCGGCGACAATGGCAAACGCATTGATGCAATGATTGAACGCTTCAATTCCTCTCACGACAATATTGAAGTAGTGGGTACCTTCCAAGGCGGCTACGATGATACGGTAACCAAACTTCAACAAGCTGTCGCTTCCAAGTCTGCACCTGATGTAAGCATGCTGGAGCGGGCCTATGTAGAGATGTTCGCAGATTCCGAAGTGTTGGAGGATTTAACACCGTATTTTGAGAAGTCGGGAATTAGCGTTGACGATTTCACACCAGGACTTATGGGACATTCTTACTTCAATGATCAATTGGTATCCTTGCCCTTGAACCGTTCTACTCCGATTCTTCATGTGAACAAAACGCTGCTTGATGAGAAGGGGATCGCAATTCCTGCCACATGGCAGGAACTTGAGAAGGCCGCTAATGAGCTTGTTGTCAAAGAAAACGGAGAAACATCACGTTATGGATATTCGATGCCTTATGATACCTGGTATCCGCTTGCGCTGATCAGTCAAGCCGAAGGCAAGTTCTTTAATGAAGATAAAACATCAATTGGTTTCTATGATAATGGCGTAGGGCTTAAAGTGTTTAATACATTGAAGAAGCAGCAAGCTACAGGTGCATTGTATTATCCTCCGACGACAGACTCAGGCAACATTGTGAATGCGATGTTCAAGGAAGGGAAGATCGCTATGATGTATCAATCAACAGGTACGATTGGCGGACTGATGGAAGCGGTGGATTTTGATTATGTGACGGCATTCCTGCCGAAGGATGTTAATTATGCGAGCCCAACTGGCGGGGCTAACGTCTCGATGATGGCGGGTTCGAAAAATAAAGACGCAGCATGGGAATTCATCCGCTGGATGGAGACTGACCCGAATGGCGCTTTGCCATTCATTCTTGAGTCTGGTTACCTGCCATTCACGAAGAGCATGATTGAATCACAAGAAATGAAGGATTTGTGGGCGAAAGAGCCCAACCGTAAAGTAGCTTACGATCAGCTTCAATATGCAGTTGATACGAATAAGGATGTCGCATGGCCGGAAGTTATGCATGAGTTCTTCTCTGCCATTGAGGCGATTATGTATGACAGCAAGGATGTTCAAGCCACTCTCGATACGTTTAAAAAAGAAGCAGAGCGTATTTTAGCAGATTAGCAGGTAAAGGAGATGGGTGCAATGATTGAGCAACTTAAGGGCAATTCTTCTATCATCGTATCTGGTCATCGCGGATATAAATCGGCTTATCCAGAAAATACGCTTCTCGCCTTCGAGCAAGCACTGCATGCAGGGGTAGACATGCTGGAATTTGATCTGCGAATGTCGAAGGATCAAGTCGTTATGGTCATCCACGATGAGACTGTTGACCGTACGACAAATGGCAGCGGCAATATTGGTGACCTTACATTGGTTGAACTTAAGCAGTTGGATGCAGGAGGATGGTTTGATCCTGTATTTGAAGGATTGAAAATTCCGACCTTCGAGGAATTATGTAAGCTGCTCGCAGCGTATCCGGAGGTGCTTCTTAACGTTGAAATTAAAAAGAATAGTGACGCGATAGAAACTGCGGATAAAGCAATAGAGCTGCTTAAACAGTATAACTTCCTGTCACGCTGTGTCTTCACTTGCTTCGACGGAGCCATTATTGCTCATCTTAATGATGTTCATGGGGTGAAGACGCAGGGCTTCAAAGAAGAGGTCATGTCTAATTTCGTATCTGGAGCGGACGGCACCTATTCTAAAATGTGGGCGATTGGGATTGAGATGTCGCTCTTAGCTCCTGAGGTTGTGAAGCAGTATCAGGAGATGGGATTGCAGACCTGGTGCTATTGCCCGGACACCTATCAACAGGTTCATTATGCGCTTGGATGTGGTGTCACTATGATGACCTGTAATAACCCGCTGCCTGCGATGGAGATTAGGGAGCAGCTCCAGTACGGCGCGAAATAAGGAAGATTAATGAAATGATTCATGAAATAAGAAGGGTTTTCTCTTATGCGATTGTTGTCGCAGGAGAGAGATCCTTCTTTTTCGCTTCAATGGGGAATACATGTTAATATAACAAGATAAAATGAACTATGTGGTTGTTGCAAGCAGAGGAGGTGATATCAATGAGCTTATTCGACAAAGTGAAGGCAGGGGTTAAAGCGGGAGTCACCGAAGCGGGGAACAAGGCGAAAACCGTAGTGGAGATCAATCGGCTGAAGCTGCAGAACAATACGAAGTTGAATGAAATCGATAACCAGTACCGAGAGATCGGGAAGCTGGTTTATATTTCGAGTATTGAGGAGACGCCAAAGTATCCATTGAACGAGCAGCTGGAGCCTTATTTTTCAACAATAAAACAGCTTCAGTCGGAGATTCAGCAAAACTTGGTGGAAATTAAATTTTTATCGGATCAGAAAGATTGTCCTGTATGTGGGAATACGGTGTCGCTTGATACCCATTTCTGTCCAAAATGCGGTCAAGGAATAACGACGACAACGATAGAATATGCTCCGGCTTCTGAACCGACAATCGTGAACATTCGACGAGGTCGTGAGGAAGTATAAAGGGCATTATATGTATCGGTTATCATGAAGAGGGTGTCTGTAGGTTATATGACCTATAATACATCCTTTTTTTTGATGAATATGCGAGTGAAATGGAAAAAGAACGAAAATAAATTCAAAATTAAATATTTACTACTAAGATATTCGTACAAGCTATTTAATATAGGGTTACTTTAGGATATTTACATAAAATAAATCCAGGAAATTTGACCTAAATATGTTGATTAAAGCAGACTTCCCATGTATTATATACAAAGGGTAATGCTTCCAAATTCATATATAATAAAGAGGGACGTGAATTTTATGGAACCAGGATTTCAAGGTCAACCAAATTTTCAAATGCAAGCTCAAGCAGCACCGGAAGTTAGTTTTAAGGACTGGATGCTTACAATTTTGCTAATGGCAATTCCAGTTGTCAACATCATCATGTTGTTCGTATGGGGCTTTGGCAGCGGAACTAATCCTTCTAAAGCTAACTTTGCTAAAGCATCATTGCTCTGGATGGCAATCGGTATCGTACTTTATATTGTTATCTTTGTATTGTTCATTGGCGCATTTATGGCAAGCGTTTAGACCTGTCTGAATAAGAGGGAGCTGTCGGGTATCCGATGGCTCTTTTTTATTGTGTAGAGTAACAGGATTGTGAGGCTTCGCAGGTGCAAAGCTGCAAACAAGCTCCAAACAGGGCTTGTTTGCACGATGGAATAGCCCTTAGCACCAAACAAGCTCGGAACAGGGCTTGTTTGTGTAAGTAACAGGATCGCGACGCCTCGCAGGTGCAAACAAGCTCGAAACAGGGCTTGTTTGCACGATGGAGTATCTCAGGACTAAACAAGCTCGGAACAGAGCTTGTTTGTGTAGAGTAACAGGATCGCGACGCCTCGCAGGTGCAAACAAGCTCCAAACGAGGCTTGTTTGCACGATGGAATAGCCCTTAGCACCAAACAAGCTCGAAACAGAGCTTGTTTGTGTAAGTAACAGGATCGTGAGGCTTCGCAGGTGCAAACAAGCTCCAAACAGGACTTGTTTGCACGATGGAGTAGCTCCCAGGACCAAACAAGCTCGGAACAGAGCTTGTTTGTAAGTAACCTTGTTTGTCTCGGAAGAGAGGGGATCATTATAGCGGATGGATATGAGCGATAGGATGATTCTATGTTATAATTAAGGGCAACAAACGCAAGCTGAGGTGATTAGATTGTCTAAGAAGAAAAGAAGTAGTGCACCCACTCACTCACAAAATGCTGCACGAGAGGATAAGGGGCCGACGCTTAAGGATTTGCTTAGTGCTGATGTGCTGAATCAGTTAAAGCTTCAGTCAGATGAACTGAAAGCGGCTGAAGAGAAACGGAAGCAGGAAGCTAGTCAAAAGGCGGAGGAAGCGCGTAAGCAAGAACAGAAACGGTTGGAGAATGATATGGCCTATTTGCTGGATAATAATAAGCAGGATTGGCGTAAATTCAAATAAAGATAGGAAGTTAGATAGACAGCCCTAGTTGCGTAGCATGCGATTATGGGCTTTTTTAGTATCACAAGGGTGTTAGCAAGAAGTATGAGTTTGTGCAACAAGTTGCGCAAACGTTGGCATTTCGTGTTTTTCCGGTGAAAATACATATAATTCGAAGGGGAAACAAATAAAATGAATTGACATCGCTTTAATTTCGGTATTAATATGAGTGTAGGTAAACGCTTTCAAAGCTCATTTTCCATATTTAATATTGAAAATGAAACCTCAACGGGGAAATTCGCTATTTTATTGCTTTTTATGCAAACGATTGCACAATAATTTGTAGTTTTAACTGCTAAATAAGAGAGGGGATGAGTATAGATTCAGAAGATAAGACAATCTGAATGTATTCTTTTTTATGTTGAGAAGGAGTTCTGAGCAGCGTTAATGATAACTTAGGGAGGTTTAATGAAATGAACTTTGCACTAAAGCGAAAGAAGCTATTATCCATAATGTTAATATTCGCGATCATTTGCTCTATATTTGGTCCTATTTCAAGGCAGGCGAGCGCTGCTGTTCCAACTAAGGTTGTGCTTGTTGGTAATTTGCAGTCTGCGCTAGGGGCAGATGAAGACTGGAAACCAGATGCAGATGCTACTGCATTTACAGACTTGGGCAATGGATATTATAGCTTCACGGGAACATTGCCAGCCGGCGAATATGAATATAAAGTTGCGCTCGATGGCAACTGGGATGTAAGCTACGGATTTGAGAGTTATACAAATCCAAGTGGCAGCGATAACGGAGGCAATATTAAGCTGAGTTTAACAGCTGAGACAGCAGTAACCTTTTACTATAATAAGGATACACATAAAATAGCAGATTCGACTTATTACACTCCATTAGCTGCTAATAAGCTTCCGCGAGTTGTAGGAGACTTGCAGGATGTAATTGGAGATTCCACAGACTGGTCGCCGGAAATGGCACTTTCGATACTGGAGGATTCCGATTTTGATGGAATATATACGATCACTAAGGATGTGCCGCAAGGAAGCTATAAGTACAAAATCGCATTAGGAGCGAATGGGGATGAATCTTATCCACAAGAGGAGCAAGCGCTCAATCTCCCTGAGAACCTTCCTGTAACCTTTAAATATAATGCGA
This sequence comes from Pristimantibacillus sp., assembly GCA_048976605.1. Lineage (GTDB taxonomy): Bacteria > Bacillota > Bacilli > Paenibacillales > Paenibacillaceae > Pristimantibacillus. Next base: position 3,906 of record JBHGUX010000041.1, on the reverse strand, counting down.
ACACGCATGAAGTGTCAGCAGATTTCAAGGTAACTGTTATTCCAAATCCAGGCGGGTCTAATATCGATCCTATACCAGCTAACCATCTTCGGATTCACTATAGCCGAGTGGATGGACTATATAGCAATTACGGTGTGTGGTCGTGGGACAATGTTGCAGCACCGTCTGCAGGCTGGCCGCTGGGAGCAACGGTATTTGCAGATGATAAGCAGGACAGTTATGGTGCTTATTTGGATGTCGAGCTTGCTGTTAATGCCAAAAAAGTTGGCTTCCTGATTGTAGATCGAGCAAGTGGAGCTAAGGATGCTGGGGATAAGGCGGTAGCAATAAGTACTCCAGAAGTTAATGAGATATGGATTCAAGAAGGATCGGATATTGTATCCTATTTTGAACCAGTTGATCTTCCAGCTAATACGGTTCGTGTTCATTATGTAAGAGATGATCAGAATCAGAGTGCATATGGGTTGTGGCTGTGGGATCACGTTGCAGTGCCATCAACGAATTGGCCTACAGGTGCATCAGCTTTCGCTGCTGAGAACGTAGATCGTTATGGCGGTTATGTAGATATCCCGCTTGCTGATAATGCGACCAAAATGAGCTTAATTGTTATTGATCAAGCAGGTAACAAGGACGGTGGAGATCGCACCTTTACTCTTCTAGACCGCTACAATCAGCTTTGGATAAGACAAGGAGACAATGCGGTATATGTCTCGCCTTACTGGGAATTACCAACTGGTCTTGTCTCTGGTGAGATATTGTCAGACAGCAGTATTCTGCTTACATTTACAATGACGGATAGTCTTGTAGCGGAAGAGCTAAAGAGTGCAATTGCAATTGAGGATAAGAACGGCGAAGCAGTAACGGTGAATCAAGTTACGTTAAAAGAAGATAAAAAAACAGCGTTAATCTCGGCTGACATTCAGTTGAACAATGCTCCATTAAGCATAACCTATATGGGTAAAACGATTTCGGCTGCTGCAGGCTGGAGAATGCTTGATGAGATGTATAACTACGAAGGAAATGATCTTGGAGCAACTTATCATGCAGGCAATGTGACTATGAAGCTTTGGGCACCCAAAGCAAGTACAGTTGTTGCCAGCGTATATGATAAAAATGACTCCACTCAACTTATAGGCAACATGGATTTGACATTAGGCGATAAGGGCGTATGGACAACAACAATCACACCTGTTGATCTCGGCGTCCCTGGAATAACTGATTTGAAAGGCTATTATTATCAATATCAAGTTACGAATGATGGTGTGACCAAAAATGTGCTCGACCCGTACGCCAAATCAATGGCGGAGTTTAGAGTCAATACAAAGGGTGAGGCAGGACCTGACGGCGATCTTGTTGGAAAAGCGGCAATCGTTGATTTAAGTGAAACGAACCCAACGGGAGACTTTGATTTTGCACAAATTGATGGGTATGAGAAAAGGGAAGATGCGATTATTTGGGAAGCGCATATAAGAGATTTTACTTCTGATCCAACTATTGAAGGAGATTTGAATGCAAGATGGGGCTCCTATAATGCTTTCAAGGATAAGTTGGACTACATTAAATCATTAGGGGTTACCCATATTCAATTGCTGCCGGTGATGGCTTGGTACTACGGTGACGAAGCGAACATGGGCACAAGAGAAAATGAGTATTCGGCGCAAGACAATGAATATAACTGGGGCTATGATCCCCATAACTATTTCTCACCAGATGGCGCTTACTCGGAGAATGCTGCTGATCCGGCGCTTAGAGTCAAAGAGTTAAAAGGACTTATCGATGCTATTCATGATGCTGGCATGGGAGTTCTTCTCGATGTGGTCTACACTCATATGGCAAAAGCAGAGTTCCTCGGTGATATCGTTCCTAACTACTACGCATTCCAGGATGCGAATGGGAACAATATCGGGGGCTTTGGCAATAATCTTGCTACTTCTCACAAAATGGCCGAGAAGCTGATGGTGGACTCGGTTAAATATTGGTTCGATGAATATAAAATCGACGGTATGCGCTTTGATATGATGGGTGATGCGACTTATGACGCTATTCAGCATGCCTACGATGCGGCTAGTGTGATTAATCCTAATGCGCTATTCATTGGTGAAGGATGGCAAACGTTCGGTGGAGCGGCTTCCGATCCGTCATTGACAGGTAAAGGTGCAGACCAACTATGGATGGACAAAACGGATGATGTCGGTGTATTTTCTGATGAAATTCGCAACGAATTAAAATCAGGGTATGGTTCTGAAGGCGAGCCAAGATTTATTACGGGCGGCGCGAGAGATATTACGACGATTATGAATAATATTAAGGCTCAGCCTAGCAACACGCCTGCTGATGACTCGGGTGACATGGTGCAATATATTGAAGCACATGACAATTTGCCCTTATATGATGTTATCGCTCAATCCATTAGGAAAGATCCAGCTATCCCAGCTAATGATTTGGAAATTCATAAGCGGGTGCGGCTAGGCAACTTGTTAATTCTAACCTCACAAGGGACAGCGTTCCTCCATGCAGGTCAGGAATATGGCAGGACGAAGCAATGGTTGGCAGCAGGTTTGCCAGAACAAAAATATCATGTGCTAAGTGATGAGAATGATGTCCCATTTGGATATTTTGTTCATGATTCCTATGATTCCTCAGATGCTATTAATAAGTTTGATTGGCAAAAGGCTACCGATGCTATGCAATATCCTGTCAATAATGTGACGAAGGATTATACAGCCGGATTGATCGAGCTTAGAAAGCATACAGATGCTTTCCGACTAGGCGACAAGGATTTAGTCGAATCCAATGTTACGCTTATTAATGCGAGTGAAATTCAAGCTAGTGACCTTGTCATTGGTTACAAAAACAAAGCGACAGATGGTACAGGTAATTATTATGTGTTTATGAATGCAGATAATAAGTCAAGGACACTATCGCTATCGGAAAATTTAACAGCTGGTACGGTGCTTGTTGATAATGATGAGGCAGGAACCGAGGAAGTATCCGTTCAATCGGGATTTGTATTGACGGCGAACTCGATTACGCTCGAGCCTCTGACGGCTGTCATTATTAAACTGGATGTTAAGCAAACACAGCCGCCAGTTGAAGAGACACGAGATCCCGCTGCTTCCATACCGGATCAAGACAAAGTAACGATAACAACGGCGGATATGAAGCAATTGGAGAAAGCCATTGTTGCTGCTTCAACTACACAAGAAAAGCTAGTGACGATTATTGTCACTGATGCCAAAGCAGTAGAGGTTAGTATTCCAGCGGCAGCCTTCAAACAAGCGAAAGCGGCAGGCGTCGCGATCGCCATTCAGTTCGAGGGAGTGACGATCACATTGCCGTCAGGAGTAATTGATGAGGTAACACTTGGCGGTTCAGAGCAAATCATTGTATCCAAACAATATGTATCCGATGCAGAGGCTGAGAAGATTAAGAAAGGCATTGTTGATCTTGATGCAGGATACCAAGCAATTGGACATTTATTTAACTTTAGTATCGCATCGATCAATACTGCGAATGTGAAATCAGTAATTCATAATTTCAAGGGTAAAGTTCAAGTTAAGGTGACGCTCACCGCAGATGAACGCAAAGCGATTACTGATAAACGCAAAGCAGGCGTTTATTACGTTGGAGATGACGGTAAGCTGGAATTTAAAGGCGGTAAATTCAGCGATACGGCTGTTACTTTCAGCACCGATCATTTCAGCTATTACATTGTCATGGAATACACGAAGACATTCGCAGATGTTCAGAGCGGTTGGGCGAAGTCTTATGTGGAGCTGCTTGCAGCCAGACATATTACGACTGGCGTAGATGCGAATCATTTTAACCCAGGCGGTAAAGTAACTAGAGCTGAGTTTGCTGTATTCCTCGGTAGAGCGCTTGGATTGGATGAATCGGCTAATGACG
>JBHGUX010000040.1:0-38021 GCA_048976605.1 Pristimantibacillus sp. | reverse complement strand
TCTTCATTGATGGCTAATCCTCATAGGGAAGCTTTCGAGCAACCCACAAAAGAAACTCTGTTTGGTGACGACGGCGGAGGGGAACCACGCGTTCCCATCCCGAACACGACCGTTAAGCCCTCCAGCGCCGATGGTACTTGGACCGCAGGGTCCTGGGAGAGTAGGACGTCGCCAAGCACATGAGAAGCCTGTCGCATATTGCGGCAGGCTTCTTTATATGTATAGCGTAGCATTTAAGGTCTCTACTGTGCCATTGAAGCGGCTCCTGTTACCGGCGGTAATAGGAGGCTTCATATTTCTGTAGGCGAAGTACGCCGTCTTTCTGTTCTTTACGGAATGAGAATGAAAGTATGAGGCGAGGAACGATAAGCCATAAATGCCAGAAGACAACACTTATAATAAGTGATTGTGAAACCCAGGGGTAAAGTAAGCATGCTGCACACAGACCAATCCAGAACATATGGCGATGAACACGGCGAAACAGCATTAACATAATATCATTTGCCGGCTTGAAGCCGAACCATGGGGGTGTAATACCCCATATCCACTTGCGATCAGCAGCTTCATCAACTCGGATAAAAGTGAGAAGCAAGATGATGAGATGTATAAATTGAATAATAGCAAAGCCAAAGAGCCAGCTAAAGAGTCCATTCATTCCATACATGAGCAATTGAAAGCCAAGTAATATAGCAGCAGTTAATATGTGACTTTGTACGAGCTCTGGCCGAACAACTTTTCTTTTCACAAGCTGATATTGATAAATGGTTGCGGCATGTTGTTCAGATAAAGATTGTCGCATCAAAAACATCCCTTCGTACACGTTAAACATCTTTTATTTATATCGGCATAATTCGAGATATTGTCCATAGTAAGCTCAATAAAAAAACAGTTTGTATCATAATCACCCTCAAACGCCTTACTGCATACGATATATAAATATTTGAAATGGGCTATGAAACAAGTATAAACCGCTAGAATATATGCCATAATAGTAGCTATATAGAATTGCAGGAAGGCGGGGATTCTGATGTCTGAAGATCGCCAATTACACTGTATTATCTGTGGCGAACACAAGGTTGAAGGCGAAGGTATTCGTATTGTATCTGAATTTATTTGCGAGACATGTGAAGCAGAGATGGTTCGTACAGACGTAAAGGATGCAAAATATCCTTTCTTTATCCATCAAATGAAACAAATCTTTATTGAGAAAAATGCATGAGCGGATTCTGATTACAGAAGACGCTCTTTTTTTGCAACAATAATCCGTTACAATAGAATTAAGATAGTGTAGAAAGGAATCATTATCTATTATGAATTCATTACGAGCACCCTTATTCGAATCATTGATCCGGCTGGTGGAATCAGATCCGGTTAGCTTCCATGTCCCCGGGCATCGCTACGGGCAAGCCTTTGATCAATTGCCAAGCAGCGAGGAGAAGCAATGGTTCTCAACAATAATGAAGCTTGATGTAACAGAGCTGACAGCGACAGACGACCTGCACCATCCGGAGGCATCTATTGCAGAAGCACAGCGTCTAGCAGCGAAATGTTTCGGAGCGGAGGAGACCTTCTTTCTAGTAGGAGGGAGTACTTCTGGAAATATAGCATTATTACTAGCTGTATGTACCGAACCAGGTGATTTGATTATTGTACAGCGCAATGTTCATAAATCAATTATTAATGGATTAAAGCTTGCTGGTGCTAGAGCTGTGTTCGTTACACCGCGTTATGATGAAGTGACAGGTGCAGCAACAATACCTTCAGCAGAAGCTTTAGAAGAAATGCTGCAACGATATCCTGAGGCTAAGGCGGTATTGTTAACAAACCCTAATTATTATGGTATGAGTACAAATATGAGTCATTATGCCGATATGATTCATAAGTATGATAAAGTGCTACTGGTAGACGAGGCACATGGAGCACATTACGGGTTTCATCCTGAATTGCCAGCCTCAGCACTGCAGGCAGGAGCAGATGCAGTCGTTCAATCTACACATAAAACGCTAACTGCGTTAACGATGGGCGCTATGCTTCATGTGCAGGGCGATCGACTTTCTAGAACAGCGATACAACAAGCCTTAGCTGTTATTCAGAGCTCAAGTCCCTCATTTCCGATTATGGCTTCGTTGGATATTTCCCGAGCAATGATTGATCGTTATGGTTCAACATGGTTCGCTGAGGCAATCGCTTCTGCAACTTTGTTTCGTCAATGGCTGCTTAAAAAGGATTCATCTGCATTGACCACAGTGGATCTATTTCAGAGCTCTACTGCCTATGATCAGCTGGATCCTCTACGTATTGTTATGTGGGATGAGTCTGGCACTCTGACCGGTTATGAGCTTCAGCAGCAGTTGGATCAGCGGGGTTGCTGGGCGGAAATGGCCGATCCGAGCAATGTAGTGCTGCTCTTTGGGATTAAGACTAATATGGAGGATGTACACCGGCTTATCGATGTATGTAGTCAAATTGAAGAGGTAATTGTCGCTGCCGGACAGGATTCGCTTAATGATCAGCAACGGGGACTGACGCGGATAAATGATCAGGTTATGACGGCTTCCAGTGACCCTGTTCTTTTTACAAGAACGAATAATAGAAGGACAGGCCGAGTGAAGTTAGTTAATGCGGCAAGTTTTGAATCAGCAGAAATGATCGTTCCTTACCCGCCAGGGATACCTATTGTCTATCCAGGTGAACAACTGTCGGAGGAAATTATTCAATATATACTGAGACTTGCACAGCATGGAGCCAAATTTCAAGGAGCACTCGACCCTGCTATGGAGACGATTGAAGTGTATATCTAATAAGCTGCGCTGTAAATCTTCATTGTACAAGGGTAGACGCTTTGTTAGAATGGGAATAAGCATAAAATTTTTCAATAGTCACTTGCGAAGGTTAGGAGCTATATGAGTTGAATAAAGGAATTTTTATTACAATAGAAGGCGGCGAAGGTGCCGGCAAATCTACACTGATTGATCGGTTAGCACATACGATGAAGGAGCGAGGGCAAGAGGTTACAATTACTCGCGAGCCTGGCGGCATTCCGATAGCCGAACAGATTCGTTCTGTTATTCTGGACCGGAAGCATACCGGAATGGAAGCTAGAACAGAAGCATTGCTCTATGCGGCATCGAGACGTCAACACTTGGTAGAGAAAGTGGTACCTGCTTTGCAAGCGGATCAAATCGTCATTTGTGATCGATTCATCGATAGCAGTCTTGCTTATCAAGGTTATGCACGGGGACTAGGCATGGATGAAGTGTGGACGATCAACCGTTTTGCAGTGGAGGGGACGATGCCGGATTTGACGGTTTATATGGATATTGATCCGAAGGTGGGATTAGCCCGTATCAGACAATCGTCAGAGCGTGAACTAAACCGTCTGGATTTAGAAGAGCTATCCTTTCATGAAAAGGTACGCGAAGGATATAAGTTGTTGCTAGATCAGTATCCAGAGCGAATTTTGCAAGTAGACGCAGGGAATGCGCCTGACGTTGTACTAGCAGAAGTAATGAAAGTGATCGACGGACGATTTAAAGGTTTTTTTGCAGCCGATGTGAAATAAATAGGTAAGAAGTGTTTCTGGAACGACTGACTGGGTTAACCAACTCTAATAGAACATATGGGAGGAATGAGGATGAAATTAGTCATCGCAATCATTCAGGATAAAGATAGCAATCGGTTGTCCAACGCACTGGTGAAAGAAGGCTTTAGAGCGACGAAGCTTGCGAGTACAGGCGGATTCCTGCGTGCAGGCAATACAACATTCATGATCGGGATTGAAGATGAGCGTGTTCATGAGGTACTGCAAGTTATTAATGGAAACTGTAAAGTAAGAGACCAGTTAGTTACACCAGTATCGCCTATCGGAGGATCCACAGATTCTTATATTCCATTCCCAGTAGAAGTACAGGTTGGAGGCGCAGCGGTATTCGTTGTTCCTGTTGAACGCTTCGAGCATTTCTAAACTATTCTGATTGGGCGTGAACAGTGATGAAAATTGATCCAGGTTATCGCCCTCTCGGGCAAAATCGAACGAACAATGATTCGGCTGCAAAGCCGATTCAAATGAGAAGCTTTGCTGACGCAATGGTGCAGCAGGATGCACAGCGAACACAAGACCAATTGCAGCAAAAGATGCAGGAGATTCATCTGCAGGGTGATCGGCTTGCTAAAGTAATGACGGTTCGTGAGCTCAAGATCTATCGCCAAATGGTCAAGCGTTTTCTAGAAGATACCGTAAAACGCGGTATTGGTTTGAAGGAGCTGCGAGGATTCGACCGCAGAGGCCGTACCAAGCGATATAAGCTCATAGATGAGATCGATGCAGCACTTGTATCAATGGCAGAGGAACTCTTAGAGAGCGAGCAGGGGCGTATTGATCTGCTAGGAAGAATTGGCGAGATTCGCGGCTTATTAATTAATTTATTGTTCTAAGGGCAACAACTATTTGCGCAATAGAGGAAGGATTTCTGACAGGAATGAGCATGGAACAATTAGCTGGGCAATGGAAAGCGAAGCGAATACTGCAGCATGCGCTCCAAACGGGTAAGGTATCGCATGCTTACTTGTTTTACGGACCTGCCGGTACAGGAAGAATGGCATTAGCACGTGCCTTTGCAAAAGCATTGTTCTGTACGACCGGCGGAGATGATGCATGTGATCAGTGTTTGGAATGCCGTAAGTTCGATAATGGCAATCAGCCTAACTTAATTTCGATCGTACCTGATGGTCAATCTATCAAAATTGATCAGATTCGAGATTTGCAGCGTGAGCTTGCTTACCGAGGCAGCGGTACGAGTCGGAAAATATATATTATCGAGCGTGCGGAGACAATGACGCTCCAAGCGGCTAACAGCCTGCTTAAATTTCTAGAGGAGCCGTTATCTCCGGTCGTTGCGATATTGATAACGGATAATGGACAAGCTGTTCTGCCAACCATCCGGTCGCGAACACAATGGGTTCCTTTCCTCCCTTTTTCAACCTCAGAGATGCTGCAAGCATTGATCGAGGAAGGAAGTCCGCCAGCACTTGCTAGGGCGGCGGTACAACTGAGCTCAGGGCTAGATGGGGCAAGGGAAATTATCCAACAGAATCAGTTTGCAGAAATCAGAAATGTAGTGATACAATTAGGGAAGGAAAGTCTGACCCGATTCACCGCGGCAATGATTTCTGCGCAGCAGCAATTTTTCAAAACAGAGTTGTCTGAACATTCTCAACTGTTGCTGTCGTTATTGGTTTTATGGTTCAAAGATATGATACAATTTCAGGCCGGAAGGCAAGAAAACATGGTTTATATAGATCAGTTGGAATGGATAAGCAAACATGCGTTCAGTCGTTCAATTGAAAGCTGGATCTCTTGTATTGAGCATACGCTTGAGGCAGGCAAACGCATTCGCTCTAATGTAGCGCCTCAGCTGGCAGTGGAGCAACTATTTGTGAATCTACAGGAGGGTTAAATCCTTGTATAATGTTGTCGGTGTCCGGTTCAAGAAAGCGGGCAAGATTTATTATTTTGATCCGTCTCAGCATCCGGTGGACAAAGACCAGCATGTCATTGTCGAAACGGCACGAGGGATTGAATATGGTAAGGTTGTAGTAGGTCAGAAAGAAGTCGGTGAATCGGATGTTGTCCTTCCACTTAAGAAAGTCATTCGAGTCGCAAGCGAAGTAGATGCGAAGGTTGTGGAAGAGAATCGTGCAGCAGCCAAGAACGCATTTTCTACCTGCTTAGACAAGATAAAAGACCATCAGCTCAAAATGAAGCTTGTTGATGTCGAATTCACATTTGATCGCAACAAAATTATTTTCTATTTTACAGCTGAAGGCAGAGTTGATTTCCGTGAATTGGTGAAGGATTTGGCAAGCGTATTCCGTACTCGGATTGAGCTTCGACAAATTGGTGTGCGGGATGAAGCGAAGATGCTAGGCGGAATTGGTCCATGTGGAAGAGTATTATGCTGCTCCTCATGGCTGGGTGACTTCGAGCCTGTGTCGATCAAAATGGCCAAAGACCAGAACTTATCTCTGAATCCTACGAAGATTTCAGGATTATGCGGTCGGCTTATGTGTTGCTTGAAATATGAGCATGACAATTACGAAAGTGTGCGGGAAGAGCTTCCTGCCATTGGCAAAGTTGTCGTCACCTCATACGGTGAAGGTAAAGTAACAGGAATTAATGCCGCTTCGCGGTCGGTCTACGTACAGTTATTTGATGTATCAGGTAAAGCGAAAGAATTGTCGTTAGATGATGTTGTCATTAAGTGATTGATTACTATGCTAGAAGCTCTGGGGTGTAAACTTGGAGAAAAAAGAGATATTTACTCAAATGGATGAACTTGATAGTCGTATGGGAGAATTTCATTCTCAAATCGGTGTTCTGAAACAGCGAGTGAAAGAGCTGCTGGAAGAGAACAAACGATTAAGCATGGAAAATCACCAGCTGCGCAAAATTCTTAAACGGGAAACGGCGCCGCAGTTGGAGTCCGTATCTGTAAAATCCAAGGGGGCCGTCGAACCTGTACGTCACGAAGTGGCAGTACAAGAGGACTTGGACCAATCGGATCCTTCTGTTCATTCGACTGGCAATCCGGTCGGAGAAGGACATGATAACTTGGCTAGGCTTTATCATGAAGGCTTCCACATTTGCAACGTATACTACGGGCATTTGCGGACTGAAGGAGACTGCTTATTCTGTCTATCCTTCTTAAATAAATAACAGAACATTAGATGACATGCCGTCCTTGTAGAAGAGGACGGTATCTTTATGTTAGGGGAGCGGCTACCACGTGCAAGAACATATTAATCTAGAGATGAATGAACGAATTGATGACCTTATGACAGATACAGGTCTTAGCATTATACAGAGCAGAGAAGTGTTCAGCTTCTCAACGGATGCAGTGCTGCTTACAAAGTTCGCGAGTATTCCGAAGAAAGGCAAAATTATCGATCTTTGTTCAGGGAATGGGGTAATACCATTATTGCTGACGATGAGAACGAAGGCACATATTGATGCTGTGGAAATTCAACCGCGTCTGGCAGATATGGCTCGCCGAAGTGTAACGCTGAATAATCTTAATGATCAAATCTCTATTATTGAGGAAGACTTACGTATATACGCTAAGCAGCCTGATCTTAATGGTGCTTATGATGTTGTGACGGTTAATCCTCCGTATATGCCTTATCTAGAAGGCAATGCGAATGAGAATGAGCATTATGCTATTGCTAGGCATGAGATCCATTGCACGTTGGAAGATGTTATTGATGCTTGTACAAGGCTCGTCCGTCCTGGTGGCAGAGTAGCTATGGTGCATCGTCCCTCTCGATTTATCGATATTATAGAAACCATGCGCAAATATAGGCTAGAGCCGAAGCGGGTGCAGTTTATTCATCCTAATGCGCAAGGCGAAGCTAATATGGTATTAATAGAAGCAATCCGTGACGGTAAGCCCGAACTCAGGCTGTTGCCGCCAATTATGGTCTACCAGTAATGGAATAAAGGAGTTAATGATGGTAAACATACAGAAGAGCTTTACAACGCCGGTCCAAGGAGACGCAGGCATCCTATATCTTGTCGGCACGCCAATTGGCAACTTAGAGGATATCACATTCCGAGCGATCCGTACTTTGAAAGAAGTACAATTGATTGCGGCTGAGGATACGAGACAGACACGCAAGCTACTTACCCATTTCGAGATTGCTACACGTCTTGTCAGTTATCACGAACATAACAAGCAGGCAAGCGGGAGCGAGCTTATACGTATTCTTAAAGAAGGACAGTCTATTGCACTTGTTAGTGATGCTGGATTGCCAGCAATCTCAGACCCTGGAGCTGATCTTGTGGTCGAAGCCATTGAAAATAATATTAAAGTCGTACCTATTCCTGGCGCAAACGCTGCGTTATCAGCACTAATCATCTCCGGTATGTCGACAGAGCGATTCATGTTCACGGGTTTTCCGCCAAGAGATAAAAAGTCATTGCATATTTGGTTGAATGGATTACAGCGTCAGGAAGGTACTTTAATGACGTATGAGTCTCCTCATCGAATACGAAAAACACTGGACGCTATGCTTGAGATTTGGGGAGACCGTCAGATGGCGATGGTACGTGAATTGACTAAGCGCTTCGAGGAAGCTGCGCGAGGGACAATATCTGAATGTATCGATTGGTTAGCTGAGAACCAGCCGCTCGGTGAGTACTGTCTTATTATTGAGGGTGCAGATGCTGCCAAGGAAGCGGGCAGACTGAACGGAACCGATGACGTGGAGGATAACGATAAGCTGTGGTGGTCGGAGCTTGATTTGGAACAGCATGTCGCTCATTATGAGGCTGCTAATCTCGATCGGAAGGAAGCAATCAAGAAAGTGGCTGTAGATCGTGGTTTGCAAAAGAGAGAGGTATACAACGCAGTGAACCGATAATAGCAATGGACTCTAGTATATAGCCTGAAAAACACAAAAAAAGACCTTCCTGGCCGGGTTCTAGCTCAGGAAGGCTTCAAGGAGTATTTAAAAGGTTAGAATTAACAAGTTAAGTAATTTTATTATAACCTATATTTCTTATTTTGTCACAGGTGTTGGCATTTCTGATAAACAAATATGGCAAACTATTTTTCCTTTAAAGTAAGAAACATTTTCTGCGTTGCCACAGAAGATACAAGCTGGCTCATATTTCTTAAGCATGATGCGCTCGCCATCTACATAAATCTCCAGAGCATCTTTCTCTCCGATTCCAAGCGTACGACGCAATTCAATCGGAATAACAACCCGGCCTAACTCATCAACTTTACGAACAATACCAGTAGACTTCATCATATAATTTGTTTCCCCTCTCAAAGAGTGATTTTCGTCACTATTCGACATAGTTTTTCTTTTTTATGTCTACTATAATACCAACAATTCCCAAAGTAGTCAACTATCATTATCATAACAAATGGCTAAGCTAAAGGAATTTGACTATATAGTAAGGTCATATTAATCTATCTATAGAATACAACAGCTTCGACATTTTGGAAACTAATTTACGACACTATTCGACATAAAAACTGCTTTTCTGTGTCGAAAATATGAACAAAAGGGGTTGACATGGCGAATGAATCAACAATTAACCGAAGAAAAAGTGTTTAAGGATCCTGTTCATAAGTATATCTATGTACAAGATCAGACCATTTGGGATCTGATTAATACGAAAGAATTTCAGAGGTTAAGAAGAATCCGCCAGTTGGGTACCTCTTATTTAACCTTTCATGGTGCCGAGCATAGCCGATTCTCTCATTCTCTAGGCGTATATGAAATTACGAGAAAAATCATTTCTCAGTTTGAACGCAACGGATATCCCGATTGGCCGCGTGAAGAACGATTGCTTGCCCTATGTGCGGCGCTGCTTCATGATGTCGGTCATGGTCCGTTCTCTCATTCCTTAGAGCAAGTATTCGATACTCATCATGAACAGTGGACTTGCAAAATTCTACTCGAAGATACAGAAGTAAATCATGTACTGCGTCAGGTTTCGGCTGATTTCCCAGAGAAGGTTGCTGCGGTCATCGACAAGACACATCCGAATCCAATTGTTGTTAGTCTCATCTCGAGTCAGATGGATGCTGATCGAATGGATTATTTGTTGAGAGACGCTTATTTCACTGGAGTCCATTACGGTAATTTTGATCTGGAACGAATTCTCCGTGTGCTGCGTCCTGTTCAAGGCAAAATTGTTGTAAAGGAAAGCGGAATGCATGCCATTGAGCATTATTTAATGTCACGCTATCAGATGTATTGGCAGATTTATTTCCATCCCGTGACAAGAAGCTCAGAAATTATTTTAAGACAAATCTTTCGTCGGGCTAAAGAGCTGTATGATAACGGTTACGTGTTCGAATGGATGCCGACCCCCATTAAGAAACTGCTCGATAATACGATAACAGTAAAAGAGTATTTGAAGATGGATGAAGCTTATGTACAAGCCGTATTTATTGAGTGGGGGGACGAGAATGATTTGCTGCTCTCGGAGCTTTGCGATCGGTTCCTAAATCGGCGGTTATACAAGTACATAACGATCACCGATCCAGAAGACACTTTATTAGAAGAAGTACAACGAGAGTTCATCAAAATCGGCTTAAATCCGGACTATCATATGGAGATTGACTTCCCTTTTGATCAGCCGTACGATATTTACCAACCTGACTCGAAAAAGGGAGGAAAAGAAGAAAAAACGCCGATTTTGCTACTTGACGACGAGGATGAGTTCATCGAAATATCGGCTAAATCCGACATTGTGCGTTCCATTACCGGATTGCATAAAGGCGAGTACCATCTTTACTACCCAGAAGAAGATTTGTTGACACATCTTGATGAGTTAAGTTCAGAAGTGCGCGGGCTATTTAAACTATAAAGTTATCTACAGAAGGAGATTGACAGCTATGATTTCGTTATTCGACACCCATACCCATTTAGACTCTCCTCAATTCGACAATGACCGTACGGAAGTTATCGAAAGGGCGCGTGCTGCCGGCGTTGATCTGATGATTAATATCGGATTCAATCGGGAGACGATCCCTTCCACAATGGCTTTGGCGGAGCAATATGATTTCATCTATGCAGCCGTTGGCTGGCATCCTGTAGACAGCATTGATATGCTGCCAGAGGACCTTGAGTGGATCGAACGGTTATGTTCGCATAAGAAGGTCGTTGCTATAGGAGAAATTGGACTGGATTATCATTGGGATACATCGCCGAAAGATGTGCAGAAGCGGGTTTTCCGTGAACAAATTCGACTAGCGAAGAAAGTGGGGAAGCCGATCGTTATTCATAATCGGGATGCTCATGAGGATATCGTGAATATTTTGCGGGAAGAGAACGCATCTGAGGTAGGCGGGGTCATGCATTGCTATTCTGGAAGCTGGGAAACGGCCAAACAATGCCTGGATATGAACTTTTATATTTCGTTTGGCGGACCTGTTACTTTCAAAAATGCGAGGGTGCCAAAAGAAGTGCTTGAAAGGGTTCCTTTGGATCGATTATTGATCGAGACCGATTCCCCTTATTTGTCTCCCCATCCATTTAGAGGGAAGAGAAATGAGTCCGCTAATGTGTCTTGGGTCGCAGAGGCTGCAGCCGAAATTACAGGAAAATCTAAGGATGAAATTGCTAAAATAACGACCGAAAACGGTAAAAAATGTTTTGGTATTGTTTAAAAATAGATAAAAAACAAAGGAAATTGGACCTTTCCAGCGATAAAACTGATTTTTGCAGCTAAAATCGGCTTTATTTTCAGACATAATCCTGAAATTTAGCTAAAATCGTCTTTTATCGCTTCTTTACAACTTGGTGCTGGTGAAGGTATGATTCATTTCAGAGCTTAAAAATTTTGTATTGGATTTCCAGTTTGCGCTTAATCTCCGAACCGGAGAACGGGGGAACCAGGTATCAAAGTTGTGACGATTGTTGGAATCACAGCCTGATGCATTTGTATTCCCAATGGGGTGAATTTTGCGGCGATTGCCATGAGCATTCGGTCCGTGGATAGGGCAGCTCTCTTTGCCCAAACCCGACAGCTAACCCCGTAAGCGATAATAGAGAGTGATCAACCTCGTGTTTATATGATTCCTGACGTCTATATTAGACTATCCGGGAAGCCACGATACAGATCTCTGTCGACGGCTTCTTTTTATTTTTCCCGAATACGGGGGGAATGGTCGACATAGGCTTATCGGGGAGGCATAGAGGGATTTATACTGGAGCGTGTTATCACGCCAATATACTATAGTCGCGTCAATGAAATCATGCGTAACACTCGACGGCGGGGCTATGAAGGAGGACCGATGAAGTGGGCATTATCCAAGCTAAGGAGACCCATGGGAAACGATCATCCAGCATGTCTTTCGCATTGCGATGGAAGCGTGAAAACTTGCGTTTGATTATTCTGAGTGCCATTATCTCAATCGCTATGACTTTCATGTTTTTGGTGTTGTTGTACGGATCTGCTAATAAGAGCGTATCCGTAGTAGTGAATGGACAAGAGACCGTTGTAGAAACAAAACAATGGGTCCTGCAACGCCTACTGGATGAACAAGCTATAACTATAGGACCACATGATGAGGTGTCTACTCCTCTGAATGCGTCCATCAAAGACGGTGACCGTATCGAAATTAATTTTGCGGTTCCGGTAGTTGTAGTAGCTGACGGCAAGACATCAACGGTGTACACGACAGAGAAGACAGTGCAGGCGGCGATAGAGGAATTAAATATTTCTGTTCGTGATCAAGATAAGGTATCGCCTTCGCTAAGCACTTTGGTCGCAGGGGATATGAAAGTAACCGTAACCCGTGTTGATAAAAAAGTGTCTGAAAAGGAACGCACAACACCGTTCTCGATCGTGAAGAAACAAGATCCAACGCTGGAAAAGGGCAAGGAAAAGCTGGTGCAGACCGGTAAAAAGGGTCTTGTCGTTGAACATGTTGAGAAGCAGTACGAGAATGGAGTTCTCGTATCTGAGAAAATTGTGAATAAGGTTGTCGAAGCCAAGGCAGTTAATCAAGTGGTAGCTGTCGGCACAAAGAAGGCTGAACCGGTCGTAAAGGTACTCTCGAGTAGTAGCCCGAACGTATCGACAGTCACGAAAAACGGAGTTACATTCAAGGCGAAGAAAACGTTAAGCAATGTTACGTTAACTGCTTATTCAGCAGGTGTAGCTTCTACAGGCAAGGATGAAAGCCATCCTGATTATGGTATTACTGCATCCGGTGCGAAAGTACAGGAAGGCCGCACAATTGCGGTTGATCCTAAAGTTATTCCAATCGGTTGGTGGGTATACATTGAAGGAATCGGTTTCCGTCGTGCGGAAGATACCGGTGGTGCAGTTAAAGGCAACAAGATTGACGTTTACTTTGACAGCAATAAAGTTGCGACTAAGTTCGGCAAGAAGAAGGGGTATACCGTTTACGTCCTTGGGCCAAACAAACCATCTTCAAGCTAAAAAGATTCATTGCTTAATGCTATCGTATTTATCAGTTAAATATGCCATCATAAGGAGAGGCACTGCCTCTTCTTTTTGTTTTTTATATGGAGGATGTCCTTTTGAAGAAATACTGATCGATCATGGTGTAATATAGACGTATTGGAATGAATGAAGGTTGCACTTTGCAGAGCGGTAAAGAAAGGAATGTTCTTCTTGATTAAGGAAATTATTGTAGTAGAGGGGAAAGATGATACAGTCGCTATTAAGCGTGCTGTTGAAGCTGATACCATAGAGACAAACGGGTCTGCGATCGGTGAAGAGGTGCTGCGACGGATTAAGCTCGCACAAGAACGCCGTGGAGTTATTATTTTTACAGATCCCGACCATGCGGGAGAGCGTATTCGTAAAATTGTAGCGCGGCATGTTCCAGGCTGCAAGCATGCTTTTTTGCCGAAGGAGCTAGCCTTGTACAAGGGAGATATTGGCATTGAGAATGCCAGTCCGGAAGCGGTTCGTCATGCGCTCGCTGAATTGCGCACAGAAGCACCGGACGGCGAAGGTGAAATTACGTGGGACGATTTAATGGAAGCGGGCCTTATCGTCCATCCAGACGCGGCTAATCGCCGATTAGTAATAGGCAAGCTGCTTGGTATCGGTTATGCGAACGGGAAGACTTTTTTCAAGCGGTGTACAAGCTTCCAAATCTCCCGTGATGAATTTATAGAGGCGCTGCGCAAGATGGAACAGGGACAGGAGTGAGCGATAGTGAGTGAACAAGAACAGACCGGCTCAATGTTGAAGGCTGCAGAGATTGCTACGCCAAGAAGAACGAAGGAAATTATCGCAAAGTATGGCTTTTCCTTCAAGAAAAGTCTCGGACAAAACTTTTTGATCGATCAAAATATTTTACACAAAATAGTTGCTGCTGCTCATCTAGATAAAACGAAGGGCGCGCTGGAAATAGGGCCAGGCATCGGAGCTTTGACCCAGCATTTGGCTGCTGAAGCGGGAAAAGTTACGGCTGTTGAGATCGATAACCGGCTGATTCCGATCCTTAGCGATGTGCTCGAGGGGGAGCCTCATGTTGAGGTTGTTCACGGAGATGTATTGAAGCTCGATTTGAAGCAATTGTTCAAGGAGCAGTTCGCTGATGTATCAGGTGTAAGCGTAGTGGCTAATCTACCCTATTACGTAACGACGCCTATTCTGATGAAGCTGTTAGAGGAGCGTTTGCCTCTTGAGAACATCGTCGTTATGATTCAGAAGGAAGTTGCTGAGCGGATGGCAGCGAAGCCGGGCGGCAAGGAATATGGCAGTCTGAGCGTTGCCGTTCAATATTATTGCGTCCCAGAGCTCGTCTGCATCGTGCCGAATACGGTGTTCATTCCACAGCCGAATGTTGATTCAGCTGTAATTAGACTTGCAGTCCGTGATAAGCCGGCTGTTGATGTACCGGATGAGGATCATTATTTCCGAATCGTGCAGGCTAGCTTCGCGCAGAGACGCAAGACACTTGCGAATAACTTAACGGCTCTTGTCGGCAAGGAAAATCGCGAAGCATTGACGCATTTGCTTCACAATTGCGAAATTGACCCTGTTCGACGTGGAGAGACGCTGTCACTCGAGGAATTCGCTCGTATAAGCCGAGCTTTCTTAGAGGCTGGCTGGAAGGGCTAATGACTTTACAAGCCGTTAACGATGATTTAGACATCGTTAACGGCTTTTTGTTTGGTTACCCTTTGTTTGATACTAGGTTAGAGTGAGGAACGCCTAAAAGCCATTCTGCGGCTTCTCATACGGGGACGAGGGATCCGCAATAAGAGAGAGCTTTTTCTAGTAAAATCATCGCACATTCCGAGGCTTCCACCCATACGATAGACGAAAGAGGTGATTTACCCATGAAGCAAGGGGACCTGGTCGTCCGCAAATCGTATGGCGGTGACGTGCTGTTCCGTGTGGAAGTCGTCCTTCCTCAGAATGCACTATTGAAAGGCACGGACTACCGATTGCTTGCGGATGCTCCAATACCTGATTTATCGGTTGTTCGTGACCCTGAATCGACGGCAGCTACACAGCAAGTTCGAGTTAAAGTGAAGGATTCTTTACACCGAATGCGCCAACAGAGGGAGTTACAGGTTGTGCAGACGGAAGATGATATACGGCTTGCGCTACAACAGAATCAACCCTTTTTTGAAATGCCGGGTAAAGTACTTCATTTGGATGGAGACGGCAATTACTTAAGAAAAAGTATGCAGCTATACCAGACGATGAAAGTGCCCGCACATGGCGTGCACGCCCATGAGTCACAAATGGCTGACTTACTTTATCGATTGTTGCCTCAAATCAAGCCGGATATAGTCGTAATTACCGGCCATGACGGCGTTCTGAAAAATCGAGCAGGAGAAGATCTATATAGTCTCAGCAGCTATAAAAATTCACAGCATTTCGTTAATGCCGTTCAAGTTGCAAGGCAATACGAGAAAAATCTCGATGGTCTTATTGTTGTTGCTGGGGCATGCCAATCTCATTTTGAAGCGTTGCTGAAGGTTGGATCCAACTTTGCCAGCTCACCGGGAAGAATTCTGATCCATGCACTTGATCCTGTCTATATTGCGATTAAAGCCAGTTATACGTCGATTCGTGAGACCATTAACCTATCCGATGTTATCCATGGCACGATTAGCGGGATCGATGGTTTAGGCGGTATTGAGACAATGGGACGGTTTAGAGTCGGATTGCCAAAGCCCAAAGTGGCTGCTGCAGCTGCAGAACTGAAGACAATTTCTTAATATGCGTTTCATTTCAGTCAAATATTCATAGAAATCAAAAAAATGGGTGAAAACACCGTTGACAAGGAAATAACTTGGCTGATATAATATTTTGCCTTATTTGACAACCTCCCTCTTTTTGGTTATAATGGACAAGGAAAGAGGTGGTAGTGAACAATGGCAAAAAATTCGCTATTGGAAATCAAACGCAATTTGGAAGCTCATGTTGGCTCCAAAATTCGTCTTCGAGCTAACGGCGGTCGTCGAAAAACCATCGAACGTACCGGCGTGTTGGAAGAAATCTACCCTTCTGTTTTCATTGTTAAACTGGACCAGGATTCACATGCATTCAAGCGTGTTTCCTACAGTTATGCGGATATACTGACTGAGTCGGTGGAAGTGACCGTATGCAATGATGAAGGTCAAGTCCGGATTACCCATATTCAACATTAGAGTATAGATAGCCGAAAGGCACGTTAGACGCGGATGGTATATCATCTGCGTTCTTTTTTTGACTAAAAGTTGTTCGTCGTACACATACTAAGCTGCAATAACTTATCTCATAACGATAAGAGCATGCGAGGAGGTAGTGTTTGCGATGAGCCGCAGAAGAAGAAGTGTAATGTCGGAAGAATTGAAATATGAATTAGCGAAGGATTTAGGCTTCTATAATACGGTGCAAGAAGAAGGCTGGGGAGCTATTCGTTCCAAAGATGCTGGTAATATGGTGAAGCGGGCTATACAGCTTGCTGAACAAGCCGCAGCGAATAAATCAAATCAACCATAGGCTATTATTGTCGGCGATACAATCCATTTATGCCCAGTCCAATTCACCCTCAGTCAAGGCGGTTAAAGTGATTTGGACTCCTCTATAAAGTTCTCAATTATTGGCTAAGAGTGCGGAGCGCGAACAAGGCGCTGTTCTCTTAGCTTTTCTTGTGTCCGTTTGTTATAATGTTGCTTAAGCTAACATACGAACGGGAGAGCTTATTATGAAAATTTATGAAAAAGCTCCAGCTAAAATTAACTTGCTGCTTGATGTTATGAGAAAGCGGGAAGATGGTTTTCATGAGGTCGAGATGATTATGACGATGGTCGATTTGGCAGACCGTTTGGAAATGGAAGAGCTGCCGCGCGATACGATCATCATCTCAAGTCAAGCTGGGTACATACCAACTGATGAGAAAAATCTAGCCTTTCAGGCTGCTAAACTAATTAAAGAACGTTACAATGTCCGCAAGGGCGTATATATTCATTTGGACAAAAAAATACCGGTTGCAGCAGGATTAGCAGGAGGAAGCAGCGATGCAGCCGCAGCCTTGCGTGGTCTTAATCGGTTATGGCAATTGCAAATACCGGAGGAGGAGCTGTGCAGGCTGGGAGCCGAGCTAGGTTCTGATGTACCGTTTTGTGTAACGGGTGGGACTGCGATTGCGCGAGGTCGTGGTGAAAAGCTCGAGCGCATCGTGAATCCGCCTCAGTGCTGGGTCGTATTGGCCAAGCCTCCGATTAATGTATCTACAGCAGATGTATATGGCAAGTTCCGTGCGTCGGAGCTCAAGCATCATCCTTCAACAGAAGAGATGGTCTCGGCAATTCGTCGAGGTTCTTTTAATGACATCTGTGCGGGTCTTGGCAATGTGCTCGAGAACGTTACGCTAGGTCTTCATCCGGAGGTTCAGCAGCTCAAGGAAAGCATGCAACGATTAGGTGCAGACGGCGTGCTTATGTCCGGAAGCGGACCCACTGTATTCGGTCTCGTATCCAAGGAGGCCAAGCTTCCGCGTATCTATAATGGACTGAGAGGATTTTGTAAAGAAGTGTACGTGGTAAGAATGCTAACATAATCCTGACGTTTTAGTTGATTAGATCCGTATATAAATGTTATATTGTCTATATAATATTCGGATTTAGTGGGGGGATGGCTTTGAAAAAGTTGAAAAGAAGCGCAAGACTGGTAGAGATGACCCAATACTTACTAAGTCGTCCCCACACGTTAATATCGTTGACAGCATTTGCTGAGCGCTATCAGTCCGCGAAATCATCTATAAGTGAGGATTTGGCGATCATTAAAGAAGTGTTCGAGGAAGAGGGCATCGGAGAATTGAACACGCTTGCGGGAGCTGCAGGCGGAGTTAAATTTAAGCCGAAAATGCACAAATCTACGGCTCTTTCGATTATGAATGACATTTGCCGCCAGTTGGAACAGCCCGAACGGGTTCTTCCAGGCGGTTATTTGTATATAACGGATATGCTTGGTCAGCCCGAGCTTCTTGCCGATGTGGGAAGAATGTTCGCAACGGCATTTGCTGGCAGAAATATTGACGTAATTATGACGGTAGAGACCAAGGGGATTCCGCTTGCTTATGCAACTGCGGCATGCTTGAATCTGCCGGTTGTCATTGTACGCAGAGATAACAAGGTGACAGAGGGCTCGGCGGTAAGCATCAATTATGTATCGGGTTCCAATAAACGAATTCAGACGATGTCACTGGCAAGAAGAGCGCTTAAAGAACAGTCACGAGTTCTTATTATTGATGATTTCATGAAAGCTGGCGGGACAATCCAGGGCATGATGGATTTGTTGTATGAATTTAAAGCAACAGTCGCTGGAGTCGGTGTATTTGTGGAATCAGGCGAAGTAGAACTAGAAGAACGATTGCTCGAAGATTATGTGTCACTGGCGAAACTAACGGCGGTTGATATGAAGACGAAACAAACGACGGTTGTGCCGGGCAATTATTTCACTCCATAACAATATGAAGGGTTGGGAATTAAAGTGAGACAACAACTACAAGTGATAGCAACAGATAAAGCACCGGCAGCGATTGGTCCTTATTCGCAAGCCATTCAACTAGGTGGATTACTATTTACTTCGGGACAAATTCCTCTCGATGCAGCTGGTCAATTGGTGGAGGGCGGAATTGAGGAACAAACCCATCAAGTATTTCGGAATTTGGAAGCTGTTCTTGCGGAAGCTGGAGCTACTTTTAAAGATGTTGTGAAGGCCACTGTTTTTATGAAGGATATGAATCAATTTGCAACGATGAACAACATTTATGCTTCGTATTTCGGCGACCATAAACCAGCTCGTTCGGCTGTTGAAGTGGCTAGGCTTCCAAAGGATGTATTTGTCGAAATTGAAGTCATTGCATCGACAAATGTCGAATAGAAAAGAAAAAGCTTCGAAATAGAAAAAATATTTTAAATAGAGCATTATTTTTCCAAAAAACTAGAAGGATTTTGCACAAAAATGTGGAAGTATACACCAAGTCTCAGATAGGCAAAGGTGGTGAACACAAGTGCAAATTACTGATGTAAGACTCCGCCGTGTAAATTCGGAAGGACGTATGAAAGCTATTGCTTCCATTACCATTGATAATGAATTCGTCGTTCACGATATTCGTGTGATCGATGGAAACAATGGAATGTTTGTTGCAATGCCAAGCAAGCGTACGCCAGATGGAGAATTCCGGGATATCGCTCATCCGATTTCTTCGACTACTCGGGAGAAAATCCAAGCTGCTGTGCTCGCTGAATACGAACGTGCAGCAACTGAAGAAGTAGTGGCAATAGAAGAGGGTGCCTAAACACCAATCGTCCCCCAGTTAGGGACGATCAAGTCGTTTCTATCTGGGAGTCATAGGAGAAGGGAGCCGAAAGGCTCTCTTTTCTTTTGGCGTGGAATGGGATATATTCATTTAAATAATAATTTAAATACTGAGGATAGTGGATTAGGAGGAGTTAGGGTTGAAAATTATGGCGATTGTGCTTGCTGCGGGTCAGGGCAAGCGTATGAAATCCAAACTATATAAAGTACTTCATCATGTGAGCGGCAAACCAATGGTAGGGCATGTGCTAGATACAGTAAAGGCAGCGGCGAGTGAACGAACGGTTGTCATCGTAGGACATGGTGCCGATATGGTGAAATCTTATTTAGGTGATCAAGCGGAATATGTGCTTCAGGAGGAGCAACTTGGGACAGGGCATGCTGTTCGGCAAGCGGAGTCTCTTATTGGACAAGAAGAGGGAACGACAATTGTGATTTGCGGTGATACACCGCTCGTTCGCGCAGAGACAGTTCGTGAGATGCTTGAGCTTCATGTGTCCAGCGGAGCAGCGGCGACCGTATTAACCGCGTCATTCGATAATCCGACTGGTTATGGACGGGTAATTCGCGGTGGAAGCGGGGCTGTTGAATGTATTGTCGAGCAGAAGGATTGCTCGCAAGAAGAAGCGGCTGTGCAAGAGATTAATACAGGTACTTACTGTTTTGACAACCGCAAGCTGTTTGCAGCACTAGCCGAAGTGAAGAGTGATAATTCGCAAGGCGAGTATTATTTGACTGATGTGATTGGTATTTTCAAGCAAGCGGGTGAATTGGTTCAAGCGCACTGTACGACCGACTTGGCAGAGGCGATCGGTGTGAATGACCGTGTTGCTCTTGCAGAAGCAGAAGGCTTCATGAGAAAACGGATTAATCATAAGCATTTGCTTGAAGGTGTTACATTGATCGATCCTGCATCGACCTATATTGAATCTGATGTGCGTATCGGATCAGATACGATCATTTATCCGGGAACGGTGTTGCGCGGCTCAACTATTATTGGGGAAGATTGTGTGATCGGACCTAATGCAGATATAGATAGCTCTACAATCGGCAATGGAGTTTCAATTAAATATTCGGTCGTGGCAGATTCAATTGTTGGTGACGAGAGCGCAGTAGGTCCTTATGCGAACCTGCGTCCAGGCTCTGAGCTTGGAGTCGGCTGTAAAGTGGGCGATTTCGTTGAATTGAAGAATGCATCGCTTGGTGACGGAAGCAAAGTATCACATCTAAGCTATGTAGGTGATGCGAAGGTTGGCAAGGATGTTAATATCGGCTGCGGCGCTATAACGGTCAACTACGACGGTTACAACAAATTTGTTACTGAAATTGGCG
This sequence comes from Pristimantibacillus sp., assembly GCA_048976605.1. Classification (GTDB taxonomy): domain Bacteria; phylum Bacillota; class Bacilli; order Paenibacillales; family Paenibacillaceae; genus Pristimantibacillus. Next base: position 17,362 of record JBHGUX010000040.1, on the reverse strand, counting down.
ACGGTGCGTTCGTGGGCAGCAATGTTAACTTAATTGCCCCTGTTAAGCTCGGCGATGGAGCTTATGTTGTAGCTGGTTCAACGATTACGCATGATGTTCCTGCAGGTGATCTAGCTATCGCACGTCAGCGTCAAGAGAATAAGCAAGGTTATGCAGATAAAATCCGAGCACGGGCGAAGGCGAAGAAGGAAAAGAATAAGAACAAGTAATCTTTTATTCAGGTATTTACAAATAAGAGATTAAATTAAGCGCAGGAAGGGTAAAGCTATATGGAAAATGACTTTACTGGGAGGTTTTCCGATATGTCTTTACCTATGAGCGCAGAATTAAGAACAACGCACACGAAAGGCGAGCTCCGCAGTCTAAGACAGCAGGGCAAAGTGCCCGGCGTTATATTTGGCAAACAGCTTGACGGTCCGGTTTCTATCGCAGTGGAGGAGAAGAGTCTTCAAGCGCTGCTGAGATCTCATCCCAATGCGATCTTGGATCTGAATATCCCTAGCATTGGCAAGCAGCCTGTTATGATTGCCGATGTGCAGCGCGACTCCTTGTCACGTCGGGTTCTGCATGTTGATCTGCATCAGATTAGTATGAACGAAGAGGTCAAGACACAGGTTCGAATCGATTTCGTTGGCGAAGCCAAGGGTGTTCAGGAGGGCGGTGTTCTTCAAGTCATGGTGCATGAGCTTGAAGTGCAATGTTTACCTGGAAGCATACCGGAATCTATTGAAGTAAATGTGGCTGATTTGGAGATTGGACATGGCTTATATGTGAAGGACGTTATCGTACCTGCTGGTGTTGAGATGAAATCGGATCAGGAACTAGCGATCGTAGCGGTAGCCGCTCCACAGAAAGAGCTGTCTGAAGAGGAAGCTGAGGAAGCAGCGGCAGAACTTGAGGCAGCGGAGTCAAGATCGCAGGAAGCCCGATTGAACGTAGACAAAGAATAGTCAGACGTGCAGAAAAGATAACGGTATCGTCCCACATGCGAGGGACAATACCGTTTCTTCCTGTTTTAGGCAGCAGGCAGGGGAAAGCTGCTGTTATGTAGAAATGAACAAGTACAGCATCACGTTATTATGCAAGGATTGGAGATAAGGATATGAAGTGGATTGTAGGATTGGGCAACCCTGGACCTGCTTACTCGGGGACGAGGCATAATATTGGCTTTATGGTTATTGATGAACTAGCTAGACGTTGGGGTATTCAAGTAACTCAGAATAAATGCAAGGCTTTGATTGGCGAAGGAAATGTACAAGGAACGAAGGTTGTGTTAATTAAACCGATGACCTATATGAATCTGTCAGGAGAATCGGTGCGTTCATTCATGGATTATTTTAAAACAGAGCTGGCAGATGGACTAATCGTTTATGATGATATGGATACGGAAGTAGGAAAGATCCGATTGCGGTATCAGGGCAGTGCAGGCGGCCATAACGGCATCAAGTCGCTGATTCAGCATTTGGGGACACAATCCTTCAATCGAGTGCGTATGGGCGTCTCACGGCCTCTGCCAGGACGTAATATCGCCGACTATGTGCTGGACAATTTCCCTAAGAGTGAGCATGCGGCGGTAATTGATATGATTGAACAGGCTTGTGACGCTGTTGAGTTCTCATTAAAGTCTGAATTTGAGCACACAATGGCAAAGTTTAATCGATAAACCGTTAAGTTACGGAAAAGCAGGGCATACTGAAGGGTATAACCACTCTTCAGGAGGCATACATATGTCTGTAAACTATATTTGTAGGCACTGCCGCACATCGATGGGGACGATCAATGAAAAGGAAATCACGGAACATCAGCTCGGTTTCCATTTCTTGACCCCCGAAGAACGCAGCGATATAATAGCGTATAACCCGAACGGGGACGTGACGGTTAAAGTGATTTGCGATTATTGCCGCGAGGCGCTTGAAGCAAATCCTGAGCTGTTGCTTGTAACGAATCCATTGCAGTAAGCGGAGTAATGGCAGGGCAAGGCCTTAGCGAATGGCTGGGGCTATTTTTTGATGGTTTGAAAGAGAAATGGTGTTAACCCGGACAGCATGTGAATGCTGTTCCGCTTGTTGTTTATAGAAACGGGGTGCCTTAGCAATTGAAAGCATTAGTACAGGCTTTTGCCGCGGATCCGGATGTTCAGTCGATTATAACTGGTATTCGCAAGGGTATGCGAGAGCAAATGGTATCAGGGCTCGCAGGCTCTTCTAGACAAGTTCTCGTAGCGGCACTTAAAGAAGATCTCGACAGGCCGTTGCTCGTTGTTACACATAATATGTACGCCGCTCAGAAGATAGCGGAAGATTTGCAAGAATGTTTCTCAACAGAAGATGTGTTGCTGTATCCCGCTAATGAGCTGGTAGCTGCTGAAGCATCGATCTCAAGCCCAGAGACGCTGGCGCAACGGATGGATGTGTTAATCAGGCTGTCTGAAGGCTTCCGCGGGATTGTTGTCGTACCCTTTTCTGGAGTTCGACGTTATTTGCCAGTTCGGGGAGTTATGGCAGAAGCGAAGATAGAGGTTAACGTTGGAGATGTACTGGAGCTAGAAACATTCCTGCGTCAAATGTCCGCTATTGGCTATACGCGGGTCGATCGGGTTGAGGGTCGGGGCGAGATGAGCGTTCGCGGCGGCATAGTGGACTTTTATCCACTGACAACTGCTCTGGCATATCGGATTGAATGGTTTGGTGATGATGTTGATTCCATTCGAACATTTGATCCGGCAGATCAACGCTCACTTGATAATGTACAGACCTACCTTGTCCCTCCTTGCCAAGAGCTATTGGCTGATCGCAAGCGCTTCCTATCGGCAGCCGATCATGCGTCATCACTATTGGAGCGGCAATTGGATAAAATGACCGATCGTACAGCGAAGGAACGTCTTCGTGTGGAGATCGGCGGCGAAATAGAAAAACTGCGAGAGCATGTTTATTTTCCTGAAATCTATAAATATATTTCTTTACTCTATCCGGAAAGACAAACTCTTCTTGATTACTTGCCGGAAGATACTTTGCTTATTCTCGATGAACCAACTCGTCTGATTGAAACGGCACGTCAATTGGAACGTGATGAAGTGGAATGGGAAACACATTTGCTTCAGAATGGTAAATCCTTGCCGGGCTTTGTGCTCGCGAGACCTTCTGATGAGATCTTGCATCAACGTCCTTTTCCAACGCTATTCTTGTCCTTGTTCCTTAGACAAATCCCGCATACGCAGCCGCAAAACATATTAAATATGACTAGCCGCTCGATGCAAAATTTCCATGGACAAATGAATGTATTGAAAGCGGAAATGGAGCGTTGGAAAAAAACAGGTGCGAACGTCATGATGCTTGCGGGTAATGCCGAGCGGATGGAGCGTATGCGCCGTGTACTGCAAGACTACAGCATAGAACCGCCTACATTGATTGAGGGCAACCTGCAATCCGGTTTTGAGCTGCCATCTTCCCATCTGGTCGTCATTACTGAAGGGGAAATGTTCTCTCAGAAGCAGCGCAAGGCTCGTCGCATCGATAAGAAGATCGATAATGCTGAACGGATTAAAAGCTATACCGAACTGAAGGTTGGCGACCATGTTGTTCACCAGAATCATGGTATTGGTAAGTACATTGGGATAGGTACGCTTGAAATCGGCGGAATTCATAAGGATTATTTGCACATCCTGTATGCCGGCGGAGATAAACTATCGGTTCCAATCGATCAAGTCGATATGATTCAGAAGTATGTGGGATCCGAGGAGAAAGAGCCTAAGGTCAACAAACTTGGTGGCAGCGAGTGGGCAAGGGCGAAGACGAAGGTTCGCGCATCTGTTCAAGATATCGCTGACGATTTGATCAAGCTATATGCACAACGCCAATCGGCGGAGGGCTTTTCTTTTGGGCAGGATACGGCCTATCAGAATGAGTTCGAAGCGATGTTCCCTTATGATGAGACAAGGGATCAACTGCGGGCGATAGAAGAAATTAAGAAGGATATGGAGAAAGCACAGCCGATGGACCGTCTATTATGCGGCGACGTTGGTTACGGTAAGACGGAGGTCGCTATTCGAGCGGCATTCAAATCTGCTATTGAGGGCAAGCAAGTTGCTGTTCTCGTGCCGACGACGATATTAGCTCAACAGCATTACGAGACGTTCCGTGAACGCTTCTCCGGCTATCCCTTCAATATCCAGGTGCTTAGTCGCTTCCGCTCACGCAAGGAGCAGAACGAGACGATGAAGGGTATCAAGTCTGGGGCTGTTGATGTTGTCATCGGTACGCACCGGCTGTTATCTCAAGATATTGTGTTTAAAGATCTAGGTCTGCTTATCGTGGACGAGGAGCAGCGGTTTGGTGTGTCCCATAAGGAGAAGCTGAAGCGGCTGAAGACGAATGTGGACGTATTAACACTTACCGCAACACCAATACCGCGGACACTTCATATGTCGATGCTTGGCGTGCGGGATTTATCCGTTATCGAGACACCGCCAGAGAATCGTTTCCCTGTCCAAACGTATGTGGTTGAGCACAATATATCACTCGTTCGGGAGGCCATTGAGCGTGAGATTGCTCGCGGCGGTCAAGTCTACTATCTCTATAATAGAGTACAGGGTATTTACCAAATGGCAGAGCAGCTGTCAGCCCTAGTTCCGGATGCGAAGGTAGCGGTAGGACATGGTCAGATGTCGGAGCAGGAATTGGAGAAAACGATTCTCGATTTCCTCGATGGGGAATCAGATGTACTCGTTAGCACGAGTATCATTGAGACAGGCGTCGATATTCCGAACGTAAATACTTTAATCGTTCATGATGCGGATAAAATGGGACTCTCCCAGCTGTATCAATTACGGGGAAGGGTCGGCCGCTCGAATCGAATTGCTTATGCGTATTTCACTTATATGCGTGATAAGGTGTTGACTGAGGTGGCTGAGAAGCGGCTGCAGTCGATTAAAGAATTTACAGAGCTTGGCTCTGGATTCAAAATCGCAATGCGAGATTTGGCTATTCGAGGCGCGGGCAATTTGCTGGGCGCAGAGCAGCATGGTTTTATCGCTTCTGTAGGCTTTGATCTCTATTCTCAGATGCTTGCTGATGAAATAGCGAAGCGTAAGGCTGAGATGGATGGTGTCGAGGTGAAAGAGGAGCGTGCCGTAAGTACGCTGATTGACGTTAGTATTGATGCGTATTTGCCGTCTGATTACATTTACGACAGCATTCAGAAAATCGAAATTTATAAAAAAGTAGCGGCTGTTCGTTCTCTTGATGAGGCGGATGATCTGAGTGAAGAGTTGATTGACCGCTTCGGTAATTTGCCGCAAGCTGTAGACAATTTGCTGACAGTCGCACGGCTCCGGGTTTATGGAGCTCAATATGGTGTCGAGCAAATTAGTCAACGCGGCGATGATCTGACTGTGAAATTCACTGAGCATGAGAAGAAACGGATAGATAAGAAGAAAGTCGGTCAGCTTTGTCTGCAATATGAGAATCGATTCCATCAGGGAAGCACCGAGGACCCTAATCCTACAGTAATGCTGCGCGGCAAAGGGTTGGAAATGGATCAAAAGCTGCAGTTGCTGGAGCGATTCATGAAACAATTCAAGGATGCTAGAACGGTTAAAGAAGAACTTCAGGATGCGACTCCCTAACGGGAAATTCGCTTTCTGATAGTTATTTCTGTTACAATAATATTAACTTCCTAAATTGAAAGGGGATTCAACATGTTGCACAATACACGTAAATCGGCATGGCGCAGAAGCGCGCTGCTTATTGTTGCGGCAGTGCTCGTCATGACGGTTATGGCGGCATGCGGCAACAAGAACGACAACGAAACAAGCGGCGGCAAAGATAAAGGAGCTGCTGAATTCGGAACCGTATTTGCTGGAGCAGGTACCGGAACAGAGATCGCTACATTCAAAGATGGTAACGTAACAGAACCCGAGTTCGACAAGTATTTGGGTGTCTTCACCATTATGCAGCCTGGCTATGAGCAAGTGCTGGCAATTCCACAATTCAAGGAGCAATTGCTTCAACAGTTCGTTTCTTACAAAATATTAGCTGGACAAGCTTCTGAGGAAACAAAGAAAAAAGCTTCCGAAGAAACAGAAAAGCAAATAGCAGATTTCGAAGCTGCAGTAGAAGCACAACCTGAGTTAAAAACAACATTGACTACTAAAAACGTAACAACTGACGATGTTAGAACCTATCTAAGTTTGATGCTTGCTGTTGTTGAGCATATGAACTCGCAAGTAAAAGATGATGAGATTAAGGCTGAATATGAAGCTAACTCAGGTCTATACACACCAATTACTGTTCGTCATATTCTTGTAGCTACAACGGATCAAGCAACAAATGAAGAGCTGCGCACCATGGATGAGGCGCTAAAAATTGCCAAAGAGGTAAAAGTGAAGCTTGATGCAGGCGGCGACTGGGCAGCATTGGCTAAGGAATACTCCGATGATCCAGGTACGAAAGAAAAAGGCGGCTTGTATGCCGATGTTAAACCTAGCGGTTGGGTTGAAGGATTCAAGAATGCTGCTATAAAGCAAGAGGTTGGCAAAATTGGCGAGCCTGTTGAGACAGAATACGGTTATCATGTTATTCTTGTAGAGAAACGTGATATCAAAGCTTTTGCCGATATTGACGATGCAACGCAAGAAGAAGTGAAGAATGCGGTTGCTTACACGCATATGAACAAATTCATGACTGACGAAATGCCTAAGCAAGAAGTGAAGATTACACTTCCTGAAGCAACAGAAGCGCCAGCGGAATCTCCGGCAGCGGAGGCGTCTCCTGCGCCAACTGCTGAAACGAAGAAATAATCTTTTATGAATGAAGCTGTTCCTGTCATTATGATGGGGACAGCTTTTTTTATGTCAATAAGATTAATTATGTGAGTATAAACGCAGAAATAATGCTGAACTGTTAATGTTCTAACTCAGCATTGTTTCTGCGTTTTTGTGTATGTAGAGAAAAACTATTGCGTCATATTCATGTGAGATATGTCGAAAATGAAGGGTGTAATCCAAAATTCCATGTTTTTCACAGGAGACTCGTAAAGTTTATGTGAGATATTCGGAGGGATTTTGAGTGAATTTGGTCGAAAACTCACCTTTTAAAATTTTAATGTTATCTATATTGACATGTAAAGTACATCCATTTTATAATGAAGATGCGAACATTGGAAACCAATTCCATGTAAATGTTCGGCAATAAGACAAATATATAGATGAATTGGGGAGTGGAGAGATGAAGAAGAGCTTGTTTTATCGTATGGGGATCGTATTAGCGGTATTTAGTCTTATATTAGCTGCTTGCGGCAACAACACTAACGAACCGGCAACTGCGACATCAGGAACTTCTAATTCAGGAGCAGCTACAGAAGGGGAAATTAAAGTAGGTGTTCTGCATTCCTTGAGCGGGACGATGGCTATAAGCGAAGTATCTGTTAGAGATGCCGAGATTATGGCGATTGACGAGATCAATGCTGCAGGCGGAGTTCTTGGTAAAAAGATTGTAGCGGTTGAAGAAGATGGCGCATCGGATTGGCCGACTTTCGCAGAGAAGGCACGCAAGCTGATATCGGAAGACAAGGTTGCAACCGTCTTTGGTGGATGGACATCATCGAGTCGGAAAGCAATGAAACCGGTATTCGAAGAATTGAACGCATTATTGTGGTATCCCGTTCAATATGAAGGTCTGGAATCATCTCCTAACATTTTCTACACGGGAGCAACTACGAATCAACAAATCGTTCCTGCAGTTGACTGGTTGCTTGAGAATCGGGGCAAAAAGATGTATCTGCTCGGATCAGACTACGTCTTCCCGCGTACAGCAAACTTGATTATTAAAGAACAGCTGAAGGCAAAGGGTGGAGAATTGGTTGGTGAGGAATATACACCGCTTGGCCATACCGACTACAGCACGATTATTAGCAAAATAAAAGAAGCAAAACCAGATATCGTATTCAACACGCTTAACGGTGATAGTAACGTTGCTTTCTTCAAGCAATTGAAGGATGCGAATATTTCGGCTAAGGATTTGACTACCTTGTCTGTATCTGTTGCGGAAGAAGAAATTCGCGGCATTGGCGTCGATGTACTGGAAGGTCACTTGGCGGCATGGAACTACTATCAAACAACAGATACGCCAGCGAATAAAGCATTTGTAGAAAATTATAAAAAGAAATACGGCGCTGACCGTGTAACAGCAGACCCGATTGAGGCTGGTTATACTGCCGTTTATTTATGGGCAGCAGCCGTAGAGAAAGCAGGGTCTACTGATGTAGACAAAGTGAAGGAAGCGGCGAAAGAACTGGAATGGGATGCGCCAGAGGGCAAAGTGAAAATTGATGGCGAGACACAACATATTTACAAAACAGTTCGAATTGGTGAAGTACAAACGGATGGTCAATTCAAGGAACTATGGAACTCCGGAGAAGCAGTCAAACCGGATCCGTATTTGAAGAGTTACGATTGGGCGTCGAGCATTAAACCAACGGAATAAGCAGACGACAGCAGTCATTACTTAAAGTCTAAAAAAGTAAGAGTGGGAGGAGGGGGGAAGTATTCGGCGGCATCGGATGCTTTCCCCTTTTGTATTAAACAAGCTTAGGTAGTGACTTTTGCGCTAAACCTAAGATAATGCTTAAGAGGTGTGCTTCACAAAACCTAAGATAATGCTTACGAGGTGTACTACGCAAAACCTAAGACAATGCTTACGAGGTGTGCTTCACAAAACCTAAGATAATGCTTACGAAGTGTGCTACACAAAACCTAAGATAATGCTTACGAGGTGGTTTTGCTACGCAAAACCTTGAGGAGTTGAACATATGGATGTATTCATTCTACAGCTGTTTAATGGGATCAGTGTCAGCTCCATTTTGTTGTTGATCGCACTTGGTCTGGCTATTACGTTCGGATTAATGAAGGTTATTAATATGGCGCATGGAGAGCTTATCATGATTGGGGCTTACTCCACCTATTTGACGCAAAACTTATTTAAAGACTATTTGCCGCAATCGATGTTTGATTGGTATTTTGTACTTGCTATCCCCGTTAGCTTCTTCATTGCTTTTCTATTTGGTCTTATCCTGGAAATGAGTTTAATCCGGTTTCTGTATGGTCGGCCGCTTGACAGCCTGTTAGCTACATGGGGTGTAGGTCTCGTCCTTCAGCAGCTAGCACGTTCACTGTTCGGAGCGCCTAACGTAGCGGTTACCAGCCCTTCGTGGCTTAATGGCGGGATGAATGTTCTGGAGAATACAGTTCTCCCCTATAAGAGGCTGTTTATTATTGGATTAGTAATCTTATGCTTGCTAGCTATGTACTTCTATATATATCGCAGTCTAGAAGGACGTCGGATGAGGGCGGTGATGCAGAATCGCGACATGGCTGCTTGTTTAGGTGTATCGACACGGCGTGTTGATGCGATGACCTTTGCTATTGGATCAGGGATAGCAGGTATTGCGGGATGTGCATTAACGCTGCTTGGTCCAATAGGACCTTCATTAGGTACTTACTATATAGTCGATGCTTTCATGGTTGTTGTTCTTGGCGGTGTAGGCAAGCTGATCGGTACAGTGCTTGGAGCTCTTGGGATTGGTGTATTCAATACGATGTTCGAGTATTGGACGAATGCTTCGCTTGGCAAAGTACTCGTGTTTCTCTGTATCGTAGCCTTCCTGCAATGGCGGCCATCAGGACTGGTAGCTATGCGTACACGCTCGCTAGACTAATAAAGGGGAAGGGTGGGGATGACCAATGAGACAGAGAATGTTATCTCCTGGACGTCTATGGCTGTTAATCGGCTATGGTGCAGCTGCGGCAGCTTTATTCTCAGCTCCAATGTTTCTTAGTGATTTTCGATTGAATTTGTTGGCGAAATTTTTAGCCTTTGCCATAGTGGCTCTGGGGCTTGATCTCATATGGGGTTATACCGGAATTCTGAGCTTAGGGCATGGTATATTTTTCGGACTTGGCGCTTATGCGATGGCCATGTATTTGAAGCTGGAGGCAAGTGGAGGCAAGCTGCCAGACTTTATGGGATGGAGTGGATTATCGGAGCTGCCGATATTCTGGCGGCCGTTCGAGAATTTTGGATTTGCGGTGCTGATGGGTATCTTAATACCTTCTCTATTGGCGCTCATCCTCGGCTATTTCACGTTCCGCAATCGAATCCGCGGTGTTTACTTTACCATTCTGACGCAAGCACTCGTCATCATAACGACGACGTTATTGGTCGGTCAGCAGGCATTTACTGGCGGCACGAACGGTGTTACCGGTTACGGCAAAATTCTCGGAGCTGCTCTATCTTCACCAGATACGAAACGGATTCTTTATTGGGTTACTGCTGCTGTGCTGATTGCTGTCTTTATCCTTTGCCGCTATGTGGTGGGAAGCCGCTTCGGTAAAGTGCTGCGAGCTATTCGCGACGGTGAGAATCGAGTGCGGTTTATCGGGTATAATCCGGCAATCTACCAAATGGTTATCTTCACCTTATCAGCGGGGTTAGCAGGAATTGCTGGCATGTTGTTCGTCTTGCATGTCGGTATTATTTCACCTTCTATGATGGGTATTGTACCTTCAATTGAAATGGTTCTATGGGTGGCGATTGGCGGTCGCGGGACGTTGATTGGCGCTGCGCTTGGAGCGGTTCTGCTGAACTGGGCGAAGAGTGAGTTCAGTACCTCTTACCCCGAGGGCTGGACGTACTTTCTCGGTGCATTGTTCGTGATTGTCGTTGTCTTCTTGCCGAAAGGTCTTGTAGGTCTTCTTAGCAAAATCAAGTTCAGCAAAAAGAGGAGTGAGCCAAGTGATGAAGGAGTCGAATATCCTGCAGTGTGATGATGTGACGGTAGAATTTGACGGATTCAAGGCTGTGCAAGGGATGAGCTTACAGCTGCAGAAAGGGGAGCTTCGCTTCCTTATTGGACCGAATGGTGCCGGCAAAACAACGATGCTTGATGTCATATGCGGGAAAGTGAGACCGACGACGGGGCGAGTGACGTTCAACAAGACAATCGATATTACACGTAAAAAAGAACATCAAATTGCTGAGCTTGGCATCGGCCGCAAATTTCAGGCCCCATCAATCTTTCCGTCGATGACCGTATTTGAGAATCTGGAGATCTCCATGCGCCAACGGCGCGGCGTCTTTGCGGTTATGTTCGCGAGGATGCAAGCGGAGGAACGGGAGCGGATTGACAATCAGCTCGTTATGATCGGTCTTCAAGATAAAGCGGACTGGCGTGCAGGAGGGCTGTCACATGGCGAGAAGCAGTGGCTGGAGATTGGAATGATGCTGCTGCAGGAGCCAGAGATTCTGCTCCTGGATGAACCTGTTGCTGGAATGACAGATAAAGAAACGGATAAGACGGGCGAGCTGTTGATGCAAATCGCCCGTCAACGCTCAATCGTTGTCGTTGAGCATGACATGGAGTTTGTACGTAATTTTGCCAGCAAGGTGACTGTCATGCATGAAGGCAAGCTGCTGAAAGAGGGCTCAATGGAAGAGGTACAGCGTGACGATCGAGTAGCGGAAGTGTATCTGGGTAAAAGGCGGGATGCGGATGTTAGCCGTTCAACAGCTTGAAGCGGGTTATGGGGAAAGTATCATATTGCGTAATGTATCGTTGAAGGTAAATGCGGGGCAGGTTGTTTGCTTGCTAGGCCGCAATGGTGTCGGCAAGACGACGCTGATGAAGAGTATTATGGGGCTGCTGAAGGCGCGTAGAGGAGCCGTGTCTTATAACGGAGCCGATCTGACGAAGCGGGCACCAGGCGGCAGAGCGAAGAGCGGTATTGGTTATGTGCCGCAGGGTAGAGAAATATTCGGTCAATTGACCGTATATGAGAATATATTGATAGGATTGGAAGCCTCAAGAGAGAAGGCAAGAACGATTCCAGCGGAAGCGATTGCGAAGTTCCCAGTATTGCCGACGATGTACGCTCGCCGAGGGGGCGATCTTAGCGGCGGGCAGCAGCAGCAGCTTGCGTTCGCAAGGGCGCTGGCCTCCAAGCCTGAGGTGCTCTTGTTAGATGAGCCTTGCGAAGGGATTCAGCCATCCATTGTAGATGATATACGTGATGTTATTCGTGGGATTAAGGCGGATGGCAAGACGGCCATCTTGCTCGTTGAGCAGAGTCTAGAATTCGTCAAGAGCGTCGGCGATTACTTCTATGTATTGGAGAAGGGGGCCGTCGTGTGGGAAGGCGGCTTGGAGTCATTAAGCGACGATGTGATTAAGAAGTATTTGACGGTGTAGCATGAAAGGTGGATTTGGCAGAGGCAGGCGCTGAAACGCGTCTGCTTTTTATTTTGACAATGCGCTCTATGTTATGATGATGGAACAATGAAGTGAAGATAACTTAGTAGAAATGAGATGATGCTGGATGGAAAAGAAAATAAATATTGTAGCCATTTCAGGGAGTCTTCGGCAAAAATCTTCGAATACAGCTCTCATGAATGCCATCATTGGAATGGCTCCGGAAACGATGGAATTTACTATTTATGGCGGATTGAACGATCTTCCGCATTTTAATCCTGATATGGATACTGAAGAAGGACCGGATTCGGTAGGAAAATTAAGAAGGCAGCTCTCAGAGGCAGATGGTGTTCTTATTTGTACACCGGAATATGGTAATGGTGTACCAGGTGTTTTGAAGAACGCGTTGGACTGGCTTGTCTCCTCTGTTGTGTTTATGAACAAACCTACAGCGGTAATCAGCGCTTCACCTACTCCAATGGGCGGTGATAAGGCTCATGCTTCCTTGCTGCTTACCCTTCATATGATCAATGCTACCATTGTAGAAGGAGGAACGTTGATCATCCCTCATATTAATTTGAAGCTAAGTCAAGATGGAAGTATCACTCATCCTGAAACAAAGCAGGAGCTGCTAGCGGTGCTCGGAGAGCTTGAGAAATCTGTTGGAGCAAGCAAGAATGAAGGTTGAACGAGCATAAATGACATTTTAAGCCTTATTAAGGCGTAACAACGAATGAGAAAAGCAGGCTTCCCATACATTAGGATAACATTCATTCGCATGAAAGGGGATTGGCCAGACCATGTACGGAGATTATTCCTTTAACGGTGAGAATTCAGTTTCGCTGAGACGATCGTCCACGATTGAGGTGTTAGGTGAGGGCAGGGTATCGGCTGCTCCCGACCAAGCGATTATTGTACTGGGGGTGGAAACAGAAGGGACAGTCTTAAGTGAAGTCCAAGCAGAGAATGGAGAAATGATGGCAAGCATCATTACATCACTGCTGAATCTGAATATCCCAAGAGAGAAGATTCAAACTTCAGAGTTCCGTATTGACATACAGTATGATTATCCCGAAGGAGAGCAAATTTTTCGAGGCTACAAAGCCATTCATCTTCTGCAAATCACCCTGGATGAAGTAGATCAGACTGGGGAGGTTGTTGATACTGCATTGGCTAATGGCGCTAATGTCGTTTCCAACATTCAATTTGCGCTGTCGCAACCGGGAATCTATAAGAATGAAGCTCTATCGTTGGCTCTTGAGGATGCTCGCCAAAAGGCAGCGACCATAGCTAATACATTGGGAGTGACAATAGCTGCCGTCCCAGATCATGTCCAAGAATTAACTGCTTCGCCGCCGCCCTCTCTCTTCAAGTCCGCCATCGTGATGTCGAGTGCGGATACTCCAATCCAGCCAGGACAATTATCTATTTCCTCCGCTGTCCGAGTGAGGTATTCACTGTTATAAGAATGAATAAAAAGTCTAGAATCGTGAGATGCATGCGATTCTAGACTTTTTATTTTGCAACCAACAGTTTACTTATACTGTAAAAAGTGATATCATATAAATATCACATTGATATAAGGGGTGCTTTTATGAAGGAATACAAAGCGTGGCATGTGAATGGGTTTCTAGCAATGCTAATAGCGCTGTTCTCCATAGGGGGAGGGATTGCGCTTATCGTGTTTGGAGCCAACCAGGATGAGCCGAATGTGTTGTTTATTGTACTTGGTATCTTGCTTGGCATACTGTTTCTAGTTGCGGCTTCATCGTTGACGATTGTACAGCCTAATGAAGCAAAGCTGATCAATTTCTTCGGTAAATATAGCGGTACAGTTACGGAGAGCGGCTTATGGATGGTACTTCCTTTCACGAATAAGGAGAAGCTTTCATTGAAAGTACGCAACTTCAATAGCCAGACGTTGAAGGTCAATGATGCGGAGGGGAATCCGGTTGAAATCGGCGCAGTAGTTGTATTTAAAGTAACGGATACGGCTAGAGCAAGATTTGATGTCGACAACTATGAGCGGTTCGTAGAAATTCAAAGTGAGACAGCGGTCCGCCATATTGCGGCACAATATCCTTATGATATTTTTGATGAGAATAATAAGTTGTCATTAAGAGGAAATGCAGATGAAGTGGCTGCAGAAATGATGACTGAACTGCAAAACCGGCTTGCGGTGGCTGGTGTAGAGGTGCTTGAGACGCGTCTGACCCACTTGGCTTATGCGGCCGAGATTGCGAGTGCAATGCTTCAGCGGCAACAAGCGATTGCTATCGTGTCAGCACGTCAGAAGATCGTTGAAGGAGCAGTTGGTATGGTCGATGCTGCCCTCAAGCAACTTGAAGCGAACGGGATCGAGCTAGATGTCGAGCGTCGTGCGGCGATGGTTAATAATTTAATGGTTTCGATTGTATCGGACCGCGCTGCGACGCCAGTCATTAATACAGGTTCACTTTACAGCTAGAGGGGACAGAGGATGGGGAAAGAAAAGAAAGCTTTTGCGCTCCGACTAGATCCCGATCTTCACCGTGCGTTGGAGCAATGGGCGAATGATGAATTCCGTAGTGTTAATGGGCATATTGAGTTTTTGTTAAAGGAAGCATTAGGAAAAGCAGGGAGACTGCCGAAGCATCGTCCACCTAGTCAAGATACCTAACATGGCGTATGAAGCTTTATACCAATCATTAACAGACATCCTGGCCTCTCTTCGGAGAAGCGGGATGTCTTTGTTCTATTTTACGACGGAAATTATGCATGACTTCCTGTGAATGGCGGAGCAGATGCTGCTTTTTCAGTTCAATGAATCGTTCAATGTTGATATGCGATTCATGGATCAGAGCCCAAATGGGAAAGCTGGAAGGAAGACGACTAGGAACAACTTATAGGGCAAACGGTCAAGCGACGATGGATAGGAAAAGAGATCCATGGTCGCAATTCAAAATTGTGCATAAGAAATTGGGAGCCGATGAATACTATGGTCAGATTCACAATGATTTAGTTATCGAACTCGCTCGAACCGAGAACAGCATGGTTATTGGCATACTGCTAAACCGCAGGAAGCGGCTGTTTATCGCCCGAACGTCTCCGCTAGCCGTTTTTCTTAACAATATTGGCTTTGTAGACAAGCAGTTGGCAGCTTGTATCCAGTCGACAGACAATCCTCTAGGAAAGTGGGGCAACATGAAATGAAAGCAACTGGAATTGTACGCCGCATCGATGATCTCGGGCGTGTGGTGATCCCGAAAGAGATCCGCCGTACATTGCGTATTCGCGAGGGAGACCCGCTCGAAATATTCGTAGACCGTGATGGTGAAGTCATACTCAAGAAATACTCTCCGATTAGCGAACTAGGTGATTTTGCAAAAGAATATGCTGAATCGTTATTTGAAGGTACGAGTCATGTAACCTTGATTACAGATCGCGACAATATTATTGCGGTGGCTGGTGCATCTAAGAAGGAACTGTTGGAGAAACAGATCGGGTCTATTCTAGAGAGTTGTATGGAGAATCGTAAGACAACGGAAGGCGGCGCAGGCACTTATGAATTTGTGAAAGACCTGCCTGAAGCCTATTCAGCCTATGTAGCAGCTCCAATCGTGGCAGGGGGCGACCCAATTGGTACGGTGGTGTTGATCAGCAAGGATGATTCGGTCAAAATGTCGCAAATGGAAACTAAAATGGCGGAGACCGCAGCAGGTTTCTTAGCAAAACAAATGGAGCAATAGATAGGTAAGACAGATAAGCTTGGCTTTCGGTAATCGGGAACGATATCGAGGGTCGAGCTTTTTGTTATATGCAGGTGTAGAAGGAGGAGGGCTTTAACTTTTTTGTAACCAATTTGTGGAACGGTGTCGGTATAGTGGGGGATATCAAAACGAGCAAGCAACAACCTTACTAAATGCCGGAGGTATTATCATCATGAAAATCAAATCACCCTTCAAAATGTTAACGTTAACGATTGCAGGCAGCTGTCTCATTGCAGCGGTCGTACCAGCTGTCTCGGCAGCTTCCGCCATTCCAACTGCAGTGGTTCAAACCGCTGAGACGACAGCGGTGTCTGCCCAACTCATATCTGCTATTAACACGGAAGCGGTAACTTTAACCACTAAATTGGTGGAAGAAAAGACCGATCAATATACGGCGAAGCTTCAAATCCCTGTCATAAACCGCATGCTGGACGAGCATTATCAGGACCAGCTGAACGATATATTAGAACGACATGCGATGGAAGATTTTGATGTGATTAAGAAGGAGGCCATCGAAGCCGCAGCGGATGCCAAGGCTAATGATTATACGTTTAATCCTTATGAATTGATAATGGATTACGAGCTCAAATCCACAGGAAGTACAGCCGATGGCGGTCTTCTGTCGCTGATGGTACAGACCTATACTTACACTGGGGGAGCGCATGGCGGTACTCGTGTGGATACGTATAATGTGGTTAATGAGAAAGAAGCATCCTTGCTTACGTTGGAGAAGCTGCTAGGCAGCAATTATAAAGAGCTCGCTAACGCAGCTGTGAAACAGGCCATTGCGGCTGAACCTGAGCGCTTTTTCTCAAATGAAGATTTGCAGTTCGAGGGAATAAGAGAGGATCAATCTTTCTTTATGGATAAAGGACAAGCTGTTCTTGTGTTCCAGCAGTATGAGATTGCTCCTTATGCAGCAGGCATTATTGAAATTAAAGTACCTGCCAAAGAGGAAGCAGCAAGCGTGCGTGTAGTGCGGCAAGACAAAGATTTGATAGATGGTCCTGCTTATCATATGACGGAGCAGAATATTCGAGTGGTTCCACTTCGCGAAGTTGCTGAGAAGCTTGGTTATACGGTGAATTGGAGCAATAAAACGGCATCGGCGGAGATTATTCAAGGTGCAGCATGGACATCCATTACTCCAGGCAAGGACTATTACACTTATAATAAAATGGCTCCGATTAAACTTGGTACTGCTCCGCAAATGATTGGCGGCGTTACCTATGTGCCAGAAGCTTTTTTTAACGAAATATTAAAGCTTGCCGTTACCGTTGAAGAGGGTACAGAAGCACTCATAATTAGCAAATCTTAATCATCTTTGTGACATGATAATAAAAAGCGGAGCGGCCTACGCGGTCACTCTGCTT
>JBHGUX010000039.1:0-65627 GCA_048976605.1 Pristimantibacillus sp. | reverse complement strand
TTGGACGATTCGCAAAGGCATGAAAGCTCCACAAGCAGCGGGCGTTATCCATACTGATTTCGAACGGGGCTTCATCCGTGCAGAGGTCGTATCCTTTGATGATCTTTCTGCAGCTGGTTCAATGAATGCTGCCAAAGAGAGAGGACAGCTTCGTCTTGAAGGCAAGGACTATGTAGTGAAAGATGGAGATGTTATGCATTTCCGCTTTAACGTGTAGGAGATAGGCTCTTAAGGATAACCGAATATAATGATTATAAAGGAAAAGGCCCCTGTAATCCGGGTCTTTTCCTTTATTTATTTGTGTTCGAATGAATAGATTTCGATGAAAGGGAACGTGCGCTCTCGCGGCTTCAAGCAGAGGTAGGCGAGCTGAGATTGTTGACAGTCAAGTAGATGCTATGGTTTGCTGTCTTATTTCGGACTTGTTAAGTTGTTGCTATTACTTCGCCACACAAACTTCACCGTTGTGTAGCCCTTTCGAGTCATGTGAGGGAGATAGTGATCCTCTATAATTGAATGTGACTTTAAATGGGATGGTATGTCGTGAGCGCACAAGAATTATGGGGAAGTAGAAGTTGTAATGAATACTGAATACTGAATATAACAGTTGCTGTTACGATAGGAAATACGGATAAAGAAGTGCTGCAGCGCAGCTTGTGTGAGGGCATAACATTGGTCCCAAGCAGCAAGCGTACTCTACTACCTGCAAAAGTGCAGTTATAGTTTGTGTGAACGTGCTGAATGATGTCACTAACTGCAGCGGTACATCTCATTTCGCCAAAACTCCGTGAAAAGCGCCATAATGGATGTAATACCTGTACGAATGCAGTTAAGTAGCTTGATTTCTGAGGTTTTCCGTTGAATTAACTGTACGGTGGCAGTTAGAGTATGGCGAGAACGGGATAAGAAGCTAGGAAAAAGGAAGTGATGGTTCAGTCATGAGGAACAGTGGAAGTGAAGTGATAGGTAAGGACATGAACATGAGCAAGTGCATGAGCATGGGTACAAGCAAGAACATGAGTACAAACATAACTATCAGCAAGGGTAAGAGCAAGAACATGAGTACAAACATAACTATGAGCAAGGGTAAGAGCAAGGACATAAATACAAACATAACTATGAGCAAGGGTGAATGTGAAAACAAGCACTGGATATATGGTATGAAACATAAGGCAGCGGCTGCTGTTCTTCTGCTTGTTGTGCTGCTGCTTACAGCGGCGCCGATGGTTTCGGCCCATGCCACGTTGGAGCAGACAGTCCCCGCAGCTAACGCGGAACTGAAGGAATCGCCACCTAAGGTTGAGCTGACATTCAACGAAGCTATTGAACAGGGTGTTAGTTCGGTGGAAGTGCTTGATTCGCAATCACGTAAAGTGACGTCGGTGAAAGCGGAGCTTAATGCTAATCGTACTGTACTGCAGCTGCCATTGCCGGAGCTTGATGATGGAGTCTACACGGTAGCTTATCGTATTGTGTCCGAGGATGGGCATCCGGTAAGTGGATCTTACGTATTCGTGCTGGGCAATCCGCCTGAATGGAAGGATGCATCTACCTTTTTAACGAATACGAGTTCAAGTTCATCTAGTGAACTGCATGCAGGAGACTGGCTGTTATATATTGTTCGGTTTATTTATTACGGTGCGCTGCTGCTTGCGACTGGTGTTATGACCTGGTCGGTGTTGTTCCGACGACAGGCAAGCGAATCAATTAACAAGGTATTTCGACAACTAACGCTAATCTCTATGCGTGCACTTCTCTTGTCTGTACTAGTTCTCGTGTTTGCCCAAGCCCGTGAGATTATGCTCGGACAACCTGCGAGTGCGTGGGGAGATTTATTTCTGGGAACCGCAACAGGCCGAGCCTGGGCTGAGCTTATTATATTGTCGCTACTAGGTTTTGTTGTTCAAAAAGGCGGGCGATATGTTCAACTATTATGGGTCATTTTGCTGCTTGCCGTTGAAAGCTTAATTGGACATCCAGCTGCTAATGATCCCAAGCTGTTGACGATTGCTTTTGATTGGGTGCATTTAGCTGCAGCCGCCTTATGGGCAGGCGGATTGGTTGTGCTGGTTATGATCTGGTTTACGGATCGTAAAGAAGCAGGACGATTCGGAACGAGCTTTTCACAGGGAGCGTTACTTTCACTTGCAGCACTGGTTGTAAGTGGTGTTGGGATGACGTTGCTATTCTTACCTAAGTTGTCGTACTTGTGGCTCACCTCATGGGGTGTGCTGCTGGTGGTCAAAACAGCGCTTGTCGTATTTGTTCTTGTTACAGGAGCGCTGCTGCGAATACGGATTCGACGTTCAGGAATGCCGCATGGGAAGCTGCTAGGCGTCGACGCGGCGTTTATGGTGCTTATCGTCATTATCGCAGCGGTGTTCACATATATTAGTCCGCTTCCGGCCAATGCTCCTTATCATCTGCATGAGATGGGCAAGGACATGCATACAACGTTCGACGTTACACCGAATGTACCAGGCAGCGACAATACATTTACCCTTCAAATTTGGCTGCCGGAGGAAACAGGTGCTCCCAAGTCGGTAGTACTTCGACTCAGCACAGATGATCGCGAGGATGCGCCGATCGATGTGCCTTTAGAAATATTTGATGATCAGTCTTATGATACTTTTGAAGGCTTTGTGAGAACATCCTATCAGGCAACGGGGCCGTATCTGCCTTATGCAGGGAAGTGGAAAGCGGAGATACGCGTCATGACGCAAGATGATTATGAGAAGCTGAAGGAATTGACATTCGAGAATTATTAATCATAGCGGTGATACCGCCACAAAATGTTCATGTGCGTATAGCCCTTTCGAGTCATGTGAGGATGAACGTCTGCCCTTATACTTGGGAACGAACAAGAAGAAGGACGTTTATTCGAAATGATAAAGGAGATGTTGGAGAATGAAATCAATGAAGTCATTGCAGAGATGGATGATCACTGCTTCTGTATGTGTAAGCTTATTCCTGTTCGCAGGTCTGGCAAGTGCGCATGTCACCGTTCAACCACAGGAAGTACCTGCTAACTCGTATCAAGTGTTTACGGTTCGGGTGCCAAGTGAAGCAAAGGACGTTAAGACGATAAAAGTGCAAGTGAAGGTGGCAGAAGGAGCAACGGTGTCAAGGGTCGAGCCGAAACAAGGGTGGACCTATGAACTCGAGAAGGATGCTAATGAGGCAATCACAAGCATTACTTGGACCTCTGAGGGAGAAGGCCTAAGTGCAACGGAATTCACGGATTTCCGGATGAGCGGGAAAGTAAGTGAAGATGCGACTGAGCTCGTGTGGAGAGCTTATCAAACCTACAGCGATAATAGTATAGTCGAGTGGATTGGAGCTGAAGGCGCAGATAAGCCAGCTTCTGTAACGGCGGTAACAGCGGCTGTCGCAAGCAGTGATGGTCATGGCGCTGCAACTTCACCAGCTGAACAGGCAGAAGAAGCGAAAGATTCAGACTCGCAACTGCCGTTGATACTGTCCATCATTGCAGTAGTATTAGGTGCTGCTGGACTTATTGTGTCGGCAACGAGAAGAAGGAAATAGGATGAAATGCTCGCAAGCCTATCTGGCTTGCGGCTTTTTTTTGGTCATAGAAGGATACAGCGGGACGGACTTTGGAATAAGATAAAGTAGCAGTTGCAGCTTAGGGCAAATACACCAGTCGAAAGAATGGCAGCATTATGCTATACTAAAGCAAATCAAAGAGGAATATACAGAGGTGACTAATTGTGCTGGACCGTTTACAAGCGCTTGCTGACCGTTACGATAAATTGAGTGAAATGCTGTGTGATCCGGATGTTGCTAGTGATCCGAAACGCCTGCGTGAATACTCAAAGGAACAGTCTGATTTACAAGATGCCTACGTGGCTTATACGGAATACAAGCAAGTTTCGGAGCAATTGGCCGAGGCGAAGGTCATGCAGGGCGAGAAGCTCGATGACGAAATGCGTGAGATGGTGAAGATGGAGATCGACGAGCTTTCCAGCCGTAAGGAAGAGCTGGATGAGCAGATTAGAATTCTACTCTTGCCGAAGGATCCGAATGATGACAAGAACGTAATCGTAGAAATTCGCGGCGCTGCTGGCGGCGACGAAGCTGCGTTGTTCGCTTATGAGTTGTATCGGATGTATACGAAGTTTGCGGATACACAAGGCTGGAAGGTTGAACTTATGGACCTCAATGAGAATGATCTCGGCGGGTTCAAAGAGGTTATCTTCATGGTTAATGGCAAAGGTGCATACAGCAAGCTTAAGTTCGAAAGCGGTGCTCACCGGGTGCAGCGTATCCCAGTGACGGAATCAGGCGGCCGGATTCATACTTCGACTTCAACCGTATCGGTTATGCCGGAGGTTGAAGAAGTCGATGTTGAAATTTTTGATAAAGATATTCGTGTCGATACATTCTGTTCCAGTGGAGCGGGCGGCCAGTCAGTTAATACGACGAAGTCTGCCGTACGCGTATTGCATGTGCCTACAGGCATTATGGCGACTTGCCAAGACGGCAAATCACAAAATGAAAATAAAGCAAAAGCTTTGCAAGTATTGCGCGCTCGTATTGCTGACATCCGTCGTCAAGAAGAAGAAGCGAAATATGCTGGCGAGCGGAAGAGCAAAGTGGGAACAGGCGATCGAAGCGAACGTATTCGGACGTACAACTTCCCGCAAAGCCGTGTAACGGATCATCGTATAGGACTTACTCTGCATAAGCTGGATTCTGTTATGAACGGCGATATCGAGGAAATTATCTCATCGCTGACGATTGCAGAGCAGGCCGATATTATGGAGAGAGAGCTAAGCTAACAGCTACCCTGATTCGGTAGAGAGAAAGGACGCTGGGAAGATGAGCGAACATAGAGACGAGCGGCTGCTGTTCACGCCGCCGTTCACCATTAGGGAAGCCTGCGTGCAGGCTTCTTCGTTTTTGGAAGAGAGTGGCGTCGAAGAGGCGCGTTCGAATGCAGAGCTATTGCTGATGCATGTGCTGAAGGTAGATCGGATGGCGCTGCTGCGCGATTGGAATGAACCGTTCGCGCCGGAGCTAGCTGCGACGTGGGAAGAGGTTGTGCGCCGCAAAGCGGCGGGCGAGCCTGCTCAATATATTATGGGCGAGCAGTGGTTCTATGGACGGCCGTTCACGGTGACGCCGGCCGTGTTGATCCCGCGCCCCGAGACGGAGCTGCTCGTCGAGGCGGTGCTGGAGGCGGCCGATGCCCTATGGCCGCCTGAGCTTGCTGCTGTGCCGACCGTCATCGACGTCGGCACGGGCAGCGGCGCCATCGGCGTGACGCTGGCTTCGCAGCGTCCGCACTGGCGCGTATGCGCGTCCGACTTGTCGGAGGACGCGCTGGCTGTCGCCCGCATGAATGCGGCCCGCCACGAGGCGGCGGACCGCATGGCATTCATGCAGGGCGACCTGCTGGCGCCGTTCGCGCAGCAGCGCGCCGGCGCCGCCGCAGGTACGTCGACTGCGGAGTACCGCGTCGACGTGCTGGTCTCCAATCCGCCGTATATACCGGCGGATGATCTCGCGGGCTTGCAGCGCGAAGTGCGCGACTATGAGCCGCACCTCGCACTGGATGGCGGAGCGGACGGACTGGGTCCGTACCGCCGCATGGTAGAGCAGCTGCCCTCGCTGCTGCAAACTCCGCGCATAGTCGCCTTTGAGCTTGGCATGGGCCAAGCGCAAGATGTTGCCGCTTTGCTGCGGGAATTCGGCGCGTGGGATGAGATTCGGATCATTACAGACTACGGCGGAATTGAACGCCATGTCATCGCTGTACAAACTAGCAAATAACAAATCTATAACTATGAATATTTAATAGATACAAGGTTTAGAGAACGGGAATTGCGGACATACTTACGGATAGATACGTTCCGGAACGCAAGCGGCATACCGACGGGTGTGCACGAGAGGAGCTTGTGTGTATGTCCCGCTATCATTCCCGTTTTTATTTTCGTAAATCGCATGGTTTTATCTTATTTGCTCTTATTGTTCTTCTTATGAGCTGGGAGCTTCAGCAGACAGATGCAGCTGTAGCAAGCGGTCAAATTCCACAGGAGTCCATTCGGCTCCGCATATTGGCTAATTCGGATTCTCCCGCCGATCAGGCGGTTAAACGTGTCGTTCGCGATGCAGTTGTAGACGCAATGAATAATTGGGTTACAGGTCCACAATCGATTGAAGAGGCACGCCAAACGATGCGTGACCATATGAATGAAATTGAATCTATTGTCGGTGAGGTTTTGAAAAGCCGAGGATTTAGTTATGCATATGAAGTGCAGCTGGGCATGGTTCCTTTTCCGACGAAGATGTACGGCAACGAAGTTTATCCCGCTGGTGATTACGAGGCACTGCTCATTACTTTGGGTGAGGGCCAAGGTCAGAACTGGTGGTGCGTACTGTTCCCGCCGCTGTGCTTTATTGATGCAGCTACTGGTGAGGCAGCAGCTAGTCCCCAAGAGGAGCAAAAGGTTGTAAAGGCAAAAGCGGAGCCGACAAAAGCAGAATCTACGAAAAACGTGAAAGCCGAAGATGCAGTAAAAAAACAAGTTCAACAAGCAGATGCCGCAGCGGAGCAAGACAAGCAGGCGCCTGAAGCAAAGTTTTTCCTCTGGGAAATGATCGTGAAGCTGTTTGATTGGGTGAAAAATCTATTTTCTTAAACAGATGACGGCGGTAGCATCTATACGCAAAGTAGAACATGCGTCTAGATATGCCGCCGTTTGTGCGGATATAAGCTCGATTCGAACGTGAATGGATATGGTATAATAATGGCAGTCGACAACAACTTATAAGAGCAAGGAATGGATATTGAGATGACAACAACGAAGGTTTGGCGGCTCTCGGATGGACATGCCGAACGGCAATTAGCAGAGGCTGCTCAGTTATTGCGTGAGGGACAATTGGTCGCATTTCCGACTGAAACAGTATATGGCCTAGGGGCTGATGCACGAGATACAACTGCCGTAGAACGTATCTTTGCTGCAAAAGGCAGACCCTCTGATAATCCGCTTATTGTACACATTGCTGACATACAGCAGCTTGATAAGCTGGTACTGCCTTATCCAGAGTTAGCGCGTCAATTAATGGAGAAGCTATGGCCCGGTCCGCTGACTATCGTCCTTCCTGTCAAACAGGGAGCAGTGTCGCCTCTCGTTACAGCGGGTCTTGCGACCGTAGGGGTGCGCATGCCGGATCATCAGGCTGCACTGCAATTGATTAAAGAAGCTGGTTGCCCGGTAGCTGCACCAAGCGCGAATCGTTCAGGACGTCCGAGTCCAACAGTGGCTGCTCATGTCTTGGATGATTTGAATGGTAAAATAAGCGGTGTAGTTGATGATGGGCCAACGGGAGTGGGGCTGGAATCAACTGTTATTGAGCTTGTGGATGACCGAATGATTCGTATTCTTCGCCCAGGCGGAATTACGCCTGAACAGCTGCGTCAGGCTGTTCCTGGTGTTAGGATTGACGCTCCTCCAACGGCAGAGACGGCTATGTCTGAAGCCCCTCGATCACCCGGGATGAAATATACCCATTATGCGCCGCAAGGGGCGTTGTGCATCGTTCGAGGCGAGCCTGAAGCCGTCGTTGCTTATATAGAGAAACAGGTTTATGAAGCGAAGCTTCTCGGTGAGAAGACAGGAGTATTAACCTTCGAAGAGCGAGAGTCAGAATTCCATTCGGATCTCGTATTAACTTACGGGAGCGAGCTTCATTTGGAACAAGCAGCACAACGGTTATATGCGGCTTTGCGTGAATTTGATGCAGGCCAAGTACAACGGATTTGGGCTGAGGGCTGCCATGAAGAAGGGATTGGAGAAGCATTAATGAATAGGCTCGCAAAAGCTGCAGGTAATCACATTGTACATGTATAAGTTGAACAAGCTCTAGAATGTTTGTCTCCTTGTCCGCATATGTTGGGTAAAGAATGGTTGCGGGACAAGGAGTTGAGTGATTGGTATGAGTGAGGCTTCTATGCATGTCGGACAATTTGCGACGCTGCTTCTTATGGCAGTCGCACTTGGTATGGATGCTTTTTCGCTTGGTATAGGAATTGGACTTAAAGGGATACGGTTACGTGATATACTGAAGCTAAGTGCGGTTATTGCCTTATTTCATATTATTATGCCGCTTGGGGGTATATTCACTGGACAGCTTGTGAGCGGTTTGCTTGGCGAAGTGGCCACTACTGCCGCAGGAATCCTTCTCGTATTGCTTGGAGGGCATATGATTTATAGCTCTTTACGTGGTGAAGCTGTACAATCATTTGACT
This sequence comes from Pristimantibacillus sp., assembly GCA_048976605.1. Taxonomy (GTDB): domain Bacteria; phylum Bacillota; class Bacilli; order Paenibacillales; family Paenibacillaceae; genus Pristimantibacillus. The sequence continues at coordinate 57,352 of JBHGUX010000039.1, read as the reverse complement.
ACCGCTCGGTATGGGGGACCTTTATTTTTGCGCTAAGCGTCAGTATTGATTCATTCTCGGTAGGAGTAACGCTGGGAATGTTCGCTGCAGATTTGGTGCTGACTATATTATTGTTCGGCTTTTTCGGCGGACTTATGTCAATATTAGGCTTATTGCTAGGACGTAGAGTCAGTCGTAATTTAGGGGAGTATGGTGAAGCCTTTGGCGGAGCTGTATTGTTTGTTTTTGGCATACTGTTTATATTCTAACCATTTAACTGGTTATCCATGGGAAGGGGCTTGCAGCATGAAACGCATTTTATTCGTTTGCACCGGCAATACCTGTCGTTCTCCAATGGCGGAGGCGATGCTGAGAGATATGGCGAAGCGCAGTGGAATAGAGATAGAAGTTCGTTCTGCAGGCGTCTCAGCAATTGATGGTTTGCCAATCTCGACTCATGCAGCTGAAACGCTGCGTACCCGCCAGATCAATCACCATAGCACATCACATGCCATTAATGGTGAAGCTGTAGACTGGGCAGACCTCATTCTGACCATGACATCGGGACACAAAAGAAATCTGTTGCAGTGGTTTCCTAATGTGGTGGATAAAGCCTATACGCTAAAAGAATACGTTAATCAAGATGTGTTGTCTGATATTCAAGAGCTTGAACGGCTATATAGCGAGATGCATATGAAGCAGGCGCTAGGCCAGCAGCTCACCAATGACGAACGCACACAGTTGCTTCAATTGGAAAGACGTATTCCGAGCTTTGATATTGTCGATCCATACGGAGGGCCATTGGAAATGTACCGCCACAGTGCGAATGAGATTGAAGAAAGCTTACGAATGCTGTTGAAAAAGTTGGAATAGGACTGAATGAAAATTTCTGCTTTATGGGAGAGAATAATAATTGATTTTCATTCATGAATGTTCTATGATAAAGAAACAAAGACGGTTTCCGATGTGACTGGCGACGGAAGTGGGTAACCACGGTGGAGCATCGGAACATACGGCCGGTCGCCTGGGCAAAGAGCAGCATGCTGAAGAGCATGTCATGCTCTTTTTTTCGTCTTTTTCGACGAAATTAGGTATAATAGAACGGTATCTCGACAGCTTATGCTTGCGGGGCTTGCTACGCAAAACCTAAGCAAATGCTTACGAAGTGGATTTTTGCTACGCAAAAACCTAAGAAAATGCTTACGAAGTGGATTTTTGCTACGCAAAAACCTAAGAAAATGCTTACGAAGTGGATTTTTGCTACGCAAAAACCTTTAGGAGGGTTAAACATGAAAATTGCAATTGGTGCTGATCATGCAGGATACCGTTTGAAGGATGAGATCGTTCCGTTTATTTTATCGCTTGGTCATGAGATTGAAGACTTTGGCTGCGATTGTAATCAGTCGGTGGACTATCCGGATTATGCGCTTCCTGTAGCTGACAAAGTAGTAAGCGGTCAAGCTGATCGCGGCATTCTTATTTGCGGCACAGGTATTGGGATGTCGATCGCTGCGAACAAGGTTCCTGGAATCCGTTGTGCGCTTGTGCATGACTTGTTCTCGGCTAAAGCAACTCGTGAACATAATGATACGAATGTGCTGGCAATGGGCGAACGGGTTATTGGACCTGGTGTAGCTCAAGAAATTATTCGAGTATGGCTTGAGACTCCGTTCTCTAATGGAGAACGTCATGTTGGCCGTGTTAATAAAGTGAAGCAAATTGAAGAGCAATATACCGTACATCCTTAGGTCTGTCATAAAAAGGAGATCGATCGTCAATGAGCAAAAGTGATGAGATGGCGCGTATTGCGAGTGACGTTGAACAGATTGTTCGGGAATTAGCTGCTGCGGGCGGGTTAGCTGCAGGACAATTGCTTGTCATTGGTACAAGTACCAGCGAGGTGCTTGGCCATCGAATTGGGACATCAGGTACAGTGGAGACGGCTGCAGAAATATTCGCAGGAGTAGAAGCTGTTCGACGTGAAATTGGCTTTTATCCTGTATTCCAATGCTGCGAGCATTTGAATCGGGCGTTAGTTATCGAACGTGAAGCGGCTCAAAAGTATGGTCTCGAAGAGGTAGCGGCAGTTCCAGTGCCGCAAGCAGGAGGCTCCATGGGGGCGTATGCCTATCGTCATCTGCCTCAAGCTTGCTTAGTGGAGACGGTTCAGGCTCATGCCGGAGTCGACATTGGCGATACCTTTATTGGGATGCATCTACGCCGTGTTGCCGTACCGGTTCGTCCATCGATTCGCAGCATTGGTTCAGCACATGTCACGATGGCAATTACGCGGCCGAAGCTAATTGGCGGTATCCGTGCTGTCTACACGTTAGAGGTTGAAGACGGTATCCTGACGTCAGAGCAGACGTCTTGTGATTAACATTAGGATGAGCTGTGATAGATTTGACCATTTTTGGTTTATATACTTTATCTAGGGAGGCAATAATAATGGAAAATTTACGCAAACAAGATCCAGAGGTACTAAAGGCTATGGGCCTGGAATTGCAACGTCAACGCGACAATATTGAATTGATCGCATCCGAGAACATTGTAAGTGAAGCAGTATTGGAAGCAATGGGTTCCGTATTGACGAACAAATATGCTGAAGGCTACCCGGGCAAACGTTTCTATGGAGGCTGTGAGCATGTGGATATCGTAGAAGATATTGCACGCGACCGCGCAAAAGAAATTTTCGGAGCAGAGCATGCTAACGTTCAGCCGCATTCTGGTGCACAAGCGAATATGGCTGTTTACTTGGCAGTTCTAAAACCAGGTGATACGGTTCTTGGTATGAACCTAGCACATGGTGGACATTTGACGCACGGCAGTCCTGTTAATGCTTCAGGTCTTCTATACAATTTTGTTGCCTATGGCGTTAACGAAGATACATTCATGATCGATTATGAGGAAGTTCGTAAAGCAGCGTTCAAACACCGTCCTCGTCTAATCGTTGCTGGAGCAAGTGCTTATCCGCGTACGATTGATTTCGAAAAAATGGGTCAAATCGCTCAAGATGTTGGCGCGCTATTCATGGTCGATATGGCTCATATCGCTGGACTTGTTGCAGCAGGCGTTCATCCGAGCCCAGTGCCGCATGCGCATTTCGTTACAACAACTACGCATAAAACGTTGCGCGGACCTCGCGGCGGTATGATTCTTTGTCGTAAGCCTTGGGCAGCAGCTATTGATAAAGCGGTATTCCCAGGCTCACAAGGTGGTCCTTTGATGCATGTGATCGCAGGTAAAGCTGTCGCTTTCGGCGAAGTGCTGCAACCATCTTGGAAGACTTATGCGCAGCAAGTTGTGAACAACGCAAAAGTGTTGGCGGACACGCTGATCGCAGAAGGCATCAACATTGTTTCAGGCGGTACAGACAACCACTTAATGCTTATTGACACGCGCAGCCTGAATATCTCAGGTAAAGAGGCTGAACATGTACTTGATTCAATCGGCATTACAGCTAACAAAAATGCGATTCCTTTCGATCCAACTAGTCCGTTTGTAACTAGCGGTATTCGTCTTGGTACACCTGCAGCTACTTCACGCGGCATGGATGAAAAAGCGATGAAAACGATCGGTGAAGTCATTGCATTGACACTTAAGAATCCGAAAGACGAAGCTACACTTGCTAAAGCAACGGGTATGGTACGTGATCTTACAGCGCAATATCCGCTTTACCCAACTATGAATTACTAATTTGTTCACAATTTGTTTTTCGGAGGATCTGCTTGTTGATTAATCAACGAGCAGGTCTTTTTTTTGTTCGCATTTTTCGCATATAATACGGAAATTATTATCATAATAGGTTTCATAATTGGGTATTTTGGAAGCTGCCGTACCTTACCCTCCATGTGAGAGTTCAAAAGAAGAATAACTCGAAATAATATCTTAAAATCGAGAAGATAAATTTGTTGCGCAATAATTAACTAAATAACTCAATTTTATAGATGATAATATGGTATAAATAGGCAAATAGATCAGGTTATTCGAACCAATAACTTCGAATTCGATTTAAGTAATTCAGACTAGTTATGGAATTTTTAACCACATAAATATGTACAATTCAAAATTATCAGAAAATAAACATAAATATAAAATTTTCGCCCTAATATTAACAATTAATTAATTGAATAAAAGCGTTAATGCACTAAAGTAATTAATGAAAAAACGAAAATATACATAAATTCACACCCCAATTAAGTTGAAAAAAAATTTGTGTAGATGTATTATAAAAAAATATTAGCAAGTTTCAATCACTTGTTTGAATGAGGGGGGTTTTTCATTGCACAGGAGGAAAGCTGCAATTGCAAGGAACAATTGGAAGTTAACAAACCAATTGGGAGAAGCATGCTCAGTATTGATTCCAGCGTAGTGAGATTGTCCGAATGACACATAATGGTTGAGAGAATGACAACAGTAGATTAACTGGGAGGATTACAATGAGAACAAGAAAGTCTGCTTTAACGTTTATTTCTACATTACTCGTTCTTGCTATTGTGGCAGTTGGTTGTACGCCGAAAGAAGAGACAGGCAACAACGGCGCTGCTAATGGCGGTGGAGCAACTGATGCGAAAGTATTCAGAATGAATATTCACTCCGAGCCTTCAAGTCTTGATCCTGCGCTAATGGAAGATAACGTATCCGGTACATTGGCAACAGGTATTTACGAAGGTTTGACTCGTAAAAACGAGAACGGCGAAAGTGTTGAAGCAACTGCTGAAAAAATCGAGAAGTCTGAAGACGGAAAAACGTACACGTTCACAATCCGCAAGGATGCTAAATGGAGTAACGGAGATCCAGTAACAGCAAATGATTTCGAGTTCTCTTGGAAGCGTGCGCTTGATCCTGCTACAGGTTCCACATATGCTTACCAATTCTATTACATCGTTGGTGCTCAAGATTACAACGAAGGTAAAGTGAAGAATGCTGACGGCGTTGGCATTAAAGCACTTGATGCTCAAACGCTTGAAGTTAAACTTAACTCACCTACTCCTTATTTCTTAAGTCTGACTTCTTTCTACACGTATTACCCATCTCATCAATCGGTGAAGGACAATGCGGCTTGGGCGGCTGATGCAGCTACAATCATCGGTAATGGTCCTTTCAAGATGAGCGAATGGCAACATAATACATCCATCAAACTGGTTCCTAATGAGTATTACTACGAAAAGGATCAAGTTAAGTTTGCTGGTGTTGATTTCACAATGCTTGCTGATTCAGCAACAGAACTTGCTAACTATGAGCAAGGCAATCTTGATTACACAGGTAAACCTACTGGTGAAATCCCAGCCGAACAAATTCCGGTTCTTAAAGAATCGAAAAAGGATGAGTTCGTAACAAAAGGTATCGCAAGCTCATACTACTACCAGTTCAATACAGAAGAAGTTCCTTTCAACAACGTGAAAGTACGTAAAGCACTATCGATGGCGATTGATCGTCAAGCGATCGTTGAGAGCGTAACTATGGCTGGTGAAGTTCCTTCATTCGGCTTTGTACCACCAGGTATCATCGGTCTGAAAGAAGACTACCGCACAGAAGTGAAAGATGATTTCTTTACTGAAGATTTAGAAGAAGCTAAGAAATTGCTTGCTGAAGGTTTGTCTGAACTGAAGCTTGATAAATTCCCTAAAACATCACTAACGTTCAACACAAGTGATGGTCACAAGAAAATTGCTGAGGCAATTGTTGAAATGTGGCGTCAAAACCTTGGTATCGAAGTAGGTGTCGAGAACCAAGAATTCTCCGTTCTGTTGAAAAACCGTACGGCAATGAACTACCAAATCGCTCGCGCAGGTTGGGGAGCAGATTATAACGATCCAATGACTTACTTGGATATGTTTGTAACTAACGGATCGCAGAACAATACTGGTTTTGCTTCACCTGAATACGATGCACTGATCAAGAAAGCTGGCGAAAGCGGTGATCAAGCAGAGCGTGTTGCAGCTATGACTGAAGCAGAACAAATCTTGATGGATTATATGCCTATCATGCCGATCTACTACTACAGCAACACTTATATGCTCAAACCTGGATTCAAGAATATTTTCTTGGACTATAAAGGCGACATTGACTACACAAGAGGTTATTACGAAGCGGAATAGTTGACCTTCCAGCACCTGAAATTAAGGGACGGGATATATGCGAATCGCATATATCCCTTTCTTATTCCAAAGTTCAGGTCTTAAGCTCTTGTAATTCTTCTTGTTTATATTCTGTAAGGAGGTGTCCATTGCTTTGATAAAATATGTATCCAAGAAGTTTTTGTCTATGCTCGTTTCCTTGTTTGTGCTTGCGACGGCTACATTCTTTCTCATGAAGATCATTCCTGGTGATCCTTTCGTTAGAGAGAAAGCAATTCCGGAGAAGATTAGAGAGCACCTCTTAGCAATGTACGGCCTCGATCAGCCGGTATGGAAACAATATTTGATGTACTTGAACAATTTGCTTCATGGCGATCTAGGGATGTCGATGAAGCAGCAGTATATGTCCGTAAGTCGGATTATTAAAGAAAGCTTTATTTATTCAGCACAAATCGGTCTTTTTGCTGTGATCGTATCACTTGCTCTAGGACTGCTCTTTGGTATTATCGCAGCCTTGAATCATCGCAAATGGTTGGATAGTGCAACTATTATCATTGCGGTGCTAGGCGTATCTATTCCGAACTTCCTTGCTGCATCTATCTTGCAGTATGTATTAGGCAGTAAATTAGGCTGGCTCCATGTTTCGGGACTTAATGATCCTACGGATTTCATTATGCCGGTACTTGCTCTTTCCTTCCTTCCTGCGGCATTCATTGCGCGGTTGACACGTTCTACGATGTTAGAAGTATTGTCAGCTGATTATATTAAGACAGCTCGTTCTAAAGGTTTGAGTGGACGCATCATATTGGTTCGTCATGCTTTGCGTAACGCAATTTTGCCTGTTGTCACTTATATTGGTCCAATGGCTGCGAATATCATTACAGGTTCCGTAGTTGTTGAACAGATTTTTGGTATCGGCGGTATTGGTAAGTATTTCGTACAAAGTATTACTAACCGTGACTATACGCTCATAATGGGGCTTACTTTATTCTATGGCATTATCTTGATGGCGGCGCGTTTCTTGACTGATGTTGCTTACGGATTTGTAGATCCTCGAATCAAGCTGTCAAGAGGAGGGAGGAAATGATGAAGGATAACCAGTTTACACCAGATCAATTCGCTAAGCTTAGCCAAGACGAGAAACATACAGAAGTAGTTGTTAGAGAAAGTATATCGGCTTGGAAAGACGCCTGGCTTCGACTTCGTTCGAATAAAATGGCGATGATCAGTTTAGTTATTCTGCTCATTGTCTCCCTCATGGCGATATTTGGTCCGATCATATCGGAACAAGATTTTCAGACCAATCACCTGAAGGAAAAAAATCTAGATCCGAACAGTACGTATTGGTTTGGTACAGATGATCTCGGTCGAGATCTCTTCACAAGAACTTGGATGGGTGCCGGTATTTCCTTGCAGGTTGGGTTATATGCAGCTCTTGCCGATCTTGTTCTAGGTGTCATTATTGGCGGTATTATGGGTTATTTCGGCGGTCGTGTTGATGAAATATTGAACCGTTTCTGTGAAATTATTTACTCTATTCCAAGTATGCTCATCATTATCTTGTTGATCGTTATACTGGAGCCTAGTATGTTCACCATTGTACTCGCACTAAGTATAACCGGATGGGTCAGTATGGCTTGGATTGTCCGAGGCCAGATTATGCAATTGAAAAATCAGGAGTACGTTATGGCTGCACAGGCGCTTGGCGCCGGGACCGTGCGAATTCTATTCCGACATCTCATCCCTAATGCAATGGGGCCGATTATTGTTACACTGACGCTCACTGTACCAAGTGCGATTTTTGCTGAAGCATTCTTGAGCTTCTTGGGACTTGGCGTTCAATCGCCGGCTGCATCTTTGGGTACGATGATTAATGATGCGATTAAAGCATGGACACTGTACCCTTGGAGAATGATTTTCCCAGCGGCAGTTATCAGCATTACGATGCTTTGCTTTAATATCTTTGGCGATGGTCTAAGGGATGCGCTTGATCCGAAAATGAAGAAGTAGGAGGTGGATAATGATGGAGAAGTTACTTGAAGTAAAGGACCTTCGTGTTAATTTTAAGGTTCACGGCGGCGTCGTTAAGGCGGTTCGCGGTGTTAATTTTCACGTCAATAAAGGTGAAGCAGTAGCCATTGTTGGAGAATCAGGTTGCGGCAAAAGCGTAACTGCGCAATCGCTAATGCGCTTGATTCCATCTCCACCAGCGGAGACTAGCGGATCGATTATGTTTGATGGCAAGGAAATATTGAAACAGACCAATCACCAGATGGAAAATATTCGAGGCAAAGATATGGGTATGATCTTCCAGGATCCGATGACCTCGCTTAATCCAACGCTTACGATTGGTCGTCAAATTACGGAAGGTCTGATTAAGCACCAAGGGCTAAGCAGCGCTAAGGCGACAGAGAGAGCCATTGAAATGCTTAATCTAGTAGGAATTCCGAATGCTTCGTCTCGTGTTAATCAATATCCGCATCAATTCTCAGGCGGTATGCGTCAACGGGCGATGATTGCTATAGCACTGGCATGTAATCCGTCTCTTCTAATCGCTGATGAGCCTACAACTGCTCTCGACGTGACGATTCAGGCGCAAATTATGCAAGTGATGAAGGATCTGCAACAAAAGTTCGGCACTTCTATTATTCTTATTACGCATGATTTAGGTGTAGTTGCGGATATGTGTGATCGTGTAATTGTTATGTACGCAGGTAAAGTTGTAGAAACGGGTACCAAATGGGAGATCTTCAAGAACCCTAAGCATCCGTATACAAGAGGTCTTCTGCGTTCACTGCCGCGTCTTGATCAGAAGAAAGACGAGCCGCTTGTGCCGATTTACGGCATGCCGCCGGATTTGATTAAACCGCCGGTAGGCTGCAGCTTCTGCGCTCGTTGTGATGAGGCGATGAGAGTTTGCGTAGATAATGATCCTGAATTGCTTCCAGTTGATGGCAATGAATCGCATGCTTCTGCTTGCTGGCTTGCACATCCTTATGCGAAACAGGGGGTGAGCGTATGAGTGCTCCATTAATTGAAATTAATCAATTGCGTAAGTTTTTTGATTTGGGCGGCGGAGATACGCTTCGCGCTGTCAATGAAATCACCTTCTCTATTCAAAAAGGTGAAACGGTTGGGGTAGTTGGTGAATCCGGCTGTGGTAAATCCACAGCAGGACGGACGATCATGCGTCTCTATGAACCAACTAGCGGAGGCGTCACTTTTGAAGGGCAAGATATTTATAAGATGAAGGGTGCAAAGCTGAAGGCTTTGCGTCGAGATATGCAAATGATATTCCAAGACCCTTATGCATCATTGAACCCGCGTATGACGGTTATGGATATTATTGGTGAAGCTCTTGATATTCATAAGCTAGTTGCCAGTAAAAAAGAACGCAAGCTTCGCGTTGAGAATCTGCTTGATGTGGTAGGTCTCAATCCCGATCATGCAACACGTTATCCGCATGAATTCTCTGGCGGACAACGTCAACGGATTGGTATTGCCAGAGCGTTGGCGGTAGATCCTAAGTTCATCATTGCAGATGAGCCGATCTCAGCATTGGATGTATCCATTCAAGCACAAGTGGTTAACTTGCTGCAGGATTTACAGCGCAAGATGGGTCTCACATATTTGTTTATCGCGCATGATTTATCGATGGTTAAGCATATTAGCGATCGTGTCGCTGTGATGTATTTAGGGAAAATTGTAGAGTTAGCAGAAAGCAGCGAACTCTACGCAAGCCCAGCACATCCTTATACTCGTGCCTTGCTGTCAGCTATTCCGATACCGGATCCGGAAGTGGAAGAGAGTCGTGAGCGCATCGTACTCACAGGCGACCTTCCAAGTCCAATCAATCCGCCTAGCGGATGTCAGTTCCACACCCGTTGCCCAATTGCGACGGATAAATGCAAAACAGTAGAGCCTGCACTGTTAGAAGTGAGAAAAGGGCATTATGCCTCTTGTCACTACGCATCGGTCTAGGCAAATAAGCCCCGATATGGCTAATAAGAGCCATGTCAGGGGCTTTTTGTTGAAATATGGAATTTAGGTTTCTTCCTGTAAGTGAAAGATGTCAGATGTCACAACTATTTTGAGAGAAATCACAGGATGCAACCCGTTGTTTACAATGATATAATAAACGGGATTATGTCGAAGGATAATATTTAAACATTGGAGGAATTACGCTTGATGAGCAAATTGGTCATCTGCGACCATCCCTTAATTCAGCACAAGCTGACGTTTATTCGGAATAAAGAAACGAATACGAAGGATTTTCGGGAACTGGTTGATGAAGTTGCAACACTAATGGCTTATGAGATTACAAGAGACATCGCACTCGAAACGATAAAGGTTCAGACACCAGTCGCCGAGACTGAGGCTAAAGTAGTCTCCGGACGTATGCTTGGGCTTGTTCCGATCCTGCGAGCTGGACTAGGTATGGTTGAAGGGATATTGAAACTGATTCCATCTGCTAAGGTTGGTCATATTGGACTGTTTCGTGATCACGAAACACTCTTGCCGACAGAGTATTACATTAATCTGCCTGTTGATGCACCGAATCGTCTTCTTATTGTTCTCGATCCGATGCTGGCAACTGGCGGTTCCGCAATCGCTGCCATAAATGCTTTGAAAAAACGCAACTGCGATCAAATTAAGCTGATGTGTCTTATTGCTGCGCCTGAAGGTGTGAAGGCAGTACAGGAAGCACATCCGGATGTCGAAATTTATCTAGCTGCTATGGACGAGCGTTTGAATGAAAAAGGCTATATCGTTCCAGGTCTCGGAGATGCTGGCGATAGAATATTCGGCACAAATTAGCGCGATATTTCGCGAAAGATAATAGGAGTGAATTGTTTTGTCTAAACTGAAGGTAATGACCATCTTCGGCACGCGGCCGGAGGCGGTTAAAATGGCTCCACTCGTACTGGAATTAAACAAGCATTCGGATCAGATTGAATCGATTGTATGCGTTACAGCACAGCATCGACAAATGCTTGATCAAGTACTTGAATTTTTTGAAATTCAACCGGATTACGATCTGAATGTAATGAAGGATCGCCAGACGCTGACGGAGACAACTGTTCGAGTTCTGGAAGGCCTTGATCCAGTGCTTGCGGAAGCCAAGCCTGATATCGTCCTCGTACACGGGGATACACAAACAACCTTTCTCGCAAGCTATGCTGCTTTCTTGAAGCAAATCAAAGTTGGTCATGTTGAGGCAGGTCTACGGACTTGGAACAAGATGTCGCCTTACCCGGAGGAAATGAACCGTCAGCTGGCAGGCGTTCTGTCTGATGTACATTTTGCACCTACAGATTGGTCTGCAGGCAATTTGCGTAAAGAAAACAAATCCGAAGAGTCTATTTATGTGACTGGCAACACGGCAACGGATGTGTTCCAATACACAGTTGATCCGTCATTCTCCCATTCCGTAATTGAGTGGGCCAAGGGCAAACGTATGATTCTGATGACTGCGCATCGTCGGGAATCACTTGGCGAGCCTCATCGCAATATTTTCAGAGCAGTGAAACGTATTGCAGATGAGCATGAAGACGTAGCCATTGTATATGCGGTTCATCCTAATCCAGCTGTCAGAGAACCGGCTAACGAAATTCTGGGCGGCCATCCGCGTATTCAACTGATTGATCCGCTTGATGTGTTTGAATTCCATAATTTCTATCCGCATACTTACATGATAATGACGGATTCTGGCGGTATGCAGGAAGAAGCACCTTCTTTCGGAGTGCCTACTTTAGTGCTTCGTGATACAACTGAGCGTCCGGAAGGTATCGATGCTGGGACACTTGAGCTTGTTGGTACCGATGAAGAGGCCGTGTACAGCCGTGCTCGTGCACTATTGAATGATACAGCTCTCTACGAACGGATGAGCCATTCAGCTAATCCTTACGGTGACGGGCAAGCTTCAGCGCGTATTGTGCAAGCGATATTGCATCATTTTGGGAAAACTGCCAACCGCCCAGATCCGTTCACACAACGTTCATAGTTTCGCTTGATAAGCATTAGTGAGGGCGCAATATACAGCATACAGTGGTACTGTATGGTTTTGCGAACTACTAAAGCTTGATATATCAGGGGTTTTGGGCGTTTTGTCACACAAAATTTGCAGTCATATCAATTGACAAAAGGTACGTGGCTTCGATAAAATAAATGAGGATTGACAGGGGTATGAGCCTATGAACCATAAGAACAGAAGAGACAATCCGCTTATCGCCGCAGGTCTCGTTGGAGCACTCGGAGTTCAAGTTGCTATTTGTATCTTTCTAGGCTATTGGATCGGTTCTTATCTGGATCGGCATTTCGATACCGGTTCAGGTTGGACGATTGGTGGCATACTGTTCGGTATGGCCGTTGGACTAATCTCTGCCGTTCTGATAGTGAAGAAGGTTTTGGAGGATTCAAATGGATAAAATGATGAAGTCGGCAATGCGTGTAATGGTTTTCATGATGTCGGCTTGTCTCATTTTGTGGATAGTTCTTCCGAAATGGCAAACGGTTACTCTAGGCCTTCTTGCAGGCTTGGCGGCAAGTTCTATGAATGCGTTATTATTGAAACGTAGAGTGAACATGATAAGTCAAGCAGCAATGGGTGAGGGTTCGAAGAAACGTCGTAGTCTTGGTTTTGGCAGTCGTATTGCAATGGTTTTAATGGTAGCGATGCTTGCTTACCGTTATCCAGAGTCTCTAAATATGCCTGCTGCATTATTGGGGAGTATGGTTATGCCGTTTGTGATTTTAGTCGTAGCAATCATTCACAATGTGAAAGAAAATAAGTAGCGGAAAGGGGTGAAATAGTTATATGCATTTATTTCCCATAGTGGAGTGGAATGGGTTGCGGTTTGATATCGCTGCAATTCTTGCGATCCTGGTTTCCGTTATCATTACTCTGGTAGTTGCTCGTTTAGCTGTTCGAAATTTGTCAGTGGAAAACCCAACTAAGATGCAGAATTTTATGGAATGGGCTATCGATTTCATGCATTCTACAATTGCAAGTTCAATGCCTGCTGACAAAGTTAGGCCTTATCTAGGACTAGGGATGACGCTTATTATGTTCATCTTTATATCTAACTTGTTAGGCTTGCCGCTTCTCGTCCTTACAGATGTGCACGAGGCTTTCCCTGCAATTGGAATCACACAAGAATATCTTGATTCCCATGGTGGCGCTGCGCATGTTTCTTGGTGGAAGTCCCCTACTGCGGATTTATCCGTGACAGCAGGTCTAGCGCTTATCGTATTCGTTCTGGTTCATTTCCTTGGAATGAAGCTGAACAACAAGCATTACTGGAAGCATTATTTACATCCGTACCCGGTGTTTTTGCCAGTCAATCTCATCGAGACGATTGCGAAGCCAGTAACACTTGCTCTCCGTTTATTTGCAAATATTTATGCGGGTGAGGTTTTGATCAGTACTATAATGATGTTAAGCTGGACAGGTATTCCGTTCTTGGTTGCATGGCAAGGATTCAGTATCTTTATCGGCGCCATTCAAGCATTCCTGTTTACCGTTCTCACCATGGTTTACATCTCACAGGCAACTGTACATGACGAAGAGCACTAAAATATAGTTACGTTTTATCTCAATTTCAACGAATGATAATTTTCGTTGATTTGGAGCTGAATCGAAATAGATTAAACCAAATAACAATTAGTTCTGAGGAGGATTTTTCAAATGGAAGTATTGGCAGCAGCTATTGCAGTAGGTTTAGGCGCGATTGGCGCAGGTATTGGTAACGGTATGATCGTAAGTAAAACGGTTGAAGGTATCGCTCGTCAGCCAGAACAAAAAGCAGCTCTTCAAACAACAATGTTTATCGGTGCAGGTATCGTCGAAGTTGTACCTATCATTGGCGTTGTTATCGGTTTCTTGGCTTTCTTCGCAAAATAGGCAACATACAGAATTGGCGGGGAAGGCCTAGCCCTCTTCGCCTTTGTTTTGATTAAAAGTCATATTAGGTTAAGAAAGGAGTGGCAGCTATGGATTTTGTATGGACATCGACCGTGATTGCGATCCTTGCATTCCTATTTTTATACTGGGGTCTAAACAAATGGGCATTCGGACCGTTGTTTGGCGTGATGGAGAAGCGTAGACAGCTGGTGCTCGAGCAAATGAATACAGCTGAATCCAGCCGTAAACAAGCAGAGCAGGCTATGTCAGAGCAGAAAGCTGCGCTTGATCAAGCTCGTAAGGAAGCTTACGAAATTATAGAGCAAGCAAGAACAACTAGCACGAAGCAAGCGGATGACATTGTACTGTCTGCGAAGTCAGAAGCAACACGTCTGAAAGATGACGCATTGAAAGATATCGAAAGCGAGAAGAACAAGGCTATTGCAGCCCTTCGTTCTGAAGTTGGCGGCATTTCCGTGAAAATCGCTTCCAAAATTATTGAGAAACAAGTCGATGAGAAGTCTCAGGAACAATTGGTTAACCAATATCTTAAAGAGGTTGGAAACAAATGAGCCGGGATACAGTCGTAGCGAAGCGCTACGCCAAAGCATTGTTCGAGCTTGCTCAGCAGAATAACATCGCGTCCGAAGTCGAAGGACAACTGAAGCAAATCGTTCAAGTCTTGGAACAGGATCAAGACGTTGTCAAGTTTCTGTCTTCTCCAAGCATCGATCCAGCAAGTAAAATCAATGTTCTTAAATCAGCGTTTGGTGAAAGTGTTTCCTCTATCGTGATGAATACACTTGATTTGCTTGTCGTTCGCGGACGTCAAGATATCATCGAAGCAGTAGCTGATGCTTATACGAAAATTGCTGGAGAAGTGCTTGGTCAAGCACACGCAACCGTATATGCTGCAAATAATCTGTCTGAATCTGAGCTAGCGAATGTTGCTGCACAATTCAGCCAGTTAACTGGTAAGAAAATAATAGCTCAGCAAGTAGTGGAGCCTTCATTGCTCGGCGGCGTAAAAGTGCGCATCGGTGACCGTCTTTATGATGGAAGCTTGTCCGGCAAGTTGGATCGTTTACAAAAATCGTTTAAAATCTAATGCACTGTAGATAGGGGTGAACGAATTGAGTATCAGACCTGATGAAATCAGCACGCTGATTAAACAACAGATCGAAAATTATAAATCCGAAATTCAAGTCGTAGACGTCGGCACCGTAATTAATGTCGGTGACGGAATCGCCCGCGTACACGGTTTGGAGAATGCGATGCAAGGCGAGTTGCTCGAATTCGCTAATGGTGTAGTGGGTATGGCTTTGAACCTTGAAGAAAGCAACGTGGGTGTCGTTATCCTCGGACCTTTCACGGATATCAAAGAAGGCGACCAAGTTAAACGTACTGGCCGCATCATGCAAGTTCCTGTAGGCGAAGCACTACTTGGCCGTGTAGTTAACCCATTGGGTCAACCACTTGATGGCAAAGGACCAATCAACACAACAGAATTCCGTGCGATTGAATCCCCAGCTCCAGGTGTTATCGACCGTAAATCGGTTCATGAGCCAATGCAAACAGGTATTAAAGCAATCGACGCAATGGTACCAGTAGGCCGCGGACAACGTGAGCTTATCATCGGTGACCGTCAAACAGGTAAAACGACAATTGCTATCGATGCCATTATCAACCAAAAAGGCAATGGCGTTAAGTGTATCTATGTTGCTGTTGGTCAAAAACAATCTACTGTTGCTGGCGTTGTAGAAACTCTTCGCAAACATGGCGCTCTTGAGTACACAATCGTTGTAACAGCAGGTGCTTCTGAACCAGCTCCATTGCTCTTCCTTGCTCCTTATGCGGGTTGCTCGATGGGTGAGTACTTCATGTATAAAGGCGAGCATGTTCTCGTTATTTATGATGACTTGTCCAAACAAGCAGCAGCATACCGTGAATTGTCCTTGCTGCTTCGCCGTCCACCAGGTCGGGAAGCTTACCCAGGTGACGTATTCTACCTTCACTCCCGTTTGCTTGAGCGCGCAGCTAAGCTTAGCGACGAACTTGGCGGCGGTTCATTGACTGCATTGCCATTTATCGAAACACAAGCATCTGACGTATCAGCTTACATCCCGACGAACGTAATCTCTATTACGGACGGTCAGATCTTCCTAGAAGCTGACTTGTTCTACTCCGGCCAACGTCCGGCAGTAAACGTAGGTATCTCGGTATCTCGTGTAGGTGGTTCCGCTCAAATTAAAGCGATGAAAAAGGTAGCCGGTACGCTCCGTCTTGACCTTGCGGCATACCGTGAGCTTCAAGCGTTCTCGCAATTTGGTTCTGACCTTGATAAATCAACACTTGCCCGCCTTAACCGTGGTGCTCGTACAATGGAAATTCTTAAACAAGGCGCTAACCAACCGATGCCAGTTGAGAAGCAAGTTATCTCAATCTACTCCGCGGTTAGAGGTCACTTGGATGATATTCCAGTTGCCGATATCCTTCGCTTCGAACAAGAATTCCTTTCCTTCTTGGATTCGAATCACCCAGAAATCGGTGAGTCGATCCGTACTACGAAGGAATTGGTTAAAGACAACGAGGCAGCTCTTGTAGATGCAATCAATAAATTCAAAAAAAGCTTTGCCGTATCGGCTTAAATAATGGTCTTAGCCCGTCATTTAGTACGGGCATAAGCACCTTACTCCTCCAACACCAGGCTTAGCTTCGGTAAGACGCGGTTAAGCAATAAAGGCGGGTGAAATTAAATGGCAAAAGGTATGCGCGATATTAAACGCGAAATTAAGAGTAAACAAAGCACGAAGCAGATTACGAAAGCGATGGAGATGGTTGCAGCTTCCAAGCTCAGAAGAGCGCAAGAAGCAGCGCAAGCAGCTCGTCCTTATGCGGAGAAGCTGAAAGAAGTAGTAGCAAGCATCGCAGCTGGCACGAAGGATGTTAAGCATCCTATGCTGGAGACGCGTCCTGTGAAGAAAACGGGTTACCTCGTTATCACATCAGATCGCGGTCTTGCAGGCGGCTACAACTCGAATATTCTTCGTAAAGTAACGCAAACCATTCGTGAGAATCATAAATCGAATGACGAATTCGTCCTCTTCGTAGTTGGTCGTAAGGGTCGCGATTATTTCAACCGTCGCAATATGCCAATCGTTGAAGAAGTAATCGGCGTGCCGGATGCTCCTACATTTGCGGATATTAAATCGGTTGCTTATACAGCGGTTAAGAACTTCGCTGAAGGCGCTTATGATGAACTGTACTTGTACTACAATGAGTTCGTAAACGCACTTACCCAAATCCCGACAGCAACAAGATTGCTTCCACTCGAAGCAGTTGGCGGCGACGCTTCTGTCGCGACATATGAGTATGAGCCATCGCCAGAAGGCGTACTGGAAATGTTGCTTCCTAAATATGCGGAGACGCTTATTTACAGCGCAGTTCTAGACGGCAAAGCGAGTGAGTTCGGTGCTCGTATGACAGCCATGGGCAGTGCAACGAAAAATGCGAACAAAATGATTAATCAGCTTACGCTGACTTATAACCGTGCTCGTCAAGCGGCGATTACTCAGGAAATTTCTGAGATCGTTGCGGGCGCGAACGCACAATCATAATGAATTATACTGCAGGAGCTAGGCCGCTTGTTGTAAGCTGCCAGCCCGCAGTAACCAGAAGGAACCAGGAGGGAAAACCATGAAAACAGGACGCGTTGTATCCGTCATGGGTCCGGTTGTCGACTTAGAGTTCGAACGCGGCAACCTGCCGGAAATTTTGAACGCTGTCACAATCAAGGAGAAAGCTGAAGCAGGCGGTATTGATATCGATCTTACGCTTGAAGTAGCTGTTCACCTTGGTGACAACTTGGTACGTGCTGTAGCAATGAGCACTACTGATGGTCTCGTTCGCGGTATGAAAGCAGTAGATACCGGCGCAGCGATTACGATCCCAGTAGGCGCTCCGACACTAGGTCGCGTATTTAACGTACTTGGCCAACCTATTGACCAAGCAGGCGATGTTACTTCGAAAACAAACCTGCCTATTCACCGCCAAGCTCCGGCTTTCGATGAGTTGTCTACACAATCGGAGATTCTTGAAACAGGTATTAAAGTTATCGACTTGCTAGCTCCTTACGCAAAAGGTGGTAAAATTGGTCTCTTCGGTGGCGCGGGTGTAGGTAAAACCGTAACGATCCAAGAGCTAATCAATAACATCGCGCAAGAGCATGGCGGTATCTCTGTATTCGCTGGTGTAGGTGAGCGTACTCGTGAGGGTAATGACTTGTACCACGAGATGAAAGATTCCGGCGTACTAAGCAAAACAGCAATGGTATTCGGACAAATGAATGAGCCGCCAGGCGCACGTCAACGTGTAGCTTTGACGGGTCTGACAATGGCTGAATATTTCCGTGACGAAGAAGGTAAAGACGTTCTTCTATTCGTAGATAACATCTTCCGCTTCACACAAGCGGGCTCCGAGGTTTCGGCGCTTCTAGGCCGTATGCCTTCCGCGGTAGGTTACCAGCCAACGCTGGCAACTGAAATGGGTCAATTGCAAGAGCGTATCACGTCAACGAAAAAAGGTTCGGTTACTTCGATCCAAGCGATCTATGTACCTGCCGATGACTACACTGACCCGGCTCCTGCAACGACGTTTGCTCACTTGGACGCAACGACTAACTTGGAGCGTAAAATCTCCGAGATGGGTATCTTCCCAGCCGTTGATCCACTTGCATCGTCTTCACGACTTCTGAACCCTGAAATTCTGGGTGCAGAGCATTATAATGTTGCTCAAGGCGTTAAGAAAATTCTTCAGCGCTACAAAGAGCTTCAAGATATTATCGCAATCCTGGGTATGGATGAGCTCAGTGAAGAAGATAAATTGACCGTTGCTCGCGCACGGAAAATTCAACTCTTCTTGTCCCAACCGTTCCACGTTGCTGAGCCTTTCACAGGTCTCAAAGGTAAATATGTAACGGTTAAAGAATCCGTTCGCAGCTTTAAAGAAATTCTCGAGGGCAAACATGACGACCTTCCGGAAGAAGCTTTCCGGTATGTAGGTGTGATTGAAGAGGCCGTGGAGAAAGCCAAAACGCTGTAGTAGCGAAAGGCGGGAGGAATCCACATGAGTACCTTTTTAGTAGAAATCGTAACTCCTGAACGTAAAGTATATGCAGAAACAGCTAATATGGTTAGCGTGACAGGCGTCGAAGGTGAGCTTGGTATATTGCCGAATCACATTCCGCTTGTAACACCTCTTCGTATTGCTCCTGTAGTAATCAAACGTGATGGAAAAGTTGATGTTATCGCTGTAGGAGGAGGCTTCATCGAAGTCCGTAAGGACAAGATCGTCATCCTTGCCGAAAGTGCTGAACTAGCAACTAACATTGATGTCAATCGTGCTGAAGCAGCCAAAGAACGCGCTCAACAGCGCCTTGCGGCTAAACGCGATGAGATTGACTATCGCCGCGCAGAGCTGTCTCTGCAACGCGCAATGAACCGTATTAACGTTACAAAGCGTTAATCAGGTTGAAAAGCACCGCTTAAGTCTCGTATGAGATTTTGGCGGTGCTTTTTTTCGTTTGAAATATAAGAATTTATATGTTTTGCTTAATAAATACGCTTCTATTTCACCGCGAAACGATGCTTCGCCTCCAAAGGACGGCAAAGCCGTTTCTGCTTGCTGCTCGTGATTCTATTGCTGAATTTGACTTCAAGCTGAGTTTAAATCATAATGTCGATAATTACAGTGATGGAAGGTTGGTTGCTATGATCGATATTCATTCACATATATTGCCGGGAATAGACGATGGCGCTGCAGATTGGGAGCATTCCATTGCACTTGCTCGTGCAGCGGAAGAAGAGGGTATTACAGACCTCGTTGCAACCCCGCATCATTATGACGGTAAATATAATAATCCCATAGAGATCGTTCATCACCTTACCGAACAGCTTAATGAACGGCTCAGAGAGCAATCTATTCCTCTTAAAGTACATCAAGGGCAAGAAATACATATTCATCATGAGTTACTTCGTAATTGGCAGGAAGGAAAGCTGCTGGGACTGGCTGGCTCAAAGTATGTATTATTGGAGATGCCAGCTTCTCACGTGCCTCACGCGATGGAGCAAATGGTTTACGAGCTTAAGCTGCAGGATGTTCACGTCGTTATTGCACATCCGGAACGTAATGCTGAGATCGTCAAGAGTCCGGATTGCTTGGAGGATCTTATTGCGGCAGGTGCTTATGCACAAGTGACCAGTCATTCGTTGTTAGGCGGGTTTGGGCGTGGAATCGAACGAGCAGCTTGGACTTTAAGCCGTCGTGGGCTGATCCATTTTGTTGCATCTGATGCTCATAACCTATCATGGCGAGGATTTCGATTGAAAGAAGCCTACGAACGGGTAACAGCGGAGATGGGCGAAGAATGGTCCAGTTATTATGAACAGAATGCTCATGCCTTATTGATGAATACAGAATTGTCCTCGTTACCTAATGAAGGGCAATTAAAGCGTATAGGTGGATGGGGCAGAATTAAATCTCTATTCGGGAATTAGCTAATTGCACATTAACTTATAAAAATTAATTGAAATGCATGATTCATTATGCGTTTTGATTAATTTTTTTTATGTCAATTACTTCAATTTCATAAATAAATTTATCAGATCATAGCTAACATGGATTAATATCCAAGGAAAATTTTATGTTACTATTATTCACATGAGAGATAGATAAGCAGGATTTGGGGGATGCGTATGTTTGACTGGCTTGGTGCGAAGAAGGGTTTACCATTGTGGGTGTCATGGCGATTGAATCATGGGATTAAAGAGGATGTTGAACAGATATTTGACGGGGTAGCTGATACGCGCAAGGAATTGTTAACCTCATGGTCTCTAGAGTATTGGAGTCATATGGAACGTCTTGCCGAGCAATTAACCGCCTTATTAACTACAATGAATGTGAATGAACCTGACAAGCTGGACGAGCAGAAGCAGCAAGCTTTACGACTCTTAGAAAGAACCTACCAGAGGGGTAATGATCTAACGGAGCTTTTTCTGATCGACACGAACTTCAACGTAACCTTATCAACCTATAAAAAGCATCTCGGCACAAGCTATCCCGAAGGGAGCATTCTATACCCAGGTCTGCAGTATACAACAGGTACTAATCGCCAATACAGCAATTGTTTATTCGGACCATTCGGCGATCCGATTACATTAGAGCTCGGAGCAAGATCATCTTCGTTTCACGATAAAATGACGTTATTATTCATTCATCCATTAGTCGTTAATGATGTGTATTATGGAAGCTTATGCGGTCGTGTACCTAATGACGTGCTCGGAGATTTAATTCAAAGGGAGTCTGGGCATGTGTATCCCGATTCCGGTGATAATTACTTATTTATGGCCAAGCCTCATCTTAATCATCATGTGGCGCTCGGAACGGCATTGTCGCGCAGTCGGTTCGAAGACCGAACTTTCACACATGGAGAGAACTTGAAGGATGGTGTGACGACAGACTGGGGTAAGGTCTCGGTTAAGGAGCATACCGAGTTTGAAATTATTTTCACAGATCCGGCAACGGGACAGCTTCATCCTGGAGTTGCGAATACCATTCGTAATGGAAGTAATTTGTTCGTTGAGTTTCCCGGCTACTCCGATTATCGGCATATCTCTGTTATCGGGAAAGGAGTTACGTTCCAGCTCCCGCATTGCCCCGATGTATGGGGGATGATGTGTGAAGGGGATCTTGAGGAAGTGTACCGGATTCGCAGTATCGAGTGGAGACTTCAGAAGCTGCAGCTGTGGCAGACGTTGATACAAGCCGTATTAATAATTGCATTAGTCGCGTTCTTAGCCACGCAACAGGTTGCCCCTTGGGTAACGGCAGCAGCGGCAGGAGCATTAACCGTTATATTCGGAATAGGGATTACGGGATCTATACAGCGTAAGGAATCAGGTCGCGTCGTTAATCACTTGAGCCGGATTAATCGTTTCATTCGAATTAATGCGGAAGGGAAAGGTGATTTGACGCAGCGGCTGAAGCCATCTGAATTCGATAATGATGAGACGAGGGAGCTTGCCAAGTGGATCAATAATATGATTGATTCCTTGGAGGGAATTATGCTGCAGGTGAAGGCGGCTGCATCGGATGTTCTATCGAGTCAGAATGTAATGAATGAATCTGCATCTGTTACTGCCCAATCGACGGAGCGAGTAAGTGATAGAATTGGAGATATGATCGGTAGTTTTAGGCTGCAGCTGAAAGATATTGAGCTGGTTAAAGATGTTGCTGGAGAGATGCGGGACACTTTGCGTTTGTTGGAACAGCAAGCTGCTGAGCAAATCGCTGTAGCTCAATCCGAAGTTGATCGTATTGGAGACAAGATGCAGCATATTTCAACTAAGGTTGGAGATACCAACGATACGATTCGGAAGTTCATGCATACTGTAGATGAGATTAGCGGGGTTCTGAATGTCATCGAGCAAATATCGTCTCAGACGAATCTGCTGGCGCTGAATGCTTCTATCGAAGCAGCACGTGTAGGCGAGCAAGGACGTGGTTTCGCAGTTGTTGCTGCAGAGATTCGCAAGCTTGCTGAATTGACACGCAAATCTACGGAAGAAGTCC
Organism: Pristimantibacillus sp.; assembly: GCA_048976605.1. Classification (GTDB taxonomy): domain Bacteria; phylum Bacillota; class Bacilli; order Paenibacillales; family Paenibacillaceae; genus Pristimantibacillus. The sequence goes on along the minus strand of JBHGUX010000039.1, from coordinate 34,762 downwards.
ATGGCATCACTCGTCAAATTTACGAGGAAGCAGAGCAAGCCTATACATCGATGGATGAAGGTACGCAAGTTGTAGAGGAAGGTACTCAGCTCGTTGCTGCTGCAGCTAGCACACTGCAATCTGCGCAAAGCGAGGATGACCGGAAGACACAAATAGTAGATGAAGTCGTCTCATTGATGGAGAAGATCGCTCTGGTAAGTATAGAGAACCGCAAAGTATCATCCGTTGTGGAAGGGAATGTACAGGAATTAATTGGAGAAATGGACAATGTGAAACAGACTTCGGAGAGCGTAGAATCTATTACAAAGTTTCTACAACAGTTGGTGGGACAATTCAAGCTTACCGAATCCCGTCATAGATAAGTAGTGGAGCAGGACCGTAAGAGCCGTTAATTATAGCGGTCTTGCGGTCTTTTATTATGATTAGAAGAATCTAAACCATAGTCCTACGGACAAAGCATGCATAATCATTTTAAACGAGCTATATTCTATTAAGAATGAATGGAGAGGGCTGCATCATATATGGCTGTAGTTAGCGGGAAGGAGCAACTCCGTCATAGACGTTTGTGGAAGCATTTGTTATAATTGTGAGGAAAAATTGACCAAGCGGATAGGCTCCGCTACAGTACAAATGACGGAGGCGATGTTGTGGACAACTACGTCAATCAGTATGTCGTTGTGGCTATTTTTATCGTGCTTGGCATTTTACTGCCCGTTGTGGCGTTGACCGTCGGAAGACTGCTTCGTCCCCATAAACCGAATGATCCTAAGAGAACAACGTATGAGAGCGGCAATGAACCGGTAGGTGAAGGGCAAGTTCGTTTTAATATTCGTTATTATTTATTTGCGCTGATGTTTGTTATCTTCGATGTCGAAACCGTTTTCCTATACCCGTGGGCCGTCGCATATAATAAGCTCGGTCTTTTTGTGCTGGTTGAGATGTTCATTTTTGCTGCAATGCTGCTTATCGGACTTCTATATGCCTGGAAAAAGAAGGTGCTGAAATGGAATTCAGTTTAGAGTCGATTTCGCTTGAAGAAAGAAAAGAGCTGGAGCGCAATGTGTTCATGGGCACATTAGAAGAGCTGAAGGCTTGGGCACGGAGTAATTCGTTGTGGCCGCTGACGTTCGGCCTTGCCTGCTGTGCGATAGAAATGATGGGAACAGGAGCATCACATTATGACCTTGACCGCTTCGGAGTGATGTTTCGCACTTCGCCAAGGCAGTCAGATGTGATGATTGTCGCAGGAACGGTTACCAAGAAGATGGGGCCTCTTCTCAGACGTCTGTATGATCAAATGCCTGAGCCTAAGTGGGTTATTGCAATGGGCTCCTGTGCGACCGCTGGAGGGCCTTATGTGAAGTCATACGCGGTAATTAAAGGGGTTGACCAGATTGTTCCTGTCGATGTATACATTCCAGGCTGTCCACCCAATCCTGCCGCATTAATCTATGGGATTAACAAGCTGCAAGAGAAGATTCGTTATGAGGCGAAGACCGGAAAGCGGGTGACCGGTCGATGAGTGAAGAAAAGAAGGAAGAAGAGAAAGCGCTTTCTGGGCGAGTAGAGACAACGGCAGATCCTGAGCGCGAGGCCAAGCTGCAAGCAGCCGCAGAAGCAAGGGCGGCGCGAGCCGCTGCGAAAGCACAGGCGGACGCTGCAGCAGCTGAAGCAGTTGAGGCAGCATTGCCGCCAGAGCCATCGCCCAAGCAGCCGCAGCTCGACAGGATCACGGCGCTTATTAGACAGAACGTATCCGAGGAAGCTATAGAGGAAGCCTACATCAACGAGATGAATGGACATATGCCAACGATTATTGTGAAGAATGAAGATTGGCTGCGAACAGCAGCGTTGTTGAAGCGGCATGAAGAGATGCGCTTTACTTATTTGCGCAACGTGTCAGGCGTAGATTATGAGTCACATCTAGAGGTTGTGTACCATATGGTCGAGCTTGCAAGCAAGCTTGAATTGACCGTCAAGGTGAGAGTGAATCGGGAATCGCCCGAGGTGGCCTCTGTTGCTTCTATATGGTCAACTGCTAATTGGAATGAACGTGAAATTTATGATTTATTAGGGATTCCATTTGCCGGTCATCCGGATTTACGACGTATTATGATGTCAGATGATTGGGTTGGACATCCGCTCCGCAAAGATTATGAGCCGTTAGACTCGGAGGTGTAAGCTACACGTGATCCGTACCGAAGAACTATTATTGAACGTCGGTCCTCAGCATCCTAGCACACATGGCGTATTCCGCATTATTGTTAAGCTTGATGGAGAAGTGATTACGGAAGCTACGCCAGTGATGGGCTATTTGCATCGTGGAACAGAGAAGCTTGCGGAGCAGTTGAACTATACACAAATTATCCCCTATACCGATCGTATGGATTACGTCTCAGCTATGACGAATAACTACGTGCTAGTACATGCTGTGGAGACCATGATGGGGCTTGAAGTGCCAGAGAGGGCAGAGTTTCTTCGTCTTATCGTGATGGAGCTGCAGCGAGTAGCGAGTCATCTTGTCTGGTGGGGCACTTATTTGCTGGATATTGGAGCGATGAGCCCGTTTCTGTATGCTTTTCGCGATCGGGAAATGATTATTAACTTATTCAATGAGTTATGCGGAGCACGTCTAACCTATAATTATATGCGAGTGGGCGGCGTAAAGTGGGATGCGCCTCCAGGCTGGATGGATAAAGTACGAGACTTCATTCCTTATATGGAGGGCAAGCTGCGCGAATATGATAAGCTTGTCAGCGGTAATGAAATTTTTCTTGCTCGAATCAAGGGTGTAGGACAGTATGACGCGGCTACTGCTATCGACTATGGTCTGTCTGGTGCTAACTTGCGTTGCACAGGAGTCGACTGGGATTTGCGCAAGGCAGAGCCATATAGTCTTTATAATCGCTTTGAATTTAATGTACCATTGGGCAAGAATGGTGATTGCTATGATCGATATCGGATTAGGCTGGAGGAGATTCGCCAAAGCTTACATATCTTGAAGCAAGCATTGGAGCAATTCCCTGATGGCGGTGACACAATGGGGAAGGTGCCGCGTGCGATCAGACCTCCGGCGGGTGAAGTGTATGTTCGTATAGAAGCACCGCGCGGTGAGATAGGTTGCCATATCGTATCCAAAGGAAAAGCGGAGCCTTATCGGCTGAAATTCCGCAGACCTTCCTTCGTTAACCTGCAAATTTTGCCTAAGCTTCTCGTTGGGGAAACGATGACGAACTTAATTACGATTTTAGGCGGAGTCGACATTGTGGTCGGGGAGGTCGATTGCTGATGGGAGCTTGGCTGAATGGGCCGCTTACCTGGGGTGATGCGATTGTCGTGTTTCTATGGGGAGTTGTATTACTGTTTATCGTGCTTGGTTTCGTTACTTACGCGATTTTTTTCGAACGAAAAGTAATAGGATGGATGCAGCTGCGGATTGGCCCCAATCGAGTAGGTCCGTTCGGGCTATTGCAGACGGTAGCGGATATATTCAAGCTCCTCATCAAAGAAGATACCATTCCGCGCAAGGCCGATCGGGTATTATTCATTCTAGCGCCAGCGCTAGCTTATGTGCCCGCTTTCTCCGTGCTGGCTGTCATTCCTTATACGCAAAATTTGTATTTCGCAGATCTCAACGTTGGCTTGCTCTATTATGTAGCCTTGTCAGGCATATCGACTCTAGCAATCGTACTTGGCGGTTGGGCATCCAACAATAAATACGCCCTACTTGGCGGAATGCGGTCTGCTGCGCAGATGATCAGCTATGAAGTTCCGCTCGTTATTTCCGTTGTTGGCGTGATCATGTTGAGTGGGAGTTTGAACTTGCGTGATATCGTTGCTGCGCAAGAAGGTGGATGGTTCTGGAATTGGAACTTCCTTCCCCAAATAATTGGCTTCGTTATCTTCATTATTGCCGCCGTATCGGAGTTGAATCGGACACCATTTGACTTGCCGGAAGCAGAATCGGAGCTTGTAGCTGGTTATCATGTGGAATATAGCGGATTTCGCTTCGCGTTCTTCATGTTGACCGAGTATGTATATGTGTATGCGATTGCTGCACTAACTACGGTTTTGTTTCTTGGAGGCTGGCATGCGCCAGCGCCGTTCCTTGATTTTGTACCCGGTATTATCTGGTTCCTGTTGAAGTTCACATTTATTGTTTTCTTCTTATTCTGGATCAGAGCGACTCTGCCGCGAATACGTGTCGATCAGTTGATGGGACTTGGCTGGAAGGTATTGCTTCCAGTATCCTTGCTTAATGTGTTTCTAACGGCTGTTTATATCGAGCTTTTCATAAAAGGTTAACAAGGGGGATATGGAATGAAAGGAATGCTGCAAGGACTGGGTGTTACGCTCAAATCTATGACGGCGAAGAAAGTGACCACTTCCTATCCCGACGTGCCATTCGAAATGCCGGATCGGTTTCGTGGTATTCAGAACTTCATCCCAGAGTTATGTATTGTATGCAACCAATGTGCAAGAATCTGCCCAACGGATTGCATCACATTAACGGGGAAACCGAATCCTGATCCGGAGAAAAAAGTAAAAGTTATTGACACCTTTGATATTAACTTCGAAATTTGTATTCTGTGTGATCTCTGTACAGAGGTTTGTCCGACGGAAGCGATTGTCATGACGAATCATTTTGAACTGTCGACGTATAGCCGTGATGATTTATTCAAGGATGTACAATGGCTGACCGATAATAATACGCTAGTCCGTCAAGACAATAACAACATCGGTGCACCAGCGAAGGGGGGCGCCAAATAATTGTTTAATATTGAGTTTACCGGTGAGTTCGCGGCATTCTTCGTCTTCTCTGCGATTATGATCTGCGGTGCCGTGTTGATGATGAGCTTGCAAAAGGTTGTGCACATGGTCATTTCCATGGCAGGGGTATTTCTTGGCCTAGCGGGGATGTTTGTCATCTTGGAAGCGGAATTTCTGGCCTTTGTCCAAGTGCTTATCTACGCAGGTGCAGTGTCTATTCTGATGATATTCGGCATTATGATGACGAATCATCAGGATGCCAAGCCTGAGCCAGTGAAGCCGTTGCATGAGACATTGGTTGCAGTAGGCGCGTTATGCTTGTTCGGCATATTGTTCTACGCCATTCGTGTAACGACGTTTCCTGAAACGAAGCCTTTTACCGGAGGACAGGATAACACACTTAACATCGGGCAGCTGCTATACACCGGTTATGTTGTGCCATTCGAGCTTCTATCCGTGCTGCTCACAGTGGCATTCATCGGTGCGATTGCGATTGCGAAGCGGACAGCAACTGAGAAAGACCAAGGTGAACGCTTACGAAGTGAAGTTTTGCCTTCGCAAAACTTTAAGGAGGATGAATAACGATGCTTCCATCCTACTTAACGATGGCAGCAATACTGTTTTGCATCGGCCTGTACGGCGCGTTGGTGAAACGGAATGCCATTATCGTATTGTTATCGATTGAATTAATGCTGAATGCGGTAAATTTGAATTTAATCGCATTCTCGAAATATGGCGTCGTGCCGTCTCTAACTGGGCAGGTATTCGCATTGTTCACCATTACGGTGGCAGCAGCGGAAGCTGCAATTGGCATTGCAATCCTTATTGCGCTGTTCCGAGCTCGTGGTACGGTTAATGTAGACGAATACGACGAAATGAGGAGGTAACGCTGTATATGGACATTTATTCACAAACGGCGTGGCTCATCCCCGTATTCCCGCTAGTTTCATTTCTCTTATTAATTGCACTTGGCAAGAGCTATAGAAGATCAGCAACTGTAATTGGCTCGATCGGTGCACTTGCTGCGTTAGTGATGTCTTTACTCGTACTCTTTGAGCGGTTGACTGCGGAATCCGCTGATGATTACAGCAATAGCTTCAACTGGATTAAGCTTGGCGATTACAATTTGCGGATTGGCTTTGAAGTAACGAATCTAACGACCTTGATGCTCGTGATTGTGACGATTGTTGCCTTTGCAGTAAATATTTATTCCGCAGGTTATATGAGAAATGATGAGCGAATTACGGTGTTCTACGGTTATACTTCTCTGTTCACGTTCTCGATGCTGGGGCTGGTTCTCTCGGATAATTTGCTTTCCTTTTATATTTTCTGGGAACTGGTTGGCGTGTGCTCCTTTCTGCTCGTTGGATTCTGGTTCGCGAAGCCTGAAGCAAGAGCAGCGGCTAAGAAAGCTTTTATCGTTACGAGAATCGGTGACGCGGGCTTGCTTCTCGCTATTCTCTTGCTGTTCTGGTATATGCCTGGGCATGCGCTTGATTTCACGAATATCCACAATGTGTTCTATGAAGGACAATCTGGCGCAATAACGTCTGGTGTAACCACGTTGATCGCCTTGCTTATTTTCATTGGAGCCATCGGCAAGTCTGGTCAATTCCCGCTGAATGTGTGGCTTCCGGATGCGATGGAAGGACCAACACCGATAAGCGCTCTTATACATGCGGCAACGATGGTAGCAGCAGGAGTGTTCTTGCTTGCGCGTACATTTGATATATTCGAAGCATCAGCGGCTGCTTTGCAGACCGTTGCTTATGTGGGGGGCTTTACAGCGATATTCGCCGCATCGATTGCGCTAGTACAGAATGATCTGAAACGTATTCTCGCTTACTCAACAATTAGCCAGCTAGGTTATATGGTTATGGCTATCGGTCTAGGCTCTTTAACAGGCGGTATCTTTCATTTATTCACTCATGCATTTTTCAAAGCGCTTCTGTTTCTGGGAGCGGGCAGTGTCATTCATACTCTACATACGCAGAACATACAGGAGATGGGCGGTCTTTCCTCCAAAATGCGCGTAACGACCTGGACATTTGCGATTGGCGCATTAGCGCTCATAGGCATTCCACCGTTTTCTGGGTTTTGGTCGAAGGATGTTATTCTTGCAACAGCGTTAGCTGAGAACCCACTGCTGTTTATCGTTGGATTAATCACCGCTTTTCTCACAGCACTATATATGTCACGACTTTTCTTTCTCGTATTCACAGGAAAAGGTCGTTCGTCGCAAGCAGCTATCCATGAATCTCCGTCAGTTATGGTTGTTCCCTTGATCGTACTCGCTGTTTTATCCATTACAGCAGGGTTTGTGGAAACACCTTGGAACGGCTGGCTTGGCGGTTGGCTGAGCGGAGATGAAGGCGAGGCAGCTCATGTCAGTACGTTGGTTCTTGTCACTTCTGTTGCTGTTGGTTTGTTAGGGATATATTTAGGTTGGCTGATCTATTCGAAAGGCAGCATAAGCCGAACGGCTATATCAGGTCGGATGCCTTGGTTAGTCAAATTGCTAGAGCATAAATATTATATGGATGAATTATATGATGTGGTCATAGTGAAGCCGCTTCGTGGTTTCGGTACAGCGTTATCCTCCTTCGATCAATATATAGTTGGAGGAACGGTTCGGTTAACGGGCTTGGCAGTCGTATCCTTCGGGAGACTAGCAACACGTCTAAGTAATGGGCAAGTGCAGACCTACGGAATAGCTGCTGTAATCAGTCTTATTATTCTAATCGTTGCAATAGTCGGAAGGAGGTTCTGGTAATGGTCAACCTCGCCGATATTCCTATTTTATCCATTATTTTATTATCACCACTCGTCGGGTTATTGGTCGTTCTATTGCTGCCTAAAGAGCGGAATCGTTGGCTGCAGACGGCGGCCATTATAACAACGCTTGTACCGCTATTATTATCATTATGGCTGTATGCCGATTTCGAGAAACATCAAGGGACCAGCGCCTACGATGAGCAGGCTTCATGGGTAGAAATGCCGCTTAATAAAGGCCCGCTACTGAATGGAGTGACCGACTACACTTTGTCCTTACAGTATGCAGTGGACATTGATGGATTAACATTGCCGCTTGTCATGTTGACTGCTCTGGTCACAGCAATGGCGGCATTCGCTTCTACTTCAATCAAGAAGCGTTGGAAGGCTTTCTATGCATGGTTTCTTCTGCTTGAAGCGGGAATGCTGGGTGTGTTCCTGGCACGAGACTTATTCTTGTTCTTTATCTTCTTCGAAATAACGCTCATAGCGATGTATTTCTTAATTGGCATATGGGGCTACTACAATCGAGAACGAGCAGCTAATCATTTTCTCATTTATAACGGGCTCGGCTCGGCCATTATGCTTATTGCCTTCGTCATTCTGACCAATACGGCGGGATTCCGGATCGAGCAGATGATAGATGGAGTGCAGTTCATTTACAGTGGAAGCTATTCCGATATCGCGCGTAATTTGGCCGATCCTACAGCATGGGTAAACTTGGCGCCTGAGCTAACGGGAGGCATTAATCCTTTCTTATTGACGGATACGATGCAATGGACTTTATTCATTATGTTATTGGTTGCTTTCGGTATCAAACTGCCTATCTTCCCTTTCCATACGTGGATGTTGAAGGTTCATACAGAAGCCACGCCTTCGGTAGTTATGATTCATTCTGGTATTCTATTAAAAATGGGAGCTTACGGATTATTGCGATTCGGCATACTGCTGTTCCCAGTGCAAGCGAAAGAATGGGCAGTTGTCCTCGCTTCGCTTGGACTTATTAATCTATTATATGGAGCGATTCTTGCCTTCCGGCAGACAGAGCTTAAGCTGGTGCTCGCGTATTCTTCAATTAGTCACATGGGAATTGTATTGCTGGGTATTGCTGCATTTAATGAAATTGGGATGCAAGGCGCTATGGTTCAGCTTGTGTCGCATGGCTTAATTTCAGCATTGCTGTTCCTAATAGTTGGCAGCTTATACGAAAGGACGAAAACAACCGAATTGTCCTTCCTCGGAGGCTTGGCAAGATCAATGCCTTTTATAAGCGGCGTACTATTAGCAGCAGGTCTTGCCTCATTAGGGTTGCCAGGCATGTCTGGATTCGTAGGCGAGTTTCTATCCTTGCTGGGATTATTTGATACGATGCCGGGAATAGCAGCGGCCGCTATCTTGGGTGTTATTTTAACAGCTGTCTATGTACTGCGCAGTGTATTGAAAGTCACCTATGGACCGATGGACGACAAATATGCCGCTCTTAAGGACGCACGGTTGATCGAAGCATTACCAATGATCGTTCTACTAGCTGTTATTATATTACTTGGCTGCTTTCCTTCGATTCTTACAGATACACTGCAATACAGCATTGTAGAGTTGTTCAATCCATTATTTGCTACAAGGGCGGGGGGATAGACCATGGACGAAGGAGTATCATTTGTACCGTTTACTTGGTCGGATATGATCTATCTCGCACCAGAGCTATCACTTGCTGCTATATTCTTAATACTCGTTGTACTGGATTTATTCGTCCCGCAACGATTCAGCCGACAATTCATTGGCTGGCTGACGCTCGGCGGTCTCATGCTGTCATTGACGGTTGTCGTATGGCGCATGCTGGACATGAACCCTATTGGAGCTTCTGCTGAAGAAGCCTCTAAGGCAGGCGAAGTCATTAATTTGCTAGGGGCCAGCTATCTGGTAGATGACTTTGGGAGCTTGCTGAAAATCGTCTTCTTAATTGGAACTGCACTAATCGTTCTAATGAGTCTTGGCTCTGTTAAGCAGGATGAGGGGATAACGGATAAAGCGGAGTTCTTCTACTTGCTGCTGCCAGCAGCTATAGGTGCGATGATTATGGCTTCCTCCGGTAATCTAGTGACTCTGTACATTGGCTTGGAGCTCTTAAGTGTCACAAGCTATGTGCTGGTCGCTTTGCGGAAGAGGTCAGCATTATCTGCAGAGGCGGCATTTAAGTATGTAGTAACTGGCGGAATCGCATCAGCTTTCCTGTTGTTCGGGATGTCCTATCTATACGGGGTAATTGGTTCTGTAGATTTGGGTGACTTTGCTGAGGCGCTGCCTAGGGCGATGACGGATTATCCGGCACTTGTGTATGTGGGCCTCTTCTTCTTAATAGCAGGCTTCTGTATTAAAATAGCGGCTGCACCATTCCATGCATGGGCACCGGATGTTTATCAAGGGGCTCCGACACCTATATCCGCATTTCTAGCCGTAATTGCCAAGGGTGCAGCATTAGCTGCCTTGTTCCGAATTTTATACAGCACTGCCCTCTACATCACGGGCAGTTCACAGTCGAATGCTGGCGATGATGTGTTTCTAGCCTTATTGATTATTGCTGCTATAGCGATGATTATTGGTACAACAGCGGCGTTGCGCCAACGTCAGATGAAACGTCTGCTAGCCTTATCCGGCGTTGCTAACGCAGGATACTTACTTGTTCCAATTGCACTCAACATTACGGTCGTGCATAGCAATAATTTTTCGGAATTTATCTTTTATTTAATCGCTTATCTGTTAATGAATGTAGGAGCATTTGCAGTACTTACGGTCATTAGTCAATCCGTTGGCAACGAGGAGCTCAAAGGATTCTCAGGACTCTATTATCGGGCTCCATGGACAGCGGCTGCTATGTCAGTATTCATTCTGTCATTAGCGGGGCTTCCAGTAACAGGCGGGTTTTTCGGTAAACTGTTCATTTTACTAGGTGCAGCGAATGCGAAAGCGTACTGGCTGGTGGCGATTATGGTCATTAGCAGTGTCATCTCGTATTATTTCTATTTCGGAATTATTCGACAAATGTTCATGCGTTCCAATGGGGAAGAAGGGGGTATTAAGGTGCCTACCCCAACAGGTGCGGTTATCTGGATTTGTGCAGCGGTCACGGTAGTGCTCGGCGTATTTCCTGGCCCGCTCATGGGATGGATTGATACGGTGTTCACGATTCAAGGCGACTTATTCGTTGGTTAATGAACAAAGCAGGCAGTGATTAGTTGAACAAGCGGTAGGGCACAGGGCGAACTAAGCTGTGCTTTACCGCTTTATTATTTTTGGAGCTAATGGGAAAATGGATAAAAGACAAAAGTTCAGCATATATCTGATTGGTCGGTATAGTGAAGGGTAGGAAAAAGGATGGGGATAACCTTCGAAAGTGCTGAGCTGATGGGAGAAAGGGTATAAGAAAGTAGCCAGTAGAGTTGGATATAAGGGGTGGATGGCACAGAGAAGCCGGAATGACTAGGCCTTTGGTCGTTATATTTGTAAATAAAAAGGAAATATAGGTTGAGAAAGCGAACTTTACAATTATTGAGTTATTGTAGTATGTGTCTGAAGTATGTGGGTAATCTGAACCGATCAAGCAGAAACGGCTTTGCTGTCTTGGTGGTGAAACATCGGTTTTGCGGTGAAATAAATTCCTGCTAGTCCTACCAAATACGAAGATAAAGGCAGAGAAGAATGAAATGTCCATTGTTGAACATAAATAAGCAGAAACGGCTACGCCGTCCATTGGCGGCTATGAAACGTTTGGCGCTTAAATATAAGCGGATTGATAAGTGGAAAACTTATGAAGGCTTATATTTTAATAAAATAGTGGGTGTGCTGTTGGTGGCTGCTCTTGCTTGCGGGTTAATCAGCTCCGCAAGCTCTGTCCCGGCAGCGGCAATGGCTGCGCGTCAAGCAGCAGCTGCATCCGTTGCAACAGAGGAGCCGCAAAGCTGGCTCCTCAAATGGAGCGATCCCGCGCAGGCTCATGAGCTGCGCGGTACGCTTGTGCTGCGCCGCCAAATGGAGGCGGCGGTAGAGCTTGTCCGCCCGGCTGATGCAGGCGCGGACGTTGAAGCATGGCTGCTCCGGCTGAGGAGCACGCCGGGCGTTGAATATGTGCAGCCGAATCAATCGGTGCACATCTTGAATGAGCCGTCCGCTGATGAGACAGCGGACGATCCAGCTGGGCGCGCTCAGCTAGTGAATAGCGCAGCTAGTAACGACAGCAGCAAAGCTGCTGTTACGAAAGCTAATGATCCCGAGCTGGTGAAACAGCATTATCTGAAGCAGATTGGTGCACAATCGGCTTGGGGGGCTGTACGTGAACAGACCGATTTGACAATTGCTATTGTAGATACAGGTATTGATCTCGATCATCCTGATTTGAAAGGCAATCTGGTGCCAGGGACCAATCTCGTTCATCCTAATGAGCCTCCCGATGATGATAATGGACATGGTACTAGTGTAGCAGGTGTCATCGCTGCAACCGGCAACAATGGAATAGGTGTGTCCGGTATCTTATGGAAAGCTAAGCTTATGCCTATTAAAGCACTAGATTATAGAGGGGATGGAACGGAGCAGGAGCTTGGCGAGGCGATCTTGTATGCTGTCCGCAAACAAGCGAAGATTGTCGTTCTATCTGTGGGACTTCATCGTTATTCGCCTTATATGTTGGATATTGTGCAGTATGCGGAGAACAAAGGGGTGCTTCTTGTAGCAGCAGCCGGCAATGATGGCAACACTCTAGGAGATAAAGCAGCTGTGAAATATCCTGCTGCTTATTCTACAGTGCTGGCTGTGGGCGGCGTAAGATCAGATAATATGCCAGATTCACGCTCTAATCCAGGGTCTGAGCTTGATATTTCTGCACCGTGGAATGTGTATACAACGGCAATGGGCGGCCGGTATAAGAAGGAAGAAGGTACTTCAATGGCTGCTCCTCAGGTAGCTGCAGCTGCTGCCCTTATCTGGGCGCGTTATCCTGAGCTCAAGCCTTATCAGGTACGTGCTTTACTGCGCCAGTCGGCCAAAGACGTTGGGAAGTCTGGATTCGATAATGAATCGGGATACGGTGTGCTGCAAATAGATAAAGCCGTAACGAGTTCGCTGAAGGCGGATGACTTTGAATCTAACGACAGCCGCGCTGAAGCAAGCCGTTTTCCTTTGTTCAAACAAATATCAGCCATGCTTGATGAGAATGAGGACCGGGACTGGTATGCGATTGAAGCGCCTTATGACGGCACACTCACCATTCAGTTCGAAGCGAAGACGCCAGCAGGGCGTTCAACTCCGCCCATTCTAATGTCGCATTATACAGGCAGCAAGCTGCAGAAATCAGTAGAATCCAAGCTTGGAAGCCGCAGCTTTGAGTTTAAGGTGAATAAGGGAAAACAATATATTAGGATTCAGCATATGAATAAGGATAATGATATTAAGCTGCCTTATTTGCTTACGTCATCATTCCGAATCGCCCCTGATGCCTATGAGTCCAATGATAAATCCTATGAAGCTTATACGCTGCAATCGCGCAGCCAGTCGATATTCGGGACATTTCATCAGACGGCAGACAGAGACTGGTATACGGTAACTTTTAAACAAAGCGGCACGCTTGACTTGCGATTAAGTACGAATACGGTACGGATTGATCCAGGTCTCGCTATTCAAAAGGCTGGGCAAACCTTAATGGTTTATGATGACCAGCATGAGGGAGATACGGAACAATCACCAACGATAACCGTAACGCCAGGTAAATATTATATTCGTGTTCACAATGCGATTTCATCTGAAGCTAGTCCGACTATCGGAACTTATACGCTTAAAATGGACTACATACCTAAATATGAGGATCCCAACGAACCGAATGATAAGTACTATGAATCCCTCCGAGTTAGTTCAGGAACGGAATACGTTGGTGTGATTGGAAGCGCCAAGGACGTGGATTGGTTTCAATTAAGGCTCTCCAAAAAGAGCATTGTGGATATGAGGCTGATTGATGTTCCTGCTGGAAGGGTAATGAAGCTGCAGGTCTATGATAAAAAGCAAAAGCTGCTGTTCACGCAATCAAGCGGGAGCAATGGAAAGCTGAACGTAACAGGCAAACTTTTTAATGCGGACGTCTATTATGTTAAACTTACAGCAGACGAACCGTTCGACAAGCAATATTATCGTTTCCGGATTGATGCGGATGAGCTGGTATCCGGTTTCCGTGATATCGGCAACCATTGGGCGCGTCCGGCAATCATCTCAATGAACAAGTTAGGCATTGCTAGCGGAACTGGAAGCTATACATTCGAGCCTAATCGATCCATAACACGTGCGGAGTCCGTAGCTATGGCAGTTAAGGCTTATAAGCCGAGCAGCTTTAACATGCCCAATATAATCCGTTTTGAAGATATGAACTCGAAGCATTGGGCGTATGGCTCAGTAATCAAAGCCGTTCAGCAGGGTTGGGTAAAAGGGTTTCCCGATCATACCTTTAAACCGGATCAGCCTATAACAAGAGTTGAGATGGCTGTTATTATTGGTCTTGCAGAAGGTGTTGAGCCGGTCTATCCCATAATTAATCCATTCGCAGATGTACAGAAATCTCACTGGGCGGCTCCGATGCTGTACGCTATGAAGTTAAAGGGTTACGTGAATGGCGAAGATAATAATCAATTTAACCCCGGTACAAAGGCAAGCCGAGCAGAGTTCACAACCTTGTTATATCGTGTTTATAAGTAACTCATTTTTTAAAGTATAATAAGGATAAGTCTGCATGGAAGAAGGCGCCTAGGGAGGAAGCAGTAATAGCATGAACACAAGCGAGCAAATGTTAAACGAAATACAAACGACGGCAGCTATGGCAGGTTTATTTCCGATTATCGTCACGCTGTTGAGCATTATATTAGTTTGGTTCATCATGCAAGAGATCAAGTGGGAAATCTTTTTTAAATTTCCTCGAAGTGCTAAGTCACGGATGTTTCAAGTTGTTATTTCCGTGGTAATTGGTCACTCATTCGCCTCTTTTATAATAGATTATTGGAATTGGTCGACGATGCTGAAGTACTTTGTCGAATAACAAATACGAAATAAGTCAACAATGGATGATATATGACGGTATGAAAAACCCAAATGACTGCGAATAGTTGTATATTACGGACTATTTTTCATTTGGAAACGTTATCTAACCCTTGATTTCGACAGCATTCGACCTTTTATCAGCAGCTTGTATAGCACTTTATGACGAGCAAAATATGGAAATAATTTAACGCTTGTCGATTCGTGTAAATGAGTGTTAAGATGAGGGTTAGATAAAATAGTTCGGTGGAATATTGTTCTACAGAATAATGAATTTTGATGGAAGAAATTCAGTTCGCGGAGGGAACTTAAAGATGACCAAAATTATCGTCCGCGGAGGCCAGCGTTTGTCGGGAACGGTCCGTGTCAGCGGTGCAAAAAACGCAGTACTTCCCATATTAGCGGCCTCATTATTAGCGGCGGAAGGAGACAGCGTCATCTATGACGTTCCCCTCCTCGACGATGTTATGACCATACAAAAGGTATTGGGATCCTTGGGCGCTAAACTTACTTATAACAATGAAACAATGCGGATCTCTGCCAAGTCAATTACAACTTGTGAAGCGCCTTATGAACTAATTCGTAAGATGCGTGCATCATTTTTGGTGATGGGACCGTTATTGGCCCGTATTGGTAAAGTCAGAATCTCGCTTCCAGGTGGATGTGCAATTGGTACAAGACCGATTGACCAGCATCTGAAAGGCTTCGAGGCAATGGGTGCCGAGATTACTTTAGGCCAGGGCTTCATTGAGGCGAGCACGAAAACACGTCTAAAAGGCGCCAAAATATATCTTGACGTGGCAAGCGTCGGGGCGACCGAAAATATTATGATGGCTGCCGCTTTGGCGGAAGGCACTACGATTCTTGAAAATGCGGCGAAAGAACCAGAAATCGTCGATTTAGCTAATTACTTGAATGCCATGGGTGCAAAGGTACGCGGCGCAGGAACCGGTATGATCCGGATCGAAGGCGTGGATCGGATGCATGGCGCTAACCATAATGTAATTCCAGATCGTGTAGAAGCTGGAACATATATGATTGCTGCAGCGATTACAGGCGGCGATGTATTCATTGAAGGAGCGATTGGCGATCATTTGACACCAGTTATTTCTAAACTTCAAGAAATGGGCGTAGAAGTAACGGAGTCAGATAACGGAATTCGGGTCCGGGCAAGTAAGAATCTGAAATCGGTTGATGTCAAGACATTGCCTCATCCAGGGTTTCCAACAGATATGCAGTCCCAGATGATGGCGTTGCTGCTTGTGTCGGAAGGAACTTCAGTTGTGACAGAAACGGTATTTGAGAACCGCTTCATGCATGTTGAAGAATTCCAGAAGATGAATGCGCAGATTAAGATCGAGGGACGTTCAGCTTTTGTAAGTGGTAATGTACCGCTTAACGGAGCTAAAGTATGTGCTACAGATTTGCGTGCAGGTGCAGCTCTTATTTGTGCAGCATTACGCGCTGATGGTGAGACGGAGGTCTCAGGTATCCATCATGTCGATCGTGGTTACGTCGATATTACGGGTAAACTTGCTTCATTGGGTGCTATTGTACGACGTGTTGAGACAGCAGAAGCAACTGCCGTTGCAAGCGAAAATGAGCCTCAGGTTGCTGTAACTGCTGGTCATGTAGCTGACAAGGGGTCAATTAGCAATAGCTATAAGCGGGAAAAGGAAGTTCCTGTTCTGAAGGCACAACCGACTTGGGCATAATGAAATAAGTTTGATTTGGAAAGAGCATTTGGGTAAGCGGCCGTTCTCGGTTAGCTGTCCAGATGCTCTTTTTTTTGTATTTACTACCTATGCTGGTTCATTCTATTGATTCGTTTTTTTTAGACATATAAGAATTTATATGTTTTGGGTTTGGGGTAAGCGAAGCTTGCCCTTATTTAAAATATAAGAATTCATATGTTTTGCTTTATAAATACGCTTCTATTTCACCGCGAAACGATGCTTCGTCTCAAAGGACGGCGAAGCTGTTTCTGCTTGGTTGTTTATGGTTGGTTGGAGGGAAGGATGAGCAGAATGCGGCGGGATAGAGTGGGATGCGGCCAGAATGCGACGGAATGAAGTGGAATGCTTAACTTAAGGTCCATAATGGACCTTAAGTGGAGAGTGAGGTTCTGGCGAGAGTCAGATAAGACCCAAAAAGGGCCTTATCTCGAGATAAATGGGTTCATTCGAGGTGGGATGGAGTAGAATGCGGCGTAATGAGAAAACTTAAGGTCCATAATGGGCCTTAAGTGGAAAGCGAGGTTGTGGCGAGAGGCAGATAAGACCCAAAAAGGGCCTTATCTTGTTTAAAGCGATATTCTACTCGCTTTAAATGACTTATTTGGATGAATTAGCAGGGGAGAGCTCGTTCATGCTGTGTTCATTTTACAATGGTATATTCATCCTAATTATGACCGATGGAGGGTGGAGTACTGCCAATGAAGAAATGGACATTATGGATTGGGATTATTATCATTATCGCCGCAGTTGGAGCGGGCGCGTATTATTATTTTTTTATGCGTGACAGTGAAGTTGAAAGCGGAAGCCCGACTTCTAGGACGGCGACTGCAACGAAAGGTGATCTTAAAGTAACGATTAGCGGCACAGGATCTGTTGTGGCTAATTCCAGAGAAACGGTAACAGCCGGCAAAGGCGGTACAATAGCAACACTTCATTTCAAAGAAGGCGATAAAGTGAAGAAGGGGCAAGTGCTCGCTACCTTCGAAGATACAGATGATTATGAAGATAAAATCAATACGATTAACAAAAGCATTGCTAAAGTTCAAACGGAAATTGAATCCAAACAAGAGGATTATAAATCTGCGATTGGTGGAACGGATGAAGAGACGAAGACGAATTCGATTAAAGACGAAATAGAAGAGCTGCAAAGCAGCATCGCAGATTACGAGGATGAGCTTGAGAAAATATATAAGGAACAAGCTAAGGAAGTAAAGCAAGTCGTAGCGACGATTGATGGTGAAATAATAGAGAGTACAGTGAGCGTTGGCGATGAAGTAGATGCGAAAACGACGATTGCCGAAATCGTGGATTATACGCTGCTTGAATTCGTTACTAATATAGATGAGCTGGATATCCCCAGCCTCAAGCTAAAGCAAAATGCACAAATTACACTCAGTTCCATAACGGATAGGACGATAGACGCAACCGTCTCAGAGATTGGGAGAGAAGGAACAACCGCTAACGGTTCTGCTTCCTACGAGGTGAGTATGCTGCTAAACGATATCGAGGGTGTCTTAGTCGGCATGTCTGGACAAGCAGATATTGTTATTGAATCAAGAACGGATGTCGTTCTTGTTCCTGTTGATGCCGTGATCGAAATGGGAGGGAAGTCGTTTGTGCGTGTACCAAGCACGGATGGCGATACTTCTGGTTCTGTGACTGGTCAAGGTGGCAATAGAGTTCCGGGACAAGGTGGAGGAACCGCACCAGCGCAGGGTAGCGGAACAGTACCAGCGCAAGGTGATCGACAAGCACCAGTGCAGGATAGTGGAACCGCACCAATACAAGGCGATCGAACAGCACAAGCACAGGGTGATCGACAAGCGCCAACGCAACAAAGCGGAGGAACACAAGGTGATCGAGCAGCATTTGCTGGTCGCACAGGCGGTATGGAAAATGCACTTGGCGGAAGGCTTCAAGAAGTGACTGTTGGCATTAGTGATGAGACAAATGTCGAGATCGTATCTGGTTTAGCAGAAGGTGATAGTGTGTTGATTCCAATTGCGCAAGGCAAGACTGGAATGGGTACTGAAAGCACCACTCAACAAAGTCAATTTCCAGGCGGTGGCGGCATGGGCGGCGGCTTCCCAGGCGGCGGCATGGGTGGAGGCGGCTTCTCCGGCGGCAGTATGGGCGGAGGCGGAATGAGATGAGTGACAGCCCGCTAATAGAAATGACTAATGTCGAGAAATATTACATGATGGCTCGTGAGAAAACAACTATTCTCCATGAAGTATCGCTTACAGTCAACCACGGTGATTTCCTCGCGGTAGTTGGCCCGTCAGGATCAGGGAAATCAACGCTGATGAATATTATTGGCTGCCTTGATTTACCCAATTCAGGAAGCTACAAGCTGGATGGGGTAGAAGTATTAGGGCAGAGCGATAATAAATTGACAGAGATTCGCAATAAAAAGATCGGATTTATTTTTCAAGGCTATCATCTTCTTCCTAAGCTGACCGCGCTAGAGAACTGCGAACTTCCGTTAATCTATAGGGGAATGCCGACGAAGGAGAGAAGACTTCGTGCGCTCCATGCATTGGAGCAAGTAGGTCTAGGGCATCGGGTGAACCATCGGCAGAATGAATTGTCTGGAGGGCAGCAGCAACGGGTCGCAATTGCTAGAGCTTTGGCTACTAATCCACCTCTCTTGTTGGCCGATGAGCCTACTGGTGCGTTGGACTCGAAGACGGGGATGGAAGTGCTCGGCATGATGGAAGAGCTGAATAGAGCGGGGCAGACGATCGTCTTGATTACTCATGATATGGAAGTAGCTCAGCGGGCCAGCCGTACAGTTATTATTCGGGATGGGGTGTTGACGGAGCAGAAAGGGAGGGTCAGCCATGAAACTTACGCAAGGGCTCAAGATGGCAGTCAAGAGTGTCTTATCGAACAAGCTTAGAACGATTCTGTCTATGCTCGGTATATTAATTGGCGTTGCGACGGTTATTGCATTAGTTGCGATGGGCAAAGCCTCCTCTAATGAGGTGGCTGAGCAAGTATCCTCATTGGGCAGTCCGAATTCACTTTCTGTTACGATTACGGGGCGAGGAACAGTAACCTCTTTGTCGGTAGATGAAGCTCTTGAACTGGGCGAGCTTGATAATGTGAGCGGAGTAGCTCCTGTTACAAGTACGAATGCTTATGCCAAATATCAAAGGACACAAGTATCTGTAAGTGTTGAAGGAATAACGACAGAGTATGAGAATGTCAAAGAGTTTCCAATTCAGGATGGAAGATATATTGCAGCGCCCGACATCACGAATAAAACAAGAGTTGCCCTCGTTGGTACGCAGACTGCGAAGGATTTGTTTGAAGATGAGGGAGAGGAGCCAGCCGAAGCGGTCGGTAAAAAAATAATGATTAACGGTTACAATTTTACGATTGTCGGACTGCTGGAATCAAAAGGGGATTCTCTTACAGGGTCGAATGACGAAAAGATATTGATTCCGATTACGACAGCTCAGAAAGTATTTCAAACGTCAGGGGTATCTACTATCAATTTGACCGTAGCGGATACTAAATATATGGATGCCACGGTTACAAGTGTGGAAGCTTTACTCTATGAGAAGTTTCGCCAGAATGAGAATGCCTATCGTGTCATGAATCAGCAGGATGCCATGGAAACTCTTAACTCTGTTAACGAGACGATGAATAGGCAGCTTATTTATGTTGCAGCCATTTCTCTAATTGTTGGCGGTATTGGTATTATGAATATCATGCTAGTATCGGTTACGGAACGGACTCGAGAGATCGGTATTCGTAAATCATTAGGTGCGAAGAAACGAGATATATTATTTCAATTTCTAGTCGAGGCGGTATGTATCAGTGGCCTAGGAGGATTACTAGGGATCGTACTGGGATATATAGCCTCCTATATGATTGGGATGGTCATGCATACAGAGACAGAGGTTCCTGCTAATACGGTGTTATTGTCCTTTGCTTTCTCTGCTTTTGTAGGGGTAGTCTTTGGTTATTTACCAGCCAATAAAGCAGCAAGTCTGCGGCCTGTAGACGCTTTGCGTTACGGTTAGTAGCTAGTCTTAAGTTCTATCCTATTAATTACCCTCATAGGATAAACCATCAAGGTGCAATTAAGAGATTGCCGTGAAACAAGCGGCAGGCGGTCTCCGCTTTCTCTTGATTCGCTTATAGATGGAGAGGAGAATTATGAAACGGATAATAGGCGGACAGAATCTAGCTGGAGGAAGACACGATAATAAGCGGATGACCGCGTGGTGGTTTATGTTCGTAATAGGCATCATTGTCGGCGCTATTCTAGTTATTGTTCAGATGGCAGTAAAGGAAGCCAATATAGCTCGCGACCAAGTCGCTAGCCTTCCATATACGAATGAAAATGGCGCAGTTGCCACTACAGGTGAGGCGTCTGCCGAAGCAATGCGGCAGACGCCTTCTCAACATAATACGGCTATGTCTGACGGAAGAAATGCACTAAACAATTTGTATGTGCGTGTCTATATGACCAAAGAGAATAGGGTCGAACGAATTCCGTTAGAGACCTATGTACAAGGTGTAGTGGCAGGGGAAATGCCGATAGAGTTTGAATTAGAGGCATTGAAGGCGCAAGCGATTGCTGCACGAACCTATATCGTGAGACGAATGGCGCTTAAGGATGACAGCGGCATGCCTGAAGCGGGCATAGGATCGAAAGCGGATGTAACCGACACGATTGACCATCAGGTCTATCTATCATTAAACCAATTGGAGAAAAAATGGCCTAAAGATAAGCGGAAAGCGAACAAGACAAAGTTAAGTGAAGCCATTGAACAGACGAGAGGACAAATTATTACATATGATGGTGAACCGATCCAAGCCGTTTTTTTCTCGACAAGCAATGGTTATACAGAAAATTCGGAAGAATACTGGCAACAGGAAATCCCTTATTTGCGAAGTGTAGACAGTCCATGGGACGAAGCTATCTCACCGCGATATAAAGAAACAGTAGAGCTGACGCTTAAGCAATTTTATAGCAAACTGGGGATATCGATAGAAGGCAGCAAGAAGCCGTCTATACGTATATTGGATAAAACTACGGGCAATCGAATTGGTATGATAACAATTGGCGGAGCCACCCTATCTGGGCGAGAGGTGAGAGAGAAGCTAGAGCTCGCATCCTCCCAATTTACTTGGAGTATCGAGGGAGATTCTATAACAATTACCACTTTCGGATATGGGCATGGCGTCGGTATGAGTCAATGGGGAGCGAATGGGATGGCCAAGGCTGGGCATGGCGCGGAGGAGATTATCGTTCACTACTATTCGGGTACAAAAGTGGAGCAAGCTTCGAAGCTTTCAAATCGACTTTAAAAATAGTAATCATCTCACGTATAAAGCTAGATATACTGGCAACAATGGCTAGTGAGGTGATATTAATGAATGAAGAAAATCAAAACAAGTCAAAGCAAAAAACAGAAGAGTCTCCTAAAAATGTACTAGGAGAAGTATCTGCCGCTAAATCTAGCAACGGGTTGAAGAGGCTGCTATCGCGGAAATGGGTTTCCCCAGCAGTGTTTATGGCCGCGGCAGCAATTATCGTAACCTTAATGTGGATCTATCAGGGGTCGGATGACAGCAAAGAGACTGTAGCAACAGAGAATACCGAACAAACTGATGCCTCTACTAAAGGCGGCGAAGCTGTTCAACAACCAGATGACAAAGCATTGGAAGCAAGCAGAAAAGGCGAGAAGCTGGAATGGCCTGTTGTGAACCATGAGGCATTGAAAGTGGAGCTTCCGTTCTATGACAAAGATGCCAGCAGTGAAGAAAAAGCTGCAGCTGTAGTCCAAACAGGAAGTACGTTCTCAGCCCATACAGGAATCGATTTCGTTGATCCAACGAATCAACCATTTGATGTATTGGCTGCACTTTCCGGCAAAGTAAGTCTGGTGGAGAAGCATCCAACTAACGGCAGCATGGTTGAAATCAATCATGGCGACGGTCTTGTGACAGTGTACCAGAGCTTAAGTGAAGTACAAGTTGCTGAAGGTGATGAAGTGAAGCAAGGAACCGTTATTGCGAAAGCGGGCCGGAACGATCTGGAACGTGATCTAGGTGTTCATCTTCACTTTGGCATACAAGATAACGGACATGCCATTAACCCAACTACAGCGATCGCAGCGGAATAAAATTTTTTCGGATAAAAAATAGGTCTTTAGTCATTAAGGCAGGGGATAAACCCCTGCCTGTTTCATGTTTTTCGTAATATTTTCGTCCAAACAGGCTTGTCATGCTTGACCACAAAGAATATATACCCACTCCACTCATATAATGTACCAAACTATCTCGAGTAGGGAGGCGGGAACGTGCACGATTACATCAAAGAGCGAACCATTAAAATAGGCCGTTGCATCGTTGAAACGAAGCATACGGTGCGAACGATCGCCAAAGAGTTCGGCGTTTCCAAAAGCACAGTGCACAAGGATCTGACCGAACGATTGCCGGAAATTAACCCCGACCTGGCGGACCAGGTGAAGCACATTCTCGAGTATCACAAATCAATTCGGCACTTGAGAGGGGGGGAAGCGACAAAAATTAAATATAAGAAAACGAGTACAAAAAGACGTGAGGTTCTCACAGCCGGAAAAACATGATCTTTTTCGATATTTTCCCAAAAATAATAGAGGAATTTAGTGCTTTTTAGCGAATAATGTATGCTAGCGGTTTCTACGTCGTGGGAACTATTTGAACGAGAAGCACACATTATTCGGTGGAGGACTATAGACTTATGCTGAGCAAGGACATTGGAGTAGATCTGGGGACGGCTAACGTTTCCATTCATGTAAAAGGGAAGGGCGTCGTACTAGATGAGCCTTCTGTAGTCGCAATTGAAAGTGACACTAAGAAAGTGTTGGCTGTTGGTGAAGAAGCGCATCGGATGGTAGGACGTACACCGGGCAACATTATTGCCATTCGTCCATTGCGTGACGGAGTAATCGCCGATTTTGAAATTACAGAAATTATGCTGAAGGCATTCATTGACCGTGTTGAAGGTCGCAAATGGTTAAGTCGTCCGCGTATTTTGATTTGTGCTCCTACGAATATCACATCCGTAGAACAGAAGGCGATCCGCGAAGCAGCGGAACGCAGCGGTGCCAAGGAAGTATTTCTTGAAGAAGAACCAAAAGCTGCCGCTATTGGGGCTGGAATGGACATTTTCCAGCCTAGCGGCAACATGGTTGTCGATATCGGCGGGGGTACGACAGATGTGGCCGTTCTTTCAATGGGCGACGTCGTTACCTCCTCGTCGATTAAAGTCGCGGGCAATAAATTCGATGCGGCGATTACGAAGTACATTAAAGATAAGTATCGACTGCTTATTGGTGAACGGACAAGCGAGGACATTAAGATCAAGATTGGTACTGTTTATCAGGAAGGACGCAATGACGAAATAGATATCCGTGGACGTGATATGGTATCTGGTTTGCCGCTGACTGTAACGATTCGCTCTCAAGAGGTACGCGAAGCGCTATGGGATCCGGTCATGTCAATTGTGGCTGCTGCGAAAGCTGTCCTTGAACAGACACCGCCAGAATTATCTGCTGATATTATAGATCGCGGCGTTATTCTCACAGGCGGCGGAGCCTTGCTTGATGGTCTTGATGCGTTGCTGGCGAAAGAATTGAGAGTACCTGTCCTTGTTGCAGAGGACCCTATGCATTGCGTGGTAAAAGGAACTGGTATTCTGCTCGATCACTTGGACAAGCTCGGCAAAAAAGGCCGGAGATAATTTGCGTAGCTAGGGCGCCTGTGGGGAGCGCGCCGAGGCGTAAATTGAGTCCAAGGTCGCACAGACAAGCTATAACGATGGTCGCAGATTTAGCCGATATATAGATAAAAGAACTTTTATGCGACTACGAATAGAATTGGCCAGGGAGGCGCACTTATGCTAAGAGGTCTATACACCGCGGCTGCAGGAATGACTGCTCAACAGCGCAGACATGACGCAGTAACGAATAATATATCTAATATCAATACGCCGGGTTATAAGCAAACCAATGCAGTGACTCGTTCGTTTCCTGACATGTTGTTGTCATTAACAGGTGTGGACAGCCAGTCTTCCAAATCGATTGGACGAATGAGTACGGGAGTGTTTGCAGAGGAAAGCTTGTCTATTCATTTGCAGGGTGATCTTATCCAGACGAACAAGACTTCGGACTTCGCATTACTCTCGAATATTGATGTCCCAGGCATGGCGTTTGATGAATCTGGTAAATACGTATCGCCTGACGGAGAAGTTACCTTCCAACCACAAGCTTATTTTACAGTGCAAAAGCCGAATGAAGAAATCCGCTACACAAGAGGCGGCTCTTTCTCTTTGACTGATACCGGCTTTTTGGTAACTAGCGATGGCTCTAATGTTCTCGGTGCGAACGGACAGCCTATTCAGTTCCCAGTAGGAGTTAGTCTGGATCAACTTGTACTAACTGAGGATCGTCGGTTTGTGAATGCGCAGACCGGAGCCGATTCAGGCGTCCAGTTACTCATTTCACGAGTAGAGGACCCTAATCAGCTCGTGCGCGCAGGCGACGGCAACTTCCGCTTAGCTGGAGATCAAGGGGTGGTTCAGCCAATTGCTGCTAATGAGCGGATCGAGGTTCGTCAGGGCTACATTGAACGTTCTAATGTAGATGCTGCACAAGCATCAGTAGATCTGATGTCTGCACTTCGTGCATATGAAGCGAATCAAAAGGTTATTCAAGCTTATGATGAAAGCTTAGATAAAGCAGTTAACCAGGTTGGACGTATTTAACAGGTAACAGGCTCATGATTATGGGAGGCATACGATGAACAGTTCGATGATTAATGCGATGGTGTCGATGAATGGGCTTCAACAGAAGCTAGACCTGATGGCAGATAATATCGCGAATATGAATACGGTCGGTTACAAACGTAAAGAAGCGACTTTTCAGGATCTATTAAATAATACAACTCGTCAGCCGGAGGCATTCAATCAGCCGGGACGTTTGACTCCGCTTAATATTAATCAAGGATGGGGCTCGAAGTTGGCACTCATTCAGCCTAATATGGAGCAGGGACCTATCAAGGATACAGGCAATGAAACCGATCTGGCTATTCAGGGAAATGCACTGTTTGAAGTTATTGTAGATGAGAACGGAAACCGCGGTTATACACGCAGCGGGGCGTTCCAGTTGACGATGAATGGAAACGGTGATACGATTTTGGCAACGGCAGAAGGATATCCGGTCGTTGCTAATGTGGATGGCGTAGAACGTTCTATTGTTATTCCTGAAGGAGATAAGCTTCGTGTGAACCCTGATGGTTCTATGCAAGGCGTATCAAGTGACGGAACGACAGTTGAATTGGGAACGATCAAGCTGTTGCAAGCAACGCGTCCTACCTCGTTAACTCAGGTTGCTGACAACCTGTTTACGGTAGCCGACGGTATTAATGTTAACGATGTTCTTCAACAAGTTGTGCCCAACGCGGACAATGGTGTTGCAGTTCATCAGGGCGCCCTTGAGCAGTCTAACGTTAATCTGGCCGATGAGATGACCGAGCTGATCAATGTGCAGCGTGCTTACCAGCTATCTGCTAGAGCATTATCATCCAGTGATACGATGATGCAATTAGCGAATAGCCTGCGCAGATAGATAGGATGATGGTTTATGAGTATGGCCGATGAACGGGTACCCCTTTCACGGAAGAAAGTGTCTGCAAGTCTAGAGGAACAACAAGCACATGGTGATAAGCCATCAAGCGCTGCCCCTTCCGGTAATGGGAAGAAGAAGAAACGCTCTAAAGGTGCGAGAGTAACTCTCTGGATACTACGCAAGAGCATAGTTCCGATTATTATGGTCATTATGCTTATTGTTGGTTTGTATGTCGGTTATGTCGTTGTTGGCAAGCAGCCTTCGGATGAAGTATTCCTCTGGTCCACTTGGCAGCATCTCTATGACCTCATATTCGCAGATTCGTAATAGGCAAGACAACAAAGAGGCAAACGCATTAGGTGAGCACCTAATGCGTTTGCCTCTTTGTTGATTAACTCTACTCATATCCAAGTACTGCGTAAGCAAATGTTCTTACGATCGCTGTTGTATCCGGATTCCTTGAATGAAGGATGTTGTTGGAATCCGGATACAAAGGCGAACGCTGACGCTTCTCCAGAATCATTCGCTTACTCCGTTTGTTGTGTTAACAAAAAGAAACTGTCCTTTGAGAAGGTGGAAGCAGGCAGATATAGATTGAAAAGAAAAATAGCGGTACAGGGATGATCCCTGTACCGCTATTTCAACATATTGATTATTTTACGGTTACACGGAAAGTAACGGTTTTGCCAGCAAAAGTAGCCTTAATGGATGCACTGCCTTTGCTCACGGCTGTAATTTTGCCGTCTTTTACAGTAGCTACGCTAGACTTCGAAGAAGTCCAGACAGCGCTTGATGTTGCATCAATAGGGCTGCCAGTTGTGTATACAGCCTGCAGCTTAACTGTGAATGCAGCACCCACACCTAGCTTAGCCGATTTCTCAGACAGCACTAATGATTTGAGTTTAGGTGATACGACAATTGGAATTGTAACGGTCTTACCTTGATAAGAACCAGTTATTTTACCTGTACCAACGGCAAGCGCCTTAACCGATGCACCTCTTACCGATGCAAGTTCAGAAGAGGATACGACCCAGTTCATTTTCGAACCAAGTGATATTTTACTTCCGCTCTTGTAATAGCCTGTTACTTTAACTGACTTAGATTTACCAGGATACAAGTCAAGAGAAGTTGGTTCAACGACAAACTTAACGATCTCCTCTTCGATTTTAACGCGAACCGTTACCGTCTTTTTCAAGTAAGTAGCCGTAAGCGTCACCGTCGATGCTTCCAAGCCTTTCATTGTTGATGCTTTCAAAAGCATATTGTCTGATGAAGATTTCCATGCCACATCAGTGGTAACATCAACTTCTTCGCCATCTGTATTAATTACAGTAACGGTCGGGAGTGGAACCTCTTGTCCCAAAATAATGCTCATTTCTTTCGTATCAGCGATCAGCTTAAGCGGCTTCACATGAACGATGAATGGTACTTCAACAGTAAAATCCTGTGCTCTAGCTGTAAGAGTTGTTTCTCCAATAGCTTTGGCTACATATTTGCCATTCTCAATCTTAACGATCTCTGGGTCTTCAGATGTCCATTCAACAAGCTTAGTGACATCTACTTGTTCACCGTCAAAAGTAGTAGCAGTGATTTTAGGAAGTGTATCCGTGCTTTCAATAAAACCATCCAGCTTTTCTGTTTCTGCAGTAAGCTTGAAGATACGTGGATACACAGTTACGTCTACACTGCGGCTAAGTCCTTTGTAGGATACGGAGATCTTAGTCGAGCCAACAGCTTTTGGTGATACAATACCATTTTCTACTGTAGCAACAATGACATTCGATGATTTCCATACCGCATCTGCATGGGATGTAATTGAAATAGGTGTCGCAGATGTATTATCCAATACGGATGCTTCAATCGTTGTGTCAGCATCATGAAGCTGTAGATGAATTTCTTTGTCCGGAGACAGCTTAATCGATTGATAAGCCGTACGAACAACGACATCAATGGATGTCGTTACTCCCATATAGGAAGCGGTAATGGTTGTTTTACCAGTACCAACTGGAGATACTACACCTTTATCTACAGTAGCGACTTGTGTATTGCCGCTAGTCCATTTTACAATATCAGTTACAGTAGAAGTGACACCTGTCTTAGCTTCTACGGAAGCTGTTAATTTAGCATCATCATAGCCAATAGAGAGTTCTAAGAGCTCTTTAGGCGAGATTGTAATTGATTTGTAAGGTGAAGTAACAGTAAGTTTGATGGAATCGGTTTTCCCTTTTAGCTTGGCGGTAATCGTAGCTGTACCTGTCCCAACTAAAGTGATTTCACCGTCATCGACTGTTGCCACTGAGGCACTGGAAGTAGTCCATACCGCTTCATCAGTTACATCAATGCTTTCCGTGCTGCTCTTCTTGCCGTCGAGTGTGAATTTTAAAGATTGTCCTAGCTCAATGTCTAAGGTTTCTGGTGCTGTTGCACTGCCTTGCATCATAGTTATGTCTTCATAAATATAAGCGGAATTAGCCGTGATCGTTGTGGTGTATCCTTTATAAGTAGCCGTGATCGTAGCCGTTCCTTTGCCAACTCCAGTAAGTACGCCTTTATCCACTTTCACATTCGAAGTGTTGGAAGATTTCCAAGTTGCTTCTAATGTAACATCCTTCTGTGATGATGAACCTGAAATAGAAGCATATAAGGTAAGATCTACTTTGTCGTCATCTACGAAAACAGCTATTTTTCCATCCACATAGTCTGTGCTGTCATATTTGAAATCAATACCGGTTACTGTATCCTCCGCTGCATGTGCAATCCCTGACAGTGATGTCATGACGAGCACAAACGCAAGTACAGCTGCCAGCCATCTCCGCGTTTCTTTCAACGACATACTCCAACGTAAACTTAAATTCACTATATCCTGTCCTTTCTCCCGTAGAATGTTCTTTCTTATATTAATAACGGCTAATCGATACTGAAAATGAAGAAAAATGTCACATTTTGCCTATTTTTTTTGAACAGAAGTAAATAGAAGGGAGAGAGAGTGCCTCTTTTATGGTGATGGTTCGGAGTACTGTTTTATTTTTCAAAGGGTAGTTGTATAATAGTTGGGAACCTTGCAAGTAGACCCGGATCAAGAAACAGGGGCGTGCTCGTTTGAATCTGCCAAATATGTTGACGTCTTTAAGATTTGTAATGATTCCTGTTTATCTCTACATATTTGCCAAAGGTCATATGATTCCTGCCTTTCTAGTTATCATTGCCGCAGGGATGACGGACATCTTAGATGGCTATATAGCACGACGAAGCGGGCAAGTGACAGAGATTGGCATGATGCTTGATCCATTGGCGGATAAGCTCATGTTCTTTACTGTTGTGTTATCACTGCTTATGACTGGTCTAGTTTCATGGACTGCGGCAGGAGCCATATTTTTGCGTGATTTGGGAATGATAGCGGGAGGTTTATTATTCCATTTGCGAGGGAAGAAGACGGTGCCAGCCAATTGGATGGGGAAACTGACGACCATTATGTTTTACTTAGGCATTATGTTCATTTTTTTCAAAGCACCAATTGCAGAGCCCTTCTTATGGGGAGTTATTCTATTCTCCTATCTGACGTGGATCGTATATTTCTTTCGGATACTATCACTCAATAAGCAACCGCCCGATGAGCAGATACCTACAATTGGACCCAAATTGTAAAACCCATGTATGAACCAAGGGGCATGGCTTCAGACACTTCGGTCCGGTAGCCATGCCCCTTATCTTAACCTTCACAAACTGCAGTTTCATGAAGGATACACTTAGTTTCAGTTAGAATTGCTTTTTTTATACATTAAATGAAAGAAAGGATTTGAACAAATGTTAGATATCAATCAAATACAAGAAATTATTCCACATCGCCCTCCGTTTTTGCTTATTGACCGTATTGTGGAGGTAGAGCCAGGTGTTCGTGCCGTAGGTATCAAAAATGTAACGATGAACGAACCTCATTTCGTAGGTCATTTTCCAGGTTACGCGGTTATGCCAGGTGTACTGATTGTAGAAGCGCTTGCGCAAGTCGGTACCGTAGCTATGCTGATGTTGGAAGCGAATCGCGGGAAGCTTGGCTTTTTTGCGGGGATTGACGGGTTCCGTTTCCGTGGTCAAGTAACACCAGGCGATACACTTACACTGGAAGTAACGATTACCCGTCTTAAAGGGCCGATAGGCAAAGGGCAAGCGACAGCTAAAGTTGGCGATCAAATCGTGGCAGAAGGCGAGCTTATGTTTGCTTTGTCTGACCCAGCTAAATCCTAATAAAAAATTTATTATAACGAAGGAGCGATATGATGAGTCAAAATGAAATCGCGATTGCACGTTATCAGGCATGGTTGAATGATCCACTAATAGATGAAGCAACAAAAGAAGAGCTTCGCGGCATACAAGATGAGAAAGAAATAACAGATCGGTTTTACCGTGATTTAGAATTCGGAACCGGTGGATTACGCGGAGTGATGGGTGCAGGTACGAACCGTCTTAACGCTTATACCGTTGGGAAAGCAACACAAGGGCTGGCGAACTGGCTGCTGGGACAATCGACAGGGACTGGCGCAGTTGCATCTGCGGTTATCGCACATGATTCACGTAATCTTTCACCAGAATTCACATTAGACGCGGCGCTAGTACTCGCAGCTAATGGGGTTAAAACTTATGTATTCCCTTCTCTGCGGTCAACACCGCAGCTATCGTATGCCGTGCGAGCACTGAATGCTTCTACGGGCATTGTTATTACAGCAAGTCATAATCCCCCGGAATATAACGGGTATAAGGCGTATGGTTCAGATGGCGGTCAGCTAATTCCCGAAGATGCGGAGCAAGTAATAGCAGCGATTAAACTCGTTACTGGATTCGAGCAAGTGAAGCGGATGAGCCGTGAAGAGGCGGAAGCACAAGGACTGCTCGTGTGGCTTGGAGCTGAAGCAGACGCTCAGTATATCGATACCGTTGTTGAGCATAGCTTGAATTCGGATTTGCTGAAAAGCGGTCTAGGCGATCAATTCAGCGTTGTCTTCACACCACTTCACGGAACAGGCAATATTCCAGTGCGCGAAGTGCTTAAGAAGGCTGGGTTCAACAATGTCCATGTCGTCTCAGAGCAGGAACAGCCAGACGGCTATTTCAGCACGGTCAAATCACCTAACCCAGAAGAACGTGAAGCTTTCACACTAGCGATCAAGCTGGCTCAAGAAACAGGTGCTGATATCATCATCGGTACAGATCCTGACTGCGACCGGATGGGGGCAGTGGTAAAGAATAACAATGGTGAATATGTCGTCTTGACGGGTAATCAATCCGGCGCACTAATGGTGAATTATGTGCTTAGTCAATTGAAGGAACGCGGTCAACTGCCTGATAACGGAGTCGTCATTAAAACGGTTGTGACGAGCGAGATGGGTGCTGATATCGCCCTTTCATATGGTGCCGCGGTAGAGAACACGTTGACGGGCTTCAAATATATTGGTGAAAAAATGACCGCATATGAGCAATCAGGCGAGCGTACCTTCCTGTTTGGTTACGAGGAAAGCTACGGTTATCTCACCGGAACTTACGCACGTGATAAAGATGCAGTCATTGCATCGTTATTGATTTGCGAAGCTGCGGCATACTATAGCAGTCAAGGAAAAACTTTATATGATGTTTTGTTGGAGCTTTATGAAGAGCATGGCGTTTATTTGGAAGGTTTGGAATCCCGTACGTTGAAAGGATTAGACGGTGTTCAACAAATCGCAGGTATTATGAATGACTGGCGCAATCAGCCGCCAACAGATGTCAATGGAGTGAAGGTTGTGCAGGTACTGGACTATCTTGTTGGCGTAGATGATTTGCGGCCGGAGAATGTTCTGAAATATTTGTTGGCTGACGGTTCATGGTTCTGTTTGCGTCCTTCAGGTACGGAGCCGAAGATCAAGGTGTATTTTGCAGTACGGGGTCAATCGACTGAGCAAGCCGCAAGTTCCCTAGAGCAGTTGCGTACAGCTGTTATGGAGCGAGTGGATCAACACGCATAAAGTGTAATTTATTAGGGTGGAATGAAAAGCTAGATGTAAAGAATGATGAGGCAACAACATTGAACGGAGGATTGTCGTGCTTCAAAAATGGCAACTATTGAACCGCAAGGCGAAATTATGGTTGTGGGTGATTACGCTTATTGGCGTAATCGCTGCACTGCCGCTTGGTGTTAATCGGATGACAATGGAGTCTTCGTCCAATCAAGTGGAATATGTGTTTGATTATCGCGATTTGGTGGAAATTGCTGAGATTCAGGCGAAGCCGCAAGCTTTTATAGCGGAGCAGTTGAAAAATATGAAGTACGTAGGCATCACTACGATGGCTGTATATGAAAGCTCGCTAAGAGAGCTTTCGCAAGCTGGACGACTGACTTATTATAATTCGAAGGATGTCGCACTGCTGCAAAGTCAGTTGGAGCCGAAGGGCCAGAACTTCACTTATGTGCTTTTTACTGGTGAGCGGGAGACAAAAGAAATTGGCCCCATTGTTCGGGCTGCATTTGATCGTGTAGGTGCTGTTTATAGTGATTGGACTTTCGGAGGCCGTGAAGGACTTGTTATCGAACTTCCGTTGCAAGATGCGCTTCTAAAGCCGATAAGTTTTGATCCTATTACTTTGCAAACTCTGTCCGAAGCCGGATTTCATATTTTGCCTCGATTTACTGATCGTGTGCTTCCATATGATCAGGCTGCGATGGACGAGCTTATGTCGCAACTGAAATCGTATGGCGCAAGCCGTATTCTTTTTGACGGTGATAAAGTGAAGGGCTATACGGATCAAGCGGAAGAAAGAAGCTTGAGTGCTTTTGCAGAATTAATGAAAAAATATGACATTGGTGCTGCTACAATTGAAAATTTAAAAAAACCACAACTTGGCATAAATAAATTAGCATATATTACAAATTATAATGTTACACGGCTGTATTCCTTATCACCAGATGATTCGATGGGATTAACACCGGAAAAAATGAAAGACCGTTTTCTATTAGCAGCAAAAGATCGCAACATCCGGATGTTCTTTCTTAATGGAGCACCGCAGTCTAGCTTGGAGAAATCAGGCGTGATTAATCCACTCGACAACTTGTATATCTCGTTGAAGGGTGAAGATGGAATTGTTCAAGCTTTAGCGGATGCCGGCTTCCCATCAGGAATAGCCGAACCGTTCGAGGTTGCTCATCCCTCTTATTCCAAGCCGCTGAAAGCAGTTGTTTCGGTTGGTGCGGTAGCGTTGATCGCATTGCTTATTAATTCGTTCTTGCCAGGTGTATTGTTATCTGTCTTTGCACTCGGACTGATCGGAAGCGCTGGACTGTTCGTACTGAATAAGATTTCTTTACTGGAACAGGCACTCGCTTTAGGGGCAGCCATTAGTGCGCCAACACTGGCTCTTATCTGGGTTACGAATCGGATATATTCCCGGACGGAAGGCAATCAACGATTCGTTGGCGGTGCTGACTGGTCGCTAAGACCTGAATCAGGCGTTTCTTCTGATAACAATGGGAAATTAAAATGGGTATTCGAAGGACTTTCGATCGGACGTCGCTTTGGACTAGCTATTAATTGGTTTATTGTGACGGCATTGATTTCGTTAATCGCTGTACCTATCGTATTCGGTTTATTGAACAATATTACTTATAGTCTTGTATTGGAGCAATTCCGCGGTGTGAGTCTGTTGCATCTTGCGCCAATTGGTTTGACGGCGCTTTATGTACTTATGTACACGGGAGAATCGCCGATCAGTCGTTTGCGAGCTCTATTCGCAACGAAAATTACAGTACTCATGGTTATTGCAGGCGTCGTATTGGCCGCAGCGGGAATGTATTATCTATCACGTACAGGCAATGCAGGTACAACGCTGCCGTTGGAACCGCAGTTCCGTGCATTCCTAGAATCAACGTTCGGCGTGCGTCCTAGAAATAAAGAGTTCCTATTATCACATCCGTTATTCATAGCAGGCCTGTTCTTAGCGCTTCGTTATCGTGCGGCGTGGGTACTCATTATTGTTGGATCAATCGGTCAATTGTCGATGGTGGATACATTCGCACATATTCACACACCGATTTACATTTCATTGATTCGTGTAGCATTAGGACTCGGATTGGGTGCGATATTTGGCATTATCCTTATCGGGATATGGCAGCTGTTGGAAGGGGCTTGGCGCAAATGGTCACCGGCACTGAAACGCAAATTCGCCGAATAGTTATTTCTGGCTATTATGGCTTTCGCAATAGCGGGGATGAAGCGGTGCTCCGCTCAATCCTGTTGGCGTTGGCAGAGCAGGGACCAGCGGAGGGCGTGAGGATTGTACCGATCGTATTATCGGCAGATCCCGCTTGGACAAGCCAGATGTATGGCGTTGAAGCTGTTCACCGAATGCGGCCCGCGGAGGTATGGAAGGCTCTCCGCGGCAGCGATGGGCTGATCAGCGGCGGCGGAAGCTTGCTGCAGGATGCCACGGGCACGAAGACGATTCCGTATTATACCGGAATCATCAAGCTTGCCCAGCTGCTAGGCAAGCCGACCTTTATTTATTCGCAAGGCATCGGCCCCGTAAGCCGACGCTGGATGGATCCGATGATCCGCGATGTTATGAAGCGGAGCAAGTATGTTTCGGTGCGGGATGCCGAATCCGCCGAGCTATTGGGGCGGATTGGTGTACCGCATGGCCGGATCGAGGTAGTACCCGATCCGGTGATGGGGCTTCCGCTGCCGGCAGATGCGGCAGCGGCGGGTTTTGCAGCCGCGCGCGAAGCCGCGGCTGTGCCGGTCATCGGCGTGGGGGGGGGGGGGGCTG
>JBHGUX010000038.1:0-663973 GCA_048976605.1 Pristimantibacillus sp. | reverse complement strand
CCATATGGGCTTGTTTTGGTGTGGGGATCGATAGGATCTTCAAATAAGCCCGAAATGGAGCTTGATTGGAGCATGACAGGGGTTGTTTCTGTGCGACAGGGATGAACAAGCTCCAAATGGAGCTTGTTTTGGTGTAGGGATCGATAGAAACTTCAAACAAGCCCAAATGGAGCTTGTTTGGCAAATCCAACGTTATAGTAACTCAGAGGAGAAGCTTGCCTTACGACAGCTCATCAAGCGTCATACCGAGGCTTGGTGCCAGATGTGCAAGGAACCAAGTCACCTCTGGCAAGTCTAATCCATTAAGAGCAGTCTCTGTCTGGCCTTTGGCAACGAGGAATTCTCGATTGCCAGCAGATAGCTCGGACAAGCATTTCAAATACGCATCGAGGAGGTCAGCTGCTTTCACCATGGAAAGCAGCTGTTGTTCGTCCTCCGATAATTGGCTTTGATTATTGCCTAGCAGGTTAGCGTAGGCAGGCTGCAGAGGGGCTGGAACCATACTGTGCAAGCGTTCTGATGCCATAGCTTCAATCTCGCGGAAGCTGGCAAGGATTTTGGGGTTATGATGCTTGACTGGGGTTGGGATATCACCTGTGAATACTTCAGTAGCATCATGGAACAAAGCTAATGTTACTGCTCGGTCTGCATTATAGGTTTTACTGTATAAGCTATTGCCGATTTCGCAAAGCATATGAGCGAGTATAGCAACGTGGAAGGAATGCTCGGCTACGTTTTCTTTCGTTGTATTGCGCATCAGACTCCATCGCTCTATATATTTAAGTCGATACATATAAGCGAAAAAATGGCTGTCCATATCGATAAATCACTCCTTTAAGCAGGGCATCTCCCAAAGATTTCATTCTCTATGCTATTATATAGCTTATGAAGTTTTTCAACTACATCATAGAAGAAGAGGGATGACTTACGCGTCAATTCGGGCTTAATTTCAATCATTATTTCGAACGATGGATGTTTCTGATCATTCCATGTTCCTTAATTCTAGGATTTCTACTTGCGAATCAGTTACAGTCGATGGTTGCTGCAGTACCTTATTTGTTTGCTTTTGTAACGTTAACGATGGCTATTGGCTGCGGCTTTGCACAATTAAAAACTGTGATACGGAAGCCAGGAATTATGGTTTGGACGTTCGTGCTCGCTCACTTGATATCTCCGCTTATTGCATTTGGACTCGGTACAGCGATATTTGGCGCGTCTTCTCCATACGTAGTTGGGCTAGTTTTGTTCACGATCATTCCGCTTGGTGTTTCAACCGTATTATGGGTCAGTATGTCAGGAGGCAATGTGCCATTAGTGCTGGCGATGGTTGTGCTTGATTCCTTGTTAAGCCCGCTTGTCGTTCCTGCTGGTCTTCATTTATTTTTCGATACGGCTGTAAATATTGATATCGGACCGCTTATGTTCGATCTCTTCATCATTATCGTACTGCCAACAGCGATAGGTGTTCTGTTGCATCAACTAAGCCGAGGCCGTATTCAAGATAAGGTTAAACCTGTTGCTGCACCGTTGTCCAAGCTTTGTTTTGTAGCTGTTGTTGCCCTTAACGCATCGGCAATAGCGCCTTATGTCGAACAGCTTAAGCAGGATATGATCAAGCTGATCCCTCTAGTGATTTTGTTAGTGTCATTATGCTACGCTGTAGGCTTCCTAGGTACAGCAAGAAGGCATGATCGTGAACTGCAAATCACTGTGTCCTACGCTACTGGAATGCGCAATATCTCACTTGGAATCGTGCTCGCACTTGGCTATTTCAGTCCGCTTGCAGCAGTACCAGTCGTTCTATCGATTCTTGTTCAGCAGCCGTTAGCTACTGTTCACCACTACGTTTTACAAAAACTTAACAAATCCAAAGCTAGCGAAACGACCGCTCCGGATGTACGATAAACGGAGCAATCATTCGCTGGGATGAAATAGTATGTTGATGGAAGGATGAAAGCAAGTATGAACCGGTTCCGCACTCGGTTAACTTTTATAATGATAATAATGATTGCGTTGTCTGTTACTGCAGCAGGATTTATTATGGCTAAAGCCTATAAAACTTCTCATATTAATACGTTAGAAGAAAATATGATTCGTGAAATGCAAATCATATTAGCTAAGACGGAATGGAAAGAAGGCAATCCGGAAACGCTTTTCCCTTATTTCATGCAAGAGGCTATTAGTTTGAAAGAATATACAGGCGAGAGGGTAACCTTCATCGCTGGAGATGGCACCGTACTAGGCGACTCCGACCATGCTGCACAAAGTATGAACAATCATCTGGATCGGCTGGAGATAAAGGAAGCACTTTCGAAAGGTGTCGGGAGAGAAATCCGTTATAGTGACACTTTAGGGCAAAACTTACTGTACGTAGCCATTGCGGCTGAACCGACCAACCCGAACTCTAACGTACTTCGGATGGCAATAAGCTTGCAGGAAGTCGAACGAAGCATTTATCAGCTATGGACGGTTCTCATTATCGGTCTTTTGGTGCTCTTTCTGGTTGCCGCTTTAATTAGCTATCGAATTGCTTTAAGCTTGACGCGACCATTAGAGGAAATAACGAAGGTGGCAAAACGAATCAAAAATATGGATTATCACGGCAGGGTCAATGTCACTAAGCAAGATGAGATTGGTGAGCTTGGACATGCCATTAATGCAATGGCAGATAGTCTAGATATACAGATGGCACGAATTCGGGAAGATGAGACTCAACTGGAGAGCGTTCTCGACAATATGATTAACGGGGTCGTTATGATTGAAGAGAGTGGCAAAATCGTACTCATGAGTCGGCGTGCTGAGATTTTGCTTGGCTTCTCAGCAGACGAGCTAGTTGGTCGTCATTTTGCTGAGGCGAAGCAACAATATGAGCTATCCCAAATGATCCAAGAGGGTCTTACGGTACGGGAGCATATTCGTGACGAAATTACGTTCTACTTCCCAGAAGAACGTCTGCTTGAGTTGAATATCGTTCCAATCTATCATCAAGCTGGAGTTGAATTCGGCGGCGTACTGCTGGTTCTGCAGGATGTCACTGCGATCCGTCGTTTGGAGCGAATGAGAAGTGAATTCGTGGCGAATGTGTCGCATGAGCTTAAGACACCAATTGCAGCAGTGAAAGGATTTGCCGAGACATTGCTTGGAGGCGTGGTGAAGGATGAAGAGACTACGCGCTCGTTTTTACAAATCATTTTTGATGAGAGCGATCGTTTGAATCGTTTAATCGGTGATATTTTGGAATTGTCGAAAATTGAGTCAAGACGCGTACCGCTTTATTTTTCACCGGTTGAGGTAGATACCTTCGTAGCTAAGACGATTACCTTAATGGAGACGGAAGCGAATCGCAAATCGATCCATCTCGACATTAACGTAGAAGGCGGGCTTTATGTCGAAGCGGATGAGGATCGTTTACGGCAAATCTTAATGAATTTATTAGCTAACGGAATAAACTATACACCTGAGGGCGGTAAAGTGACATTAACTGTTGAAGGTATTGATGAGGATCATATCCGCATATTGATCACAGATACTGGAATAGGCATTCCGAAGAAGGATTTGCCGCGCATATTCGAACGTTTCTATCGGGTGGACAAGGCTCGTTCAAGAAGTTCAGGCGGTACTGGACTAGGTTTATCAATTGTGAAGCATTTAGTTGAACTTCATAAAGGAAACATATCTGTTACCAGTACGGTAGGTGTCGGATCGACCTTTATTATCGAGTTGCCAGTCCTTCAGCAATAGGGCGTGAAAATCATTTGCCAAATCTTTAAGAAATCATGATAAAATAGAGTTGAAATGATTCGTCAAGCTGGAGGTTTAACATGTCACATAAGGTACTCGTAATTGAAGATGAGCCGACGTTAGCGAGGCTGCTCTCGTACAACTTGACGCAAGAGGGCTATGAAACAACCGTTATCGATCACGGATCGGAAGGTTTGCAGGTCGCATTGCAGCGCAGCTTTGATCTTATTATTCTCGATATTATGCTGCCAGGAATGAATGGTTTTGAAATACTGAATCGACTCCGTCAGAATGGTGTTCGGACTTCTGTCATTATCTTGACAGCCCGAAATGCCGAAGAAGAGGTCGTTCAAGGGCTGAAGCACGGAGCGGATGACTATATTACGAAGCCATTTGGTGTTGCGGAACTGTTAGCTCGTGTATCTGCTGTACTAAGACGGACGCAGAATGAGGATACCGTGCCGATTGATACGATGGATAAAGTCATTACAGCTGGTGATCTGTCTATCTACCCAGATCGATATGAGGTTATATTGAACGGCGATACGGTACCGCTTCGACCTAAGGAATTCGAAGTGCTGTTATACTTGGTGAAGCGTCCAGGCATGGTCATTACGCGAGATGATTTGATGAATATTGTATGGGGCTTCGATTATATCGGAGGTCAACGTACAGTGGATGTTCACGTCAGTTCGCTGCGCAAGAAGCTTGAGCTAGGCCAGCAGTCGGTTCAGATCGAATCTATCCGCGGTGTAGGCTATAAACTCGTATTGCCAAAAAAACTCGTCAAACCTAAGTTATAAGGTGGACGAGTTTTTTGCTACTTGATATCGTTATTGTCGATTCCACTCCAGCATTTTTCGTTGAAATTGCTTAGGTGAACAATCATTATGCTTTTTGAACATTTTGTAGAAATGCGCCATGTTGGGCATGCCGATCCGTTCACCAACATCAGATATACTAAGGTCTTTGGTCAATAATATACGCTCTGCGCATTTGATTTTACGATAATTTACATATTCCGTGAAGGACATGCCAATCGTCTTTTTGAAAAATTTAACGAAATAATAGTAGCTCATATTCGCCATCTTACAAACCTCTTCAACGTGAATCCGATCGGTAAGTCGGTTCTCCACGTAATCAAGGACTGGCTTAAGTCGAATACGATCGAAATCATCTTGCTCGACAAGTGCTTTGCGGTGGTCGTTACGGAGCAGCAAGAGTAAGATTTGCTTGATATACATACTAACCGCTAATTCATAACCCGTATCCTTGCGTGTCGCTTCGTTTAACAATTGACGAATACAATCGCCAACCTGCTTTTTGACTTCTGGATGCTCTTGAAAGATATAATTGGCATGACTCAACGGCTTTTCGGTTTCCGAGAAATAACGCATATAAGGAATCGTACTATGGTCGAAGAATGGCTCCAAGTCGAACTGAAGCACGATATAGTCCAAATGGCTGACGCTGCGGTCGCGGTGCAGCTGCGATGCTCCAATAACGATGACATCGCCAGGGCCAAGATGGAAGCTATCCTCTTCGACATAGACATCAAGCTTCCCTTTAATAATATAGAGCAGCTCGAGCTGTCGATGATAATGCCAATTCGTCAGACCATCATGCTCACGAATGGGTTGAAATACTCGTAAAGACAGCAGAGGGTTTTCATAGGCAACTTTTTCGTTAATGGGTTCCAATGGTAATCCCCCTTGTATGTTAATAGATTCGTTAAGCTCTATTTAAAAGTTATGCTATTTAAAGTTTATTAAATAATGATTGGCTCAATCTCATTGTAGTGGTGTCAGACTGGATTGGCAATCGATTGGCGAAAAGTCTATAAGAGCTTGTATAATAATGTTAATAACTTGGGAGGGTAATGACAGATGAAACCAAAAGTATACATCGCGAGCAAGATATCACAGGAAGTTAGCTCTTACTTAGATGAGCATTGTGATTGTGAAAGCTGGACAGGAGAGCAGGCTATTACAGGTCAGCAACTATCGGAGAAACTTCTGGAGGTTGAGGGTC
The DNA here is from genome assembly GCA_048976605.1 of Pristimantibacillus sp. Lineage (GTDB taxonomy): Bacteria > Bacillota > Bacilli > Paenibacillales > Paenibacillaceae > Pristimantibacillus. Next base: position 658,201 of record JBHGUX010000038.1, on the reverse strand, counting down.
TGTTGTCCGCTGGCAATGTCATTAGCAAGCGGCTGCTCGATTCAGCGCCTAAGCTGAAAGTTGTTAGCAATATATCTGTAGGTTATAACCATAATGATCTGGAGGCTATGAGGGCTCGAGGAATACTCGGAACACATACTCCTTATGTGCTGGATGATACCGTGGCTGATTTGACACTTGCTTTAATGCTGGCTGCAGCGCGAAGAGTGACAGAGCTCCATAATCTCGTTAGAACAGGTGGCTGGCAGCGTGGTCTAGGCGAGCAGTTATTTGGAGTTGATGTTCATCATGCAAAGCTTGGCATTATCGGAATGGGACGGATTGGCGAAGCGATTGCGAAACGGGCTAGATTCGGCTTTGATATGGAGGTTGCTTATAACAATCGCAGTAGAAAGCCAGAAGTTGAAGAGCGTCTTGGCGTAAGCTATCAATCGCTGGATGAGCTGCTGAAGCAGTCTGATTTCATCGTTCTGATGACCCCACTTACGCCGGAAACGAAGCATCTGATCGATAAAGAACAATTCGATATGATGAAAAAGAGTGCTATTTTCATTAATGTGTCGCGCGGCGATACGGTTAATGAAGCAGCGTTAATTGAGGCATTGCGCAGTAAGCAAATTTATGGAGCAGGGCTCGACGTGTATGAGAAGGAACCCGTTAGTACAGACAATCCACTGCTTGAACTCGATAACGTAGTCACTTTGCCGCATATTGGATCAGCTACCCACAAGACGAGACATAATATGGCGATGCAAGCCGCTCATGATTTAGTCGAAGCACTGTATGGCAGAGAGCCGAAGTATATGATCCCAGAATTGAAGTAGACGTTAGGTGTTGAAAAAGGACCACCCTGAACCTCGAATGATGAGGTTGCTAGGGCGGTCCTTTTTTTGATAGGAAGAAGAATTAGCTCCATCTATTGTGAAGTTTGTTCTTCGAACTCAGTACGAATACGTGATAATAAGGCTGGATCAGCGAAGACATCATAAGCAGTAGCCGCCAGCATCTTAGCTCCGAAAATCATTCTATCAAGCGCACGCTCGGTCATGGCTGCATCACGGAACCCTGCTGTATGTAGAAGATGACGTTCTTCAACTACTTTCACATAAGGGTGAATGGCCGGGCAACGTCTTGAGACATTGCCTAAGTCAAGCGAGCCATGATCTTTGCCAATTTCAATCTCATTTGGCCGTATCCCTGCTTCTAACAAATTAGCAGCGAAACGCTCAGATAATGATTCATTAGTAAGAAGCTCATCGTAGGAATATTCGTAATTGCTCGTATGCAGGGTGCAGCCCGTTTGAAGTGCCGCTCCTTCAGCGCAGCGCCGTACCTTTGCTGTGAGTTCATTCGTATAAGTGCGTGACGCTGAGCGAATGTAGAACTGTGCTGAAGTATAGTCAGGGATAATATTAGGCGCTTTGCCGCCATTATTAATGATGCCATGTATACGAGCGTCGCTTTTCGTCTGTTGACGTAATGCATTCACACTATTAAAGAGCTGTAGTACGGCATCTAGTGCATTCACGCCTTCGAATGGGCTTGCTGCTGCATGCGCTGCTCGACCCGAGAATTCGAACTGCAGCGCATCAAGGGCAAGCGATTCGCCAGAGTTCTCGAAGGTGTAATAGGGATGAGCCATTAACGCAAAGTCGCAATCGTCGAATAAGCCGGCATCTGCCATCGGAACCTTCGCTCCTTTCGTTTCCTCGGCTGGCGTACCAGAGACACGAATAGTTCCTCCTAGTTCAGAGAGTACAGATTTCAATCCGATTGCTGCAGCTAAGCCCATGGAGCAAATGAGATGATGACCGCAGGCATGGCCAATCTCGGGCAGGGCATCATATTCACATAAGAATGCGACGATCGGACCGGGCTTGTCGGATGAGTAAGTCGCAATAAAGGCAGTATCAAGCCCTAGTGTTCCCCGCTCAACGTCAAAACCTTGAGCTTCTAATTCCGCACATAGTCTGGCAGAAGCTTCATACTCTTCATGTCCGAGCTCCGGATTGTTGCCTATTGCACGTGAGATGGATTTGTATACCTCAGCCTGTTGATCGATAGTTCCGAATATTTGTTGTTTTAATGTCATGGGTTCACCTGGCTTTCTTAAGGGATATTTCTCACGAATGCGCTATCTGAAGGATGACTTAACCTTAGTATATACCATGTGTTTTTTTGAATTGCTCAGGGCTAACCCCTTCGAGCTTCCTAAATACGGAACTGAAGTAGCTGGCGCTGTCGAAGCCAACCATTGAGGCAATTTCATGCATTTTAAATTCACTTTTATGAAACATAATCTCTTTGCTGCGATTGACCCGCTCACGGTTCACATACTCCATCGGTCGCATGCGCATCGCCTTCTTGAATAATAAACATAAGTATTGCGGAGTGACGCCAATGCAATCTGAGAGATCTTGAATCGTAATAACACGATCAGCATTCGCTTCAATATGTTGAATGACAGGATGAAGCTTGGAGTAGCTTTGCTCAACGGAATTCGAGCTGACCATAATAACTTTTATCAAATCGAGCATAAACATATAGACAAGCTTGGAGATTTCTAGTCCGAGAAAAGAACGGTCTGATTGCGTAATCGCGTACATATTGCGTAGGTGTGAATTGATGATTTCACTGTCTGCAGTTGAATATACGCCGGATTCTGTAATTCCCGCTTGCCGAAATAGTTCTTTGGATAGACTTCCGTTCAAGCTGATGAAATAAGTGTCCCAAGGCTCGCGAATGGCATAATAGCTATGTGGAACATCCGGAAATAGACAGAAACCCTGTCCAGCTTTGACGGTATAACGAGTATCCCCAATAAACAATTCACCTTCACCAGATGTCACCTGCAGCCACTGAAAATCGGGGAACCCTTCAGGGCGATCAATAGGCTCTTGATTGTCCCAATGGCCAATGATGTTCACATACAGAGGCAAGTGGAGGTCGGTTTCCGTCATGATTGGAAAGGCTATCGTATCCATATAACTCACCTCTTGTTTCATATTTTGATAACTATGAGAAAATAATGTGATTTAGTTAGGGAGAAATACTATATATAATCTTAATATAGTTATAGTAAGTTGAAATGCCCTATTTTACAACCTATTATTGGAGGCAGATACGAATGAGTACTAAATTTCCGCCGATTAGCGCGAAAATACCACAAATGCTCCATGGAGCGGACTATAATCCCGATCAATGGCTTAAATATCCCCATGTGTTAGAAGAAGATATTCGATTAATGAAGTTATCCAAAAGCAATGTGATGTCCGTTGGCATCTTTGCATGGGTAGCATTAGAGCCTGAAGAGGGCGTTTTTAATTTCGAATGGATGGATCAGCTTCTAGAACGATTCGCAGCGAATGGCATCTATGCGATGTTAGCTACGCCGAGCGGTGCTAGACCGGCTTGGATGTCGAAGAAGTATCCTGAAGTACTGCGGGTCGAAGAGAATGGTATCCGAAATTTGCACGGCGCTCGCCATAATCATTGTTTTACATCCCCTGTCTATCGGGAGAAAGTACAGATTATGAATCAGAAGCTGGCAGAGCGCTACGCTTTTCACCCAGCTGTTATTGGATGGCATATCTCGAATGAGTTCGGCGGAGAATGTCATTGCGATCTCTGTGCAGAAGCGTTCCGTGACTGGTTGAAGGAGAAATATGGTACTTTGGAAGCACTGAACGACAGCTGGTGGACATCGTTCTGGAGCCATACGTATACCGACTGGAGTCAAGTGGATACACCAACTGCACGCGGTGAGAAAGCGGTTCATGCGATGAACCTGGATTGGAGACGGTTTGTTACGGATCAAACGGTTGATTTCTGTCGTGAAGAAATGAAACCGCTGCGTGCTATTAATCCAGACCTGCCGATTACGACGAATATGATGCTTGATTTCGAGCCGCTTAACTATTGGAAGTTCGCTGATCTGCTTGATGTTATTTCATGGGATGCTTACCCAACTTGGCATGACTCTAGAGATCAAAGCGAAGTAGCTGCATGGTTCGCCCTCAATCATGACGTATTCCGTTCCCTCAAAGGCGGCAAGCCGTTTATGTTGATGGAAAGCACGCCAAGCATGACGAACTGGCAACCGGTCAGCAAGCTGAAGAAGCCAGGCATGCATCTGCTGGCATCGATGCAAGCGGTCGCTCACGGTTCTGATACCGTACAGTATTTCCAATGGCGCAAGAGCCGTGGTTCAAGTGAGAAGCTGCATGGAGCTGTAGTTGATCATGTTGGTCATGAGCATACTCGTGTATTCCAAGATGTAACGGATGTCGGCAATGCACTGGAGAAATTGTCTGAAGTAGTCGGTACATCGGTTAAGCCGGAAGTTGCTCTCATCAATGATTGGGAGAACCGCTGGGCAGTGAAGGATTCACAAGGACCGCGTAACGGCGGCATCCATTATGAAGAAACATTAAAACGTCATTATCGCCCATTCTGGGATCTAGGTGTACCGGTCGATGTAATCGATTCCGAGTGCGCATTCGATAGCTATAAAGTGTTGGTTGCTCCGATGTTGTATATGGTGCGTCCGGGTGTCGGTGAGCGTATCGAGCGGTTCGTTGAGAATGGCGGTACGTTCATAGCAACTTATTGGACAGGTATCGTGAACGAGAATGATCTTTGTTTCTTGGATGGTTTCCCTGGACCGCTGCGCAAGACGCTGGGTATTTGGTCTGAAGAAATTGATGCGCTGCATGATGATGAGTCCAATTCTGTTGTTATGTCGGCTGGCAATGCTCTTGGTCTAAGCGGGGAGTATGAAGCACATGAGCTATGCGATCTTATTCACCTCGAAGGCGCAGAAGCGCTTGCTGTGTATGGCCAGGATTTCTATGCCGGTCGTCCAGCGCTTACAGTTAATCGTCTAGGTAAAGGTAAAGCGTATTATGTAGCATCTCGTAATAAGGAGCCATTCTTCACGGACTTCTTCTCAACCATTGTGAAGCAAGAAGGAATTAAGCGGGTTATCGATACCGAGCTTCCACAAGGGGTAACAGCTAATCTACGGACTGATGGCGAGAATGATTATGTATTCGTATCGAACTTCAATGAGGGTGAGCAAACGATTACGCTTGAGAATGATCAGTACGAAGACTTGCTTGATGGTGGAAAAATAGATCCAGTGCTTAAGCTGGAAGGCTATTCGGTTAAGATATTGAAACGGAAAGCTCAATAAGAGGAAACTTAAAAGAAACTTAAAAAAGAAAACAGGGATGTCCCTTAAGTAGATTAGTCTACTTGAGGGGCATCCTTTTATTATTTGATTTACTCCATTTATCGATTTGAGTCCCTCTATACGAAGCATAATTGCAGCCGTACAGTCATCTCGGTCAGTGGAGCTCTTGATCGAGCAAGTAACTGCAGCCGTACAGTTATTTCAGTCGATTCGGCTTATAACTCACTAAACAAGGGAATTTTAACTGTACAGCAGTAGTTAGAACGATGTTTCCAACGAATTTGAGTGATTGTACCTGTATGAATGCAGTTAGTCTCAGCGGTTACTTGAAATATATGTTCTTATCTTACTTTACATCCAGATGAGGATAGTGGTAAAAGATCGGGGTTGCTACAGATTCATTATTTATATCGTAAGTAAGTTAGTCAATTGAGTTACGTTAACGTCGTCTAGAGTCGAATTTATCATTCGGAACATCAAGCCTATGTCCATTTATTATGACTGTATGATTATCGCTCCAAGTGATATTTGCATGATCTTCTCGATAATTCCAATACACATTTTTCGTTTTCTGATTTCTGTTATTAAATACTAATTCACCGCGAACACTGTAGGCCGTTGTGGCTCCTCCGTTGGCAAGATAGGCTTTCAAGGTATACTTACCATCAGGAGACGTTTTCTCAGTAAGAAATTCCCCCTTCGGCAACCTTTCCATATCAATGAATGCCCAATATACTCCGTATCCAATTATTCCAATCATGAATGATCCTATAATAGCTAAGATAATGAAGATTTTCTTGAAAAATTTCTTCCTCTCTTTCTTTATCTCAATGTCAACATCGACATCATCATCAAAATTCATCGCATAACAACCTTTCAATGGTAGATGTCTATTTCAACATCATTTAGAATCTGTGTTTTACCTAACATAAATTGGGAATTTATAATTAAGCTAAGCTTATTATAGTCAGTAATTATTGAATACAAACTATATTCCGCTCGGGCAGAAGCATCTAAAGTAAGTGATTAATTTAACACAGCGATAACAATTCCATGTATTGGAGTTGATGCTATAGTCCTATATTTAGATCAAAGTACACAGAAAGAAAGGTGAGATTTCATGAATAGTGCTGTATTGGAGCGTCGTACGAGTGAGTATCATCCTGAAATCGTATCTGCTTCTCGTGCAAGCGTGGTAGGTTTAATGGATTTCTTGCGCCAAGCACCTTACATCATGAATACGGAAACCTGTAAAGAAACGATTGCTTTATTCAAGCGGAATCCAGATTGTGAATGTGCTATTGTCTGCGACAAACATGGCATAGCCGTGGGGTTAATGATGCGAAACCGCTTCTTCATGCGTCTCAGTCATCGATTCGGAGTTGATCTCTATTATGATAAACCAATTGCAGGACTTATGGATGCATCTCCTCTTCTTGTTGCTCACGATCATTCACCACAGCAGTTGATAGATCGTGCTTTAACCCGTCAAGACAGCATGCTGTATGATTGTGTAATTGTAACGAAAGAGGACAAGCCGGTAGGCATATTAACGATTGCCGATTTGCTGCGAATGTCAAGAAAGCTGCAGGAGACAGCGGTTGAAGAGCAGGTTCAAACGATACATAGCGTTGGCAATCGGGTGAAGGAAATCGATCAAGCTGTCAGCTCGGTTCGTGAATCCGCGAAACAAGGTGAAGCTAGCTCTATTGAAATGGTTGATCTCACCTTAGGTGGTAAGAACGAACTAGATAAAGTAACCGATGTGTTCAGCAAGCTGAAAAACAATTCGATGCTCCAAGAGCAGCAGATGAATAAACTCCAGACCGAAGCGGGATCAATTAGCCAAGTTTCAAAGCTTATTAAGGAGTTAGCAGAACAGAGTAATCTACTAGCTATCAATGCTTCAATAGAAGCAGCGCGTGCGGGTGAGCATGGGAGAGGCTTCGCAGTAGTAGCAAACGAAGTCATGAAGCTTGCGAATGAAACGAAACGCTCCGCAGAGGAAATTACGAAGCTGACGAAAACGATTGTGACTGCTATTGCTCAAACAACGTCGCTTGCACAGGAAGGGCGAGAAGAAGCGGTTGTCAGCGAGGCTTTCGTTAGCGAAGCAGGACAAGTATTCGCTCAGTTATTTCGTGCCGCTGCCAATAATAGAGGAAGCTCTGAGAAGATTGGCGCTCTATCGGATAAAGCCTATGAACAGTCTGTGCATGTGTCGAGTGAAATCGACAAATTGCTAGCTTCATATTTTTAACGTGGAGTTTACAAAACAGGAATACCCCATTTACAAACAACTAGTAGGATAGAAGACGTAGGGAATACCTGCAAGAGATAATTACAGAGGAGTGGTAGTTTTGTTGAAGGGTAAAGGGTTTAAGGGGATCTTGATGTCAGCTATGGTGATCACGCTTGTATTCGCAGCTGCGTGCGGTAATAATGCAAACAGCGGAACAGAAAATACGGGATCGAATGCTGGAACGAATGCTGCAACGAGTACACCAGCTGCTGTTGAAACGGCGAAATTATCTGGCGAAGTTAAAATCGACGGTTCAAGCACAGTATTCCCGTTGACTGAGGCGGCAGCTGAAGAATTCAACAAAGAAAACCCAGATGTTCGCGTTCCAGTAGGCGTATCCGGTACAGGCGGCGGCTTCAAACAATTCTGCGCAGGCGAAATTGCAATTGCAGATGCTTCCCGTCCAATTAAAGAAGAAGAAGCAACAGCTTGTCAGGCAGCTGGAATCGAATACACAGAACTTTCAGTCGCTTATGATGGCTTGTCCGTAGTTGTAGCGAAAGAAAATGACTTCGTTGACCACCTGACAGTTGAAGAGTTGAACAAAATCTTCACAACGGGCAGCACGGTTAAAACTTGGCAAGATGTACGTGCTGAATGGCCTGCTGAAGAGATCGTTATGTTCTCGCCAGGCGCTGATTCCGGCACTTATGACTACTTCAATGAAGCAATCCTAGATAAAGCAGGCATTCGCAATGATAAACAAATTAGCTTTAGCGAAGATGACAACACGCTTGTATCCGGCATTTCCGGCAGCAAAGGCGGCATCGGTTACTTCGGCTTCGCATACTTCGAAGAGAACCAAGATAAGTTGAAGCTCGTTCCAATCGATGGCGGTACCGGCGCAATTGAGCCTACACATGAAACAATCAAAGATGGCACTTATGCACCATTGTCCCGTCCGCTTTACATCTATGTGAGCAAAAAAGAACTTGAGCGCCCAGAAGTTAGCGCGTTCGCAAACTACTATATCAACAATATCGGACCTCTTGCAGACGAAGTTGGCTACATTGCACTTCCAGACGAGAAGTACGCAGAAGAAGCAGCGAAACTTCAGTAATAGAAGGCTCCTGCCAGAAACAGAATCGAGTTAGCACAATGAATGATGTGGTGTCGTCATAAGGCATCACATTTTTCACGACAAACATGTAAACGAATTGTAAAGGCAAGGAGAGGACGCCGACATGCAAAAACAGACACAGCAAACGAAAAATAAGGCGCAAATCAACAAGACAGCAGCAGTTGAGGCGTATATGTTCAAAAACAGTAAAGTGAGCATTATGAACAAAGTAATGCCAGTTCTGTTGTTTCTATGTGCTTCCGTATCTATTCTAACAACCATTGGTATTGTTATAACCCTTATAACCGAAACCTATCAATTTTTTCAAAAAATACCCATCCTTGAATTTATATTTGGAACCAAATGGTCGCCACTGATTACACCTAAAAGCTTCGGCGTTCTCCCTTTGTTGAATGGTACGTTAATGATTACTTTAATTGCTTGTCTAGTCGCTATTCCATTAGGACTTGCAAGTGCTATCTATCTCTCGGAATATGCGCCCAAGAAAGTGCGCAGCATCGTGAAGCCGATTTTGGAAGTACTCGCAGGCGTTCCGACAATTGTATATGGTTATTTCGCACTAAGCTTGATCACTCCAATCATTCGTGAGCTATTTGATGGAGCGGGTGTATTTAATGCATTAAGTGCTGGTATCGTCGTTGGGATTATGATTATCCCAATGGTATGTTCACTTAGTGAAGATGCGATGTCATCCGTACCGCGCAGCTTGCGTGATGGTGCTTATGCTCTTGGGGCAACACGGTTTGAGGTTGCATTGAAGATCGTCGTACCAGCAGCGTTCTCTGGTATTGTCGCGTCTGCTGTTCTAGCTTTCTCCCGTGCGATCGGTGAGACAATGATCGTTACCGTTGCGGCAGGGGCAACACCTACGCTGACAGCCAATCCGCTCGACAGCATTCAGACGATGACGGCTTATATCGTACAAGTAAGCCTTGGTGATACACCGCATGGTACGGTGGAATACGGATCGATCTTTGCAGTCGGCATGACATTATTCGTGATTACCTTCCTGCTGAATATTCTTGCCCAATATGTAGCCAGACGATTCCGGGAGGAGTACTAAGATGAATATATTTCAAGATGCTAATCGCAAGCAAATCGCGAACCGTCGTCGGTTCGATGTTATTCTACATCTCTTATTCATAGTAGCTACATCCATCGGAGTCCTATCACTATGTGCTCTTATTATCGATATTCTTATTGATGGACTGGCACGGCTTCAGCCTGATTTATTCACCAATTTCCCTTCACGTAAAGCGGATGGAGCAGGGATGAAATCGGCAATTGTGGGTTCCATCTATATGCTTCTTATTATGCTTCCGATCTCCTTCATTCTTGGTGTGGGAGCTGCCATCTATTTGGAGGAGTATTCCGGTAAAAATCGTTTAACGCGATTAATTCAACTGAATATTAGTACACTTGCCGGTGTTCCTTCCATTGTTTACGGTATTCTAGGGCTAACGTTATTCGTACGTTTGATTGCTCTTGATCGGAGCTTGATTGCCGGAGCGCTCACCATGACCTTGCTGGTGCTTCCCATTATTATCGTATCTGCTCAAGAAGCGATACGCGCAGTGCCCAAATCTCGGCGTGATGCTTCATTTGCACTTGGAGCAACGAAATGGCAGACGGTATCTCGTTCCGTTCTTCCTTCATCGATATCGGGTATTCTAACAGGCGTTATATTAGCTATGTCTCGTGCAATTGGTGAAACGGCTCCACTCGTTATGATTGGCGCAATGACTTATATTAATTTCTTGCCGAGTGGACTTAAGGACTCTTTCACCGTTATGCCGATTCAAATCTATAATTGGATATCCAAGCCTAAGCTTGAGTTCCAAGAGCTTGGTGCCAGCGGCATTATCGTTCTTCTTTGCATCTTGCTTATTATGAACATCTCAGCTATTTTGCTTCGCAACAAATACTCGAAGAACCTGTAAGACGACTAGGCGGAGGAGAGTGAACACCATGGAAGCACTTATTAACATTAATAAGCTTAATTTATTTTATGGCGCATATCAGGCATTGAAGGAAGTTACGCTGACGATTCCTGAGAAAGCAATCACCGCTTTTATCGGGCCGTCTGGCTGTGGTAAATCGACATTGCTACGGACCCTTAATCGGATGAACGATATGATTCCGGGAACAAGAATTGAAGGCAGCATCGCAATTGGCGGTACGGAAATTTATTCGAATGAAGTAGATGTAGAAACACTTCGTAAAAAAGTAGGGATGGTGTTCCAACAACCCAATCCCTTCCCGAAATCAATCTATGATAATATCGCTTACGGACCACGTCTGCATGGTATTACAAGCAGACAAAAGTTGGATGAGATCGTAGAAACGAGCCTGAAATCTGCTGTGCTATGGGATGAAGTGAAAGACCATTTGAAGCGATCAGCTTTCAGCTTATCCGGTGGACAACAGCAGCGCTTGTGTATCGCCCGCGCTTTAGCAGTGAACCCGGATATTCTTCTAATGGATGAAGCGACTTCTGCTTTGGATCCGATCTCAACATTGAAGATCGAGGAGCTTGCTCAAGAGTTGAAGGATCGCTACACGATCGTGATGGTTACTCATAATATGCATCAAGCGGCACGTGTTTCTAACCAAACGGTATTTTTCTTGAATGGTGAAGTGGTTGAATTCTCGGAAACAGAGAAATTGTTCTCCAATCCAACAGATCAACGTACGGAAGACTATATCAGCGGACGCTTCGGCTAATCACAATTAAAGGGGGAATATGGCGATGATGACGACGAGAAAAGAGTTTGATCAAGGTCTTGAACAGCTGCATAATCTGCTGGTTGAAATGGGTAATTTCGTCGAGAAAGCACTTGTTGAATCGATGCAGGCACTTAGCAATACCGATAGTGAGCTCTCTAAATTAATCATTGAACGTGATCTGACTTTGAACCAGCTGGAAGAGAAAGTGACGGATCTTGGTTCCAAGCTCATTGCTACACAGCAACCAGTTGCCAAAGACTTGCGTCGGATCTTATCTGCATTCAAGATTGCCTCTGATTTGGAAAGAATGGGCGACTTATGTGTCAACATCGCAAAGCTTGTCATTCGTTTAGATGGGCAGCCTCTAATCAAACCCTTGATAGATTTGCCGCGTATGGCAGACATCGTTCAGATGATGACTTATGAATCCATACAGTCCTTCATTCAGGAAAATGTCGATCTGGCCTATAAAATGGCTGCTGATGACGATCAAGTTGATGCGCTTTGTGCGCAAATATCTCGTGAGCTGCTCTCACTAATGATGGAAAATCCGCGAAATATTACACAAGCGTCCATACTTAATTTTGTAGCGCGCCATATCGAACGAATTGGTGATCATGCGACAAATATTGGCGAGAGTGTCGTATATCTTGTCACAAACAGCAGACCAGAATTGAACCATTAATGGAATTAGCATAGCGGCATGGGATAATTTGATGAACAAGCTTTTCTGAGGCACGCAATGCTTCGGAAAAGCTTGTTTTTTGTGGTATGATAAGGACTAGAATGTTTAGGTGAGGTGTCGGAATGGACAAGTGGTTGTTAATAGACGGTAACAGTATTATTTATCGGGCGTTTTTCGCTATGCCACCGTTAACCAATTCAGCGGGAATGCATACGAATGCTGTATTTGGATTTACGACGATGCTGCTTAAGCTCCTTGAAGAAGAAAAGCCAACACATGTGTTAGTTGCCTTTGATGCGGGGAAAGTGACGTTCCGTCATGAAGGTTATTCCGAATATAAAGGCGGTCGTGAGAAGACGCCTTCTGAATTATCAGAGCAATTCCCGGTCTTGAAGGAATTGCTTCAAGCATTTGGCATTTCTCAATTTGAATTATCGGGCTATGAAGCTGATGACATTATCGGCACTATGACTCGATTGGCGGATGAAGGAAATATTGAAACACTCGTCGTAACTGGCGATAAAGATATGCTGCAGCTCGCATCGAGCAATGTAACGATTGCGATTACACGCAAAGGAATTAGTGAAGTGGAGCAATACTCCCCAGCAGCTATTCAAGAAAAGTACGGCCTTAATCCTCTGCAAATTATCGATTTGAAAGGGTTAATGGGCGATACTTCTGATAATATCCCGGGCATCCCGGGTGTTGGCGAGAAGACGGCGCTGAAGATGCTGCATGAATTCGGGTCTGTAGAGGAAGTGCTGGCGAATACAGCAAGTCTCAAGGGGAAAATGAAGGAAAAGGTCGAGCAGCATAAGGATGATGCTGTTATGAGCAAGAAACTGGCTACGATTTATCGTGAAGTGCCAGTTGATAAAGGATCCGATGAGATTCGTTACAATGGCTATAGTCAAGGCAATTTGGCTGATGCGTTCCGCAAGCTCGAGTTCAAATCGTTGATCGAACGTCTTGATTTGAGCGAGGAAGGCTCTGGTGCAGCATCTACTCAGCCTGAGGCGGAATTGAACATTAAGGTGATAGAATCCGATAAGAATGAAGATTTATTGCTTGCCTTGGTGGATGCGTTAGAGGCTGATCATAACCTGCATGGCTTATATATCGAAACAATAGGAGAAAACCCGCATCATGCGGAAGTATTGGGCTTGTCAGCAGCATTCGAGGATGCTGTCTATGTCATTCCATTCTCTGTTCTTAAGCAATCATTCGCTGAGCCGCTGCGCAACTGGCTTGCTGCAGCGGACAAGCCGAAGTATGGCTTTGATACACATAAGGCTGAGCTTGCGCTAGGTTGGAACGGTTTTGCCTTAAATGGGGCGGAATTCGACGTTCAATTGGCAGCTTATTTGCTCGATCCGACGGAGACGAATCTGTCACTAACCTTTATGAGCGAGCGGTATAGCCAGCCTGCTGTTGCATCAGATGAATCAGTCTATGGCAAGGGTGCTAAATTCAAAGTGCCGGATGCAGAGAAGCTTTACCATCATCTGGCCATTAAGGCAGATGCAGTTCGACGAATGGTGACATTACAGCGTGTTGATCTAGAGAATAGCGGAATGAATCAACTATATTATGAGCTGGAACAGCCGTTGTCCGATGTGCTGGCAGCGATGGAGCGCCAAGGTATTTCAGTTGAAATGCAAGAGATTCAGAATCTAGGCAGTGAATTAGAACGTAAACTAGTGACGATAGTCAGTGACATTTATAAGCATGCTGGAGTTGAGTTTAATATTAATTCTCCAAAGCAGCTTGGCGATATTTTGTTCGAGAAGCTTGGCTTGCCGGTTATTAAGAAGACGAAGACAGGTTATTCAACCGATGCCGAAGTACTTGAGAAGCTTGAGCCGTATCATGAGATCATTCCGCAAATTCTGCTGTATCGGAGTTTAGCTAAGCTGCAGTCGACCTATGTTGAAGGGCTATTGAAGGAAATACGTCAAGAAACGGGCAAAATTCATACGTTTTACCGTCAAACCATTGCAGCAACAGGACGTCTAAGCAGTCAATTCCCGAATCTGCAGAACATTCCAGTTCGGCTTGAGGAAGGTCGGAAAATACGTAAAGCTTTTGTCCCATCTGAGTCAGGCTGGTACATTCTCGCAGCCGACTATTCACAAATTGAGCTTCGAGTGCTTGCCCATATTTCAGGGGACGAACGATTGAAAGAAGCTTTTATCCAGGATATGGATATTCATACCAAAACAGCTATGGACGTATTTGGCGTGACAGCGGATCAAGTTGATTCCAATATGCGTCGTGCAGCTAAAGCGGTTAATTTCGGTATTGTGTACGGCATTAGTGATTTTGGCTTGTCTCAAAACTTGAACATTACGCGTAAAGAGGCTGGGAAATTTATCGAACAATATTTCGAAATATTCCAAGGCGTGCGCAAATATATGGATGATATTGTCATTCAAGCTCGCAATGACGGTTATGTAACGACCCTTCTGGATCGAAGACGTTATTTGCCGGATATTAAGGCATCGAACTTTAATATTCGTTCATTCGCTGAACGGACTGCGATGAATACGCCTATACAAGGAACAGCAGCCGATATTATTAAGCTTGCTATGGTCCGAATGGATGAGACGTTGCGGGAACGTCAGTTGAAAAGCCGCATGCTGCTTCAGGTACATGATGAATTGGTATTTGAAGTGCCTGAGGATGAGCTGGAGCTGATGAAAGAGCTAGTCCCAAGCGTAATGGCTAATGCGATACAGCTTGATGTACCGCTCAAGGCAGATGTGAATTACGGTGTGAATTGGTATGAAGCGAAGTAAGCCATGGGCCTTAGTTACGGCTATAATGGTTGGTGAGGTGAGAAGAAATGCCTGAATTACCTGAGGTAGAAACAGTCAGAAGAACATTAATAGAACTAGTAGCTGGTAAAACAATCGCATCGGTTACCGTAAGGCTTCCGAGAATTATACAGCGACCAGAAGAACCGGAACAATTTGCCGATGCTCTTGTTGGTCGAACCATCGAAACGGTTGAGCGCAGAGGGAAGTTTTTGCGAATCGTATTAGATGATCTCGTATTGGTATCCCATCTGCGTATGGAAGGCCGATATGGAGTATTTAAGAGTGAAGAACCGATAGAACTTCATACGCATGTACTGTTTCATTTTGATGATGGTACAGACTTGAGATATAAGGATGTACGCCAATTCGGTACGATGCATTTATTCGAGCGTGGAACTGAGCTTGAGCTTAAACCACTGAATAAGCTTGGGCTCGAACCATTAGATAATCCAGCTTTTACGCTGCAAGCATTAAGAGAAAAGCTGGAACGTCGAATAACGAAAATCAAACCTTTGCTGCTCAATCAGGAATATGTGGTGGGCCTCGGCAATATTTATGTAGATGAAGCGTTGTTCTTGGCAGGTATTCATCCTGAGCGGACGGCGGATTCATTGAAATCAGAAGAATGGAAACGACTGTACGATGCTATACTGACAACGCTCAAGAAAGCTGTTGACGCAGGCGGGTCTTCGATTAAATCGTATGTAAATGGGCAAGGTGAGATGGGAATGTTCCAGCACCAGCTGCTCGTATATGGCAAGAAGGACGAGCCCTGTTCCAACTGCGGACGTCTGATTGAAAAGTTCGTTGTCGGAGGTAGAGGAACGCATATTTGCAAGCATTGTCAACCTCTTCCTCGTCTCCTTAAGTAGGTTGTTCCTAGGCAACTGCCTATCCTTAACGACTATGGGATGCACCGTAAATAGATCTCCGCATATGCTGTTGTTGTTACGAACAATAGGCGAATGTCTTGCCTGACTCCTTCTCATTAGAAGTTGCCGTCAGGTAAGCATTCGAGTTTGCGGGGAGGGATTAGAGTTGTTCGCGCACTTGGCTTCTCTATTGGTGCTTGCTTTTGCCGTTAGCGTGGACGGTTTTGGAGTAGGCGTTACTTACGGATTGCGCCGAATTCGAATTCCGCTCGTATCGGTTATCATTATTGCATGTTGTTCAGGGCTCATTATTTGGTTATCGATGCAAGTCGGGACTTGGATTACAGGATATTTGCCGCCAATTGTGGCAAAGTTAATCGGAGCATGCGTGCTTATAGGAATAGGCATTTGGGCATTGCTGCAGATTCGTCGCAACCGTGACCATGAACGTTCGGGCAAGATCACAGATAGAGTAGACGATGAGAATAAACAAGAGTCAGTACCGGGAACTATTGCTGAAATTGCGAATCCAGTACTTGTCGTCATTGTTGAATTGAAGCGGCTTGGGCTGGTTATCCAAATATTGCGGACTCCGCAAGCAGCGGATGTCGACAAATCAGGAACGATATCAGCATCAGAAGCCGTTATGCTTGGTGTTGCTCTATCGTTGGATGCTTTTGGCGCAGGAATAGGTGCAGCGATGATTGGATTGCCTGCCTTGTTAACGGCTATTCTAATTGCAGCGGCAAGTGCATTATTTTTACTTAGCGGTATCGGATTCGGCTTTCGTTTCTCCAACTGGCGAGGAATGCAGGCATTGTCTGTTTTGCCAGGAGTATTGTTGATCGTGATGGGAATTATTAAGCTCTTATAAATCGAGGTGAAAGCTTATGAAGATCGGTTTAACCGGCGGTATTGCGACTGGCAAAAGCACCGTTGCAGCTCTACTTGTAGAGCGCGGAGCATTGCTGGTCGATGCCGATCAGGTCGCTAGAGAAGTTGTTATGCCCGGTGAATCGGCTTTAGAGGCTGTTGCCTCTAAATTCGGACAAGCTGTCTTACATAATGATGGAACATTAAATAGACCGGCTTTAGGGAAAATCGTATTTAACAATCGTGATTTGTTGGCTCAGCTTGAAGGGATCCTGCATCCCGCCATCCGAGTGAGAATGCAACAGCGGATCAGACAACATGAGCTGGAGTATCCGGAACGATTGGTTGTAGCAGATGTCCCTCTCTTGTATGAAACAGAGCAACAAGCGCTGTATGATGGAATAATGGTTGTATATGTACCTCATCAGCTGCAATTAGAGAGACTAATGCAGCGTAACTCGATTACTGAAGAAGAAGCAACAAGAAGAATCACTCTTCAGATGGATATTGAGGAGAAGAAAAGAAGAGCAGATTGGGTTATCGACAACAGCGGAACGATTGAAGAAACTACTCGGCAGATTGATGTTTTTTGGAAGAGTCAGGGATTGCGATGAGGTGGCTGCTGAAGAAGAGAGTGCTCTTGATTCTGTTGATCGGACTTATTGCTATTATGTTCTTTAATTCGGACTGGATGGGAAGAGTGATGTATCCCATTAAGTTCAAGGAAGATATTCGAGCAAGCGCTTCTAATTATGATGTAGATCCACATTTAATCGCAGCGATTATTCGAGCAGAGACCAATTTTACAACTGGACAAGTTTCCAAGAAAGGTGCATTGGGCCTTATGCAAATTATGCCGGATACGGCATCTTGGGTCGTAGAGCAGGCTGGATTTGAGAAAGTATCAGAGGAAATCCTGCGTAATCGTGCGGATGTAAGCATCGAAGTGGGCTCTTGGTACTTGAAATCTCTTCATAAGCAATTTGATCAAAATCAAGTGGCAGCCGTTGCTGCGTATAATGCAGGTCCAGGCAATGTTCGTAAATGGATGGATTCTGGCAAATGGGATGGAAAATTTGAAACATCCGATCAAATTCCATATGGGGAAACCAAACACTATGTACAACGTGTCATTTATTATTATAATAAATATAAAGAGCTGTATCCGATACTGTAATCTGTGAATGGGAAGAAGCTTTGACTCGTCTCACCGCTTCAGAGCGAGACAAGCCAAAGCATCTGTTATACATGATTGAAGGAATTGTTATTTAGAACCGCCAGCAAGAGATTGCTCAGCGATTTGGACTAGGCGACGGGTAATAGATCCCCCGATCGAACCAGCATCTTTAGTAAGAAGGTTACCGCCATATCCATCTTGCGGGAGTGCGATTCCCAGCTCTTGTGCGACCTCATATTTCATTTGGTCTAGTGCTGCCGTAGCTTGTGGTACAACCAGTTGGTTGCTGCTGCGTGATTGGCTCATTGATATTCACCTCCTTGCAGTTGGTAAATGTATTATGTGCGAAATTCAGAAGTTCATTACAGGTAACGATTGGTAATTTTTGTTGAATTGAAAGTTGAATTGAAATCGAAAGGAAGTGAAAGTATTGAAATGCCCTTACTGCGATTATGCCGGCACGAAGGTGCTTGATTCGCGTCCAGCTAATGAGAACAAGTCCATTCGCCGGAGGCGGGAATGCGAGCAATGTGCCCGCCGTTTTACGACATTTGAGATGATTGAAGAGACACCTCTTATTGTAATTAAGAAGGATGGCAGCCGCGAGGAATTCAGTCGGGACAAAATCTTGCGTGGATTGATAAGAGCATGCGAGAAACGACCAGTTCCGGTTGAAAGACTGGAAGTCATCGTCTCTGAGGTAGAGAAGGAGCTTCGTACGACTGCCCTTGCTGAGGTAGAGAGCCGGAATATTGGCGAGATCGTTATGAGCCAGCTTTATCCGGTAGACGAAGTCGCGTATGTACGGTTCGCGTCGGTGTACAGACAGTTCAAGGACATTGATATGTTTATGAAGGAACTTAACAGTCTGCTATCGAAGGAACCGCTTAACGGAAACGATGGAATACAGGGTTAAAGTAATAGCTGCAAAGTAGTTATAGAAACAGCTTGTTCTTGGAGACAGGCTGTTTTTTTGCGTGCGCATCCATGCTGTCAAATAAATATGGTTGTTATTGCTATAGCTTGTATCCTTTACCCAGCACAATAGTATCCTCTGAGTAACTACACCACTTATTTGTGCGTACTTCCCATTAGGAAAGGATGAGCATAGAATAGGGGCTATCAATAAACCAAAACGAATATGAGGGAGACAAATAATGATGGAACTACAATTGGCATTGGATCTTGTGAATATACCGGAAGCTAAGAAGCTGGTGAAGGAAGTTGAAGCTTTTATCGATATCATTGAAATTGGAACTCCTGTTGTTATAAATGAAGGATTGCGCGCAGTTAAAGAAATCAAAGACGAGTTTCCTAATCTTAAAGTGCTGGCTGATTTGAAAATCATGGATGCTGGCGGTTATGAAGTGATGAAAGCATCCGAAGCGGGTGCTGACATCATTACAGTACTTGGTGTATCCGATGATTCAACGATTCAAGGTGCAGTCGAAGAAGCTAGAAAGCATAATAGAAAAATTATGGTGGATATGATTAATGTGAAAAATCTTGAAGAAAGGGCGAAAGAAATCGACGCTCTAGGGGTAGATTATATTTGCGTCCATTCGGGCTATGATCATCAAGCAGCTGGGAAAAATTCATTCGAAGAGCTAAGAGCCATTAAACGCGTTGTCATAAATGCGAAAACAGCGATAGCTGGCGGCATCAAATTAGACACGTTAAAAGAAGTTATTTCGGCAAGTCCGGATCTTGTAATTGTAGGCGGAGGTATTACCGGCGTTGAAGATAAACAGATTGTTGCTGCAGAAATGCAGAGACTGGTTAAACAAGGCTAATGACGCAAATTAAACAATATGCAGCTGCTATTGTAGAAGAAATAAGTGGGCTGACTAATTCTTTGCCTGATGATGTTGCAGAAGCATTGGCCGATGCGATTCTGGAAGCAGGGCATATTTTCGTAGCTGGTGCAGGTCGTTCTGGTCTGATGGGCAAAGCGTTCGCGATGCGACTTATGCATATGGGGTTTGAGGCATATGTAGTAGGGGAGACAGTAACCAAGGGCTTTGGGCAAGGTGATGTACTTGTTCTTGGATCTGGCTCAGGCAAGACAGAAAGCTTGATCGCAATGGCGGGTAAAGCGACTGCACTTGGCGGAACCGTTGCCGTTGTTACGACCGACCCGAATTCGATCCTAGGACAATCGGCAGCTATCACAGTTAAGCTGTCCGCGTCTCCTAAGGATGCAAGTGATACAGCTAGAGCAACCATTCAACCGATGGCGTCTTTGTTCGAACAAGGATTACTGATCTTTTACGATGCCGTTATTTTAAGGTTAATGGAGAAAAAAGGATTGGATTCAGGAACGATGTATGGCAGCCATGCCAATCTAGAATAGATAGAAGTCGGATAAGTCTTCCTGTATACTTAAGCTATCGTTAATGAGTGTTGGTAATAACTATGCGAAGCTTCAGGAAAAGGGATGATTGCAATGGCTCAACAATTGAAGCAGCGGATCAACCTGCGGGAAATTAACTGCGAGAAAGAATTAACGCTAGCGGTTATTGGCGGGAAGTGGAAGCTTATTATATTATGGCATCTTGGCTTGGAAGGAACGAAACGGTTCAGTGAGCTGAAAAGAATGATTCCTCAAATTACACAGAAGATGTTAACGAATCAACTCCGTGAATTGGAAGATGACTTGTTGGTAGAGCGTAAAGTATATGCCGAGGTTCCTCCGCGAGTGGAATATTCGTTAACGGAGTATGGTGTCAGTTTAATGCCTGTCCTTCGATTGATGTATGATTGGGGCAAAAGTTATGGTGAAGAGGTTGTATGGAAGTAATCTTAATTGTAAAGGTATAGATTGACAAAAGTGACGATAGCGTGATAAGATATATTTCGTCACTTGGGGCCTTAGCTCAGCTGGGAGAGCGCATCGCTGGCAGCGATGAGGTCAGGGGTTCGATCCCCCTAGGCTCCACCAAACAATAAATTCAAACCACTTCATCCGAAGTGGTTTTTTTATTGTTTGGTGGAGCTCAACAAGGGGGCGAACCCCGGGGTTCAGTCCGCGCGGACGTAATGAATTGAGTAAGCTTCGAAGGAAATGCATCTAGTGGAGGAGCACGGCGTCTGAATCTACCGCTAAAAGTCCTCGTCGAGTAGGCTTCGTCAGCCATTCGATCAAGATTCGGACATCCCAAGATGGATTAGCGAGTTAGTACGAGCTATATCCCCCTAGGCTCCACCAATAAAAAAAATTAACCACTCCATAGGATGTGTTTCTGTTTTATTGGTGGAAAGCCCAGGGGGCAGACCGCACGTACGGAGCGTATGCGGAGGAGCACGGCATCGGAATTTACCTCTGCGCTTTACATCTGTGAAAAAGCTTCTTCGTAAGTTTAATCAAAATTTCGATACCCCGGGGTTCAGTCCGCGCGGACGACTTTCCGCCAGCGTAACGGAACTGAGCGATCTTATTTCTATAAATATACGCCAAATTATAATGTAACGGAACTCAGCGCCGCTATTGAAGCAATTTGTTGTAATAAACAATTAAACTGCATCAACAACGCTCCTGAGTTCCGTTAGAATTTATTACCGGCCATTTTTGGCCTAATAACGGCTCTCAGTTCCGTTAGCCCCATCTATGTTTTGCAGACTCCCGCCAACATTTAGCTGATAAGTTCGGTACCGTACATTTCCACCTGCAACAACTATATGATTCCCTTCTACTAAACTATGTAATACATTACGTGCGTATCGATCAGTAACCCGAAGATGTGACGCAAGTTCATTCGGCGTAAAAGGCCTGAGTAATCTTCGTGCATATCGAACCGTTTCTGCTTCCATAGAGTTCAACCGGGCATCCGCCTCGAACGACAGCAACTTTCCAATGAATGATAAGATCAATTGCTTGCAAAATTCTGGTTCATCCCGAATCGACAAGTATGCGATCGGCAAAAAGATCCAATCATCGAGAGATAATAAACTTTGTCTACGGCACAGATCTTTAAACCTGCGTGTATCCAAATCTCGGGCATGCGACCGGTAATCATGAACTTCAATATCTCCTTTCATATTTCCAGGTAAAAAAGCCAAGTCGAGATACCTGAAGCCGTTATTGAAATCTCGAACCTCCCATTCGGGATATAAATGATCAAAATTACCGACGACAGGATACCATATGGAACGCAACAACTCCACAGTCCCATGGCTTAATCCTTTTTGCAATAACTCGCGTCTTCTATGATTTTTTTCCTGCTCTATCTGCTTCTGCATCCACGATTCGTACTCTTTCTTAAACAAGTAATTCCCCTCCTTTTATCAAGGAAAATAGAAAAGCCGCCTCGATACACCTAAGTATCAAAGCGGCATGTGCTTCATGACCGTTCTTGTTTGAGTATAGCATTGCAGTTTGTTCAAATTCAAGGTGAGATTAGATTTGCGACCTTCTATAGGTCCTTTCTAATAAACAGTTATACTGTTAAGTATTAATAATAGAAAGATGCCGATCGGAATAAGAAATAGTGTTTGGTTACTACTAAAGCCTTGGTCTTTCATCATATTCAAAAAAATAGCTGTAGGCTGCGTCATAGCAGGATTGTTTAGCTGTGAGAAGCAAGGACTCCAAAAAGTGTATATATGATGGCTGTTATGTATTTGGTTTGAACAATATGCTTGCGGCTAATCGGCAGAGTAAGCAGAAAATGATGATGATGTTTTTTGATATCTATCATCGTACCGGCACTAAGTAAAGCGAAGGCTGTATAGATATCGACAAGGTGAATAGACGAATCTTTTTTTCATAAAAGCGACACTGAATACAACGAGAAAAAAATAGTCATCCATATTTTAAAGCGATAAAGTCTTTACGAAGCAAGTTAAGCATGAATACGTCCTCCTTTGGCGGTGAAATACATGATGTCTTCTAAGGATGGCTTGTCGAAGACAGCATAACTGCCAAACAATTGTGAGGCATTCTGCTTTTATCTACTAAACCCTCAAACCCAACAGCTGTTTTGCGAATCTCGACAAATTAGAGCGCATTGCTGGAAGTGATGAGGTGAGGGGGGCAGTCCGCGCGGACTGCATGGAAGATTTTACTTCGAAGAAATGGCTTCAAATGGAGGAGCAAGGCGTCTGAATCTACCGCTAAAAGTCTTCACCCGTGTGCGAAAAACAAACTAATCTCGTTAATGAATTTTTGCTATACATAGGGAATGCCCAGGTAAGTATATAGCGAATCCAAGGTAGCCGAAGAAAACATGGGTTTGATAGGTTGAAGCCTACTCAACTGTGAAAGTCATGAATATAATGTTGGCACCTGAAGAAATAGGGGATTGAAGCAAGGAGATATAAGTGAATAAACACCTGAATTTGACCCTATAAAAAAGCCATTAAGGTAAACAACTGCGTTGAATTTGTTATCGGCCCTCAAAAAGCAGAGGATAGGCTAACTCAACGAACTTATGAATTCTTGCATCAGAAGGCCTACTGATTACAGATGTTACACCTGAAGTAAGTAGGTGGTTCCGGCCAGGCAAGGAACTGCTTGTTACTTCTTCAGATAAGGAGACTAGGCACCTGATTGTGAAATATCAACGATCTCCTCAAAAATGTGAACAAATACGGCAGCATGCAGTGCGTACAGCAGCCAAGCATTCCTATATGAGGAGAGCGGCCTATGTGCTTGAGATTTTGCGAAAAAAGGGAATTATCTAGCTTTAATGCTCAATAACTCCGATACGGTCACAAAATCAAATCCTTTTCTTCGCAGCTTACGGATGATAGAGGGAAGCACCTTAGCTGTTTGCCGAGCCGAATCGCTTGCATGAAGCAGCAGAATGTCACCGGGGTTTACGTTTAAGGTAGAATTCCGGATTATTGTGCGTACTCCGGGATTCGTCCAATCCCTAGAGTCCACACTCCAGTGAATCGTATAGTATCCTAGAGATCCAAGCAGCTTTGTAACACGGTGATTTATATCTCCATTAGGTGTACGGATAAGTCGGCATTTTACGCCTGTAACTCGACTTATAGCTGAACTAGCCGATTTCACTTCACGGGTGATCCAAATGTTGCTGTGCTCCGTATAGTTCTCATGAAGCTGTCCATGTGATCCGATCTCATAACCCATTGTTTTAATTTTTTGGGCTAAATGGAGATGCTTTAATACCCACGGGCTGGATAGAAAAAAGGTTGCCTTGTTCACTCCATTCGCTGACAGTGCATCAAGCACAAGTGTAGGCACCTTTCTGCCCCAACCAATATCAAATGTCAGAGCTATGCGCTTCTTTTTCGTATGGACACGATATACTGCCCCAAATAATGGTTTCATCCAATGCCCCCTTTTCCCACATATATATGTCAACTGCGAAAAATTGATTATGCAACTGTCATTGTGATTATAGGATGGTGTTCAAAATTGAGAATATTGTTCTTGGAACGAGGAGAGTTATGGTCGTACGGGCTGCCTGACGGTTTAAGAGATCTCGGACACCAAGTGCAGACATCAGGTCCTGTTCACAAACGTAAGCTTATCCGTAAGTTGTCATCTTTCAAACCTGATCTGCTTGTATCCGTAGGTTGGGGGCCAGATCATACAACGACTAAGCAACGCTTAGTGAGAAGTCTTGCTACCCAATATCAAATTCCACTTGTCTATTGGTCCACAGAAGATCCTAACTTTACAGAGGTCTTCACCCTTCCGCTGCTTAGGCGCATGAAACCGGACTACACTTTTACCATTTCGGCAAAAACGGCCAAGAGATTCCACAAGCTGGGCTATCCTGCTGCTCACCTGGAGTATGCCTATCATCCCAAAGTACACTACAGAACCAAAGCGCAAAAGAAATATCAAGCGGATATTGTCGTTGTTGCCAATGCCTACCCTGATGTTTTGCGCAAATATCCAAAGCTCTACCGCAATAAATCGATTCGTATACTGGTAAGTCCATTGTTAAGGAAGGGGTACCGAATTCACTTTTACGGACGGAATTGGTCACGTATGAAGCCCTTTCTCGGGTACTCGATTTCTAAGAAATTCATAAAAGGCCCTATACCATACAAAGATGCCAATAAAGTGTTCAGCTCGGCCAAAATTGTTCTAGGATTGCAGAACTATACGGACATGGTGACGCAAAGAACCTACGAAACGCTTGGTTCAGAAGGCTTTTTCCTGACGAATGATACACCTGCTGTCAGAAAAATTTTGGAACCGGGACGTGACGTAGCGGTCAGTTCGAGCCCGCAAGAGACTTTAAGAAAGGTTCGTTTCTATTTGGACAATGCGAACGAAAGGGAGCAAATCAGGAGAAATGGACGGCGGGCTATTTCGATGCATAATTACACTACACGCGCAAGGTTCATGTTGTCCACCTTAAGGAGGAGAGGGTTGATTCCGTGAAGTCTTCTGCATAAAAAAAAGGATAAAGACTGAAACGGAAATGTATGGTTAAAAAGACAAGGCTTTTGCTTTGACGTGCTCTCAAAAAGCTCCTGCAATCACCAAACCGTGGAGGGTCAGTAATGAATGTATTGTTTCTAGAAAGCCATCCGATGTGGATTCATGGTCTTCCCAATGGGTTTCGGGACGCAGGACATACTGTGAAAATTTCGGGAACCCTGACTAAAAATAAACTTCCCCGTCTGCTCAGGCAGTTCAAGCCCGATCTAATTATAAGCCTGGGCTGGACGCAAGAACACCGTGTTCATAAACAACAATGGATAAAAAGATTTGTCGGTTCAACAGCCATTCCACATATTTTCTGGGCGACTGAAGATCCCACTCATCACGAATCCTTCTCTCTTCCCTATGTCCGCACGGTCAAGCCTGATTTTGTTTTTACGATTTGCCGTTCTATGATTGAGGAATATAAGAAAATGGGAATTAAGGCGGCCCATATGGATTTTGGTTATCACCGCAAAGTACACCGTGAAGGGAAAATCGTTAAGCGTCTGAAAAGTAATATCGGTGTAGTTGCCAATGGATATTCCCGCATATTAAGGATTTATCCCAGACACTACCGTCTTAAATCACTTGATCATCTCATTAGTCCTTTAGTGAAGGACGGAACCCGTGTTGATTTTTGGGGAAGGCAGTGGGAAGAAATGACTTCTATTCTCGGAGCACGTATTCCACGCAGCTGGATACATGGCTATTTGCCCTACCCTGATGCCCACAAAGTCTATAATTCCGCCAAAATTATAATTGGCCCTCAGAACCAGATATCACAGGTCACTCAAAGAACCTATGAAATTCTCGGTTCAGGAGGCTTCCTTATTACCAGTGATACCCCTGAAATCCGTCGTTTGTTCAAGCCGGGGAGGGATCTTGTTGTCTCCAGCTCCGCACAACAAACGCGAAAACTTGTCCGTTATTACATGAATCATCCAAAAGAACGTGAACGTATCCGCAAGCAAGGCAAGCGCACCGTTCTGAAGCATAATTATAAACGCCGCGCTCAGTATATGATTCAACAGCTGAAAAAATATAAAATCCTTTGAATAGAAAGCTGCTGTTCAAGGAGGAATACATTTGACGACATTACGCTATTCGTCTCAATCAAGGCACCAGAGAGGTCAGAGTATAGGCCAGGAAGACCTGAAACCCAGCCTGCAAAGCTAGAAAAAATGACTTGACATTGGAGTCAACTCAAATGTTATCTTGAATCCATGGAGAAAAATTATTCTATTCAAGAGGTTTCGCAGATGCTTGGAATATCGAAGGATACGCTTCGGTATTATGATCGGATTGGAGTCGTATCACCACCTAGAGAAGACAATCGATATCGAAGGTATTCAAAGGAGGACCTCATCGATCTGATGAATATTCAAATCATGCAATATGCGGACTTTTCACTGGATGAAATCAAGGGGAAGTTTAGTTTTCACAGGATGGAGAGCATAGACCCTGCTTATTGCGAAGAGGTGGCTATGTTTCTGGATGCCAAGAAGGAAGAAACGCTCAAGAAGATTGCCCATCTGGAAATGATCAGCCAGCTGCTCAGCACAGCAGCTGGAACGCTGAGGAATCTTAACCCTGAAAGCGATCAGCGGCTGGCAGAGATCGTGCGCGAGATTTACAAGGGTATCCAAAAACATGAAACGGAACATCTCAAGGAAGGTTGTGATGAAATTGAAGATTAGAAATTATTATTATCTAATTGCAGGTGTCCTTGCTCTTCTGTTTGCCTATACTCATGCATGGAATGGGCATTCCTCCGTGCTGCCAAATCTCGATATCGGGGGGATAACCACGGACACCCAGACGGTGTTCACGTATGTTTGGCACATTATCACAGCGGAAAATTTGGTTTTCGGCATCGCATTTATTTTCATGTCCTTCCAAGGGGAGCAATCGATGAACCAGTATGTCGCATGGATTATAGTAGCAATGCTGTGTGTCCGGCTGATGGTTATTTTTGGCGTAACAGCAATGCTTGATGTTACGGCGCTGACTGATACATTATTAGATTCCGTAGCCATCGTAATCTATGTTGCCTTGATTGTTTTGGGTGCCAGAATCAAGAAAAAACAGTCTGTAAGTCTTAAGACACAGCAATAGAGAAGTGATGTGACAGTCAGAATATCGAGAAACCCATTACACATTGGGTTTCTCTTTTTTTGTGCCTAGGTGGTGAAAGTCCACTGTAGGGGTTTGTAGTTACCAACCACTAGCCAAGAGCAAGGGTGTCCAACGATGTTTTAACTATTGGCTAGAGGGATATTACTTTAACAGTTAGCACAAACGCAAGAGTTTTATTACTCAGATTAATGGTTGAATATTTATGCAATTAGGTGTATTATATCACTTAATTAACGTTAATTAAATATGGAGTGTGAAATATCTTTGACTAAAAATAAGCTGAAAAATGTGGCAATGAGGTTGTTTGGGGAAAAGGGGTACGACGGTACTGCACTTTCTGAAATTGCAAAGGAAGTGGGTGTGAAGACTCCAGCGATCTATGCCTTCTACGATAATAAAGAGGATTTGTTCATGACAGTCTTTCGTGAGGCGATGGAGTCCTATAATTCGTATGTTCAGGAATTGTCGGAAGAGCAGAAAGTGATGAGTGTGAAGGATAGTCTTCATGGGATTCTATTAAGACAATATGAATTCTATCAGCAGAGTCCAGAAGAGAGCTTGTTTGTGCTCAGATATGTGGTTTTTCCACCGGTATTTCTGAAGGATACGATTGAGAATGCGTTCGGTCATTCGGATGAGAAGCTGACGAAGATCATCGAGCAATATATTGTAAGAGGGATCGAAGCGGGAGTTATTCGGGATCAATCTGTACAGCTTCTTACAGACGCCTTTCTTAACGTGATGGACGGATTGAGCATGCAATATTTCTATTATACTTCGAATGGAATTTATGAACGGAAGCTGAACCATGCATTTGAAATGTATTGGAATGGCGCCTGTTTTTAGAGATAAAGAAGAAGATTGGACAACAAGGGGATGACAACAATGGCAGAAGCAGTTCAAGTGAAGAGCAATGATTCGAGTTCAGGAGATTACGAAAGAGAGCCTGTTCCCGATCATATGCGTAAGAAATGGTTGTCCATGGCGCTCGTGTGGATCGCGATTGGGATTGATCTATCGGCGATGTTCTTGGGAGCGCAGCTTGGCAATGGTATGAATCTGGCGGAATCGCTCACGGCAACGATAATCGGATCGTTGATATTGGGTGTAATTGGAGCAGTTTGTGCTTATGTAGGAGCGAAGACTGGATTATCGACATCAATGATCACACGCTTCCTATTTGGAAATAAGGGGGCACTTATCGTAGCGGTAGTGCTCGGTATCTTTTCACTAGGTTGGTTCGGGGTTCAGGTCGGATTCTTTGCTTCGAACATGCAGACAGCTTTCCATGAGATATGGGGCATTAATTTGTCTCTGGGCGTGTTTTCGTTTATCGGCGGCTTGCTGATGATGTCCACGGCAATATGGGGCTATCGGTCAATTGAAAGATTGAGCATCTGGTCTGTGCCGTTGCTCATTATTTTTATCGGAGTTGCAATAATTGCAGCCTTTCAGTCAAAAGGGACCTCTGCAATCTGGGAGCCAATAAGTGGTTCACCGATACCAATGGGGACAGCGATCTCGCTTGTCATTGGTATTTTTATCGTAGGTACGGTACTTTCACCTGATATAGCTCGTTGGGCACGGACGCCAAAGCACGCCATATCGGCAGCCTTTATCGGTTTCGCTGTCGGCAACAGCTTCATGACGATCATCGCAATATTCTTATCACGTGTGATGGACACAGACGACTTGACGAAAATTTTCATAGCGCTGGGGCTTGGACTTCCTGCAATTATCGTCTTGACGCTGGCACAATGGACGACGAATACGAGCAACTTATATTCTGCTTCGCTGGGGTTCTCTGTTGTTTTCAAAAAAGTGCCGAAAAAGCTGATTACGATCATTGCTGGTATTATTGCTACTTTGCTTGCGGTATTCGGTATTTACGATAATTTTTTATCATTCTTGACTATTATTACGGTTTTTGTCTCTCCGATCGGGGGGATCTACACAGCAGAATATTTACTTGTTGATCGCAAGAAATTCACCTTTGAAGGTATTGATCGCAATAAAAATTGGATTGCTCGCTCCTTGCTCGTGTGGGTAGCAGCTACGTTGTTCGCTTTTATGACAACCCCGGCACCAGATGGATTTGGATGGTTCCAAGTGACGAGTATTCCAGCGTTAGACGCGATTATATTTGCCTTTGTAGTGCAATGGATTTTCGGTAAATATATGACCAAGAAAGGATAACATCATGAGAAAACACAAACTAACAGAGTTAAATGATCAAGCGGTTCAGTATATTGCAGTAGGTGCGGCTGTACTCGGAACAGGCGGAGGCGGCGATCCGCATATTGGTAAATTAATGGCACAAGAAGCGATTCGTAAATATGGTCCTGTTCGTGTAGTGAGTCTTGAGGAGTTGGAGGACGATGCGTTGGTTATTCCGCTCTCCATGATTGGTGCACCAACGGTGATGAATGAGAAGATTCCATCGATTGAGCAAATGACGAAACCCTTGGATTTGACTGAAAAAGAGTTGGGGCGCAAGGTTAGCGCTGTTATGCCGATTGAGGTTGGCGGAGGAAACTCATTAGTTCCTGTCATTGCGGCGGCAGAACGCGGCATTCCTATCCTGGATGCGGATGCAATGGGACGTGCTTTTCCTGAATCACAAATGGTGACATTCCACTTGGACGGTATTGCTTGCAGTCCGATTACAATGGCAGATGAACGAGGCAATGCTGTGCTGATGCATGCGATTGACGGTGTGTGGGAGGAGCGTATGGCACGTGCCATTGCGATCCAGATGGGCGGATCAGCTTCGATCTGCGATTATCCAGTGACTGGAGCGCAGGCCAAGAAAAGTGTGATTCCTAACACCCTTACGCTTGCCTATGAAATCGGCAAGACCTTGTATGAATCTAAGGAATTGAAGCAGAATCCAATCGAAGCGTTGCTGAAGCAACTGAATGGATATGCGTTGTTCCATGGCAAAGCTGTAGATATTCGTCGTCGTACGGAGGGTGGCTTTACACGCGGAGAAGCGATATTCGAAGGTACGGATGCGAATAAAGGATGTACGATGCGATTATTTTTCCAAAATGAATTCCTTCTAGCAACCGAAGATGGACAGTCACTTGCTGTTACGCCTGACTTAATCTCGTTGCTTGACCAGGACACTGGCATGCCCATTACGACTGAAAATTTGAAATATGGTGCCCGGGTAACTGCGGTTGGTTTTCCTTGTGATCCAAAATGGCGTACACCGAAGGGAATTGAGACGGTAGGGCCACAGTATTTTGGTTATGATGTACCTTATGTTCCCATTGAGAAATTGGCAGCAGAGAAAGGGGGAGCACAATAATGGCACATTCGATTGCAAATAACATGGAAGAACGATACCGCATTGGGATCGATGTCGGCGGGACGAATACAGATGCCGCTCTGCTCGATTCTAAGCTGCGTACGATTCATACCGTAAAAGTGCATACAACGAGGGACGTCAATGAGGGGATCAGCGAGTCTATCCGTCGATTGCTTGCGGAGAGTAACGTGAATCCGGCACAGATTCGATATGCGATGCTCGGGACGACACACTGTACGAATGCGATTGTAGAGCGCAAGCACTTGGGAAAAGTGGGCTTAATTCGTATCGGGGCGCCAGCGACGACTGCGGTTCCTCCACTTGCGGACTGGGATGATACTCTGAAGGCGATCATTGGCTCGCATGCGTATGTCGTTCACGGTGGTTATGAATTCGATGGTCGCAAGATTGTTGAGCTGGACGAGGAAGAGATCATCGCCAGTTTTATGAAGATGAAGGGCCAAGTCGAAGCGATTGCGATTTGTGGTGTGTTCTCACCAGTGAACACTTCACAGGAGGAACGTGTAGCAGAGCTCGCGAAGCAAGTACTTGGCGTAGATATGCCTGTTACGCTATCACATGAGATTGGAAGCATTGGACTGCTGGAGCGTGAGAATGCATCCATGCTGAATGGTGCGTTACTTAACGTTATCGCGGGAGTAGTAAAAGGTTTCGAAGGAGCACTTCAAGGCTTTGGAATAAATGCGAGCGTCTATATTTGCCAGAACGATGGTACGCTGATGTACAGTGATTATGCGCTTCGATATCCTATTCTGACGATTGCTTGCGGACCGACGAACTCCATTCGTGGTGCAGCGCACTTGTCAGGTCTAAATGATGCACTCGTTGTTGACATTGGCGGCACGACGACGGATATCGGTGTTCTTACGCAGGGTTTCCCTCGCCAATCATCAGCTGCAGTCGAGATTGGCGGAATTCGTACAAACTTCCGTATGCCGGACATTTTATCAATCGGTATCGGCGGCGGTACGATCATTCGCTCAGATGCAGCACAGGATTTGGTGACAGTTGGTCCTGACAGCGTAGGGTATGAGCTATTGAAGCGCGGACGTATCTTTGGCGGCGATACACTCACGGCTACGGATGTGGCGATTAAGCTTGGACGACATGAGTGGAGAGACGCAAAGCTGGAGGGGCTCGATGAAACGATCTGTCGCAGAGCAGATGAGATTATTACCAGGGATATTGAGGAAGCGATTGATCGAATGAAGACAAGCGCTGATCCTGTTGACGTCATACTGGTTGGCGGTGGAAGTATTCTGGTAGCTGACAAGCTTGAAGGTGTAGCGCAGATTGTAAGACCGGAGCATTATGATGCTGCGAATGCTATTGGTGCGGCGTTAGGTGAAGTTAGCGGGGAAACGGAGCGTATTTATTCTTTAGACGATATGACTTACGACCAAGCTAAAGAGGATGCTCGTAATCATGCGATAGAACAAGCCGTTCTTGCCGGTGCAGATCGCAATACGATACAGATCGTAATGTCTGAGGATATTCCGATTGCATACTTGCCGGGCAATGCTTTACTGGTGAAGGTGAAAGCTGCTGGACGTTTATAAGATGAATATGGATCTGCTTAGAAGAGAAGAGTTCATTCTCGTCTGGGCAGATCTTTTTGCAATTTGAGAAATAAAAATAGTAAATTGAGTTGCTGCTTATTGAATCTTGATAAATCTTTATTTCAAAAAAGATAAGATTATATGACATAAAACTACAAACATTTGTAGTCTTATCATGTAGAATTACGTAATGACTACTTTTTTAAGAGAGGTACAAATAGGGTTAACGATAGCCAGTCCATAGTAACAGCAAGGGGGATGTCATGAAACGATCAGCTCTTATACAAGCACTTGCTCCTAAGCGTGAGGCAGCCCAATCGTCGCCATTCATTCGGCACACTCTCTTTTGGCAGTTGTTCGCTAACTATTTCCTGCTTATTCTAATTCCGGTTATTGTGGCAAGTGTACTCGCCTATGTTCTTGTCGTTCGAATTATTGAAGATGATGCTGAGCGCTTCAATACGGTTATTATGAGTCGTTTCGCCGAGCGAACAGATACAGAACTCCAATCATTAAAGAACAATATGATCAATATGTTGAGCGCTTCGAATATTCGAAGCGTACTTCGATTGCCTGTTAATTTGTCTTCTGATCCGATGCAGCGTGTCGAGTTGCTTCATTCCCTTCGTGAGCAGCTGCAGCAGCTAGAGTCCAATGAGCTGGTAGGAAAAGCCTATTTTTATTTTGTAAATGAGGATTTGATTATAGATGCCGATACGTACACGAATAAGTCGTATTACTTTAGCTCTAAGAATGCGCTGGGTCCCAGCTGGAGTAAAGATATTGATACTACCCTGACGGGTAAGAAAATGATGGATTTCATGGAGAATCCCGCTGCTCTTACCGCTATAATGAGCTATCCCTTTAACACGGTGACTCCAGAGGTCTATCTACTCGTCGACATTAAGGCTGATAATCTTAAGGAGCAAATTTATATTTCGGAGGATTGGGTTAAAGGTACAGCTATTGTAGACGAATCTGGAAGGTTAATCGCACATACGGGGCTGTCGAAGCAGGACCAAGAGGTACTGCAGAATCGTATTGATAAGGTTGGACTGAGCTCACAGTTTACGATATCCAAAAAGACGGGGCTGCTATTGGATCAATCCAGCTTCGATAATTCTTGGCATTATATTAGTATGACTGATTTAGGTACCGTAATGAAGCCTATTTACTGGACTCGCAGTATCAGCTTATTGTTCTCCGTCTTTTTTTTATTGGTGGGAGGAATTGTTTCCTTCTATTTAAGCAGGCGGCTGTATTTACCGATCAGAGAAATTAAGGATGGACTGGAGTCGCATCATCCATACCATGAGAAGCCACTGCAAGCAGGTAATGAGTTTGAGGTAATTAAGCGGTACTCAGAGCGTATTATGACGGAAAATAAAGAGCTGTTTCACCGTGTAAATGGAATGCTGCCAATTATACAGGAGCAATTCGTTGTGAAAATTTTGCAAGGACAGTATCGAGACGCACTATCTATCGAGTATTATGCGAAAGAAATTGCCTTCCGTTATAGTCCCAACATGACTAGAATGGTTGTTAGTATTGCTTTGCATTATCATACATCGGAATACCAGCTTCTATCCGAATCCAAACGAATATTTATTCAGACAGAGCTGAAGGAAAGCCTCTATAAGCTGGATTCTAGAGTGGCATGGTTATGCCAGACGAAGCCGGATATGCTGGCTTGTGTTCTGCAGCAAGATACGTTGATGAATCAGGATATAGAGCAGCTTGCAGCAAGATTGAAAGAATTATTACTGGATTATGGGAATTACTTCAAAGCAACAATTGGAATAGGTACGGCAATAGAAAGCATAGAGCAGCTGTCCTTATCCTACGATCATGCGTTAAACGTTCTAAAGAGTCGTAAATTGGATTCCACAGTGGAAATATGCAATAACCTCAATTACTGCGAGCAACAGGTGGATTCCTTCTTATCTATACAAGAGGTGCAACGGATTCTGAATCAATACAAAACCAGAGAGTACGACAAGCTGCTTGAATTCATGCTGGATCTATTGGAAGAAGGCAAGCGAAGAGACCTGACAGCTTTGCAAATGAAGTATTTATGTACAGATGTGCTGAATACGTGGATTCGAGCTGTGGAGTCGGAGCATCATGATCCTAATGTTCCTTATTATGCTGGTCTATTCGAGCAGATGAATTTTTGCATGACTTGGGAGGAATTAAAGCATTGCTTCCAGCACATTCATAGCTTCCTCTTCCGTGTGACCGAGACGAGTAATCGCAGTCAGCAATTTGTGGAGATTGTTCATTATATTCAGGAGCATTATAACGAGGAGCTGTCGATCGAATATTTTGCAGGCAAGATGAATATGTCTAGCGGACATTTCAGCCGTATATTCAAAGAAGAGATCGGAGAGAAGTACGTTGATTATATTGCGAAATATCGGCTCACGAAGGCAAAGCAATTTTTGCTTGAAACGGATATGAAGATTGATGAGATTGCGGAGCAGGTAGGTTATTGGGGAAGGAATTCCTTGATTCGGGCTTTCCACCGCTATGAGGGCATCACCCCTGCAAAGTATCGTACGATTCATCAGTAAAGAACAAGGGACTTCATTATTTTCTGAAGTCTCTTTTTTTACAAAATGCATGGGTAATTCCTAGTAAGGACGGGAGATGCAAGGAAAGTGACTCTAAGAAAAAATAGATGCTTTACGCTAATCAGGGCAACTCGTATAGTGGAGACAACTTAATTGTTGTAAGTGCTTACAATTGGAGGTGGAGGAATGACGAGACTGCTGCGAATTGGTTATACATTGAAGAAGCATAAAGCGTTGTACCTGTTGATGCTGCCTGGTATTTTATACTACTTAATATTTAAATATGCTCCGATGTACGGCATTATCATCGCCTTCCAGGACTATTCAATCGGTCGAGGGATTTTAGGCAGCAAGTTTGTGGGACTCAAGCATTTTATTGAGTTTTTCTATGCCACTCCCGACTCCTGGAAGCTAATTCGCAATACGGTGATGTTGAATATTTATGACCTTGTCTTTCACTTCCCAGCACCCATCCTATTGGCTATTTTATTCCACGAATTAAAGGGGAAATGGTTCAAACGGATTGTACAAAACATTAGTTACTTGCCCCATTTCCTTTCGACGGTCGTTATTGCGGGTATTCTGGTCACTTTCCTCTCTCCGACGACAGGGGTAGTGAATCATTTTCTCGTACAAATACTCGGTATGGAGCCCATTATGTTTCTAGGGATGCCAGAGTGGTTCCGAACGGTGTATGTCGGTTCTGAAATGTGGCAGAAGGTAGGCTGGGGCACGATTCTATATTTGGCGGCTATTTCAGGCATTGACCCGATGCTCTACGAGGCAGCGAAGATGGACGGTGCAAGCAGACTACAGCAGATGCGGCATATTACCTTTATTGGTATGGTTCCGATTATGATTATTTTGTTTGTACTAACCCTTGGTCACTTCATGGAAGCGAGCTTCGAGAAAATATTGCTCATCTACAATACGATGAACTATGAAACGTCAGATGTCATTAACACCTTTGTCTATAGAAGAGGTATTCTGGATGCTGATTTCAGCTTCGCAACAGCGGTTGGTTTATTCCAATCTGTCATTGGCTTTATTCTAGTCGTTATAGCTAATCGCATCGTACGTAAGCATTCAGAGACTAGCTTGTGGTAAAGGAGGAGCACTATGAAAAGGCAGGAGAGCTGGGGTTCGAAGCTGTTTGATGTCTGTAATATTTTATTTATGCTTGTTCTTATTGTGGTCATGGTCTATCCCATTCTGTATGTATTCTCAGCTTCCATTAGTAATAATGCACTAGTAGCGAGTGGGGCAGTGTTGCTGTGGCCGAAGGAAATAACCTTTATTGCTTATGAGAAATTAATATACAATCCTGATCTATGGATGAGTTACTGGAACACCATTCGATATGCGATAGTCCATACGGTTCTCACACTCATTGCAACCTCTGCTATGGCGTATCCACTAGCCAAACGCTGGCTGCCAGGCAGAAGAGTTATTTTGATGCTGGCTGCCTTTACGCTTCTCTTTAATGGCGGGATGATCCCAACCTTTATTATTGTGCAAAAGCTAGGGATGCTTAACTCCATCTGGGCAATCGTGCTGCCTTCCCTTATTAGTACATGGTATTTGTTTATTATGCGAACATTCTTTGAGGGACTGCCTGAGGAGCTAGAGGATGCAGCTGCAATAGATGGCTGTGGAACGCTGCAAATCCTTATACGAATCGTTCTGCCGTTATCCTTGCCTGTTATGGCGACCATAGGGCTGTTCACAGCAGTTAACCAATGGAATGCTTTCTTCAATGCTCTAATCTATTTACAAGAGCGTGATATGTATCCGCTTCAAATTATGCTGCGCAATATTCTAATAGCAGGAGCGAATGTGCAAGGAGAAGGGGATATGACCTATTTAGAAACGTTGAAGTACGCCATGATCATTATTGCAACTATACCTATTCTATGTGTCTATCCGTTCGTTCAAAAATATTTTGTGCAGGGTACGATGGTGGGCGGTATTAAGGGGTAGCTATAGGCTTCATTAGGAGTCTATCTCTATATAGCAAGGCTGCTTTACGCATATAAAAGGAGGTTATGGTATGAGGCAAGCTCAAATGAAAAGGCTGATCGTTATCGTATTGCTCGGTGTAATGATGATAACAGGCTGTTCTAACGGCGGCAACAGTACAACCTTAAGTCCAGACAGCCCGATTACCTTCTCATGGCTAGTGTACGATCGAGTAGAGGGCAAGGTGTTGGATGATTGGGAAATCTTTAAAGAGATCGAGGCTAAGACGGGGGTTAAGGTTAAATTTCAAGTCGTAAGTCAGGATGGTTTAGATGAGAAAAGACAAATTATGATTGCGACAAACACAGCTACTGATTTTATTCAAGTCAATACGCAAGATGGTCGGGAGCATGGGCCAGATAAAGTATTTTTGAATTTAAAAGATTATTTAGATAAGGCGCCTAATTTGAAAGCATTCTATGATAATTATCCTGAAGCGAAGGCGTTAGCAACAGGATCTGACGGCGGATTGTATACCGTACCCGTTCTAGAAGGTGATGCAGCAGGCAAAGGCTTCAACTTCATCTGGTATGCACGTAAGGATATTTTGGATAAGCATGGCATCAAGGCTCCAACTACGGTTGATAGCTTCTATGATTTCTTGACAGCATTGAAGGCTCAATATCCGGACTCCTATCCACTCATTTCGAACGGTATAGTGGGAGATACAGGTCTGTACACAACCTTTGGCAGAATATTTACAGGTATTCATGGGTTTTATAATATCGATCCGTTAACGGATCAGTATGCATTCGCTCCGGATCATCCTGGCTTTCAGCAGATGCTGGTGTTCTTAAATAAATTGTATTCGGAGAAGCTGCTTGATCCAGAGTATTCATTATTAACGCAGGCACAATGGGAAGAGAGGATTTTGACAGGGAAATCATTGGTTACGTATTTCTGGAAAGCAGATCTAGAGTCTTTGGTTGCTAAAGCTCGTACTGCGGGTACAGCAGAGTATGACCTAGATGCAATACCATTATTTGCGGCAGAAGGTATTAAAAACTATCAATACTCACGTCCTATTGTAGGTACTGTCGGTCGCGCCATTTCTGCAAAGGTCAAAGATAAAGATCGTGCTGTTCAATTCCTTGATTATCTGGTCGGAGATGAAGGCTCCAATTATCTCAGCCTAGGAATTGAAGGCAAGACGTATACGATGGAGGATGGCAAAGCGGTCTATAACCGCGACTTTGGAACATCGCCATTTGCTACACTTCGTAAGGACTGGGGCGTATGGTATGACTTGATTACACTCAATAATGCAAAATCTCGTGAAGTGTGGGAGCGTGGATTGAGTGAGAAGAGCTTAGCGATTAATGCGAGCTATGAGCAATATATCATTCCTTCACCGAAGCAAATTGTTAAGACTGAGGAAGAGCTTGAGCTTGAGAAATCGAAGCTTAACAATGTGAATAAATTTTTGGAGCAGAAGATTACAGAGTTTGTAACGGGTAAAACACCTATTAACGATGAGACATACAAACAATTTGTTGATCAAGCGAAGAAGCTGGGATCAGAAGAACTGCTCACGATGTATAACGAGGCCTATACACGCACGTATAGCAAGTAATTCTGCTTGGGAGATGGAGGATACAGGCGATGGAGGGATACAAGATTATCGATGCCGATGTTCATAATGAACAGGAGGATGCAGCACTGCTCCCGTATTTGAAGGAGCCTTGGCGATCTAGGGTTGCTGCATCTGGCATTGGTTATGCGGGTTCTGGCTATTATTCACCGGTTGGTGTCATGAAGAAGGATTCTATTCCCCCAGGCGGGGGAAGGGCTGGCTCTAATCCTGATTTTATGATTAAGCAGCTAATCGATGGGTATGATCTTGATTATGCGATTCTGACAGGGGTAGTCTATAACATTTCTACAACACATGATGCTGATTACGCTGCAGTCATCTGTTCTGCTTATAATGATTTCTTAATCGCGGAATGGCTCGGCAAGCATAAGGCGTTCAAGGGTGCAATGGTCGTCGCTACGCAGGACCCCTTGCTTGCCGCACGTGAAATAGATAGAGTTGGTGGACATCCTGACATTGTAGAGGTCATGATCTCCAGCGCAGCTAGGTCTCCACTCGGACAGCGTTATTATCATCCGATCTATGAAGCGGCAGAGCGCAACGGTCTTCCAATAGCTGTTCATCCAGGTGCAGAGGGTGGAGGGGGCTCGACTGCCCCTACCTCTGCAGGCTACCCATCACGCTATATCGAATGGCATACATGCTTGTCCCAGACGTTTATGGCACATTTAGTCAGCCTTGTATGCGAGGGAGTATTCGTTAAGTTTCCTAATTTAAAGGTCGTTTTGGTAGAGGGAGGCGTTGCATGGCTTCCTGGTCTAATGTGGAGACTAGATAAAAACTATAAGGCGTTACGCTCTACTGTTCCTTGGTTAACGAAGCTGCCTAGTCAGTATATTCGCGATCATTGTTATTTGACCACACAGCCGATTGAGGAGCCTGATAATCCTCAGCATCTCATTGATCTATTCAATATGATTGATGCCGAGAATATGCTTCTTTATTCAAGTGACTACCCACATTGGGATTTTGATTCTCCAGATCATATCTTGCGCAAGCTTTCTCCAGAGGCTAGGCGCAAAATATTTCGTGATAATGCATTACAGCTCTATCAATTGACGTAATTTTCGATTGGGTGTAAGGGAGGATCATTATGGCAGTGCACTATGTGCTGAGGGAAGGGGAGATTCCAGAGGGTGGATTTTCCCTTGTGAAAGTAGAAGGCCGTGAGATAGGCATCTATTACGTGAACGGCGAATATCATGCCATTCATAATTACTGTCCACATCAAGGGGCGCCGATGTGTTCGGGGTTTGTATCTGGGACGACGCTTCCTTCCGAGGTGTACAGTTATGAGTATGGGAAGGCTGGCCAAATCATTCGATGCCCATGGCATGGTTGGGAATTCGATTTGAAGACCGGTAAAGCATTGTTCAATGAGAAGGTTAGAGTAAGGAAGTACAATGTTGAGATTGAGGACGGCAAGATCGGCATACTAATAGGTTCTAAGTAAAAAAATCGGAGGCATTCTGTGAACAGAATGCCTCCGATTTTTTTATGTATAAATAGGATGGAGTGGTGAGTTTGTGACTCCGCTTATTCCTTGAATGTGACAACATCGAATTATTGTTTATCAACAGGAATTTGAGTGCAGTATTGTCGTATGGAATCGGTGAGTCGATAGGTAAGCATGCCGATCTCCTCAGGAGACTGCTTATAGTCTTGAAGAGTCCATTCAATTAATAAGCTATGCAAGAGAGAAGCTAAGGAACGAAAGACATAAATATAAAGTTCACTGGATGACGGTTGAGAAGAAATAAAATACTTCACATATTTATTTTGAATAAAATACTCTATGCTTCGATAAATGATTTGTCTAATTTTGCGATCAGACAGGTGAATATTGTGAAATAGCGGGTATGTCATGTATTCTTTCCACTTTTGAAAAAATGAAATAAATACGGCTTCGCCAGTCAACTTCTCCTCGCTTAGCCTGTTATCAAAGAAATTATATTGATGACATAAATATTCGTATAAAATATCATCTTTATCTTGATAGTTGCGATATATAGTTTGTCTAGCCAAACCAGATTTTTTGGCAATCTCCGTAATTTTGATATCAGAGTAAGCTTTAGCTTCCATAAGATAAAGCAGAGAGAGGGTAATCCATTCTTTTGATTGCTGTTGTCCTACGATGAAATTATCTATATGTAACACTTCCTTCATTATGTCCATTTCCGCAGTCCATCTATTG
Organism: Pristimantibacillus sp.; assembly: GCA_048976605.1. GTDB lineage: Bacteria > Bacillota > Bacilli > Paenibacillales > Paenibacillaceae > Pristimantibacillus. Next base: position 617,651 of record JBHGUX010000038.1, on the reverse strand, counting down.
CTATGGGGTGTAAAGTAGATTATTGTTACAATTGTAACATTTGCAGAACCGTATGCGCATCCGGGCAAGTGATAAATCAAAATTTTTTTGATTAAGTAATGATAATGATATTCATTATTGAAATTAGGAGTGAGTTTGTGAAAAAGTTAAAATCACCTAAAATGCTAGTATCGGCCTTAATGATTATGATCTTAACGATATTAACAGCATGCGGAAGCAATGAGGCTAATTCAGAGAACTCTGCTAATGCTCAATCACCGGCACCAACTGCGGCTGCGGAGACAAGAACGATTACTCATGCCATGGGAGAAACAAAGATTATAGGCACACCTACAAGAGTTGTAGTATTAACAACACAAGGTACTGAGACATTGTTAGAATTAGGAATTAAACCGGTTGGAGCTGTTCAATCCTGGATTGGAGATCCTTGGTATGACCATATTAAAGATCAAATGGAAGGCATAGAAGTATTAGGCGATGAAACACAACCGAACCTCGAGTTGATTGCTAGCCTACAGCCTGATTTGATTCTAGGTACGAAGGTTAGACAAGAGGGGATTTACGATCAATTAAAGGCAATCGCACCTACGGTATTGACTGAAAATCTTGGTGACAGCATGATCGAGAATTTCACATTATACGCTCAAGCATTGAATTTAGAAGCAGAGGGTCAACAAGTGCTTGCCGAGTTCGATAAATTGATTGATGAGGCTTCAGCTAGACTTGGAGACAAAACGAATTTAGAAGTATCGCTTGCTCGGTTCCAAGCGGGTAAAGCTAGAGTGTACTACAAGCAAAATTTTGCTGGTGTTGTTCTAGACCAGTTGGGATTTGCAAGAACGGAAGCGCAAAATAAAGAAGAATTCGCTGAAGAAATTACGAAGGAACAAATTAGTGTTCTAGATGGTGATGTTTTGTTCTATTTCGCGTCGGATCGCAGTGGTGAAACAGCTGCTTCTGATACGGCAAAAGAATGGCTCGCTGATCCTATAGCACAAAATATGAATATCAATAAAAATGGACAGAGCTATCAAGTAGATGAGGCGATCTGGAATTCAGCCGGCGGAATGATTGCTGCTAAACTATTAGTTGCAGATATTGAAAAATACTTTGAAAATATTCAACCTTAATGATAACCATTTCTTAATAAAAGAGGGGGAGGAAGGCAATGAACTCTCTTTTGTACAGTGACAAAAGAAAAGCTCTAGGATTCGTTGCAGCATTAGTTCTGCTTATCGCAGCTGCCGCTGCAAGTGTCTTGTTGGGACTAAGAAACTTTGATTTTGCTACAGTGATTGGGGCGTATTCATCATTTACAGGCAGCGATGAGCAGCTTATCATACGAACATCGAGAGTGCCTCGTGCATTGACTGCTGCTGTCATAGGCTGCAGCCTTGCATTAAGCGGAGTCTTGTTACAAGCGATGACAAGAAATCCGTTAGCCTCTCCTTCTATATTAGGAGTTAACGCAGGTGCTGCTTTGGCTATTGTAGCGATGCTGTATGGGTACGGTGCAGTGTTCTCCTTCTCTGAGTTAATGTGGTTCGGTTTTATCGGAGCGGGTATAACAGCATCTCTCATATTTATAATAGCAATGATAGGTAATGGGGGCATGGCGCCATTAAAGCTGATATTAACAGGATCAGCTTTGGCGTCTTTTGCTTCTGCCTTGAACTCATTATTTATGCTGATTAGCAATGAAACATTGGAAGGTGCGCTATATTGGTTAACAGGCTCCTTGTCCAATAGCAATATGAATCATACGCTTCAAATGTTGCCGTATTTCATCATTGCATGGGTGATCGCTCTCTTTATGTGTCGTTCCCTCAATATTTTGGCGATGGGAGATGATGTGGCAACAGGACTGGGACAACGTATGGTAATGATTCGAGTAGTAACAATATTGGTAGTGGTCATACTGGCGGGAGGAAGTGTCGCTCTAGCTGGTCCCATTAGTTTCGTTGGCATTATGATTCCACATATTTCGCGCTGGTTAATAGGAAATGACCATCGGTGGGTGCTGCCTTACAGTGCAGTGTTAGGTGCAGCTTTTTTATTGCTGGCTGATTTGTTATCCCGATTTTTGCTTCACTCCAAAGAGGTGCCTGTAGGTGTTACTACAGCCATACTAGGTGTCTTTTTTGTAGTTGTGCTCGTAAGGAGGAAGCCACTTGGCCAAATCTAGCAAACGATTCGTTTCTGTAAAAATTTTTACTCTTGCTCTTCTCTTGCTTGTTGCGCTTATACTAAGTATTGGACTCGGAAGTCTACATGTGACCATACTGGATGTTATAAAAGTGATGATAGGCATGGGTGAGCAGAAGTATCAGCTTATTCTATTTGAATTGCGTTTGCCACGCATAACTGCTGCTATATTAGTAGGTGCAGCTATGGCTATTTCCGGTACGATATTGCAAGCGTTGGTAAGAAATCCATTGGCTTCTCCTGATCTGATGGGGACTACTTCTGGAGCTACAGCGGCGGTAGTTGCATTCATAACGATTATGAACGGACAAGTAAGTGTTGCATGGCTGCCACTAGCTGCAATGGTAGGAGGTTGTGCAGCTTCAGCTTTAACGTATATGCTTGCGTGGAAGAATGGAAGCTCACCATTCAGAATGGCGATGATCGGCGTATCGGTTTCCTCCGCTTTTGCGGCGTTAACGGTGTATTTTACCCTTGCAGGACCTATCTATTTGGTATCACAGGCATTAGGCTGGATGGCAGGGACCGTATATGGTACTTCTTGGAATCATGTGGTCGTATTGGCACCATGGGTAATCATATGCGGGCTTATCGCTTTAGTTCAATCTAGAACTCTGAACCTATTAGAAGTTGGCGATCAGATTGCAATTGGCGTAGGAGTGAGAGTGGAGAAGCGGCGATTCTTGTTCATCGCATTAAGCGTCATTCTAGCTAGTTCAGCTGTTGGAATTGCAGGGGGAATTAGTTTTGTAGGGTTAATGGCACCCCATTTGGCTCGTAAAATTGTAGGCAATAATAATAGTGTGGTCTTGGTTGCTTCGGCGATAATAGGTGCATTGTTGTTATTGCTGGCTGATCTTATAGGTAGAACCGTGTTTGTTCCAATGGATATACCAGCAGGTATATTTACAGCTATATTAGGTGCTCCATTCTTTGTTTATTTAATGTATAGACAGGGCAAACGAGGATAGACCACGCATGCTCTAGGAGCGATGGGGTCAAGAGTTCGTTCCTCCTAAGGCTTCATACATCAAACGCTGTTGGCCGCCAGCTAGGCTTTCGAATCTTTCTTGCCTGATGCGCCGTATCAGAACTGCCAGTACCATTACTTGAATGATATTGCGAAGACTGTCATACGCGATGCCATGGCCCATTATGCAGACAGCGTCTGGACTAGGGGCATAAGAATGCTGCGAGGATGATCCCGCCTTAGCGAAATCGACCAACGCTGTAAAGCGATTAGACTCCTAACGCACCCGAGGATGCGTTTTAGGAGTTTTTTTGCTGTGTTTGAAGGCTTCCGTACGGCAGACGGCAGTGCTCTTTACTTTTGCCCCGAATAAAGACTACCATGGTAATAAGTGAAATCTTTACAGCTCGGCTGACGGGGGAAGCAATGAACGGCGCAGCAGCGCTCCTGGAGCAAAGCGTGGAACAAGTCGTGCGAACGTTTCGCGGCCAAGATTGGAGCAAGTCGACATATAGGTATGGAGGGAAAGGGAAATTATGATTACTGTTATTATTATCGTTCTCGCCGTTGTTGCGATTATCGCTGCGATACCACTTGTGCAGAAGGTTTTTCCCGTTTTCGGCGGCAAGCCGACCCGCGCGGAGCTCGAACGCTACAAAGATCTCCCGCATTATGACGGCGCGAAGTTTCGTTATCCCATCGAAACGAAAATGATGACGGGCTTCAAGGAAATGCTCCCAACTGCTTGGGAGTTTCTCAAGGGCAATCCTGAACGCAATCCGAAGTCGACGATTCCGTTCATCAGGCTTCGCGATGCCGATTTGGTGCAAGGTTCGGCGCCAAGGGTCGTTTGGTTCGGTCATTCGGCGGCGCTGCTTCAATTGGACGGGCTGACGATTCTGCTCGATCCGATGTTCGGAACGGCGCCGTCGCCTTTCCCGGTTGTCGGTGGCAAGAGGTACGGCGGCAAGCTTCCAATGGAGCTGAGCGATCTGCCCAAGATCGACTATGTCTTTATTTCGCACGACCATTACGATCATCTGGACTTTCCGTCTATCAAGAAGCTGGCGCCAAAGGTCGGCCATTTCTTTGTACCGCTCGGCGTGGGCGCACATTTGAAGCGTTGGGGCATTGAGACGGAGCGCATGACTGAGATGGACTGGTGGGAGGAGCGGGAAGCGGGGAGCTTAAAGCTCGCATGCGCGCCGGCGCGCCACTTCTCAGGAAGAGGCATGTCCAATCGGGACGGCACGCTCTGGTGTTCGTGGGTCATACGCGGCCGCGAAGCGAATGTGTTCTTTAGCGGAGACAGCGGGTATGGGCCGCACTTCGGGGAGATCGGGGATCGATTCGGGCCATTCGATCTGACGATGATGGAATGCGGCCAGTACGACGTGAACTGGGCAGGAATTCACATGCTGCCGGAGCAGACGGTACAGGCGCACGAGGATGTGAAGGGCAAGCTGCTGCTTCCTATCCATTGGGGCGGCTTTACGCTGGCGCTCCATACCTGGGACGACCCGGCCATCCGCGTGACGAGAGAGGCGGAGCGCAAGGGCATTCGCATCACGACCCCGATGATCGGGGAGAGCGTGCCGTTGGCAGGGGGAACCTACCCCACCAAACGATGGTGGGAAACAGCGGGACGTTAGGAAATGATTTATCATCATGATCATTTCTCGGTCAATCGAATTGGTCAAATCCTAAGACATTGAGGCGCAGTTCATTGAACTGACTGCCTTTTTTTTCTACGACAGCATAATTAACTAACTTGGAGTGAACGTCTATTCGAAGGCGTTCAACGTAGTCGATTCAATCGCAATCCACTTACTCTGCAACAATTGGAGGCTCAGTGGGATCAAATCACAGTTGTTAGTTAATTGTTCTGTCGTAGTTTTTTTGTTGATTGTCAGTAGATTGGCCCATTCCCTACACTGATGTCCTTCATACGATATAAGGTTCCTTTATTGTATTACAGTGTAATATTTTGCTTAAAGGGAGTTGAGATTTGTGATAAAGAAAACGAAGCTTACCGGGCGAGTTATCTTTAAAGGAAATCCGGGCTATGAATCGGCACGTAAAAATTGGGATCCTCATACGAATAAATTTCCCAAAGTGTTTGTATTTGCGCAAAAAACACGAGATGTGTCCAACGCAATCAAATGGGCCCGTGAGAATAAGGTATCCATTCGACCAAGAAGCGGAAGGCATTCTCTAGAGGTCAATCTCTCACAGGTCAACGGAGGAATTGTCATCGATGTAAGTGAAATGAAGAAAATTAAGCTTAATAAAAAAAATGGAACGGTTGTTGTTCAGACAGGCAATAGAGTGGGAAGAATTGCAAACACGCTTGCACGGCAAGGATTTATAGCTCCCTTCGGTGACAGCCCTTCTGTTGGGATCGGCGGTATCACACTCGGTGGGGGAATCGGTCCGCTTCAACGATCGATTGGTCTCATAAGCGATAATCTTCTCGCACTTGAAATGGTTAACGCGAAGGGAAGAGTGATTCGTGCCAACAAAAAATGCAACTCAGATCTCTTATGGGCTTCCCGGGGAGGTGGCGGCGGTAACTTTGGCGTATACACAAAATATAAATTTAAAGTGCATCGCGCTCCAGCCAAGGCTACAGTATATCGCGTCACTTGGCCATGGAATCAATTCGAAGAGGTATTAAAAGCATGGCAAAAATGGTCTCCTTTCGTCAATAACAAACTAGGCAGCGAATTATCAATTGGTCCGAAGAAGGGTGGCAAGGTCTCAATGGAAGGGCTGTTCCTCGGATCAAAAACGGAGGCGATCCGCCTATTAAAGCCCGTTACGAGCGTTGGAACTCCTACGAGCACAATCATCCGGTCATTACCTTACACGGAAGCAGTGAACTTTCTGTTGCCACCCGATCCGGTGCTTACTCAAAGGTACAGTAACCAATTCTCTTCCGGTTTCGGTAAGCATCCGTTCCCCAATAAGGCAATTAAGTCCATGCGTAATTTTTTAGAGAACATAGAGGGAGAGGACGCAGGATTCTTTTTCCTCAACTGGGGTGGAGCTGTAAGCCGTAAATCACCTAGATCAACAGCATTCTACTGGCGTAAAGCGAAATTTTATGTGGAGTGGAACAGCTCATGGATCAAGCAATCCGAAGCTGCTAAAAATATCGCTATCGTTCGCCAAACACGTCAGAAACTACAGCCCTTTATCGTGGGGTCTTATATAAATGTTCCAGACCAAGGGATTAAAAACTCCGGGCCAGTGTACTACGGTGCAAACTTTCCTAGATTGCGGAGAGTAAAAGCTAAATATGATCCAGGAAATGTATTTAATAATCCTCAAAGTATCCCTCCGGCTCGCTGACGAAGGGTGAATTCACTATCCCCCTAGGCTCCATTAATAAAACAAAATACGAAGGGGCAGTTCCGATAGTCATCTCTTAATGACTTTCGGAACTGCCCCTTGCTTGTACATATGGAGTTATAATCTACCGTCTAGCTGATATGTGGGGTAGATTCTCTGATAATAGGCTTTGTGCAAATATGCGAGACCTGGTACGGCTGCGTCGGATCATTGATTCTGGAGAGGAGCATCTCTGCCGCCTTTACGCCCATTTCGTTGCTGTAAATATGAACGGTCGTAAGATGAGGCTCGACTATACAAGACTCGGGTCCGTTATCGAAGCCGCAAATCGCGACATCCTGGGGAATGGATATGTTGTTGTTCTTTAGTGCCTTCATGAAGCTGACGGCAATGTAGTCATTGGCGCATACAAAAGCGGAAGGAAGATCCTTAATATGTTGAATTCGCTCTTCAAGCCAGCTTGGCTTAGAAAAGAAGAGACGATCTTCATCTACGATGCATTGGGCAAGATTAAGGGTTAATCCGGACTCATTCAGCGCCCGATTAAAACCGATCCATCGTTCGTTGAAGCTGAGACAATGGTTGTAATCGCCTATAAATCCAAAGCTGGTATATCCGCTCTTGATCAACTTTCTCGTAAGTTGATAGGTGCTGTGCTGATTTTCCATCAACAGAATATCTGCCTTAAAATCTGGAAAACAGACCGTTGAGGCGCAGTCAATAAATATAGTAGGCACTCCGAGACTGGTAATAAGCTCGCTGTAGGCCGAGTCAAACAGCTCGATGCAAATAATACCGTCTACATTAGAGACATCGAAATTGTTAGGCAATGATAGGGAAGCCTGATCCACATCTCTAACAATGTGAAAGGACAAGTTGTAGCTCTCGGAGCTGATCCGTTTCTCAAGACCGCTCATTAATGTCGAGCCGAAATGCGACGTATTAGGAAGATTCGCTGTCAATAAAGCGATGTTCCCTGATTGCTTTGATAAAAGCTGATCGCTTTCCAGGAACGCAAATTGCTTGTATCGTAACTCAATTGCCTTTTTTAGAACCTTGCTTCGCGTTTCCTCTGGGATCGTACTGGTTCCATTTAACGCCTTGGAGGCTGTGTTTCTAGAGATCCCGAGTGCGTCGGCAATGTCTTGAATGGTTACTCTTTCCTTGGCCATGTATGTGAAAACCACCTCTAGCTAACTATATATACTTATAGGATGCAATCTTTGTAACCTTACACATTTATATAATTAAATCAAATGTATAATAGTTTGCAACAAATAGCAACAAAGGATTTACAATTGCGCAAATAATTTTACAAATTTAAAAATAATATTGTGCAAAATAGATTAAACTTGTGCATAACACGAAAGAGTTTGAACATATCAGTTGACGTAAACTCGATATATCATTAAATTTTCCAGCAAAATGCGATTTTATAGACCTTTTTTGTCAAATAAGCTTACAAAAGTATCTAATCATGAACAAATAAATCAATCAAATGCACAAATCAATTTTTACAAAATGTATTGACGTATTCTGATCGATTTGATAAATTGTAAATGCAGCAGGAGAAAACACATAACAATGTAAGCCCTTACTGCACAAACGTATTAAATTTTGTAAACGGATGGAGGTAAAGGTGTTGCATAACACGATTGAAGCCGATCAGGCGAGTGAAGGAATTAGACCAAGAGGTTCATTTATGGATTATTTAAAAAAATATTATTTCCTTTATATTCTGCTCGCACCGGCACTCGTTTTAACGATTATTTTCAAGTATGGACCGATGTATGGAGCTGTTATCGCCTTTAAGGATTTCAGTTCAATCAAAGGTATTATGGGGAGCGATTGGATAGGCTTGTACAACTTCGAGAAGTTTCTATCTTCTCCAAACTTTGACGTTATTTTTATGAATACGCTTAAATTAAGTTTCTTTGGCCTTATATTAAGCTTCCCGATACCGATCTTGCTTGCGCTTATGTTGAATCAGGTTAGACAAACGGTAGTTAAGAAGAACATTCAACTATTTTTGTACGCACCTAACTTTATATCCGTCGTTGTTGTGGTCGGCATGTTATTTATTTTCTTGTCACCAACAGGACCGATTAATCAGATATTCATCTTACTCACGGGTGAACCGGTCATGTTCATGTCACGTGCGGAATATTTCAGAGTCATTTACATTTCATCAGATATTTGGACTGGGGCAGGATGGGCATCCATCATATATGTAGCGGCCCTGGCAAATGTAGATCCCGAGCTTCATCACGCAGCTAATCTCGATGGTGCAAACCTGCTCCAGCGCATTCGCCATATTGATCTGCCAACTATACGTCCGATTATGGCGATCGTCTTTATCCTTGCTGCTGGTGGAATCATGTCCATCGGTTTCGAGAAGGCTTATCTGATGCAAACGGCTATGAACCTCCCGACATCAGAGATTATTCCGACTTATGTTTACAAAATCGGTCTGCAATCCGGTGACTATGCCTATTCAGCAGCTGTTGGATTGTTTAATTCCGTCATTAACGTCATTATGCTCGTTACCGTCAACTTCATTGTGAAGAAGCTGAACGAGGGTGACGGTCTTTATTAGTACAAGTTCAAAAAGCAGACTTTCAGAACCGAGAAGATTGGACGCTACTTGTGGAAGGAGGAACGGAGCGTAGTGGGTTGCTACGTGAGTACCTGAAATGTTTCTGAAGGAAACATACTTCGGAAGCATAAGCCCTTTCCAAGTTCGTTCCATATTCGAAGTCGAACCAGCTTTCTACATCAACTTCGTTATCAAAGTCTGCTTTTTGAACACCCTCTATTAAGAAAGGAGAATTATGCAATGGCTATTAAGCATTCTAGGCTGGATCGGTTTCTGCTTCTATTAAATGGTATCTTCCTTGTGTTCGCAGTTTTGCTTGTTGTTATACCGCTGTTCTATGTTGTGATTGCTTCCTTTATGGACCCGTCCGTCTTGCTAAGCAGAGGCTTGTCCTTTAATCTATCAAACTGGTCCCTGGAAGGATATAAAATGATTTTGACCAATCCGGCTATGATCAAGGGCTTCGGCAACTCCGTTTTATATTCAGTATGCTTTGCACTCATGACGGTTATAGTGTCCGTTTGTGCGGGTTATGCGCTTTCTGACAATCGATTGAAGGGCAAAGGGTTGTTCATGACACTATTTATTATTACTATGTTTTTCGGCGGTGGATTAGTGCCTACTTATCTTTTGGTGAAAACACTCGGATTGCTTGACACTATTTGGGCCATTATCATACCGGGGGCTGTAAACGTATGGAACATCATTTTATCAAGAACCTTCTTTAAAGGGGTTCCTCAGGAGCTGAAGGAAGCTGCCAACGTTGACGGTGCATCGGAAATGAGAATTTTCTTGCAGGTGGTCCTGCCGCTGTCGAAGCCGATTATATTCGTTCTAGCGTTGTATGCTTTTGTGGGTCAGTGGAATGCCTACTTCGATGCCATGATTTATCTGGATAATTCGAGCCTGCATCCGCTTCAGCTTGTACTTCGTTCCATCCTGATTCAGAATCAGGTCGATCCAGGCATGATTAGCGATCAACTCGCAGCGGCTGAACTGAAACGGTTGTCGGAAATTATTAAATATGCAGCTATTGTGGTGTCCAGCCTTCCGCTTATCATCATGTACCCCTTCTTCCAGAAATACTTTGAGAAAGGTGTTATGGTCGGTTCCTTGAAATAGGACAGACCTTCACATAAGCTTGGCCAGCAATAGATAGAAATCATTTCATTCACTATTATATGGAGGTCATAGGCAATGAAAAAAATGAACAAATCCAGATTTACAGCCAGAACGGCAACTGTATCGGTTCTTACTGCCACAATTCTACTCTCTGCTTGCAGCGGGAATGGAGGCGGGAGCGCGGCAAGTAAAGAGCAAGATCCGACTGGTAAAGTAACCCTCAACTTTATTACACAAAGCTCTGCGATCGCACCAGCCGACCCGAACGAGAAGCTGATTAACAAGCGGCTTGAAGAGAAGACCAATGTTCATGTGAATTGGAAAAATTTCACCAAAGATGTTTTTGTAGAGAAAAGAAATCTTGCTGTTGCAAGCGGCGATCTGCCGGATGCGATCTTTAACGCAGATTACAGCGATTATGAGCTTCTGAAGCTTGCGAAGGATGGGTCGATCATTGCTCTGAATGATTTGATCGAGCAATATATGCCTAATTTTAAGAAAGTACTGGAGGAAGCGCCTGAATATAAAAGCATGATTACCGCTCCTGACGGCAATATCTATGCGTTTCCTTGGATTGAGGAGCTGGGCAGCGGCAAGGAGAGAATTCAATCTGTAGACAGTATGCCTTGGATTAACGCGGAATGGCTGAAGAATCTTGGACTTGAAATGCCAACAACGACGGAACAATTGAAGAAAGTGCTGATCGCCTTTAAAACACAAGACCCGAACGGCAACGGTCAAGCGGATGAAATTCCATTGTCCTTTATTAATAAGCCTGGTGCAGAGGATTTGGCATTCCTGTTCGCTTCCTTTGGTCTAGGCGAGAATCCTGACCATGCGGTCGTATCTAATGACGGCAAGGTTATCTTTACTGCTGCTGATGAAGGGTACAAGGAAGCCGTACAATTCATTAACGAGCTCTATCAAGAGGGCTTGATCGATATTGAGGCTTATACGCAAGATTGGAGCACTTATCTGGCGAAAGGGAAGGATCAGAAATACGGTCTGTACTTCTCATGGGATAAAGCAAATATTACGGGTGCGAATGAATCGTATGAAATTATGCCTCCACTTGCAGGACCTGACGGGGAGATTAATGTAACCCGAACGAACGGGCTGGGCCTCGGCCGCGGCAAGATGGTCGTGTCAAGTGCAAACAAGAACTTGGAGTCAACGGCAAAATGGGTGGATCAGCTCTTTGATCCTGTTCAATCGGTACAAAATAACTGGGGTACCTACGGTGAGGAAACGCAGCAAAATATTTTTGACTACGACGAAGCGAGTAATTCACTGAAGCATCTGCCGCTTGAGGGTACTGCACCAGTTGAGCTGCGCGAGAAAACGAGTGTCGGTGGACCTCTAGCTATTCTGGATTCCTACTATGGCAAATATACAACAATGCCGGATGATGCTAAGGGAAGAATGGATATTATTAAAAATATTATGGCTCCGCATATGAAAGCGGAGAACGTCATGCCTAGCGTGTTCAACTCGATTGAAGAGCTGGATCGTCTGACGACCATCGAAACGGATCTGTTCGCTTACGTGCTTAGAATGCGTACGGAATGGTATCAGAACGGCAAGGTAAACGAGCAATGGAATGAGTATCTGAAAGAGCTGGATCGGCTTGGTCTGCAGGAATGGCTTGAAATTAAGCAAGGCGGTTACAACAGAGCGACAAAAGGCTAACGAATAGCTAGCTATAAAGGCCGTGTTACCGGCAGAGTAAGCTGTCAGACACGGCTTTCTTTTTATAATAGATCGTAGAGATAAATGGGAGTAAGGGAGAGGAGCAATTATGTCTATACTAGCTAAACAAAATTACAGAGGTGCCTATCATGCTTCACCGCAGGTCAACTGGATGAATGACCCTAACGGCATGGTCTATTATGAAGGGGAATACCATTTGTTCTTTCAGCACTATCCAGATGGTGATACACACGGGCCCATGTATTGGGGGCACTTCGTAAGCAAGGATCTTGCCACTTGGGAGGAGCTGGACATCGCGCTCTCTCCGGACGAGCACGGCGTGATTTTCTCGGGTAGTGCGGTTGTAGATTGGAATAATTCAACGGGATTTTTCGAGAATGGTCTCGGTCTTGTCGCGATCTTCACTCACCACCTGGAAGTGGAAGGCAGCCATCCGATACAGCGGCAGAGTCTAGCTTATAGCACAGACAAGGGCAGAACATGGATGAAATACGAGGGTAATCCCGTTCTGGCAGATGAGACATTTATCGATTTTCGTGACCCGAAGGTGTTCTGGCACAAGGAGACGAACCGTTGGGTGATGATCATTGCTTGCGGCCAGACGGTATGTCTCTATCATTCGCCAGATCTGAAGACATGGACGTTTGGCAGTGAATTCGGCAACGGTATCGGATCTCATGCCGGCGTATGGGAATGCCCGGATCTATTTCCGTTGGAGATAGACGGTGATGCTGAGAATGTAAAATGGGTGATGCTGGTAAGCATCGGGTCAGATGATGCTTTTGTTGAAGGTTCAAGAACACAATATTTCACAGGGTACTTCGACGGTATAACCTTTACGCCGGATGACGCTTCCATGGAAGTAAGATGGGCTGACCATGGACGTGATAATTATGCAGGCATCACTTGGTCGGATATGCCTGCAGAGGATGGGCGACGTCTCTTCATTGGCTGGATGAGCAACTGGAAATACGCCAATCTGACGCCTACTGAAGGCTTCCGCGGTGCAATGACGATTCCAAGAGAGTTGACGCTTGCGACGAAAGACGGCGTTGCCGCACTTATACAAAAACCGGCGGTTGAGCTGGAAAATGCCCGCAGGCCTGTCCTTACGTTAAATCAGGCAACGGCAAGCGAAGTAGAGGATGCCCTGCGGAAATTGGAGTTGGTAAGCTATGAAATTGATGCACAGCTCCCTGCTAATCAGTCACTTGGCTTCAAAGTAAGAACGGGGGCATCGAATGAGACGATTGTTGGTATAGATGCCTCAGCAATGAATATTTATGTGGATCGTACCAAGTCCGGGCTGCATAGCTTCCATGCTGATTTCCTTGGTGTTCATGCTGCAAAGCTTACATCAGTAGGAGAAAATCTAGCGTTGCGTATATTTGTAGATGCCGGTTCTGTTGAAGTGTTTGGCAACGAGGGTCAGGCGGTTATTACCGATCTTATCTATCCGGATTCGGATGCAACGGGGATTTCGTTCTTCTCGGCTCACAGTGAAGTTATCATCCCCTCCCTGAGCATATACGAGCTAATACCTTCTGTTGCAGATAAGACTAACTAAGAGGAGGTCGCGATTATGCGCATAGGGGCAATCGAAGCCGGAGGCACCAAGTTTATATGCGGCATTGGCAATGAGCAGGGTGTAATCGAGGATTCCATTAGTTTCCCGACAGAACATCCAGACATTACCTTGGGCAAGGTTATCAAGTATTTCACCGATAAAGAGGTTGAGGCCATCGGCATCGGCTCTTTCGGGCCAATCGAGCTTCATCCTGAAAATGCTCTGTATGGTTATGTAACGACTACGCCCAAGTCGGGATGGGAGAACTGTAACTTCCTCGGAATATTGAAGCAGTATTTTCATGTACCCTATGGCTGGGATACAGATGTTAATGCGGCTGCCTATGGAGAGGCTGTATGGGGAGCGGCAAGGGGGCTTCGCAGTTGCCTGTATTACACGATTGGCACTGGTGTCGGCGTAGGTGTATACGTGGAGGGCCAATTGGTACACGGACTCGTCCATCCGGAGGGTGGGCATGTTCTAATAAGAAGACATCCACAGGATGACTTCTCTGGTATATGTCCATATCATGGGGATTGTCTGGAAGGGATGGCTGCAGGACCGGCTATCGAGGCCCGTTGGCAGCAGAAGGGCTTCGAGTTGCCTTCCGATCATGCAGCGTGGGAAATTGAAGCATATTACATCGCTCAATCGATTACGAATACGATTCTGATGACCTCGCCGCAGAAAGTCATTCTCGGAGGAGGCGTCATGCAGCAATCCCAGTTGTTTCCGCTGATCAGGGAAGCTGTGAAGCGCAATCTGAACGGATATGTAAGTGCATCTGAAATTAATAGTCATATGGAACAGTACATTGTGCCACCTGGCCTTGGACATCAAGCTGGGTTGTACGGAGCTTTGGCCCTTGGACTTCGGGCTTATGAGCAGGCACAGGTGAGTGTCTCTATCTAGAGTGAATGTAATAATTAAGGAAGGAAGGGATAGTGGGAATTGCCGGGGTATTCCATGGTGATTCCCCGGCCCTTTACATCGAACCGGGTAACAGAACATACATAGAGAAGAGAGGGAAATTAATGAATGCGAAATTGAATAAATGGGCAACAGTTTTTATGTCCGGTCTGCTGATTACAGCTACTGTGACAACTGCTGTAACGGTTAATCCGGCAGCAGGGTGGACAGCAAAAGCAACAGAGGCGATTTTGGAAACCGAGGAGGGCTCAGCTATTTTTGCAAGCGCATCCACTATTCATACGAATCTAACAGGCTGGCAAACCAAAGGAAAAGGAACAATGGTAACGACGCAGGAGGGATTGCTTCTTACTTCCGATGAGAAGGAAAATGTGATGGCGATATCCAGCGTGACATCTGACAATTTCATCTACGAGGCAGACGTGAAAGTAACAGATCTCAAAGCGGACGCGTCTTTGGTATTCCGTTCCAATGAGAATGGCTGGGCTTCCTATATGCTGCAAGTTGTACCTAATGCAGGATTAATCCGCCTTCGGGATGCAGCGGGCGACAATGCGTTGAAGGAGGAGCGTCAAGTTACGCTTAAGGAAGGTGAAATCTATCATCTAAAAGTAATGGCTAACGGAAGTAACCTGAAAGTGTATTGGAACGATCAGTATAAGCCTATTATAGATATTAATGACAACGCTTACAAAACAGGTTTCCTTGGGCTGAATGTATGGGATGGCTCGGCATTATTCCAGAATATTAAAGTAAGCGGGCTGATAAGCAATCTCGGAAATGTCGTGTATACGGAAGGAACATGGGAGCCGGATCTGAAGGGGTGGGAAGGTCAAGCCGCGGACGAAGCAGCTATTCAGGTTTATCATCAACAGGCAGCAGATTTCATATATGAAGGCGATATTTCCTTCGGTGCAGGGCAGTCTGAAGCGGATCTGGTCTTCAGAGCTAATGAAAATGGTACATCGGGATATTTAGCTGCAGTAGTGAAGAAGAACAATGGCATAGCCGTACAGCTGAAGAAAGCGGACGGCACAGTAATCCAAACATCGAAGCAGGTCTATCCGACTAAAGAAGCAGCAAAGCATCACCTTGAAATTGTGGCAAAAGGGAAGCAAATAGCCATTTATATCGACGGCTATTCGGATGCTGCTGTACAAGCAGTCGATAACAGCTACACACAAGGGTACGCGGGGCTTACGGTCATGTCCGGTCAGGCGCACTTCCAGAATGTGTATATGACTGCCGCTTCCGACTATTACACGGGAAATTACCGTCCGGATTATCACTATACGCCGGCTCGGGGTTCTGTGAGCGACCCGAATGGACTCGTCTATTACGAGGGTGAATACCATCTGTTCCACCAGGATGGAGGGACCTGGGCACATGCCGTTAGTGAAGATATGGTCAATTGGAAACGGCTTCCTATTGCTTTGCCTTGGAATGATCTTGGGCATGTATGGTCGGGCTCCGCGGTTGCCGACCTGAACAATGACTCCGGGCTGTTTGCTGAGTCAGGGGGCACCGGGCTGCTGGCTTATTATACCTCGTATAACCCTAGCGCTCATAATGGCAATCAGCGAATCGGACTTGCTTACAGCACGGACAAAGGACGAACTTGGCAATATTCAAAGGAGCATCCGATTGTCATTGAGAATCCAGGCAAACAAGGGGAGGATTCGGGCGGGTGGGACTTCCGCGATCCGAAGGTAGTCAGAGATGAAGCTAATAAGCGTTGGGTAATGGTCATTTCTGGCGGCGATCATATTCGCTTCTACACTTCGACGAACTTGATAGTCTGGAATTTTACCGATAACTTTGGATATGGCGACTATGTTCGCGGAGGGGTATGGGAATGTCCGGACTTGTTTGAACTAACTATTGAGGGAACGCATGAAAAGAAGTGGGTTCTAATGATTAGCACCGGCGCTAACCCGGCAACAAAAGGCTCTGATGCTGAATACTTTGTAGGCCAACTGACTTCGGAAGGCAAGTTTATCAACGACAATGCGGCAGGCGAAGTGTTGAGAACTGACTATGGGAAGGAGTTCTATGCTTCCATGTCCTTCTCTAATATGCCGGATAACCGCAGAGTGATGCTAGCATGGATGACGAACTGGGATTATCCGTTCTCCTTTCCTACCTTAGGATGGAAGGGTGAGCTTACCATTCCGAGAGAAGTGAAGCTTAGGAACACAAGTGAGGGGGTAAGACTTGTCCAAGCTCCGATTACGGAGCTGCAGTCTTTGCGAACGAAGCTTTATCAGACTGAAAATAAGCAGGTAGATTCTAATACTTCTAATCTGCTGGAAGGCCTGTCCTCAGGCGCTTTCGAGATTGAAGCAGAGATTGAAATTCCTGCCGGCAGCGCAGTAAAAGAATTTGGATTTAACGTAAGAAAAGGCGGCAACGGCAATAAGACTGTTGTAGGCTATCATACGGCCGACAATGAGATGTTCGTTGATCGTACTATCTCAGGTATAACGGATTTTTCAAGCTTGTTCTCGACCTCACAGGAAGCTCCGCTGAAGCCGGCAGCCAATCGGGTGAAAATGAACATTTTCGTCGACGATTCTTCCATTGAGGTGTTTGGCAATGATGGGGAGGTCGTTTTCTCCGATGTCATATTCCCAGATCCTGCAAGCCGTAAGATGAGCTTCTATTCGATAGGAGGCCCGGTTAAGGTAGTATCGCTGAAAGTGCATGCCCTTGCGAATACATGGAATGATCTGAACGATACTGGCATCAACATTGTAATGGACACAAGTGACAGGGAGCTCAGTGTCGGTCAAAGTGAAAAGTTGTATGCGGCGATCGATAAGCGTCATGGCGAAGTGAATGGAAATGGAAAGCAACTGTTGCAATGGTCTTCCAGCGATCCAAGCATCGTGAAGATTAATTCTTTAGATGACAGCCAAGCTGTTATGCAAGCCGTAGGTGCAGGAGAAGCTGTCATTAAAGTCTCGACTCGCGATGGCCGAGCTTCTGCTAGTGCTGTAGTTCGGGTGTATGACGGTGAGTTTGTTACCAATCTAACCGGTTGGCAGTCAGACCTAACGCTCGCGAATTGGGTTGCGACGGAGAACGGAATTCGGGGAAGCTATACAAGCGATGCGAATTATATCGCACAGGAGACAGCCGGCAATTTCAACTATGAGGCTGATATTAAGCTTGGAGAGGACGGGGGAGCAGGTTCTATTCTGTTCCGGGCAAGCGTTGATGGGCGAAGTGGATATTATTTTAATCTCGATCCGAATATGAAGGCTTACCGACTGTTCTATAAGATTGAAGGCTCTTTTGAGGAGCGTATGGTTATAGGCAGGGTGCCTGCATTTATCGAGCGTGGAGAAACCTATCATGTGAATATCGAAGCCGAAGGTCCTCATATTCAAATCGCTGTTAACGGAAAAAGAATAATAGATATTCAGGACGGCACGTTTGCAGAAGGGCATTTTGGCGTTAACGTATTTGGCGGACAAGCTTCCTACCAGAACGTTCTAGCAAATAATAGACAGGAAGCTAGCTTAACCTCTGCTGTTTTTTTGAATGAAGCGACGGGCAAGTCTTTGTATGCTGCTAGTGGGCAGAACGGAGAGCCGGTAACCATTCATGCTGGAGAGGGTACAAATTGGGTGCTTGTGCCAACAGGAGATGAGTATGGCTCCTATTCGATTCGAGCAGAAGGCGGAAAAGCGCTCGACTTGAATACGGGTCAGAACACAATCCAGCTTTATCACTACTTGGGCTACAATAACCAGCGTTGGATCGTGGAGCGTAATACGAACGGTACTGCAACCATTACATCGTTGCATAATGGAAAGGCATTAGAGGTGTCCGCGGACAGTACCACCCTTACGTTGAATGATCCAATAGCGGGGCTGGATCGCCAGCAGTGGAAGATGTCCGGCGAGCTGCAATAACTTATGAAGCTTACTTAACTTAATGCCGGAACATGAATAGGAGTCTCCATATGTGAGGCTTCTATTCTGGGTTCTGCATAATCGTCACCATAAGAGCAACAGTCTGATTATTTGAACATTTTTGCTCCGCATTCAGTTGAATCACATTATCTTTTTGTTATTAAATAGACGCAAAATGTAGGGACGAGCAAGATACATAATCTTCTGAAAAATATCATGTAAATCCTCATTAACCTTAAGTGTACCAATTCATATTTGGCGAAACTGATTCTATAGAGCTTATCGCCTCAATTTTACTAATAGTAAGGTGATTGCTAGACCAATGGACATATGACTATAATATATGTAGTCGAATGAAGGTTGTGCGATAGTCGAGGTGCAACTGAATAGTCGGTATGATTAGGCAGAGGGGACTGTGATTAATGAGCAATGACACAACAAAAGACGAAGTAAACAGCCAACAAGCTACCATGACCGAGGAAAATTGGGTTGAACTTATAAATGCTGTTCGTCATAACGGTCTCGTAGCTTTAAAAATGCACTATAACGATGTTGAATGCCAAGTGTTGAACGTTGAAACGTATGGTCCTGTTTTTGTATTTCATGTGAAAGATGAGTCGGATAGTGTATATTCCTGTGGTTTTTTTCTGCGCGAGTTAGTTGGCAGATTCCAATCAGACAATGATCCAGCCATGTGGATGGCTTCCTTCTTCGTCGATCTTATGGATATCAAGGGTGGGAAAGCTCTCCCTCAACAGGCTACAAGCGAAGATGAGGCTAAAGCGATCATTGATAAAATACTCGTTCCACAATGTATAGAAGCTGTAACTGAAGAGTTTGCTCCGGAGAAGGTACATGCAGGTCTAGCATGGAACGAAGAACACGGAGCTGTCTTTGAAGTCGGATTTCCAACGATCATAGATGGCAATAACGTATGCGCTGTTCCTTTGCATCTGTTATTGACACATCTGCAGTTGAACCGTGATCCAGGGGAGCTGCTAATCCAAGGATTGTACGAAATTCGCAAGGAACATGGCTTGGACTAGGATACTACACTTGGCGAATCCTAGGATTCCGTTCGTATCATTCGAATATCACAGCATTAAACGCAGAGGCTGCAACGATATACCTGAGTGTAGGTTATACAAGCCCACCGTCAGCACCTGCATGCGGACACAGAATCCGCTGTTTTGTTCAATATTCCTACTTATTTGATTCTCGCGGACACAGCGTACGCTATTTGCGCGAATTAGGCTAAATATAGTCATTACAACTGTAATAGCGGATTCTGTGTCCGGCTATCTTCGAACCTATCGCAATTTCTTTAGATTACTCTATTCACGAAGTAGTGAGCAGCAGCCGCATGCCAGTAGTCGCTAGTAGCATCCAACGCATCAGGTCAACGACTTGTTGATGGACAGACAGCTTCGTAGATTCTTTCTGTTGGCTCCGATTGGTTTTTCCTTTTGAAGGAATTTCAGTAGAGTCTAAGCATTCTGCATAAAACTAGCGATCTGCACTCTTTGACCGGTTTTGGCACTTTCTAGAGCGGCAAGAACCATCGCCATGCTATAAATATTATTACTGCTATCGGTTTCCGGTGTGCGTCCTTCTTCTAGAGCAGCGAACATTTCGTCCAGACAGCCCTCATGAAAAGAATGGATCATGTCTGGAAGTGTTTGTTCTGCTTTTTCATAATCCCGGATAAATTTGTTGCTCTGATCGCCTGCAGCGACTACCTCGGCATATGGAATTCCATGGCCATCCCAAATGGCAGTGCCGCGTTCTCCGTTCACCCTCCAAGACGATTCCCATGAAGTAGGCGCACCTTCCGCACACCAAGAACCGCGATAATTAAACACAGTACCATCAGACATTTCAAAGATACAGATCGCCATCGCATGGCCTTCGTACCATGAGCCTGGAGGATTAAACTCATGACAATAGACAGTTACAGGGTTGGCTCCGATGATATATCTGGCTTGATCAAACGTATGAATCGCCATATCTAGCAGCAAGGGACTTTCCATCACATCTCGAAAACCGCCAAAATGCGCTCCGATATAAAAGTCAGCGCTCATGAACCCCGGTCTGCCAATCATTCCATCAGCGATCAATTGATGAAAAGCACGAATGCGCGGATCATACCGACGATTTTGCATAATCGCATGAGTCCGACCCGTTTCACGAGATAGACGAACGATATCCTTGCAATCCTTCATCGTTTCTGCCAGTGGCTTCTCCCCGAATACATGACATTCGAGTTCTAATGCGGTAGAACTGATTGCATAATGACTCGCAGGAACGGTGATATCGAATACAATCGTTGCCTTTGTTGCGATTATGGCTTCCTTGATATCAGTGAAAACTGGACAAGAGAGTCCCTTGCGTTCGGCCATTGCTTGCGCGAATTCCTCTTTAATATCAACGAGTGCTACAATTAAAGTATCCTCTCTCTTCATTGCATAATCTATCCACGTATTCGACATGCCTCCACACCCAGCAACCACCACACGATGCTTCATTACCATACTTGTGTATCACTCCAATATTGGCTTATAGTAGTTGTATTGACTTCAGTATAACTACAATTTTTCTAGCTTTCTCTACATGATCTTGTGTAATAATAGTCTAATCTTGTGGTGGTGAAGCGAAGGGACATGACTTATCCGAAAGAGCTTTGGGAAAATACTCGACTTGAGCATAAAACCTATCCGGTTCAGTTATTTCGAAACCGCTGCCACAATGTAAAGCCTGATGATACGATCCTCTATTTGCATTGGCATGAGCATTTCGAGATCATCATCATGAGGGAAGGCAGTGCGGTGTTTCATATAGACAGTCATCCCTATTTTGTAAGTGCCGGTGATGTCATCATCATTCCTGGTGGTGGACTGCATGTCGGTTATGCGCTTCAGCATGAGAGCGTGCTCTATGATTGCATCGTCTTCAATGCCGCGCTTTTCAATGATTGGGTGCATGATCCATTGCATGCCCAGTTTGTGGCTCCTTATCTAGAGGGGAGACTTCAGTTCCCAGTCAAACCATTGGAGCTTGAAGAGACATGCCTTCCCTATTTCAACTTACTGGACGAAGTGGCGGTCGAGCTTATAGTGAAACATCCAGCTTATCAACTCATCGTAAAGTCCAAACTGCATACCTTTTTCACACTGCTGTCTCGTACCTATTTGGAGAAACAGCCTGCGGGTAATCGGACAGAGCCTTATTTCGCCAATCGTGAACGCTTTAAGGAGCTGATCCAGCGCATTGAGTCTGATTTCAGTGGGAAAATCACAATTG
The DNA here is from genome assembly GCA_048976605.1 of Pristimantibacillus sp. Lineage (GTDB taxonomy): Bacteria > Bacillota > Bacilli > Paenibacillales > Paenibacillaceae > Pristimantibacillus. Next base: position 595,977 of record JBHGUX010000038.1, on the reverse strand, counting down.
GACAAGCGGCCAAACAGATTAACCTCAATCCCTATTACTTCTGTAAGCTGTTCAAAAAACTGACCGGGAGAACCTTTGTAGAATACATCAACATGAGCCGCATGAATGAAGCAGAGAGACTGCTTCGCGAAGGGAAAAACACGATTACCGAAATCGCAGCTATTGTCGGGTGCGATAACCCGAACTATTTTACGAAGCTGTATAAACAATACAAAGGAATGACACCCTCCGAATCACGTAAGTTGTAATGAATCTGGCAAGCAAATGAAGGATCAGCATGAAAGAAGAAATAAAGCCTGACGGAGCAAATCCGCCAGGCTTTATTAATTATTAAGATCCATATATTTCGAAATCAAAGAGTAATTATCGAGCGCCGATCAATGATTTGTTTAAATTCAGTTTACAAAGCTGAGTTACCATCACTTTATAAAAGTTATATAGGAGGAATTGTTATGGAGATTTCAAACAGGAAGAAAATAGAGCCAGGCGATGGTGAATGGGCCGTCGAGGCGAGCGGCCTTGTCAAAACCTTTGGTGACAATCGAGCAGTGGATGGCGTAAACCTGAACGTGCGCGCCGGAACAATCTACGGCGTACTTGGACCGAATGGTGCCGGCAAAACCACAACTATCGGAATGCTCGCAACCTTATTGCGTCCTGATGCGGGTTCAGCGCGAATCTTCGGGCATGATGTAGTGAAGGAATCACAGATTGTTCGTCAATTAATTGGGGTAACGGGTCAGTATGCTTCAGTAGATGAGTCGCTTAGCGCTACTGAGAACCTGATCATCTTCTCTAGACTGCTAGGACTAGGACGTAGAGAAGCGAAGCAAAAGTCAGAGGAATTGCTTGAGGAATTTGGTTTGACGGAGGCGGCAAGACGTCCATTGAAAAATTTCTCCGGCGGCATGCGACGCCGATTGGATTTGGCTGCGAGCCTTATTGCACAACCGCCACTTATCTTCCTTGATGAGCCAACGACAGGGCTGGATCCACGCACACGCTCTCAAATGTGGGATACGATTCGTCGATTGGTCAAGACGGGGTCGACCGTACTTCTAACCACACAGTATCTGGAAGAGGCGGATCAACTAGCTGATCGGATTGCCGTTATCGATAGGGGCCGAGTAGTCGCAGAAGGCACGGTAGATGAACTGAAAGCATCAATAGGGACTTCTTCCTTGCATCTGAGTATTCATAATTTGAAAGACATCGAGGTCGCACGTCAGATCGTTGAACGGGTGCTGTCCATCCAGTCAAATGTCTCCTACAACAAGATTACTGCGCCGATGGCCAACGCTGATCGGGTCACAGATCTGCTTATCGCCCTTCGCGAAGCGAATATTCATTTGGCTGAACTAAGTGTGCAGAAGCCGACACTTGATGAGGTGTTTCTGACCATCACTGGCCAGGGGGTCAAGGAAGAAACGAAACAGGCGTCTTATGAATCGAATGAAGCGGAGGTCGTAAAAGTATGAGAACTACTTCAATAAAATCAGGATTCGACCGGCAACTAAAAAATCACACGAGCTTCAGTCAAACGGTACGCCATTCATTAACGATGGCTTATAGAGGGCTATTGAAGATACGTCGAACACCCGAGCAGCTGTTTGATGTGACCATTCAGCCCATCATTTTCACCTTGATGTTTACGTATATTTTTGGCGGGGCAATCTCCGGCGACATCGTTAGTTATTTACCCGTTATTATTCCTGGTATCCTAGTGCAGACCGTCATTACTACCTCAGTCGTTACCGGAGTCCAATTGCGTGAGGATATGGATAAAGGCGTATTTGACCGGTTCAAATCATTGCCAATCGCGAGAATAGCTCCGTTGGCGGGTGCTTTGTTAGCCGATACCGTCAGGTATACCATTGCAACTGTCCTTACCTTAGTCATGGGATATATAATGGGCTATAGTCCTGATGGTGGATTGGATCATGTCGCTATCGCTGCTGTTCTTGTCATTTTCTGTTCCTGGTCGATTAGTTGGATTTTCGCTTTCTTCGGCGTTATTGCACGTACTGCCTCAAGTGTACAAGGGATATCGATGATTATTCTGTTTCCACTGACGTTTCTTTCTAACGCTTTTGTGCCGGTCGATACTATGCCGGGCTGGCTTCAGTGGTTTGTTAACATCAATCCGATTTCGCATCTTGTTTCAGCGGTTCGTGATCTTATTAATTCAGGTACAGTAGGTTGGGATCTTGCTATTTCTTTGCTTGGGGCAGCGGTCATTGTAGCGATCTTTGCACCTCTCACGGTTCGCGCTTATATGCGCCGGACTTAGTGCGGTGACCATGCGAATGGGTGAATACCGGATCAAAATAACTGGCAATGAAAGATAAGAATGAAGCCTGACGGAGCAGCTCCGTCAGGCTTTGTTATCTTTTACTTGCTAAGAACCATAGACTTCGAACTCAAAGAGTGAATATCCGTAAGTTGTTCCTCTTGTTATGCCAAGCATTCTTACATATCTGCCGCTCTTGGCTGTAAAAGTAATATCATCGATTGCTCCATTGCCGGTTGTTGTCGTATAAGCGTCTGTCCAAGTGCTTGCATCGGCAGAGACTTGGATTTTGTAACCTTTTGCATAAGCAGCTTCCCAGTTTAATTTCACCCGGTTGACGCTTTTCGTCGTACCAAGATCAACGTAAATCCACTCATTATTACTACCCTCATTACTTGCCCATCTTGTCGATGAATTGCCATCAGTCGCTTTGGAAGCTTCGAATCCTGCTGCTTCAATTGAACTAGCTACAGCCGTCTTGCCAAGCGCTAGGTTGGTTGTTGTTGAACCTGCACTTGTTGTAGCAGTTGCTGTGTTGCTGTTAGGTGAAAGGTTACCGGCAGCATCAACTGCTTTCACTGTATAACTATACGCTGTAGATGCGGTTAAGCCTGTGTCATTGAAAGTAGTTCCAGTCGATGTACCCACTTGTGTACCGCCGCGGAAAACCTGGTATCCTGCAACACCTACATTATCTGTCGAGGCTGTCCAGCCTAAATTAATTTGACTGCTGGATATAACGGTTGTGTTCAGATTAGTAGGAGCTGTAGGGGCTTGTGTGTCTGTTGTTCCGCTAAATGTTGGTTTCCACCAGTTTCCGGAAATAAAGAGCATGTTAAGCAAGTTGAAAGAATCACTAAAGTAGGACTCTTTCTTGTTCTTCATCCAGTCCCAACCGGCATTTACCCATGCTTGATGAGCGCTGCTCGTTGTAGCTGCAGAGATGAAGGGAGATACGAATACGGCAGTAGCATAGCTTCCTCTAACATTGCCGTTCAATTGATAACCGTCTTTAATACTGCTCGGAGTTCCATTTGTTTTGGCTTTAATCCATACTGCCATTTTGTCTGCGATATCTCGGCCTCTTGAATCTCCGTATAAAGCGTAGTCCATGACTATTCTTAATGGAACCCGGCTTGCATTGTAGTTGTACTCATTTGTTTCCGGGAACTCATCTAGATAATTTTGCGGGGCTGGCTTAGGAGGATTGTCAACAACAAAGTCAGAGATTAGACCGGTATTAGCTGAGTAAGCTGCTGAGAATTGACTATAAACGTTATACAGGTTATTGATGACATCCAGCCATATCTGATCTTCTGTAATTTCATGAAAAGCTCTTAAATGCGAGAGCATCCAGTCGGAAGGACGAGTGTTTAATGCACTCTTCGCATCCCAATCGCCGAGATTCAGCCTGTTGTTGGTCGTTACATTGCTAGCTTTGATGCCGTTGGTGATCATTTTTTTGGCTTCTGCCAAATAATTCACGGCACCTGTTGAACCCCATTGACGATCAGCTAGAATTAAGGAATACGCGATGTCTAGATCACCATCAGTAGCCGAGCCAAAGTGACCTTGGGCGCTGCTGCTATCCGCTACAACCCAGCCCATCAGATTAGCATTATTTGAGCTTTTGAAGGCTCTTGCCGTTTTGAATAGACCGTCATAGATCGTTCTTGCATTGGAATCGTAGCCTGCCATTAGAACAGTGATAACCATTCCATAACCTTGACCTTCTGATGTGCCGAGCGCTGTGTAACCGTCGGGATCACCGGTAATATCGCCTTTTACATAATAACCGCCAGGTAAGGATGATAAATTGTTTCTCAAATAAGTCGATTTCCAGTAGTCGTAATAGCTTGAAACTGCCGTATTCATGGCTGCTTGGGTTACATGGTTAGGTTTAATAATACCGGGATAGTTGACCTGTTGAGGGAAGGGTTGCAGTTCTCCCGCTGCATGAGCCTTCTGTGTGAGCGGAGCAGGGGAACCAAGCAGCGATATAAGTAGAGTTAAAGAGAGTAGAACAAGCCCGATTAGTTTCAGCATACTTTTGTTCGATTTTACAAGATACAATTAACACTCCTCCTTATAGTATATTGCAACAAACGATTCCAGCACGGCCTCCTTTCTTCGTGGTCACTTAATTAAAGCGCTTTAACTTTTAAGTCAAATAAAATAAAGTATAAGCGCTTTAACTTTAGGGATATGGAAAAAGTAATTAAGCTGACACTTGAGCAGCATAACGCTTCACAGGATCAGTCCAATTACTTATAGCCCTCAATTCTCGATGTGTGGTTGTTCTAGTCTCTTTGCTAAAGAATTTAACATACAAATTTTGTATTTGTCTACCTAAAAACTTTAGTTTTTTATGAAGCTGCTTCGTTATACAAAAAACGACATGATATACTATGTAGACCAATGAAAATCCTCGATTCGAACAAGGAGATTAGGGTGAGAAGAGACGTAGTAATGGAGCGTATACCGTGTCTGACTAAACGTCCTTTCAGATAGCCATCCAGCCTTGGAATGTCGGCTACTCTATTCGAACAGTCATAGGCATCGAAATAGAGTTCTCTTTATAATAAAGAGGGCTCTTTTTGTTATATATACTTTTTGAAAGTTACTTACTAATCACTCTGCTTTATATGTGTAAAAGTGATAAATTGTCATTTAAGATAAAGTAGACATAAATATCCTGCTTAAACTTAAATAGGAAGCTGATTGCAGATAAATGATTATATACGAACTATTCCAAAGGAGGTTTGTACAATGTGCTATGAAATTATGAGTAGCGACCAACATATAGACGTTATTCTCACCGGAATGATTAGTGTTAAGGAAGCAAGCTCGATAAGACAGGAACTATTTCCTATCATCCAACAAAAATTTCACAGCCTCACCTTCCATCTCGGAACTGTGACGGAAATAGACAGCTCCGGTCTCGGTTTAATACTTGCTGTCCAGAAGATCGCTATGGATTGCAATACCCTTATTTCATTTGAAGATGTACATGAACAGCTGAAAGAACGATTATATATGGCGGGAATCAAAATTTAACATGCAGGCGGAACTGTAGAGAGGGGTTCTTCAATGACTCGGCATAGAGCTGTCCTTAGGAAAAGCTTTGTTCAAGAGCTCACAGGTGATTCGAGGAGTGCTGTTATTACACAGGCAATTATCGACATGTCACATGGCCTTGACCTCAGAGTTATTGCGGAGGGTGTCGAAACGCAGGAACAACTAGACAGCCTGCGGATGATGAGCTGTGATACGATACAAGGTTATGTTATTGACCCTCCGATGTCAGCGGAACAACTCGAAATACGTTACTTAAAGGGAGCGTGCCAACATGACAAAATGGTTCAGTAAATCAACTACTCATCATCCGAACCCGTCTGGTAGCATGGTTGAAGTCCAAGCTAAGGAAGTTGTGATAGAGGTAGATAGTGATCAATTAACTGCGCAATTGAAAATGATCGATCTGTCTCTAGAAGATCTACGACTCATTCAATCCATACAACCGATAATAATGGCAAATATCGATGAAATCATTGATGCTTTCTACGCAAAAATAATTGAAGTAACCGCACTTAAATGTATTATTACTAAGCACAGCTCCCTTGATCGACTCAAAGATACTTTGAAGGAACATATTATTGAAATTTTCAGCGGTCGTATTAACAGGGAGTACATCCAGAAGCGTTTGCAAATAGCTGAGGTTCATCAGCGCATTGGTTTGGAGCCGAAGTGGTAAATCGGGAGCTTTCAAAATTTGCAATCTACTTTTCTGAGTATCGTCTATCGCTACTCTGAGGATGGGCAACAGAGTTTGAAATATGGCAGAATCATTACCAAGCTGCTTAACTTTGAGCAGCAGCTGGTTATAGAAGCCTATGACAAGAAGAATACAGAGCAAAAGGAGATTTACAATCAACAGGTTCGAGAAGAAGTGAAGCAGAATATTGGTCTTGTTAGTCAAGAGCTTGCCGCGCTGACGGAGCAGACAAGTGCTTCAACCGAACAGCTTATCGCCAGCAGTAATCATGTGAATGAATCCTTTCTTTATAGCATGCACATGGCACAGAGCTCGCGTGTACTGGCTCTTACTGGTTCAGAGAAGGTGAACGAGCTCGAACGCAGAATTGCATCCATTCATGATCGCTCCTTAAGGATGGGAAATTCTGTTCAGCAGCTTATCCAGTCTTCAGAGCAAATTGCTATGATTGTACAAATCGTACTTCATATTTCCGGTCAAACCAAGCTGCTATCGCTGAATGCGGGAATTGAAGCTGCGAGATCTGGGCAGCATGGTGCTGGGTTTGCTGTAGTAGCAGGAGAAATGAAGAAGCTGTCTGAGGATACCAGCAAAGCGGTGAAGCAGATCAATGCTTTTATGCAGCAATCCAGCACTCATACCGAGGAGGTTGTGCAGTCGATTGAAGAGGTCAAGCAACAAGTGGCGTTAGGGCAGCAAGAATCAGAGCAGACAAGAGCGATGTTTAATCAAATTCTAGTTTCTCTTGAAAGCAGCTTAGATGAAATTAGTACGGTAGAAACGGAACTAGGAGCTCTAATAAAGGTTATCGAAGAGGTCGGTTCTGCGTCGATGAAGGTTGCCAGCTCAGCTGAGGATCTGAATACGGTAACTCAGAACTTCTAACTCATACGCTAGTAATTAAAATAAAGAACAAAAGCCGCCTTGGTCGAGCCCCAATGTTGTAGACAATGAAAAAGCCTTATAAATTGAAAATTTAATGACAAAGCGGCAGACAAGACAAATTATTAAAATCTGGTCTGCCGCTTAAGTATCTATTATGGGGTCTCGTAGTTTTTTAGCGGCATACCTACATATTCGCGGAAGGAGTGGACCCGCTCTGCCTCGAACTCGAAGATGACCGCAAGCTCATTGCGATAAGGTCGCCCATTCAACGAACCTTCCGCGCGAAATACTACCATCCCGTTGTCCTCATTCTCAAGCACGATGAGCGGAGTAAATTGCGCCTGCAACACTGAGCGCTCGAACCTGATCAGTTCCTCGAACCTCTCTTTGCCTTGCTGCTCGTGATTCCACCCTTCTAGCGGGAGAGGTACTATGAAATGAAAACCTTCCGTAACCTTCTTAAGAAAATCGGCTGTATGCCCTGTTTCGAAAGCCCTCCTAAAAGAATCAAATACTTCGCACGTTCGGGACGGGACTGAGCCTACGGATTTCTCCATGAAAGAATCCTCCTCATTATGGTTTATTGGTCGCTCCAAATATTGAGTTTTCATTAAACCGTTTGTATATACTTTTCAAACTTTGGTTAGCACGACGTGACCTTTAGTTGGCTCGATATTGTTCCAAGGTGAATGGCTTCGTGAATTAGAGCGAAGTTGAACAACTCGCCGGCGGTGTTGAATTGGAACGGTCCCATGGCATACGGAGTTGAAAGCTTTACGCCCAGCATTTCAGGTGTCAACTCAGATAGGCGGGAAAGCTGTGCCGTTAACATCTCGACCAACTCTTCCTTTGATGGTGGAGCAAACGTCCAGTCTAAAGGCTTGGTTCCTGAATTAAACAGCGTATGATACGTGTCCGGTATAGCCGATGGGGAGCTGAAGCTTAGGGTAGAATACTTATCCATCCAATAAATGATATGGCCGACATTCCAACGGATTGTATTGTTAAAACCTGCGGTTTGAATGTCGAACAGTTCCTCTGGAATAGTCTGCACTTGCTGCAGTACCACTTGACGTACGACCTTTGCCGTGTTGATAATCATTTCAGACATGTTCATTTCCTCCTTTGTTATAAGAGCCGCTTGATATGTTCTCAGTATAGGTCTCATGGGACTCTCCATCAATACAGCGGGCATTACCGAAACGTTAAGTATAAGTTAACGATTATTTATTGACAGGATAAGGAAGAGGGAGCAACAATATTTATGTAATAGGATTCAGAGATTCAATTGAAAGCAGGTGAGAGTATGGAGCTAAAACAACTACAGTATTTTATGACCATTTGTGAAGAGCTTCACTTCACGAGAGCAGCCGAAAAAATGGGAGTCAGCGCACCCAACATCAGCCAGCAGATAAGGAGATTGGAAGAAGAATTAGGGGTTCTGTTGTTCGATCGTGTGGGAAGAACAATTGTCCTTACAGAAGCCGGGGCGATTCTTCATGAACATGGTGCTGCTGTGTTCGGGCATCTGCAGCAAGCGAGCGATGCCATTGCTGACCTGAAGTTGATGCAAGGCGGATCGCTATCCATCGGCGTCTTGCCCGGCGACGCGGATCTCATGTTTAATGCCTTGCTGCTGGACTTCCATCAGACCTATCCCACCGTCTCGCTGTCCCTTTTGGAAACGATGAAAGTAACAGAACAGGTTCTGGACCGAAGCATTGATGTCGGCGTAACCATTGGACCTGTTATAGATGAACGTCTTACATCAATTCCCCTGTTTCACGAAGAATTCTCATTGGCAGTAAGTAAGAATGATCCCCTTGCTGAGGAGAACTTCATCCCCTTGAATAGGCTGCATGCCTTGAAGATGGTCATGTTCCCACCCGACCATCAATGCCGCAAGCTGATCGACCGCTTTTGCATGGACAACGGGTTTACAGTGCAGCCGCATATGATGACAACAACGTTATCTTCCCTCCTACAGATGGTACAGAGCGGAGTTGGCGCCTGTGTTCTACCGCGATTGCTGCTAGATAATCTTCACAATACAGACATCAAAGTCGTACGCCTGATGAATCCTACGCCTTCTCAGGACATTTGTCTGATCTACCGAAGCGACAGATATGTCGGATACGCCATGCGCACGTTCATCAAGACTTTGAGGACCTACATCGAGACCGCTGTCAATCATGCGAAGTCTTCATAGATATCACAAAATACACCCCTAAAAGTATCATCGGTTTCCCATATGGGTTTTCCAATGTCTGCTATAAGGGGTGCACTTCACCTTGGCAGGTGCTTCTTGTTTTGGATAGGAACTTAGCTGCGTTCCGCATTTCTCATTATATACACCCTATTATGTCTCAGTCATAATCCCGCCATTGACATGCAGAACCTGACCTGTAACGTAAGAAGAATCGTCAGAAGCCAAATAAATGTAAGTTGGTGCGAGCTCAAACGGTTGACCTGCACGCTTCATAGGTGTCTCTAAACCAAAGGTCTTAACATATTCGGCTGAATAGCTAGACACAATCAATGGCGTCCATATGGGTCCAGGTGCAACAGCGTTTACGCGTATCCCGCAATGAACTAATTGGAGTGACAAGGAACGGGTAAAGGAGACAATAGCTCCTTTCGTTGAGGAATAGTCAACTAGTAGAGGGGCTCCAGCATATGCGGTTACAGATGCAGTGTTGATGATGGTGCTGCCTGAACAAAGGTAAGGAAGCGCAGCCTTGGTCATATAGAAAAGAGGGAAAATATTGGTTCGATAAGTATCCTCGAGCTGCTCATTGGTTATGTCCATAATGCTTGTCTGAGGAAATTGAACCCCTTGATTAAGAACCAAAATGTTGATTTTACCATAACACTCTAACGTTCTTCGGACGACTTCGGCTGAGAAATCCGGATGGCGAAGATCGCCTTCGATTAACAGACAACTACGTCCGTATTGCTCCACCATTTCCTTCGTCGCGAAGGCATCCTTACGCTCGTATAAGTAGACAATGGCTACATCCGCACCTTCTTTGGCGAATCCAATTGCGACGGCACGACCAATTCCGCTGTCACCTCCCGTAATGATCGCCACTTTTCCAGCTAACTTCCCACTGCCTTTATATGCGGGATTATCGGAAATAGGGAGCGGGGACATCAGGTATTCAAGTCCAGGCTGTCTATCTTGATGCTGGGGCGGGAAAGTAATAGGCTCCTGCTTGCATTGGTTCTCTTGACTGTAATAAGGATAAATCGGAATCATTGAATTTCCTCCATTGTTGTCGGTTATTGCAGGATATTCACCTAATTAATGAAATGGAACTAGGAGCCTGTAAGATGAAACGGGTGTAGTTATGCTGAAGGAATTTCATTTGGAAAAAACAGGGTATTCGGACAGGGAAGGGGCTTGTGAAATGAAACAAACAAACCACCTGTTCAGGTGGTTTGTTTGTTAATTGCAGATGGCTATTAATAATTTATCCGTCTGTTCATGTAGAAGGCATCTCAGAAGCAGGAACACCGGCAATACCCCAGTGAGTTTTGGGGACTTCTGTAACTAACACGCGAATCCGATCTTTAGGACAATTCAACTCTTCAGCGACCGTGTCAGTAATCCGCTCAATTAAAGACTTTACTGTATCCGGTGTGCGGCCTTCCATGATTTGAATATTCACAATGGGCATATCACATTGTTCTCCCTTAAACTTCGATACTCGCAGGTTGGTTAGACAAATAGTCTGTGATATTCATGTAATCATAACCGTGTGCATCAGCAACCGCTTTATAGGTGACATTGCCATCAACAATGTTAAATCCTCTAGCGATTACTTTACTATCAAGACCAGCCTGTCTGTATCCTTTATTGGCAATTTGTACGCCATATGGAATCGTTACATTGGTTAAAGCAATCGTCGACGTTCTAGCGACTGCACCAGGCATATTGGCAACTGAATAATGAATAACACCATGCTTCTCATAGGTTGGATTGCTATGGGTTGTAATTCGATCAACGGTTTCGATAGAGCCGCCTTGATCAATTGCAACGTCTACAATGACTGAGCCAGGCTGCATGGTCTTAACCATTTCCTCTGTAACTAAGCGAGGGGCTCTAGCACCTGGAATGAGGACAGCGCCGATTAATAGATCAGCCTTCTTGACAGCTTCTGCAATGTTATAGCTATTGGACATCAACGTTTTAACACGTCCACTGAACATATCATCAAGCTGTCGCAGCCGATCTGGACTTACATCCAGAATGGTTACGGAAGCACCGAGTCCGACAGCCATTTTGACTGCATTTGTACCTACGATACCTCCGCCGATAACCACGACTTCAGCAGGAGCTACTCCTGGAACTCCGCCCAGTAGAACTCCTTTTCCTCCATGCGGCTTCTCAAGAAATTGTGCTCCAATCTGGATCGACATCCGGCCTGCAACTTCACTCATTGGCATGAGGAGAGGCAAAGCTCCGTTATCGAATTGGATAGTTTCATAGGCAATAGCAACAACCTTACGATCGACAAGCGCTTTCGTTAACTCCGGCTCAGGAGCGAGGTGAAGATAAGTATATAAGATTAAGCCTTCGCGAAAAAATACGTATTCTTCTTCAAGCGGCTCTTTCACTTTGATGACCATTTCTGCTGACCATACTTCTTGAGCGGTAGAGACAATTTTAGCTCCAGCTGCTGAATAATCAGAATCCGAGAAGCCGCTGCCAGATCCTGCATTTTGTTCTATCCAAACCTCATGACCGTTGTTCAAGAAGGCCGCAACTCCGGCAGGTGCAATTCCGACACGGTTTTCGTTGTTTTTAATTTCTCGTGGAACACCGATAATCATCTGCTCTTCATCCCCTCATCAAATTTATCGCAAAACAAACTGACGCAGCATCAATATAAAATAAATATGACTACGTGTCAATATTATTGCGATAAGTTTTAAAGAAGGGGAGTTCCTTAAAGGTAAAGGGCGTCTGTATACATCGTGGTGATGGTAGCAGCGATTTCATCAAGGGAGAACTCATGTCTATTGTGAACAATTTCCCATTGATACATCTCATTAGCATAAAACCATTGGCGCGCTACTAATTCTGGGTTCAAGTCCGTACGAGCCAAGCCATGCTTCTGTGAGTAGGTAATATCATTATTAATGCTTTGGATAAGTTTATGACGGATTTCTTCCCATTTCAGATTAATTGCAGATGAGAGTCCCATCGCCTCGGCGAACACCTTCATCATATCTCTTTCGGATTCAGCAATTTGGAAGAAGGTAAGTACTTGTTCTAATATGACTTTCTTGGCTTCTTCTTTGGATGTTGGACAAAAGGTGAAATTCGCAATTTCAAAAAACTGCTGCATAACATCTTCCATCAGTACAATAAGAAGATCATCCTTGCCGGTAAAATGCGTATAAGCCGTTCCATAGCCTGTTTTCGCCAATTTAATAATTTGATTGATGGTGGCATTCTGAAATCCTTCTTGTAAATAAACAGTTCGTGCAGCTTTTAGCAGTTTTTGTCGTGTCTTCTGGGATCGCAAATGACGCCCATCAACATCTTTTATTTCTTTTTCCATAACACCTCAACCTCTCGACAGAAAGCAACAATAGAATGAAAATTCTCGTCAAATGATAACTATAGAGATAGATTTTCATCCAAAAACCTATTTCTACAATTCTTATTGACATCATGTCACAATCATCATAATATGATAAGTATAACAGAAAATAGTAAAATTTATGTGAACAGAGTGGTTAGTAATTTATTTGTCATTATACCTCATTTAATGGCATGGAGTAATTTTTTTTTCAACAAAACTGACAAGGTGTCACAATCTATCTTGACTACCATCAGCATAATGGATGATATCCCTTATACGAGGAGGATTCAAATCATGCGAATCGACGTACATACTCATATTATTCCTGAAAGTCTACCTGATTTTGTTCAGAAGTATGGGGGAGATCGATGGCCGACATTAAACAGAACTTGTACATGTGGCGCATCAATTATGGTTGCCGGCAAGTCTTTCCGGGAAGTGACGGATCAGGTATGGAGTCCAGAGAAACGGATAGAGGATATGGATCGAGAAGGGGTAGATGTACAAGTATTATCTCCGATTCCAGTCACCTTCTCTTATTGGGCGCCTCTATCAGAAGCTTTAGAGATGGCTCGTATTCAAAATGACTTCATAGCAGAGACCGTTGAGCACAACAAAGGGAGGTTTATTGGACTCGGAACTGTTCCTATGCAGGACGCTGATACAGCCATTCGGGAAATGGATCGATGCATGAATGAATTGGGCTTAAATGGAATTGAAATCGGTTCCAATATTAATGGTAAAAATCTTGATGATCCCTCGTTTATTGAATTCTTCAAAATGGCGGAGGAGTGGAAGGTTCCGATCTTTATTCATCCATGGGAAACGATGGGGAAAGATAGAACGCCTAGACATAATTTCATGTACACCGTTGGTATGCCGAGTGAAACCGCATTGGCCGCAGCTACTTTTGCCTGGAGCGGAATGATGGAGAGATTTCCGAATTTGAAAGTCTGTTTTGCTCATGGAGGCGGCTCATTTCCGTTTATCCTGCCAAGACTTGATCACGGATGGCATGTATGGCCGCAGCTTCGTTTGACAACACATCCACCAAGTTACTATGCCAAGAAAATGTATTATGATTCCTTGGTCTTCGATCCTCTGAACCTGAAATTTATGATAGATAGATTTGGTCATGAACAAATCCTTATGGGTTCTGATTATCCTTTCTTGCTACGTGAAGTTCCTCCAGGCAATGTGATTGACCAGAGTCTAACCTTAACCGAAGAACAGAAAGCAGCTCTATTGGGCGGTAATGCAGCAAAATTCTTTCGCATTGGAGGCTTAGGGACATGATTCAATTTCGCAAAATCAATAAACACTATGGCTCACACCACGTCCTTAAAGATATTGATCTACAAATTAAAGAAGGAGAAGTTGTTGTTATTATCGGTCCATCTGGTTCAGGTAAAAGCACACTTCTGCGTTGCATTAACCGATTGGAGAACACTTCTTCAGGGGATTTAGTCGTTAATGGGCAAAAAGTGAATGATAAGAACACGAATATTAATGTGATGAGACAAGAAATTGGAATGGTATTTCAACATTTCAATTTATATCCCCATAGATCTGTTCTGGAGAACATAACACTCGCTCCTGTTAAGGTAAGAGGGATGTCTAAGGGTGAAGCTGTGAAGCTCGCTATGTATTATCTTGATAAAGTAGGAATTAAGGAAAAAGCAAACGTCTATCCCTCTAATTTGTCGGGAGGACAGCAGCAACGGGTTGCTATTGCTCGAGGTCTTGCAATGAAGCCGAAAATCATGCTCTTTGACGAGCCAACCTCTGCGTTAGATCCAGAAATGGTTGGGGAAGTTCTGGACGTAATGAAAGCGCTAACAAAAGAAGGCATGACCATGGTTGTTGTCACACATGAGATGGGCTTCGCTCGTGAAGTAGCCGATCGGGTTATATTCATGGATCAAGGTCAAATCGTCGAAGAAGGAACACCTGAGCATTTCTTTGCCAATCCGAGTGAAGACAGAGCGAGACAGTTCCTTAGTCGAATTCTGGTTCATTAATAAGAAGCTATGAGGGGGATTTAGGTATGAAAAAGTGGCAAAAGAGCTTGAGCATCACGGCTGTATCCGTGTTGTTAGCCATGAGTGTAGCAGGATGTGGGAAAGACTCATCGCCGGCTTCTGGAAAAGAAGGCAAGTCGGTGAAGGATATGGACAAAATTGTGGTGGGAATTGGCTCCGATGCTTTTCCATTCGGTTATGTCGATACAGCTGACAATCAGACCAAAGGATTCGACCTCGATATTGCGACAGCTATTGTAAAGGATATATTAGGCGATGAAAAGAAAATTGAATTCAAAGATGTCAACGGAAAAACGAGAATACCGATGCTCAAAAATGGCGATATCGATATCATTGTCAAGACGATGACGATTACAGAAGAGAGAAAGCAGGAAGTCGATTTCTCAGACCCGTATTTCAGCGCAGGACAATCTCTTCTAGTACCTGAAGGTTCAGCGATTACTGGTGTTCAAGATTTAGCTGGCAAAAAAGTTATCGCTGTAAAAGGAACAAGAGATGGCAAAGCGATATCAGAAAAAGCACCAGAAGCAGTTGTATCCGAGTATGAGAACCTTGGGGAAGCTTTCACAGCGCTTAGCACGGGCAAGGGTGACGTGTTAACTACAGATAACGCAATCTTGATGGGGCTTGCACTAGAAAACCCAGGTTATAAATTAGTAGGCGGCGTTCTTGCGGAAGAGCCATGGGGTATTGCTGTAAGAAAAGGTGACAAAGAGATGCTTGATGCGGTGAATGCAGCACTCAAAAAACTGCAAGACACAGGCGAGTATGCAGTCATTTACGAAAAATGGTTGAAACAAAAACCTGAATAGGCTTTGCTAGGGGATGAATGAGTTCATTCTTCCCCTTATCTCCATAGCATCTTGAAGCGGAGAGGACTGATTAATGTGTTAGATTTTTCTATTCTAATGGAATATAAAGAAGAATTTTGGGCTGGATTTCTTACGACGCTGCAAGTCAGTTTACTTGCGCTTGTCCTAAGTATTGTGATTGGCATGATCGTTGCTGTGATGAAGATTTCCCCAATTAAACTACTCAAGGGCATAGCGACCGTGTATATCGAATTTATACAAAACACACCCTTATTGATTCAAATGTTCTTCATTTATTTTGGTTTGCCTGCGATAGGTATTCAGTTAGACCCGTTCGTAAGTGGAACACTCGGACTTGGCATCTATTCAGGTGCCTATATTGCGGAGGCCATTAGAGCGGGGATTCAAGCGGTATCAAATGGACAGGTGGAGGCAGGGCGTGCTTCTGGCCTCTCGTATCTTCAAACGATGCGATATATTATTTTGCCGCAAGCGATTAAAGTCGTCATTCCGCCTCTAGGCAATCAGTTCCTAAATCTAGTAATGGGGTCCGCGATTCTCGGCTCCTTGTCAGGCAAGGATTTAATGTATTACGGAGATATTATTTCGTCTGATACTTTTATCGTATTTGATGTGTATATTTTTGTCGCTCTCTTTTATTTAATATTAACTCTTCCACTTAGCTTTCTTATTAGTTATCTTGAACGAAAATTATCTGCAAGTGATTAGAAAGGAGAAGCTGTCATGGATTTCATAGGTGCTTATTCAGCTAATAATATTGTTTATTTGCTCAAAGGTTTTCTTGTAACTATAGAAGTATCAGCGCTCTCTATTCTCTTAGCTTTCGTTCTCGGTACCTTGATGGGAATAACACGATATGCTCGGGTCCCAGTCCTTTCGAGTATCATTGCTCTTTATGTGGGCTTAATTCGTAACATTCCGCTCTTGCTGGTCTTCTTCTTTATTTTCTTCGCTCTTCCAGAAATCGGTTTGAAGTTAGATGTGTTCGCGGCTTCGGTTGTTGGTCTGACGGTATATGCATCTGCGATGCTTTGTGAAATTGTCCGCAGTGGATTGAATTCTATTAATAAGGGACAAATAGAGGCAGCAAGGGCTTCAGGTCTGACTTATGTTCAAACAGTATGGCATATCGTTCTTCCGCAAGCATTAAAAAGAATGATTCCGCCTATCGTTAGTGAGTGTACGTCTATTCTTAAAGGTTCGTCATTAGCTATTGTCATTACACTTCCGGAAATGATGCGCAGCGCACAAATTATTTATAACTATAATGTTAAATTTGTTATTCCTATTTTATTATTAGTAGCGATGCTTTACTTCGCAGTAAACTATACGCTGTCTTTGCTCGCGCGAAAATTAGAAAAACGTTTAACGATCTAACACACGCATACTCGCATTCATAGACTTCTACGGTGTTTTAAGCATGAGAACACCGGTGGGAGTATGTTTGTGTGCGATTTTATAAGCATCTTGCAGCTATTGTTAATATGACTAAAATTAATCATTAAATTATATTGACACGATGTCATAATCACTATATTCTTAGGTTGATTCTAGAAATGAGCCTGCATTTATCAAAGGAGGTTGCTAGGGCGGCCGATCAAGCACAAGCCCCAACGGTGTTAACCGTAATGCAGAGTTGCTCGATTACATAAATTGCAAGCGTTTTCAAATCGTGATGAAATTTCTACACATGGAGGTATTAAATCGATGGAAAAAACGGTCAAACGGCAAATTATTAGCTCCCTCCTCGTCCTATCTGTTGTAGTAAGTACGTTCATTTCACCGGCTGCACCCATCTTTGCAGCTGCAGCTACAACTACTGCAGTCGATTCCAAAGAAATGGCCTACGATGCACCACGCACTGGTGCCAATATTAATGCCCCTGAAGCGGGTGAACCTTATCCAATTGATGAAGATCATAAACGACTACCGGGTGAACCGGAAGAGCCAGCAGCAGACAGTTGGGGATATGATGTTGCTACTGGCATTTTTACTCATCCAAAGGCGACTCCAGACAACGAAGGGCCGCAGCCATTCAATGGCAGCTTGCCGTATCTAGACCAGAATCAATACATTAAAAACACGAAGGTTGAAGCATTCTATCCATTCGTGGCTGGTTATGGACACAGCTGGCAGACGTCATTTGACTTAGATGGTCACCGCTACCTGTATGATTACGAAACGAATCAGTATAACCTGTTCGATATTACAGATCCGCTGAATGCGAAGCATATCACGACCAAATGGATTGACAGCAAAGCTGGCGAGCATCAATTTGGCCCATTTAATGTTAAGTATAACAAGGAGCTAGACAAGAACCTTGCGGTTCAATGCTACGAGGTTCCGCGTTACGGCAAAATTACGAATAAGTATGAGAACCCCGATGAAGTGAAGACGATCCGCGAATTTGAAATGCTGCGCGGCTTCCGTATCTATGAAGTGATCGGACCAAATTGGACCGACTGGAAAGTACTTTCCGAAACACCGCTTGATTCCAGTATTTATTCTGCTGACAAAGCGCAGCAAGGTTCAGGCTGCCAAGACATTCCTGTCTACAATGGCGACAAGTACCTGTTTATTGCAGGCGCTCCAGATGATTCTTATGCTAACACAGAGTATAAGACTTACCTTTACTCAGGTGCACAGCTAGCTTACGATATCTCCGATCCAACTAAACCGAAACAATTGTCCATCTGGTCAGTTCCAGGACAACGTATTGGTGAGGAAGCAGAATACAATAAAAATCCGCGTGCAGGCAACAAAACCAGCTGGATGGGTTCCAGAATGCCGTTGTTTATTCCGAAAACAGTTGAAGAAGGCGGCAAATACGGTTATGCAGCGATGGGTGGTTTAGGGTTCTATGTCGTTGATATTTCTGATCCAACGAACATGAAGACAGTAGCACATCTTGATATGCCGATGAGCTTTACTGGTACTGAAGGCGATAACATCGATGTAACTAAAGTAGAGACGACAGGGATGGTTTACTTTAGCGGTTATCCGCTTAGCGAAGATTGCCATGAGCCTTACAAGGATATCTATGCAATTGACGTTAAAGATCCGCTAAATCCGAAAATTGCTACAATCATGCCGCGCCCAACACCGCCGGAAGATGCTCCATTTACTGACTATTGTCAGCGTCGTGGCAGCTTCGGTCCAAAACGTACAGGTTACGCAGCTATTCAACCAGGCACACCAAGCCAGCAATATATGCCTTACTCTTTCTACAACGCAGGCATGCAGATGTTTGATCTTAAAGATCCAATGAATCCAACGATTGCTGCGTACTTCGTGCCAAAGATGACAGGCGAGCTTACGGATGATGAAGGCAATAAGTATTCGAACGATCAATCTGATCCTGTGCACGGTACGTTTGTTGAGTGGGATCGTAATTTGATCTGGGTATTCTCTGGGCATGGTATGTACGTCGTATCGACACCGTTGCTCGGTGATCCGGTAATTGGTCTTCCAGGTGCAGGAATTCAACTGGGTGATCAAGCATCAGTTGCTCTTAGTGCTCAACCTTTCACTAAAGACGGAGCTACTTTTGTTCCATTACGCGCCATTTTCGAAAAATTGGGCTATACGGTTGAATGGGATGCAAAAACCAAAACGGTAACAGGGAAAAAGGACGGAGAAAGTATCCAGTTCCGTATAGGTGAGAAATCAGCAACCGTTAATGGTGAGAAAAAAGCGATGTCTGTATCTGCATCTCTTGTTGGAAGCACTACTTATATTCCACTGCAGTCTATTGAGGCTGCAACAGGAAATAAAGCAGTGTGGGATCACAATAACAAGAAGATTGTTCTGGCAAGCACATAGTATTTAATCAATAGAAAAGACCGTAGACGGCTTAGATAGTGCCTCGGTCTTTTCATTTTGTTAGTGGGGGTTAATGATGTCAACGAACAAGAATAGATTGAATAGGATCAATCCGCGGAATATCAAATTAACTTTATTTGGAAAAAATTTGCTTCTATCGAGTCTGAATATCGTCATGATCGCGCTTATCTTACTTCTCTCCAGCTATTTCATTCAAGAGCGTCTATTAATCCGAACATTAAATGAACAGGCTGTTGGATTTACGAAGCTCGCTTCCAGTGAATTTGAATTGGAGGATGTTAGACAAGCATTTACCACCCATGACATAAATAGTCCCCTTCAGAAAAAGCTGATACAAAAAATAGCTCATTTTCAAGAAATGAATAATAGCGTTTCACATTCCTATCTCATCGGCAGTGATTTGCAGGCAGGGAATACCTCGACCTTGCTTGCCGTTCCTCAAGATTATATTGAGGGCGGATATATGCCTGGTGATACATATGAGCAATCGCCTGTCATGCTGAAAGCGTTGAATATGATGACAGAAACGAAGAGCTCAGCCATAACAGGTATCTATAAGAACGACTATGGTCAATGGTTAACCGTAGTTCATCCGATTATGGCCGATAGTGGAGAAATTATTGCTGCATTTGCCGTTGATCTTAATGCTAATGTCATTTCTGATGGGAAGAGAGAGCTGTTGCTCTGGACATTCTCCATTCTAATGGCTGCATTAATCGTAGTCTTATCTATTCAATTTGTCGTGCTGCGAAGAGTGCTGGCTCCGATTAAAGATTTGTATCATGCTTTTAGCGAGGTGAGCGGAGGACAGCTTAATGTTCAATTGCCTACAATTCGAAGGGATGAGCTAGGTTTATTGAATGTCCGTTTTAATGAGATGGCAGCTGGATTGCGAGAGATGATTAGAGGTGTGCAGGATAATGCTAATCTGGCAACTGTACAGGCGAATGATCTGGCAACAAGTGTAGACCAGAGTATGAAGTCGCTTAGTGAAATCTCTTATAACATTGGACAAGTTGCTGCTGGTGCAACAACCCAAGAGCAGGTGGCACTGGAAAGCTCGCGTGCAATGGAAGAAATGGCAGTTGGTATTCAGCGTATCGCGGAATCCTCGAATACGATGGGGCAGGCATCGGAACATATGTCTAGTGAGGCGTCGCAAGGCAACCACTATATTCAAAAAGTCATTCATCAGATGGATTGTATTAATCAATCGGTTCATGCTTCGTCGCAGTCTGTTATTTCTCTAAGTGAACGTTCCAATGAAATTACCCATATTGTAGATGCCATATCAGGTATAGCAGCTCAGACCAATCTGCTCGCATTAAACGCTGCTATTGAGGCTGCTAGAGCTGGCGAGCAGGGGAAAGGGTTTGCTGTAGTTGCCAGTGAAGTGAGGAAGCTAGCGGAACAATCACACAAGGCAGCTGCTCAGATCGGAACGGTCATCGATGAAATTCAACAGGAAATAAGGAATGCGGTCCATGTAATGAACAATGGCAAGAATGATACTCTGCAAGGCATCCAGTTTGCCGCGGAGACAGGCGAGAAGTTTCAAGTTCTATATGCTGCCACGCAAAATGTCACAAGCATGGTTCAGGAAGTGTCTGCTGTCGCTGAGCAAATGTCGGCGGGTTCAGAAGAGGTTGCTTCATCTGTGCAAGAGCTTTCAACCATTGCAGAAAAGTCATCCAAGGTAGCGATAGACGTCGCTCATGAATCAGAGGAACAACTAAAAGCTGCTAAGGAAATAGGGGCTTCAGCCATTGCTCTAAACGAGATGGCACAGCGGCTTCAAACGTTAATTAGCAAGTTCAAATTGTGAAAAAATAAAAGTGACATATTGTCATAATTAATATTGACACTGTGTCAACATTATCTTATAGTTAATTTATTATCAATAATTATCCAATAAAATTTGATGTGAGGGTGAGGGTTTATTATGGCAACTGCGAAATCATTAACTGCATTTAATTTACTGCAATGGATTGAGGAGAACAAAGAACAGCTTAAACCTCCAGTTAATAACAAAGTGATATGGGAGGATTCAGAGTTTATCGCAATGGTACTCGGCGGACCTAATCGTCGCAGAGATTTCCACGTTGATCCTTCCGATGAGTTCTTTTATCAAGTTAAAGGCTCGTGTTATGTGGAATGTATTACAGAGAATGGAGAACGTAAAGTTGTAACGGTGAACGAGGGTGAAGTATTCATGCTGCCGGCTATGGTTCCACATTCACCGCATCGCGTAGCTGATACTTTCGGAATTGTGATTGAGCGAAAGCGTGATATGGGTGAGCTGGAAGATTTCGTATGGTTCTGTGAAAGCTGTAACAACGAAATGCATCGTGTACGTGTTCAGTTGACTGATATTGAAACACAAGTAAAAGGAGCGATACACAGCTTCAATACCGATCCAGAAGTACGTACCTGCAAATCCTGCGGACATGTCATGTCAGAAGAAGTACAAGAATGGAAACCAGAATAAGAAGGTGAACACCATGGATAACCAAGC
Organism: Pristimantibacillus sp.; assembly: GCA_048976605.1. Lineage (GTDB taxonomy): Bacteria > Bacillota > Bacilli > Paenibacillales > Paenibacillaceae > Pristimantibacillus. The sequence continues at coordinate 574,200 of JBHGUX010000038.1, read as the reverse complement.
AATGAGAACGCCGGAAGAAAATCTGCAAAACCTTGGGATTACGTTAGGACCTGTTCGTCCTCTGGTAGGCAATTACGTAACTTGCGTTAGATCGGGGAATTTGCTATTCACTGCAGGACAAGGCGTAGATGAGTATCATGGCAAACTAGGTCGGGATTTAACCGTCGAGGAAGGATATTTGGCAGCAAGGCAGTCGATGATCAACCTGCTGAAAGTCGTGAAGCAAGAATTGGGCGAGCTTAGTAAAGTGAAACGCGTGATTAAAATTCTAGGCTTTGTAAACAGCATGGAGGATTTCATTCAGCAGCCAAAAGTAATGAATGGAGCATCGGATTTGCTGGTAGAGGTATTCGGAGTAAAAGGCAAGCATGGCCGCTCTGCAGTAGGAATGGCTCAATTACCGAATAATACGGCAATTGAAATTGAAATGATACTCGAAATTGAAGAATAGGAGGGGCTGTAAGTGGATCAGGCGTTTATAGCAAATCCTATAGCTGTGAAAGATGCGAGGTTATTTATCGGCGGGGAATTCGTCGACTCTTCTTCAAAGGCAACATTCGAGACGATCAATCCGGCGACGAATACGAAGCTAGCATCTGTCGCAATGGCCAATGAGGCGGATACAATCAGGGCGATAGAGGTTGCACAACGGACGTTCGAAAGCGGCGTCTGGAGCAACATGACAGTAGAGCAAAGAGCAGAAATCTTATGCCGCATGTCCGATCTGATTATGCAAAGACATCATGAAATAGCTGTTCTGGAGACGCTTGATGTAGGGAAGCCGATTAAAGAAAGCCGTGGATTTGACATCCCGAGAGCAGCATCGAATATGCGATTCTTTGCGGAGATGGCACTATACCATCATGCAGAGAGTTATGAGAAACAAGGGATGATGTCTTACACGAAATATGCTCCAGCAGGTGTGACAAGTATCATTATCCCGTGGAATTTACCGTTCATGCAAATGACTTGGAAAGTGTCTGCAGCTTTGGCAGCAGGTAATACAGTCGTCGTGAAGCCAGCTTCCTATACGCCGTTAAGTGCTTTCATGCTTGGGGAAATAGCTAATGAAGCAGGGCTTCCACCTGGTGTGCTGAATATCATTGCGGGTCCCGGAAGTACAGTAGGGACAATAATGGCTTCTCATCCTTATGTTCGCCGTATTTCATTCGTTGGGGAGTCGGGTACCGGTAAAACAGTCATGAGAAATGCGTCTGAATCTCTTATTCCTGTTTCGTTGGAGCTAGGCGGCAAATCAGCTAACATCGTATTTGAAGATGCTGATCTAGATGAAGTTGTAAAAGGATCAATCGATGCCATTTATCGAAATCAAGGACAAATATGTCTAGCTGGATCTCGTATGCTGCTTCATGAAAGCGTATACGATAAATTTTTGGAGAAATTTATCGCTGCTGTTAATGAAATAAAAGTCGGTATGCCGCTTGACGAAGAGACTGATATGGGAGCACTCGTATCTAAGTCTCACCTGGAATCGGTGCACAGTTATGTGGAAATCGGACTTGGTGAAGGTGCTAAGCTAGGCTGCGGCGGGACCATTGTTGATGGCTTAGGAGAAGGGAACTTCTACAAGCCAACTGTACTCTATGATGTAGACAACAAGATGCGTGTGGCGCAAGAAGAAATCTTTGGTCCGGTTCTTGTCGTCATTCCTTTCAAAACGGAAGAAGATGCAATCCGAATTGCGAATGATTCGATTTACGGTCTTGCTGGTGTGGTGTGGACGAATGACTTGCGTCGCGCACATCGAGTGGCTGCTGCAGTGAATTCCGGTCTGTTTTGGATCAATTGCTGGTATTTCCGCGATTTGCGCACTCCATTCGGAGGCTCGAAGGCCAGCGGAATCGGTCGTGAAGGCGGTCGTCATAGTTTTGATTTTTATACGGAAGCGAAATCGATCACGATGAAGTTATAAGGAAGATGGTGACGAATTCGTCACCATCCGATTTACTTTTAGGAGAAAAGTGAGGTTGATTACGATGAAGCCAATCATCGATACGCTGGCAAGTGAATTAATGAAAGCGGAAACGACTAAAGTCACCATTGCTCCATTCACGGAAACTTACGCTGATTTATCGGTAACGGATGCTTATCAAATCCAATTACAGGTTGTGGAGGCAAAGCTTGCAGCAGGCCGACATATTATCGGCAAGAAGGTTGGGCTGACTAGCAAAGCCATGCAAACGATGTTGAACGTCAATGAGCCGGATTACGGACATTTGCTGGATGATATGGAAGTTGCGAATCAAAGTACAATGAAAGCTAGTGAGTTAATAGCTCCGCGTATTGAGGCGGAAATTGGTTTTATACTCGATCGAGATATTAGCGGACCAGATGTGACCTTCCTGGATGTACTGCTCGCTACCAAATATGTTGTTCCTACTTTAGAAATTATCGATAGCCGAATAGCAGATTGGAAAATCAAGCTTATTGATACCGTAGCGGACAATGGTTCCTCTGCAAGAGTGGTCATAGGTGAGAAGAAGACGCCTATCGCAAATATAGATTTGAGAGATATCGGGATGATTTTATACAAAAATGGCGAACAAATGGCAACAGGTGCAGGTGCGGCAGCGTTAGGACATCCAGCACATGCCATTGCTTGGCTTGCGAACAAGCTAAGCGATTTCGACATTACGTTAAAAGCGGGAGAAATTATTTTGCCTGGCGCTTTATCAGGTGCAGTTGGTGTCAAAGCTGGAGATCACATCGAAGCGAGATTCGGTTCACTGGGCACTGTATCCGTCTCATTCGAGTAGGAGGGAAACCACAATGGGGAAGATTAAAACAGCCATTATCGGATCGGGCAATATTGGTACGGACTTAATGTATAAGCTTGAACGAAGTGAATGGTTAGAGCTTACTGCATTAATCGGCATCGATCCGAGCTCGGAAGGACTAGAGCGGGCGAAACTACGTGGCTATGCTGCATTTTCCAATGGAATACAGGGACTTGTAGACAATCCGGAATTGGCGGATATCATCTTTGATGCTACCTCTGCCAAGGCGCATGTTAAGCATAATGAGGTTCTGCAGCAAATGGGCAAGATGGTTATTGATTTAACGCCGGCTGCTGTGGGTCCATTCCTGTCGCCTGTTGTAAACATGGGAGAACACCTCGATGCGACAAATGTGAACATGATTACATGTGGCGGGCAAGCAACGATTCCTGTTATTCATGCGATTAATGAAGTGGCAGATGTTGCTTATGCAGAGATTGTAGCGACTATTTCAAGTAAAAGTGCGGGTCCTGGAACAAGAGCCAACATCGATGAGTTTACGATCACGACAAGACGCGGCATTGAAGAGGTGGGCGGTGCAGATCGCGGAAAAGCGCTTATTCTCCTAAACCCGGCGGAACCGCCTTTTATGATGCGTGATACGGTCTATTGTGAAGTGAGAAATATGGATGAGGCTAAAGTTAGTAAAGCGATCCATGAGATGGTTGCTCGTGTACAAGAATATGTACCGGGATATCGATTGAAGCAGGAGCCTTTGTTCGATAACCATTGTGTTTCGGTGTTCCTAGAGGTTGAAGGAGCGGGAGATTATTTCGCGCCCTACGCTGGCAATTTAGATATTATGACCGCTGCGGCTGTCCGAGTAGCAGAAGATTTTGCGAAGAATAAGCTTTCGGTTAAGTCAAATGAAACGAAAAGCGAGGTGTGAACCGATGAACCGAAAAAGTAGTCAGTCGCTCCAAATTACAGAAGTATCCCTGCGGGATGGCAGCCATGCGGTTGCACACCAATTTACGGAAGCTCAGGTTCGCAATGTTGTTCGCGCACTTGACGAAGCGGGAATGCATAATATCGAAGTCAGTCATGGCGATGGTCTAGGTGGTTCGACACTGCAATATGGGCGCTCGCTTGTTGATGAAATGAAGCTAATTGAAGCAGCAGTCGAGGAAAGCAAGCAAGCTAAGATTGCTGTTCTGCTGCTTCCAGGCATAGGCACCGTTCATGAGTTGAAGCAAGCTCGATCAATTGGAGCGGGCCTGGTACGTGTAGCCACTCATGTGACCGAAGCGGACGTATCCGCTCAACATTTATACATGGCAAGAGAACTAGGGATGGAAGCAATTGGCTTCCTAATGATGGCACATTCCGCTCCAGTGGAAAAGCTGGTCGAACAAGCAAAACTGATGGAGAGCTATGGAGCTGAGGCTGTATATGTCACGGATTCTGCTGGCACGCTTTTACCAGATCAGGTAAAGGAACGTATTTCAGCATTAAGACAATCTCTTTCTATTGAAATCGGCTTTCATGCGCACAATAATCTTTCTTTGGCGGTTGCCAACACGCTCGTAGCTATAGAGGAAGGTGCAACTCGAATTGACGGCAGTGTTCGATGTCTGGGAGCAGGGGCAGGCAATACACAGACCGAAGTTTTAGTAGCGGTGCTTAATAAGATGGGGCTGGATATCGGTATCGATTTATATAAAATGATGGATTTGGCTGAACATATAGTAGGTCCGATTCTTCAGCGTCCGCAAGAAATACGAACAGGTAGTCTTGCTATGGGCTATGCAGGCGTTTATTCCAGCTTTCTGCTCCATGCCGAACGCGCAGGCAAAAGATTCGGGATCGACTCGCGCGATATTCTGATTGAGCTTGGCTGTAGAGGAATCATCGGTGGGCAAGAGGATATGATTGTTGATGTCGCTGCAGAATTGGCAGACAGAAATAAGAGTGGGGTGCTGTAACGTATGGAAATGACACGAGAGATCGAACGTGAAATGGTTACGTATTTGTATGAGGCAGAGAAAGAGTGTAGAGAAGTTGTTAAGGTTACGGCTGAATATCCAAGCTTAACGATTGAACAAGCCTATGATTTGCAGAAGCAGCTGCTGTTGCGCAAAATTCAAGACGGCACTCGTTCGATTGGTTATAAGCTTGGCCTGACTAGTAAAGCGAAGCAGGAAATGATGGGTGTCTATGAAGCGATCTACGGTGAATTGACAAGCGACATGTTGGCGCTTGAGTGGGAGCCCATTGACTTCAGTCAACTGATTCATCCTAAGGCAGAGCCGGAGATTGCCTTCTTTATGGGTGAGGATTTGAAAGGAACGAATATTACAGGCGAGGATGTTCTGAGAGCAACGCAGTATGTTGCTGCAGCGATTGAAGTCATAGACAGCCGATACCTCGATTTCAAATTCACATTGCCGGACGTTGTAGCGGACAATTGTTCTTCAGCAAAATTCATCATTGGCGGCAAAATGGTGCCAGTTCGCGACGTCATATTGCCTGAGCTGGGTGTAGTTCTGTCCAAAAACAATCAAGTGATGGCTACGGGTGCTGGCGCTGCAATACTTGGTGATCCTGCTGTCTCTGTTGCCTGGGCAGTTAATAAATTGGGTGAACGCGGAGAGGGGCTGCGCAAAGGCGATATTGTACTGAGCGGAGCCATTACAGAAGCGATTGCGTTCCAGCCTGGCGATACGATTCAAGCTCAATTCGCTCAGCTTGGCAGCATATCATTAAGCTGTTTGTAAGATGAACTTATAGCTTTTCTTCTATTAAATAGGGAAATAAGAAGGGAATATTCCACAAGGTGTATTTACACTGGTACCCATAGACTGGACACTTAGAAAAAAGGTGTGCGGGCTGTGGGTACCTTTTTGTATTCTGAAGAAAGCAACGGAGGGGATATTCTGAGCCGCAAGAATGGTACCGTGAGGTCCAGATTACTCAGGTGTGCTTTTTAAATGTCTATTTTTTAAAATTAGGGATTGAAAACGTTTTATTAATATAATATAATCTTATCAAGATAATAAATTATTATACATCCGATAATAAGTCTCATATTGGAAAGGAGAATCACACGACTATGACCAAGACGAATCATCGAGAATTGCTCGAAACCTTTTTTCCCATGGCCTCATTTATCGCGGCTATTATTGGACCGAAGTGCGAAGTTGTTGTACATGATATCAGCGATCCGGAACGCTCCATTATTTTTATTGAGAATGGGCATATTAGCGGACGTAAAGTCGGTGATGCATCAACTGATCTCGTACTGAAGATTCTGAAGGCTGAAGCTTATCGGGAACAGCAGTTTATCGCTAATTATAAAGCCTCCAGCTCGCAAGGGCAGACCTTCAGGTCCTCAACTTATTTTATTAAAGATAGTTCGAGTGAACTGGCTGGCCTCATGTGCTTAAACATCGACATTACGCATGTGGAGGTTGCAGCGGAATGGATCAATAATATTTTGCAGGGCGGCTCCCTTATTCCACCAGCAACACTTGAATCACCACTGGAGGAGAAGCCAACGTCTGAATATTTACAGGGCAATGTTGACGATTTGCTGCGGCACGTGATTACGACCGTACTCGGTAAAGTTAATATTCCACCAGACCGGTTATCTAGCCATGAGAAGATCGATCTTGTCAGAGAATTGAACGAACAAGGTGTATTTCTGCTCAAAGGCGGTGTCTCGCAGGTCGCTGCGGCATTATCGATTTCCGAGCCAACAATGTACCGCTATTTGCAAAAGTTGAAATAAAACATACATCAATAACTGACGGCTTAGGAAGGTGACAACATGACATTTAATTTTGACCACGTAATTAGTCGATTCGGTACGAACAGCGCAAAGTGGGACGGTATGGCGCAGACGATGGGCAGCGACATGATCGCGCTCTCAGTAGCGGATATGGATATCAGCGCTCCGCAGGTTGTGGTGGAGAAGGTTGCGAACATGGCTTTACATGGAATTTACGGTTATACGGACCCGTTCCCGCCATATTATGATGCAGTCCAACAGTGGCTCGAGAGAGCTTATGGCTGGGAAGTGCCAAAGGATTGGATCGTGTTCTGTCCGCGTATTGTGCAAGCTGTATCCCTCATCATTCAGCAGTTCACCCAAGTAGGGGATCGGATTCTGATCCATACGCCAGTCTATCAGCCTGTTGCGAAAGCGGTTACGATCAATGATCGCGTCTTGGTGGAGAGTCCACTGCACCTGAACAACGGCCGCTATGAGATCGATTTCGAGGACATGGAGAGCCGAATGCAGGAGGGCGTTAAGATTGTACTGCTGATATCGCCGCATAATCCCGTCGGACGCGTGTGGACAAGAGAAGAACTTGAGCGTATTGCAGACCTGTGCATTCAATATGATGCTTTGATCCTATCCGACGATATTCACGCCGATTTTATTCACGAGGGGCATGAGCATACCGTGATCGCCAAGTTATCGGAAGAGGTAGCTGAACGATCGATTATTTGCACTTCCCCAGGGAAAACATTTAACCTCGCTAGTCTTGAAATTGCTAACATCATCATTCCCAACGATGTACTGCGGGAGCGGTTCAAGAATGGCTTGCAGCAAGCGGGTATTCATAATCCCACGTTCTTCGCAATACCTGCTCTTGAAGTTGCGTATACGTCTTGTGATGATTGGTTAACCGAGCTTCAAGGATATGTAAAGGACAATATCGCTTTCACTCAATCTTTTATTGCTGAGCATATGCCAGAATTAACGGTGATCGAGCCGGAAGGAACCTATTTACTATGGATTGATTGTTCCGCAATTAGCCCGAATGAAAGCGATTTAAAGCAATGGATTGAAGAGAATGCGCGTGTAAGCGTAAGTCTTGGTTCGTCCTTCGGACTAGGCGGTGAAGGGTATATTCGCATAAATATCGCTACGCCGCACGCAGTACTGCAAGAAGGATTAGAACGCTTAGCTAGAACGTATCCCATGAAACGCTAACATGAAGATCTTACAGATCCCAGGGGGAATTTACGAATGAATACACCGATAGAATCACAGAAATTGAAAAAGCAACCGACGTTATTTCTTGCGTTACTTCCAATTTTGACGATGGTGATCCTGCTTAGCTTTGGCTATGTGATGTTTAATTTGCCGCCTGAGCCGCTCATAATTGGATCAACGGTTGTTGCAGGTTTTATCGCGATTAAGCTAGGGTACAGTTACAATGACATCTTAGAATCCATCGCGCAGAAGATTGCCAAGACGATGCCGGCAATCCTCATTCTAATTATGGTTGGATTTATGATCGGGGCATGGATGATCGGCGGAACCATTCCGATGATGATTTTCTATGGATTAAAAATAATCAGCCCGCAATTTTTGTTAATTACCGCATTTTTAGTGACATCCGTGGTCTCGGTATGTACAGGCACTTCATGGGGTTCGGCAGGGACGATCGGAATCGCTTTTATGGGCGTAGGGGCTGGAATGGATGTGAATTTAGCAGCTGTTGCAGGTGCTGTAGTCGCGGGTGCTTATTTCGGTGACAAATTGTCACCGCTATCCGATACGACGAATATCGCCGCATTGTCTACAGGTGTAAATCTATATGAACATATTGGGCATTTGTTGTATACGACCTTGCCGTCCTTTGTTGTTGCGGGCACCGTATATGTTATCACAGGGCTGAACACACACGCATCCCATGCTGATATTCCTGAAAAAGTAAATACAATCATGAATTCGCTTCAATTGATCTATCATTGGAATTTACTGCTCATCGTACCGGTGCTGATCGTGTTGTATGGATCGATTGCGAAGAAACCGACGATCCCTATTATGCTGCTATCCTCCGCTTTCGCCATGGCAAATGCGCTAATATTCCATGGCTTTACACTGAATGATGTTGTGACGGCTGTATTAAACGGATTTAACATTTCTATGGTTCATGTGAATGGATTTGATCCGGCTGCTGTCATTGCAGACATTCCGCGTCTCTTGAATCGGGGCGGCATGAATTCGATGATGAGCACCCTATTAATTTGTTTTAGTGCGATCACGTTCGCGGGGACGATTTCTTTGACGAAATCACTAGAATTAATCGTGAATAAACTCTTAAAGTATGTTCGTACGACAGGATCTCTAATTGTTGCAACGATTATTACCGGATTAACCATGATCGGCGTAACGAGCAATGGTCAGGTATCGATTCTGATGCCAGGTGAAATGCTGCGGGAAGCTTACATCCGCCGCGGATTGCATCCGAAGAATTTGGGGAGGACTGTTGAAGATTCTGCCGCAATTACGGAACCGATTCTGCCTTGGACAGCAGCCGGCGCTTACATGGCAGGTACCTTAGGCGTAGCAACCTTGGATTATCTGCCTTGGGCGGTGCTTTGTTGGACAGGGATCATTTTTGCAACGATCTGGGGCTTTACCGGATTCGGTATTGCCAAGCTCACACCCGAGCAACAGCAGGAAATGCTGGCGGAATATGATGATCCCCAAGTAGCAGCTCATAAGAATCAAGCAGCTGCTGCCACAAATATAAAAGCGTGAAAAGCGCAAATGAGGAGAGAGAAATCATGACACAACAAGAGAGACAAACGATTGCAACACCGAACGCTCCAGGAGCTATCGGACCTTATTCCCAAGGGGTACAATACGGGAATCTTATATTTACATCCGGACAACTGGGCATGGATTCATCTGGGGAATTCCCTTCCACGGTCGAAGAGCAGACAGAACGCTCACTGCTGAATGTGAAGGCCATTTTAGAAGAAGCAGGATCCAGCATGGAGCACGTATTGAAGACTACCGTATTTCTAAAGGATATGAATGATTTTCAAGCGGTTAACGAAGTTTATGCCAGGTACTTCGCTGAGCCTTATCCGGCCCGCAGCGCCGTACAGGTAGCTCGTCTACCGAAGGACGGACTGGTTGAAATTGAAGTAATTGCGATGAAGTTATAGCATAAAGATTGCCCAAGAACCCTTAGATCATAAGGGTTTTTTGGTGTGTATATGAAGATAATCTTTAATCGCTATATACGCTCGAGCTACACCTCAGAGTTGTTACCTATTATCGCAATAAAAAGCACCCTTTATTGTTTCATTGGATAATCCAATGTCATCTAAAGGGTGCATTCCGATCTCTATCTTTAGGCTACTACTCCACGTTTCGTATCAAATGCTTCGTATTGTTTCTCGACGATGATTTTCTTGAGAATTTGAACCGTGTTCCAAACGTCCTCGTAGGTTGTATATAAGGCTACTGGTGCCAAACGGACGACGTTCGGAGCACGATAGTCGGGAATAATATGATTTTGCTTGAGTGCTTTGCATATTCGAACCGCTTCTTCATGCTCCAAGCAAACGTGGCCTCCACGCCGGTCATCGTCCATTGGATTGGAGATCGTATAACCCAGACCTTGTAGCTCATGGTTAATCAATTCGATCATATAACGAGAAATATGCAATGATTTCTGACGAATTTGTTCAATCGATGTCATATCAAAAATTTCTAATGCTCCAATCAATGGTGCAATGCTGAATATATGCGGAGTTCCAATCTGATAAGCGCCAGCGGTATGCTCAACAGTTAGGTTATGCTCCATGTCAAATTGTTTGTTTTTGTTAGAGCTGTACCAGCCGGTTAACCCCGGAATGCGGCCAAAATGCTTTTTATTGACATAGAGAGAAGCTACGCCTCCTGGACCGCTGTTCAAATATTTATAATTGCACCAAAGGGCAAAGTCAACGTCCCAGTCACTAAAGTAATGAGGAATTGCTCCTACCGAATGGCAGCCGTCGAATCCAATGATAATACCTCGAGCATGTGCCTCTGCAGTCAGACGTTTCATATCCAGCAATTGACCGCTGCGGTAAAGAACCGTAGGAAGTAAGATTACGGCTACCTCATCGGACATCGCAGCGATAATATCATCCTCTTCAACCATTCTTCCATCACGACTAGTAACACGAATAAGGTTCGTCTCTGGGTCGTAGCCTTTCAAACGCAGCTGGCTTTGAAGTGCATAGATATCAGTTGGGAAATCAAGTTCAGTCGCCATAATTTTAGTGCGTTTTCCTTGTGGTTGATAGAAGGTCGACACAAGCTGATGGATATTTGATGAAGTGGAGCCGGTAATAATGACTTCTTCAGGTTCTGCGCCAACAAGGGAAGCCATCTGTTTGGAGAGTGATTCCGGCAAGTAGAACCATGGCCGCTCGCCTTGGGTCCAGCCTTCAATAGTGTTCGTTTTCCAAGATTGAAGAAGCTCAAGCATCGTTCGTTCCGCGCGCTTAGAGATTAAACCGAGAGAGTTGCCGTCGAGGTAAATGATCCCTTCAGGGACACAGAACTCATCACGCAAGTGTGCTAACTCATCTGAATGATCTAATTGTTTGGCGTAATCTAATGTGTAATCTTTAGTAATCGCTTTCAATTATGTCACCTCTTTTTGAAATAATTCTACTATTGTTTCACTAACTATAATATAATTATGACATGATGTCAATATTAATTGAAATGATGTAAAATAAGCCGTAAGGATTAGAGCTTCACCTCCTGTCTCAGGATGAAACAAAAGACATAAAGGACCTCGTAAAAGACAATTCACACACTTGTATTGCGTCATATATATAATAAGTACGTTATATTTTAGTTATATATCTATTTGTTGCGCATTAAATATTTATATGTTATGTATTATATGGGCTAGAATACAGAGCTAGGGGGAATGGTTATGGAGGTTGGAGTTGGCATTAACGGCACAGGCAGAATCGGAAGATTGCTTATCAGAAGAGCGTTGACCAATCATGCAGAAGGTCTAAAATTGAAAGCGGTTAATTCACTCTATCCTGTTGAGACGATAGCACATTTGTTGAAGTATGACTCTGTGCACGGAACTTGGGATGCAGACGTTGCCATCCAGGATGGAAATCTTCTTATCAACGGCAATAGGATCGAATTTCTATCAGAGAGAGATCCAGCATTGCTTAGGTGGCATGATCGAGGAATTACGCTGGCGATCGATGCAACAGGCGTATTCACAGACCGTGCAGGTGCTTCCAAACACTTAACGGCGGGGGCTCATAGTGTATTAATTACATCACCTGCCAAACAAGCGGATCTCACAGTAGTGATGGGAGTTAATGAACATCGTTATGATCCAGGTCAGCATCGAATACTCTCAGCAGCCTCTTGCACGACAAACTGTGTAGCTGCTTTACTTCATGTGCTGGATCGCGCTTTTGGCGTGAAGCAGGGTTGGATGACTACGGTCCACTCCTTTACTAACGATCAGAATCATATGGATAACCCGCATAAAGATCTTAGGCGCGCACGTGCTTGCGGCCAGTCCATGATTCCAACCTCAACCGGGGTAGGCAAAGCGCTTGCTGATGTTCTGCCTCATCTTGCACCTGTCATACAGGGAATATCCATACGGGTTCCTACTCCTAACGTATCTCTAGTTGATTTGACTGTTCAGTTAACAAAACAAAGGACTTATGAGGAAGTACGTCAAGCTTTTGTTGATTCGTCAAACACTGATCTAAAGCCTTACCTCGCTGTTATGAATGAACCGCTTGTTTCATCGGACTTTATCGGCAATGAGCATTCTGCTGTTATTGACGGTCCATCCCTTATGGTAAATAAAGATCAATTAAAGATTTTGGCTTGGTACGACAACGAATGGGCATATTCTTGCAGGGTTATGGATTTAGCACAATTAGTTGGCAAGTCTATATTAATTGGGGGTGCTCAGGGATGGACACAAACGGCAGCGATAGGAAGCTAGGCGTTATCATATGCAGGAATTGCGATTCAATCATAGATACAGTAGATACTGAAAAAGTGATAACCTACTACGTGAATTGCGGCGGAGAGCAATGTCAGGATAATAAAGTGAATCAAGGAGGAATGAATAATGACAACTAAAAGGGTACTGCATTTTAGCGAGGGCAAGGCTGAGATGAAATTACTGTTGGGAGGTAAAGGGGCAAACCTAGCAGAAATGACGAATGCCGGATTACCTGTTCCTCCTGGTTTTACGATTACAACAGAGGCATGCAGAGCGTATTATGCGTCAGGTATGGTCTTGCCTGAAGGTCTTTTTGAAGAGATTCAGACTGCGCTGCACCAGATTGAACAAATTAAGGGACAACAATTTGGCGGGGAAGACTCCCCCTTATTGGTATCCGTTCGATCAGGCTCGGTGAGTTCAATGCCAGGCATGATGGATACCATTCTTAATCTTGGTCTCAATGATGTTACGGTCGAGGCGCTAGCTCGTCAAACCGGGAACCCACGATTCGCCTATGACTGTTACAGAAGGCTTATACAAATGTTCGGCAATGTCGTATATGACATCGAAGGGCTGTACTTTGAAAAGCTGCTACATGAAGTGAAACAAAGTCATTCCGTTGTTGAAGATAAAGATTTACCGATGGAAGCGTGGATCGAAGTGATCGCTTTGTATAAGCAACTCATATCGAGAAAATCGAACAAGGAATTTCCGCAAAGTGTCCACACTCAACTCGAATTAGCTGTTGAAGCCGTATTCCGTTCTTGGAACAATCAGAGAGCAATCATATACCGGAAGGTTTATAACATTCCGGATCATCAAGGAACAGCGGTGAATATTCAATCGATGGTATTCGGCAATATGGGAGATAACTGCGGAACAGGTGTCTTATTTACTCGCAATCCCTCGACAGGCGAAAAGGTTTTATACGGGGAATACTTAATTAATGCACAGGGTGAGGATGTCGTTGCAGGGGTGAGAACACCGCTCCCGATTGCAAAGCTTGAGCAGGAAATGCCGGAGGTATTCAAGCAACTGGCAACAACTGCAGCTCGGCTGGAGGCACACTACAAGGACATGCAGGATATTGAATTTACTGTGGAGAATGGTGTGCTGTTCATATTGCAAACACGTAACGGTAAAAGAACAGCTCAAGCGGCGGTCAAGCTTGCCGTACATTTCACCAATGAAGGTATTCTGACCAAAGAAGACGCGCTGTCTAGAATTGAAGCCGAGCACCTGGATAAATTACTTCATCGGGCGATTGATGAAGGGGCTGATCTCGATATTATCGCTGTTGGACTGCCAGCATCTCCTGGAGCAGCAACGGGGCAGGTAGTATTCGACGCGGACAAAGCAGAAGAGTGGGTTCGTGAAGGTAAGAAAGTCGTATTTGTCAGTACGGAGACGAGCCCGGAAGATATCCACGGTGTAATTGCGGCCGAAGGTGTGCTGACAAGCCGCGGGGGAATGACTAGTCATGCAGCGGTTGTGGCAAGGGGAATGGGCAAACCTTGTGTATGCGGCTGTGAAGAAGTAAGGATTGATAATGAAGCGAACCTATTCACGTCAGGAGCTGTCACCATTCGTGAGGGAGATTGGATTACATTGGATGGCTCGACTGGACGGGTTATCTTAGGTGGAATTACGCTTAAGGAGCCAGAGATGAGCGGGGAACTAGAGGAACTGCTTATGTGGGCTGACGAAGTGCGTGATCTTGCCGTGCGAACGAATGCAGATACACCAGAAGATGCGAAGAAAGCTAGAGAATTCGGTGCGGAAGGTATTGGTCTCTGCCGAACGGAGCATATGTTTATGTCTGCTGAACGTTTGCCTGTCGTTCAAGCTATGATCTTGGCTGATACCAAGGAGGAGCGTAAGTTAGCGTTGGACGAGTTGCTCCCCATGCAGCAGAGCGACTTCGAAGGTATATTCACCGCCATGGACGGTTTTCCTGTTACTATTCGGTTGCTCGATCCGCCCTTACATGAATTTCTACCTAATTTGGAGGAGCTCATCATTAAACAGCAGAAGCTGCTATTCAAGGAACAGCAGTCAAGGCTGGCAGGGAAAGATAATGATCCAACTAACGAAAAGCGGGCACTGGATAGTCTTATCCGCAAGGTTCGGTATCTTCAAGAGATGAATCCTATGCTGGGACAACGTGGTTGTCGACTAGGCATTCTTTTCCCTGAGATCTACGAGATGCAAGCTATTGCTATTTTCCGTGCCGTATTGAGCTGCAAGAGCAAAGGGATTCAAGTTATACCAGAAATAATGATTCCTTTGGTAGGACATGACAATGAGCTGAGAGCAATGCGACTGCTTGTCGAACAGGCTGCTGATGAGGTGTTTGGCTCTAATGAACATCGAGAGACTTATAAAATAGGGACAATGATCGAGGTTCCGAGAGCTGCATTAACCGCTGATAAAATTGCTGAACATGCTGATTTCTTCTCCTTTGGAACGAATGATTTGACGCAAATGACTTTTGGCTACAGCAGGGACGATGCAGAAGGTAAATTTCTAAGCCATTATGTCGATAATCATATTTTACCTGAAAATCCGTTTCAGGTGCTGGATACAGAAGGTGTCGGATTATTAATCGAATGGGCTGTAGAAAAAGGCAGGGCTTCAAAACCACAACTCAAAACAGGCATATGCGGAGAGCACGGTGGCGATAAAACGTCTATTTTCTTCTGTCATAGCGCTGGACTAGATTATGTCAGCTGTTCACCTTACCGGGTACCTTTAGCGAGAATTGCAGCAGCCCAAGCGAAGGTAAAGCTTGGAGGACGATAAATGGTAACCTGTATCTGAAGGTTTCATCATACAGACAATGTTCAAGAGGCTGTCTCAAGGTCAGAAATGACCTCAGAGACAGCCTCATTGTTATTTGAAGTAATAATTAAGGCTAGTCCTGATTAAAGAGTCAAATCAACGAGGATTTTGCATTGTTTGCGATCTGTCGTTAATACTTCGAACCCTTGCTCCACGATGCCTTCAAGAGGAATAACACTTGTAATGACAGCATTTCCGTCGATAATGCCTCCTGCAAGCAATCGAATTACTTCAGGAAATAGATTGATGTAAGCATATGAACCAGTAATTTTGATTTCAGTAGCGACCATGGTGTTGGGATGGAAAGTTACAGGTTTCTCCCATATGCTAACTACTTTGAATTCTCCGCCAGGCTGAACGACACTAACCCCGCTTAAGAAGGTTGCTTGTACGCCTGCTGCATCATAAGCGACATTAACGCCGCCATTCGTTTTGTCATTAATAAATTGGGTCACATCGGTATCAATCGGATTGATCGCATAGGTAGCTCCAAGCTCAAGCGCTTTTTGACGACGCTCTTCCGATACTTCAACAATGAAGATTTGGCTAGCACCTGCCGCTTTAACAGATTGGAGCAGCAGCAGACCAATAGGACCTGCACCAAAGATGGCTGCTGTATCACCCAGCTTTAATTGACTTTGTCTAACAGCATGTACCGCTACAGCTGTTGGTTCTACTAACGCTCCTAGTTCAAGGCTCATTTCGTCAGGCAGCACATATACATTTTCTTCTTTGACAACTGAATATTGAGCAAAGCCGCCTGAAGCGGTATATCCATAGCCCTGACGAGCCGTACATAGATTAGTGAAACCTTTTTTACAATTGGCGCAATGTCCGCATGGAATCGGAGGTTCCACAGCAACCCGTTGTCCTACTTGTACGGAAGTGACTCCTTCGCCGACTTCAGTAACAACACCTGAAAATTCATGGCCAATTACTGGCTGTGTGCGGAAAGGGTAAGGGCCGCCAATATATTCATGCATGTCGCTTCCGCAAATACCTGCAAATGCTACTTTCACAACTACCATGCCTTTTTTTAGTTCTGGAATGGCTACTTCTTCTACTCGGATATCACGCGCTCCGTAAATGTTAGCTGCTTTCATGATGTAATCGCGCTCCTTTTATGTTTCAATAGGGTTATTTTTTCATGTTTAGACCTTGCGTAATAAAACTTATAGCAAGCTCGGCTACATGATCAGGTGAATTCTCTTGGAGCATCCGGTCGTATTGGTTCACAAAAGAATTAGGCATGGAAAAGATAAGGGTGCCCATAATAAAGTTGACTGCGAAATCAATGGATGGATAATCAATTATGCCTTGCTCCTTGCACGCTTCAAGAATACTGCGCAGATCATCCCAAGAGGGCATGATAACAGGTGTCAACCTATCGAGCCGGGGACTTTTCATCATTAATTCCTGCTGCAGAATGGTAATAAGCTCATGTTCTTCATACCGATATAAAACAAATAATCGAATAAATTGATGAAGCGACTCTCTGGAATCTGTCAAATCAAACTTCATTTCGGTGAAAAATTGATTAAGCGGTTCAAAAATCGAGTAAAAAACATTATCTTTTCCATCAAAATGGTAGGACACTAGAGCAAGTGAAACGTTAGCTTCCTCACATATTTGTCGTACGGATGTTCCGCTGAATCCTTGCTGTGCAAACAGTTTTTTTGCTGCCTGAAGGATTTGATCCTTTACGTCTTGGTTTTTCTCGTCAGATTTGATAAGTATGCTCACCACCTTATGGCTGGTCATGATATGCTAGTTATATTTTTTTTTTGAACAAACGTTTTGAACGATCGTTCAAAATCTAAATTTAGCGTACTCCTATCTTTGAAGACTGTCAATATTTCATTTACAACGTAACAGTGTTATGTTACGATGATCACAAGAGGTGAAGGAATTGGAACAAGAATTGATTTCAAAGAAGGAACTATTGGATTTAACCGGTATTTCATACGGGCAATTGTATCGATGGAAGCGAAAGAAGCTTATTCCAGAGGAATGGTTTATCCGCAAATCAACGTTTACAGGGCAAGAAACCTTCTTTCCTCATCAAAAAATACTAGCTCGTATCCATAACATACTCAATATGAAGGATGATCTCTCATTAGATGAGCTAGCAGGTAAGTTATCCGATGATTCTTCTCTTACTATAACGGCATTGACCATTAATGAAGTAGAAGAACGTAACATTGTTTCGTCAGTTACCTTGAGAAAGTTTGGAACTTTGTCAGGGAATAAAGCGGTATATACCTTCGACCAACTTATCCACTTATGTACGGTTGACTATTTACTCAATAAAGGGGAATTAAGTCTGGAAGAGGCAGAGCTGCTCTTTCAAACCTTGAATGAGAAAGCCTCGAAATTTGAGGGGAGAAGCTGGGATCTCTTTTTCATTCGTAAAATGGGAGTTACCTCGTTTATTCTGGCGCTCTCACCCGCTGAATTAGTATTTGATGAAGGGGTTAGGCTGGTTAGCAGACTTAGCTATGACGATGTAATGGAACAACTAAAAGGTAAACTTTCTTAATGGGGGGGATTGGATATGGAGGGAAATCAGTTGTCGGATTTATTAATTGAAGGGATTAGCGGCGCCTCCGGTGGAACCTATGAGAACGTTAAAATAGATGGTGTTGGCAAAATAAGCGATTCAATTGTTGCACGTACCTTTAAAGGTAATGGGCATATGCATTTCAAGGCGAATCTCACAGCGCAGGAAATGGAATGCAACGGTCTTTTGAAGGTGAAGGGTGATCTTCGTTTCGGAAACATGGAAACTGACGGTTTGCTTAATGTCGAGGGTAGGATTAGTGGTGAGAGCTGCAAACTGAATGGAGTCATATCAGTAAAGGGTGACTGTGAACTTGAGAATTTTATAGGTGAGGGATCTTTCACAGTAGGCGGTTTGTTAAGTGCAGGTCAAGTTGAGTTCCGTCTTCAAGGACAGGGGAAAGCAAGTGAAATTGGTGTTGAAAGCCTCGTTATTCGTCAGGGGAACAACAGTATGTGGAATAAAGTATGGGGTGAATTGATTCCGAAGCTCAAACCTGAACTACATGCAGGGACAATTGAGGGTGATCGAATTGATCTGGAATACACGATTGCGGATGTCGTTAGGGGCAATGAAGTCATCATCGGTCAAGGGTGTACGATAGCATTGGTTGAATATCGCTCGAAGCTAGCCTTGCATCCAAAAGCAAACATTGGGAAGGCGGTGAAGGTTAGTGAATGAGATCATCCGGAATGATTTGAGAATAGTAGGCTCGACAACGTCGGTAGGCGGAGTTTATCACAATGTGAGTATAACAGGAGATTGCTTATTTAACGGAGATATAGATTGCGAGAGGTTGAAGCTAACAGGTGAAGCCAAGGTTGTCGGAAACCTTCGCATGAAGCAGATGAATATTACGGGTGAATGTAAAGTAGATGGTCGTCTGGACGGTATTTCCTTAGGTGGGCGGGGTGAGGTTGAGACGGCTGCGGGTCTACGAATAGATCGGATTAAATTCACAGGTAATTTGGATATAAAGGGTGATTGCGAAGCGGAGGATCTGAAGCTTGCAGGTGGAGCCAATGTGGAAGGATTGTTGAGTGCAGAACGACTTGATATCAGTCTATTCGGTCCAAGTTGGGCCAAAGAGGTTGGTGGCAGTAAGATTGTAATTAAAAGCAGTATAGCCGGCAATCTTCTCAAGCTGATAAAACCAAAGGATATCGTCTTATTCAAAGCAGTGCTGATCGAAGGAGATCATGTAGAGCTCCATCAAACGAAAGCAGAAATCGTGCGAGGAGATCACGTTATCATCGGCAACCATTGCGAGATTCAGACGGTAGAGTATCGGGATACGCTGGAAATTCATAAGAATGCAATCGTAAGGAACCAAATAAAGCTGTGATTGTCCAATGATTAAAAAAGTCTATACCAAAACAACCACGTTCTTAGTAGATAAGAACGTGGTTGTTGTTTTGTCACTGCTCCACTTTCTTAAATAATGACTTTATTTATTAAAACATATTCCTCAATACCATCATCAAGTTTGCAGGCTTCTCGGCTAGTCTGCGGGTATAGTATGGGTACCACATAGCACCGTATGGTACGTAGCAACGAATGCGATAACCTTCCTTGGCCAATTGGGCTTGATCATTCATTCGTAAACCGTATAGCATTTGAAATTCAAAGTTATGTTTCGAAATATTGTTTTTCTTTGCGTAATCCTTCACCCAATCAACTATCGTATCGTCATGGGAAGCGATGGCTGCATAGATTCCATGATCGAGGTGCATGCGGATTATTTTCTTGAGATTGTCTATGACCTCATTTTTGCTTTGAATAGCAATATTGCCTGGTTCTTTGTAAGCCCCTTTAACAAGTCGCAAGGGAACGTTATGTGCGATTAAGTATTTAACGTCCTGCTCAGTGCGGAACAAGTATGCTTGAATAACGGTTCCTACATTCGTCAAGCCTTCCTTATGAAGACGGAGTACGATATCGATGGTCGCTTGTGTGAAAGGAGAGTTTTCCATGTCGATACGAACAAAGTTGTTATTCTCATTTGCTTTGCTAACGACTGCACGTATATTCACATAGCATTGTTCGGCATTAAGACTCAGACCCATTTGTGTAGGCTTTAGTGAAAGGTTAGAATTTACACCCGATTTATTGATTCCTTCGATGAGTCTAAGGTATTCATCTCTATATCCCTCTGCTTCGCTCAGATGCTTGATCCCCTCGCCAAGCGCATCCAAAGTAGCCATTATTCCTTTATCATTCAATGCCTGTACTTCCTGCAAAGCACCTTGTAAGTTATCACTTGAAATAAATTTCATTGCTAACTTTTTTCCGTGTTTTATGGATAGTTTCTCAACGACTGAATTGCCGGCAATTGTCAATAATACTTTTCGGTAAACCTCTGAACCGATATCCATGACGCGTGCCCCTTCCAGAAAGTCATATCATATCTAATATATTAGCTGTTGTTTAATTAGGTGAGAAAAATGGCATCGTCGCAGGAGAGTTGGAGTCTAGAACGCAATCTTCATGTATAAAGTAAGAATAATACCGTGAGGAGGCAATCCAGATGAGAGTAGAATTCAAGAACGAGGTATTTACGAACTTCAGGGTTGAACAAAACAATAAAGAATATGATGCAGCACTCAAAAAGGTAGAGGCGGGGCTTGGTCAATCTTACTCCCTAGTTATCGGTGGACAAATGATTACAACTGACCGTATAGTTGCTTCGGTTAATCCAGCGTTACACTCGCAGGTTGTAGGGCTTGTCTCACAGGGAAATCGTGAATTAGCGGAACAGGCCATTGAGACGGCTGCAAGCACATTCGAGACATGGAAGCATGTTGATCCGAATGAGCGTGCCCGTTATTTGTATAGAGCGGCAGCCATTATGCGCCGCCGCAGGCATGAATTCTCAGCATGGATGACGTTCGAAGCAGGCAAGACGCGTGTAGAAGCAGATGCTGATACAGCGGAAGCGATCGACTTTATGGAGTTTTACGCTCGTGAGATGCAACGGCTAAGTCAGCCGCAGCCGCTCACGATCATTGAAGAGGAAGAGAATGAGCTGTATTATGTTCCGCTTGGCGTAGGCATCGTAATTCCGCCATGGAACTTCCCGCTAGCGATTATGGCTGGCATGACTACCGCTTCGATTGTAGCGGGTAATACAGTCGTATTAAAACCTGCAAGTACTACGCCAGTTATTGCTGCTAAATTCGTTGAATTGCTGGAGGAAGCGGGTCTGCCGGCAGGCGTCGTGAACTTCCTGCCAAGTCCGGGTGCGGAAGTGGGCGACTATTTGGTTGATCATCATTTGACCCGCTTCATCAGCTTTACGGGATCACGTGATGTCGGTCTGCGGATTAACGAGCGAGCAGCCAAAACAAATCCAGGCCAAAAATGGATTAAACGCGTTATCGCGGAAATGGGTGGTAAGGATACAATCGTTGTCGATAATGACGCAGATCTGGATTTGGCTGCGGAATCGATTACAACATCAGCATTCGGCTTCTCCGGTCAGAAATGCTCGGCATGCTCCCGTGCGATTATTCATGAGGATGTCTATGATGCTGTACTAGACAAAGTGGTCGAGCGTACACGAAAGCTGACAATAGGTAATCCAGCGGAGCTGGCAACGAACGTTGGTCCGGTCGTTGATGAGAAAGCCTACCGCAAAATTCAAGAATATATTGAAATCGGAAAACATGAGGGACGCTTGGTATTGGGGGGCAATACTGGAGATCCAAACGGTTATTTCATTGAACCGACGATCTTCGCGGACATTGATTCGAAGGCACGTATTTCACAGGAAGAGATATTCGGTCCGGTTGTCGCCTTCACCAGAGCGCAATCCTTCGATGAGGCTCTAGCATTCGCGAACAGCACGGATTATGGTTTGACAGGTGCAGTCATTACGAACAATCGCGCTCACCTGGAGAAAGCTCGCCGTGAGTTTTTCGTGGGCAATTTGTACTTCAACCGCAAATGTACAGGAGCATTAGTTGGTACGCATCCGTTCGGCGGCTTCAACATGTCAGGAACGGATTCGAAGGCTGGTGGTCGTGACTATTTGCTCTTGTTCACACAAGCGAAAATGGTATCCGAGCGTTATTAATTAGAATAGGAACCCTGAACTGAGAGCTTTATCCCTATTATTACAAAGGTGGAGAAATCCACTGTCTTAAGTATGCCATGCCAATAAAGCTCTTTGACAATCATGAAGCTGCAAAAGTCATGGCTTGCAACGGAGTAACTTTGGGTTCCGAAAGCCAGAACCGCATTCTGTAGAGGAACTGGGGTCCTCTATTTCTGTCTTATCAGGAATGTCGCCAGCCATAAAGGAACGGAGTTCCGCTATATGACAATAATCACTAGCAACACGATCAATGAGATCAATTAAAGGATCACGCATCCATTATGATAAGATATTCATATGGGGCACGGACAATAGTGGAACCGCGTTCCTCTATTGTCCAAAGGGCTGTCTCAAAAGGTCAGAATTGACCTGGATGGCTCTAGAGTTGAAGATTTGAAAGAGGAAATCGCCATTCTAAAAAAGGCTATGCATTTCTCTGGCAAAGAAAAGAACTAACCTTTCTTGACAGAGGTCCTGGACTTATGAAGCAAGCAACCATAGACCGAAATAGAAAAATAGCGGTACAGGAATAGCCATCCTATACCGCTATTTTTCTTGTTTTCCAATATTTCAAAGTGGGCTTTCTCTCCAGCAAGCATGCTGCATTTGAAACGGCTCTAGGTCATTGCAACTATTTAAATGCATACTAGCCGTTTACTTAACAGAAGGTATAAAGCCGACATCAACAGCATGATCCAACAATTTGGATATATACTCTTCCGTTGGCTCCGCAGCCATTACAATTGAATCAAGGCGATCAACCGTTTTCTGACATTCGAAATAATATCTCGAGTTGCGTGCGCCGTCGCCGTCAAAGTGACTTATGATCAATTCCATGCCTTCGTCGCTTTTCTCTATTGCTGGATCCAACAACCATGCTTCATATTGATCCAGCTCCATCATATCAATCTCATATCCATAGGCATTAATAATAGATATGAACTGGTCATACATGATCGGTATCGGATTGCAAATATGAAATACTTCGCCCGCAGTTGAGGTATCCATGGCTAATTGGATGACTGCTTCGCTGGCATAATTGATAGGTGTCAAATCAACATACCACTGTACATCAGGGGCTTTGCCTAATAGGATGGAAGCTTTCATATTTCTGTAAAAGGCATTGTTGGCGATATTCCGTTGGAAATCGCCAGAATCAGAATTCCCCACTAAATTCCCCATGCGATAGATCGTCGCAGCTAAGCCTTGGCTGCAGGCCTCTTCTACTAGTTTCTCTGATTGCAGCTTGCTGCCTGTATAAATATCATGTTCAATCTCATCAAATTCGGCAATAGCTTGATAAGCGGCCAAATCCTTGCCAGCTAGAGACAAAGATTCTAATATGCCCATCGTTGAAATGTAATGAAAACGAGTATTTTCATTCTTTTTAGCTAGATTCAGAAGGAACTTTGTACTCTCCACATTAACATCCAAGAAATCTTTGCTGTTGCCAAAATGATTAACATTAGCAGCACAATGAATGATAGAATCGATGTTTACATGCAAAAGAGCGATATCGGATTCATTTAGTCCTAGTGATGGAAGACTTAAGTCTCCGTTTAGTACCGTAACACGATCGAAGGCAGCAAGAATAGACTCTCCGAAATAACCAGTTGCGATTCCTTTTAACTTTTCGATATCGGCATTTCTCATGATGCAGAACACATTAGAAGAAGTAGTCTCCAATAAGTCTTTCAGCAAGTGTGAGCCTAGAAATCCTGTAGCCCCGGTTAATAAAATATTCTGTTGCAAATACCGTCCATGAAATAGTTGCTTAGATATCCTAGATGGATACTCAGGCAATCCCATCGGTTCAAGTTTAGGCTGATTTTCTTGTTTGACTGGTGTATGTGTCGCACCTTTATCTAAATAAGCAACCATATCTGATACAGTCTGGTAAGTGAAAAAGTCAGCAATGCCAAGGAAAGGGTAGTCAGGCTTCAAATGAATGAGAGATTGCATGATTTTCAAAGAATGGCCGCCTAGGTCGTCGAAGAAATGCGATGAAAGTGTGATATGGGTGACGCTAAGCGTCTTTTTCCAAGACTCAACAACAGCGATTTCTGTTTTAGTCGTAGGCTGCCAATCCCCTTGTTCATCATTTGCTTTGGTCAAATTCATATGGTCTAGCGCTTTTCTATCAATCTTACCTGTAGGCGCTGTCGGGAAAGAGTGGAGATGCTGTGAATAGCTAGGAACCATATACGACGGAAGCCGCTCTTTCAAATATTGCTGAATAACCTGATTCGTCTCCGGTTCCCCGTTATAGGTCATGTAAAAGGCTGCTAAAAACTTATCGCCGTCTTCTCTTTCTTTCGGTAAGATATAGACGCCCTTGATGTTCGGATGACTGAGAAGGGCATTCTCGATTTCACCGATTTCTATCCGATGTCCACGAATTTTAACTTGCCAGTCTTTACGAGAAATATATTCAATATTTCCATCCGCCAATAGTCTGACCATATCGCCCGTTTTGTAGATCAAGTGGTTCTTGCCTTCATGTTGAAAATCAACAAAAGAAGACTTTGTTTTGGCCTCATCATTAAAGTATCCCAAAGCTAATCCCACAGAGCATATATGCAGCTCGCCTGGCATACCCTTCGCACATAAATTCCCTTTGTCATCTAAGATGAAGAGAGAGAAGTTTTTCAGCGGGATTCCGATAGGCAATGATTTCGTCCGTGGTTCTACCAGATAGTCAATGACATGCACGGTCGACGTAACCGTACATTCTGTCGGGCCGTATAAATTGAGTATCGTTACAGAGGTTCCCAATTGGCTCTGCAGACTTACCACTGATTTGACTTGAAGCGCTTCGCCGCCAACCCCGATATACTGAAGCGGACCTAATGGAACGTCTTTAGTAACCGATTGAGCCACTTGATTGAAGAAAGCTGCCGGTAAACTAATCATATGAGTGATTTCGTTATCCCGAACGTAATGGATGAAAGCGAGAGCATCCATTCTGGCTTCCTCTGGAATAAATGACAATCTTGCCCCTGCCAAAAGAGTGCTGAACGTATCCGCTATAGACGGATCGAAATTATAGGATACGAATTGGCCTATATGGCTAAATTCCGTTAATTCAAAAATTCTTTTATTATTTTTTGCTAAGTTGACAATACCTTCATGGCGAACTAAGGTGCCTTTAGGTTTACCCGTAGATCCTGATGTATAAATAACGTAAGCGACATCAGCAGGCGATAAGCTGCTGCTAATCGCAAAGTCTGATTCATAATGGGCAGCGTTCTGATAGACCGCAATGTTAAGTGACTGCCCCTCGCAAATTTCTTGCACTTTAAGAAGAGTCTTCTTGTTTGTCAGGACTAGAGATGAGTTTAATTCAGCAAGAATATGTTGATTTCTCTCCACAGGGTAAGAAGCGTCAAGAGGGACGTATATAGCTCCGGCCTTCATTATGCCAAGCAATGAGATGACAATATCAATACCTCGACCCATGAAGACAGGGACAAAATCACCCTTTTTAATTCCCTCATGCATGATCATAGATGCGACTTTATTAGACAAACTTTCAACCTCTGCATAAGTAAGACTCGAATCATTTTCAACAAGGGCTGTATTCGAATGAAAGTATTTCAGATTATCTCTCCATCTCGTGATGAAGTGATGACCTAGATGAGAGAGTTCTTCTGTATGATTTAGTTTGGTATAAGCCTCTCTGTCAGTATCCGAAAAGATGATCAAGGCTTGTATTGCGACATCATATTGCATGCTCGTGATTTGCTGCATGATGGTAGTGATTTGAGCCGAATAGATCTCTAATCCGCAACTAATGACTTCATTAGAATGAACAATTGCTTCATCCAGCCATTTCGTATGGGTATGAATTCCACGTTCAATAAAAAAATCACCTACCACATGGTAGAGCGACTTGAAAGTCTCTGTTTCATTCATGATGTATGTAAAATTAAAAATATCGTCGGAGCCGTTCGTAATTTCAATGGACAAATCAGCATCATAGGAAACTTTCGAAAGCCAGATCATATGACAAGTGAACAGAAGAACATGACTTAACATGTTCTCCTGTTCACCATGGGTTGCAAAACTTTGATCCATTGGAATAAGCCCACTTGGTGTGAAATGCGTTGACACTGTGTTAGCCTCCCATGTTGTTTTCTTATTTGTATTGAAGAGAAGATAGAACCTGCTGCAATCTTTGCGAGATTTCCTTCAATTCATTGGCAGACTCTACAACACCAAGCAGTGATTCTTGTTGACTGTCTGTACTTACAGTTAAGTTTCTAGTTGAAGTTGAGTTCTGTTTCGCAACCTCAGACAATTGTTTCACCGTTGCGGAGATTTGTTCGGTTTCAGCAGCTATTTCTTCAGTGGCAGCAGATACCTCCTGAATTTGATCGGCTACAGAATTGGTCGCCTTCATGATGTTGTTGAATACATTGCCGGCATTATTTGCAAGCTTTAAGCCTTCGCCAACATTTTTAGTACCAATGCTAATTAAATGAACGGCATCATCGGTTTTGCTTTGAAGACTAGAAACAATATTCTCGATTTGAGAGGCGAATGTTTTGGATTGTTCGGCTAGCTTCTTGACTTCATTAGCTACAACAGAGAACCCTTTTCCTTGCTCGCCAGCTCTAGCCGCTTCAATACTCGCATTTAATGACAATAAATTGGTTTGTCCGGCGATTTCACCAATGACCTTCACGATATTGCCGATTTCTTCGGAATGCTCTTGAAGCTCAGTCATTACTTTGGCCGAATTTAATACAGAGGTATCAATTTCTTGCATTTGTTTGACGATTTGCTGAATAGCATAATTACCATTTTGTGATTCTTCTTGTACAGTTGCAGAAGTTTCGGCTACATCGGCAGTGTTCTCAGCAACGCTGTTAATTCCTGTCGCAATGCTATTTAATGAAGTAACACTTTCGGATGTTGCAATACCTTGTGCGCCAATGTTGTCTGAGATAGAACTGATGTTTTGAGCGATTTTCTCAGAGGTGCTTTTATTGTCGTCTGCTGTGAGGTACAATTTCTCGGATGAGGACATGATTTTATCTGACACCTCTCCGATGGTAGACAACAAGCCTCTAATTTGGCCTGCCATAATATTAAATTTGGCATTCACCTTGCCTAGTTCATCATTACCTTCTTTCAATGTTAGATTATAGTTACCACGTCCAACCTGATCGATTGCTTTAACAAGTGAATCTAGCGGTTTAAAGGTTCTGCGATTAATAAAATACTGGAACGATAGGCAAATCAATAAAATGATTAGTAGGCAAATAATAGCAGAAGATAATAGTTTGTTCTGACCATACTTAATCATGCTTGCGTCGATGTCCATTCCGAAGTAAGCGAATATTTCACCATTTGCACCCAGTACAGGGCTAATGGCAGTTACCCATGTCCCTACATCATCGGAATAAGAATCTGTGAGAACAACTTCTTTTGTTTTCAGCATTTTCTCAATACCTTTTACAATGTTGGGGGGTTGATCCAGCATATCACCAAGTTTGAGTTCAACAGAGGACATGAATTCAAGAATATGGGTAGGTTGAATGATTAGAGAGGTTTTGTTGCCGTCTTGCAACTCAGTTCCAAACACGTAAGCTTGGGAGACATTGGGGTTGTACAAGGAAACATCGTTTACGTACTTTATCATCTCCTTCTGAATGTCGGAATTAACATCCGGATTTTGTTGTGCCGCACTGACATGTTCAGATGTCATTTCTCCTGCCCATGCTGCAATCAATCGAGTTGATTCTTTTTGCATTTGTTCAGATAAGACCTGTCCTTGGATCAAATAGCTTGCGATGATTATTACTAGACCAACTACCACGATGTTAATGCTCGTTACGATCATGTTGCGTGTTGCAATGCTTAGCGATTTCATCATCTGTTCTCCTTATTCGTATATTTACTCTAGATGATCTTATGTTCATCAAAGTTGTAGATTACTCGAATAGTATATCGCAATAACAACATGATTAACAATATAGTAAATGATTAACGTTTTCTTAAAATTGACAATATAATAATAAAAAATACATAAATATAGAGTCCTAAGGACTATACTGACTCTTTTATATATGTAAAAATTTATTATCAGAATTTATTTAAAACATAAATCTCTTTACGTAATCAGATCGAGTAGATGAATACGAATGGTAAAATAGGTATGTTAATCGATGCTCAAACAAACAGCCGGATCCATAGGATGCGGCTGCTCGTTGTATGGAATATTAGCCTTTAATTCCTGTTGTAGCGATGCCTTCTGTGAAGTATCGTTGCCCAATGAGGAAGATGATAGCGGCAGGAATAACCATAATCATTGTACCAGCCATGATGAGATGCATAGGTGATGTAAGGCTGCTGCGCAACGTCGATAAGCCAAGTGCTACCGTATACATATCCTGATCATTTAAGTAAACGAGTTGGTTCAAGAAATCATTCCATACCCCAACGAAAGTGAACAGGAGGACAGCGACCAAAGCTGGTCTAACTAACGGCATTATAATTTGTGAATATATTGTGAAATATCCTGCACCGTCCATAACCGCTGACTCATCCAAGTCACGAGGGATCGTTAATAGAAACTGTCTGAGAAGAAAGATATTGAACGCCCCGCCGCCAAAAAAGGCTGGAAGAATCAGTGGAAGAAAGGTGTTGGTCATACCAAGCTTGGACCAACCGATGTAAGTCGGTACTAAGGTGACGATGCTTGGCAGTAGAATCGTCATGATGACTAGGGTAAACCAGAAATTCTTGAGCGGGAATTCGATCCGAGAGAAACCGAAAGCTGCTAGACTGCTCGTAAGACCAACTCCAATTAATACGGGTACGATAATGATAAACGTGTTGCCAATATACTTTAGGAAATCAACCCGATTCAATACTTCGGTATAATTCTCCCATCTGAACACATCGGGTACCATAATCGGCGGGTACTCCATAATTTCTCCGAAATCAAGCAAGGAAGAACGGAGTATCCAGTAAATCGGGAAAAGGAAAAACAGAGCAAGCAAACCTAAGAATAAATAATTGATAAGTTGACCTCGTAGACGATAATTCATCCTTTGCTGCCCCCCTCATAATGCACAAATGAAGAGGAGAGCTTGAACAGCAAATAGGTGAAGAATCCGACTATAACAAAGAGTACCATCGCTAGTGCACAGGCATATCCCATATTCTGATATTTGAAGGCTTCACGATAAATAAGAAAGGAATAGAAGAGGGCGGAATCATTAGGACCACCACCGTTGCGGCCAAGGACATACGTCTGGGTGAAGGCGGTTAATGAGTTGATGAAAGCTAAAATAATATTATAGAAAATGACTGGAGATACGAGCGGAATAGTAACCGAACGCAGCTTTCTCCACCAGCCTCCGCCATCGATTTCCACCGCCTCAAGAAGATGCCGGGGAACATCCTGCATGCCGGCCATGAAGATGACAATTACGTTGCCCGCTCCCCAAACGGCAATAAGAATTAGAGAGGGAATGACAGAGTTAGGTGCTCCAACCCAATATAGCTTATCAATACCGAAGAAGCCGAGAGCATAGTTAATAATACCGAAATCGACATTGAACATCCAAATCCAACAGATGGAACCAGCGAGGACGGGAATAACGGTCGGCAAATAGAAGGCTGATCGGAAAAAGGCTTTTGCCCTTCCAGCAGAATTAAGCAGCATGGCGATGATGAAGCAAAATAGAACGATAGCGATTACACTTCCAAGGGAATAGTAAGCTGTTGCTTTCAATGATTTGAAAAAGAAAAAGTCCTCTGTAAATATTTTATGGTAGTTATCGAGTCCAATCCATTTCTTGGGCGCCAATACCGTCCAATTGGTGAAGCTCAAATAGAAACTGTATAGAAGAGGGGCCAGGGTGAAGATCACTATGCCTAGGATTGCGGGTAAGATAAAGAGATATCCAGCCCATATTCGTCGCCTATTATGGCTTTTGTAGCTCGTATGTCGCTCGAGTGCAGGCATTCACTACACCTCCTTTTGGAGTGCAAGGAGACTGCTGATTTATGCAGCCTCCGTGCAACAATTGCTTACGGATTCGCTTTGCCGCTGTCGAAGATTTCTTTCATTTTCGGATAAATGGCATCAATCGCTTCTTGTGCGGTCTGCTCTCCGAGCCATACAGGATCTAGTCCTGGGTTTAATACTTCACCAAGCCGGCTGTACGTGGGCAGGAAGAACCATGGAGTTGGATACGTTGCTTCTAGTGCATAGTCGATAACTGCGGTTTTGTATTCTGGCGGATGTACTGGAGTTGCTGTCCATTTCTTAATGAGTTCAGGATCTTTGTACCAGCTAAGCTCTGTTGGCATCCACACGCCGCTATCAAAGTTAGCCTGGTTTTGGTTCGGATCCATTAACCATTTGTATAACACAATAGCTTCATCTGGATGTTTGGCTGTATTGTAGATGACAAGAGGCAATCCAGTATTGGTTGTAGCTGGTTTTTTGAAGATCGGAAGTACACCAACGCCGTTCCTCAACCCTTTCTCAACCTGTGGTCCAATGTTCACGAGCTCCCATTGACCGGAAGTAGCCATTGCGATCTTTCCAGATGCCAGCTTTTGTCCGACGTCACCTGGTAGACCTTGCGCTTGAGCCGGGGTAGGGGAGACATATTCCTTCAAGGCCAAATCCGCGACCTTCTGAATAGCTTCGATCGTCTCGGGCTTGTTAATTAGCAGTTCCTTACCATCTTGACTGACTTCTCCTCCGCCATTGCTTATAGCGAACGGCGTCCAGAAGAAGTCCGCAGCATGGTTAACGTCAATCCCATATTGTACAATATTGCTTTTATCAAATCCTGCATCATTAGGATGTTTGCCATTCTTATCTACTGTTAGCTTGCGGGCAACCTCGAGCATTTGATCCCATGTCCATGCCTTATCGGTTTCTGCAGGTGGGTAAGGGATACCGGCATCGTCAAATATTTGTTTGTTATAATGAAGAATGATGATTTCATTGGCTACACTATACCCGAGCAGCTTGCCGTCTGGGGAGACGAATTTATTGCTCTCCATCTTCGGTGAAATAGTACCGTCATCATAATATTTGGACATATCCATTAAGATACCTGATTCTGCCCATCTTAGTGCCTGCCCTTCATTCATGGCACTAATATCAGGCAATGTCTTAGAAGCAGCCATAGCAGTCAGCTTGGATGTAAACTCTGCTTCAGGGACGCTTTGGTAATCAATTTTAATATTCGGATGAGCTGCCATGAAGGTATCAAAGCTTTTCTGCTGTGATTTTCTTTCTTCATCGGGAGCCCAATCCAAATACTTTAACGTTACGATACCACCATTGGCGCCAGTATTCTCTTCATTGTTAGATGAACTGCAGCCTGCGATTAACGCGAAGATCATAACCATTGCGATGCCCGTGGCCAAACCCTTTTTCATTATTCTCACTTGAACCCCTCCATCGTATCATTCATCGCCTTGCATCAAATCCATGTCCTCTACCAACAACCCTTCCTTTACTTCATACTTTTCCCTCCCTGACCAGAGTCAGAAGCTTCTATACTTGCACCTCTTGAGGTTAAAACCTTTGTTCATTCACCCATACTCGCATCTCACCGGGCTCTCTATTGGCCCAGGCAAAGTAGGGGATGAACTTTGCTGTTGTCTGCTCTAACAGATCACCCGCATTAGCTAAGTAAAGCTGATCTCCCCAGTGTTCGCCTCTTATTCGGAAGGCTGGCATTTCAATCATTTGGAGGCCATGTAGAAGTTCAGGGTGAAAGGAAGTTTGGCCTTCACTATCCTTGGCGATAATGAGCTGATGCAGATGGCTTCCATTGTCAGCCTCCTCCATGCAATACACGATTGGGCCACGTTGAAGTGCCATTTTACCGACCGTTTCTCGGATGAGAGGATTACCCTTCATAACCTTAATTTTCATAGGGAGCATGAGATGGACGATATCTTTGGAGTCCCATTGACGGTTGATGTACATATAGCCATCTATTATTGAAGTTTCATTGAGTAGGTGGGGAGTATCGTTGATTAGAATTTCAGCCGTGTCACACCAGCTGGGGAATCTGAGTGCTAACGTAAACCGGGCAGATCGGTCCATTACGAGCTCGAATCGAACATTGCCTTCCCAAGGAAGCTCGGAGTGCTGAATCACTTGAACTTTCTGACCTGCAAGCTCCATGATGATATGACTTCCAATATATAAGTGGATATATAATGTCTCCTCTCTGAAGGAATAAATATAGAAACCAAGCGAAGCGAGCAGTCTAGCGATGTTAGGCGGACAGCATGCACATCCGAACCAACGCTGCCTTTGGTGCTTAACATGGTCGAGATTTCTGTTTTTACCGTTGGCTTCTGGCCACACCTCTAACGGGTTAACATAGAAGAAACGCTTTCCATCTCGAGACATCCCGCCAATAACCGTATTGTACAGAGCCCTTTCCAGCACATCAGCGTATTCTCCTTTTGCTTCGATTTGCAGCATACGGCGGGCAAAGAAGATTAATCCAATGGAAGCACAGGTTTCCGCGTAGGCGGTATCACTAGGCAAATCATAATCCAGAGAGAAAGACTCGCCGAAAGACATCGAACCTATCGCTCCCGTAATATACATTCGCTTGGAGACAATATTTCGCCATAGTGCGTGACAAGCTGCCAATAATGGCCTATCTTTGGTTTCGGCGGCAACATCTGCCATTCCCGTACACATGTAGACCACTCGTACGGCATGGCCTTCAGCTGTCTGCTGCATTCGAATCGGAAGATGCGCTTGGCTATACGATCTGTCCTTGGCCATACGGAGTAGAGGGAAATGTGTTTGCCCATTGCGCTTGTCATACTCGATATCGTAGAAATGTGGATTCTGTCCGCGTTCATCCAAGAAAAATTTGGCTAGCTGCAGATAACGAGCGTTGTCAGTAGCATGGTATAACTTCACCAATGCTAGCTCAATTTCTTGATGGCCATCATAGCCTTTGATTTTCCCATCCTCTGGACCAAAAGCCTCGTCGATACAGTCCGCTAAACGGCATGCAACCTGTAGTAATTTGTTTTTTTCTGTTGCCTGATAATAAGCGACCGCCGCTTCAATAAGATGTCCAGCGCAATATAGTTCATGACATTCCGCTAGATTCGTCCATCGTCCTTCCGGCTCCTTGAGCGTGAAATACGTATTTAAATATCCATCAGCATGTTGAGCTTTAGCAATAATGTCGATAACCTCGTCAGCGACTTTCTCCAATTCCGTATCTGGCTTAAGCTCTAGTAAATAGCCGACAGCTTCCAACCACTTGGCAACATCACTATCTTGGAACACCATCCCGTAAAATGAACCTTTCTCCAAGCCGGCTGCAATTTTGAAATTCTGAATAGCGTGACTGGGCTCTGATCCCTCAATACGATCATTAAGCGCCTCCCATTGATAAGGAACAACAACTTCTCGAACCAATGAAATATAAGGAGACCAAAAGTCATCCTGGATCTTGATCTTCTTTAAAGGAATAGAGGTGGATAAGTTTCGCATCAAGTAGTCTCCTTTATTTTATAATTCCCAACTTTATTGTAAGCGCTATATTTACCATATTACACATAGTATTATGGTATTAACATAATCATTTCCAACTACATTTTTAAGAATTACAACCAACTGGAGGTGAATCAATTGAACTCATCGATCCTGCATTTTATCTCTCCGCCTGTCCCTTACTTCATCGATTGCGGTCGTGCTTTCTATCGAGCAGGTGAATGTCATGTCAGTCGCAGCAACATAGGAGTATTCGATTTAGTTGTGGTTACAAAGGGAGCACTAAGCTTAGGAGAAGGGGAGAATGAATGGACAATTGAGAGGGGGGAGGCTTTCATTCTTAGGCCTGATGCTAGTCATTACGGTGCGCAGCCTTGCCTTACGGATACAGAGATGATTTGGATTCATTTTCATACTTTCGGGGCTTGGGATGAATGCAGCAGCATGAACAAATGTTTGGATAATCAATCTGCGTTGTTCATTGCACATAAGCAAACTGCCTATTTGAATCATAGTGAAGTATGCTCCGTGTTCATACCGAAGCACACGAAGCTCACGGCAAAGGCAATGGACATTCTAGAGCAGTTTTTTCAATTAGAGGATGAGCCTAGATCACTTCGGAACTGGAAGCGGCAATCAGCCTTTCAGCTTTTTATTCAGCATCTTGATCGAGAGCTGGCCTCAACCTCAGACGGAACAGCTTTTAACTTGGCTGAGAAGGTTGAGTTGTATATCAGGCAGAACTATACTAATAAAATTACCAATTCGATTCTACAGAGTGAATTGAACTATCACCCGAACTATATGGCCAGATGTATGCTTAAGGTGTACGGGAAGACTCCGATGGATTACTTGGTGCATTACCGAATCGAACAAGGGAAGAAACTGCTCGTCCAAACCGAATGGTCTGTAACACGTATCGCGGAGGAGGTCGGATTTCAATATGGCTCGTATTTCACTTTCTGTTTCTCGAATAGAGAAGGGATTTCTCCGCTGAATTTCCGTAGGAAGATGAGAGGGCATTCGTAGAAGGGTTAACTGTGGTGCTCAGCAATCTATCCTTGGACAACAAATTTGAAAGAAGGTATTCTCTATGGCAGCCTGCCGAGGGAATACCTTCTTTTTCGGATGCGATCTGATAGGTTGGACACAAGTTAGGAGTATTCCTAGTAAGGACGGAGAGGTGAACGGAACAGAGTTCCTTTATTTTAGTTTAATCATGTATTTTGTCAAAATAGAGGAATGATGTTCCGCAATATTAGAGTCAGCTTCTGAAAAATAACTTATCATGTGATATAGAGGAACCACCATCCGCTATAACAAGTGAATGATGCGATAGATAAAGAATAGTGGAACTGAGTTCCTCTATTCTCTCAGAGCTTCTTTACACATTTTGGTACATTATCGCATGAGTCTCTCTATCACTAGCTCTCCACAGGCAAATGTTAGTCTCAATCCTCAATATGGCTGCCTATAATTGTGTTCTCTCAGCCCTATGTTTCAGAATTATGTCAAATCATTGCTATATAGTAGAGATAGTATGAGATGAGATGTTCATTACGAGATTCATGGATAGAGTATTAATTATTGCGAGAGTAGGGAATACATGATGGGGAATTCATTTCTAACCAATATCTCTGATAGCAAGACAAGTCCAGCAGGGCAATCGGAATGGCTAGTGAAAGCGAAATTAGAGAAGGCAACGATTGATTTGAAAGACCCGACTATATTGAAACAACTTGAAATGATCGGATTAACGATAGAAGAATTGCAATTGGCAAAATCAATACAACCTCTAATTGCTCAGCATATCGATGAAATCATTTCAGGCTTTTATCAAACCATAATAAATGTTGAAGAGCTGAGGACGATCATCCTTGAACACAGTACCATTGAACGACTGCGTACAACGTTAGAGATCCATCTGATTGAAATGTTCAATGGACAGATAGATGGGAAATTTTTGTATAAAAGAATTCGGATAGCAGATGTTCATTGTCGGATCGGGCTGGAGCCCAAATGGTATATGGGAGCTCTTCAGAATGTGCAAAATATGCTTCTGGATATTGTACATCGCTATGTTGAGCATTCTGAGGAGCGGATCAGAATCAGTAAAGTAATGACGAAAATTCTTAATTTCGAACAGCAAATCGTGCTGGAAGCCTATGAAAAAGCAAACATGCATCAGGAAAAGAGCAATAGGAACATGCCAAATTAGATTACTAAAGGTACAGGTTTACCTTTGCTGATAGTTCCACCCATTTCCAATAACCGGTTGTTGCGGAGGATAATCAAATGGTTGGCGATGCTGGTGAGACTGAGATTGATAGTAGGTTTGATTAGAGAATGAGGAATTGGCTGCTGCATGGCTCTGGACTTGATTGGTCTTGCAATCATTAGGCGGACCGATAACTACGGTATTCGTAATTGGAGCTAATGTTTCTTTTACTTGTTCCTCATTGAGGCAATACGTATGGGCAAGGATACTGGCTGGTGTTAATCGCAGCAGATCTGAACCGCCGATGAATTCCGGTACTGGAGCATCAAATATAGCTAGTAAATGAGTGTTATCGAAGGTGGCAATTTCATAATGCCACCAGCCTTGAGGCACATTGGCAACCTGACCTGGCTGGATGGGGAGGTTAAGTAGCATCTTCGTAAATGGATTAACTAAGGAAACAACAGCAGCTCCAGAAATACAATACACCAATTCAGTCGCATTCTGATGGATATGCGGCTCAATTACGTTGCCCGTACTGAGATAAATGTCGAGCAAAGACACATTTCCTAATGTGTTTAACTGATTGATGGAAAGAGCATTAATATAGTTCCTGTTATCTTTTTTGAAAAAAGTATTGTTGTTCAAATCGTACGTGAACTGCACGGATGGTGAGGTGAAATCCATATAAGAAACAGACATTGTATTCCCTACCCTTCATTTCGAACTAGGCTAATGACTTGTGGAATATCGTATGTTTCTTTTCAATAGAAAGTGTGAGTTATTTTTTGCTTCCAAAGATGCTGGTGTTATGATTAGACAGAAGACTAATGAAATTAAATGAACTGAAGAAGATTTTATCCGAATATCCGAGCCTTTTTAGCTGATATAGTGATTAAATATTAGGAGGAAATGATGAATATCCGACTAAATACTAAGCTTTGCCAAGTATTTAACATTCGTTATCCGCTCTTTCTAGCAGGAATGGCAGGAGGACCAACGACGGTGCAATTGGTCGCTGCGATGTCTAATGCAGGAGGGCTTGGAACGCTAGGTGCGGCTTATATGGAGCCGAATGCCATTCGTGAAGCCATTATGGAAATCCGCAAGCTGACAGATAAGCCTTTTGCAGTAAACTTGTTTGCACCACAGCCTACAGATAACAATAATAGAACCGAAGAGGTTCAACATGAGTTAAACCGGATGCGGGATGTGCTTAATATCCCTCATGCGACTGCGGATGATTTGACGACTCCAAGTCTGTTTGAGAAACAGCTTGCTGTATTGCTTGAAGAAAAGGTGCCTGTCATCAGCACAGCATTTGGTATTCTTCCTGACCTTCATATGCGGCAAGTGAAAGCGATTGGACTTCTCGTTGTTGCGATGGTAACAACAGTACGCGAAGCTATCTTAGCAGAGCAAGCAGGTTGTGATGCCATTGTGGCGCAAGGAAGTGAAGCGGGCGGTCACCGTGGAACTTTTGACATAACTGAGCAACCGATGGGCGCCAATATTGGGACATTTGCGTTGGTTCCGCAAATTGTGGATCATGTGAAGATTCCAGTTGTTGCTGCAGGAGGCATTATGGACGGACGGGGGCTTGTCGCCTCACTTGCTCTAGGAGCACAGGGTGTTCAGATGGGGACGAGGTTTCTAACAGCGGTTGAATCTGGGGCTCATGAGGTTTATAAGCAGACACTGCTGGAGAGTACGGAAGAAAACACAGTCATAACTAGGGTGTTCTCAGGTCGACCTGCAAGAGGGGTAAGAAATTTATTTATTAAGCAATGGGATGCCAGCGGTATTGAGCCTCTGCCTTTTCCTACCCAGAATACTGCGACTCGTGATATAAGGAACGCCGCTAACAGCCAAAGCAATCCGGATTATATGTCATTATGGGCAGGACAAGGGACAAGACTGTTAACTTCTGGACAGAAGGCAGAGGATATTGTAGCTGAGACGATCCGACAAGCGACTTCGATATTGAGCTAGCATTTCGACTGCGAAAAAGTTGTGCAAGAAACTTCCAATACTCCATAGCCGATAGCCTGTCTATCATGACCCGGACCTCCTAACCACCTTGTTTAGTTCTACGCGGACTGAGGTTCCGCTATTTGGCTGATTTTATTCATTTGTGTGTTTAAGCGGACAAGAGATCCGTTATTATCGATTAATCGAATGATTTTGAGGCAATTATGAGGAAATAACGGATTCTCTGTCCGCTTGGATCAACATATATAGCTAATTCCTACAAATAACAGATTCTCTGTCCGGCAGATTGTTCGGTTGACTAAGATAAGCAGCTGCCCAACTCATTCCGTCCAATTATCGTATTGGTCAAAAATGGTAACATAAATATCAAAAAATACGATTAGGTATAATCACCCATTGTGGGAGAGCGCATCACTGACAGCGATGAGGTCAGGTGAGGGTCACTATGCAACTATAGACTAGAGTAGGAGAAATAGCCGTACAGGACACCTGTACGGCTATTTCTCCTATTTCCCACTTTTTCCGTTCAAAGTAAGTATTCCTTATGCGGGGATTATGCTTTTGAGACAGCCTTATTTGCTGTCTCACGGAATGAAACCATTAATTTTTGTCATGCTGAATACTTGATAAATAATCGTCCCTGTCATGTATGGACAGATAATCGCATCAAGTTACCAAAAATGGTCATCGGTCTACCCTATATATGCAGGACAGCAGCTTTTACAATGGTGTTAAGCAGCAAGCAAAATAGCGTTGCTGGGCAATAAACCATAACAGAGCATGGAGGGAGTTGCAGAATGAAGCTGTCACTTAGCATGTGGAGCATGCACAGAACCGTGAGAGAAAACGAATGGAAAGTGTTGGATTTTCTATCCTTTTGCAAGGATGAAGGGATTAAGGATGTCGAGCTGTTGAATGTGTTCTGGAAAGATGTTGTGGAGGAACTGCCAAGCGTGCTTGCATTTGTGAGAGATAATGATATCAAGGTGTCCAGCTACGCGGTAGCCAATGATTTCGTTAAGGCAACTGAAGAAGAACGAGCAGGGGCGCTGAAGGAGATTACGGATGCCTATGCTGTTGCGAAGGTACTGGGAACGAACGTCATCCGCGTGTTCTCCGGCAACCTAAGCGATATTGCAACCTATGAAGAAGCACTGGACTGGATTGTGGATGGTCTGAAAGAAGCTGCTGAGGGCGCAGAGAAGGAAGGATTAGTTCTCTGTTTGGAAAACCACGG
The DNA here is from genome assembly GCA_048976605.1 of Pristimantibacillus sp. Taxonomy (GTDB): domain Bacteria; phylum Bacillota; class Bacilli; order Paenibacillales; family Paenibacillaceae; genus Pristimantibacillus. The sequence goes on along the minus strand of JBHGUX010000038.1, from coordinate 535,188 downwards.
AAAGTTAGCGGGAAGCGGCAAGCAGGTCAAAACGATCATCGATCGGGTTGATTCTCCGGCTCTGCGATCCACGTTTGATACTGGCAATTTTCTGCTAGTAGACGAGCATCCAACAGCCGCACTTGACACGCTTCTCCCCTATGCCGCGCATGTCCATTTCAAGGATTTTGAAATGCGTGAAGACGGGCGCTACAAGTCTCTTGGAGGCAAATCTTTTGAAGGGATCAACCTGGGAGACGGTGATGTTGAATTGGAGAAAATCGTGAACAAGTTGGTGGAGAATGGCTATCGCGGAGCGTTTGTTCTTGAATATGAAGGCGTAGGCAGCGAGGCGGAAGGTATTCGGCGCAGCTATGACTACTTTGCCACCATTATTTAAACTCAAAGGAGATAAGCGCATGGAACGAGAAGCAACGGCTGACATTATAGTTGTCGGAGGAAGCACGGGAGGGGTTGCGGCGGCGCTGGCAGCAGCGAAGTCGGGCAAAACCGTCATCATGACGGAGGAGACAGAATGGATCGGCGGTCAATTAACTAATCAGGCGGTTCCACCTGACGAGCATCCCTGGATCGAGTCCTTCGGCTGTACCCGGAGCTATCGCCGCTTTCGCGAGGATATCCGCGCTTATTACCGGGATACCTTTCCATTGACGACAACGGCTCGCGAGAACGAATGGCTAAACCCAGGAGGCGGTACGGTCAGCCGTTTATGTCATGCGCCGCGCGCCGCACTTGCCGTTCTGGAGCGTCAGCTTGCACCTTATGTACATAGCGGGCAGTTGACGATTTTGCGCCGCCATGTTCCAGTGAGCGCCCGTTGCGCTGGCGACGCCATCGCTTCGGTGACGGTTAAAAGTTTGGACAGCGGACATACCGTGTTGCTGAAAGCTCCTTATTTTCTCGACGCTACGGAATGCGGTGACCTGCTTCCGCTGGCCGGCGTGGAATACGTCACGGGTGCGGAAGCACACCAGGAAACCGGGGAGCCTCATGCCGTAGAAGGCGAAGCGCTGCCACAAGATATGCAGGGCTTTACCTATTGCTTCGCTATCGATTATCTGGAAGGCGAGGATCATACGATTCCGAAGCCGGAGCTCTATGATTTCTGGAAGGAATACAAGGCGGATTTCTGGCCGGATCGACTGCTTAGCTGGACCGGCGTCAAACCAGCGACAATGCAGCCAGTTCAGTACGGACTCTTCCCTGGCGAAGGTGCGTTCTCGCTGTTCAAATATCGTCAAATCGCTGAGAAGGAGCACTACGTTCCTGGTACCTACAACAGTTCTATTTCGCTAGTCAACTGGCCGCAGAACGACTATTGGCTGGGCTCTATTATCGATGTAAACCCGGAAGATAGGGAGCGTCACTTGAACGAGGCGAAGCAGCTTAGCCTGTCGATGCTCTATTGGATGCAGACAGAGGCTCCTCGCCCGGATGGGGCGAAAGGTTACCCCGGTCTAAGGCTTCGACCCGATGTGGTAGGGACGGAAGATGGGCTTGCTATGTATCCGTACATTCGGGAGTCGCGCCGGATCAAGGCGGAGTTTACGATTCTGGAGCAGCATGTTGCAACGGAATGCCGACCTGACGGCAATGCGGAGTATTTCAAGGATTCAGTGGGCATCGGCTGTTACCGCATTGATCTGCATCCCAGCACGGAAAACCAACCCTATATCGATATATCATCGCTGCCTTTCCAGATTCCTTTAGGCAGTCTCATCCCGGTGAGAGTGAACAATCTGCTCGCTGCATGCAAAAATATCGGGACAACTCATATTACAAACGGTTGCTATCGGCTTCACCCGGTGGAATGGAATATTGGCGAGGCAGCGGGCTATTGTGCCAGCTTCTGCCTGGATCGCGGCTTGACGCCAAGCGATGTCCGCTCTTCGGAGACGGAGCTTGCCAATTACCAGAAGCTTCTTGCTGCGGAGGGCATCGAGCTGGAGTGGCCTGCGCTGCGCGCAGTTTAAACCAAATTAACTAATGAGGTGAAATGGCAATGAGCAATCCTATTCGAATTGGCGTAATCGGAGCTGGCTCCATATCAGAAATGCACTTTGGCTCCTACAGCAAAAACGTTGATGCCGTGCTGGTCGCTGTCTGTGACGTAAAGGAAGAACGGGCGAAGGCAAAAGGGGAGAAATATGACATTCCCCACGTGTACACCGACTACAACGAACTGCTGGCCAACCCGGATATTGATGCGGTTAGCATCTGTACCTGGAACAACACCCATGCGGAAATCAGTATCGCCGCTCTGAAGGCAGGCAAGCATGTGCTTTGCGAAAAGCCGCTTAGCAAAACGGTGGAAGAGGCTCTGGCTGTCGAAGCGGCTGTCAAGGAGTCCGGCAAGACGCTGCAGGTAGGTTTCGTCCGCCGGTATGCCTCCAATACGCGGATTGTAAAAGCATTCTTAGACAATGGTGAAATCGGTCCGATTTATTATGCCAAAGCTTCTTGTATTCGCAAGCTGGGCAACCCTGGCGGATGGTTCGCCGATGTGGAGCGCTCCGGAGGCGGCCCGCTGATCGATATTGGTGTTCACGTCATCGATCTTTGCTGGTATTTAATGGGCAAGCCAAAGGTCAAATCCATTAGCGGCAACACCTACAATCGTTTAGGCAACCGCTCCAATGTGAAAAACTTAAAGTTCTATAAGGCAGCCGATTATGATGCAGCGCTTAACACAGTTGAGGATATGGCCAATGCGTTGATCCGCTTTGAGAACGGGGCGTCGCTGCTGGTCGATGTCAGCTTTACGCTGCATGCGAAGCAGGATGAGCTGACGGTAAAGCTCTATGGCGAAAAAGGCGGCGTTGAGCTGGAGCCGGAGCTGACTCTGATTACTGAGAAGTATGACACGATTCTGAACTGCACGCCGCAAATTGACAATCTCTCATTCGAATTTGTGCAGGGCTTCCAGGACGGAATTAATTATTTTGTGGAGGTTTGCCAAGGGAAGAAAACCACCATCAGTCCGGTACAGGACGGCGTTGAAATCATGAAAATACTTTGCGGCGTGTACGAATCGGCAACACTGGGCAAGGAAATCCATTTCGATTAGGGGAGGCGTGGAATCGTCATGTCTGTAAAAATCGGAAATCCCATAGGTGTCATTGTAGACAGCTTTGGCGTCGGCGTTCGGGAAGGGCTGAAGAAGGCGAAGGAGGTTGGTGCGGAGGGGGTGCAAATCTATGCCGTTTCAGGTGAGATGGACCCCGCTAATCTCGGCGCTGCCGCCCGCAGGGAGCTCAAGGCTTATATCTCTTCGTTAGACTTGGAAATCAGCGCGTTATGCGGCGACTTGGGCGGCCACGGCTTCCAGGATAAATCTGTTAACGAGGAAAAAGTGGAGAAATCTAAGCGGATTCTCGATTTGGCGATGGACCTCGGCACAACAATTGTAACGACTCACATTGGAATCGTGCCGGAGGATCGTGATGGTGAGGTGTTCGCTGTCATGCAGGAGGCTTGCCGCAAACTGAATGAATATGCCAGTAGCATGAAGGCGTATTTCGCTATCGAGACCGGCCCTGAGACGGCGGCTCATCTGAAAGGTTTTCTGGATACGCTGGGAGGCAGAGGGGTATCTGTCAATTTTGATCCCGCCAATATGGTGATGGTGACAGGCGATGATCCGGCGGAAGGCGTTCGGTTGCTTAAAGATTACGTTGTGCACACCCATGTCAAGGACGGCATACGTCGCAAGGTGGTGGATCCACGCATGGTATACGGTGCGCTTGGCTATGAGCCGATGGATCACGCCAAAATTGCGGAGATGGTAAGCTCGGGACAATTTTTCCGTGAGCTGCCGCTCGGCGAAGGGAATGTTGATTTCGACAGATTCTTTACGGCGTTAAAGGAAATTGGATATAATGGCTATCTGACGATTGAACGCGAGGTCGGGGATCAGCCGGAGACCGATATTCGTAAAGCGGTTCAATTTATTAAGGGCTACCGCTAGCCCCTGTTATCGAATCGGAGTAATCAGGCGATTGCTGAAGCGGCTATTAGAATAGGATAGGCTTGACAGCCTGCAAAGTTCGAATAGCCGTAAGGCAGTCGCTTCTATTTATTTCATAATATTAGAAAGTATATCCTATTGCTAAACATTCTCTATATTTCTCGGAATGAAACGCACCCCTCCGCTAAGGATGGCGATATCCGTTTCACCTTAAAACTAATGGAAACGCTTTAATTGATGTTTGTTTTTATAACATGGAAAAAGGTATCTATCAAATCTCATGTCTTATCTCCCTTGAAGATCACTTCGTATGTTATCATATGTAACAATACAAGGATCGGTCGGCAGGTGGGAAGGAAGCTGTTTTACCGGTTATGCGCACAATCTAGTACTTGCCTGAACAAGAAGTTGAATAGGGAGAAATACCAGAGGCATTCCAGGAAAGATGGAGGGGGAGCTATGGAGCGCAAAAGGTTCAACTGCCGTTTGATTGTTCGGATGATAGCGTTGTTGATGTTAATTGTGATGGCTGCAGGCTGCAGCGAGTGGGAGAAGTTGGGACAGCCGGTGCCCACCCCGCAGAGCCGTGTTGCGATTTCCATGGTTATTAACGATCTGGGCATGGTATTCCCGGATGGTTCGGACGAAAATGATAATCCTTATATCGACTATATAAAGGAACGCACAGGACTGGACTTGCGAGTCAGCATTCCCCCTCAGGAAGTTTACGAAGAAAAGCTGAATGTCATTATGGCTTCCGGAAATCTCCCAGATTTGATTCACACCTTTAACCCGGTTTGGTTTGACGAATACGTTAAAAAAGGGGCTTTTATGCCGCTTGACGATTATATCAACGAATATGGACATGACCTGAAGAAGCTTATTCCTGAAGAGGCGTGGGATAGAATGCGCTACGACGGAAAAATCTACGGCATCCCAAGTTTAACAGATGTGCAGGGCATCGAGTTAATGTATGTGCGGAAAGATTGGCTCGATAATCTAGGGCTGCAGCCGCCTGAGACGCTGGACGAGTATTATGAAGTCATACGTGCCTTTGCCCAGGAGGATCCTGACCGGAACGGGCTTAATGATACGATGGGTCTTATATTGTTGGAGGACTTGGGGCGGGCTGCGCCTTTTTTTGGCGCTTTTGGCGTTCAATTGAATTCTTGGGTGGCGCGTGATGGAAAACTGGTTAATGGCAGTACGCTGCCGGAGACCAAGCAAGCGCTCTCTTTCCTGGCTAAGCTTTACCGGGAAGGACTGATAGACCAGGAATTTCCGCTTAACCGCAACAATGCCTTTATCGAGAAAATCGAGAACGGAAAGGTCGGCATGTTTTCCGCGACTTGGTACGATACGCGCGGTCCCATTGCGTTGAACCAAAAGAAAGATCCCAAGGCGGAATGGATTCCGCTGGAGTATCCCGTTGGACCGGAGGGGCACAGCGGCGTGTACAACAATGATTTGATCCGCGGTTACAATGTGGTGCCAGTCGATAAGAAACATCCCGAAGAAGTGGTAAAGCTGCTTAATTTCATCGTGGGTGAGGGCAGGGAGACGTTGAAGTTTGGTTTTGAAGGTGAGATTTGGTCGATGGAAAATGGAAAAATGGTCACTGATTTTGAAGAGCATGACAAGCATTTGTACAGGGGCATCTACCAGTCGCTCGTTGATGTAATTGATCCAGTCATGGCCAAGGCCCGATTGGATTCGCTCGGCGACTTTCATTTATACGATAATTTGCAAATGATTGAACAAAATTTAATAAAAAATGAATTTTACGGAATTCCGACACCGGAGATGAGCAAGTATGCCGGGCGTTTAGAGGAGCTTGAGGATATTTTCACACAAATCGTGATGGGCATCGTTCCGCTGGATGAGTTCGACAGCTTTGTGGATGAGTGGTACAGCGAGGGTGGCGCAGAGGTTGCAGCGGAGGTTAATCAATGGTATGAAGCTCGTTTGAGCGCCGGAGAGGGGAGATAAGTTTGAGGAATCCCGTCAAGTGGTTTCGGGATCGATTTTCCCGCAAAATCCAGTTTCGGTTAACCTGCTATTTTTTGTTGATTTTACTGCCGCTCGTGTTGGTAAGCTTGTTTGCCGTCGATCGTTCCCGCAGCATTCTGCATGACCAAGCCGTGGAACGGTCCAGCACGGTGCTGAATTCTGCTATGGACTATATTGATTTGACTTTGCAAAATGTGGAAGAGATTTCGACGCTGATTGCAACTGACCCTGTGTTTATCAAGCTGCTTGCGGATAACGGAGCAGAATTGTCGCCACTCTCTATCGTCGATTTTTCGATGCTGCTGAAGCAGCTGTCGAATGTAAACTCCATTAATCATATCGTATCGCAAATATCATTGTATCATCAACCTTCCCATATGATGATTTCGACGAATTATGGAGGAAGAAGGCTGAGCAGCCCCGAGCAGCAGCAATGGCTTGAGAATACGGCCATTACAAGCGGGACGGAAATTACTTATCTGCTGGCGGAGGAGCCGATTGCAGGCAATACGAGCTTCGGCAGCTTAATTGATACGGATAGCGTATCGCTGCTGCGAACCATGGATTTGTACAATAACAATCGAAGAGCAGATGTAGTCATTATTACAGTGGACAAAAGCAAGCTGATCAATCTGATGAAGTCGCTGCTCCCATCTCCTTCGTCTACCATTTATTTGCACAGCGATACTGGCAAATTGATTGCCGGGACAGGCAAGCTTGACGGCACTGAGCATACGCTGGAGGAGGGCGGGGGCATGCCTGGCCTTCCACGCACGACTGATGCGGAGATGACGGTTACTATCGATTCGGAGTATTCCAAATGGCGGCTGACGCTGATTCAGCCCAAAAAAGAGCTGTACGCCAAAACAGATCAGCTTCGACTGTATACGTTAGCTATTATTTTTGTAAGTGTTCTTCTGGCGTTGGGCACTTCATGGCTCGTTTATATCGGTATCGCTTCCCCGGTGGACAAGCTGTTCAAGGGCATGAAGCGTCTGGGTACGGGGAATATGAATGTGCACCTAGAGAATACACGGCATGATGAGCTGGGATATTTGACGGAAGCGTTTAATCGGATGGTAGTAGACCAGAAGCGGCTGATTGAAGAGCATTACGAGCAGCAGCTGAGGCTGGCCAAGACTGAGCTTCAGTTTCTGCAAACCCAGATAAACCCTCATTTTCTGTATAATACGCTGGATTCAATCAACTGGACTGCCAAAAATTATGAGGCGGATGAAATCAGTGAGATGGTACTGAATTTGTCCCGATTTTTCCGTCTGAGTCTGAACAAGGGCAAGGATGTATTTACTATTGACGAAAGTTTGTCGCATCTGCATTATTACATTCGCATTCAGCAAATCCGTTTTTTGGACAGCTTTGAAGTGGAATACGACATTCAGGAGGATTGCCGCTCCATTCCGATTCTGAAGCTGCTGCTACAGCCGCTTGTGGAAAACGCAATCTTGCATGGAATGGAGGGGGAAATGGATGGCGGAAAACTTGTTATTTCCGGCCGGATTATTTACGGAGAGACCGTTCAGGTCACAGTCCGAGACAATGGCTCGGGGATAAATCCGCAACGGCTCGCCTACATTCAAGAAGAAATGAAGCGCTTGGGACGGCGTGAGGAAAATCTGTTTTCGCTGGAGGATGAGGAGACGGGCGACCTGTTCGGCCTGCGCAATGTAATGACCCGCATTAAGCTTTATTACGGCAAAAATGCCGAATTGATTGTCGAAAGTGTGCAAGGAATGGGCACCTCAGTCACCATTTCTCTGCCGCTGGATCAATGTAAGGAAAGCTTTCGTGCTATGACTCACCATACTCTTGAAAAAGGAGAGCGATCTGCATGAATTTGATGATTGTTGAGGACGAGCTGCGACTTAGGTTGGGATTGGCCAATAATATCCCTTGGGAGGAGCATGGCATCGAGGTGGTCGGACTGGCTGCCAGCGGTGTAGAGGCACTGGCGTTGATGGAGCGGAAGCGACCCGACATTTTGCTGATTGATGTCCAGATGCCGGAGATGGATGGGCTGACACTAGTGAGGAAACTTAGGGAATGTCCGGATAACGGCGTGCAGTTGAAACTGATTATTTTGAGCGGGCATGACAACTTTTGCTTCGCTCAGGATGCCATAGCTTTAGGGGTGTCCAATTACTTACTGAAGCCCGCAGCTGAAGAGGAGATATTGGGTGCTGTACTGGAAGCGGCCAAGCAGCTGCGAGACGAAATGGAGCAGTGGCGCGAGCAGGCAGAGCTGAAGGTGAAGTGGCGTGAGCATCTTCCCCATCTGCAAAGCAGCTTTATCCGGCAGTGGGCAGCAGGCGACTACGACGATAGTGAGGTGCTGCGAAGAAGCATCGATTATCAGATTGAAATTGAAGAGTCGGACCGAATCGCAGTTGCTGTGGTGGATATTGACCCGCTTCCGGAAGTTGAAGGTTGCTTTAGGGTGGAGGATGCTCCTATGTGGCGTTTCTCGCTGCAATGTCTGGCGAGAGAAATGCTGCCTACCTCCTGTTGGGTCTGCCCTGACCTTCATGGGTATACACTCCTTATTTTTGTGCTGCGGAACGAGGAGGAGCCGGGAGACGGTGCCTTGCGGGTACAGGCTTCGGTCGTTCAACTGCTGTCACGGACCCGGGAGACGCTTGGGCTGACAGCCAGCGCGGGCATTTGCGCTTCGGTCGGAGGTATTGGCAGCATGAGTGCGCTGTATGCCGAAGCTTGCCGTGCCTTGCAGGAGCGTATCGTATACGGTTGCGACATCGCCATTCCTTATCGTGAGCTTGGCCGTAAGGAACAGGGTGTTCAAGTACAGCAGGGGCTAGAGAAAGCGTTGGAGATCGCATTGGAAACCGCAGACAAAGACAAGGCGCTGGAGGCGTTGCAAGGATTGTGGGACAAGAGCCTAGAGTTCGTGGAGACAGCGGATGAGGTCCATGAGGCTGTGCTTTATTTGAGCAGTCTGTATATCCGTATGATTCAGAAGCAGGGATGGAGGATTGGCAATGTGGCAGGAGAGGATATGATTTATTTCGAGAACATTAGACTGCTGGCTACGAAGGAACAGATCCGGGCCTGGCTGGTCCGCTTGACTGGCCGCATTTGCGATTACCTGCAGAAGCAGAGGAAAACAACCAGTAACGGAGTGGTACGCTCCATACTATTTATTGTCAATCAGGAAATCGATCAGGATATTACACTGCATACGGTTGCAGACCGACTATTTATCAATTCATCATACTTGAGTCGACTGTTTAAGCAGGAGACAGGTGTACCGTTTTCGACCTATGTGCTGGAGCGCAAAATGGAACGGGCTAAATCCGTTCTGCAGAATGGGGGAAAGGTATACGATGCCGCCCGTCTGGTGGGTTACCGAGATGTGAGCTATTTCACCAAGGTGTTTCGCAAATATTGGGGCGTCAATCCAGGTGGAGTTAAGGTATGACATTTGCTACAGATTATAATGCTGCGTAAAACCACAAAAATGTAAAGCGGCTGTCCCATAAACACTAAGCTAGTTGAAGAGATGGCTTACTTTGAACAGAAATGTTGGGAAATATGAAAAATAGCAGTACAGGGGTGGCTATTCCTGTTCTGCTATTTTTTTATTCTGGTAGATAATTGCATGGGGACCCTCACCCCTGACCTCACCCCTGACCTCATCGCTGCCAGTGATGCGCTATCCCCAATAGATATGACACTACCATAATAACTTAGCCTATTACCTCATCGTATTTCTGCTAGTTGTGCAACCATCTTTAACCAATACGACTTGATCATGATAATGGGACGGAGCGAGTTGTGGCAGGTACTTATCTTTGTCTATTGAATTTTTTGCGGACACAAAATCCGTAATTTGTAGGAATTAGCTATATATGTTGCTCCATGCGGACAGAGAATCCGTTATTACCCTATAAGAGCTCCGAATTCACTCGATAAATAGGAAATAACGGATCTCCTGTCCGTCAAAACTCTCAAATGAATAAAATCGGACAAATAGCGGAACCTCAGTCTTCGTACAAATAAATAGTGTGTTCAAGGCCTTTGCCATAAAAAGATGCCAACAGTCGTTTACGCTTTTTTGTGAGGAAATCAAACATCAAAGTACCATAAATAGTAATGGCATTACTCTACCAACCCTGAGCGATGGATACTACAATTTTAGATAGAAAGCATCAAATCGAGGGGGAATACGATGAAAAGCACAATCGCACCACTGGATAAGCCCCAGGCTAAACGCAATTATGTCAAACGTCTTGCTGCTGATGTCAAACGGGATTGGGATTTATATGCACTTCTTGTCCCTGGAATTTTGTTTCTTTTGCTTTTCAAATACTCCCCAATGTATGGCATTACCATTGCTTTTAAAGATTTCAATATCTTTGATGGCTATGACGCAAGCCCGTGGGTGGGATGGAAGCATTTTGCCAAACTGTTCAACTCCCCCGATTTTCTGCATGTTTTTCAAAACACCATTATTCTCAGTTTTCTGAAGATTGGTATCTTGTTCCCGCTGCCGATTCTCATTGCCCTGCTGTTGAACGAGCTGCGACGGATGCTGTTCAAGCGTGCGATTCAGACCGTTATCTATTTGCCGCATTTTTTGTCCTGGGTTATCGTAAGCGGCCTATTTATCGACCTGCTGTCCAGCAACGGCGGTTTGGTCAACAAGGTAATGGCTATGATCGGCATGGAACCGATCTCGTTTTTCCTGGACAACAGCGTGTTCCGCGGCGTTCTGATTGCCTCAGCGGGCTGGAAGGAGACGGGGTGGAGTACCATCGTGTATCTTGCAGCCTTCGCCATGATTGATCCTGGCTTGTACGAAGCGGCCAAGATTGACGGAGCGGGGAGGGTGAAGCAGCTGTGGCACATTACGCTGCCTGGTATCGCCCCAATTATTTTGCTGATGTTTATTCTAAGGCTGGGCAGCATTCTGGAAGCGGGTACAGAGCAAATTCTCGTCATGTATAATCCCACTGTATACAAGGTGTCAGATGTCATCGGCACCTATGTGTATCGAATGGGCCTCGGCAATCAGGATTACAGCTTCACGACTGCTGTTGGCGTATTTGAATCTGTTATTTCCTTCACGCTCGTCTTGGCGGGCAACGCACTTAGCCGCAAATACCTGCAACGCGGGATTTGGTAACTGAAAGGGGGAGATTGCTATGACCGTGAAAACATCGTTTCCGGAGAAGCTGTTCAATTTCTGCAATTATTTATTTTTCATACTGGTAGGTCTGACGACGCTGATACCGTTCGTTAACCTGATCGCCAAATCGTTCAGCAGCGAAGCGGCGGTCATCTCCGGTAAGGTCAATTTGTTGCCCATTGGTTTTCAGACTGGAACGTATATATATGTGCTTAAGGATGCCATGTTCCTTAACTCTCTGAAAATTTCGATTCTTTTGGCCATTGTGGGGACGGTGTTAGGGTTGTTCCTCACTACCATTACGGCGTATCCATTATCTCGCATTCAACTGCGAGGCAGAAAATGGTTTCTGCTGATGTTTATTTTCACGATGCTGTTCAGTGGCGGCTTGATTCCTACCTACCTGCTCATGCAGACGCTCGGTCTGGTCAACCAGTTTCCTGTTCTATTCCTGCCAGCGGCCATCAACGTTTTTAACATGCTGATTATCAAAAATTACTTTGAAGGGCTGCCAGACGGGCTGGAGGAATCCGCCAAGCTGGACGGAGCAAGCAACATTCGAATTTTGTTCTCCATTGTGTTACCGCTGTCGCTTCCCATGTTGGCAACCATTGCCCTGTTTTTCGCGGTGGCGTTCTGGAACGATTATTTTACATCAATGATCTACATTACCAATCAGGATTTCAAGCCGCTGCAGCTGTACCTAAAGGAACTGTTGGTGTCCTCCAGCAGCGAGTTTTTGAAGGATAACGTGGACGCGGCGCTGAACACAACGCCCCAATCCATTCAGGCAGCCTCAATATTGCTAGCTACGCTGCCGATCTTGATGGTTTATCCGTTCTTGCAGAAATATTTTGTCAAAGGTGTGCTGGTAGGTTCGGTGAAAGGTTAAACCATTGACCATGAAAGGCGGTGATGTTGTCAGCTTGTCACGATAGTGGGTAACGGAAGGGTAAAGCAGTTTGACTTAAAACACAAATTCGGGAGGGTACTCTATGAAAAAAGGTTCTTGGTTGGCCATAGTCCTTGTATTTGCTCTTGCTCTTGCTGCATGCGGAAAGAACTCCACTCCAGCTCCGGGCAGCGGCTCAGGAGGAGATGGTGAAGGCAATCCCAACCTCACTATGTTGATGCAGTACAGCCTGTTCGATCCCAACACGGATCTGGTTGCTAAAAACATAGAAGAAGCGACCGGCTACAAGGTTACCTATGAAATGCTTCCGGCTGAAAATGCCGATGAAAAGCTGAATTTGATGGTTGCAAACAAACAAAACTTCGATATCATGAAGCTGGGTTCTGCCCAGTTCTACAAGCTGGCAACTGCGGGCGCGCTGGAGCCGCTGAATGATCTGATTGAAAGCCAAGGCCCTAACATCAAAGCGGCGATTAAGGAAGATTCATGGGAAAGCGTTACGATTGACGGCAAAATCTATGCTATACCGGAGACAGGCTCTGGCATAAGCGTAGGCGAGGAAATGGTTGTCCGTCAGGACTGGATGGAGGAACTGGGCTTGCAGAACCCGACAACGCCAGATGAGTTGTATGAGGTGTTGAAAGCAATCAAGAAGGCCAAAAATATTATTCCGTTAACGGGTACAAAGGATTCTATCTATGGAGATATTGCAGCGGCATTCGGCGTTCTGAACGACTGGAACGATGTGGATGGCAAACTTCTGCATAAAGCAGAGCTGCCGCAGATGAAGGAATTTTTGGCTTATATGAACAAGCTCTACAGCGAAGGGCTGCTGGATTCGGAAATGCCAATCAATACTAATGCAAAAGCGATTGAGAAGTTTTCCAGCGGCAATGCCGCGATGTTCAAGCTGGCTTGGTGGAGTGCATCTAGCACAGAAGCCGCTCTTGTCAAAAACTTCCCTGAAGCTAAAATCGGCATTATTCCTTACTTAGTAGGCAAGGATGGCAAATCATCGATTGGCGTCAATCTGGCAACGACTTGGTTTATTGCGATACCGAAGATATCCAAGCAAAAGGAGCACGCGATCAAGCTGCTTGATACCAAGCTAGAGAAGGATATTTTCATTAAGCTCGCGATTGGTGAGGAAGGCGTTCATCATGAGGTGAAGGATGGCAAATATTATCCAATTCTGCCCAAGTTCAACGATGATTTGGCCAATGCAAGCTCTTACATGACTGGGGTCAACGAATATGATTATCCGGCATACTGGCAGGCGCGAGTTCGAAAGGACCCTGTGCTGCAAAGTTACTATGAGGCGTTTCAAGAAAACGCTGCGAAAGGAAATATTATTGTTGATCCGATGTCGATTGCGCCACCGATCGATGCGGTTTCCAAAAACAAGCAAAAACTGACGAAGTTGCTGGACGACACTGTGCTGGTGTATATCGCAGGCGCACAATCTATAGACAGTTACGATACCTTCCTAGCTCAATGGATGGCAGAAGGTGGCGCAGAATCCGTCAAGGAAGCGAACGAGTGGTATCAAACGATTTCAAAATAATGCCTTGCCTATATAGGTAGGGTTGATGGCAAAGGGGCAACTGCGAATCGCAGTTGCCCCTTTGTTGTCTAGGCGAAATGTCAGTCATAATGGTCAGAGGGTAATTGCCGCCGTCGCCGTTGCGGCTCTCACGGAGAATGGTCATCACGGACAAAGTTATATTCTTACAGGTCCAGAGACTCTTTCGCGCATTGAAGCTGTACGGACAATTAGCGAAGGGATCGGTAAGGATATTCAATTTGATGAACTGACGGAGGAGCAAGCGAGGCAAAACTGGAGAGATCAGGGTTATGAAGAGGGGGATATCGACTTTTTTGTCCTTATGGGCAAAAATCCACCCGAAATCGGACATACGGTCGTCCCCACTGTGGAGCAAGTGACAGGATGTCCTGCCAGAACACTTGCCGAGTGGGTGGCTGAACATAAAAACGAATTTTTGTAACATTCAACGTTCAAGCAAGATGCCTTGGTTCCAACCAGGGCATTCTTGTATTAAGAGGAGATGGAGGAACTGCGCTTGTAGCTGGTTCGTGCATGATTGTTGTCACTGTCTACTCCACACGGTGGAGTGCGTTGTAGTGCTATATCGGGATTTTGTTTGTCATATGAAAATAAACAACGGACTCCTCACAAGGAAGTCCGTTGTTATGCGTTTAGCAGGTTTCCTTATCATGGGGGCTGGTTCTAATGCTATTACACAGAGCGTGTTTAATCGAGAGAAAGACCACAGTCAAATTTAGATTTTCAATGAAAATCGTTTCAGAAGTTGTTTATTTTCTTCGCAAAACAGCGACTCCCAGCAGAAGAAGAGGAAAGCCAAGCCCAAAGGTTAGTGCATACCCAGGCCAGACCTTGTTCAACTCCTGAAGATAGACCGAGTTGGGGATGGCTTCGATGGAAAGTATGAACATAATGATAGCCAGAGGAAACGTTAAGAAACGACTATCTTTGACCCTGAACGTCTGGGCGATGCTCACAGTGGATATGTAAAACAGAAGGATTAATCTGAAAAAGGTTGTGATCATCCAGATCAACGCCATAATAATTTCGATTCGTTGCAGGAAATTACCAATATTTATTCTTCTTCCTAATATGTAGCTTGGATAGGTCAGTCTTTCTGTGTTTATTCCTAAGACTAATATAGACAAGACTGTTATGACGATCAATACGACGCCTCCAATGAGAACTCCAGTAAAGAGGGCTTTCCCGTTTTCTTTTGTACGGTTTATGTAAGGAAACAGCATAATGAGTATTACCGGTTCTATAAAGGGGAATGCAATGTGTGGGATGGCGGCACTCAGTACAGGTTTCATTCCATTCTCCAGCACGGGCATGATGTTCTTAAAATCAATTTGGGGGGCAATTAAAATAATCAATAGCAAAAAAGCTATGATGACGAATGGAAATAAAAATTCTGCGGTACGTGCAACAGGTTCGAGACCGTATCGTATTCCCATAATAACGACACACAAGAAAAAGATATGAATCGCTTCGATTGGTGTTTCGGGTAGGACTTGCGTGACCATAAAGTCCCCGACATTACGTAACGTAAGCGAAGCGATGAGGAATGGAAATCCAGCGATGAATAGAATGGTGAAAATTTTCCCCATCCATTTCCCCAATACTTTCTCGGTATATTGCACAAACGTCATTGGGGAGAAGCGATTACCCAGATGGATATAAAAAGGCAAAATCAATAATCCAACTGCTACTGCGATGATCGACGCGATCCATGCATCCTGTTTCGCCTCGACAGCTAATGTTGCCGGAATAATCAGTATGGCGCTTCCAATAATATAAAGCGACACCATTATGTAATATTGTCGCGGGCTTATCTTTCGGTTATCTAACATAATGACATCATACCTCCGTGACTTTCCGTTTAAATCTGATATTCTCAATGTAACCAGATTGCGATCATATCGGAAAATGGTTTATAGACAGTAATGATCAAATCCGCAGGATTAGGGATCTTATGGAATAAGTAGTGTGCGATGCCCATTGAGCTCCCAATAAAAAGCAAGATGGAAAATATCCATAATTCTTTATGTTGTTTCCTTTTCCATAGAGGAGGAGCATCAATGGCGATGATTACAGCAACAACGACAATGAAACCTGCTATAGCCATAATGGTTACTCCTTTTTCTCCATATCTTTCAAGAATGAACTCGACACGGCACCTAGTTGTCGAATTCGCGAATCTGCTTTTACGGTCACCGGCATATCAACGAAAGTTTCATCCCAGTCCTTCTTCAACTTCTTCCAAGCTTTTGGATGTGAACGATGGATTACCTCGCCAAATCCAAAAATATCGACTTTATATTTCTTTTGCACCTTTTTTATGGACGATTCTATGATTCTTTCCATCTTCTGATTGGATAGCTCCTCCAACTCGGCAATCGTTTTTGTTTTTGTCAGGTCCACTGTGCATTGTACTTCCGCGATGTTCATCTGTGCACGAACACTAATTTCTATCGTTGGCTGGTTGTCCGTTACTTTGCTTTTTATTGATGTTTGAGAGCGGATTGTTTCTAATGTAAGATTGCCTCCCCCAGGACAAGCAATGACACCTACCGTGCTTTTAATCTTGTTATTAATGTAGGTATAAGCTTTACTTTCAACTTCATTTAACCATCCGATCAGCTTGTCTTTCTTGAATACAGCGAGACCGGAGTACTTTACCTTAGCGGAGGGGTCAATTTCGTCAAGATTTTCGTTGGTTTCGCCTATTTTTTGGTTCCCTATAACTTGAATTCCAGTCAATACAGGATGTTTCCCATCGCTAAGTAATTCGGCTATCAGCTGATCCAAAGTAATGGTCGTTGTGGGTGCCCATGCTTTCTCGGAAGTCTCTAATGAGGCAAACATGTTCACGGTAGGTATTTTTTCTAATTGTGTTAGTATTTTTAATGTATTTTCGGCAGTTGTCTTCTTTGCTACGACGATAAAGAAATCGGTCCGTAGCTCTTGATCTCTCGACAGGAGATCTAAGACATCCCCGATTCCTTCTCTTGCCAACGATTCTCCGAGGACTAGGACACGCAGATGGGATACATAAATTTTACGGGGGCTAGCTGTTGTCATTTTGCGAATCGCTTCAAACAATGATTTGCCAGTCTCCTTATACATCGTAACCGGAGTTTGATGACCGGCAGTCTTGCCGGCCACTTGGCCGGGAATGACGACTTGCACGGAAACCTGGTAATTCTCTCCGGATTTATCAATCCCCATACCAACTGTAATAGCTAAGTCATTCAATTCTTTCCGATTCCAGCAGCCAGATACGAACAAGAGAGGCAAGATAAACAAAATAAGCAAGATGAGCTTTCGTTTCATTTGTCAGCCTCCCTTGTTGTTCTGCGGAGATTCCGGAGCAGGTGGGTTATTTTGTTCGCGAATAATGTTTTTCTGACTGATCAAATGCGGACGGGAGAACATTCTCCACCATGGCACCCGTACTACCGTGTCCTTCATATCCTCAGGAATAAAAGGGGCGAGGGGACTCATGTATGGAACACCGAAGGAACGTAAACTGCACAAGTGCAGAATAAGTGCGATAAATCCCAAAATTATGCCAAATAATCCGAAGGAAGCGGCGAGTCCCATCATTGGAAAACGGAGCATTCGGATGGACATGGACATGGTGAAGGCAGGAAGCACAAAGCTGGAGATAGCCGTGATCGAAACGACGATAACCATAACGGCAGATACGATTCCGGCTTCAACCGCAGCTGTACCAATGACCAATGTTCCAACAATAGAAATCGCCTGCGCAATCGCCTTGGGCATGCGTAAGCTGGCTTCTCTCAGGATCTCGAATGCCACTTCCATCATTAGGGCTTCAATGAATGCAGGGAAGGGCACTCCTTCCCGTTGAGCAGCTAAACCAATTAGCAGCTGTGTGGGAAGCATCTCCTGATGGAACGTAGTGACCGCTATATAAATTGATGGGCCTAGTAGGGCAATCAACATACTAACATATCGAATGATACGGATGAGGGTGCTAATATCCGCACGTTGATAGTAATCTTCTGCTGCATGAGTGAAGGAGACGAATAGAGCCGGTACGATAAGTACATTCGGCGTCCCATCCACTATAATAGCGATTTTCCCCTCCAGGAGCTCAGCAGCAATAACATCAGGCCTCTCTGAATAGAATATCGTTGGAAAAGGCGTAAAGGTCTCATCTTGAATTAGTTCCTCGATATACCCGCTTTCAAGAATGCCATCGATATCGATTCGATCTAAACGTGTATGTAATTCTTCTAAAATCTTATCATTAGCAATACCTTTGATGTACATGACGGCAACATCTGTATGTGTTACTCTGCCAATCGATTTCGTTTCCATCCATAGACGGGAATCTTTGATTTTCCGACGGACTAACGCTACGTTTGTCCGTAAGTTCTCGCTGAAACTTTCCTTTGGCCCACGGATGACACTCTCTGTCGTGGATTCCGTGACACCACGGTCTTTACCGCCACGCATACCGATTGCAAATCCTTGTGTATAACCATCCAACAGTAAAATGGCATCGCCCGATAACATGGAAGTGATTAATGAATGGATATCCACAACATCTTGTATTTCCCCGACACCAAGATAACGATTTTTCAATATCTCAAGAACATTCTGTTGGGATGAAATCAGTTGGTCCAGCTCGGCATGATTATCACCTAGTAGTGAGTCCCTGATAAAGTTTTGAATAGAAGGGTTATCCGTTATACCATCTGTATAGAAAAGACCAGCATGGATAGAGCTAATCTGAATTTCTCTTATCACAATATCACTGCTATTTCCAAGCATCTTCTTAACTTGTTGAATATTGTCCTGGAGACTTGCATGAAGTTGGCTGTTATAAGAATCCGAATTCTGCGTGTTTTGTTTGAATGCTTGACGACTTTGTTTTTTCATAGGTCGGATCATAACTCCCATCATCTTCATCATCCTGAATTAAGTCCCGTTTCGACCTTATATATATTTTTACCAATTATAACTGCTTTAGACTTAGGTGATTTTTACCAATCGCTTATGAAAATGATGTTAAGTCGTCCCTATATTCGTTGCACTAAAAAGTAGGGAGTCAGATAGCTTGCGAGGATGAATCGGGTCGAGTATCGTGGTAATATAAAATTATTTATTAACGATACAATAAGGTGAGACAAGAATTTATTAATAGTAGGAGGCGAAATCCTTGAAAATTAACTTACTGTTCTTTCTTCATTCAATCAAAAAAGGAAACACACCTAAAGATAAGCACGAAATATTAATAAAAACGTTTGAATCACCTGTCCGTCCTATTAAAGGGGATATACTGGATGATCCTGGGTTCCATCCGGACTTCCATAATGGTTATGAAGTTGCTAAAGTTACAATAAACTATGAATTCAATGAATGTTGGGTCTCATTAACACCACTTGCGTTAGAAATTGAGAATATACCAAAGGAAACTTATTTAAACAACCTTATACACCACGGATGGCGTACAATTTCAATAGAAGAGTTGAAATTTAAGCAATAGAATTAAGAATAGAATCTAGATGAAATCTTACTAGGAGTGGTTGTCAACTAGCGGGAACGTTATTTCAATAAATACAAGAAGGCAGCTGGTCAATGTGACCGGCTGCCTTTGTTGAACGAAAGGGAGCTCACATCCCCTCAGTGTGCTTTGGGGCGCGAAATACGTTCCATGATCAAAGCTACTCTGCGTCGGGGAAGAAAACGGCCCATCTGGGCCGACATGTAGTTGTTTCGCCCGTCGATAATATAACTGCTTCCTCTGTCGATTCCACGAAATCCGGCCTGAACTACGTTCTTCGGGGTGGACAGCGTGCTGCCCGCCGCCATGTCCCTGCTGCCGACAGCATCGAAGAAGCCTGTATCCGTCGCACCCGGGCACAGGGTAACTACGCGGACACCGCGTCCGCGGGTTTCCGCCCATAGCGCTTCGGAGAAAGATAACACGAATGCCTTGGTAGCACCGTAAACTGCAGAATAAGCGCAAGGCACGAATGCGGCCATTGAAGCCACGTTTACGACGATTCCGTCCTTGCGCCCCAGCATGCCGGGCAGAAAATGATGCGTCAGGTCGACAAGTGCGGCGGTGTTCAGCATAATCTCTTCCTGCTCGCGCTCCGGATCCATATCCTCAAAGCGGCCGTATGTTCCGAAGCCTGCGTTGTTAATCAGAATATCGACCTTTAGGCCGAGTTCGCCAATGGATTGGGCTAGTAGGCGCGGGGCGCCTGTTTTGGACAAATCGCTGGGCAGGGCATACGTCTGCACGCCGTGCTTGCGTTTGATTTCGCCGGCCAACGCTTCGAGCTTATCTTGTGAACGTGCGGTTAGCACGACATGGCAGCCTCGTGCCGCCAGTTCTTTGGCATATGCCTCACCGATCCCGGAGGAAGCGCCGGTGACCACAGCCAGCTTGCCTTGATAATGATATGAGTTCATGTTACAGCCCCTTGTCGTTGAAATTATCTAGATCATACCAACGACAGGAGGGGGCTAACCACAGTGTCTCCATACTATTAATGGGACTAACAGGTTAAGGTAGTGATGACAATTCGGAGTCTTGTGTTAGCAGCAGTGCGAGTCTCTCCTCCGTACCTGAACCTGGCGTCGGAACGAAGAAGCACCAGTGCAGCCCAGGATCGTTGTCGATAGCGGCAGCGCAATGGATCGTGAACTCCAACTTCTGTCCGTCCGGTAGACGATAATGAACCGGGACAGTGCTTTTTTGCCGGATTTCATGCCACTCCCACAAACGTACGAAGTCCTCGCTGTTTTGTTTTAAACGCTCGAATCGTTCCAAGTACATCGGGTTGTCTTTGGAACGATCGAAGTTTGCTCGTATCAACGCCGTCATGTATCGGGCGAATTCTTCCCAATTCACCAGCCTTTTCTGGTACTCCGGATCCAGAAACAGCAGCGTCACCATGTTCCGTTCGCTTTCCGGAAGACGGCCGAAATCCGCAATAACGAGCTCTGCTCCCCGATTCCAAACGATCATATCGGCAACCTCATTCGCGATGAAAGAAGGATAACGCATTTGATCAACAAGGTTTTGCAGAAGTCCGACATCGGGAATCTCTAGTTTCGGTGCCATACTGAAACTGACCGGATCGGGTACGGCTAGATCGAATAAGTGCTTCCGCTCGTCCTCGTCCAGCTGCAGCGCTTGGCTGATATGTGACAACACATCAGGGGAAGGATTCCTCTCTCGACCCTGCTCTAGCCAGGTATAGTAAGTTACACTGACATTGGCGAGATAGGCGACTTCTTCTCTTCGAAGTCCCGGGGTACGCCTTCGGCCGGGGAATGGCTTGATTCCCGCTTCTTCAGGCTGAAGCCGATATCGGCGCGTTTTGATGAATTCGCCCAATGCGGATGAAGAACGTCGGTTCTCCATATAACTCATGCCTCCTTTATTTCAGTCCGAATTACTTATCCTCTATTTCGTGCAAATGAGCAGAATGTCACCAGCTTAGCTGATCGACTCAAGTTGCGAACCGCATTAAGTGCGGCATACCTTGAGTATACTCGTTGACGTAAGGTCAAGTAAAAGAATAATGGAAGCTTTATGAAACTTCTTGTTCAAGACAAGTTTACCAGGATGCAAATCCAGTCATTTTACGTTGAGGCTGCTGATTAAGTCACTTTTCGACTACCAGTACACTGTCATAGTAACTCATTGACCAAGCCGATGACGTGAAATCGTTGTTGGGAGGTAATTTTCGAGAATGCCACGCATTCAGATAGTCAATCAGGATTTTTGAGTATTCAATAAAACTAGCAGGGTTACCAAATCCCCCTCCACATTCTTCCCAATAACTTGTGTGCAAATCCTCTATAAGATAGACTCCATTAGGAGAAAGGGCAGGGAACAATTCCTCAAATGATATCTTTTGTTGGTGACGCGTTATTAATCTCTCTCCATTTACAAGTTAAACTATTCTATTCCTTGACTATTCTGTGGAAGGGCATTTTCCCAGACGTAATGCAAAAACCAAATAATAGGGGGGAACAGGTGTTAGGAATGAATCGATACTTCTGGTAGACGACGAGCGGGGCATACTCGAGATGCTGTGAATGTTGCTGGTCAAGGTGATTGGAAGTGCCACATTCTGATTTAGAAATGCTTTTAGGCCGCAAACCACTTTCCGTAAAAGAAGCTTTGCAAGTTTTATTAAAATAATGACAATGACCGGTTTTTTGCGTCATTTAGACTATTATGATCCGCCGCTGTTCATTAAGATAGGGAACAAATCCTTGATCAGGCTACCGCAGCCTGATCATTTTATTAAATTATCGGGCAGCAGGTTAGTACCACAAATTCAGTCTTCATTAGCTTGCGACTTCTTCTCCTTATGATAGATTTCCCATAGCGGGATAATGTGACTTTCTAATGTTTTGACAATGTCATCTCTTAAGCTCTCTTCCACATTTCCAATGTCATTCGCAATATCATTTTTGACTCGTATGAGTACAAATAAAGGAGGTAAGCCAGTTTCACGGAAAGCCCTAATCATCGATTCTTCTTGTGGCGTAATATCCATAACCCATTTCACTTCCTTTCTAATATCCGTTATCCTGTCGTATTGGCGCCAACAGCTCTTTTTGTTCATAGTAACGAAGTGATCGTATGCTGCTTCCACTCCGCTCCGCCAATTCCCCAATCTTCAACTGCATCGGCTCCTTTTATATTAGATAACAACATTATACACCTTGACATTAATGTTATGGTCAATAGAAATTACCTTCGAAACTGGGCTGGCATCGAGTCAGGAGTATAGAGGGGAAAGAGTTGCGTTGGTGAAACGTTGTTCGATAAGGCATAAAAAGAAAGGGTGCGGATGATGAGACTAAACCATTTGTATAGCAAGATATGCTTGATGGGCATTTCTGAAATGTTTATACTTATACAATATAAAGGAGCCATTCCGTTCCTGTATTATATGATTTTTGACTCGCCATATCTAATAGGAAAGGTGATTAGCGGTGAAAAAAATCTTTAGTGTATACTTGGTGTTTATTCTCTTATTAATTGGATGTTCTTCAAATAATCAACAAGATACAGTACATAACAATAACGAGCAAAGTACTCCACCAAGTCAGCAAGAAAATGATGAATTAGAAGTGATTGCGGAAAATCTCGACGTTCCTTGGTCAATTGAAAAAATGAATAATACGTTCTATCTGACGGAAAGACCTGGATCCATCGTGAAAATAGAAGATGGAAAAATGGAGAGGCAAAGTGTAGAACTTGAGAAAGAAATTGCAACAGCTTCAGAAGCTGGGCTATTGGGATTTGTGCTTGCTCCCGACTTTCAGGAATCGAAATTAGCTTTTGCTTATTATACGTATGAAGACAGTTCCGGACAATTTAATCGTATTATAACACTTCAGTTGAAAGCGAATGTTTGGAGGGAAGAGAGCTTACTTCTCGATAAAATTCCAAGTGGTTCTTACCATCATGGAGGAAGACTTAAAATCGGACCGGATGGGAAACTTTATGCAACTGCTGGGGATGCTTCTGAACGTGAAATAGCTCAAGATCTCGATTCATTAGGCGGTAAAATTTTAAGAATGAATCTCGACGGATCTATACCAAGTGATAACCCGTTTTCAGGCTCATACGTCTATAGTTATGGCCATCGCAATCCTCAAGGAATTACCTGGTTACCTGACGGAACGCTATATGCTAGTGAGCATGGAAACGATGCAAATGATGAAATAAATAAAATAGAAGCAGGTCAAAATTACGGCTGGCCAATGATCGAAGGCTATGAAGAACAAGAAGGGATGGTTTCACCGTTATTCACTTCTGGAGATGAATCAACTTGGGCACCGTCTGGTATCGAATACCATAATGGTAAATTGTACGTTGCAGCATTAAGAGGGACTGCTGTTTTGAAATTTGACCTTGAAACAGATGAATACCATGAAGTTATAACGGAACTTGGCAGAATTCGAGATGTGCTAATTGAAGATAATTATCTTTACTTCATTAGCAATAATTCAGATGGACGTGGAAATTCACAGGAAAAAGATGATAAGTTATACAGAATCCCACTTTCATGATCCCATTAAAATATTTGCCGTGACGATTTGGAACTCGCAGCCTATCACATAAAACGGAAAATAAAGAGGGGCGATTAGCCCCTCTTTTTCTTATACCCGCTGTATTGCTAATTAGTAGTACTAGAGATCTTATGGCCAAGTGGAATTTCTGATTCAAAGAATTCGATAGAGGTGATTTCCTTATCATTTATAACACTTTCAAACGTTTTAATGGTAAGCAGTTGGTTACTTAATAAATCGCTTAACGCTAACCCGGTAAAAATGCTCGTCGTTTCTGAGGTGCCATCTTTATAGTTTATTGTGATAGGGAAATTATCCAAATGTTTGTTTTCACCAATTTCCTTTAATCCACCGGCGGCTTTGTTAATCTCCTTCAATGATCCGCTATCAATCTTCAAAGTAATTGAAATAGGGGAGACAGAGATACTTTTTAATATTGCCCTGTAACCAAATAGCGTCATGTTTTGATCGATCTGATAAAGGGTCGAGTACTCCTTGAAATCCAGCTTAATTGTGGTTTCCCAAGAAGCTGGAATGACCGTTTCAAAAATGCCGGGAAGCGGATCTGCAGCTTGTAAATCATAGAGTTTCAAATCAACGGTTTGACCCGCTAAGGAGCTGTTGGTCATTATATTCATGACCAAGCTAATTTTATTGTCATTAGGATTACCATCGTCGAGCATCTCAAATCCTGTACTATGGAAGCTTTGATTTGTTGTAATCGAGGAGAGAAAACGATATCGCGCCGCATTCAGAACAGTGCCTTCCGGTGCAGTGAAGTCCATTAAAATATAGGTTAGATTGCTGTCTCCGATTACTTGCTTCATGGTAAGTGATCCATACTCATTGTTCACTGTTTTGTCCACTACAAAGGCGCCGTTGGATAAATATTCTGCCTGTTCGTTATCTGCCGGTTTAAGAAACTTTATAAATGCTTCATCTAATCCCATATATGCCGCTGCAAAAGCCGTTGTCGTAAGACAAACCATCAGCACAGCAGCCAGTAATGCAGGTCTTAATCGTTTCACAGGTGTAGAGCCTCTGCGCTTTATGTTCTCGTTCTGGCTTTGTCTTACAAGGTTATGTAACGTTTTTTCTTTTTGTTCGCTTCTTGGCGTTAGAGCTTCAAAAATCTGATTAATATTTTTGTTACTCAAGAAAATTCCCTCCCATATCCATTTTAAGGCGTTTGCGGCCTCTCGAGAGTTGCGTTTGGATCGTGCTTTCTTTGTGTCCTAACATCTCAGCTATTTCTTTTACCGAGTATTCCTCAAAATAGTAAAGATATAATACGGTTTTGTATTTTTCGGGAAGTGAAAGCAGTCTTGTCAGCACCTTCTCCGAAGGCTCATTACCATTCCAAGAAGATACTTCTGGTAAAGCGTCTAGAGCCACACGACGGGATGTCCACCAATTTTTAAGAAAGTCTTTACAGTAATTTCTGGTGGTTACCATCAACCACGCTTTTTCATGTTCGTGGTCATTGAAAACCATTTGAGACTTGATCAGTTTTAGAAATACAGATTGAACAGCGTCTTCTGCATCAACGGGATTTTTCAAATAAAGATAGCACAGCCTGAAAACTAGATCTGCATGCCGTTGATAGAGTTCGGCCAATTCTTTATCCGTACGCAATAAAGAATTGTATTCCATTTTTTCGCCCCCTACATACAACACGATTGGTAACTCGAAAAAATCCCATTTCTCTTAAATATTTTAATACAATTGTATAATTATTCATGTGGAAATGGTGACATTATAGTAAAAGTCAAGGAGAGTGCTTTTTTGTATGCGGCTAAGATAGGGACAGACCTTGTGCATCGGAGATTGCTCTGGTAAAATTATGTAAATATTTTCGCGAGAACATAGTTGCAAAAGGATATCTACTCAGCGAGTTGGGAGGCAGTTCATGCTGGAACAAAGTATCGCTTATCGTCGGTTACTCCATTTACATATAAATAGCGGGAGTCTTGATAAGCCTGAACAAGTTGTAAAGCAGCTTGGTGCTTTACAGGCGCAGGATTATAATCAGGCACTGTGGGCAGTCGGTTTGCGTGCACAATCTTCAACTGTGGTTGATATCGAGCAAGCGATTACTGATCGTAAGATTATCTTGACTTGGCTGATGCGTGGAACGATTCATTTTGTGTCTCCTGAGGATGTGAGATGGATGTTGGAGCTTACGGCATCACGTATTCTGGCACAGAGCAACCGTACACTGGAACGAGTAGGACTCACTCAGGAAATCATTGAACGCAGTAAACTGATTATTTATGATGCTTTGCAGGGGAACAAACAGATATCTCGACCCTTCCTTATTGAATTACTGGAGCAGGAAGGGATCAGTACGACAAATGAGCGAGGCTATCATCTGTTATGGTATCTCGCAAAGTCGGGTCACATCTGCCTTGGACCGAAGGAAGGCAAGCAGCAAACCTTTGTATTATTGGATGAATGGGTGCCCAAAGCCAAAGAATTATCTAAGATTGAAGCGCTTGGCAAGCTGGCAGAACGATATTTTACCAGTCATGGACCGGCAACCGTCCATGATTTTGCTTGGTGGGCTGGTATTACAGTAACTGATGCAAGCAAGGGATTGGAAGTTGTACAGTCTCGACTTGTGTCAGAGAAGGTTAATGATCTCGTATACTGGGAAAGTGAACGTGAACAAAAGGGTTTAAACGATAATTATCCATCTGTTGTGCTGCTCCCAGGGTTTGATGAGTATCTGCTAGGTTATAAAGACCGAAGTATGGTGCTTAGAGCGGAATATGCGGCGAAAATTGTTCCTGGCAAGAATGGTGTATTTATGCCGATCATCATTATTGACGGTCAAGTAGCAGGGATTTGGAAACGAAGCATTAAGAAAACAAGTGTCGATATCGAATTCGACTTGTTTGATTCTCAGGAAGATAGGAGAGAGAGTATTCTTGAGGCGGCTGATCGATATTGCGCATTTATGGGGCTGCCACTCGGGGCAACAGCTTTCAAGTAGCAGAAAAAGATCTCTGAGCAGGATAGCCCAGAGATCTTTTTTGTATGAAGACCTATTTTCTAATATAGAAGCCTACGAACTCTTTCGTATTGAAGTCAAAAGCGACAACTTGAGGTCCAAGAAGCTCATCTTGATCCGTATTGTAAGTAACCGTTACTAGATTGCCGTTAGCCGCTTGGATATCTGCCAGCAATTTCTTTTGCTCGTCAGTAGAAGGCAGGACACCAGACTCGTTAGCAGACACGATCTGCACGATAGCTTCGTTTGGTTTAGTAGTAATGTGAGATTTGTCAGTTATTTTCGCCCATGCTAAGTCGCGATATTCTTGCGCAGCTTCCGCCGTCATTTTACCGGTAGGAGCTTCGATATCCGATAACACAACGAGGGTGAACAATGGACTTTGTGGAGGAAGGCTCTTCGTTTCGATAGGTCCATAGTAAGCACGAACTTTGGTTCCTGCTTTCAAATCTTCCCATTTGACCGATTCGCCTTGAGCAGTCATGACGAATGTTTCTTTACCTGCGTTCAACGTCAAGGATGGAACAGCTGCGCCATCTTTCGTTTCACCGAATTGAACCTGCCATCCGTCATCCGTTTTTTGAATGGATTGAATAACATCTTCTTTAATTTTACGTTCAGCTCCAATAGTGATGCTTGCAGCGTGAGACTGACCTGGGAAGCTCATGGTCATAATTGGACCATATTCGACTGTAATTTGAAGACCTGCTTTCAAATCCTTCGCATCGACTGCTTTACCAGCGCCATCTGTAATGACGGTTTTCTCATCAGCGAAGAGAATAACCCAATTATTAGAACCATTACCAAGGTACTCAATCCGATACTGACCTTCTTTTTCCGTTTGCTGAACATCGGCGATAACGCCAGTTCCGCGCATATATTCATCAATCTCTTCAGAAATCTTGTCTAGTTCAATTTCTTTATTTTTCGCATCGTAATTCAAAGTATAGCCCAAATCAACTGCAGCACTGCGCACGGGTATGTACGCTTGCCCATTAATATAGACGGGTGTGAGAGAAGTGTTCTCCCCGTTGATAAGCACTTTTACATCTTTATGCAAAATCCCCGTCACTTTCTCGACTAATCCTGATGCTCCGACTACTGCCGTTGTACCAAGCAATCCTGCCGTAGTTAACAATACGATCAATTTCTTTTTATTCATCTTACATTTCTCCTTCCGTATCTACCAGATTGTATTTCAAGATGTTTGACAACCACTATGACGTGGCTTGTTTCCGAAAGGTTGCATTTACCAAATTTCAAGCAGCAAAGAAAAAAGCCCCTTGTGGGGGCTTCTATGGAATGGCTATTATGACATCGTCAGTATTCTAAAAATAACCATGGCTGCTTCCGCGCGGGAGGACTCAGCGGTTGGAAGAAGCTGCTGCTGCGGATTCCCTGTAATGAAGCCGGAAGCAACCAACGCTGCAATATCATCTACTGCATAACCAGCTACAAGGCTGTGGTCAGTAAATGGATCGAGCTCCCGGAAGCAGCCGTACTAGATTCTAATGCTCCTGCTGCTCTAAGCGCCCTAGCGGTCATCACAAACATATCTTCTCTTGCAATTGGGGTATTCGGATGATAGAGACCATCAGCTTGCCCGTTGACGATACCTAGTTTCTTCGCAGTCATTAGCTCCTCATAATAGTAATGATCGGGGTTCACATCAGCAAAGCTATCTCCACCTGTAGTAGATAATCCCAATACTCTTACTAGCAGCAGGGCGAAATCAGCGCGAGTTATGGTGTGTTCCGGCATAAACTCTGTCTCCGAAACACCTTTAATAACGCCTTTTGCTGCTAATATTTCTATCGCGAGCTTTGCCCAATGAGTCTCGGATATATCTTGGAAAGTCTTCGGATTATAAATGGCCGCAAACTGACCAGCAGGTTGGTTTGTCTTGAAAATTGCCTGTTTTCTTGCTGCATCATAACCCCCATTTACCACGGGGAGGATGACTCCGTTCTCATCAATATCCCATACTACGATAAAAGCATGATCTGCTACTGGCTCGACTGCTGGATGAGGAAGCCCGATTTGTATCACTGAATTCAAGCTGTTCAACGGAACTTTTTGTCCATCTAAGCGCAGCTCATATTCTAGTATCGGGCGATTACCTAAGCGTTCTTTAAGTTGTCCAGCTACGTTAACTGTCCTCAGCAGCAAGGTTACCGTCTTCGCATTGACGAGCTCTGCTGCTCGGAAGATATTTCCTGGCAGAATGAATGTAGCCAGCGGCGTATTTAACTCGAGCTGCAGAGTCGAAGCTTCTATACGAAATGCGGACGTAGGAAGAGTAATTTCATATTCGTTGTTATTGGATGTTTGTTCGTTTGTAAGGTTGATTCGTATAATGGTGTTGCCTGTTGAATTAAGATTAGCCATTGCAATGGCTTTTTGTAAAGTTGTCTCACTCAACACAGCATTTGCCTTTCCTTGATTATTCGTAATTGGAAGATTGATTCTAACGCTTCCGTCTGATTGAACTGTAGGGTTTGATGGATCGACTGAGCCCCCGCTAGTTCCTGAGGAATCAGATCCCGGATTACCTGGATTCGGTATTTCGCCCGGATCAGTATCATCGAAAGCTATGAATTTCAGGAAATCCCCCCAGATGATATTGCCATTAGAATCTCTAGAATAGGAAGTTACTGGGACTAAGCTGGCGAAGTTCGCATCCGTCAATTGCTTACCCGACTTGTTGGTCGAACTTATACCATCGAACATAAAGTTATTGTCCGCATCCAAGGAAGAGGGGTATTGGTCTTTAGCGATATCCTCTGTATGGTAGGACAAGAATCCGTTCATTGTGAAGTCGGCAGCAATGTGGGCATATGTCGTTAAGTTCAAATTGCCGCGTGTATTGTTAAATCCGATATTGTTAATCGAGACAACACCGGGATTACTATTGCTTGCAAAACCATAAGCGCCATTGCCGAAGGCGATCGAATTCTGGATTGTATGTGGGACGTGAATGCCTTCACCGCCCAGCTTGAATCCATTTTTGTCTCCTGCGCCAATGGTTCCATCGGTCAAGTAACCATTGTTGAAGGCGGCGCTATTCTCGATTAAGACAGGACCGATTGCACCTGAGCCAGCTTTCGTATACAAATCCCAACCATCATCGATATTGTTATAAGCCAAGCAGCCTCTGAAAATATTGCCGATGCCGGAGGTTAGCTTTGCAGCAAAGCCATCAGCATTGTTGTCGGATGGGTCTCGGTTATCGAATGACGAGCTGTTCAGAATTAAATTATAGGAAGGCCATTCCTCAATCTCTAGTGCTGTTCCATCCGTCCGACTAATTTGCAATCCAGTATCGCCATTCGCATAGAATCGGCTGTTCTCTACGATGTTGTAATGACCGCCTACCGTAAAGCCTTTTGTGTTGTCTGCGGAGCGGGTGAAATCAAGTCCTTTCACATGCCAATAGCTGCCGCTTAGTATGACGCCTTCCGATTTTTTGTCAAAATCAAATATTGGTCTCGTACCCGGTGCTGCTTCCAAATATTTATAAGCATCAGCCCTTCCATCATTGTACGGTTTGATTTCAATGGGTGACTTGCGTACATAGCGACCATCGAGGACGATAATACGTTGACCAGACTTAACATACTCAATAGCCGTATCAATATCGAGTGGAAGATTCAACGTTCCGTCGCCGAGACTATTTCCGTTAGGGGACACATAAATATCTTCATTCTCTGCATAGCTTTTCAACGTAACCGTAAAGTTCCGAACGATCTTGTCATAAGACGTCAAATGCTGAGTATCATCGGGCAGAAAAGCAATACTGAAGCTCGTGTCGCCTTGCGCTGCAACCATTGCCGGAATGGATAGACGCTTGCCGGCTTCTGCCGCAACATCTTGTGCAATGAAGGCAGCCCCTTGTTTTACCGTTACTGTTCCGCTGACGTTAGGACGTACAATCAGTGTATAATCCGGATCGGATGACTTATTAAGCGAGAGGATGTCTAGACTTGGTGTGACTGGTATGGCAGGCGGTTCTACCCTCGGCGAATCTGTGGCTGCGGATGTCACTGTCAGTTGAATATTGCTGACGGCAATCGTAGCTAGACGAGCGGTGTAGAAACCAATATACATCTTCGAATCTTGTACATTAAGAATATCTGGTGTAAAGAGTATAGCTTCCTGACCATTATTGAGCTGCCCAGTGAAACCGCTGTTCGTCTTGGACAAAGTCAAGCGGTAGGGTGCTGCTGGATAGGTATTGCTGGCTGATGGACGTTCATTTTTGAGCATAATAGCTTGAATCCCTTTGCTTCCGGCTCCATCAGTGGTTTCAACACCTGTTCGAACAAACAGCTGTGTGCCATTATCACTTCGCGTTCCGCCGCTATATCCGCCTATGGCAGCAATGTTAGAAGCGAATACACTGGAATTGCCGAGTGTGCCATTCACGTCCCGTGCCATAATGCCGAATGACTCCTGTCCGTCATATGGTGTTTTGGCATAAGCCGATACTTGAATATCTGCTGACAGTACGAAATTATCTTCCACTGCATCCAGCTCGGTGTAATAGAATGTAATGCCGTCATGATCGCCAGTTACTTTTCCGCCGCCTTCAAGGGCAACCAGCTCGACTGATCCATCCCCTCTGACAGACGTTTGATTATTAACGGCAGATGAAGATTGACCGAAGTGGGTGCTGCTCCACACCGGAATTGTCAATTCTTTCACCGTAACCGAATATGTGATGGGGCTAATAGAGATGTCGGCGGGAATAATCCCGATTTGGTATACGCCAGCTGCCTGATTGTTGAATTGAGCGGTGTCTAGTGAGTATTGGGTTAATGCTTCTCTATCCGAATTGTCATACACCTTAGAAACGATCAGATCCGTGCTGTCAAAATGGTCGTTAATCGAAAAGGTTGTTCGCGGATAGCTCGTCACTTCAATGCCGACTAACTCTTTTACTTTGACTGTTACTGGGAAAGAGGCTGTCATTCCTTTATGAGTGACTGTAATTTGCTTCTCTCCTGGTGAGAGGGTGTCGAGTGGAGAGACTGTATATTCATTGTTCATCAATCGCAATGTAGTTCCATCGTCGTAATGGGCATATAGGACAAGTCCTTCTAATTGCAGGGAATCGCCGATAAAGTAAAGGGTTTGCTTAGGTTGCTTGCGAACTTCCAATTGGGTTAGAGCAGCATTCGCAACCGAGACGTTAAATATTGTTGTCATAGCAGGTGTCTCCGTTGAGGTGATCGTTACCCCAAATGTTCCGGGTTGAGTAAAGGTATAGGGTGATGTTTCACTTGTCGATTGCCCTTCGATCGTGAACGAATAGAGGTCGCTTGTCAGTTCAGTTGTCTGGAAACCATCATTATAATTGGCAACAACGACAAGTCCTTCCGGATCGAAATTATCACCCGGGTAATAAGTGGTTTTGGCTGGATAATATTTAACGGTTAATGAGGTAACGGATAAAGGAATGATGTCAATAGTAATCGATGTCGAAGCACCGTTATAGTTAATTTTCACCGTCTTGGTCCCGATTGCACTGCTGTCAAAGCCTGTGACGATGTAATCGGTAGGCGACAAGAGTGCTTCACTGTTGTCAGAGTATTGTGCCTTGACGACTAGCCCTGTCAAATCAAGAGCTTCGCCGACCAAATAAGAGGTTTTCGCCATCGCACTCGTATCCGCAGTTAAGCTTC
Source organism: Pristimantibacillus sp. (assembly GCA_048976605.1). Classification (GTDB taxonomy): domain Bacteria; phylum Bacillota; class Bacilli; order Paenibacillales; family Paenibacillaceae; genus Pristimantibacillus. The sequence continues at coordinate 502,787 of JBHGUX010000038.1, read as the reverse complement.
TTACTGTTCTGGTCTCGACCTGTATGTCCATATCACTGAAGGTCACGACCGCATCTCTCGCCGCATACACACCCGCAAAGAGTGTGTCGGTGAACGTATCATCCAGCGTTACAATTTCGGATTGATTGCCGATGCTTAACTGATACGTATTGCCCGATTTTTTAATGCTGAGCATATACTCGGTTCCTGCGGTTGGTGCTTGAGTATCGCTAAAAGGGTTGAGTTTTACTTGAGTCGTCTTCTTGTAAAAGCTCTTCATCACCTGATCTAGAGCACCAACTGCTGCATAATTGGAAGTAGTCGCACTGGAATCGCCATTAACACCGACGCTGTCCCGAAGCATTAGACCAAAGGATTTCTGATTAGGCGTGCTGATGCTACTGCTGCTATTGAAGGAAACAACGGTCGCTTTTGCCTTCAGCTCAAAGTTCGCGTCAATAGGAATCTCTTTGAAATAAAAAGATAATCCTTCATCGCTGCTGGAGATTTTCCCACCGTATGTTGATACAGTCACAGAGGTGGTTTGAAGATCTGCAGCAGGAGCGGGGTTTTTTTCTGGACTCGTATTGCCTCCAAAAGCACTGAACGCCCAGGGGCCAAGGTCGACTTGACCCTCCACGTTTAATTGAACGTCACGGAATGTTACCGTTGTATTCCTAGCTGTATAGAGGCCTGCATATTGAATGGAGCCGTCATAGCTTTCGATTGTTTTGGTTTCATCGCCGATACGCACGAGATATAAATTTCCGGTCTTCTTGATACTTAATTCATATTCTTCTCCAGGGGCTGGCCGATTGGCGGTATACGCTGTTTTTTGCAGGCTGCCACCTTGCAATTTATGAAGCGCTTTCATTTCTTGGTCAAGTGCACCAACAGCGACATAGTCTCCAGTATACGCACCAAATTGGTTCTCCCACACATTGCCTCGCAGCATAATTCCGAACGATACTTGGTTGTTCGCCGTCCATGCATCAACAACTGCGGTTGCTTTTAATTCGAAATTAATAGCTGGATCAACCTCTTGGAAGTAATAGGCGATACCTTCTGTGCTTCCTGATATTTTTCCTCTATCGTTCGAGCTTCTAAGTGTAACCGATCCACCTGAATGCTCAGTTATGCCAAAGTTCGTCGACGTAATTTTATCTTGACCGCCTACATCGCCAAATACGCTGCCGCTCCAATCGCTCTGAATGTCAATCATCCCGGCATATGGATCCTCATCTGCAAAAACCGCAAGTGGGTAAGATGAAAACAAGAGTAGGAAGGATACGACCAAAGCTAACAAACGTTGTTGTTTTCTCAATGATTAAAACCTCTCCCTTTAACAGCAAATTTGAACGAATCTAGATTCATTCATCCAGAATTATACTTTAATGTAGAAAAGTACGGCTATAATCAGCACCTCATATTTAGGTGTTGATGTAGGGAGAATGAGAGGATGTGAGCTAATGACACTCGATTTATGATAAGGTCACATGCGTAATGCAAGAAAAAAGTTGTATTCTGGATATTTACATACATGCTGTATGTATGTTATTGTTCATATAGGTCATTTAACCATAAAATGGAGGTATGAAAAATGAAAATCAATAGTTTCTATCCAGTTGTCATGACAACGGATGTAGAAGGAAGTGCTGGGTTTTATAAAAAATACTTTGGTTTTGAAGTTGTATATGAATCCGACTGGTATGTCAGTTTGCGGATCGAAGGAAACCAGCAGGGTGCATATGAGCTGGCACTGTTGGATGCTGGACATTCAACCATTCCCGCTGCTTATCGTAGAAGGGCAGAGGGTGTGATTCTGAACATGGAAGTTGATAATGTGGATACAGAATACAAGCGATTGGTGCTAGAGGCAAAGCTGACTTTGGAACAGGATATTCGTGATGAGGATTTTGGACAACGGCATTTTATCCTTTCAGATCCTGGGGGTGTATTGATAGATGTGATAGCAGTCATTCCTCCTTCTGAAGAAGAGAGCTCCAATTATTTGGAATCCGTGTGGCAGCAAGAGGGGCAGGGTTGAAGAGTGAGTGAGCCAACGGCGTTAAAGCATTTTTTTGATGAAAGACTAGCAAATAGGTTGTCTGATCTGATTGTTCAGCAATATCCCTCATTTCCATCGAAATCCTTTATACAGGAGGTCGTGGAGAGGATACCGTCGTTCGAACTGAAGGGAAGGGTAGCAGTTATCGCAGATGCGTTGCATCATACTCTGCCAGAGGACTACCCTACTGCTCTTCGTATTTTGTCTGTTATACTTGGACCTGAGAACAAGACCGAGGAAGGAATGTTCACTAACGGCTACTTTCTAATGCCTATTGCGTACTTCGTGGAAAAGTATGGGTTGGAATATGTAGAGCTTTCACTAGAAGCGCTGTATGAAATTACGAAGCGCCATACCTCTGAGTATGCGATTCGTCCATACTTAACTGCTCATACCGATCTTTGTTTGGCTAAACTAAGGGAGTGGTTGGATGATCCAAATCCACATGTTCGCAGACTTGTCAGTGAAGGTACCAGGACTCGTCTGCCATGGGCGAAGCGGATTTCCATCCTTCATGGCGATCTTACGATTCATCTAGGTTTGCTGGAGCCGCTGCTGGATGATCCATCTATGTACGTGCGCAAGTCGGTAGCCAATCATCTGAATGATCTGACCAAGGAACAGGCACATCAAGAAACTATTCTAATATGGTTGAAACAGCATGCAAGACAGGGCGGTAAGCATAGAAAATGGATTATTCGTACAGGGCTGCGAACCTTGCTGAAGCAAGGTGAACCTAGCATTCAAGAGTTTCTTAAGGAGATAGGGGAATACGGATGAGAAGAAATAAGCAAGATACTGCTGAGACTATACATAAACTGAAGGAAGTTGCACGTCGTCACTTTACCACGGAAGGCTATGCTGATTGTTCATTGGAGGAAATAGCCAAAAACGCCGAAGTAACTCGTGGCGCCGTTTACCATCATTTTGGCAATAAGAAAGGTTTGTTCCGAGCTGTGTTGGAGCTTGTTCAAAATGAAGTGGCACAGCGGCTGGAAGAAGAGGCATCGCGCAGTGATGATCTTTGGGAGCAGCTATACTTAGGCTGTCGTGCATTCGTGACCGTGGCAACAGAGCCGGAGAATAGGCGGATTATGTTAATAGATGGTCCGGCCGTACTTGGCTGGGAGGAATGGCGGTTAATGGATGAACAACAGTCTATGAAGCTGCTGCATGGACAACTTGAATTGATGCAGGAGCAAGGCTATCTCCGGAATATCCGGCTGGAAGCGGTGACCCATTTGCTGTCAGGTGCGATGAATGAGGCAGCGCTCTGGCTGGCACAAATACCGGATGCGGAGAACGCTGCCGAAGCTAGGGAAGATTGTCTGCAGACGCTTCGCTTGCTGTTAGATGGTATTCGTTAATTATTTTGTAGTTGCAAATCGTAAACAGATGGAATACAATGGGTATATATTAGTGATTGGTCAATCAATAACACAAACGAGATAGGAGGTAATTGAATGATGGCAAAAGGATCAACAGCATCTGCAAACCGCCGGACAGATATCGTTTCTGCTGCAATTGAGGTGTTCGCAGAAATCGGTTATTATCGTGCCACAACAGCACAGGTAGCAGAACGTGCAGCAATCTCGCAGCCCTATGTTTACCGTTTCTTTACAAAAGAGTCCTTGATGGTTGAAGCACTTCAAGTATCATGGCAACGCATCTTGGAAGCTTTTCAACGAGTAATTGATACAGCAGTGCCTGAACATTTGGAGGAAGGTTTAATCCGCGCCTACGAGAAAATCATGGAATCGCATCGCAATGAGATTCTACTCCAGATGCAATCACAGACCATTCGGGAAGTACCGATTCGGGATGCGATGAAGCAGGGGATGGGGCAAGTTCAACAGCTGGTAGAAAATGCTTTTCGCCAGGCGGGAATACAAGGAGAGAGAGAGAGAACATCAAATTTCTTAGCTAGAGGCATGTTATGTAATGTCTCGATGGCGATGGATATGCCGGAATTGTTCATAAAGAGCTAGAGAGAAATTTTTTTCTAATTAAGTGATTGGTCAATCAATAACTAAATATAAAATAAGAGGAGTTTTCCAATGAATCATTTAATCGTATACGCACACCCAAGAAAAGAAAGCTTTAACCATGCTATTCTAGAAACGGCAGTAGAGGGTCTCCAACTTAAAGGTCATGAGGTGGTTGTGAGGGATTTATATGAGATTGGATTTCAGCCTGTGTTAAGCAGTAGTGAAATGATAGGCGGAGTAGGCGAGGATGTTAGCATAGAGCAACAATATCTGAAGTGGGCAGACGTGATTACCTTTATCTATCCGATCTGGTGGACAGGATTGCCTGCCATTATGAAGGGATATATTGAACGTGTATTCTCCTATGGTTTTGCTTACAAGTACGTGGAAGGTGTTCAGATGGGTCTTCTGAAAGGGAAGAAAGCAGTGATCATTAATACGCAAGGAAAATCGCATGCTCAATATGCTGCAAGTGGAATGGATCAAGCGCTGCGTTTAACTTCGGATAAAGGCATATTTGAATACTGCGGGTTTGACATCTTGTATCATATCTTCCTGGAATCCGTTCCAGAATCGGATGAGACGACCCGCCAAACATGGCTTAATCAAATTTCGTATATGGCAAGTAAAGCTTAACTTGAAGATATCGACAGGATTTTTTTAAGAATAGGTAATTGATCAATCAATAATTTATTAATTAAGGAGTGAATAGATGATGGCTAGAAATGAAGGAATATCTGGGCAAAGCAGCTCTTACCGGTGGTGGGCGCTCATCGTTCTTGCGTTAGCGCAGTTCTTGGTAGTATTGGATGCATCAATTGTCAACATTGCTCTACCGACTTTGGGTACGGATCTAGCATTAGATACCCCGACACTTAGTTGGATTATTACAGCTTATGTGCTGCCGTTCGGAGGCTTGCTTCTTCTAGGCGGGCGATTGGCTGACCGATTCGGACATAGGCGGATCTTCATGTTGGGTGTTGCCGGATTCGTCATTACTTCAGCTGCTGCAGGGTTCGCTAACTCAGGAGCATGGCTATTGGCGGCGAGGGCTGTACAAGGAGCATCTGCAGCTCTTCTTGCTCCAGCTGCGCTTGCCTTAGTAACGCATCTTTTCACAGAGCCGAAGGATCGAGCCAAAGCGCTTGGGATTTGGGGGGCAGTTGCGGGTATTGGAAGCGCGGCAGGCGTTCTGCTCGGCGGCATACTAACTTCATCTTTTGGCTGGCCTGCGGTATTCTTCGTTAACGTTCCTGTTGGAATTCTAGTTATTATTGTGATTCCTTCATTAGTGAGAAGAGATTCAAATACTGAGAAGGTTAGTATCGACTTGCCTGGAGCTATAACGGTTACTGGTGGAATCGTTGCTCTCGTAGCAGCACTTTCTCAATCAGAGCGTGTGGGATGGACTAATCCGCAAACGGTGATTTTAGCGATCATCGCTGTTATATTGTTGGCAGCTTTCATTATTATTGAGAAGCATGCAGTTGCTCCACTAGTATCGTTTAGTATATTCCGGAACACAGCTGTATTAGGAGGAAATCTTGCTATGCTGCTCATTGGTGGTGCGACAACAGGACTATTCTTTGCTCTCTCAGTCTATATGCAGCAAGTTCTTCAATATAACGCTCTGACTGCTGGATTAACCCAGCTTCCACTTGCCGGCGCATTGGTTGTCTTTGCGGGTATCGTTCCTGCTGTTATTGCAAAGCTTGGTACGAGATGGACGTTAGCGATTTCCTTAGTGATATTCGCAGTCGGATTGATCTGGCTTTCCTATACGCCTAGCCATGCTTCGTTTGTCCTAGATCTACTCGGACCTACAATTGTGATCGGTATTGGACTTGGGGGTGCATTCGTTGCAGGTACTGAACTAGCGGTTCATGGTGTGAATGGCAAAGATGCTGGTCTTGCCAGCGGGCTGGTCAATACGAGCCAGCAAATTGGAGGAGCAATCGGGCTCGCGGTCTTGGCAACGATTGGCGCTGTCCAAACAAATGGTTTAATGTCAGCTGGAAGCGACAATCTAGAGGCACTAACAGGTGGATTTGCATGGGTATTCTTAGGGGCTGCTTTATTCGCAATCATAGGAGCGATTATTGTCATTGCAGTTGTTCGGCCTCGGTCACAGGTATTATTTATTGATCAATCAATAAATATCCAGAAGGGATGACCTTCGTTCAATGACAACTAGCCATAAGAAGACAAAGAGTTTAAGAATCGGTGTGGGATTATTATTATCGGCAATGCTCCTGCTTGGTTTAGTGGTTGCTATCTACTTTTGGCAAATCCGGCTGCAAAAGCCGGAGGAGATCAATATGGCCGGCCATATGCATCATATGGAAACAGCGATGTCAGCGATGCATACCGGATATGAAGGTATATCTTCTAATTTAGGATCTTGTGAGAATCTAACGGCGTTAGATAGCGATGCTCCTGTTCATAGGTTTGATGTGACGGCAGCTCGAAAGCCATTAATATTAGACAATGGTAAGACGGCTGATGCATGGACGTTCAATGGCAGCTCACCTGGTCCCGTAATTAGAGTGACAGAAGGTGATCGGGTGATCGTTACCCTTCATAACCAAGATATTGATGAAGGGGTTACGATCCACTGGCATGGTGTGATCGTTCCCTGTTCACAGGATGGTGTAGCGGGAGTGACTCAAGATGCCGTAAAGCCGGGTCAACAGTTTACGTATGAATTTATCGCATCAGCGCCGGGCACTTATTGGTATCACTCTCATCAAATGAGCTCGATTCAAGCAGAGAAAGGTCTTCTAGGTCAATTTATCGTTGATTCTAAGTCAGAATCGTATTCGATTACGCAAGACATTGCTGCTCTTATGCAGAAATTAGACTCTACTTATTTGATCAACGGGAAGACGGAAGGATTGACTATGCCGGGCGAGCCTGGAGATCGAGTAAGGCTAAGGTTGACTAATGCAGCAAATGATACGATGGAAATGTTGGTTGATGGAGCACCCTACAAGATCATTGCAATGGATGGACATTCTATTCATGATCCGGGGTTAATTGATGGCAAGGGCTTTAATATCGGTGCTGGGCAGCGATACGATCTACTAATTACACTTCCCACACAGGGAAAAGTGATTGTTAGAAGCAAGGCTGAGGATCGTCTCAGAGTGAGTATTGGCAGTGGAAAGGATCCTAATGAAACGACAAATGAAGAGATATTCTCGTTTGTGGATTATGGATCTGCGCTGTCTGACGATAAGGTCGAGAAACTTATCTTCGACCAAACTTTCGAATTAAAGCTTGGACAAAATATGTTTCTGAATACGATTAACGGTCAATCCTTTCACCATATTCCACCCTTGATTGTGAAAAAGAATGAGCATATCAAATTCACAATTACGAACGAAGGAGGTGGCGACCATCCGTTTCATATGCACGGGCATGTGTTCCGGGTTCTGAGCAAAAATGGTGAAAAGCTGAAAGGCAGCCCCATTTATTTGGATACGATTCTTACTCAGAAGAATGATACTTATGAATTGTATTTGATTGCGGATAATCCTGGTCTGTGGATGGCTCATTGCCATAATTTAATGCATGCCTCGATAGGGATGAGCATGATGCTGAATTATGAAGGAATAACAACTCCATATCGAGTGGGAACGAAGTCTGGTAATTTACCTGATTTGTAATAATAGAATTCATCCGCGAGGAAGAGGAGATAGGGACATGAGGAAAGCAATGGTAGTAAGAGCAGGAAGCGCCATTGGGCGTGAGTTGATTGAAAAATTGGTATCGTTAGGAATAGAGACAGTCGCTTTTTCTAAATCGGAGTCTAAACTTAGAGAAATAAAAGAGTCTTATATGCAAACAACAGATCTCCATATTGTCAAAGGAAATATACGCAACGAAGCGGAGTTGTCCGCTGCTGCAGAGGGGGTTGACGTCATTTTTTGTGCGAGTTATGTCACGTATGATGAGAAACCAGGGACAGTTAGCAAGATGAAAGCAGCTGTTATGGAAGCAGCAGAGCGAACGGGAGCAAAGGTCGTTATGATTGAAGGAGTGTATCGTCCTAATGTCGGGGAGAACAAACAGATAATGAATCAAATTACCACAGCAACCATTATTCCACTTCTTCGTATTTATAGCCCAGAGCTATACGGAGCATCAGTACGCAATACAGTCATTCATAATATATTGAAGAAGAATGCTCAAGCTATATCAGTGAAGGTACCGGGAAGCCTATCTGCGAAACGTCATTATCTTTATTTGCCGGATGCCGCTAATCTTATGATTGATCTTGCTTCACGAGATTCTGCATATGGGGAAGAATGGAATCTTCGAAGCGGAGAGACTATTTCTATAGAAGAGCTGTCCTTAATCGCAAGCTCGGTAGTCGGAAGAAAGCCTAATCTTGTGCCTATTAAAGGATGGAGAATGCGTCTGCTTCAGGGATATGACAGTCGTATTAAGGAAGTACTTAATAATTACGAGTCGGCAACGCAAACAACGCAATTTAATGGTTCTTACTTTGAGGAAGGAGCTGCAACAACAACTTATGAAACAGGAATAACTGAAACAGTAGGCCGGATGATTAGTGCAATGCATGAGAATCAAAAGTATGGAAAGGATTGAACCAGGCAGGATTGTAGGTGTGGAAAACAGAGGCAGGGGCTTATTGAAGCTCCTGTCTCTTTATTGTGCATATATATAAAAACGACTGAAATCAAAATGTGGATTTAACAAGGATCGTAATAACATTCGTTTACGCAGTTGCCTATGTGAACATGGAATGTTTTTTTAGAAAATGGGGCCTTGCGTTATCTAAAGATGACTTATAGGTGTTTTATTGTAATGTAATTTTATTTGTTAGAAATTGCTTTGATTTCTGATAGTTACACTATCATATTACTTGTAGTAATATAGAGATAGAGAATACTTGAAGGAAGCAGAAGATTCTATTGGATAAGTGATCTATTCCTAATACAGCAAAAAGATTTGGAGAGGATTAATAGTATGGCACAGCGTAACAAAGAAGAAGTGCTCAATTATCTTGAACGTGCAGAGGTTGCCGCGGTAGGCACATCTAATATGGGATTGCCTCGTCAGAGGATGATGCATTTTGCAGTGGATGAGCAATTCAATTTCTACTTAACGAGTACGAAGGGTGATCCGAAAGTTATTCAATGGATCAATATTCCTGAGACAGCTATATTGATTCACCAGGGACCAACCTTCATGGAGATGGAGGAATGCGAGGTGATCGGGAGAGCAGAGGTACTGAAGGATGATAAGGATCGGCAAAAGGCGATCGATCTTCTCGTGAACCGTTCACCTATTGTTGCACAGTTCCATCATATTGGTGCTCTAGATCGCTTGGAATTTATTATAGTTAAACCATTCACAGTGAAATATAGATACGTGCCGGAGATCCTCCAAGGAGAGCCGCCAACGGTGTTTGAGTTTGAGCATAATCGGGAGAATGTGAATATTATGGATGATGTTAAAGCGAAAGTGCGGGCATGGAAAGAAGCGGTTCGTCCCTTGTCGCTTACAGCAGCATTGGTGCCGATTCTCTTAGGGGGAGCACTAGCTTTATCGCAGACAAGTGAGCTTCATATGTTTCACTTTTTACTCACCTTATTCGGAGCGATTATGATTCAAGCAGGAACGAATATGATTAATGACTGGAAGGATGCCGAGAGGGATAGTGAGAACCGAACTGGCATGCGACCTTTCACAGGTGGTTCAAGAATGATTCAACTGGGCCTTATATCCCGAGGAGATATGTGCTTCTTTGGCCTTGCGCTTTCGCTGGGAGCTGCATTAATTGGTATTTATCTCATTGCTGTAAGCGGGCTTGGGCTGATTCCTCTTATTCTTTACGGAATTATGGCGGGTCTATTCTATACGAACGGCAAAGGTAAAATGTCATTCATTAATATGGCACCAGGTGTAGCGGAATTCCTTATCGCAACGACTTATGGTGTATTTATGACTATTGGTGCTTATTATGTTCAAACAGGACATTTCTCTATGAAAGCCTTTCTAATTTCACTTCCTGTCGCTCTATTTATTAGTAATGTCTTGCTGATTAATCAATTCCCAGACGCAGAATCGGATGCTGTTTCTGATAAAAAAACATTGGTCGTTCGTCTTGGCAAAAGAAAAGCCAAAAACGTACTAATTGGTTCTTTCATTATGGGATATATCATTATCGCAGTGCTGCCTGTTGCGGGATACGCCCCTTACGAGTTGTACTTTGCTTTCTTGTCTATTCCGTTTGCGGTACAAGCAATTCGTTATGCGCAGCAAAATTATGATAAGAATGCCGGGGATATTATCCCAAGTAATGCTCATACAGCTATTAATCATTTATTTAACGGCTTGCTGCTCGTGTTTGCTTATCTTCTCAATAGCGTTACGCTTGTTGTACCTATTATTTATTTAATTGCATCCTTTATTCTTGTATTCTGGGTGTGGAATTATATCGAACGACAAAGGAAAGTTATGAACGACTTCCGGCTGGCGTTTAAGAAATAACAGCAATTAAAAACCTCCTTTTTGGAGGTTTTTTAGTTGCTGTAGTATACGTTCTAACAGGAATATGAAGATTTATGTCGAAAGCAAGTAGTACTATGTCAAAGTACAAAACTGTCATTTCTCATAGTCGATTTCTTATTGCTATTAATAGGAATAAGGGTTATATGGATTGTCGTGCAATTGCGATCCGATAAACCTTCGCGGAGAGTTGAATTTGCGCACAATAAACCTCAATAATGATAAAACAATTGCGTTGGATGAGGACTGGAGTTTTATCCGAATCGTTTCCTCATGCACGAAGCCGATAGCAGTGCTATTTCTGATAAGGATAAAGCATTTATTCAACTGTATGAACACTTAGGCCGTCCTGCCAATCACACGAACATTATCAAGCAAGCAGCAAACAATTTTACGGTTATATTTATGTCTAATGCGGAGTGGACCTAGAAATAGAAAGTGGACACCTCATAAGAGTAAGTAGATAATAGATCTCATAGAGAAGAAGGGGTTTTCCTTCAAAAAGATAAACAGACTCAAACCCAGGAACAAGAAATAGAAGATTTGAAAGAGGAAATCGCCATTTTAAAAAAGGCTATGCACATCTTCAGCAAAAAAGGGAACGAGGATTCCAATTTATCTAAGATCATCGCTCTGAGGATACGGCTCGCCGGGTAGCTTTTATTGATAATGGTGTGGATATGGACATGAACATGGCAGAGATGCTGTTAGAGGGAATTTCGTATTCTGGATCTAGAATCGGACTACGCAATACCGTTAGAAGATTGAAGCAGATTTATGGCAAAGGAAGGCAAATGCGAAGTGTACAAGGTGAAGGTACAACGGTCTCGTTCCTAATTCCAGCTGTCACTATGCTATCTAATTCCATTGCAAAGGGGATGAAGGAATGAATATTATTATTGTTGATGACGAACCATTAGCGCTTATAGGCTTGGAGCGTCAGCTGGAACAATTCGCAGGAGTGCATATTCTCGGAACTTTCTCATTCCCGGCAGACGCTATTGCTGCAGTTGAGAAGCTGAAGCCGGATGTTGCCTTTATTGATATCGATATGCCAGAGATGAATGGAATTCAGGCGGCGGAGAAACTCCAATGCATGGACGATTCAATTGCGATCGTATTCGTTACAGCCTATGAAGAATATGCTGTACAAGCATTCGAACTGAACGCTGTTGATTATGTGTTAAAGCCAGTACAGTCAGCTCGTCTCGAACGAACGGTTACGAGGCTGCTGGAGGAACAGATGCTTCTGAGACAAAGACCATCTCTTGTGAGTGACAATTCGGGCTTCAAAGTTCGGGTACAATGCTCAGGGATGATGAATGTCTTTGATCTTGATGGGGAGCCTTTGCATTGGAGAACAGCGAAGTCGCGAGAATTGTTTGCTTATCTGCTTTATAACCGGGGAAAGCCAGTCCGCAAAGAGACGTTGCTGGAGTTGATATGGCCTGACACCGATGAGAAGAAGGGCTTTACCCAAATGTATACAACGATTTATAGGCTGCGCAAAACGTTTGAATCAGCAGCTTTAAACATTCGGCTGCTGAATAGTGGGGACGGATATTGGCTGCGGTGTGAGGAATTTGCAATTGATACGGTAGATTGGGAAGAAGATATAGGCAATCTTCCGCATCTTTCTGCTGAATCAGCGGAGGCATATGAACAATTGATCGATTCTTATCCTGGTGATTACCTAGATGAGCATGACTATGTCTGGTCTGAGGGAGAACGCGAGCGTCTGCGAATTTTATGCTATCGACATGCCTTACAGCTATGTCGGTTCTGGACAAATGAAGGGTTCGATAAGAAGGCGATTAATATGTACGAGAGATTGCAGAGGCGGTTTCCTTTTGAGGAGGAATTGTATGAAGCACTGATGCGGCTATATGATAAGGAAGGTCATTATTCGTTGGTACAACGGCAATATGAGCTGCTTGTTGACATGATGCGCTCAGAGTTCGACACTGATCCGTCAGAAGAATCAAAAAGAATGTATGTAGGAATTCGTTCACGAGTGGAGTAAGTAACAACACTAGTAAGACGTCAATAACTAATATGCGGTAGGGCGGTACGTTTTATCTGTTAACTACACTAATGAGATTAGAAGGAGGCTAGCCGAATAGAGGAACAAGGCTCCTCTATTCGAAGTTAGACCTACCTATCACTTAATACAGTGGAACCACGTTCCTTTATTTAGGGTTAATGATTAGTTTTTTTATGCTTATATGAATATAAAGGTACTGCATTCCTTTATTCCTGGCAAAGAATACATACTGAATAAAGTAGCGGAACTACGTTCCGCTACTTAGACGATTAGTTTGCTCAGCTTCAAAATCATTGGAACAAAAAAGCGATCCTAAATGTGAAAAAACTTTAGGACTGTCCCCAAAAGTGATTTCCAGAAACTAAGCACATAGTTTGAAGTTACTAATGGGTGAAAAATAACCTTCAGTCCACTTTCACAGTGGTTTCGAAGGTTATTTTTTCACGTTTATGGGATTTACTCACTCAGTGCGTGCTTTCCTTGGGATAGCTCGTGTTTACTTCATAGTTACTTCACGCCATCTGGCGAGTAGATCTTCACGATGCTGTGCAGCAAGGTCAAATCGATAGGATTGCAATAGATTGCCCAGCTCGACCGAAGTCAGTTGGGAGTTGAATGCAATATTAGGAAGGACGGGCATGGAGAAAGCGATATTCATATATTCCGTTTGGGCTTTACTTGAGAGCATGAAGTCAACAAGCTGTTTGGCCGCTCCTTTATTATCGCCGTTCTTCAGTATCGACACCGCACCAATCTCCCAGCCCGCTTGCGGTGGGATCGAGGAGTGGATCTTGTATCCAGAATTCGTGAAACGAAGCTGATCGCCAAGGAAACTAACGACTGTAGCGACCTCACCCATAGCAAGACGTTGTGCAGATGTGATGCCGGAAAATGTGGTGGAGGAGCTTTGCTGCTTTAAAGCATACATAAGTTTGATTGCTTCATCTTCACCACGCTCCTGAGCAAGAGAAGCAAGTAACGTATATCCTGTTCCTGATGTTTCCGGGTTTGGAATTTCGATTTTTCCTTTTAACTCAGGGAGCAATAGATCTTCATAACGCTGTGGCATAGGCAGAGCTGCTAGCTGAGGGTCCTGCTGCCACACCTGTTCATTCACACCGATTGCCAATGCGCCCCTATACATTCCGGTCCAATACCCGCTTGTATCTTTGTAGGCATCAGGAATCAATTCACTGGATCTTGGTGAGTAACGGATTAACTTGCCGCTGTTCTTTAACTGCTCATGAAGATCGGCTGGACCGCCAAGTACAACATCGAATCCGCTTTTATTCATGGTTAACAAGTGATAGCTTGCCTCTCCGCCGGACATTCGAATCATCTCATAAGGCTGACCGGATTTCTGTTTGAACTTCTCTAGCAGTATTCGCGCCTCATCTTCTTGGAAGATGACAAGCACTTTAATGGGTTGCTTATTTGGTTGTTCATGATAGAATCTGACCAAGACAAATACGAAGGAAGCTAGTGCGATTAGACTGATGATGAAGCTCTTTCTTCTCATAATGTCCCCCTATAAATAGATATCTGTAATGATCATGATAAGCTTATAATAACGCCAAAAAAGGAAAACGACTGCTTTCCTTTTTTGGCGTTGCTATTATTTTTTAATCATATGAATCTTATCTGCTGCAGTTGTAATTGTTACCTGACCTTCATAATGGGTAAGACCGATGTCATAAGCGTCAACAATCCATTCTTTGTCGAAGCCATCGATGAGGAAGTAACGTTCCTTCTCACCGAGAAACATCGAGGATCGGACTGTCGTCTTCAACTGGAATTCACCTAGATCTTGCGGGCTACTGTTAATGTGGATGGATTCAGGGCGAACACTTAACAATACCTGTTCACCTGCGGTTACTTGCAGATCCGTTTGGATCGTAATTATGTTTCCGGTATTGCCATAACGCACGGTTGCTGATCCGTAACCCGTATCCATAACCTCTGCTTCAATAAAATTTGTAGTGCCAATGAAGTCTGCCACATATTGTGTACGAGGCTTGTAATAGATGTCATGAGGCGTACCGTATTGATCAATAGCACCTTTGTTAAAGACAACAATTTGATCAGACATAGAGAGCGCCTCCAACTGGTCATGGGTAACATATATGACGGTTAATCCAAGCTCCTGTTGGATGGTTCGCAATTCAACCCGCACTTCTTCACGAAGCTTGGCATCCAAGTTGCTTAGAGGCTCATCTAGTAGAATAATGGGTGAGTTCATTACGAGAGCACGGGCCATCGCAACACGTTGTTGTTGTCCACCAGACATTTCATGCGGGTAGCGTTCCTCAAGACCAGTTAACTTTACTTGAGCAAGAGCGGCTTGTACCCGCTGCTGGACTTCAGCTTCAGGCCGCTTCATAATATCGAGTCCATAAGCAACATTATTGAAAACGGTCATATGGGGGAAGAGCGCATATTCCTGGAATACCATCGGTGTTCCTCGCTTGTAAGGAGGCAGATCATTAACCAGCTTCCCATCAATCCATATTTCGCCTTCATCAATCGTATAGAACCCGGCGATCGAACGCAACAAGGTTGTCTTGCCGCAACCACTCGGACCGAGGAAGGTGATGAATTTTCCTCGCTCAATTTGCAGATCAATATTTTTCAAGACGTGGTTTTGGCCAAACACCTTATTCACGTTTTTTAGATCTAGCAGCATTTGTGACGCCATTATATCCACTCCTTATTTCTAGAAATCGAATATTTTTACCTTCGAGCGGAAAATCAGCTTAATAATACCTAGAGTACCTAAGGTTGCACCCATTAGACCTACGGAAACCGCTGCGGCCCAATAATAGGTTCCTGTCTCGGCATAGTTGAAGATAGATACCGCCGCTACGACCCATTTAGGCGTAATAAGGAAGATGATCGTGCTCAGAGTGTTCATATTCTTCATAAACGCATAGACGAAATTCGCTACGACGGTTTTTTGCAACATTGGGAATACAATCGTGGTTAATGTCTTACGGCTGTTGGCTCCCAGGTTTGTTGCTGCTTCTTCAATTGATTTGTCGACTTGTCTGAAGGAGGCGGACAAACCGCGATACCCGACAGGCATTTGCTTCAGTAACATGGCGATGACAATCAAGATAGCAGAACCTTGCAGAACAATTGGTCCACGGCTGAAAGCGACGATAAGAGCTAGACCAACGAATGTACCTGGAAGGGCGATTGGCAGAACCGCTGTGAAATCCAGCAGTCTTTTACCTGGAAACGGCTTACGAGTTACAACATAAGCGAGCACCAACGCAAAGGCTACAGCCAATATGGCACCGATTAGTGATAAGACTAAACTGTTCAACACGGCAGGACTGGAGGAGCTGAACACAACTTTCATCATATGATCCATCGTAAACGAGTTGTCACGACCGAAGTTTCTCGTGAAAGCGTACAGTATCGTAATCGCAAACATCGAGATAATCATCAGTGAAATGAGACCGTTGAATAGGAATAGTCCAATATCTGTCTTCTTGGAAGTCGTAATCCGTTTCAAACCAGATACGGGTTTACCTGTAATCGTTGAATAGGAGCCTTTGGAGAGGACCTTATTCTGTATCCAGAAGACCAGCAAGGCAGGAATGACAAGGATGATACCCATAACCGATGCTAGACCAGGTTCATTATTAATAATTTCCCCGTATATTTCTACCGCCAAGAGGGAGTAGTTGCCGCCAATTAGCTTCGGGTTGCCGAAGTCTGCAAAACAGTTAATCGCTACAAGCAGAAAGGCATTAATGACGCCAGGCAGTGCAAGCTTCAGCGTAATCGTGCGAAACAGCTTAAATCCTCTAGCACCTAGGTTCTGTGCCGCAATCTCCAAATTCGGTGAGATTGAACGAAGAACACCCGTAATGGTCATATAGGCTAATGGGAAATAAGATATGGTCTGAACAATCCATAGACCAGGCAGCCCATATAAATCCAATTCAACGTGAAAGACCGATTTCATCCATTGTGAGATCACGCCACCCCGACCAAATAAGAGCAGGAAGGCTAGGCCGCTCATTACAGAAGGAGCGAGCAGTGGAATGAAGGCGATAAATCGGAAAAACTTTTTCCCGGCAATGTTACTGTAATGAATCGCGTAGGCGTAAATAAATCCAATTACAGTAGCGGTGAGCGCAGATAAGGAAGAGCTGACGATCGTATTGACCAATGCTCGGCTATACCGGGGTTTGCTAAAAAAGGTACCCCAGTTGTCAAATCCGGACGTAAAGACGACGACGATCAGCGGATAGATGACAAATAGAATTAGAAAAATAAAACTGGTCAGTACGAGTATAAGTGATGAAGGATCTTTAAGGAGTCTTTTAAACGACTCCCCAAAGCCTTTTTTCTCTTTCATCATAGGAGGTGACGACCACCTTTCTGCATCCTGAAGCGGGCATTGCGAGTTGCCTGATTAATGCACATCAAGCAATGCCCTTCATGGTTTGCTTATTTCAAATCTTTCAAAGCGCTTTGCAAATCTTTGCGTTGTTCAGCTGCTTTCCACAAATCATAGTTCACATTGTATTTCGTTGATTTAATATCAATTCCCCCGTCTGGGATAGGTACAGAAGGTTTCACAGATACGGCATAAGCTGATTGCGTATATTGCTCGCCAGGTCCGTTAGTGAGCATGTAATCCATTAGTTTCTTAGCTGCTGCTGTATTTGGACCATTTTTCACGATCGATAGAGCACCAATCTCATAGCCAGCCGCTTCCGGCACAATGCTTACAATTGGATTTCCTTTGAACTTGATCTTCAACTGGTCGCCAAGGAAGGTAACACCGATCGTATATTCACCATTTGCTGCTTTTTGAATCGGCTCAATACCGGATTTTGGTCTTTCCTTCAAGTTAGGAAGCAGTTCTTTCATGTAGTTCAGCATTTCTTCATCGCCCCATACTTGAGCAAGGGATGCAACAGCTGTATAGGCAGTACCTGAGGTTGCTGGGTCAGACATGCCGATCTCACCTTTGAATTTCGGGTCAAGCAGATCCTTAAATGTCTCAGGGTAAGGATCGTTGCCGTACTTCTCTTTCCAACGCTCCTCGTTAATTCCAATTGCAATTGGATTCATATAAAACCCTGTCCAAAATCCATCTTTATCCTTCATATTGTCTGGGATATCAGAAGCATTAGGAGAAATATAAGATTCTAGTGCAGATGCTTTTTTCAAAATTTCATGGGAATCTGCAGGGCCGCCCATTAGGAAATCAGCTTGCGGGTTACCGACTTCATTTTGTACCCGAGATACGGCTTCACCGCTCGGCAAGCGTAATATGTCGTAATCGATTCCTGTTTCTTCTTTAAACTTATCCAGAATTTTACGAGCTTCTTCTTCTTGGAAAATGGAATATACGGTAATCTTCTCTTTCTCTTTACCGCCAAACAATCCGCTCTTATACACAAAGAATCCAGCTACTAGCACGATGACAACGACAGATAAAATGATAATCGACTTGTTATTCTTTCTTCTAGCCATACGGTACAACCACCCTTCATAAATGTTTTATGAGGATTCGATTTTGAAGTAGGCTCGATGATTCGTCTCATCCAATAAGTCATACACAATAATGTAAGCGCTGTTATACCGATCCAAGTGAAGCCAATGATTCGGTACGCTCTTATCATCAGACAGCTGTACGACGAAGTGGGCATCGGGCTGATGCGCTAAATCTTCTAGATGACTGAAATCAATAACCCGGGACGCCGATTTCATTTGTGCGATGAGTGCTTTCCTTTCCTTTAGAGAAAGGGGAGTCAGCACCCCTTTTTCTAAAGAAAATACATCATTTCTCGTATTCTCGACTGCAGATCCGATCATCGCTGTCGTAAGCACCTTGTCAATAAGCAAGCTTTGCAGCTTGCGGATATCGGCGCTTACATTCAGCGAATCGACTCTATCTTCACCGAACTGGAATGCATTCGTTTCCACACGGAAAGGAATGTCTTCCTGATCCAGATAGGCGATAGCACCAGACAGCAGCAACCGAGGGGGCCGCGACTGTGCTTGCTGCTTACCTGTAGATAATAGTTCAGAGAAGGAAGCCTTTAATTTCAGTAATTCCTTTGGATCATCGATCGTTGTGGTGCCTAAACCCGGGTACATCACTTCCATACGCATGGGTACACCTGCGAATCGATCCAAGGAATCCTGCTGAGGAGAAACGATATGCACCTCATCAAGTGGGATGCGGAAAGCATTCGCACAAATGACGATCAGTAGACAACCAATGCTAGCCTGCAGCAATATGAGACGAAACCATGAAAGCCCTTTCTTATCCTCTGGCATTTACTTTAACCTCCGTATATATCAGAAAAATCGTAAATTTGTATCAGTTTTGTAACAGCGCTTACATGGTGAAAAATTTATTAAACATCAGCTTCACTTCAGTACCTTGACCTTCCGTACTGACGACAATAATATGGCCTCCTTGAAGCTCCATCAATTGTTTCACGAGGGGCAGTCCAAGCCCATGGGAATGTTCAGAAATTGTCCGAGGGTACTTCTGATCAGAAGGTAAAAATAAGGCAGCTTGTTCCTCAGCAGAGATCCCTTTTCCGTTATCTTTAATTGAGATCATTCCATGCTGCTCGGTTTCCTTGAGCTCAATAAGGATATGCGTGCATTCACTATGTTTAATTGCATTGTCGATTACATTAAACAGCACCTGCTGCATACGCAGCGGATCGAGATAAACGTAACAAGATTCGCCTATCACTGTTGTTGTGATCGATGACTTTTGTATAGTTGGATCAAGAATTTGCAAACTATCCATGGTGACAACAGCTAGGTCAACATGCTCTGGCTTGATGCTCCATGCCTCATTCTCGTTGAGTGACGATTGCAGCAGATCCTCGACCATGTTCAGAAGCCGGGTGCTCTCTCTTCGAATGTATTGATTGCTGGTTCGGATATCGACCACTTGATTCTGCTTGGCTATAAGGTCCGAGAAACCGATGATGGAGGTAAGAGGGGTTTTTAATTCATGCGTCATGTTATCATAAAAGGCTTTCTGCTTGCCTTGCTCCTGATGAAGCATCGCAATGTGATGCTGCAGAGCATCTGACATATGATTAAAGTCTTTCGTTAGTTCGCCGACTTCATCTTTGCTATTGATTACGATTTTCTGACTGAAGTCGCCGATGGACACACGCTTTAATGCCCTTTGCAGCGCATGCAACGGCTTCATCAGTATGAAGGAGAAGGAATAACTAGCAAGCATGGCGACCAGCAAACATCCGCATGCAACACCAATAAACCAAATACGCATTTGGTCAAGGGTTTGTTCATGTTGATTGAGATCTAATAAATAGCGAAATCCGCCAACGATCTTGCCTTTATAAAGAAACGGCGCGGAATAGATTAAGTACTTCGTTCCAGTTCCTTCCGTAATCATCGTTGTGGTTATTCCTGTCAGAGCTGTTGTTATATCATTACGTTTGAGCAAGTTTTCCTTATCGCTGCTGCCGACAATCGTTTCATCAGGCGCAAATAATTGCACTTGGAAATTACTGTTCGAGGCCAGATGCGATGCGATAAAGGGAGCATAGATCCCCGTGAATAATTGCTCGATTGTGATCTTCTTGTCATCAACAAGCTTAAGAGCCTCTATTCGGTGCAGCGCAGAGTACTGGCTTAAGGTTTGAGTATCACGTTCAATCATACTTTTGCTCAGCGTGTAGTTTACGATAAAGTACATCGCCGTCAGCAGCATCGTAATGGTTAGAGTATGCTGGAGAAACATTTTACTGCGCAGTCCCATTGGTTATACCTCCAGCTTATAGCCCGTACCATGCACAGTTGTAACAAGATGTTCATGTGGCTTCATCTTTTCTCTCAAGCGATTAACCGTCATATCAACGGAACGTGTTTGTCCGTAATAATCGTAGCCCCATACCTGATCGAGCAACTGCTCACGGGTAAATACTTTCTTCGGATTGGTGCACAGCAGCCACATAAAATCGAATTCTTTACTTGTCGTCTTGATTGGCTTTCCATTTACTTTCAGGGAGCGTTCTCTCTGGTCAATCTCAATACAACCAATATGAATGGTCTCAGTCGGAGTAACCGCTTTCATACGACGCATGACTGCTTTGATTCGTTCAATTAATTCTCGTGTCTCAAATGGTTTCGTTAAGTAGTCATCTGCCCCGAGCTGGAAACCTAATATTTTATCATTCATCGCATTTTTAGCGGTTAGGACGATGACTGGAATCAGCTTGTGATGATGCTGTAACATTTGAAGAATTTCAAATCCTGAATGATCAGGCAGCATGATATCGAGCAGGATCAAATCGGTCTCGCCGGCTTCTAGCCATTGCAAACCTTCTGCGGCTGAACCAACTACCTTCGGGTGATAGCCTTCGACCTCAAGGCTTAGTTTTAGCAGCATCTGAATACTTGGATCATCTTCAATAATTAATATGTTCATAACCTGACATCCTTCCTTCAAAGTGTTCACAACGCAAGAATAGTTGATAACATTATCAGTTTAGATTAATTTTCTGTCAAACATCCCTCTTCAGTAAAGGAGTGTTTTATGGTTTTTTTACCATAATTCATGTATTTCTGTTGTTAAAATTAGTACTGGAGTTGATGAAGGCATATATTTATAAAAAAAATCAAGATTTATGGTGAAAATTTGAATTTCGAGCAATAGCTCGTTCTGGAAGCTTATGAGAATGAAAATATGCAACTCGTCCGAATCGTAGAAGAAATTGGCGAATCAATCGAACGTGTCGACGTGTCTTCGGTAAGCTTGAATGAAACGACGAAAAGCTTATAATAACGATCAAAACAAGGGATTCGAAGGGTCGAGTAGAAATCCTAATAGATAGC
This sequence comes from Pristimantibacillus sp., assembly GCA_048976605.1. Taxonomy (GTDB): domain Bacteria; phylum Bacillota; class Bacilli; order Paenibacillales; family Paenibacillaceae; genus Pristimantibacillus. The sequence continues at coordinate 481,312 of JBHGUX010000038.1, read as the reverse complement.
ATTTTACATATGAAGGAGTGAATGAATTTGTCGCAAGTATCCATTATCCATTCCGTTATTTTTACCTTGAAGCATGATAAGGGCTCTGCTGAAGAACTCCGGTTTCTTCAAGATGGCAAAGCGATTCTTAGTGCTATTCCGTCAGTAAAGGATTTTCAAGTGTTTAGGCAAATTAGTGCTAAAAATAATTATGATTTTGGATTTTCTATGGTTTTTGATCATGAGGCAGATTATGAGGCCTACAATGTTCATGCACTGCATGTAGAGTTCGTGGAGCAGCGCTGGGAGAAGGAAGTCGAACGGTTTTTGGAAATTGATTATAGTGAGCTGTAAATGCAAGAGCGAGCGCCTGTAGCTGACAGGCTGCGAATAAAGAGAAAGATTCTCCAAATCACCAAAGACTCTATCCAGTTGTAGTACTCTAACAGTTTCTGAACGCTTGGCAATCCCCATACACCGAATTCTGATACGATTATTGGCTCGCCTGCCGGCGTATAACCCGTGTTCCTGGCTGAGGAAGGAGACCATCTCACCGATAAAGGGCATTTCACTTTCCGTGAATTAGTGGAAGGAGAAAGCTGGGATAGGACGTCTTCCTTTAATTATGTTGATCCTGCCTTCTTTGGCGAGATTCCGCTTCAGCATGAGATGGGCTGGGAGATGGAAGGACTGTACCCAGATTATATTATTCCATTCAGCAATTATAATAAACTAGGCGGTACAATTGGTCGTGTTGTCTATATGTTCGGCAATGAGAACATTACGGAAACGAGCGAAATTATTTCGGGCTACTTCCAGGGATGGATTGGACAAGCCGGCGGATCGCTTCTTGTACAGAGAAGTGCACAAGGAAGTCTAACGTTAACGACTTGGAAGCTGAAAGCCAACTATGGAGCACATCCAATCGCCACGCAAATCCTTCATGCATTATTATTAAAAAACAGCAAAGATAAATAAATAAAACTTTTCTATTAGAGGGCGAAAGCCCTCTTTTTGGTATGAAATACAGTGTTTATTTTAGGATGACAGGATTTACAAGTTATTTTACAAATGATACACTAATGGGTAAACGTTTAATACCCATTAGTGTATCTACTCATCATTTGTTTGCTATCCTTGTATGAACTACCATGAGGAAGATTTTCTCTGAGGCATATAACAAATAGGAAATAATAGATGAAAATGGAGTGAAATGAATGACAAGTAGAACCATCCTTGCTCTAGTGTTATGCAGTGTACTTTTAGTATGCAGTGCTTGTGCGAAATCAGGGATAAAAACAGAAGACGGAATGGCAGAGGAATACCGTCCTTCTCTTTTGAAACCGCTAGAACCAACAGAATTAGTATTTTGGCACTCCATGACAGGTACTGTTGGTGAAGCATTTAATGCAATGATTAGTAACTACAATCAATCTGTCGGCAAAGAAAATGGTATTAAGGTTACTCAAGTGTATCAAGACAATGATACGATCGGCCAAATTAAAACTGCCGTTAAAGATAATGATTACGATAACATGCCAGATATTAGTACGATCACGGTGTCTGACATTCCTGCCATAATGAATCTTAAAGTAACAGTTAGAGCAGAAAGCTTTATTAAAGATAAAAAATCGCTTATTTCGAAAAAAAATTTCTATCCCAATATGCTAGAAGCAGCAACCTATCAGGATCAATTGATCGGCGTGCCTATTATTCATTCTACTTTGATGCTCTACTATAATGTAGACCGATTAAAGGAGGTTGGATTCGATAGACCTCCGGCAACGATGGATGAGATGACAACTTACCTTAGAGCACTTGTTGTCAAAGAAGGCAGCTCAGTAAGACAATATGGTCTTACTATGCAGACTACGAGATATCAGCTTACCAACTTTATCGTAAGCCAGTTCAATGATAGCTATATGGGTGACTATCAAGGTGGACGTATTGCACCAATGACAAAGGTGACTTTCGGTGAAGATGGCACCCTAAGAAATTTTTTAACAAAGCTGGACGATTGGGTGAAAACAGGCAATTACAAATTTGTCGAAGATAATATAAATGAAGAATTCACTTCAGGTGAAAGTGCAATGGCGATGATGCCATCTTCTAGAATGGATACAATTAAAAGCCTTGTTGGCGATTCATTTGAATGGAATACAGCCTATATCCCTAAGGTGAATTCTACGGATACAAGCGGTGCCAGCATTGGCGGCAGTTCACTAATTATGTTTAATCGCGGGGATCATAATAAGCTGACTGCTGCTTGGAGCTTTATCGAATATGTCACTTCAGCGGAAGTGCAAGCTGAGCTTGCTGCGGCAACAGGTTATTTGCCAGTGAATGTCCAGAGTGAGAACCTAGAGGTCATGAAGGAATTTTATGAAGCTAATCCACAGTATAAAGTTGCCTTGGATCAGATGAAGGCTTCTAGTCCCAATGCGCAAGAGCCGTTCGATCTAGTAAACAGAGAAATAGATAACGTAGTGAAGGCTATCATTTTACGATTCTGTGAAGGTTATTTAACGGTCGATGAAGCCATTGAAGAGCTCGTTCAATCTTACAATAATGCTTTGGACAACTACCATAGAACTAACTTCTAACTAGAGAATTTGACTCCTAAACAAAATCTATGAATAATAGATAATAGGAATTGTATCTGCTAGGAGGTTATTCATATGTCCATTGTCCCAGATCTATTGAAGTTCAACCGAACTTTTGTTGAAGAAAAGCAGTACGAAGCTTATTTAACCGATAAATTCCCTGATAAAAAGATAGCTGTTCTCACCTGCATGGATACTAGACTCATCGAATTGCTTCCAAAAGCACTTGGGTTAAAAAATGGTGATGCGAAGTTTATTAAAAATGCAGGCGCGATTCTGACTCAGCCGTTTGGCAGTGCAATGCGCAGCATTCTAGTGGCCGTTTATGAGTTAGGCGCACGTGAAGTGCTTGTCGTTGGGCATCATGGCTGCGGGATGACCGATCTAGATACGAAAGGGATGGTGAACAAGTTCACCGAATATGGTATCGATCCATTAGCGATTGAGACGCTTGAAAATGCCGGGATTCGGATGGATAAGTTTTTGCGAGGTTTTGGCAGCGCAGAAGAAGGCGTTATGCATAGTGTGAGAATGATTCGTAAGCATCCGTTGTTCCCCAAAACAATTCCGGTACATGGATTTGTTATGGACCCCGTCACAGGTAATTTGGAAGTTATCGTTGAGGACTTCCGTGAAGATTAATGACTGGTAAACGAAGAGACAACCATGGTTAATGAAACCTGGTTGTCTCTTCGTTATGATCGGGGCTCATTGAGTACTTTCTTAACCTTAACTCCCCTTCATGGGTATCATTATCGATCTACGCTTAAGTAAAAGGCGAATATATTTCTGATGATAGGGTAAAATCTTAACAGATTAGCCAAAAGATAAGAAAGTCAGATTGAAGCAAACATTGGACTACCATGACAGGATGATGATCTACACGAAGGGAGGTTAACCAATTGCAAAATACAGAATTTGATGCTGAACAAATTAATGAGTTAGCCTATATCATTAAAAACTCTTTATCGATGGAGCTAAGAGTAAAAAATTCAGAAGTGGATGAAACGATTAATATGATGGAGAAATACGGGTTGAAATATAAGGTATCCTGGTCTTCCATGGAATTATCTGATCATACGGTCATCGATTTTTGGAAAAAAGAACTGATCAAATTATAAGTTCATATTTCGTCGAAAAAATGGAAATAAGAGCTATCAGGTTCATACGGTTAACAATAAGAGCGCTGCTTCAGCGTTCTTTTTTTTGCCTATTGAGGCTTATGTAGATGCTTAAGGTGTTTGCTAAAATTGCTTAAGCTGCTTAAGTTACCCCGCTGGTCGTGGCTGCGACCAGCGGTTGTTCGTATCATTGATTTTCTGTATGCTACTCATTCATTCCAGCAGGAGTTGAAGCCGTCACTAGAACATGCAGGAGCAAGCAATAATTACAAGAAGAATAAAGAGAACAAGAATGATACCAACATTAGAGAAAGCACCGCCTACATTTCCACAACCGCCATATCCAGGACCTACTCCAGTGTTACCAACATAACCACCCATTCACATTCAACTCCTTTTCATTAGGTACAGTAGCATATGGATATTAGCCAAAATCGTTTGGGCATTCCGAATAAATGTGCGATTGTCTATATTCGGAGTGTTATAATGACAATACTTAATAATCAGATTGGAGATGGCATGTGTGAAACATAATCGATTAGGAACTTCTGAACTTCTCGTAAGTGAAATAGGACTAGGTTGTATGTCATTAGGAAGAGATAGAACAAAAGCGATTCCTTTGCTGCATGAAGCTCTCGATCAAGGGATTAATTTCTTGGATACCGCTGATTTATATGATGAAGGAGGTAATGAAACCCTTGTCGGTGAGGCGATCAAAGGCAGGAGATCGGATGTTATTATTTCCACAAAGGTTGGCAATCGATGGGAATCGGGTAAAGAAGGCTGGACATGGGATCCTTCCAAAGCGTATATTAAATCCGCTGTCAAAGAAAGCTTGAAGCGTCTTCAAACAGATTATATTGACTTGTATCAGCTGCACGGCGGCACATTGGATGATCCGATTGATGAGACGATTGAAGCGTTTGAAGAGCTTAAACAAGAAGGATACATTCGTTATTATGGAATTTCTTCCATCCGTCCGAATGTTATACGTGAATACATAGACCGCTCGAATATCGTTAGTGTAATGAGTCAATACAGTATTCTGGATAGACGTCCGGAAGAAGCTGTCCTATCATCGCTTGCAGAGAATGAGATTAGTCTCATTGCAAGGGGACCGATAGCGAAAGGAATATTAACAGATAAGGGACAGAGTAAGGCGGTTAAAGGTTATTTGGATTACAACTCTAATGAGCTGCTTGAGCTTCATGAACAATTACAACGACTTGTGAAGGATTCTGAACAATTATCGCAGTTAGCTATACGCTTTTCGCTGTCTCATCCTGCGGTTGCTGTTGCAATACCTGGGGCAAGCTCAGTGGAACAGCTGTTGCATAATAGTAAGGCGAGTTCATTAGAGCTGGATCTATCTGAAGTAAGAGAACAAATTCATGCAATAAGTAAGTTGAACCGTTATGAACTTCATAGATAACTGAAAGGTCTGAACGGGATGAGATATGGGCGGCTTTCTATCAAGTATTCCGAAAGATTAGAAGAAGATTACAATTCATCCATTCAGGGGAGGAATAGTCGTGAGTAAACGTCCTAATATTTTGTTTATTACCGTGGATCAGATGCGAGGTGATTGTCTTAGTATTCTAGGTCATCCCGCTGTTGAGACGCCGAATATGGATCAGTTGGCACGGAAGGGTGTCCTGTTTCACAATGCGTATTCTGCAACTCCGACCTGTGTACCAGCTCGTGCTGCCATCTTTACCGGGATGAGCCAGCGCTCGCATGGACGAGTTGGTTATGAAGAGAAGATACCTTGGGATTATGAGCATACGCTTCCTGGAGAGTTGGCTAATGCAGGCTATCATACGCAATGTATTGGTAAAATGCATGTGGCTCCAACACGGAATCTAATGGGCTTCCACAATGTAGTGCTTCATGATGGCTATTTGCATCATAATCGTTTTAAGCAAACCAATTCAGTAGCAGAATCCTTTGATCAATGTGATGATTACCTGCCATGGTTGCGGGAACGTGCTGGCTCCGGAGTGGATCTCACTGATCTTGGGCTCGATTGCAACGCATCAACGGTAGCAAGACCATGGCATTTGGCAGAAGCGCTGCATCCGACCAATTGGGTTGTGACACAATCAATCGATTTCCTTCGTCGCAGAGATCCGCGGAAGCCATTCTTTTTATGGATGTCTTTCGTAAGGCCGCATCCGCCATTCGATCCGCCGCAAGCCTATTTCGATATGTATAAGGATCTTGATTTCCCAGATCCTGTTGTCGGAGATTGGGCTCAGCATGATGATCGGGACAAAGAAGGCTTAAACCCTATTACCAAATCTGGTCAAGTGCCTGACCGTCGATTGAAGCGTGCAAGAGCAGCCTATTATGCCTTAATTACTCATCTTGATGATCAGATCGGAAGGTTCATGCAGAATTTGGAGGAGTATGGTGAGCTGAATAACACCGTTATTGTATTTACATCCGATCATGGTGAACTGCTTGGTGATCATCATTTATTCCGTAAAGCTTTGCCTTATGAGGGAAGCGCGAATGTACCGCTGATCGTCTCAGATCCTGGTGGTCAGCTGAATCTTAAGCATGGACTGGAACTGTCGCATATAACCGAATTACGTGATATCATGCCCACGTTGCTTGACGCAGCAGGTGTAGCTGTACCGGACACAGTAGACGGAAATAGCTTGTTGCCTCTATGCAGAGGTGAACAGCAAGTATGGCGAGATTACATTCACGGCGAACATACTTATGAGATGATGTCCAATCACTATGTGACGGATGGCTGCGAGAAGTATATTTGGTATTCACAGACAGGTGAAGAGCAATACTTTGATTTGGTTCAAGATCCGCAGGAGCTCGTCAATGGGATAGCGAATCCAGCCTATCAGGCTCGCATTGAACTATGGCGGGAACGGTTAATTACGGAGCTGAAGAACAGTGAAGAAGGGTATGTAAGTGAAGGGCGGTTAATTGTAGGCCGTACCCCGAAGACATGCCTGCAGCATATAAGGTAATTGTTCGCAGAGGTAAACTGCGTAAGCGAATGAACTCTATGAGAAATAGCAGTACAGGAATAGTCCCCTGTACTGCTATTTCTTTTACCCTATATACAGAGGACATTTACAGGCTGCTAACATAATATTGGTTCTCGGCAGTTACTTCAAACCCAACCCGGAGGTATAGATTTAGAGCAATTTCATTTTCAGTGACGACGCTTAGACGGATGTGAGAATATTGTTCTTCCATCAAGATCCCAACCGCTTCCGATAGGACGTCCTGACCGATTCCTTTCCCTTGAAAGGACGGCAGAATACAAAAGTCATGAATAAATGTCGTCGTTTGATCAATGTGATTGATTCGAATAAGTCCGACATTCTTATCATCCAGCATTGCAATATAAGAACTACGGCTGGGCTGATTAGTCTGATTAAGATATTCTCGTGACCAGGACTCTGGTTCGCCAAAAGCCTGTGATTGACAATGGACCATGAACTCAAAGTCCTGGGGTTCATGAAGACGCAGGCGTAAATTAGAATGACGAGGCTCATTGGATATAAAATGACCAAGTCTCATTGCGTATTCTGATCGATTAAAGCTTGCCTCTAAAGATTGAACAAAGCCGAATCCAGACTGGGACCCTGCCGGTATTCGGCAGCAGAGAGTTTGCAGCTCTAGTGGCTTCATATCTTCTTTAGCGCGTTGCAGCAAGCTGCGAAATACGCCTTGGCGACGATAATCAGGGTCTACCATCCCGCTAATATTAGCTTGTATACCATCAGCAGTATACCAACTGAGAAGAGCAATCAACTTTTCGTCATGGTAACAGAGTAAGGCGTGATCCCCATCTTCCATGGTGAGATGCTCGATGTTTGCACTTATACTAATTTGTTCATATTGTTTGCACTGTCGCTCAAGCGAGAGGATGGCCTCGATTTGTTCCTTGGAATTGTAAACCATTGCTGTTAATTGATATTTTGACATAATTGTCTTACCCTCATTATTGAAGGAAACACGCAGTTTCTGGACCGATAGGCGCTATCCTTCTAGAATTGGTCCGTTTAGATTAGTTGTCATTATTGATCGCCTCCAAATAAACTTGTTTAGATCATAACATATTTAGGGACTTTAACTAGAGCATATCAACGGTTGATGAATATAAAAAAAAGAAGAAACACTCTTTTGTTGGAAGAGTATTCCCTCTAGTTATTAACTATCATAGGTTACAAAGTGAAGGCATTGCGAATCATAATCGCTGTCCCCGTAACGATGGCATCTTCCTTCAGATTCCCTTTGGTGAATATCGGCTCGTAGTCAGGATAATAGAAGGTGTTGTTGCGAGCGATCTCGGTTGTTGTCTGGAAGAACATATCCGCTGAATTGATCAAGACACCGCCGACTATAACGACTTCGGGATGAAACATATTTATCATATTGGAGAGTCCAATACCTAAGCAGGTGGCTGATTGCCTGAATAGCTCGGTGGCATATGGATCACCATCGGTCATGGCTCTGGCAACCAGCTCGTAATTCAATTGCTCCGGAGTAACCTTATACATATCGAGCAGGTGATGCCTGCCTGCTTTGGCATGTGCTCTAGCCGTTTTCTCAAGTGCTTGAACAGAGGCGAAGGCTTCAAGTGCACCGTAGTTGCCATAATCCAGAAGTCTTGGACCGTCCATTTGGATAATCATCTGTCCAATAGCGCCTTCCATATCATTGGAGCCGTGTACGATTACGCCATGTGACATGAGAGCGGAACGAAGACCGGCACCCGCATGTATGTATAAAAGATGCTGAGCATCATTGTCTCGCAAAGCCCAATGCTCGCCAAGAAGCGCCATGTTCGCTCCATTATCCAAGCGGGCTTTGAATCCGGTTCTCTCTTCTATCAGCTGACAGATCGGTACGTTTAACCAGCCGTTAGCCAAGAAGTGAAGGGGCTTTAATATGATGCCATTTGCTCTGTCGAGAGGGCCTACGGAACCGATTCCTATGCCAATAATTTGATCAGTGGAAATCCGATGATCGCTTAAAAAGGCTTTAATATTAATTTGTACATGTTGAATGAATGGTTCTGGAGCCATTGCCTCATCCATTCGCCATCTCGTAATGGATTTGACATTCATTTGCATGTCGAATAGAGCGAGTGTCGAATACATGCGAGAAATTTCTAAACCGAATATGTATCCATAGTCCGGATTGATCTGATATTGAAGTGGTTTTCTGCCGCCGCTTGATGCACCTAGACCGGATACAAGTAATAATCCTTCGCTGGTCATTTCATCTAATAAGCGGGATAAGGTAGTACTGCTGATGGAATGGAGATTAGATAATAGCTCTGCTTTGGACACCATTTCTTTGTTAGATACGAGGTCGTAGATTAACCTTTTGGTTGTCGGTACAGGATGCGTGCGTTTGTCCACCTGAACGCTTCCTTTCATTGATCATTCAGACCGTTAATAAGATAGTTTATTATAACCTATTTTTATGATGAAATGATAATGCAATCATTCTGCCTGATTCATTGCATGCAGCAGTAAGCTTAACATTTACTTGACGTAATGAAATGAATTAGGTAGTATTACTTACTATAAGTAACTTACTTTCATCTTGTTATGTTTTGTTTCGCCCTTATCTCGGGCAGAATATAGGATTGAGTGTTTGTTAAGGAGGAACGACAGTTGAGCAGTCATACAAGTAACGAACAAGAAGATCAATTTGAATTTGGCATATATACATTAGGTGATCTTAGTGCTGATCCTGTGACCGGAATGTCTGTAAGTGCCAGCCAGAGAATTAAGGAAATTATAAATGCAGCGAAAATCGCAGATGAAGCTGGTATTGATATTTTTGGCGTAGGAGAGCATCATCGATTGGACTTTGCTGTATCTTCTCCTCCTGTGTTATTAGCTGCTATTGCGCAAGCTACTAGCCGAATCCGATTAACTAGCGCTACGACAGTGCTTGGAACAGCAGATCCAGTAAGAGTTTTTGAAGATTTCTCTACTTTAGACTTGTTATCCGACGGACGTGCGGAAATCATAGCGGGTAGAGGAGCGTATACGGAGTCTTTTCCACTCTTTGGTTATGAATTGGATGACTATAAGGAATTATTTCTAGAGAAGATGAATTTATTGCTGCAGCTTAACGAGAACGAAATCGTGACATGGAGCGGCAAGCTTCGTTCTTCATTAAATGAAGCAGAAATCGCGCCTCGCCCGATTCAACCAGAATTGCCTCTATGGGTCGGAGTTGGCGGCACGCCCGAGAGTGCTGCTCTTGCTGGTCAATTGGGAACAGGGATGGCTTTAGCCTTGCTTGGAGGAGCTCCAGAACGCTTCAAGCATCTTGTTGACGTTTATAAATCGTCGGCTATTCAAGCGGGACATCAGAATAGGAAAGTAGCGATTACGAGTCATGGCTATCTGGCTCAAACCTCCCAGCAAGCGATGGACGAATTTTATCCTTATTATGCGAATTATTATTCGCAGTTCATGGGCGGTGGACAGCATGGCAATAAGCTTTCACGAGAGCAATTCGAGCAGTTAGCTCATCCAAGTACAGCTCTCGCTGTAGGCAGTCCACAGCAAATAACGGAGAAAATATTAGCTCAGCATGAACTGTTTGGCCATAACCGCTTTATGATACAAATGGATATAGGCGGTATGCCGATGTCGAAGATTTCTTCCGCAATTGAGCTATTAGCCGCTGAAGTGGCGCCAGTCGTCAGACGAGAGCTTAATAAAAAGAAGTCAGTCCTATAAAAAAGTCAAATAGATGATAGAATAGGACTGTATCTATAGAAAGGCGGTGGCAATATGGTACATGCATTCATTATTGAGCCTGACACGTATACGGACTTCGAGAATGAAGACGAACTAATAGACAAATGTAGAGAATGGAGTCTTCTCTCTGAGAAAGCAACGAAGTCCAAAGCCTTTTTCTATAAAAGGAATGGGATGAGCCTAGCTTGCAGCATAGTTGGTTATGTGGATCAAATGACTGCTGTCATTCAATTCGATAACCAAAATAAACATTGTATTCACCCTTCATTCCTCAAGGAGATGCAGGCCGCGAATTATGGGCAGAAGATATCTGCACTAGAGGAACAGCCGCTTGCAGCAGCTGATGCGGCATCAGAAGATGCTGAAGAGATTCAGGTAAAAGAACCGAAGGCAGTGAAGGCAGCCAATGCTGATAATAAGCCGAAGTCCGAACAGCCGAAGGCGAAAGCAAAGAAAGAAAAAGCACCTAAGCTGGAGCTGCCTGAAGGCAAAGTTAAAATGAAAGCTATAGTTAAAGAATTTACGACCGTTCCTAACCATTTCTCCGATGAAGACGACGAAGTCATTATCTATGAAGAGGTTGCGATAATAGAGTCTGAAATCGTTGAGATTGGTGCAGCTTGGTCAAGTCATAGTGCGACACTTAAAAAGCTGGAACTGGAAGTCGGGGACGTCATTCAATTCGACGGGAAAATCGTAGCTAAGAAACTGACTAGACATCCTGTACCCTATAAAATTAATAATCCTGCGAAAATACAAAAGGATTAGATGGAACAGTAGTGCTTGCTAATTAATGTCAATTCCTACTAGACAACTCGGATAAAACGGTATATACTCAAAAAATCAATTAAAAAAACGGAATAAGGATCTTCGGGGCAGGGTGAAACTCCTGACCGGCGGTAAACGTTCATCTAGAACAAAGCCCGCGACTCCCAGTGCTGACAACGGTATGGGACTGACTTGGTGCAACTCCAAGGCCGACGGTATAGTCCGGATGGAAGAAGATCATCATTTAATCATACGGGAGCTATGTCTATTTATAGCTGCTGTAGGTTTATTTGGTTAGCCCCGATTCGCATTTATACGCGGATCGGGGCTTTTTTCAACACTAAACGTCTGTTGCCATCAAAGGATGGTAAAGCCGTCTACTTCGTATTGGAAAATTGCCTCTGTCCTGTATTCAAAAGGGAGTCTTACTTATGAATAACGTTTCGGCACAACCGCTTAGCAGAACAGCTAAGCCCATCCGAATCGAATTTTGGTTTGTAGTCATTGGAGCGGCATTATGGGGTGTTGACCCGCTGTTCCGCATTATCTTGCTGAAATCACTGACATCGACACAAATTGTATTGTTAGAGCATGTCATTCTGTTCTTTATTGCTGCACCTGTCTTATGGAAATATCGAGCAGATTTAAAGGGTGTACGTCTACGTCAAATCGGTGCTTTATTGTTTGTCTCCTGGGGAGGATCGGCAATAGCTACGATATTGTTCACGCTTGGTCTGGCTCATGGGAATCCGAACACTGTACTGCTGTTGCAGAAGCTGCAGCCATTGTTCGCTATCCTATTAGCGAGATTCATGTTAAAGGAAATTCTGCCGAAAAATATTGGACCATTGTTGGTTATCGCTTTAATCGGTACTTACTTGTTGACTTTCGGCTTTACCTTGCCTATCGGGCATTTGAATGATTTTATTCAACTCGGCAGTCTGCTGTCGCTTGGAGCTGCAGCATTATGGGGTGGATCGACAGTAATGGGCCGCTATCTGCTAGGCACGATGAAATATGAGACCGTAACTTCGCTGCGATTCATATTAGCTCTGCCGCTGCTCTTCGTTATTACACTGTCAGAAGGTGCAATATGGAAAATTCCAGACGGTGCAGGAGATACAGCAGCCGTACTAGTTAACTTATTGTTACAAGCGTTATTGCCGGGATTTCTTAGTTTACTGCTCTATTATAAGGGATTAAGCAGAATCAAAGCTTCCTATGCGACGCTTGCAGAGCTCAGCTTCCCGATGATGGGCGTGCTGCTTAACTGGCTGGCATTCGGACAGATTATTACTACGCCTCAACTGATCGGTTTTGTGATGATTTGGTTCACGTTGTTTTTTATATCCAGGCAAAAGCAATAAGATACAAGAGGGATGTTTCTATCAGGTTTATTCAACCTTAGGAGCATTCCTTTTTTTTAAATATAATAATTTATATGTTTTGCTTAATAAATACGCTTCTATTTCACCGCGAAACGATGCTTCGCCTCCTAAGGACGGCGAAGCCGTTTCTGCTTGTCTTGTAGACCTGTAATATTTTACAAATAGAAAGGTGACAATTTTGTAAGGTTCAAGCAAGGGAAATCGATTGGTGTATGGACGAAACCTATATTATAGTAATAATGATGACATTATTATGAGTTTTTCCGGAAAACATTGCTATAAACTATTAATTTCTTTAATATGGATAAGATCACTTAAAACTTAATAGAGAAAGGAGCATCTGCATGTTACGCGTGGAAGGCTTATCACATGCTTTTAAGAATGGGACAGAGACGACGCCTGTATTGCATCATATTGATTTTTCCGTAAAGAAAGGCGAAATGGTAGCCTTGCTCGGAAGTTCGGGTTCAGGCAAGTCTACGTTGCTTAATTTAATGGCAGGCTTAATGAAGCCAACGGAAGGTCGTATTTTTATTGCGGATCATAATATCGCCTTGATGAACGAGAACAAGCTCGCTGAATTCAGGCGTACTCATATCGGATTTATCTTTCAGGCTTACGAGTTGATCGCCAACCTGACCGTTCGTGAGAACGTTGAGCTGCCGCTCGTGTTTCAATCTGTTACTCCGTCTATACGCAAGAAAAAGGCGCTTGCTTTGTTGGAGCAGGTCGGTATTCCAGATAAGGCGGAGATGTTCCCCTCTCAGCTGTCTGGGGGACAACAGCAGCGCGTTAGTATCGCACGTTCACTAATCACGGAGCCGTCGGTTATTTTTGCTGACGAGCCTACCGGGAACCTGGATACAAAAACAGAAGAGGAAATTATCGCCATTCTTAAAAGGCTGAACCAATCGATGAAGACTACCTTCATTATTGTAACGCATGAACGCGAGGTTGCCGTACATACTCAACATATTATTACACTGCGTGACGGTTATTTAGTAACAGAGCAGGAGCATGAGAAGGAAGCGACTGATGGAGTCTTGATCACGGGAGGGAAAGCGAAGTGAGAATTCGTGACATCACACGGCTGTCTTGGGATCAAGTGAAACGACGTAAGGTGGTTACTGGGCTTTGTGCTGCAGGGATTTCAATAGGGTGTGCAGCCATTATTGTAGCAATGAGCTTAGGCACTTCCGCTCAGACGTATATCGAGGACCAAATGAACAGTTTTTTCAAAATGGATGAAATAACAGTTACCGCTAATGAGGGCGTCAGAGGCGCAGGTGATGCGATTGATGATAGTATATTGGAAAGAGGTATGCTCACTGAGCAGAAGCTCTCCGTTATAAGAAATATTCCTCATGTTAAGGCTGTTGCTCCCTATCAGATGCTTGATTACATGGAGATGACGACCAGCGATAATCGCAAGTCTAGTCTTGAAGTGATCGGTACAGATTTGAATGCACTCACTGCATTCGGACATGAATTCATGCAAGGTGCTCCTTCAGATCTTACGGGGATGGTCATTCTCAATTATGGATCGACGCTTGGTTTGGTTGATCCAGAAGTACGGGATAAGTTGCTTGAGCAAATGAATAGAAATCCATATGATGATAGTTTGATGGAACAATATAAGAATATGAATAAAGTTCCTTCAGCGATGTATCAGAAGCAAATACAATTCAGTGCATATGGACAGGACAAGCAGGCTGCAAGTTCCCCTCTTCGCATTGCAGGTGTCTTGAAGAAGAAGGATGGTGCAAGTGATGACTCGGTCATGTATGACAAGAAAGCGTATGTTTCCTTGGAGACAGCAGAGCTTCTAGCACAAGAATTGAAACTTAATCGTGGAAAACAGAAAGCTGGCACATATAATTCGGTGGTCGTTAAAGTTGACGATCAGCAATATGTGGAACAGGTTGAGAAGCAAATCCAGAAACTAACCCTAACTACTCAAACAAATCTCTATCAAAAAGAGCAATTGGCACAGCAATTCGGCATCATTAAGGCCGTTGCGCTCGGTGGAGGCATATTCATCCTTATTATTGCTTCCATATCGATCGTTGTTGCAATGACGATGTCGACCTATCAACGTCGCAGACAGATTGGGATTATGAAGGTGCTTGGTGCGAATTTAGGTCAGATTCGCAATATGTTTATCGTCGAGGCGGCACTGCTAGGCTTTTTAGGCGGATTGTTAGGGGTTATGTTCTCCTATTGGATCGTGTGGGGAATTAATGCCTTAATTCTTGCTATATCAGGTGAGCAAGATGCAGTTATCATCTTTATTCCGTGGACGACCATACCGCTTGGCATGGCATTCGCTGTAATGACAGGTGTTCTATCTGGTATTTATCCAGCAATCAGTGCTTCTCGCACCGATGCTTTGACCGCAATCCGCAGAGACTGATGATTCATTTGTAAAGGAGCATATATAATGAAGAAGAAAATAAAATGGGTAATCATCGGACTTATTCTAGTCGCTATTAGTGTCGTTTTGTATACGATGTCGAATCCAACCAAGCCTGCTGTGTCGACGGTGGATAGCGGAGCGATTACGTTCCCCGTAACGAAAGAGACGATTACGAACACGGTTGAAGTAAAAGGGAAGTCCTTGTACGAGCAGGAGACCATGGTCTATGCGCCATACGGTTCGAAAGTAACGGAGTGGAGCGTTAAGGACGGTCAACAGGTCAAGAAGGGGGAGGTACTCTTCAAGCTTGATCAGACGGGGCTGGAGAATGAGATTACACAAGAGGAAGCGGCAATTCGCAAAACAGAGCTTGAAGCTGAACTGAATGCGTACTTGAATGATCTTGACGAGACGGACCTGCCGTTAGAAACGAATGAGACGGATCGCAAGAAAGCACTCGCTCAGAAGGAAGTAGCGAGATTAACGCAGGAGCTTAATGATGTAACGAATGGTATTCAGCGTGAAGGTATTGCTCAGAAGAAAGCTATGCTGTCGAAATCGCAATATCGTTCTCCAGCATCAGGCATCTTCCTGTACGACAATCCGACCAAACGTCCGCAAGCTGTTGGTGATAATGAGTATATTGGCAAAATCGTAGATTTGAACAAGCTGCAGCTAATTGCGCTTGTTGGCGAAGCAGATGTCTTCCGAATTAAGGAAGGCATGCCTGTAGAAGTAAAGATGAATGCGATCAAGACCGTAAAGCTGGCTGGCAAAGTGCTTAAGGTTTCTAAATTCGCGAAGTCAGGGACGGATACGAACAGCATTGATCAAGCAGCCCAATT
The DNA here is from genome assembly GCA_048976605.1 of Pristimantibacillus sp. Lineage (GTDB taxonomy): Bacteria > Bacillota > Bacilli > Paenibacillales > Paenibacillaceae > Pristimantibacillus. Next base: position 465,428 of record JBHGUX010000038.1, on the reverse strand, counting down.
TGAAGTGGTGATTAGCCTTGAGCCTAATGAATACTTAATCGCTGGTCTAAGCTTGAATGGAGATATTGAAACAAGCCGCAAGGAGGATGTAATTGTTGTCCCAACCATTGCGATCATGCGGGAGCAGGATCTGTATTACGTTATGCTGGACAAAGGCAATGGCCAATATGAGCGTAAAGATATTAAGATCGGTCTAGAAACTTCGGAGAAGACCGAAGTGCTTGAGGGACTGAAGGAAGGCGATCAAGTCGTTCTTCAGTAAAAGGAATTGCAGGAAGGCAGAGCTGACTTGTCATTGTGAGTCGGATCTATAACCTGATAGAGAACAAAACAATCGCCTTGGCTCTAACAGCCAAGGCGATTGTTCTTTCATTAATGTTGATTAATTACAATGTTTGAATAACGTATCAATCGATCCGCCATGATGAATAATATTAATAGCTGTTGCCAGCAAATGAGCCATTGGAAGGACAACAAACTTGTCCGAGTGATCACCGTTCAATGCAATGGTGTCTGTTGTAACAACCTGACGGATATTAGGATGGTCTAGACGCTCTAGTGCGTTGGCTGAGAATAGTCCATGTGTAGCACATATATAAGCATCATTAGCACCGCGTTTGTTAAGAGCTTCAACGACATTGACGATTGTACCGCCAGTATCGATTAAATCTTCGATAATAATAGGTGTCATGCCTTCTACATTACCGATAATATGTGTGATCTTAGTCTGATTATGAGCAGGACGGTTCTTGATCATAATAGCGAACGGACAATCCAAGTAGTCCGCTAATTTCTCAGCCATCGAAGCACGTCCAGCATCAGGAGATACGACAACAGGATTGCTTATGTTTTGTTCCTTTAAATAGGCAGTAATCAAATCAAGTGCTGTCAGATGATCGACTGGAATTTGGAAGAAGCCCTGTATGGCATCCGCATGCAAATCTACTGTAATAAGGCGATCAGCACCAACAGTCGTCAAAATGTCAGCGACAAGCTTAGCGGAAATTGGCTCACGAGGAGCAGCCTTTCGTTCCTGACGAGCATAACCGTAATATGGCATTACAATGTTGATCGTCTTGGCGGAAGCACGTTTAGCCGCATCTATCATAACCATAAGCTCAACCAAATGTTCATTCACGGGATGAGATAAGGATTGTACGATAAAGATATGACAGTTGCGAAGTGATTCCTGATAGGACAAATGGATTTCACCGCTTTGAAGATGGGTGATGTCACATTTCCCGAGAGGAAGCGCTAGTTGATCACATAATTGTTCCGCGAGCAGCCTGTTCGAAGAACCGGAAAAGATTTTGACTTTTTGCAAGGTATGGCCCTCCTAGAGCAGCATTTGAAATTTACTATTTCTATTATACCCCTATCAATTTAATATTCAAACTAAAGGAGCTGTTTTCTGGTCATGGTGGACCAGGAAACAGCTCCTTTGCTGGTTTTGAATTAAATTATTTTTTCATGATATCATCAATGGATTTATTGAACTTCTCAAGCAACTCATCTTTGCTGATGGTAGCGCCTTGATATTCTTGCATAGCAGCTCCCCAGCCTTGAATGATACCGTCAGGGTAACGGCCCCAATGCCAGCCGCCTGCAGTTGCTGCAAGCTCGGATACAGCTGCACCCATTTGGCCGATATCTTCACTTGTTGCTTTAATAGAAGTTAGTGCAGGAATAAATTTCATTTCTTTCGTTAAATAAGTTTTACCTACGTCAGATGTAACCATCCAATTCAAGAACGCTTTCGCTTCTTCAGCGTTTTTGGATTTGCTGTTTACGATCCAGAAGTTAGCAGGTCCAGTTAGGATATGGCCTACACCGCTATCATCAATTGGAATTGGAAGTACGCCAATATCTAATTTTGCAATTTTGTCGATATCGCCTTGAATCCAGTTACCTTGTTGAATCATTGCTGCTTTGCCAGTAGCGAAGTTCGATACTTGTGTAGCATAGTCAGTCGTCAATTTATCCTTCTGGCTGTATTTGAATACGAGATCAACATATTTAGTCCAATTCTCGAATACGGCATTGCCTTTGAATTGTTGGCTTCCATCTTTAGTACCTTCAATAAAAGCGATTGGATCTGGTTGAGCTGCAAGTGCGATATTGATCGTGTGTTGCCCGATGGACCACCATTCATTCGTCGTGGAGAATGGAACGACATCAATAGCTTGCAGTTTTTTGGCTGCATCTTCAAGCTGAGTGAGCGTCTTAGGAAGCTCTGTAATACCAGCTTTTGCGAACAACTCTTTATTGTAGAAAATGCCGTAGCCTTCGATGTTCATTGGCATGCCAAGCAATTTGCCATCAACTTGTGCTGGGGATGCTGCTGCTTCGATAACATCCTTCGCCCAACCTTCTCCGGACAAATCAGTTGCTCTGTCGTAATACGCTTCAAGAGCAGCAAATCCTTCAGAGTTGAAAATTTCCGGTTCAGAGCCAGCAGCAATTTCGGCTTTCAAGAGGGCGTTATAGTCTTCGCCGCCGCCATGAGTTTCGATTTCAACCTTAACTCCGGTTTCTTTCTCATATTCTGCTGCCATACGGTTAAGTGCGTCTGCAATTTCTACTTTGAACTGGAATACTTTAATGGTTACGTCTTTCTTCTTAGGAGCCTCTGCAGCAGCTGCCTCTTTTTCTGTTTCTGCAGGCGATGCAGCAGGTGAATCTGTATTGCCGCCATTATTGTTGCCACATGCTGCCGCTACAAAGACTAATAATAATGCAAGTAAAAGAATAGATAAACGTTTCATTTAAGAACCTCCCCTAATTTATGTTGTTGCAGGTTACAAATTGATTATAAAAAAGAGTTGCTTTGAGAAACACAGACGTTTTTGTCTATAAAAGAGTAAAATATTGATATATTTACCCTTTTAAGGAACCTGATGAAATTCCTTCGACTATATGTTTCTGAAGAATTAAGAACAGCAGCAAGATGGGAGTAACACTCATAGCAAGACCGGCTAAAGCCAAGTCCCATTGCTTCGTATACTGACCAAAAAACCGCGTTACTGCAAGTGGAATCGTTGTTAAATCTTTATTCGCTCCAATAATAAGCACAGGAAGCAAATAGTCATTCCATATCCAAAATCCGTTTAAGATGACGACAGTAACGATAATGGGACGAAGCAGCGGGAATACAATTTTCCAAAAAACGCCGTAAGGCGTACAGCCATCTACTACTGCCGCTTCCTCGATCTCGAGCGGAACGCTTTTGATAAAGCCATGGAATAGGAAGACGGATAAGGATAGCCCGAATCCTAGGTAGCACACGAATATGCCTAAGAGATTGCCCCGAAGCTCTAGAATGCTAGTTACTCGAACCAGCTGAAGCATGACTGATTGGAACGGTATAATCATAGCTGCGACGAAGCAAGTAAATAGTAATTTGTTAAATAAAGTTGGTCGGCGTACCATTCGGTAGCCAGTCATCGCGCTTATAATGACAATTCCTATTACACTGACACCCGTAATCAAGATGGAATTAAACAGTACTTTCGGAAACCGGATGATATCCCATACTTTCGCATAGTTAGCGAATTCATACTTGATAGGGAATGAGGCAGCGTCGACCATAATTTCGCCAAGCGACTTAATTGAATTGATAAGTACAAAATAAAAAGGCGATAGGAACAAGAGAGCTAGCAGCAGGGTGAAGGACCCTGCATAAAATTTGCGGAAGCGGGAAGTTGCCATTATGCTTCCACCTCCTTGCGTTTGGTCAACCATACCTGTGTAATCGCGATGATGGATACTGCGAAGAAGAATAGCATCGCTTTGGCAGTACCGAGGCCATAGCGATTATTGACCAGTGCTTCGGCATAGATGTTGTAAGCAAGTGATTGAGTGGATGTTCCCGGACCACCCTTTGTTAGTGATAAATTGAGGTCAAACATTTTGAAGGCATTCGATGTTGTGAGGAATAAGCAAACCGTAATCGCCGGCATGATAAGCGGAGCGGTAATTTTACGAATCATCTGCCAGTAAGATGCGCCGTCTATTGTCGCTGCTTCCATCAAGTCCTTCGGAACACCAACGATTGCTGCAATATAGATGATCATCATATAACCAGTCGTCTGCCAAATAAATACGATGACCAGTCCCCAGAAACCGGTTTGTGGTGTTCCAAGCCAAGGGAGCTCGAAGAGCGACCAGCCAGTAAGTTCTCCGATTGTCTTGAAGCCTTTGGTGAAGATGAACTGCCAGATGTAGCCTAGCAATATTCCCCCAATGACATTCGGTAAGAAAAAGATGGATCGGAATACGGTTCTGCCCTTAAGCGGGCGTGTCAGCAGCAACGCTAATAGGAAACCGAATAAATTCGTTGCAATGACCGTTACTAATGTGAAGCGAAGAGTAAACATTAAGGCTGCCCAAAACTTCTCATCATTCATAAAAATTCGGTTTACATTGTCCATGCCAACCCACTTGGCTTTATCAATATCGAGTCCGTTCCATTCGGTGAATGAGTAGTAAAAGCCTAGTAGAAATGGAATAAGCACGATAATGGAAAAGGCGAGCAATCCTGGTCCGACAAATACAAGTTGTTGTAACCATTGGTTTGGTTGTTTACGCAAACGCATTCTTTTTCCCCCTTCAGGCGACAAAATCTATACCTAAAATATAAACATATATTGTTTTTCCGACCACCGATAGATATGATGGGTTTGGTGTAATATATTGACATTGCAGGAAGGGGGATACGGCTTGTTCCAGAAAAGCATTCGCGGAAAGCTGATGACATTATTGCTTGCTGTAACGATTATTCCTATCATAATCTCGATGATAATCTCGAATAATTACATAAAAAACAAAGTAACAGAGCAATCAACCTATGAGAATCAGAAGCTGCTTTCTCTTGGCAAGAACAGTTTGTCGAGCTATATGGACATGATGAATCGAACCTCATTGGAAGTCTATAATTCTCTCAATATGTCCAGCTCACTCTATGCACTAATCGAGAGGGGAGCGTCTGCCAATGTGGATCCGCTCGCTTTCGATGAGAAAAATCGTATGACTATTTATACGCATTTGCTAAATATGTATCAATCCAATAAAGGCGTCCACCAAATCTATTTGCAGATGGGCGATGGACAAATCTCCTATTTGTTCGCACGGGGTTTATTCCGAAGCGGCATGGATACGCCATTGGTATGGCCAACAGACCGGTTATCCAATCCGTTACCCTTCATAGAGGCAACGCATATGAGTGGGAATTACGAATTAGACCCCAATAAGATGGCTAGAAGTGAGAGCGTATTTACACTGCACCGACCTATCATTCGAACACCAAGTGATGAAGTTATCGGCTATTTAACGCTAGAAGTGAAGGCGGCTGAATTGAGTAAAATATGCAAGCAGTTAACGCTCTCCAAGCAAGAGACATTTTATATTATGGATCGGGATCAAAACGTTATTTGTTCGGAGAATGAACAGGGAACAGGGCAAACCTCGCAAACACCATGGGCTGACACGGTCCTGTCATCATCAGAGGAAATAGGGGTGGTCAAGTGGAAGGACGAGACCTTCTCAGGTATCGTTATCTATGATACACTTAGCGCCAACTACATGGATTGGGTTATCGTTAAAGAGCTGCCCTATTCCTATTTATACGAGAGTGCAGATACTATTCTAACGATTAATACGCTTATTATTGTGCTCTCTATGATTGTTGTCGTCATTGCTAGTTTATACGTTTCCTATCATTTTACGAAACCGATTAGACGTCTGATCAGTCATATTAATCAAGTGCAATCTGGTAATTTCAATATCGTTGTTCCTGTTCAAGGGAAAGATGAGATTGGTATACTTGCCCGGAGATTTAATACGATGATTGGGACGATTAATGATTTGGTCAACCGCGAATACAGGCTGGAAATTGCGAATAAAACCAACCAGCTGAAGGCGATGCAAGCTCAGATTAATCCCCATTTTTTATATAATGCTTTTCAATCTATTGGCACGCTAGCCTTACATTCACAAGCTCCAAAAGTCTATTCTCTAATTACTGCAATTGCGAAAATGATGCGCTACAACATGAATACCAATGAAGCGATTGTACCGTTCACAGCGGAGCTTAACCATGCGAAGGCCTATTTGGAACTGCAAAAGCAACGGTTTAACGAGCATTTGACCGTAAATTATCAGATTGATCCAGCTTCATTGCCTATCCAGGTGCCGAAGATGCTGCTTCAGCCATTAGTTGAGAATTATTTCAAGCATGGCTATGAAACAGCAGGAGGTCGTCATGGAGAAATTTCAATCACATCAGAGGTTGAGAGCGAGCAATGGTTAATCGTACGAATTAAAGATAACGGCGGGGGGATGGAACCGGCCAAGCTCTATGAGCTGCGACAGATGTTGTTCCGATCAACAGGAGCATTACTCGACGAACAGAAAAATATCGGAATTAGCAATGTGTGGATGAGATTAAAGCTGTATTACAACGATAAGGCAGTAATGGGTATCGATTCCGAGTCTGGAGGCGGATTTGCCGTAACGCTGCGAATACCGCTTGATAACAAGCTGGAGGGTCAAATATGAAAGTATTAATCGTGGATGACGAACAGCATGTAAGGGAGGCGATCCGCCTTCTCATTGACTGGCATGAGCTCGGCATTGAGCATATTTACGAAGCGGATAATGGGGATGCTGCTGTTGAGCTAGTGTTGAAAGTGCAGCCTGAGATCGTCATTACAGATATGCGTATGCCGCATCGAGATGGAGTGGAACTGCTAGCCTGGCTGCAGGAAGAAGGAATGATCTGTAAAACGATTGTCGTTAGCGGACATGATGATTTCGATCTGGTACGCAGCTCTATGAAATACGGCGGTCTGGATTATATCCTGAAGCCAATCGATCCCGATCAGCTGACCGATGCGCTTGTTAAAGCAAAGAATAGCTGGGAGCAAGAGGATCGTGAACGAAAGCTGAATCAAAAGAGAAATATAGAGATGAATCAAATCAAGCCAGTCTACTGGGACAAGCTATTCTCCAGCTTGATTAGTGAACAAGGCGGCAATTCTTCCATATTGAATGTGCTTAAGGAAGAATTCATGCTCGAGCAGGTCCATGAATGTAAAGTTGTTATTCTCAGTACGGTGTCGATGGAGCAAACAGTGACCAATAAGTTCATGAACAATCGGGACCTGTTGTTTTTTGCGCTAACTAATGTATGCAATGAGTTTTTGATAGAGAGTAACCGCGGCTTTGCATTCCGATATTGGAACAGCGAGCATGAAATTATTTTATTGTTCTGGAATCGGTTGGATGAATGGCAAGGGACGCTGCAGGCGATTAATGAGGGCATATTAAAAACGATACATAGTCGATTTGATCTTGGAATAGGCAATGTGCAGAGCTTCCCAAGCAGCGTTACACATTCCTATCAGACCGCTCGAACGGCACTTAAGCAAAGAAATGTGCTTGAGGACAACAGCTGGATGCATCCTTATAACCCTCATCTGAAGACAGGCGTCAGTGCGCTTAGCATGAACGATTATGAAGAACGGTTCCGTCTAGCGATCTGGAGCAATCAAGAGAAGGACATTATAAGTGCAGTTGACTTCTGGATAGATGCAGTGAAGTTGTTGACAACCATCAGCATGGAGCAGCTCGAGCTTTGGCATTATGAATATGAGTCTTTGCTGAATCGTTGGCAGAGCGAACGGAAGGGCAAGCAGGGGGGAGAGTCGGAGTGGAAGAGTACGATTACACCGCTGCCTATTCTGCTTGATGAGCGAGGGAGATTATCATTAACGCAATGGCGACAAGAGCTTTCTGCTGGTCTGATTGGATTCGCTTCGAGAACAGGGGCTGACCGGCAAAGAGAAAATAATGTTATGCATGATATCGCCAAGTATATGGAGCAGAATTACAATGGCGAAGTGACCCTGCAGCATATTTCTGAACGATTTTATTTAAGTCGAGAATACATATCCCGGCGATTCAAGCAAGAGATGGGCGAGAACGTATTCGACTTTCTAGGAAGAATTCGTATCAAGAAGGCCAAGCTTCTCTTGCAGAATCCTCATCTGAAAATTACACAGATTGCTGATATGGTCGGCTATGAGGATGAAAAATATTTCAGTAAGGTGTTTAAGAAATTTGAAGGCTGCTCACCCAATCAATATCGTAAACAGTAATAGTCAGCTAGCCCTAGCTAATAGCTGAAAAACCGGATTTCCGCCAAGTGACTGACGGCAATCCGGTTTTTGTAGTTAGTACTGTTATTCTGCAATGGCAGCAGAGGCACACTCATCTGAGCAATAGCCGTTATGAATTTCTTCACATTCTTCACAGCAGATATGTCGGCGATCACATATTTCATCGGTACAGTTAATATATCGGTCTTCCGGTTTGCCGCAGTGATGGCAAGTTCCAATTATGATATCCTCATCAGTATTGTTAATTTTGACAGAAATACGATCATCGAAGACATAACATTTTCCGTCAAATAAACGACCTTGGACCTCTTCATCTTTGCCATACGTGACGATTCCGCCATCTAATTGGGCTACATCGCTAAAGCCTTCTTCAATTAGCACAGCTGTTAGTGTCTCACAACGAATGCCGCCCGTACAGTAGGTGAGAACAGTTTTGTCCTTGTGATCCTGCATATTCTTGCGAATCCACTCTGGGAATTCACGGAAAGACTCCACCGTTGGACGGATTGCACCACGGAAATGACCGATGTCATATTCATAATCATTGCGTCCATCAATAATAATGACATCATCTCTTTGCAATTGCTCGTGAAATTCCTTCGGAGACAGCCGTTTGCCGCTGACAACATTGGGATCAAGCAGTTTCTCGTAACGAAGAGTAACAAGCTCCTTCTTCGGACGAACAAACAGCTTTTTGAAAGCATGCTCATCTGCTTCATCGATCTTATACACCATGTCTGAGAATAGCGGATTGCTGCGCATATGTGCGATATAGGCATCCGTTTGCTCCGGCGTGCCTGACAGAGTGCCGTTGATTCCTTGCTCTGCGATTAGAATACGGCCTTTCACATCCAGCTTCTTGCAATAACGCAGATGTTCCGCTGCAAACTGCTCATATTGATCAATATTTACATATTTATAAAACAGAAGGATACGATAAGGTTTAGTGTCGTTCATTTCACTTCTCCATATGATTTGACGTGAAATGACGGCAAACCGATAATCGGAATGCCGCCAAAGGATACTCTACTCAAAAAACTGCTTGATTTCTTCCTTAACTGCCTCTTCCACTAGGGCGAGGCATTGTTCCGCTGTTGTTGCATATATACGTGTATCGTTAACCATAGCATAAGGTCTTGCCCGGCACATATTGCACATATTCAAGCAATTGGTCAGCATGACAGCGGATTCTGGGTATTTCTCTTCAAGCTCCTCCAGCGGCAATAGCGCCATCGGATTGCGGTCGCATACCTCGACAACAACGAGTCCCAAACCCATGCTCATCACCGCCTTACATGATAGATAGAACTTTCAGTAAACGCTTAGGTGCATCATTCTCATTACATTCTGGCGAGCAATAGCTCTCATGCTCTTCTTCACAAGCTTCACAGCAGACATGCTGGAGATGACAGAGATCATCGGCGCAGTTAATATAACGATCTTCCGGTTTGCCGCAATGATGGCATTTGCCGACAACAACATCTTCGTCTGTGCTATTGATAGGAACGGAGATCCGTTCATCAAACACGTAGCACTTGCCATCAAACAAGCGGCCTTTGACCTCTTCGTCCTTCCCGTAAGTGACAATACCTCCGTCAAGCTGGGCAACATCATTGAAGCCTTCTTCAATGAGTACCGCTGTTAACGTTTCGCAACGAATACCGCCAGTACAGTAAGTCAAGACCGTTTTGTCCTTGTGATCTTGCATGTTCTTGCGAATCCATTCTGGGAATTCACGGAAGGATTCAACTGTTGGGCGGATCGCACCGCGGAAATGACCGATGTCATATTCATAATCATTGCGTCCATCAATAATAACGACGTCATCTCTTTGCAGTTGCTCGTGGAACTCCTTCGGAGACAACCGTTTGCCGCTGACTTTCGTCGGATCAAGCGGTTTCTCATAGCGAAGAGTTACGAGCTCTTTTTTTGGACGTACAAACAGCTTCTTGAAAGCATGAGTATCAGACTCATCAATCTTGTAGACCATGTCCGTGAACAACGGATTGCTGCGCATATGCGCCATGTAAGCTTCCGTTTGCTCAGGCGTACCAGACAGCGTACCATTAATGCCTTGCTCGGCAATTAGAATGCGGCCTTTGACACCTAAATCTTTGCAAAATTGCAGGTGTTCAGCTGCAAACAGCTCGTACTGATCAACGGTGACATATTTATAGAACAATAGTATACGATAAGGTTTATTTTCGCTCATTTCACTTCTCCATTTAAAAAAGTTTTATCTACTTATGCTAAACCTCTTCGGAGACTTAGTCAATACAGTTAACTAAGAAACTACTCTGGAAATAGCCACCTAATTCAAGGTGTCAATAATCTGTCAAGAAAACGAGCAGAAGCGAGAGGTAAGGCAGCCTCTCGTCTTGTAACGACACCAATTGTGCGAGTAGGAATTTGCTCAATAAGTTTCACTTCTAATAAAGAGCCGTTATCAAGCTCCTTCTGAGCAAATTGTCTTGCTACGAATGCTGCTCCATATCCATGCTGTGCAAATTCGACGATCATCTCCGTACTATTCAACTCTATATCTGCTTCTTTGGACAACCCTTGTGAGGCAAACCATTTCTCAACGAAGATTCGTGTGCTGCTTCCTGAAGTAGGCAACACTAGAGGAATGGTCAGTAACTGACTGACGGAAATGGGCGAGTGGGTCAATTCTCGATAAGCTTCTCCTACAAAAAAGCAATCTTGAATGTTCATTAGCGGCACAACCGTAAGCTCGGGATCCTCAAGCGGCAAATGGACGAAGCCCAAATCAATCTGTTCTTCTTTAAGCTGCCTGGACACTTCACTTGTCTTGCTTTGCTGAATGCGAATTCTGATTTGCGGGTTTGCTGCATGAAACGGCTCAAGATGCGCTTGCAAGAGATGCTTAATAATGGGGCCGCTGGCACCAATTCGCAGCTCGCCTGCATTCAATTTGACAAGATCATGAAGCTTTTTCTCGCCGCGTGCAAGCAACGCAAAGGACTGTTCAACATATTCATATAAGGCATTTCCTTCTGAAGTGAGGCATACTCCTTTTGATAGACGGTCAAATAGCTTGACTCCAAAAGCCTCTTCGAGCTGTTTGACGGCATAACTAACCGAAGGCTGTGTAATATGGAGCTCTTGTGCTGCTTTTGTGAAATTACCCATTCTAGCTGTATAGAGAAAAATACGATAGCTCTCCAAATGATTCATTGGTATAGACTCCCTCTATTGCAACGTATCTATATTACGATTTCACTTATGCCAATATAGAAATTATAATGAATATAACAAATACAGTCAAAGAAAAAGGATGGGGTATCAAATGTCAGGAAGCAGCTTTGGGACGCATTTCACGTTGACGACTTTCGGAGAATCGCATGGAGAAGCAGTCGGGGTCATTATTGACGGCGTAACACCGAATGTAGAAATATGTGAAGCAGATATACAAGTACAAATGGATCGCCGGAAACCAGGACAATCCTCCGTCACAACACCGCGTAAGGAATCGGATACGATTCGTATTTTATCAGGGGTTTTTGAAGGAAAGACAACAGGCGCTCCGCTGGCTGTAATGCTTCATAATACCGATATGAGACCAGCCGCCTATGAAAAAAACAGACAGCTGTTTCGCCCAGGTCATGCTGATTTCACCTATGTGAAAAAATACGGTCATCGCGACCACAGAGGCAGCGGACGAGCATCAGGAAGAGAGACCGCAGCACGTGTAGCAGCAGGTGCCGTAGCACGTAAATTGCTGGAACGTCGTGAGGTTAGTGTTACTGCGTACACGAAGGAAGTTGGAGGAATTGCTTGCGAGACTTTTGATGCGAATGAAATTGAACGCAATGTGGTTCGCGCAGCAGATCCAATTGCAGCTGCCAAAATGGTTGAGAAAATCGAGTATCTGTCCAGTATCGGCGATAGCTGCGGCGGTATTGTTGAATGTATCATTCGTGGCGTTGACCCAGGGATTGGCGAGCCTGCGTTTGATAAGCTAGACGCTGAGCTGGCTAAAGCGATGCTCTCGATCGGTGCTGTAAAAGGAATTGAATTTGGAGCAGGCTTTGCAGCTTCTGCCATGCTCGGCAGCGAGCATAATGATGCGATGGATAGCAATGGCTTCCATAGCAACAACGCAGGTGGAATTGTTGGCGGTATCAGCACAGGACAAGATATCGTATTTCGGATTGCGGTTAAGCCAACATCCTCCATCTCGCTCCCACAGCAAACAATTGACGAATCTGGCGAAGAGCATACGATTGAGACAAAGGGCAGACATGACCCTTGTATCTGTCCGCGTATCGTCCCTGTAGTTGAAGCGATGGCTTGTCTAGTTGTGGAGGATCTTTACAAACGTCATGCTGCACTACATGCTTAATTAATAGTGCAGTATTAGCATATGGGTTTATATGTAGATGATGGGGCAGCTGCTAAGCTGTCCTTTTGTAATCTTGTAAACACCGGTGAAAATTGTGTAAGGTATAAATCTCTCAAATGAGCTATAATAAACGATAGAAAAAAAGATGTCGGATTTGGTCGAATGTATGCGTAAGAATCCGTCTATAGCCGAAGAAAGAAGGGAACTACCGTTGGACGTAATGTCATTGGATTTCTGGTCAACCTTATTATCTATCATCTTTATTGATTTGATTCTCGCTGGTGATAATGCAATTGTCATTGGTATGGCGGCAAGGCGGCTGCCGAAAGAGCAGCAGAAGAAAGCCATTCTAGGTGGAACGCTCGGAGCGATTATCATTCGGATTGTTGCTACTGTACTCGTTGTCTATTTACTTAAGGTGCCAGGCTTGCTGGTTGTTGGCGGCTTCCTGTTGCTATGGATTGCGTACAAGCTGCTTATTCAAGAGGAAGAACATGGTGATATTAAAGCGGGCAATACAATATGGGCATCCATTCGGACAATCATTATTGCGGATGCAGCGATGGGCTTAGATAATGTCATTGCGGTCGCTGGAGCGGCACACGGCAATCTGCTGCTGGTTGTTATTGGATTGCTGATTAGTATCCCAATCGTGGTCTGGGGCAGCACGTTGTTTATTAAGCTGATGGACACGGTTCCGTGGATTGTATATGTCGGTTCAGGAGTTCTTGCCTATACCGCAGCTAAGATGATTACGCATGAGCCGTATGTTAAAGGTTGGTTCGATCACAACGAGGCTGTGAGATGGTTATTCCTAGTAATAGCTATTGTTGTCGTTATCGGAGGCGGCCTATGGAGCAATGCGATGAAGAAGAAATCAGCTCAATCGGCACAAGAGCATAGTGCTTCCTTATAAAAGGATGCAGCTGAGCTGGTCAACGATTAGCTCTGCTGCTTGGCGAACCAAATCGAAAGTCGAATAAACGTTATTCGATTTACAATAGTATGTTGTTAAGAGGGAAGAGATGTTCCACTAGGCTTATATAGCCTAGTGAACATCTCTTTCTCTTTTTGTTTGTCATGCTATTCGGCTTGATTTCCGGCTTAACGCTGCCAAGTAACTAGCTCAATATGCGCAACAAGCTCCAAACGGGACTTGTTTGACTATTGAGAGGGCACGATCTTGTGAATAAGCTCCATATCGAGCTTGTTCAAGCCTGTATGATTATAGGTAACTAGCTCGATGGGCGAAACAAGCTCAAATCGGAGCTTGTTTGAATATTGGGAAGGCTCCATCGTGTGAATAAGCTCCATATGGAGCTTGTTCAAGCCTGTGTGGATGTAGTTACTAGCTCAATACGCCAAACTAAACTCTAACGGCGTTTGTAAGACAAATGAATCGTCTCCATCGTTGCGGTTCCTCGACCAAAAATAAAGGGGATCCATGATGCTTCTCGAATTCATTTAAAAACGATAGGAGGGTGAATATATGGATCACTGGCGATATCCAATTGGACAATTTGTACCGATAGAGAGTCCAACTCCAGAGCAACGCATTGGCTGGATTGAAGAAATTACGCAACAGCCGAGCATCCTGCGACTTACTGTGGAGAACCTCACTAAGGAGCAGCTGCTTACCCCATATCGCCCGGGTGGTTGGACGGTTCAACAGGTGGTCCATCATATGGCTGATAATGATATGAATGCCTTTATACGTTTCAAGAGAGCGCTAACTGAGGATAATCCCGTAGTTGGCTCTTATCGAGAAGATTCTTGGGCAGAGTTAAGTGACTATCAGACAACAATTGAAACTTCGCTGGTGCTCATAGAATCCATTCATAGTCGATTTGCAGCTTTGCTGCATTCCTTACATCAGGCAGACTATCGAAAGACTTTTACGAGTCCTACTCATGGTTTAATGAGTCTTGATCATGCCGCACAAAGATATGCTTGGCATGGTCGACATCATCTTGCACAAATCATTTCCCTTAAAGAACGAATGGATTGGTAACCTAACTAAACAGCAAAAAATCAGCCCGCCAAGGCATAATACCTTGGCGGGCTGATTAAATTAAGAAAGTATTAGCTCTGAATCATTTGACGAAGAACGGTTTGCAGGATACCACCGTTACGGTAGTAGTCTACATCTACTAGTGAATCCAGACGTACGATAACTTTGAATTCAAGAGTTGTGCCGTCTTCGCGAGTAGCGATAACAGAAACTTTGTCACCTGGTTGTACTTCATTCGACAGACCAACGATGTCGAATGTTTCGCGACCAGTAAGACCTAGTACTGCCCAGCCTTCGCCTGGAAGGAATTGAAGCGGTAGAACGCCCATACCAACAAGGTTGGAACGGTGAATACGCTCGAAGCTCTCAGTAATAACCGCTTTGACGCCAAGTAGGAACGTACCTTTAGCTGCCCAGTCACGCGAGCTGCCTGTGCCGTACTCTTTACCGCCAAGAACGACGAGGTTCGTTTTATCTGCTTGATATTTCATTGAAGTTTCATACACCGAGCTTACTTCGCCAGTAGGCAGGTAAGTCGAGAAGCCGCCCTCAGTACCAGGAGCGATTTGGTTACGAATACGAATGTTAGCGAATGTACCGCGAACCATTACTTCATGATGTCCACGACGTGAGCCGTAGGAGTTGAAATCTTTCTTCTCAACGCCGTTTTCGATCAAATATTTACCGCCTGGCGCGTCAGGTCTGATGCTGCCCGCAGGGGAAATATGGTCGGTAGTAACGGAATCGCCGAGCAGTAGAAGTGTTTTAGCTGATTTGATGTCTTCAACATCGCGAATGCCATCAGCCAATTTATCGAAGAACGGCGGGTTAGCGATGTATGTGGATTTCGGATCCCACTCGTACAATTCGCCTTCTGGAACCGCAATTGCGTTCCAACGCTCGTTTTGTGTATATACATTTTCGTATTTGGCGCGGAAGATTTCCGGTGACAACGAAGCGCTCATCGCATCTGCGATTTCAGCATTCGTAGGCCAAATATCTTTCAAGAATACAGCTTGACCATCTTGGTCAACACCGATTGGTTCGCTAGCGAAATCAATGTTAACTGTACCTGCAAGCGCATAAGCGATAACAAGCGGCGGTGAAGCCAGGTAGTTAGCTTTGATTTGAGCATGAATCCGACCTTCAAAGTTACGGTTACCAGACAATACAGCTGCAACAGTCATATCATTGTCAGCGATTGCTTGGCTAACGTCTTCTGGAAGCGGACCGGAGTTACCGATACAAGTCGCACAGCCATAACCTGCAACGTGGAAACCAAGAGCTTCCAATGGCTCAAGAAGACCAGCTTTGATCAAGTACTCAGTAACAACAAGGGAACCTGGTGTCAACGAGCTTTTCACATATTCTGGTTTAACAAGGCCGCGAGCAACGGCTTTCTTAGCAACTAGGCCAGCGCCGATCATTACGCTTGGGTTGGAAGTATTCGTACAGCTCGTAATCGCTGCAAGAACAACCGCACCAGCACTCATTTTGCTCACTTTACCATTGCCATGCTTCACTTCTACAACTTCATCCAGCTTGCTCTCGGACAGACCGTAGCCGCCTTTAGCTTCTGGTTGACGAACGATTTCGTTCCAAGCTTCTTTCATCGAAGTTAATTCGATGCGGTCTTGCGGACGTTTAGGACCTGCAAGGCTTGGTACAACTGTTGACAAGTCAAGCTCAACAACTTCACTGAAAGTTGGATCTGGAGTTGCGTCAGTACGGAACATGTCTTGTGCTTTGTAGTAAGCTTCAACAAGGTTAATTTGCTCTTCAGTACGGCCAGTTTGGCGCAAGAAGTCAAGTGTTGTTGCATCGACTGGGAAGAAGCCGACAGTAGCGCCATACTCAGGAGCCATGTTGGCAACTGTTGCACGGTCAGGAAGGCTGATGTTGGAAAGACCAGATCCGAAGAATTCTACGAATTTGCCTACAACGCCTTTTTTACGAAGCAATTGTGTAATCGTAAGCGCAAGGTCAGTTGCTGTTGCACCTTCGGACAAGCTGCCTGTAAGTTTGAAACCGATAACTTCTGGAGTTACGAAGTAAAGTGGTTGACCAAGCATACCAGCTTCTGCTTCGATACCGCCAACGCCCCAAGCTACGATACCAAGACCGTTAATCATCGTTGTATGTGAGTCTGTACCTACGAGGGAATCAGGGAATACGAATGTTTCGCCGTCAATCGTCTTCGTAGCTGCTACAGATGCCAAATATTCAAGGTTTACTTGGTGAACGATACCTGTATCCGGCGGAACCGCACGGAAATTATCAAATGCTGTTTGTGCCCAGCGGAAGAAACGGTAACGTTCAGCATTACGTTCGAACTCGATGCGTTGGTTAATTTCTAGCGCATCAGGAGATCCGAATGCGTCAACCATAACCGAGTGGTCGATTACGAGGTCAACAGGAACGAGCGGGTTGATCTTCTTCGGATCGCCGCCAGCTTTCTTAACGGTTTCGCGCATAGCCGCGAGGTCAACGACAACCGGTACACCGGTCAAATCTTGTAGTACGATACGTGCAGGGATAAAAGGAATTTCTTTATCATCACGTTTAACAGCCCAATCGGACAGTTGTTTTACATGCTCTTTCGTAATTGCGCGTCCGTCAAATTGGCGAACAGCACCTTCAAGCAATACTTTAATGGAGAATGGAAGTTTGGAAATCTCACCTATGCCTTGCTCTTCAAGTCCTTGCAGGCGATAGTAAGCATACGATTTGCCTCCAACTTCTAGGTTGGAGCGTACGGAGTAATGATCTTGGTTTGCCATCTCTTGGAGTTCCCCCTTTAAAATGATAAGATAACGACGGTGGTTTCATACAGTGAAACCTAATTTCAAAATCGTTTATAGCTTTATTATAGCTCGAAAAGCAGCTATTCGTAAAGTGAAAACCGTAAGGCACGAATGGAATTTTATGAGTTAACGAAAAAATAAGCGCTGCCACGCAGTCGATCCATCACGACTAAACGCAAGTTTTCCTCTACTTCGACCTCGATTAAAGCCCGTTCCATGCAAGAGAGCCACGCATCCGCATGCTGCGGAGTAATTGGAATATGCATATGGCGCGCACGCATCCGTGGATGTCCATGCTGCTCCGTATATAATGGTTCTCCTCCAAAAAATTGTGTTAAGAATTGCTCCTGCTTTTCCATTACAGGATCTATATCGGCAGGGAACAAAGGAGCAAGCAAAGGATCCTCAACTACTTTCGGGTAAAACGCTTCTACTATACGACGAAGAACTTCTGCTCCGCCTAACTCTTCATATATGGTCATTGTAATCATCCTCTCTATTTGAACGTTTATAGTTTACCATATGGATGGGATTGTCCCAAAGAGGTTCATAACTTTCGGATTTGAAGAGCTTTTAAAGTTATAAATAAGGGATGGAAACAAATGGAGTGGCTTCTCGCCGTGCGGGAACTACTCTTATTTAGTATGATAGAAAGGTTGAATAGAGCAACTTTTCACCTTTTATAACGTCTAAGGGTTAGAAGATTCAACACAATAACAACTAGAGTAGGCAGAAGGAGAACAAATGTTTAAAAGATTAAGTATCGCAGCAGTATCAACTCTTATGACGGTTTCCCTCGCTATTCCTGTGCACGCTGCAGGAAGTTCAAGTACTAAATCTGAATTGATTGTCGTTCAGCAGAGCAATAAAATGTACGACAATGGACAACTATTCTCAGCAACGCAGCCTACGATCGTGAAGCAAGGCGTTACTTATGTAGCCGCCCGTTCGATTACTTCGCGACTCGGTCTCAGCATTGCGTATAATTCCTCAACGAAGCAATATGTGGTTTCGAACAAAGAGACGGAGCTTCGGTATAAGCTCAATAGCTCCATGTACATAGTTAATGGTACAAATATGAAAGCAAATGGTCTGCCTTACATTAAAAGCGGTTCACTTATGATTCCGATTCGCTCGCTTGTCAATCCGTTAAGTATGAAGCTGTCCGTTAACAGCAAACTTAAACAGGTTATTCTGACAAGCACGAAGACACCTGACGATAACGGATCATCGCCGAATGCAGCACCGGAGGCTTATTTTACAACAAATAAAGTGAGCTACAAAAAAGGTGAAAAAATTGTATATACCGACCTAAGTACCGATGATAAAGGAATTACTAAAAGGGAATGGGTCAATAATAAAGAACGATTCTTCACTTCTGGAGAGCAGATTGTTACTCTTAGAGTGACGGATGCTGGAGGTTTGGTGTCGGAGTATTCTTATAAACTAATGATCTCGGAAGAGACGCTTATCTCGGAAGAAGATTACAGCATGATTAGTACACCTATTGGCGATAAGTTCGCGATTGATTCGGCAAGTGTTCTTAAGTTCCCGATCATCTCTTACACACCAGTAAGTACCGGACAACAGACTTTGATTCGAGCCAACAGTCCGGAGACGATTCGAGAAGAAGGAATCTATTACAGCGACACCGTCTCAGGCAATGTTCGTTTCCTCATCCATAATCAAAATAATCGAAGCAATGCTGTACGTATTTATATTGTTGCTACCAATGAGGGCAGCATTGCTTCCTCCGTGCGTTCAGGCCGCATCGGAATCGGCGGTCCATCGACGTATGTATCGGCGACAGGTAAAAATGCATTAGCTAGATATTTGGAAGCTACAGCTAACAATACCAATGTGGTTGTACCAGCCGGACAAAGTCGAGTTGTATTAAGTGAAATCAGTAATGTCAAAATAGGCACTGGTAAAGTGATTACTGCTCACGCGGATATAACTACCGATAATCCGATGAAACTCAGCGTTGTTGTAGTCGATGACGGCAAGGATGTGCTGCAAGCTCTACCGATATTGCCAGTCCTTCCTTGGGATGGCATACATGCACGCGGTACCTTCGAGAATGGCAATCGGTCGATCAATGTACAGCAATCATTAGGCGGCTCCGCATCTCGGATGCTGTTGGCTGATAAAACCTATGACTGGTATTTGCCTGGCATTGATGCTACAACAGGCGAGGCTGCTCTGAACAGCGGCAATTATGGAGTTAATTATGAAGTAAACTTAGAAAATGTTCAGCCAAATACGTTAATCGCGTTAAATGCACGCGGTGGTCATTATGGCGGAGCTTTTCTGGTTAATGGCAAGCTGACCTACATGACAAATGCCAATATATTGAACAACTCAGGTGAAGCGGGTGTTCTCTACCGTACTGGAAGTCAAGTTGAGAACGTGAAGATTGAGTTCTCTCCAGCCTCTGGAAGCAATTTACCGATTAATCTATTGTTCTTGCCTTTGCCCAAAGTAGAATAATGCTGCAATAGCTCTCATTCCATCCATAAGGAGCGGTGCTGACAAGATCGAGTTGGATCTTGGGCATCGCTTTTTTTTGCTAAGAAAAACAATAATGCAGGTTGATTATAGAGGAAATTCCTCGACATTAGGCAATCAAAGAAGGTGAAATAACGCGATTTAAAGAGGAATCGAAATAGAACATCATTTTCACGTACATGCAGGTGGACATTTATGGGAGTTTTTTGATAATATGATGGAAATCCATTAAATGACTATACAACGAGGAGCGATGAAATGAGTGAGTTTACTTCAGGAAGCTTAACATTATTGAAGTATAAAGAAGCCATTACAGAATTTCGACCGGTGTATATCAATGATCTTAACAATCAATGGGTTGTATTCATTACGGAAGACACCTATGTAAGTGAGGAGCTTCCAGAAAGCTGTATCCAAATATCAGAGGCCGCACCTGTACTATACTTTTATAATTTCGAGGATCATTGCTGGGGATACCGGATCGTTCATAACGGTCAGGAGGTAGCCAGTGTTCATCTTTCTTATGAATTAGAGCATACAATGCTTATGAATCTTGCCGAAGAAAGGTTCCCAGAAGTAGATGATTTGATTGATTTTCTATATATCGATCCTAAGGGGCAGCCAGTTAGAGAGCAATTAATTGAGGAAATTGGGAATTCAGAAGCTTATAAAGAAGCCATTGCAGAGCAATTTGAGCATCGAAATGTAGACAGCTTCAAGCTGTTTAACATTAGTGATGATGTGATTGAGCAGTTAGAGGGAATGATGAACATCGAAGCCTTTTTACAGCTGGAATCCGAGCATGAGCTAGTGGAACAGTTTAAAATACTGATCAATGTGGAAGAGATGAGCTGGCTTAGAGCGGATCGAATTCCTGAACAAGAGGATTAGAGCGGGATTGAACTCAGATTTACAATATAAGAAATGGACGACCGCGTATACCGCGGTTTTTTGTTTGCTCGTCTAATTAAGTTTGCATATCTATAAATATAGATATATAATAACCGTTATGGAACCTTTACTTATTTATAAAGCATTATCCAATGAAACACGTCTGCAAATATTGGAGTGGCTCAAAGACCCTCGTACACATCTGGGTTATTTGGTTCAAAATGATCAGCTGCCTCTCCAATGCGATTTGGAAAATGGGGTATGCGTAGGCTACATTCAGGAGAAATCCGGGCTGGCGCAATCCGTCATTTCCAGTTACTTAAAAACATTGCAGAAAGCAGGACTGCTGCATTCCAAGCGGGTGGGGCAATGGACCTATTATCGGAGAAATGAAGAGACCATTCGTGAATTTTATGAGTATGTGAAGAAGGATCTGTAATTGGAGGGAATAGGTTCGAGGAGGGCTCAGCAAGAGTCTTCGTCGGAATTGATCATCTAGATATTTAGATATATAGCAACAAGAGTAAGTAAATTGTAATTGAAGATTATAAATGACAAAAGACAATTAATAAGCAAATTGCAAATTGTCACATAAAGGAGATTGACTACTATGACTACAGAAAATCAAGCAATAACGAGTAAGAAGCATCTAGGAAGCATCCCTTTATCGATCCTTGATTTGGCGCCTATAATAGAAGGTGCGACTGCAAGTGACGCATTGCGCAATAGCCTTGATCTAGCACAGCATGCGGAGCAATGGGGTTACAACCGTTATTGGCTTGCTGAGCATCATAACATGCCTGGTATTGCAAGCTCTGCGACTTCAGTCGTCATCGGTTATATCGCAGGCGGAACATCTACAATAAGGGTAGGCTCCGGCGGCATTATGCTGCCTAATCACGCTCCGCTCGTCATTGCAGAGCAATTCGGCACACTGGAATCTCTATATCCTGGTCGTATAGATTTAGGTCTGGGCCGTGCACCTGGCAGTGATCGTCTAACAGCTATGGCGCTGCGCCGCGACTTGAACAACGGTGAGAACTTTCCCGATCAAGTGGAGGAGCTATTCTCTTATTTCGATGATGCAACTCCAGATATGCGGGTAAGAGCAGTTCCAGGACAGGGCTTGCATGTTCCAGTGTGGCTGCTTGGATCAAGTGATTTCAGTGCAAGATTAGCAGGTCAACTGGGTCTTCCGTTTGCTTTCGCCAGCCATTTCTCACCGGATTACACCTTACCTGCCTTGCATGCTTACCATAGCAGCTTCAGACCTTCGAAGTATCTCGACAAGCCGTATACAATGGTTGGTGTAAATGCGATTGCTGCCGATACCGATGAGCAGGCGCAATGGCTAGCCACTACGATGGAGCAGCAGTTCTTGAACATTATACGCGGCGGAACGCCTAAATTAATCATGCCTCCAGCTCATATGGACAGTCTATGGAATGCGCATGAAAAAGCAGCGGTTCACAAACAACTCCGTTCAAGCATTACAGGAAGTCCGGAAACCTTCAAGAAAAAGCTCAATCAATTTATTGCAGAGACGCAAGCGGATGAAGTGATTATCAACTCAGCTGTCTACGATCATCAGGAGCGTCTGCATTCCTATGAGCTGATTGCTCAGCTAAAGAATGAACAGTAAGCTGGTATAATTAATGAATATAACGAGCAAAGAAGACCGCACTCCTATAGAGCTGCGGTCTTCTTTGTTTAGGCCTGTTGTGGATAGATATTAATTATTTACACCTATAGGTTAGTTTCAGCCATCGCAGTCCTCTAGCGACAATTCTATAATCGTTGTAGGGAGAGGAGTGCGGCTAGTCAAGGCTATGATTGCGAGTAAGCGACACGATAATCGGTAGGAGATAAGGATGTTTCTTTGCGGAAAAATTTAGTGAAATGATTCGTTTCCTTAAATCCAGTTTGATCGGCAATCTCTTTCACACTAAGTGAAGTGGTCGATAACAGAAGCTTAGCTCGATCTGTCCGCTTGCGATTGACATACTTCAATGGCGATACGCCGAAATGCTTTTTGAAATAAGAAATAAAATAATTTGGATGGAGATGAACAGCTTCTGCCATCTGCTCCAATTTAATGCTTGTATGCAAACTATTCTCGACATAATGCTGAATAACACTTAGACGGTTCATTTCTTCTGTACGATGTTGAAGCACGCGAATAGGCACCAACTCTAGAAAACAGGTGATAATTTCGAGCAGCAGCATCTTCTCGCGAAGTCTTGCTATTATCGAATCCTGATGATGCCAAGCTGTCATGTCTTGAAATAATTGTATCATTTTATTCGTATCAGCAAGGTCGATACACAGTGGAACACCAATCCACTGGAACAAATCGAAGGGACCAACCGTCACGTTGAAATGACACCAATACTTCGAATAAGGCCGATCGCTGATAGCGGCAAAAGAATGCTGCATATGGGCAGGTACAAGGCAAAGCTGACCTGGCCTTGGGTTGAATTGCTCATTGCCAATCTTCAACCAGCCTTCTCCGTCTGTAATTAGATAAAGCTTATTGTAGGGTTGAACTGAATTTGTCTCGCCCCAATTGACGGTCACTTTTGTCTGATGAGCAGTCAGCAACTGTAGCTGTAAGGATTGAAGCAGATCGGACAGGGCATTTTCTTCATGTTTGATGATCATTAGCATTCACCTGCATTCAGTTAGGTTGAGCAAGAAATAATTGGCATCATTGATCTATCATAATAGATTGCTAGACGATTATAAAGCCTCTAGTGGACAGGCTTCAGAGGATCGATTAATAGTAGGAGGAAATATCATGCATCTATTTTATAAAAAGCCAGCTGCCAAATGGACCGAGGCACTTCCACTTGGCAACGGGCGGCTTGGCGCAATGGTATTCGGAGGTGTAGAGACAGAGCTGCTTCAATTGAATGAAGACACGCTTTATTCAGGAGGTCCGAAGGACCACAGCACTCCGAATGCCCGGAATTACCTGCCGGAAATTCGGCGACTGATTGAGGAGCAGCGCTATACCGAAGCGGATGCGCTGTGTAAACAGACGATGGGACCTTACACGCAATCTTACTTGCCATTGGGTGATTTGACGATTCAATTTCATCATGGAGGTACGGCAACGGATTATGAGCGAAGGCTGGATCTGGATGATGCTGTCGTGACGACTTCCTACCGAATCGGCCAAATACAGTATCGAAGGACAAGCTTTATTTCTTTTCCTGATCAAACGCTCGTTCTGAGAGTCGAAGCAAGCAGGCCCGAAGCACTGTCTTTTACCGCAAGACTTAGCAGTCCTTTGAAGCATAAGACAGCAACGGACAATGGGAGGCATGTCCTAGTAGGTCAATGCCCTTCACATACAGACCCAAGCTATTACCGGACAGACAATCCGTTCGTGTACGGGGAGCAGGCCATGCAATTCGAAGGCAGGCTTGGCGTTTCAGTAGAGGATGGGAGTACTTATACCGACCATGATGGTCTCCATGTTGAAGCAGCGACGAGCGCAACGCTCGTATTCAGCGCAGCAACAAGCTTTAACGGGTACAACCGTCATCCATTCAAGGAAGGCAAAGCCCCATCACCGATTGCTGAATCTTATCTCTCTGAAGCTCTTGCTCAATCGTATGATGAGCTGTACCAAAGACATATTAGCGACTATCAGCCATTGTTCAATCGTGTCAAGCTGCATCTTGGAGACTCGGATTTGCCAATAGACGAACCAACTGATGCACGCGTAACGAAATATAGTGCGCAAGATCCGCGAATGGTTGAGCTGCTATTCCAATTCGGAAGGTATTTGCTGATAGCCAGCTCTAGACCGGGTTCACAAGCAGCTAATCTACAGGGAATATGGAACAAAGAAACAAGACCGCCTTGGAGCAGCAACTATACGTTGAATATTAATCTGGAAATGAATTATTGGCTGGCTGAGTCATGCAATTTGGCGGAATGTCACGGTCCTATGCTGGATTATATCGGTAATCTTGCGTCGAATGGGGCTATCATCGCGAAGGAGAATTATGGTCTTAATGGCTGGGTGGCCCATCATAATAGTGATATTTGGGCACAAGCTGCAGCCGTGGGTGCTTATGGAGAGCATGGTGATCCTGTATGGGCGAGCTGGTTCATGGCAGCGCCATGGTTATGCTCGCATCTATGGGAGCATTACGCATTCAGTGGAGATCATGACTATTTGCGGGATCAAGCGTATCCTGTTATGAAAGAAGCAGCGATATTTTGCTTGGAGTGGCTGATCGAAGATGAAGAAGGCTATTTGGTTACCTCACCATCAACGTCTCCTGAGCATAGATTTATCGGACCAGATGGTAAGCGGGCTGCCGTGAGCAAGGCGACGACGATGGATATGGCGCTGATCAGAGATTTATTCACTAATTGTGTAGCGGCTGCCAAGGAGCTTGCTGTAGAAGAGGAATTCTGCGACAAATTGAACGCGGCGTGGAAGCAATTGTTGCCTTATCAGATCGGCAAGTATGGACAGTTACAGGAATGGTCTTCTGACTTTGAAGATGAAAATGTTAATCATAGGCATGTGTCGCATTTATTCGGCGTGTATCCTGGAGCCGAATTAATGGAGAATGCTTCGGAATCAGA
This sequence comes from Pristimantibacillus sp., assembly GCA_048976605.1. Classification (GTDB taxonomy): domain Bacteria; phylum Bacillota; class Bacilli; order Paenibacillales; family Paenibacillaceae; genus Pristimantibacillus. The sequence continues at coordinate 440,063 of JBHGUX010000038.1, read as the reverse complement.
TATCGATAAAACGCAGAGATTGGCATGGTTTCATGCAGCGAAGACATCACTTGAACGTCGAGGAGATGAAGGGACAGGCTGGAGTCTTGCTTGGAAGCTGAACTTATGGGCACGTTTCGGAGACGGCAATCGAGCGCATGGATTGATCAGCAACCTGCTGCGACTTGTTCAGAGTGATGAAGGCAGTGTTGTTGGAGGTGGCGTGTACCCGAATCTATTCGATGCTCATCCGCCGTTTCAGATTGATGGTAATTTCGGTTATTCAGCCGGTGTAGCGGAGATGCTGCTTCAATCGCATAATGATGTCATTCGGTTGCTGCCAGCCCTGCCTGATGCTTGGCATACGGGAGAAGTACAGGGACTGCGCGCTCGCGGTGGATATGTGATTGGAATAATATGGAGTAGTGGTGTGATCGAAAGTGTAGAACTAACTGCACAATGGGATGGTATTTGCCGAATTGCTTCAAGTTATGCGCTTACTGTCGATGATAATAATGAACCAGTAATGACTCTTGCCTCTGAAGCGGGTACGGTTCCTATCCCAGTCAAGGCGGGTGGGAAATATATAATTAAACCGATTATGAAGTGAAACGATTGATAGCGCCTTCATTTTTACCTTCCAAAGAAGTAGAATAGACACATAGTAGATTTCGACTGGAAGGGTGGTTGGACGGATGATTGTGTATGAGAGTAAAGAATCATTTCTATTGATTACGCAGCATGATCATGCTCGAATTTCGGGAGATATAATGTCGGCATGGGGAAATTGGGATTCAGGGGACAGGCGATTCGAGGATTGTATTCATGCAGCTTATGGGCATGATAGAAGCTGGATTGATCTGGATAGTTGGCCGCTATGGAATGATGCAGAGCACAGACCTTATTCATTCCGTGATTTTCCGCCCAAAATCAGATTTCAATATTATACAAAAGGACTGAATGAGGTTCAAGAAGCTAATGGGTATGCGGCATTGTTATGCAGTATGCTGTATACGATGCTGGTCGAGAAATTTCCGAGTAAAGACGCAATTCAGTTCGTTAATAGTGAGAAAGCTAGACAGAACAACATAAAGGAGCTGCTTAGGGTTGATGAGATTCAGCTTCAGAAGCATTTGAAGATGCTCGTGCTCTGTGATGAGCTGTCCCTATACTTATGTATGAATCAGCCAGGAACGCCTAGAGAGCAGTATGAATGGTTCGCCGATGGCTTCTCCTACGATGCGGAGAAGAGTAAGATCTATGCAGATTGGAGCGGGGAGAAGGCAGTAGAAGTTTTCCCATTTCCATTCGCAAGAACGATCGAAACTGTACTTGTATATAGAGAAGTTAGCAAGGCAGCCATACATCAATATGGGATAGCGGAAGCCTATAGCAGCGCCGCTGTACAAGAATCAACCATTATAATCAAGAGCAGAACATAATAAAAGCGCAGAAACTTGGCCAAATGGCCGGATTTCTGCGCTTTCTATTATTAACGCAAGTTCGGAATGGCTACATCTGGATTCGTATCTTGCTCATAATCAACGCCATCTGTCTCAAAACCGAATAGTTGGAAGAACTCGCGACGGTAACCTTCAAGATCGGAAAGCTCATATACGTTCTCTGTCGTAAGATCGGACCAGAGCTGAGCAACCTCCGCTTGAACATCTTCACGCATTTCCCAATCATCTACACGGATTAGCCCTTTTGCATCAACTGCTGCTGCTTCCTTGCTGTACAGACGTTCATTAAACAAGCGGTACATTTGTTCGATGCAGCCTTCATGAATGCCTTTTTCCTTCATTACTTTGTATAAAGCTGCAATGTACAACGGCACAACTGGAATAGCTGAGCTTGATTGTGTAACAAGTGCTTTGTTGACGGATACGAAAGCACGTCCGCCGTTTTCTCCAAGCTGCTTGTTCAAACGCAATGCTGTTGCTTCCAGATCATCTTTCGCTCTGCCGATTGTACCTTCACGATATACGGCATGCGTAATTTTGGGTCCGATGTAGGAATAAGCAACGGTTGTTGCCCCTTCAGCTAACACGCCAGCTTGTGAAAGCTCATCAATCCACATTTGCCAGTCTTCGCCGCCCATAACATTAATAGTCTGAGTAACTTCGTCTTCTGTAGCAGGCTCAATTGTAGCAACGGATACTTCACCGCTGTGGAAATTCACTGTTTTGTTGGAGTATGTATCGCCAATTGGCTTGATTACCGAGGAGAATGTTTCTCCTGTCTTCGGATGCGTACGGCGAGGTGAAGCAACGCTGTAAATAACGAGATCGATTTGACCAAGCTCCGCACGAATAAGCTCGATTGTTTTCGCTTTAATATCGTCAGAGAAAGCATCGCCAACGATACTGTAGGATTTGCGTCCAGCTTCTTGTGCTGCTTGTTCGAATGCGGCAGAGTTGTACCAGCCAGCAGATGCAGTGCGAGCCCCTTCAGCTGCTTTGTCAAAATAAACCCCGATCGTATTAGCACCAGCTGCGAATGAAGATACGATACGTGAAGCTAGTCCATAACCTGTTGATGCACCAACAACGAGTACGTTGCGCGGTCCTTCGATAGCGGGTTGAGCTTTTACATAATCGACTTGACGTTGTACTTGCAGAGCACAGCCTTCAGGATGTGCAGTCGTACAGATGAAGCCGCGTGTTTTAGGTTGAATGTTCATATAGGATATTCCTCTCTGAAATAGAATTTAAGTATTAGCTTGATAAGGACAACTCTTTATCATTTTACCGATTTTTAGTCATAAAGGGAAGTTCCGATGCTAGAGTAAAGGATAAAAATAAAAAGGGCTGCTCCCGTGCATGCGGAAAACTCCGCTTTCGGGACAGCCCTGGAAGGCAAAATATCGTTATTGACGACCAGCAAGCTGCTGCTCAGCCAGTTGAACTAGTCGTTTAGTGATGGAACCGCCAATCGAGCCCATATCATATGTCGTCATGTTGCCATAATAACCGTCAGCTGGTAATTGTATTCCAAGCTCTTGAGCGACCTCGTATTTTAGTTGTTCGAGAGCGGCGCGTGCTTGAGGTACTAATAATTGATTTTGTCCTTTTGCCATAGGTCTCAGCCTCCTTCTTGCCCTTATTATGCGAAAGTTAATTAAGGATTATTCGTCAATTTCACCGAATTTTACCGCCGTCTAGAATGAATATTCCGTGGTAAAATGGACAAACGGGCAGGTGAACGGATTATGTTGATGGATGTCATGCTTATGGAGCGTCATGAGCAGCCTTTTAGAGATAAACAATTTATATTTGAACCGATGATAGACGGTCAACGATTGTTGCTTTCTTTTATGGATAGCAAGGCGCGTTTGTTCACGAAACATCATAATGAGGTTACTCGGCAATACCCAGAGCTGCTAAAGGTGCCGCTTGTAAGTCCAGCAGATGTGGTGCTTGATGGCGAGGTTGCTTATGTTAATCCGATAACCGGCAAGGTCGAGTTTGAGTCTTTATTGGAACGATATCGGATGAAGAAGCAGCCGCGTATTCGAGATGGCGTAGCAGAGCTTCCACTCCGTTATTTTGTATTTGATGTGCTTTATTATAATGGAATAGATATGAGGGAGCGGCCTTTAATCGAGCGGAAACGGCTGCTCAATGAATTAATCGTGAATAATGAACATTTTCGCAAAATGCCCTATATTGAGGAAGAGGGAGACAAAATGTTCGAGGTCATCAAGCAGCTTAATCTTGAAGGAATGGCGGGCAAGCGGAAGGACAGTGTGTATTCGGAAGGACATCATGAGGATTGGCTGAAGATTGTCAATTATCGTTATGCTAAGGTCGAGCTTGTAGGCTGGCGCAAAAACCGGTTAGGTTGGTTGGCACGAATGGATGGACGGGATGTCGGTATAATCGAGCATGGGATAACACAGACGCAACGAAAATTATTTGATCTGAATATGGTCCGAAGTGAGGAAGATCGCGACTTTGTTTATGCGAAGCAGGGGATGATGGCTGCAGTGAAATATCGTAATTGGTCGAAGGACGGCAAGTTGCGGGGAGCCGAGCTCGACCAGCTCTTTCCTGTTGCAGCAGAGATTGCAGAGACAAATATACAATAAATAAGAAGACCGTCGGGTAAGGTGATCGACGGTTTTTTTGTGCGAAATTACGCCTTTATGCTTCGTCTCATTATGAAAGTGAGGCCGTTCCTGCTTTACATGATAGTGTTCAACGATTTAAGTTGACTGTATTTTAACAAAAATGCACAAACTGCATATAACGAATCGATCAAACAGAAGGAGTGAGCAGCATGAAGGATGTATTCGATAAAGTCATCGCTACAGGAATTGGTTTGGCGATAACGAGCAAGGAACAGGTAGAGAAAGTTGTAGATGAATTGGTGAAGAAAGGTGAAGTAACAAAGGCCGAATCCTCCTCTTATGTAGAAGGTCTTATTAAGAAAGGGGAAGAATCTCGGGCTCATATTGAAGAGACTGTTCGCGAACGCGTACATTCGATATTGGGTGAACGGAAATATATATCCAGAGAGGAATTCCAATCCATTGAAAGCCGATTAGAGGCATTAGAGCGTCAAAATTCAGCCGATAAATGAGGCGGCGTAAAATATGATCATAAATATTAGAAGAAATATAAGGCATATAAAGCGATATCGTGCGATTGCCATCGCTTTTGTCCGTAACGGATTTGGTTATGTAGCCAAAGAATTGGGTCTGCCGGATATACGTTTCTTGTATGACCGCGAAGGGCATGAGCTGCATTCACGTTCGATTGGTGAGCGGATTCGTTTATTTTTGGAGGAGCTGGGTCCAACCTTTGTAAAGCTTGGTCAAATAGCGAGCATAAGACCCGATCTTCTACCTGCGGATATTATTGAGGAGTTAGAACGCTTGCAGGATCAGGTACCGCCCTTCACCTACGAAGAGGCGGTCCATATTATTGAGGTTGAGTTAGGGATGCCAATCGAGCAATTATACTCGGAGTTTGATGAGCATCCTCTGGCCTCGGCATCTATCGGACAAGTGTACCGAGCCAAACTTCATGACGGAACGACGGTTGCCGTTAAGGTACAGCGGCCTAGAATTCATCAGCTTATCGAAACGGATCTTGATATCTTGTTAGAGCTTGCAAAAGTTGCCGAGCATCGCTTGGAATGGGCTCGCAAATATCGAATTTATGAAATGGTCGAGGAAATGGCCAAAGCGCTTCGCTTGGAACTGGATTATGGGAAAGAAGGACGAAATACGGAGCGATTTGCCGAGGTGGCAAGCAGGCTGAAAGGTATTGTAGTCCCCAAACTATATAGCAGGTATTCAACGAGAAGAATATTAACGATGGAATACATAGAAGGCACTAAACTGTCCGATCATGTAAGACTGGATAAGCAAGGGCTTAATCGTAAAGTCATTGCTGAGAAATATGCCAACGCTATTTTTCATCAGGTGCTTATTGAAGGACTCTTCCATGGCGATCCTCATCCTGGTAACGTGCTGGTTCTTCCTGATGGGAAGCTTGCGTTTATTGATTTCGGAATGGTAGGCAGACTAACACCGGATATGAAACAGCATTTTGCCTCCTTTGTCATTGCGCTGCGAAATCAGAGTACCAATGGCATCATTCGAGCAATTACTGGGATGGGTCTGATAGCAGATGATACCAATATGGCTCTTCTGCGGGCAGATGTGGATGAAATGCGGGAGAAATATTACAAAGTGCCGTTAAGTCGGGTTCATCTGTCGGATGCAGTGAATGATTTATTCTCACTTGCCTTTCTGCATCAGATAGCCATTCCAACGGAATTGACGTTGCTTGGCAAGACATTGTTGACGATGGAGGGCGTAGTGACAGCACTTGATCCTAATTTCAGCATATTTGATGTGGCGGAGCCTTTTGGCAGGAAATTGTTGGTGGAGCGATTTGATATTCGACAAATGGCTGGTAAATGGTTGGAAGAAATTCAGGAGTATACGGCGTTATTCTCCGAGATTCCGTTAGGTTTGAAGAAGACATTGGCCGTCATGCGTAAAGGGAAGTTTGGATTGGAGATTACGGTGCCTGAACTGGGTGCTTTTCTGAAAAAGATGGACCAAATCAGCAATCGCCTATCATTAAGTATTGTTCTGCTGTCGTTCAGTATACTAATGGTTGGCTTAATTATTGGATCATCATTAAGGCATCAAAATAATATGCTCTGGAATATTCCCGCAATCGAGATCGGATTTTTTGTCGCGTCGCTCCTCTTTATTTGGCTTATTTACGCGATTGTGCGCTCAGGCAGATTCTAATTAAACCTTTTGTTCGGTTAAGGCAGGATGATACAGGTTGACAGCTTATATAGTTGTAACTATAATAGTTACAGGAAGACAATACTATACGATACGGAGGTTATTCCAAATGAAAATAGCAGTAATCGGAGCAAGCGGCAAGGCTGGAAGCAACATTGTGAAAGAGGCGTTAGAGAGAGGTCATGAAGTAACAGCATTTGTGAGAGACGCTTCTAAAGTTGAAGGAAGTGGAGCAGCGGTTATAGAGAAGGATGTACTCGATATTAAGGCTGCTGATTTGAAATCATTTGATGTTGTCGTGAACGCATTCGGTGCGCCATTCGGACAAGAACATCTACATGTCGATGCAGGCAATGTGTTAATCGAAGCAATCGAGCAAGGTTCACAAGACACTAGATTAATCGTCGTTGGCGGTGCTGGCAGTCTATACGTCGATCCTGATAAAACGACACGTGTTATCGATACTCCAGGATTCCCTGAGATGTTCGTACCAACAGCATCGAACCAAGCGGAAAACCTCGAAGTGCTTCGTGCCAATAACAAGATCAAGTGGACATTCGTCAGCCCATCTGCAGAATTTGCGCTTGGCAAACGGACAGGGAAATACATCGGAGGAACGGAATTCCTACTGGTCAATTCCAAAGGCGACAGCTATGTAAGCTACGAGGACTATGCAATCGCTATTGTTGATGAAATCGAGAATCCTAAACATATAAACGAAAGGTTTACAGTTGCATCAGAGAGAGAATAGTTGTTGGCGAGTAATTTAAATTAAAAAGACGAACCGAGGTAGCGGGTTCGTCTTTTTGTTTTTAGAATAAGGCATCCGCCTTACGTTGTCGCAGTGCGATCCAGTCGCCTGTTATTGAAGGTATGCTATAATTCCAATGGTGCAACTAATTCAACCTTAATTTGATCAGGGTCTTCAAAATAAACAGCATAATGATCCTCGCCTCCGGCATAAGGATGCTTGTCCAAATACAAGATGTTTATTGCCTTCCTTTCAAGCTCCAACGTAATTTGATCAATCTGTTCCTTAGACTTCGCATGGAAAGCCAAGTGATTAAGACCAACACGACCTCTGTGATAGGGAATATCCATATGTTTAAGTTCTGCCTGCACAAATACGATATAAGTTGTATCATACTTGTAGCTCACACCATGATCCCACTTCTGATAAACGACATACTCCAATTCCTTCAATAACCATCCCCACAATTCTTCTGTCTTCTTTAAATCTGAGACATACAATTCAACATGATGCAGCATAGCTTTGATGGCTCCTTTTCATAATGATTGTTTATCTGAGGCGGCGGTATGTAAAAAGAGAGGAGTGTTCGGATTGATAGCAACCTCGATTGTGTTTATTATACTTGGATTGTTGTATACTTTGTTCCCTAACCTGGCATGGAAAATGGGTTCGTATAATATCAGCAATGATATAAATATAAGCGAAGAAAATGAGACGATAAAAGCATTATCCAAAAGGCGTAAATTGCGGTTCATTCGTCTGGTTGGTGTAGCTTTAATGTTGGTTGGTTTGGGATTATTTATCGTCTATTCCTTTAATAACCCAAGAGGTGTTCTATGAAAAATCGCTTCGTGATGATTATGTTTGGAATAATGCTGATCTGTGCGTTATACATAACGGTGCCCGCAATAAAAATAGTATTCCAAATCATAAATGATAAGCCTATTGAAGAAATAATAGCAATCGAAGAGATCAATGAGTTTTAAATTATGACAAAGAGATCCTATTACCTCAATGGGAGGTTGGCAAAGTTACCTATTATAATGATCGTTTTACAAGTCCGAGTGTGTCGATTAGTTATGAAAATGAAATTGTAATTCATCTTAGTAATAGCAACATTACCTTAGCTAACATGACTGGAAAAAAGATAGAAATCGACGGTAAAAGCTATACATTTTACACAGATGGAAATAATAATTACTTATATGACAAAATAGGAATCTCTTATCTGCTCTCTACAGAAAAAGAATCTGATGTGGCGATGATTGAACACTTTTTAGTGGAAATGGATGATAAAGTGATTGCTGAGAAGACAACTGATGAAAATATAGATGAACAAACGACTGAAACAGAAGTTATTAATGATTTCGCTCTACGAGTTAAAGATACATTTGTTAATCTTAAGGATTGGGACCACGAAGTGAATTTAGACGAAGTATTCGGAACCCCAATTCTACAAGAGGTTGAGGTATTAGGCGATGGAGCAGATACACTTACCGGGTCATTTATAAAGAAAATAAAATATGACGGGCTTCAACTCGAGCTTTTTTCTCCCAAAAACAATGGTAAGGAATTTATGATAATGACAATGGAGATTACCAAGAGAGGCTACAAGACCTCTAAAGGGGTTGAGATCGGTCATACAGTAGATGAGGTAAAGGCTGTTTATCCAAGTGTGCAAATGGTTCTGGATGGTAAAACAACAGATGCTAATAACAGTACTTACGTAATTAACGAGGAGTATGATTTTTTACAAATGGAGGTAAAAGACGGTCTAGTTAACAGAATAATAATTTATCACTTAATTCCTTAAACTCTATTCCTATAAAGAGGAGTCAACCAACGTGTCGGTTGACTCCTTTGACAAATTAGATCGTGATTCTCTCTCCTGGTGCGAGTACAAGTCCTCTGATGCCATGCGCTTCCAGCTGATACACGAACGCTTGCGCATCCTGGCGGATAGGAGGGAATGAATTATAATGAACAGGGATGACAAGCTTTGCCCCATACCACTGCGCAGCCTGCAAAGCATCTTCGGGCCCCATCGTGTAATGATCGCCAATTGGGATCAAGGCGACGTCAATATCATTGCGATCTCCAATCATCTTCATATCGCCGAATAGGGCAGTGTCACCAGCATGCAGAATGGTTTTGCCTTCGGCGCGAATAAGGTATCCACCAGGCATTCCGCCGTATATGATACGTTGCTCGTCGGGCAGAGCGATTCCAGAACTATGGAAAGCTTGGACCATTTTCGCTTGCGCAAAGCCAAGATCAATCGTTCCTCCTATGTTCATATCACGAGTGGTAAGTCCCTTCCAGGATAGATAGGTGGCAAGCTCGACATTCGCGACGATAGGAGCATTGTTATTCGCTCTAGAGATAGGTTCTGCATCAAGAATATGATCCATGTGTGCATGGGTTAATAACACCGCGTCAACAATAATGTCTTCAGGTTTGGTCACCGCCAGCTCATTGCCGCGTAAGAACGGATCGATAACCAACGACTTTTCTCCGATAGTAAGTTGAACGCAAGAGTGGCCGTGATAAATGAGTTCCATAAGTAATAACCTCCTCGGAATGGTTAATTGTTTAATTGCTACAGCTTGACCTGCAAATTTAGTATACGCTGGTTTGCCTATCTTTTGCCAATCTTGCATGAGCAACCGCAAACGGGTAGAACAGGAAGATCAGGGGAATTGAATATCGATTTATGGTACTATTTTGTATAAAAGAGTGGAGGAGATGCTCATGGATTTAGGATTACGTGGAAAAACAGCACTTATAACAGGTGGAAGCAAAGGGATTGGACTTGCAACCGCCATCCTCTTAGCTGCAGAAGGAGCGCAAATCGCAATAGCTGCCCGTAATGAAGAGCAATTGCATGCAGCCTCAGCAATAATTCACGAACAGACTGGGGTAGAGCCGCTTATTATATCAACCGACGTATCTTCGCAAGAGCAATGTGAACGGGCAGTAGCGTTAACGGCAGAACGATTCGGTCGATTGGACATTCTCGTCAATAATGCAGGTACTTCGGCTGCTAAGCCGTTCGAGGAAGTATCAACGGAGGGCTGGTTATCCGATCTGGACTTGAAGCTATTCGGAGCTGTTCATTGCGCTCGTGCCGCCCTGCCGCATATGCGTAAGTCTGGCAGTGGAGCAATCGTGAATGTAACGGCTGTAGCTGGTAAAACGCCGTCGGCATCCTCCTTGCCAACCTCCGTTAGCAGAGCTGCAGGACTAGCACTAACCAAGGCAATGAGCAAGGATCTTGCAGCAGATGATATTCGGGTAAATGCAGTTTGTATTGGATTAATTCGCAGTGATCAGATTGAGAAGGCGTGGCAAGCATCAAGCCCAGATTCAACTTGGGAGCAATTCTCAACTGATCCTAAGCATGGCATACCTCTTCGTAGAATCGGTCGTACAGAAGAAGCAGCGAATGTGATCGCGTTCCTCGTATCAGAGGCAGCATCCTATGTTACGGGTACATCAGTCAATATCGATGGCGGCATATCTGCTGTATTATAGCAAACAACGAGAAAGGGTTCGAAAGATCGGTGTAGCATGGTTGCCGATCTTTCGAACCCTTTGTCATTTATTTGATTAATCCTGCATGACGAAGCCCATTGCGAATGCCGTTATCATCAACATGTGTTGTGATGTAATCGGCGAAAGGCTTAAGCTCTTCATGTGAATTGCCCATTGCAACACCTAGACCAACAACTTGCAGCATTTCTTTATCATTAAGTCCATCTCCGAAGGCTATGGCTTCTTCCGGCTTAATATCGAGAAGCCCCAGCATAGCCTCGATTCCCTGCGCTTTGGAGCCCGTGCTAGTAAGCACATCCATCGCTGTATTATGCCAGCGAATAAGTCGCAAGTCTGGTACTTGTTGATCGTATAGATGCTCATCGGCAGCTTCACAATGAAGGAACACTTGATAAACATTTTCCTTCTTCCAGAAGTCTGGATCATAACCAGGAAGATCAACCCGCAGCGAAGTGACAGCGGCGATCATATGTGGGTGGGATTCCGAATTCGAGTAGAAAGCGGATTCTCCTTCGAATACGAGGGAGTGGTTGTTTCTCGCAGCCAGATTCACCAAAGCTTCGAGATCTGTACTTGGAATTGGATTCTGGAAGATCGTTTTTCCTTTGTAGACAGCATAAGCGCCGTTCAAGCTCACGAATGAATCGATATCTAGCTGCTCGGCAATCGGGCGGAAGAAGTAAGGCGCTCTGCCTGTCGCGATAACCGCTTCTACACCGTTTGCTTGAAGCTCGCGAATGGCATCAATCGTATCTTGCGGAATTTGTTTTTCTTCATTAACGAGAGTGCCGTCAATGTCGAAGAAAGCTATTTTATAAGTCATAGTTACGTTCTCCTGTCTATGATGCTAAGTTATATTGTTTATTGTGGTAATATAACATTCGATTTGCTTATTAGGCAAGCCGCCGATTGCTGTGCAATGCGATATTTTTATATTATTCATGGTAAAGGCATAGGAATTAACTTCATTATACGATATAATCGAATTTGGGAAATAGGATGATGGTAGAGCGTGCGAACGGACTCAACCAAATACGAAGAAATAAGGAGCATATACGATGGAAAAAACATTGATTTTCGGGCATAAAAATCCGGATACAGATACAATCTGTTCTGCGATTGCCTACGCTGATTTGAAGACGAAATTGGGCTTTGACGTTGAGCCGGTAAGACTTGGCGATGTTAATGGCGAAACGCAATATGCGCTTGACCATTTCAATACAGCTGCACCGCGCCTTGTTGAGACCGTTGCGAATGAAGTAAACAATGTTATTCTTGTTGATCATAACGAGCGCCAACAAAGTGCTGCCGATATCGATCAAGTTCGCGTATTGGAAGTTATTGATCATCACCGTATCGCTAACTTTGAGACTAGCCAACCACTATACTTCCGTGCTGAGCCAGTTGGTTGCACAGCGACGATTCTTAATAAATTGTACAAAGAAAATGGCGTTGCGATTACGAAAGAAATCGCAGGATTGATGCTTTCTGCTATTATCTCGGATTCCTTGTTGTTCAAATCGCCAACATGCACAGACCAAGACGTTGCAGCAGCACGTGAATTGGCTGAAATCGCAGGCGTAGATGCTGAGAGCTATGGTCTGGAAATGTTGAAAGCAGGCGCTGATCTGAGAGACAAAACAATCGCTCAACTTATCTCGCTTGACGCTAAAGAATTCCAAATGGGCAGCTACAAAGTGGAAATCGCACAAGTAAATGCGGTAGATGTGAATGATGTATTGGTTCGCCAGTCTGAATTAGAAACAGCAATTAACAGCATTATTGCCGACAAAGGATTGGATCTATTCGTATTCGTTGTGACGGATATTCTGAACAGCGATTCCGTTGCCTTGTCCCTTGGTCGCGTAGCTAATGCGGTTGAGAAAGCTTATAACGTAACTTTAGCTGATAACAAAGCTGTACTCGCAGGTGTTGTCTCACGTAAATCACAGATCGTACCTGTATTAACAGAAACGTTGAACAGCCTGTAAGAATAAGAAGGATTGAAAAAGACCGTCCACACTCGTTCATGACGAGTAGGGACGGTCTTTTCTTCTTTTAGTGTGAGGTATGGTGATGTGAGCTCACTCTAGAGCTCTAACTGCATTCGTACATTTACTTTTCAATATAATGTTCCTCATATATGCGGTAACTGCGCACGTACAGTTAATTCAGCGTGAAAACGCCATAAGAGCGCATAATAGCTCAATTTACATGTACGTACGCATTTAGGACGCTCGAAACTGCCTTAATTATAAATAATAACTGTACCTATGCAGTTAAGCTACGCTGGACCATCAATCCGATGAACTCTGTAAAATAAAAAAAGGCAACCAAGATCATGTCTCGGTCGCCGAATCATTATTCGTGTTTGTTAAACAACACGTCTAGCTGTTACATAGTATTTCGTCCAGTAAGCGGAGCCCATGTTGGAGATCGTAACGCCTTGGCTGCTGGAGCTGTGCAAAATTTTATTGTTTCCTGCATAGATCGCTACGTGGCTAATGCTTTTTCCATTCGTTTTGAAGAACACGAGATCGCCAGTACTTAATTCGCCTTTGGGAACTTTAGTTCCTTTTGATGATTGAGCGCTAGCTGTGCGCGGCAGGCTAACGTCTAAGCCGTTGAACATATACTGAGTGAAAGACGAGCAGTCAAATGCGTATGTAACGCCAACGGGTGCTCCATATTTATAAGGGACACCTATATAGTTTTTTCCAGCGCTGATCAATTCCAAAGTTTGTGGAGTTGCTGCTTCTGCGCGGTTAGCAACAGAGCCGAGGGCAAAAGCGGATAGTCCGATTACTGTGCATAAGCCCAGTTTGATTATTCTTTTAAAGTTAAGTTTAGTTGGTTTCATTGGTGTATGATTTCCTTTCGCATTCCGATTTATTCTGAATTTGAGATTCCATCTCGACAGAAATTACTATAACACATTGAAAACTTCCAAAATGCGTCAATTAGAGTATAAAACCAGTCTCGTACAAGGGTTTCTACCTTTATGAGAATTAAATGAGAATCTGTTCATAAAGGTTTCAAATAAAATTCATTATATTGACGCTGACTTATATTTGAAATATAGTTAGGTTACCTATTATTTGAGTACTGAACAAATAATTTTGGATATTCTAATAATTTATGTCAGACGACAAAGGGGGATATTCCTATGCAGCTAGGTGTAGAGACCGAAGCGGATAAGCTTAGTCAAGCTTTTATGGCGTTCAATAAAATGAATTGGCGGTATAAGAGAAAGACGGAAAGAGACTGCAAATACAGTGAGCTTCAAGTGCTAATGTGTTTGAAATTCAAGTCCGATACAACGGATGGAATGAAGATCTCCGACATTGGCCGTATATTAAGCATTGCTTCTCCAACCGTCACACAGCTTATTAATAGTATGGAAGCAGGAGGAATGGTTGAGCGGAGTTCGGATCCGGATGATCGTCGTGCTGTTCGAGTATTGCTCACGGAGGCCGGAGATCGAGTTGCCATGCAAACTGCTGATAAGCATAAAGAACGGATTAATGGGTTGGTTAATTACTTAGGCAAGGACGAATGTGAGCAGCTTGTTCATTTACTAAATAAAGTAAGCCATTATTTTGATGAACATAATCAATCCGAAACCAGTGGAGGTGATCACAAATGCTAAAGTTATTCCGTTTTCTGCAACGTTACCGTCTGTTTGTTGTGTTAGTACTTATATTTGTATTTCTACAGACACTGTCGGATTTATATCTCCCGACCTTAATGGCTGACATAGTAGATATTGGGCTGCAAAAGGGAGACAACGCTTATATTTGGAAAATCGGAGGATTCATGCTCTTAATCGCAGCAGCTGGCGGGATTTGTTCGATTGCGGCAAGCTATTTCTCTTCCAAAGCTGCAGTAGGTTTCGGAAAAACGGTACGAAGCAAAGTATTCGCCCATGTGGAGAATTTCTCGCTGCAGGAGTTCGACAAAATTGGAACGGCTTCGCTAATCACGCGAACAACTAATGATATCACCCAAGTGCAGCAGGTGCTGATCATGATATTAAGAATGATGGTTATGGCACCTATGATGTGTATCGGCGGTATTATTATGGCGGTCTCCAAAGATGCGAAGCTTTCACTTATATTTGTCATTGTTCTGCCTGTATTGGCGGGTGCGATATGGGCGGTTGTGCGCAAAGGCATTCCATTGTTCAAGGCGATGCAATTAAAAATTGATAAGCTGAATCTCGTATTACGGGAAGGTTTAACGGGTATTCGGGTCATTCGGTCTTTCGATCGTATTGATCATGAGAATAAGAAGTTTGACAATGCGAATGCTGACTTAACGAATACAGCAGTTAAAGTTAATAAAATTATGGCTGTGCTCATGCCGCTTATGATGCTTGTCATGAACTTGTCGACAGTGGCCATTATCGCAATCGGCGGTATTCGGATTGACAATGGTGATCTGCAAGTTGGTTCATTGATGGCATTCATTCAATACGCCATGCAAATTATGTTCTCACTGCTGATGGTGTCGATGATGCTGGTTATGATCCCAAGGGCACAAGCTTCTGCTGTTCGTATTAATGAAGTGTTGGAGATGGAAGTGACGGTGAAGGATAAGACTGAATCGACAAGCACGGGGTTGAAAAAAGGTTATGTGGAGTTCAGCGGTGTTACGTTCAGCTATCCTGGCGCCGAGCAGCCCGCCCTGTCCGATATTTCATTCCGTGCGGGACCTGGTGAAATAACCGCCATTATCGGCGGAACTGGATCAGGGAAATCAACACTGGTTAGCCTAATTCCAAGGTTTTATGATATTGATTCTGGAACCATTCTCGTTGATGGCGTCGATATAAGAGATGTTTCACAACAAAGCCTCCGGCAGAAGATCGGCTTTGTGCCGCAAAAGGCAGTATTGTTCACTGGAACGGTTGCAGACAATATTAAATATGGCAAAGAAGATGCTACCGAAGAACAAATTCGGCATGCGGCAGAAATTGCCCAGGCATCAGACTTTATCCAAGCGATGGAGCTTGGTTATGATTCAGCAATTGCACAAGGCGGCAATAACGTGTCTGGCGGGCAGAAACAGCGGCTTTCTATTGCGCGTGCTCTTATTAGAAGACCGGAAATCTATGTGTTCGATGACAGCTTCTCTGCACTGGATTTCAAGACGGACGCCAAGCTGCGTGCAGCTCTCAAGTCAGAGACAGTAGATTCAACTGTACTGCTCGTCGCTCAGCGTGTAAGTACGGTTATGGATGCCGATCGGATTATCGTATTAGATGACGGACGGGTTGCCGGCATCGGTAATCATCGTGAGCTTATGCAAACCTCAGAGGTATATCGAGAAATTGTATCTTCACAGCTGTCAGAGGAGGAGATTGCATGAGTGAACATCAGCAACGCAAGGAGCCGCCAAGAGGGGGCCACGGTAAAGGAATGGGTGGACCTATGGGCGGAATGGGGATGCCCGTCCAGAAGGCGCAGAACTTCAAAGGTACTTTGCTGCGGTTAATATCCTATCTTAAGCCGCACCGATTTAAGCTGCTCTTTGTTCTGTTAACAGCAGCACTCAGTACTGTATTCAGCATTCTCAGCCCCGAGATTATGGGTCATGCACTTACGGAGCTGTCTAAAGGTGTCATTGCGAAGATGAATCGTGAGCCTGGGGCGAAAATTGATTTCGATGCCATTAATCTTATTTTGCTGAAATTAGTTGTCTTATATTTCATCAGCTCCTTGTTCGGTTATGTTCAACAATATTTGATGGCGGGAGTGGCGCAGCGAACAGTTTATGATTTGCGCAAACAAGTGAATGATAAATTTGCTCGTCTGCCGCTTAAATTTTTCGATTCCAAGTCGAATGGTGAAATTTTGAGCCGAGTGGTCAATGACGTCGATAATATTAGCAATACACTTCAGCAAAGCTTGACTCAGTTCATTACATCTATTATTACGCTGGTTGGCGTAATTGTGATGATGTTGACGATTAGTCCGCTAATGACGCTCATTATATTTCTGACGATCCCAGTTAGTTTAGTGGCGACAGCCTTAATCGCTAAGAAATCACAGAAGTATTTTGTCCAGCAGCAAGCGGAGCTTGGGAACATTAACGGACATGTGGAAGAAATGTATACCGGTCATAAGATTGTAAAGGCGTATGGTCGAGAGAATGAATCTATCCATAAATTTAATGAAATGAATGACAAATTGTACGAGTCCAGCTGGCGGGCGCAATTCATATCCGGTATTATTATGCCGATTATGAGCTTCATAGGTAATATCGGGTATGTGCTTGTTTGTGTGGTTGGTGGTTTACTTGTTATGCAGAAAGCGATTGATGTTGGTTCTATTCTCGCTTTCATTCAATATACAAGACAATTTACGATGCCGATTACTCAGCTTGCGAACATATCCAATGTGATTCAATCGACTATAGCCTCTGCAGAACGAGTCTTTGAATTATTAGATGAAGAAGAAGAAATCTCAGAAGCGTCAGATGCGAAGACGATCAAGCGTCCAGCAGGCGATGTTAGATTTGAAGGTGTTAGCTTTGGGTATAAACCGGATGCCATCTTAATCGATCAGATGAACATCGATGTGAAGGCGGGTCAGACCGTAGCCATCGTTGGTCCGACTGGCGCAGGAAAAACAACGATGATTAATTTGTTAATGAGGTTCTATGAGTTGAACGGCGGTCGGATCACGATCGATGGTGTAGGTATTACCGATCTGAAACGCAGCAACCTGCGTGGGATGTTCGGTATGGTTCTGCAGGATACGTGGCTCTTTAATGGAACGATAAGAGATAATATTGCCTATGGCCGAGATGGTGCGACGGAGGATGAGGTTGTTGAAGCAGCGAGAGCGGCACATGCGGACCACTTCATTCGAACATTGCCGGAAGGCTATGATACGATTCTGAATGAAGAAGCATCCAATATATCGCAAGGACAGAAGCAATTATTGACGATTGCAAGGGCGATATTAGCTGACCCATCCATACTCATCTTGGATGAAGCGACAAGCAGTGTCGACACTCGGACGGAAGTTTATATTCAGAAGGCGATGAACGATCTGATGAATGGAAGAACAAGCTTCGTCATTGCACACCGTCTGTCCACCATTCGTTATGCAGATCTCATTCTAGTCATGAATAACGGGATGATTATCGAACAGGGAACCCATGAGGAATTGCTTGTCAAAGGCGATTTTTACGCTGATTTGTATAATAGCCAATTCACGGGAAGATCCGGACATAGCGAAGCCGTTTCATCGTAATGAAATAAATAAAGTTATAGAAGTGTAAGACCTGCTTCCTCACCAATCGGTGCATGGAGCAGGTCTTTTTTTGATAGAGAGATTGATTAATTGCAATGAAATGATTATGATTAGTTTAAATCAATATTTTTAGTAAATGATTAATAAATTTATTAATTCAGTGAGGTGGGTTATGACAATGGCTAACCAAATTACGATTAACACGGATATTACGAAGGGTACAATTAACCGCAATATTTACGGACATTTCTCCGAGCATTTGGGACGCTGCATTTATGAAGGCATATGGGTTGGAGAAGATTCTGTTATTCCGAATACGAATGGCATTCGCAATGACGTAGTGGAAGCGCTTAAGCAGTTGAAAATACCTGTACTTCGCTGGCCAGGCGGTTGTTTTGCAGATGAGTACCATTGGAAGGATGGCATCGGACCGCGTGAGAAGCGGAAACGGATGATTAATACGCATTGGGGCGGTGTTGTAGAGAACAACCATTTCGGAACGCATGAATTTCTTATGTTATGCGAAATGTTGGAATGTGAGCCGTACATATCCGGCAATGTAGGCAGTGGAACGGTGCAAGAAATGTCCGAATGGGTTGAATATATGAATTTTGACGGTGTATCGCCGATGGCTGAATTACGTAGAGAAAATGGTCGCGAGAAGCCTTGGAAGGTCAAATACTTCGGTGTAGGTAATGAGAATTGGGGCTGCGGCGGCAACATGCGTCCTGAATACTATGCGGATCTGTATCGGAGATATCAGACCTACGTTCGCAGTTATGGTGAGAACCGAATATACAAGATCGCTTGTGGACCGAATGTGGCGGATTACAAATGGATGGAAGTCGTTATGCGGGAAGCCCATCGTATGATGGATGCGATTAGTCTCCATTACTACACCCTTCCTCATGATGATTGGAACGCTAAAGGTGCGGCAACGAATTTCGAGGATGATGAATGGTTCTCGACGATGAAGAAGGCGTTGCGTATGGACGAGCTAATAACGAAGCATTCAGCTATTATGGATCAATATGATCCGGATAAGCAAGTTGGACTCATTGTTGATGAGTGGGGAACTTGGTATGATGTTGAGCCAGGTACGAACCCAGGGTTCTTGTATCAGCAGAACACCATTCGCGACGCACTGGTTGCTGGAATAACGCTGAACATATTCCACGACCATTGTGATCGCGTTGTGATGGCCAATATAGCGCAAGTCATCAACGTGCTTCAATCCGTTATTCTGACCGAAGGCGAGAAAATGATTGTTACCCCAACATACCATGTATTCGATATGTATAAAGTGCATCATGATGCAACACTGCTTGATACTCATTATGATAGCGGAAGCTATGTGTATGAAGGAAGTCAGCTGCCGCAAATTTCAGTATCTGCATCGAAAGACAGTGAAGGTAAGCTTCACATTAGCTTATGTAATTTGGATCATCAATCAGGTGCAGATGTCAATATCGAGCTCCGGGGTCTGGCAGCAGGTCAGTTCCGCATCACTGGTACTGAGCTTACTTCGCCAACCACGGATGCTCATAATAATTTCGATCAGCCGGATGCAGTGAAGCCAGTTGCTTACCATGCTTTTACGATAGAAGGAACGACCATTCAAGCTAAGCTGTCCCCAATGTCTGTTACCGCCCTTGAAGTGATTAGTACGATTGAATAGCGGGGAAGAAGTTAATGGATGCGACTCGGTCAACAGGCTCATGCAAAGGCTGTAACGATAGCTATACCGTAACGGAGGCACAGATCGATCGAATACTTGCCTCCCCGATGTTTCAAACATCGATAAGCGTACCGGATGATGTGTACGAGGAACGATTGCGTCAATGTTCAACTTGTCCGAAGCTGATGGACGGGAAGACATGCCTCGTATGCGGGTGCTTTATTCGTATTGCTGCGAAATACAGGGATCGAAGCTGTCCCAATCCAAGTGATAGACGATGGAGCAAGGAATTAACTTTAGGAGGATAACAACTATGAAATCACCTCTCTTTCGCGATCCTATCTATGATGGGGCTGCTGATCCGGTCGTAATTTGGAATCGGCAAGCTCAAGAATGGTGGATTATCTATACGAATCGCCGGGCGTCGGCTGAAGGTCCAAAGTTCGCATGGGTGCATGGCACCGATTTGGGGGTGGCATCATCATCTGACGGTGGACGTAATTGGAAGTATCGAGGAGTAATTAGCGGGCTTGATATCGAGTGGGGACGCAATACGTTCTGGGCGCCGGAGATTTATTGGCATGACGGGCTTTATCATATGTATGTCAGCTATATTCAAGGGGTGCCAGATGATTGGCCAGGGCATAAGCGGGAGATTGTCCACTATACAAGCATTGATTTGTTGAACTGGTCCTTCATTGGGAACATTCCTCTCAGCTCAGATCGAGTTATTGATGCTTGCATCTATCAACTGGAGGATGGCCGGTTCCGGATGTGGTACAAGGATGAAGCCAATGGATCACTCACCTATGCGGCTGATAGCGAGGATTTATACAGCTGGCAAGTGACAGGGCCAGTGATTACGGGCAAAGCTCATGAAGGACCCAATGTATTTCAGTTCAAAGGCGCCTATTGGATGATTGTCGACGAGTGGCGTGGGCAAGGAGTATACCGTTCCGACGATTTGGCGTCTTGGGAGAGGAATGGCCTTATATTAGATCAGCCTGGCGCTCGCGAGGATGATGGTACGATCGGCCTGCATGCTGACGTTGTCGTACAGGATGATCAAGCTTATATTTTCTATTTCACTCATCCTGACCGCCGCGGTGCCTTGAATCAAGAGAATGAGCAAAGCTATGCGATGCGTCGTTCTTCCTTGCAAGTGGCAAAGCTAGATGTCAAGGACGGCATACTAGTCTGCGATCGAGATGAGCCCTTTGAGCTGGAGCTTAAGCCAGAATTGTAAAAGATGATGTAATCTTATAAAAGAGTGCAGGAGCAACGCAAATAAAGAATAGAGGAACGCTGTTCCTCTATTCTTTATGCTTTACACTATTGACAATTACAGCGGACGCTCGTTCCGCTATTTTACATGTATTGCAGCCTTCTTGATGATTTCTCGAAAATAGCGGAACAGCATTCCTTTATTTTTGCCGAAATACCTGACAATACGAAATAGAGGATTCCTGTTCCGCTAATTGCCTCTCAGTTCTATATTACCTAAAATGAGGGCTCATTGATTACACATTCCCTTGAGCCTCTCATCTTAGCGGTACAGCAAATTAAAATTGCACTTTTTCTTCAACTATCTTTTAATTCAGACATAGTATGTTCATCCGTTTTTACAACCGTCCAACCTTTGTCCTTCTGTTGCAAGAACACCCTTATTAAATGTTCCCCTCCTGACAAATCGAAATCATCTCTTATATATTCAATACTTCCATGTACAAGGACAATGACTTCCGTATCGTTTACAAATTTCACCTTAATTTTTCCGTATTTTTCAATATCGTAATTGGCATCCAACAAATCAAAACTATTCTTAAAGAATTCAACCTCAAATTTCTCTATATTGATACCTTGTAGTTGGTTAATATTTTCTTGTAGATCAGGGTACTTATTCCACAATTGATCAATATCCTTATTCACTGTTGCTTGTGTTCGATAGTACATATACTCTCTTATAGGTTTAATATATTTCACCCAATCAGATGGTTTTAATTCGACAAATCCATTCAAATCTTTATTTGTATCTATATGATCTGTTTGGGTTGTATCGTGCTGACATCCTAATAGAGATAATAAAATAACAATCACTATACTTCCATATAGATAATTCTTCATAATCTGCTCCCTCTTATTAAAGATGTTTTTGATTCCTATGCGTTTCAAACAACAGACCCGCATTGCTGCGGGTCTATTGTATTCGATTCTATTTACTGAGCACGAATCTCATAGTGCTCTGGAGTCAATTTATAGAGTAATTGGTCGTCTTTATCATAGGCAGTAAGTAAGATGTCAGCTGATGATTGCCCATTCCCTTTGCTTGAAATCATATGTGTCGTTAAATACATGCCGTCTGTGATCGGTACATTCTGCTCATAACCATCTTGCCAGCGCATATGTAGGCGTACGACTGCAGGATCATTGACTTGACCGGTAAAATAAAAGTGTCTATTCTTGCCGAAAGTGGACATGCCGCCGCGGAAATTAAGCAAAATATCGGATTCAAGAGGCATACCGTAACCCCCGCCTTTATTGCTCCATAGCAAGGCGAATTTATGAGAAACATTTAAATGATGCCACATCGAGTTCTCACGGTCAATGAGCAGCAGGTTCCAGATTCCATCACCTGAATATACCTTCGAGACTAGCTCAGCATCCGGAAGTTCCATTCCAGCGGTTGCTTCATGAATGACATTTTCAAGCTTCCAAGGTTGAGGGGCATAGCAGGCGCGAAATAGAAATAAGAATGCGGCTATAATAATGATCCAGCGAATCATGTGACCGATATAGGGTCTCTTTAATCGACTATTCATCCTTGTTATCGCCTCCTTCTAACGGGATTAGAAAGGAAAACGATTGACCATAAGACTCATTAAATATCGTAATTTGCTCTAACCCAATGGGTACATCACGGAATTCGAAATAGCCTCTAGAACGAAGAACGTTTGTACTTGATCCGCCGCTTGAACTGTCCAGCAGTTGACCAGTCTCTGATCGTACTTGTACACGATTAGGCAGCTTGTTAGAAGGTCCCATACCTGCGCCTGTCATATATACAATAAGCTGATTTTTATCATATACGACCCCGTCAACACGAATACGTCTGCCATAATAGGTCTGCTTCTTTGAGCTGCCCTCATAATATATGCCTTGCCGCTTCGCCTCTTTAATATCTCGATTGAAATGATACATATCCGAGTAGGGGAGCATAAGCAGCAGTGCCGAACCGCCAATGACGATTAGTAATGTCCATTCCACGAACAATATAAATTTGCGAATCCGCATAAAGTCACCATCCTGTTATTTCCTTTGTTTACCTATAGACACAAGAAATGGACATTAAGTTGCGGTCGCGATTACATTCTGAGAGGTTGACCTTGAATACCTGCCAACACTAAGGCGTACGTTCATGTGCCTGCAGTGCCTGGTTCACAAGTGTTCGAAGAAGATCAGCGGGTCTCTGACGTAGAGGGCATAGTAGCAGAAGGAAGTGGCTTTGGTTGGTGGGATCAGGCAGTGCCAGCTTCCGCTCGCAGTTGAAATAGATATAGGAGAAAGCATGATCAGTTTTTATCTGATTCATGCTTTTTTCTCTCTGAATTGCTTGCGATATTGACCAGGAGGAAGACCGGCAATGGCTTTGAACTGCTGATTGAAGAAGCTTAAGTCATCGAATCCAACCTCTAATGCGATGTGCGAAATTTTATGAGTCGTCTCAACAAGCTTATTCTGAGCGGCCTTAATTCGAATGACATTGCGATATTCTATGAATGTATGACCAATATTTTCTTTAAATTTAACAGAGAAGGTCGTCTGACTCATATCGCACATGCGGCTGACTTGCATAAGGCTAAGCGGCTGATCGTAATGCTGTGCGATAAAATCAGCAATACGGCGTATTCGGAGTTCATCAGAATCGGCTGAAAGGAGAGTCTCTCGTGTCACATGCTCATAGCAACGACTTAGAAAGATGAACAACTCGATTAATTGCGTCTTACAGAGAATCCGATAGCCAAGCTTTTTTTCTTTATATTCTAGCAACAAACGATTAATTTGAGATTTCATTTCAATTTGATCGCTATTTTGAAGTTTAAGATGAGCTTGAAACCTTACGGTGTTTCTTAAAAAAGGCTCAACATAATAAAAATCAACAAAGGGAGTTACTCCTCCCAATAGTTCCCATTCTGCTTTTAATAAGGAGGGCTGGAATAAAATATTGTATACGAGTAATTGACTATTCTGAGGACAGCGATAGCTATGTATTTGATCGGGTTCAATAATAAATACATCACCTTCACTAATAGGATACTCAATGCCGTTGTAACTATGGAATCCGCGTCCTTCAGCAATATAAGCCATCTCCACAAAGTCATGCAAATGTGGTTCGATGTTTTCTAATGATTTAATAAGGTAGGTGGCAGCATGGAAGAGGAAATCTTTACTTTCAAGAAATTGATCAGCTTCTAATCGCAGCATATGCCAGCCTCCTTTTCTTATATTGTACAGCAGGACCTGATGAGGAATATATAGTTTATCCTAATCAAATAAGCAAAAAGGAGGCTAGGTCATTATCGACCTAGCCTCCTTAATACAGCTTCTATTAATGGGGAATAGACGCATTCGAAGTTCAATTACATTTTTGCAAGAAGCGGGAATGCACCGCCGACAATTGGGTTGTCTTTTTCTAAACCATGTCCGTCAGTAACAAGATGCGCTTTTCCGTTAAAGGTGGTGCCATCTGGCATATAGATAATAGCAAGAACTCGACGTGGCTTATCTGTTTTGTTCGCATGAGCATAGTGGAATGTTAATCCATTGTGGAAAGTACAGCTGCCTGCCTTCAGAGGTACTTTGACAGGACGAGCCGCAGCAACTTCAGTTCCTTTCACGTAATCATAAATATCTTGTGGATCTGCTAGATCGATAGGGTTAAGTTTACCTGCTTTATGTGATCCAGGTACGAACATCATGCAACCATTATCCTCATCTACATCATCAAGTGGAATCCATACGGACAGCGCACCGGATTCATTCATAGGCCAGTAGGGGGAATCCTGATGCCAAGGTGTTTCCTTAGAATCATGGGGCATTTTCCATAATCCATGATCGTGGAATAGACGAATACCTGATGCTCCACTAAGCTCAAGAGCTAGTTGAGCCAGCTTTCTATGAGCTGAATAACGGGCTACGCCAAGATGGTCTCGCCATACATTTACCTTTTGATTAAGAACCCGATAGTAGCTGCTCCCTTTTTCCGAAGTTGTTGTAGAGAGACCTTCTTCCGCTTCAGAAGACATAGCTTCAGTTAAATATTCAGTGAGTTCACGTACTTCCTCAGAAGTGAGTACATGATCAATTTGGACAAAGCCATTTTCATTGTAAAAATCTTTCTCGAATGAAGGTAATAGAGTCATGATTAATCTCCCTCTCATAATGGACTAGCGTTGGTTTCTTATACCCCTAATTTACCAAAATGAGAGCGATATTTTCTTGGTTAATTTTACGAATAATCAAGTGGATCTTACGGATTATAATCGGAAAATAGGTCAAGTGGGTGATGAGCTGGATGCTGACATCCACTGTAGGATGAGTGTTGAATTCGAGGTTTAAGCAATAATATATTATTGATTTTTTAATATTGATTATATAATAAAGCTGCGACTACAAGGAGGAACATATATGTCTAAGACTTATTCACGTACGTATATTGAGAATGTAAAGCTTGAATTATTGAATAGGTTGGGATTAAAGCAGGTGTTTTTTAAGGAGCAATTAGGTGAAAATTTAATTTTTGAAGCAGTGGGGTTTGATAAAGGTACAGAACATAAGTTTTGTGTTCGACCGAGCACGGGAACGATGGATGAATTTATAACAGGAAAATGGATGAAAGTTAGTAAATTTATTATCAAAAGTAATCCGCAGAATTAGTGGGTTATGGAGGACTACTTCATTGTGAGTAGTCCTTTTTTTGCGCTCTTTTTTTTGTGGATTCCTGTAATAACCTCACAATCACCTAAGATCGTGATTGTATGCGGAAGAAGCTAGGTGTAACGCCAGTGGTATCTTTGAGATATCGACTAAAATGTGGTTTGCTTCTGTGCGACGGGGATGAACAAGCTCCAAATGGAGCTTGTTTCGACGATGGGGTGGATACGATCGGCAAACAAGCCCCAAATGGAGCTTGTTTGGAGCATGACATGATATGCTTCGGTAGCGTCAGGGATGAACAAGCTCCATTTGCAGCTTGCCAGAGTGTCGAGAAAGTCCATAGAAATTTTCGGTACTTTTATTTTTATATGGTGGTTCTCATCTCGAAGATGAAAAATCGATTTAAAAACGATTCTGCCTCAATAAAATAGGGGGTTTCTCGACACTCTGACCCGCATTGCTGCGGGCCTGTTGCATTCGATTCTATTTACTGTGCACGAATCTTATATTGCTCTGGAGTCAACTCATATAGCAATTGGTCTTAACCCTTCTGAATCTTTCTATACTCTGTAGGCGAACAGCCCATAATTTTTTTGAATAGTCTCGAAAAATAGTACGGGTCATGAAGCCCGACAGCGCTTCCGATTTCCTTCACACTCATTTCAGACAGATCCAGCATTTGGCTGGCACGCTGCATTTTCAATCGCAAAAAATAATCAATCGGCGGATATCCGGTTGCCTCATTGAACAAATGAATCAGATGCTGCTTCGACAAGCCTGTATGCCGAGCTAAGTCTGGCAACGTGATGGGGGCGTTCAAATGCTCAGTCATATATTGAATAGCTTGCTCCATATAGAGCTCTCGTCGTTCCTCCTGACGAGGCCGACTCGCTGCTAATCCGATCATGCTAATGAGATGCCTCATACTTTGCGCCACCTGAATGTGATGGGGCAATGAATAGGTTTTAGCAGCAAGCAGCTCATAGCATTGCTCGAATAGCTCGGCAAATTTCATAAAGCTGCTAAGTGGAATTTGTAGAGCAGAAGAGCTCAACCCAAAGCTGTTTATGAAAGCAGAGGCATCCTCGCCTTTGAAGTGAAACCAGTATATGCTCCATGGCAGATCCTCATCTGCGCCATATCGATGTGGTGTGCCGGCGGGAATCACAAAGAATGAATGGGCCGTCATGGCGACTTTTCGCTCCCCATCTAACTCGATCCAGCCTTGACCATTTGCGCAATAAATGAAGATATTCGAATCACAGCCCTCAGACCTTTCCCGATAGTGATCCTTTGCATGTGGGAAATAGCCAATATCCGATATATAAAGGGAGCGAATCAGAGCATGCTCGGCTATTTCCTTCAAGACATAGTCGGGCAATACAAATAACTTCTCCGCTTGAAATCCTTCTTTTTTCTTAAGGGATGCCATATCACACTAACCTCCTGCCGTATCCGAATATTGTCCATTATAAACCGGATTTAGTCAATTGGATCAACATGGCTTCCATTGTAAAGTAGGCATATAGAAGAAGAGGAGTGAATGGGATGAGTGACATGATACAAGCAGGTACTGTTCTAGTGTGGGAAGAGGATAGAGTCATTCCTACTTATGAAGCAGGTGTTCCGGATAAAAATCCTATGTTTCTGGAGAAACGAGTTTATCAAGGAAGCACTGGGCGCGTATACCCGCATCCGGTTATTGATAAAATTGAGGATGATAAAAAAGATAAGACCTATCGCATGGTTATTTTGGAAAATGAGTATGTACGCATCGAAATGATGCCGGAAATCGGCGGACGCATTTACCGTGCGATCGATAAAACGAATGATTATGATTTTGTTTACTATAATCAAGTAATTAAGCCTGCCCTTGTTGGTCTTGCAGGACCTTGGATATCGGGAGGCATTGAATTTAACTGGCCGCAGCATCATCGCCCGAACACGTTTGGACCAGTGGATTACTCCATAACGAGCAATGAAGACGGCAGTGCAACGGTATGGGTCAGCGAGATCGACCGGATGTATGGAACGAAGGTGACCGCAGGATTTACGCTTCACCCGGGCAAAGCTTATCTCGAGATTCATGCTCAGATGTATAATCGGACACCTGAACCGCAAACCTTTTTATGGTGGGCTAATCCTGCAGTAGCGGTTAATGATGATACACAGTCCGTGTTTCCACCCGATGTGACTGCTGTATTCGATCATGGCAAAAGAGATGTATCCCGGTTCCCGATCGCGACAGGTACGTATTATAAAATGGACTACTCTGCCGGTGTAGATATTTCACGTTATAAGAACATACCGGTTCCAACCTCATATATGGCCTATAAGTCTGATTATAATTTTGTCGGCGGTTATGATCATGGGGTACAAGCGGGTCTGCTGCATGTCGCTAATCATCATATTTCTCCAGGGAAGAAGCAATGGACTTGGGGGAATGATGAATTCGGTCAAGCTTGGGACCGCAATTTGACCGATGAGGACGGCCCGTATATCGAGCTGATGACAGGGGTATACACAGATAATCAGCCAGACTTTACTTGGCTGCAGCCTTATGAGGAGAAGTCATTCAAGCAATATTTTATGCCCTATAAAAATATCGGAGTCGTTAAAAATGCTTCAATTGATGCTGCTGTCAACTTAGAAGTTGATGAAGAAGCGCAGCAAGCTGTTATTCAAGCTTACACAACTGCCGTATTTGCAGGAGCGGTAGTCGAGTTGAAAGGCAAAGGTCGTATTTATCTACAAGAAACCGTAAATTTGTCGCCTACAGCTACCTTCAAGAGTATTATCCCGCTTGATGAAGAGGATCAGCCGCATCATTTGACCGTTACGGTGAGAAGTGCGGAGGGAAGACTGCTTGTCCAATATCGTCCGAAACAACCCGATATCGAGCAGGTGCCGGATGCAGCTAAGCCGCTGGCAGCGCCAGAAGAACTGAAGACTAATGAACAGTTGTATTTGGCCGGATTGCATCTAGAACAGTATCGTCATGCTACATTTGAGCCGGAAGCGTATTATAAGGAGGGCTTGAAGCGTGATGACAGCGATATTCGAATTAATGTAGCCTATGGTACATTGCTGCTCCGCCGGGGACTCTTCTCGCAGGCTGAATTGCATTTCCGCAAGGCGGTGCAATCACTGACTTTGCGCAATCCGAATCCTTATGACAGCGAAGCCTACTATCAATTAGGAGTCTCATTAAAGCTGCAGGGACGGCTGGAAGAATCTTATTCTGCCTTGTATAAAGCAGTATGGTCGGCAGCTTGGCAGGATAGCGGGTACTTCACTTTGGCACAAATCGCTGCAGAGAAACAGGCCTTCGCGGAAGCTTATGAATTAGTCGAACGTTCGCTCATTCGTAATTCACACAACTATAAAGCACGCCATCTGAAAGCAGCTTTGCTGCGGAAGCTTAACCGTCTTGAGGAAGGGAAAGTGTACACAGAAGAATCGCTAAAGCTCGACATTGCTGATTTTGGAGCCGCTAATGAGCTGTATCTGATCCATTTGGCATTAGGCAATGAAGAAGAGGCAGCTGCCACACTGAATGAACTGACAAGGCTCATGCGCAATGATGCCCATAACTATTTGAATTTGGCCAGCGATTATGCAGGTTGCGGTCTCTATTCGGAGGCGATTCATTTACTAGATAGAACGATTTCTGCTCAAGGCTCAGCTGCTGAAAAAGTGTACCCTATGGTTTATTACACGCTTGGCTATTTATACGAGCAGCTGGGTGAGATGGAGCAGGCGATCCAACATCGCAGTCTCGGAAGGGAATCAGCTCCTGATTATTGCTTCCCCAACAGTTTGTTCGACCTTCTTGTGCTAGAGAGCGCAGTGTTGGCTGATAGCAAAGATCATAAAGCGCATTATTACTTGGGTAATTTGTTATATGATAAAAAACGGCATGAGGATGCCATCTTCCATTGGGAAGCATCGAGAGCAGTGAATGATCATTTTGCTACTGTTCATCGCAACCTAGCACTCGCTTATTACAATAAAAGCAATGAGCCGGGTTTAGCACTAGCAGCACTGGAACAAGCATTCTCCTGCAATGAGAGCGATGCTCGTGTATTCTATGAGCTGGATCAACTATATAAGAAGCTGGCTTATGAACCGCAAATACGTTTGACTACATTAAAGAAGCATATGGATCTTGTTGCAATGAGGGATGATCTATATGTGGAATATGTGACCTTATTGAACAGATTAGGAAATCATGAGCGAGCGCTACAGGCTATTGCAGCCCATTCTTTCCATCCTTGGGAAGGCGGCGAAGGAAAGGTGCCTGGACAATATGTGGCGGCGCTTCTAGCCCTTAGCAAAGTGAGTCTGAATGAAGGAAACTACGAGGCAGCTTTACAGACATTGCAGCAAGCGCTTATCTACCCGGATAATTGCGGCGAAGGCAAGCTGTCTGGAGCGCAAGAGAATGATATCTATTACTATCTCGGCTGTGCGCATGAAGGACTTGGACAATTTGACCAAGCCAAAGAAGCGTTTGAAATAGCATCGCAAGGTTTAGAAGAGCCGACAAGCGCGATGTACTATAATGATCAGCCTCCGCACATGATTTATTATCAGGGGCTGGCTTGGCTGAAGCTGAAGGACATGAAAGAAGCGAATCGTCGATTCAACAAGCTGGTTGATTATGCGGAAAAGCATCTGTTCGATGAAGTAACAATCGATTATTTTGCAGTTTCCCTTCCTGATTTTCTCGTGTTCGAGGATGACTTGAACGTAAGAAATGAAGTCCATTGCCACTATATGCGAGGACTTGGTCTGCTTGGACTGCAAATGGAGAAGCTGGCTAAGGAATCACTTGATAAGGTGCTATCCATAGATATTAATCATCAGGGAGCATGGATTCACCGTCAATAATACGATTAAGCTATTCTTAAGGTTCATAACCTTGGGAATAGCTCTTTTTATTATGGCAAGAGGAAAGTTTATAGAATCTGTGTCTATGAACGGACAACCTTAAGACAACCCGCATAGGATAGATTACAACTTAAGGGAAATGGGGCGAGGAGTCTTGCAACTAGCGATGGTCTGTTCATTAAGCGGCGTACTGGGTGCTATTATCACGTTTTCTTTTGGAGGCTGGATGGAATCATTGACATTATTAGTTGTTGCAATGGCTATTGACTACGTCTCCGGAATTACGGCATCTATTAAAGATGGCAGAGGCTTGAATAGTTTGTTCGGGGCATGGGGGCTAGCTCGTAAAGGGCTGATGCTGCTCGTTATTCTGCTTGCGCATCGAATTGATATTTTACTAGGTACATCGCATGCTACTATGGGAGCGGCGATTTACTTTTATATCGCGAATGAACTAATCTCTATTATAGAAAATTACGGAAGAATAGGCCTGCCGCTGCCGGAGCGTCTGCGTAAAATCATCGAAGTATTAAAAAATAAAAAATAATCAGCCTTAAGTTGAGTGAACAGTGGGATATGCAGCCTTTGAATGGCCGTCAGAAGCAGAGACGGTTTTTTTTATTGCATAGTTTGCGCGTTTATCGCTATAATAAGAACAAATGTTCTTATTTGAAAGGTTGGCGGTACCCGTGAACAAGGAAGGCGTCAGAGGGAGTGTCAGTGCAGTCGCTTATCCGCCGATTCAGACGGAGGATGAGCTAGAGCTAGTTAAGCGATATGTATTGCTCGGTATCGTCATGCGTATACTCGACCATGACATTCGTGTTATTGGAACAGCAGCGATCAAGCTGCCGCGTTTGTATGAATCCATACTTCGCGGTTGTCAGGATCGTGTATTGCTTGATCAGGCTGCTATACGCAAACAGTTTCGCGAGACGGGCATCAAGGTGCTTGCAGAGCAAAGGGGAAAGGACGGATTGGACACCGAATATGTATGTCGGGGTTACAGTCATCGCTTCTTCATGTTATGGACTTTCGTGAAATCAGAATCGGAACAATTGCTCAAACAGTATTTTCAAGCCTAGACACACAATGTTCATAGTTTTGTCATATTATCCAAAAAACTTTTCCTCATTATTCAGTTTAAGGTTGAGAACTTCGGACGATCTTATGTAATATAAGAAGTAGACACTACAATGGTAAAGGGGAGCATACAGCAATGCAGAAGTGGATTATGTTCGTACTATTTACAGCAGCCTCTTTGTTGGGGGTTTATTTGCTCACGTTTGGTCTTCCAGAGAAACCGGTAGACGAGGCAGCAGCATTGCCGCCAGGTACGGTATTAGTGAAAGTACAAGCCAATGCCGATTTCACTTTCGGTCAAGAGGAATACAAAGTTAAAGTTGGAGATAAAGTTATTCTCAAGCTCCAGAACAAAAGTGGCGTTCACGGCTTGGTTATTGAAGAGCTTAATGTAGATTTGGAAGGCGATAACCTCGAAACGAATCTCGAATTCGATAAACCAGGCGAATACATTATGAAGTGCTCGGTTCCTTGCGGTGCAGGTCACTTGGAAATGGCAACAAAGCTAATTGTAGAAGCTGCTTAATTTAACGGATAGGAAAGAGGAGCCTGCAATGGCTCCTCTTTCCTCGTTTTTTTTAACTTGCTTGGCGCCTTCTTTCACGGTCGCGTGCGATCAGTGAATCGGCAATTAAGCCAAGCAACGCCCAGCTAACGACGGTTAACACATACATCAGCAGGACGTTAACTTGATGGACGTCAATGAATAAATCGACGAACCATGCAGGGATACTGAACATGAAGAACACGAAATTATGCGGGTCATATCCCGTAGAATTATACAAACAGAGGGCTAGTCCAATTATTGTTGCAGCTATCGTAACCGTATAGCGCATGCGGGATCGTTCCTTTCTTAGGCTAGACGTTGCCGTAATGCGACTGCTTGGGTTATTATGTGACAAAAGGATACTTGTCATTCGGGTGAAGGGAGCAATACATTTATGTTAACTCATATCGTATTTTTCAAATTAAAGGACGGAAGCAGCGAGGCTGTTGAACGTACCGCTCAAGTACTTAGAAATATGGAAGGTAAGATCGAAGTGTTGAAATCAATTGAAGTTGGAATTGATGTACTTCATTCGGAACGTTCTTACGATGTAGCTCTAATAACCAAATTTGATTCTCTTGAGGACCTGGATGTTTATCAAGTACATCCTGAGCATAAGAAAGTCATTGAACATATGTCCCAAGTGCGCGAATCTTCTGTTTGCGTCGATTTCATGAGCTAGGAAAGGGCGTAGGCGTTAATGAAAGATGTTTATGAAATGTTCACTTATTTAATCGTGATCATCGCCAGCAGCATTATAATGGTGGCATGGTTGAAACTAAAAGCAAAGAAAAAAAACAAAACCAATAATAATGAGCAAGGCTGAAAGCAGGCGAACCGAATATGTATTATGTCAATCGTGAACAAATTGCTGTAAGACTGCAAGTTATCCCTGATCTGTCACAAGCGCTTCAATCTCTAGCCGCTGAATGGAGCGGAAGTATGATGGAAGGATTAGCTCAGGAACGTGCATTACATTTGGCTATCGAGATTGTGACTGACGTAGGCAACTATCTGATTGATGGATTTGTCATGAGAGATGCGAGCAGCTACGAGGATATTCTCGAGATAACAGGTGAAGAAGGCGTCTATCCTAAGGAGCTTGAAGCAACCTTTGTAGAGCTTGTAAAGCTTCGCAAGCCATTAGTACAGGAATACCATAACTGGCCAAGAGCAGAGCTCCATTCCATGACGTCAGATTTGGCACAGCAGCTTCTTATTTTCAAATCTTCTGTGGAATCCTATATTAAACGTGAGCTTAACGAGTAGTTGCATATAGATAAGAATCACAAATTTACGAATGCAATGGGATACGTTACAATGGCCCTATTAAGCTTTCGAGGGTGGTGATGGGTTTGAAGCTCAATGAACAGCGTACAGCACTGGAGCCAAAAACACGAAGCGTTGATGGTTCTACGCGCCAACGAATCATGCTTCTGCTCAAAACAAACGGTCGAATGAACGCGTCACAACTGTCAGATGAAATTGGTTTGACTGGGATGGCGATCAGACGGCATATGTATGCACTCGAGCGCGAGGGGAGCATTAATGTCGTTCCTGTAAAGCAAGCCAAGGGCAGACCGTTGCACGCCTACGAGCTGACCTTACAAGCAGATGAACGTTTCCCGAAAAACTACAATTTATTGGCTCTAGATTTATTGGAGGAGCTTGCTGATGATCCTGGAACAACAAGCCTGATAGGTCGTTTATTCGAGGGACGGAAGAAAAAAATGCTTGATCGTTATGCACCTCGGATGGCAGGCAAGAGCTTAGAGGATAAAGTGTTTGAGCTGGCTGCTATTCAGAATTCCGGCGGTTATATGGCTCAAGTTGAGCATGATGGTCAAGGCAGATTTGTATTACATGAATACAATTGTCCAATCGCACAGGTCGCTGACAAATATCAGCATGCTTGCAGTTGTGAACTGTCGCTATTCGAATCATTGCTGCACACAAAGGTAGAACGGACGGAATGTCTCGCCAAAGGCGGAGGCAAATGCACATACCGAATTGGAACCATATAATTAATTTATTTTACAGCCAATGGATAAAGCGGGAAAGTCGCCGTTTTCGCTCATTGGCTGTTTTGTTGTTTGCAAGTTGTGTCATGACAAGCCCATCCTGCTTATACTGTCATTACGAAATGGGCATTCGTCTATATGAACGATACGGAGGTGACAAGAATGACGGTATTGGAATGGAGTGCTGTGGTAACAGCGGCTGCTTTTGTTGTACTTGTGGCGGGCTTGCTTATTGGTGTGAGTATAGCGCTTAGAAGAATATCCGCCGTTCAATCTTCGGCAGCGTCAATGCAGCAAGAAGTGCATACGGTAGCGAATCAGGTAAGTACGCTTGTGGAACCGACAGAGCAGACGATTCGCGCCTTACATCGACAGCTTCAATCTGCAAGCCGATTGTTCGAAGCTGCTGGACAGATTGGCGGCACGATTGAGCACACAACCTCAGCTGTCAATCGGGTTTCCTCCGTGCTGTCGCAATCAGCCGTTCGTCATGCGGAGCGAGCTGCCGAGCAACGTCAAATCGGGGAAGCATTTGAATGGGCGGAGCTAGGTATGGCAGCTTGGCAACTATGGCAAACTAACCGTAAGCGTCATGACGGTTCTGAAGCGGTTCAACAAGACGAAGGGCATCATAAGAATGAAGGGAGCAATTAACATGTCATCTCGCAAACAATCGAAAGGTTTTCTTTTAGGAGCATTAGCAGGCGGTGTTATAGGTTCGGTTACGGCATTGCTTTTAGCGCCAAAACCGGGTAAAGAGCTTCGTCAGGATATTTCAGCCGGAGCACATAAGGTTCAAGAAACAACGGTAAAGGTTGCTGGTCAAGTAGGAGATACAACAGGGCGTATTGCAAAGCAAATCGGTAATCAAGCCGTTCAGCTTGCGGATAAAGCGAAGCTCGCTGTCAATAGCGTGAAGACGCGGCGAGCTGATGAGATCCTTCCGACTGAACAGGAGTTGCTGGTGACTGATGAAGCAGCTGCTACAACGACAACAGCGGCAACAACCATGGAAGCTGCTAGCGAGCTAACTGAGGGAGTTGCAGCAGATCATGCTGAAGCGGTATTAGATGATGAGGAAGAAGCAAGGCAGCAGCTTGAACTGCAAACAATAGGGTAAATGTAGAAAGATTTATCTGAATGCAATGGAAGATACGGAAGCCGAAACCTCTTCAGGTTTCGGCTTTTTCATGAGCTGATCCTTAAGCGGTGGTTGACTACATTCTTATTTGCTTGATCATGCTCATGCCCTCTAGTTCGTTGTCCTGAAATAGTTGCGTTATAGGTACGTTTTTGTACTTATATTCATATGCTAATGATGTCTTAGGTCAACAACTTTTGTTTAAGAAAGCGGTGTGTTTGTGCAGCAACCGATTGCGATATTAGACTCAGGCGTAGGCGGCCTAACTGTCGCTAGAGAGGTCATGCGTCAGCTGCCGCGTGAGAAAATTGTTTATTTTGGAGATACAGCTAGAGCACCTTATGGACCGCGATCTGCGGAAGAAGTGCTTCTTTTCACACGAGAAATCGTTGATTATTTAAAACAATTTCATCCTAAAATGATTGTTATTGCTTGTAACACTGGGACGGCTTTTGCATTGGAAGATATACGTTCGAGGGTTGATATTCCAGTGGTAGGCGTTATTAATCCAGGCGCGCGGGCTGCAATTGGTAGGACGACTACAGGATGTATCGGTGTCATCGGAACAGAAGGTACGATTAATAGCGGTGCATATGAGCTAGCGCTTCGAGAATTATCTCCGCAAGTTCAAATTATTAGTAAAGCATGTCCCAAATTTGTACCGCTCGTTGAACAAGGGAATTTTCGATCATCGGAAACTTATGAAACAATTCGCAATACAATTGGACATTTGCGTCAATATCCGATTGATAGTTTAATTTTAGGCTGTACTCACTACCCTTTCTTGTCTGATATGATCTCGGAAGTTATGGGACCCAGCATCAACTTAATCAATTCAGCGGATGAGACTGCTCGTGAAATAAGTACAATTCTTGAGGAAAAGGGAGGACTGTCTCGAGGGAGGAAGTTGCCTGTTCATCAGTTCTGCTGCAGCGGGGACCCCTATATGTTCAAAAAGATTGCGCAGCAATGGCTGGGCGAGCAAATTGAACTAACGCCTATCGTATGGCAAGTTCCTCAGATTGGATAGCCCTATATCAAGCATATGAAGCGGTTTTCCGCCAAGTTGTATGAGACTTGGCGGAAGCCGCTTTTTGTTGTCTGCTGGCTTGTTTCCGTATGAACGAGGATTTCGTCGAATAGGATGTAATGTGGCAACTAACGATAATCCGAGGTGAGACCAGCGGAATGAATAATGAGGGAAAAGGGATTGAAATCGAACAACCCAATCATAGTCTATCGCACTATGGACACAACGAGCTGTTAGTCGATTGCGGAAGGCTTATTCAAGCTTATCCATTCGTGAATGGCTACGTAATAGGGCATAGTGTACTAGGACGGCCGATTATTGCTTTAAAATGTGGCGTGGGATCGAGGCGAGTTCATGTAAACGCAGCTTTTCATGCGAATGAATGGATTACTTCGGCGCTTCTAATGAGGTATATGGAGGATTGGGCATCGGCCTGCGCAACTGATGGGTTAATAAATGGGGAACATGCCCGTCAATTATATAATGAAGTGACTTTATGGTCTGTTCCGATGGTGAATCCTGACGGTGTACAATTGGCTCTAGAAGGCGTTCCTCGTACACATCCGTTTGCTGAGCTGCTCCAGCAATGGAATGGCGGATCGAACCACTTCGACCAATGGAAAGCTAATGCTCGTGGTGTTGATTTGAATGATCAATTCCCTGCTCATTGGGAAGAGGAATGTGCGCGTCGCGGCACGAAAGGGCCAGGACCACGAGATTACCCGGGACCTTATCCACTTAGCGAGCCTGAAGCTGCGGCGATGGCTCAATTTACAGCTGTATTGCAATTTGACACTGCTGTTGCCCTTCATACGCAAGGTGAAGAGATTTATTGGAATTATCGAGACTTTGAACCGGAGCAATCCGAGGAGCTGGCCAATCGATTAGGTAAAGCGAGTGGATATAAACCGATCAAGCTAGAAGGAAGCGACGCTGGCTATAAGGACTGGTTTATTCAACAATATCGCCGGCCGGGATTTACAATTGAGGCTGGGAATGGGGTTAATCCGCTTCCAGTCGGGCAATTCGCACAGATGTATAAATCGGTGCAGCCTTTATTGACAGAGACATTGCGGCTGCATCGATAATCATCATTAGCAGGCATGCGGGTTGACTTATAAGGCTAGATTTCATAAGTTAAGCCGCATGCTTCCTGATTATCCCTATGCTATAATGGGCAATAAAGGAGGCATGCCTATGTGGAAATTATTATCGCTTCGTCATTGGCGCAACACGTTTGTCCGTATCTATCAGTTGCTGATAGCTAAGCATGTTTCTTGGAAGGACAAGCTGTTGTTTTTAGTTCCTGTATTGTTATATTGGGTATTGCCGGATGTAATGCCGTTTATGCCAATCGACGATATTGCGGTCACTATGCTGGCTGCAGAATGGTTTGCCCGTAGGATGGAGAACAAGTATAATAGTAAAATAAAATGATGCCGCAGGTGTCTTAAATAAAAGGAGCGAATAGAGATATGAACTGCAAAATTACGCGTAATGCTGCAAAAATATTAAAAATAGAATTGGACAAGCCGGAAAATGATGGCAAGCTGCTTCGTGTATATGTAACTCATTCGCACGGTGATCACGCCCATTACGGTATGGGAATTGATGAGCCAACGGATAAGGATATCGTTGTATCTACCGACAAAGACATCAACGTTATTATGGAGAAGGATAATGAGTTCTTGGACGGCGTCCGAATCGATTATTTTTATGTGCCAGAAGAAGGGTTCGCTATAACGAATCCATCCAAAGGAAATAACGGAGAACATTAATATTCCTATATGATTAGCTCACACTTGCTATTAACAGCGATAAGCGCAAACCTAGAGACTCAACAGCGATGTTGGGTCTTTTTTTGAAATATAAGAATTTATATGTTTTGTTTTATAAATACGCTTCTATTTCACCGCGAAACGATGCTTCGCCTCCAAAGGACGGCGAAGCCGTTTCTGCTTGGGTAAAATAGAGTTGCAGGATAAGTGAAACGAGAGGCAGGATGAATATGGAGCGCTGGTTTCGATATTATTGCTCTGGGATTGCGATTATGCTCTTCATGATTGTATTTGCTGAAGTCATCTGGCTGCCAGCGCCGCTGCGGTTATCATCAGGGAGACTGTGGATTGAGATGATTGATGGTTTGCTATATGCCCTTATTCTGATTCCTCTTATGTGGGGGCTGGGAGCTTGGAATGGCATCATCGTGCAGCGAACCAAAGCGAAGCAGGAGGCAAGAAGAGGAAGTTTGTTACTACTATTGCTTCGGTATCTCATAATAGCAATTAGTGCTGGTGCAATTATACATATGCTCTGGGCGCCAGATAGTCTCGTTATGGAGATTGGCTTGCTGATTATCGGATTAGTGCTTATATTCGTCGATATGCTGTGGAGCGAGGTTAATAGCAATCTCATTAAAAGCAGTGAGATACGCAGCAGGCTGCCAAAGCGAAGCTTGCTTGTCCTGTTGCTTACTTCTGTTCTATTAGCCGTGCTTGTGTCTCCTACTGCCTACCGGGTAACCTACCCTGCGATGACGATGGAGATGAATCGTTATGCGCATGCAGAAGGCGGAACAGCACAGGGCAGAATAAGCGGAGTGCTGGTATTTGAGCGTCCCGCTTTTCCAGCGGACTGGCTGTATGCTCAGTTGCTGCCGGAGTATGAATTTGAACGCAAGCCCGAGAATGAACAACCGTTGACAGAAGCGTACACAGAGGTTGTGACGATGAAGACGGGGGCGAATAGTATTGCGAGCGCGATTGCCATGAAGAAGGCGGGAATAGGAAAGGGTGTAACGGCTAATGGGGTAGTTGTGCTCCAAGTTGCAGAGGGTAGTGCCGCACAATCCTTCCTATTAGCGGGAGATGTTATTATAGGACTTAACAATCAGGATGTTGCAAGTGTCGATGAAATGACAGCTATCATGATTAAGCAAGTCACGCCGGGAGAAGAGGTAGATGTTACTCTTATCCGCAAAGGAGCTAAGATGAGCATCAAAGTTCCCACGCGAGCAGCGGAAGCGACAGAAACCCTTCCAGCAAGAGCTGTGTTTGGCGTTTCAGTCGATAATGAGCTGCATGCTGACATTCCTAGAGATGTGCAATATCGCCACTATATCGCCCATATTGGAGGCCCGTCACACGGTGCGATGCTGACACTAGCGCTGCTGGATCAATTAACGCCTGGAGGCGTAACGAATGGTGTGCGTGTTGCCGGCACCGGCACTATTGAAGCAGATGGTTCGATTGGAATGGTTGGCGGAATACCGCAAAAGGCTTACGCAGTCAGCCGCACAGATGCCGATGTATTCTTCGTACCTGCGAAGTCACTGGAAGAGGCACAAGCGGCTGCTCCTGATCTATTGATCGTCCCTGTGAAGACGATAGATGAGGTTATTGGGTGGCTTAAGCAGCAGCATCCGAAGTGAAAGAAACGAAAAAGAGTCTGAACCGCAGCTTACAGCGGGTTCAGACTCTTTTAGTTATGGTGCACTGCTGTCCTCGTCATTCATGACGATAGCAGCGTTTGTGAAGAATGGGATCAAATCATGCAGGATGATTTGATCAGAGATAGTCAGCTCGGCGCGCGCATCTTCTACCGCGCCGAGACAAGCGTCTATATCGCCGACCGCATTATCGGCGATATTCCAACACTGGCCGTTCTCGGCGATACTGTCGCCGGAAGGCATGTAATACACGGTGCCGTCAGTAAAGGCACCGTTGCGCTGCACGACGAGCTTGCGGTTCTCAGGCAGCTCTGCACTAATAAGTGGCGTTCCTAGCAGGGTAAGCTCAGAAGTCGGAATGCCTAGCAAATGCAGTAATGTCGGCGTGACATCCAGCTGCCCCCCTACCTTGTTATGCGTGCCAGCGTATGCGCCATTTGGCAAATGAACAATGAAAGGTACCTGCTTCGTAATCATTTGCCGCTCCAATTCACTTAGCGGCTTGTCGAGAAATTGCTCCAACATACTATAATCCTTAATGGAATTATCGTGATCGCCGTACATGGCAAATATCGTATTATCCCAAAGTCCTTCTGTCTTCAATCGCTTAATCAGTTCACCAAGCGCAGCATCTACATAATGAATGGATTGCAAATAATCACCCATCATCGTCCCTTCAAGCTCGCCAAGTTGGAGCTTTCGCTCTTTCTCAGGAATTGTGTAGGGGTGATGGCTCGACAGTGTAATAAGGAATGAATAGAACGGCTTCTGTTGCTCTGCTATGATATCAACCGATTGACGGAAGAAGGATTTGTCGCCGAGCGACCAACCGATAGGTTCATCGATTGCATAATGCTTCTTGCTGTAAAAGGTATCGTAGCTCATATTGTCGTACATTGTATTCCGATTCCAGAAGCCGCCCTCGTAGGCGTGGAAGACGCTCGTTTGATAGCCTTGATCCTTCAATATCTGAGGCATGCAATCAAAGCTGTTATTGGCATATTGCACAAACACGGATCCTGTCTGAAGCGGCTGAAGCGAACAGTTGCTAAGGAAATCCGCATCTGAAGTACGCCCCTGAGCGGTTTGCTGATAGAACTGATTGAAATAGACACTCTCTTCGACCAGCTTGTTCAAGTTTGGCGTGATTTCCTCACCACCAATGGACTTGCCAATCATGAAGTTCTGGAAGGCTTCAGCTTGTACCATGATGACGTTGCTGCCCTTGTACGCCCCGAAGGATGAATCTTGCTCTAACAAGGAGCGCGTCTCACTGCGTTTCTGAACCCAGGCTTGCGTTTCCTGTATTTCTTGAGCGGAAACATTATCTGCCTGAAGCCAGTGCTGATCCGCGTAACGATATACATCGTAGCCATGATAGCCGATAACGCCAGTCACATTATAGAGGGAAACATTCCACCAGTTGCCTTCGAATAATCCGAGAGCCCATGTCTTCTTCGCAACCTCGATACTCCCAATTGAGAGCGCTCCTCCGATTACGAATATAATCATGCTTATTAGAAAGCGTCGAATCATTCTACGCTTCAATGGAAGCTGTTGCTTAGCGCCGTATCCGACCCTATTGTCGTGATTAGACCGTCTCTTCATCAACATATAGACCGTGAATGCAATAATGAACGGCCAGTCGATTATGAGCAGGAAATCTTTCAGATGCAGCAAGGTTCCAATACTTTCACCTAGTGAATCAACTTGGTTCGCCTGAAGCAGTACGGGAACCGAAATGAAATCCTGAAAGTAACGGAAGTAAATGAGATCAGCATAAATAATGAACGACAAGATCAGATTAAGAATAACTAGAGCTACAATACGACCTCGCATCGGCAGCCATATCGTCCAGAAGCTAACGAGTGCTAACGTTCCAATTGCGACTATCACATCGTAGAAGCCCATAGCCATGTTAGGAACATCGATCAGTCTATCAAATATATAAAGCTTAATTAGCATCCCGATAAAAAACAACAGCACGTCCGCACCCTTCAAACGCTCGATCCAATCGAGCGTTATCGGCAAAATGCGTCGTGCAGTACTTTGTTGATTTCGCAACATATACAGCAAGTTCCTTTCTATATCAAAACATGAATTTAACGGCGTGGAGGAAGCGGGCCGAAAAATTGATAATAATTACATTCAATACGGCCATTAAACAGCTTGCGCTTCTTATCCGCCGGGCGGCTGAAATAATGCTCAACCGAGCTTGTTGGCGTAATGGCGAAGAAAGACCAAGTAGGCAAATGCAGTGAGGTTAAACCGAACTGGCGAATCGCTGCTTCTGCTTCGCGGTCGTCTCCAAGACGCTCGCCATATGGTGGATTCGTAATGATAACTCCATAGTCGCCTTGCGGCTTGATTTTGGACACTGGCATCACATTAAGTTTGATCTCTTTGGCGAAGCCAGCTTTCTTAACGGCTGCCTCAGCCACCTCAATCGCATAAGGATCAATATCAGAGCCAGCGATTTGCAAAGGAACATTGTCTTTCACTGCATCGAAAGCTTCATCACGAGCTTTATCCCATAGCTCTGCGGGAACAAGCGGCCAACCTTCACTATTGAAGCTGCGACGCAGTCCAGGAGCGATGTTCCAAGCGATCATAGCTGCTTCTATTAGAATAGTGCCGGAGCCGCAGAACGGGTCATACAGCGGGCGATCAGGCTGCCAGCGGCTAAGTTGAATAAGAGCCGCAGCCATAGTTTCTCGAATAGGGGCCTCAGTAGCTACTTTGCGGTAACCGCGTTGGTGCAAGCCGGCGCCAGTCGTATCGAGAGTCAGCATGGCCTTGTCATTCATAAGTGTTACCTCGATCACGTAACGACCGCCGTCCTCTTGGAACCACTCCGTTCCGTACCGTTCTTTCATTTTCTCAACGACTGCTTTTTTTACGATGCTTTGGCAGGCGGGTACGCTTGACAGCTGTGATTTTTGGGAACGACCATCCACCGGGAATTCACCGTCGCCAGGTATCCATTCAGGCCAGTCCAGTGCTTTCGTTCCTTCGAATAGTTCTTCAAAGGTTGTTGCAGGAAATTCACCCATTTTGACTAAAATCCGACCTGCAGAACGCAGCCATAAATTAGTGCGGCAAATATCAATAGGTTCTCCTGAGAAATTCACCCGGCCATTCTCGACTTTCAGATCTGTATAGCCGAGATCCTTCAGTTCGCGGGCAACAACCGCCTCAAGCCCCATTGGAGCGGTTGCAATTAGCTGTATCTTAGTCATAAGTGTCTATTCTCTCCTTAATTGTGAAAACGCAGTTGTATCCTCACGGTCAAAATCATACAATCAAGTATAGGACAAAGTAGGCTGTTATTACAAATTGTAATATTGGAGAGAGTAGAATAATGATGACTGACGAGCAATATGTGGATTCTCTATATGGAGAAGATGAAGATTTAATGCGGACGAAAAAAGGAATTGCTGATCATGGCATGCCAGATATTTCTATAGCTGACGGTTATGGTCGGTTGCTTACAATGCTAGTCATGACCTCAGGGGCGAAGCAACTGCTGGAGATAGGCGCTCTCGGCGGTTATAGTGGAATTTGCTTAGCTCGCGGTATGGGGACAGAGGGTCACTTGACTTCTTTGGAGCTTAAGCCGGAATTTGCTGAAGTGGCAATGAAACATATGAAGGAAGCGGGCTTTGGCGACGCTGTTGACTATCTACTAGGAGATGCACGTGAAAGCTTGGCAAAGCTTAAAGAAGAGGGCAGAAGGTTTGATTTCTTCTTTATTGATGCA
Source organism: Pristimantibacillus sp. (assembly GCA_048976605.1). Classification (GTDB taxonomy): domain Bacteria; phylum Bacillota; class Bacilli; order Paenibacillales; family Paenibacillaceae; genus Pristimantibacillus. The sequence goes on along the minus strand of JBHGUX010000038.1, from coordinate 396,707 downwards.
GATAAAGAAGGTTATCCCATCTATTTGGATTATGCGATCGAGTTGTCCAATCCTGGTGCAATTATCATTGGAGATAACGTGTTGCTGAGAGGTAGAACGACTGACCCGGCAAGAGTAGGCCCAGCTGTGCAAGCAGTCCGATCCTTTAATCAACGAATTGCTGCGGATGATCGACTGATGAGTACGGTCCTTCCAGGTTATGACGGTCTAGCGATTGCGATTGTGAAATAAGCATTCTTCGCTTCACAGGACGAATGTCTAGTTGACGTTCTAGCAGTGTAAATCATATAATAAATTGGAAATTATACATCGCAAGCGAGAGAGGAACAGGTGTCCGAGGACTATGGAGAACTAATCCCCGTATTCAGAAGGAATTATTTGAAACAGATAGGTTGTTTCTTTTTCTGAAGATAGGATTATTATGCCCATTTTTCCTTATACGGACATCACTGTCTCTATGTAGCCGCTTTCGATGATAAGTGCGGTGCAGTAGACTATAGTGTTTAGTTTGGGCTGGCCGGCTTACGGCGAATAATCCTCTTCAGATGAATGGAATTCAATTCACTGAGGAGGTTTTTTTATGACAACTTTAACAATGGATCATGTAAAAATAATGATTGGTGATCGTTTGCTCTGCAAACTTGATGGAGTATGGCAGCTTGGCGCTCGCGATAAAGTAGCGATCATTGGAGCGAATGGTGCAGGCAAATCAACTTTGCTGGCTGTACTTGCAGGCCGATTGGAGCCTGAGGAAGGTACAGTATCACGGAACTGTTCCATAGCAGAGCTGAAGCAAGCATCGGGTGCTCGAGGGGATAGACTGGATGACCGCCAGGCGAACGGTTCAGAGTTGTTTCCTTTATATGAAGCTGGGGACACTGTGAAGCGCTGGAGGGCTCTGGAGCATGACGCAGTAGAGGCACATGGCAGCGGAGGTGAGCGTACTAGACGAGGGATTGCTGAATTGTTTGCTAGCGGAGCTGAAGTATTGATTGCTGATGAGCCGACCAGTCATTTGGATGAAGAGGGGATCAGACAGCTGGAAGAGGCTTTGGGAGCTTATTCAGGTGCGGTATTGTTCGTTTCGCATGATCGACAGCTAATGGATTCGATCTGTCATTTTATCATGGAGATCGATGATGGAGTTATTACGGTGTATAAAGGCAACTATACGGATTATCGTAAAGAGAAAGAGGCAGGCCGTGCTCGAGCGATGTTCGAATATAATCAATATGCGAATGAGAAGATGAGGTTGGAGCGGGCGCTAGTCGACGTGAAGGGTTCAGTGAAATCGATGAAAAACAAACCTTCCCGCATGAGCTATAAGGAAGCGAATCTAGGAGTTGAAGGCGCTCGGTCACGCCAAGCGAAGGTCGAACGGGCTGCACAGGCCATTGAAACTCGGATTGAAAAGCTAGAGGTGAAGCAGAAGCCTCGTGAGGCAGATATTCCTCTGTTTGATGCAGCAGTTCACGAGCTTTGTCGAAGCAAGCATGTTTTACGCATAGAGAATCTCAGCTATCAATTGCCCAAACGGTCATTGTTCAACGGCTTGAACGTCGCTGTTAAACCTGGGATGCGGGTGGCGGTAACAGGTCCCAATGGAGCGGGGAAAACGACGTTGCTGCGCTTGATTCATGAACAAGCAGCAGGTGTGGTGACTTCGCTAAGCTGCCGAATCGGATATTTCAGACAAGATTTATCATTGCTCGACGATTCAAAGAGCGTGCTCGATAATGTGCTGTCTACGGCAATCTATAGCGATACCCATGTTCGCACGGTGCTTGCCCGAACGTTATTCAAAGGACAGAACGTGTTCAAGAGGGTGCGGATGCTAAGCGGTGGCGAGCGAGTGAAGGCTGCGCTAGCCAAGCTATTTCTTGGTCCTTATAACTTGTTGCTCATTGATGAGCCGACGAATTATTTGGATATCTATGCGAGGGAGCAGTTAGAGCAAGCATTAACGGAATATCCGGGAACGGTGCTGTTTGCTTCGCATGATCGCAGGCTGCTTCAAGCCGTTGCTACACATACGTTGAAATGGAATAGTGAAGCTCAGTGGCAGTTCAGTGAAGGAAGCGGTACTGTTCCATTATTGTCTGATAAACGGGCGGGTATAATAGACTCAGACTACGAGGAGAGTCGATTAAAGCTGGAACGTGATCTAGCGGAGACGATAGCTTTGCTCTCCATGCCTCAGCGATCCGATGCGGATAAGGCTGCTCTAGATAAGAAATTCAATCATCTCCTCGCTCTGCGGCGAGAGCTGATCAATCTCAATAAATAAGCAAAGCCCCTTAACGATGCTATGGCAGTCGTTAAGGGGCTTTTGTTGCAGGCAGTTATTTGTCCTCTCGCTTAATCTTTCGCCTTGCAAGCAAGGAATGTCTTACCCAAAAAGAATTCGCGAGCATGAGTGCCGCTGAGAGCAAGAATAATCCTTTAATTCCGATGTATCCAGACAATGCGCCCCCCGTTATGGGGCCGATCATGTTGCCGAGACCAAGCGTGCTGCTGTTAAAGCTGTAAGCTCGCGATTCCATGCCATCCGGCGTATATTTGCGAATAAGCGCATTAACAGTCGGTGCCAGCCCTCCGAGGAAAATACCTAGCATGAACCTTGCAAGCAGAAGCTGCCATACCGTAGTGGCAAATGCTTGCGGTATGAAAGAGATTGCTGCTCCTATAAGAGATACGCCAAGTATCCTTTCCGGCCCGATTCTATCGCTGAGTTTACCAAGAAGCGGTGAGGCAATGAGATTGGACATCCCTGTGACCGAGCCGACGAACCCTGCCCAGAACGCCAAATTGGCGACCGTACCATGTAATTCCTGCACAAATAGAGGCATGAGCGTCATTGGACTCAGCATCGCAAATTGGATGAGAAAAGTGACTGCGTACAAGGAGGGCAATTGCGGAATAACACGCAGCTTATGAAATCCCTCGACTACCGATATTTGAGGTCTTGCCGCTGCTTTCTCCCGGTCGAACGTCTCCTTCACGATGAACCATACTAGCAAAGTAGCTGCGAACAATAACGAGCCTGTTATGTAGAAAATGGGTCGGAAGCCAACTGCATCGGCTAACAAGCCTCCAATAAAAGGTCCAAGTATCGTGCCAGCAATTCCTCCAGATTGCAATGTTCCCATGGCAAAGCCTGTCTTGCTCTTCGGTGTAGTTGCCGAGATTAATGCAACGGATGCTGGATTGAAGCCGGAAATTGTACCATTCAGCATTCGAAGCAGCAGCAAGTGCCAGGGTTCCGTAGCAAACCCCATTAGGGTCATAACAATGGCCATCCCAATACCGGAACGAATTAACATCATTTTCCGGCCATATTGGTCAGCGAGCTTGCCCCAAATCGGTTGGAATATAAACGAGGTGACAAAATTTGCGGCGAAAATAAAGCCAGCCCACAGGGCAATTTCATGTGGATTTGTCAGCCCTAAATTAAACTGCAGGTAGAGAGCCAAAAAGGGAATGACCATGGTCATTCCCGCATTGACAAGAAACTGACCGAACCAAAGGACGATGAGATTTTTTTTCCACTGTTCCATGAAGCCAGTATAACATAACTATTTTAGGACTTCGAATCTGGCATATGCGGATCAGCTGCTTAATAAGTTTCATCTATTATTCATGCAACCTGACGTCGATTGTCATACTATTGTCATAGGAAGTCGGTGCTAGCGGTTGTTAGGACATTGGAAAAAGGGCATAATGGAAATTAAGGAAAAACTACAGAAAAGAGGAACGGCAATGAGCTATAACGACCGTTTCATTCGGGCATGCCGGAAGGAACTTGTGGATCGTGTGCCTGTATGGTACATGCGTCAAGCAGGACGTTACGATCCTGAATACCGTCAAATTAAAGAGAAATATTCACTGTTGGAGATTTGCAAGCAACCTGAGCTAGCGGCAAAAGTTACGATGATGCCGGTTCGCAAGCTTGGCGTGGATGCGGCTATTTTATATTCCGATATTATGAATCCAGTAGCTTCTATCGGTATTGATTTTGATATCGTAGCGAACATCGGGCCTGTAATAGCTAACCCGATTAAGACTGCTGCTGATGTGGAACGGTTGAAGCCGATCGATGTCGAGGGAGATCTTGGTCATGTAATAGAGACCATTCGTATTCTTGATCGCGAGCTGGAAGTGCCTCTTATTACGTTTGCAGGGGCACCATTCACGATTGCAAGCTATTTAATCGAGGGTAGACCGTCGAAAAATTATTTGCGCACCAAAGCGATGATGTACAGTGAACCGAAAGTATGGTTCCAACTAATGGACAAGCTTGGCGATATGGTCATTACTTATTTGCGTGCTCATATGGCCGCCGGCGGCAAAGCGTTCCAGTTGTTTGACAGCTGGGTTGGTGCGCTGACACCTGCGGATTTCCGTATTTATGTGCTGCCGACTATTGAACGTATTTTCGAAGAGTTGTCTGATTTGCCGCAACCGAAAATCTATTTCCCAGGTGTAAGCTCAGGCGAGCTGTTGCCAGAGCTTAAGAATGTGAAGTCAGATGTTATAGGACTTGACTGGCGCCTATCAATTCCAGAAGGACGCCGGCGTTTGGGCGGGGAATTCGCAGTTCAGGGTAATTTAGATCCTACGCTGTTGACTGCTCCAATGAATGTTATTGAATCTTATGCAGCTGAGATTATTGATCAAGGTATAGAGCAGCCAGGGTTCATCTTTAATCTAGGTCATGGCTTGTTCCCAGAAGCTTCATTGGAGAAACTCGCTGAATTGACAGCATTCGTTCATTCCTATTCGGAGAAAGCGATCGCTGCACAGAAAGGAAAGGTGACGAACCATGTCTGAGCATGAACGCAGCAGCAGGATTGGTGTGCTGGTTATGTCCTATGGAACGCCGCAAAGTCTGGATGACGTAGAGGATTACTATACGCATATTAGACGCGGTCACGCGCCGACTCCAGAACAGCTTGCTGATCTGAAGGGCCGCTATGAAGCGATTGTAGGAGGCGTATTCCCGCTTCGTGAGAATACGAATGGTCAAGTCGCAGGGCTTCAAGATAAGCTGGAACAGCTCGCTCCAGGTCAATATACTTGCTATCAGGGGCTCAAGCATGCAAGCCCATATATAGAAGATGGTGTTGAGCAAATGGCTCGTGACGGCATTAAGCAAGCAGTCGGGATCGTTCTTGCGCCGCATTATTCAACGATGAGCGTTGGTTCTTACATCAAACGCGCACAGGAGAAAGCAGAGGAAGTCGGCATCAAGATGGATTTCGTCAAGCAATATCATTTGCATCCGAAGCTGCTCCAAGCTCTAACGGAGCGTGTGTCTAACGGACTTGAACGGTTAGCGATTTCTTCTGAGGGCGCACATCCGCTTAAAGTATTATTTAGCGCCCACAGCTTGCCTGAGAAAATTCGCGAGCTTGGTGATCCCTATGAGAGTCAGCTTCTCGAAACCTCCGAGAAAGTAGCAGAACAAGCGGGTATTGCGGCTTCTGACTGGCAATTCACTTGGCAGAGTGCAGGTCGCACAAGGGACCCTTGGCTCGGACCAGATATTTTGGAAACGTTGAAAACTTTAGCTAATGAAGGTGTAAAAGCGATATTAGTTGCACCAGTTGGATTCGTATCCGATCATTTGGAAGTATTGTTTGATCTCGATATTGAAGCTAAGGCAGCAGCGAGTGAGCTGGGTATTACATTGGAGAGAATTGGGATGCTTAATCGCGATCCCTTATATATGGAGACGTTGGCGGAATCGGTTATGGAAGCCGGTTCATTGTAAAACATAAGCTTATACAGCCGGAATATGTATGCTAGCGATACAGCGGCTGGCGAGAGGATGAATGAGATGCGGAGAATCGGAAATGCTGATCGAATTGTCATTATTGGCGGTGGTATTAGCGGACTGAGCTCCGCTTTTTATTTGCAGCGGGAAGCGGAGCGACAGGGGAGACCGGTGCAATTGACGATAGTCGATGGAGCACCTGCACTTGGCGGTAAAATTAATACGCTGCAACGCGATGGCTTCGTTATCGAACGAGGGCCGGATTCTTTTCTAGCAAGAAAGCTGCCCATTATCGAATTGGCGAAAGAACTAGGTATTCAGAATGAATTGACCGCACAAAATCATAATGGAAAAACATCGTATATTATGAAGGATGGCGAGCTTCATCCGATGCCGAAAGGTCTAGTGCTGGGCATCCCGACAGACATTGGAGCGTTTATGCAAAGCGGTCTCGTATCTGAAGAAGGGAAACGTCGCGCACTTCAGGATCTTGAGTTGCCGAGTAACGCCCCTGAAGGCGATGAATCGCTCGGAGATTTTTTGTCACGGCGCATTGGACCAGAAATTGTGAAGAGCATCTCGGAGCCTCTGTTAGCAGGCATTTATGCCGGCGATTTGAGCAAGCTGAGCATTCAAGCGACATTCCCGCAATTTGCAGATGCTGAACGTCAGCATGGAAGCCTTATAAGAGGAACGCAATTGCAACAAGTGAATAAGGTGCCGCAAGCTGTGCCTGATGATCTGCCCGAGGAAGTGAAAGGCAGTGTGTTCCTTAGCTTCAAGCAAGGGCTTTCAACGATGGTACATGCGCTTGATCAAGCGTTGTCCGGCACTGAGCGCAGGCTGGGTACTAATGTAACAGCTATTCACCGCAATAATGATGATGGCGGAGATGATGCAGCGCGTTACGAAGTCATTCTTGAATCGGGGGAACATCTGCAAGCTGAAGCGGTTATCGTAACAGCCCAAGCGTATCATACAGCCGATTTATTAGAGCCTCTGCTCGATGTGACCGAGCTGCGCGCGATCGATTATGTATCGGTTGCCAATGTGGTTATGGCGTTTGACAAAGAAACCTTTGGCATTTCGTTTGCAGGTTCAGGCTTTCTAGTTCCGCAATCGGAAGGGTTGAATATTACAGCTTGTACTTGGACCTCAACAAAGTGGCTTCATACAAGCCCTGATGATAAAGTGCTCTTGCGCTGCTATGTTGGCAGAGCGGGAAACGAGCAAGCAGCATTGCTGCCTGATGAGGAGTTAAAGCAAGCTGTTCTCAAAGATATTCGGACAACAATGGGAATTACGGCCCAACCTTTCTTCACAGAAATTACACGCTTGCCTCGCTCAATGCCGCAATATCCTGTTGGACATTTAGAGCATATTACAAGTCTTCGAGCTAGAATGGCTGAGGAGCTTCCTGGTATTTATGCGACCGGAGCTGCATTCGGCGGCGTTGGCTTGCCGGACTGTATTAGGGATGCGAAACAGGCGGCTGTTGCAACTCTAGCAAGTCTATGAAACTTTCGCATATTGACAGGAACATTGCTATAATGGAAAAGACTTTCTTTTGAGCGAGGGACAGTCAGAACGTTCATCTCGCAAAACCTTTGAAGGAGCCGATCCATGTATATATCACGTTCCGAGTCACATCAGCATGATAAGCGAAGACGCAAGAAAAAGGTTCGTCGTCTGTTGGCTATAAATTTAACGATGCTGGGTGTTATCATCATATTATTTGCCGTATGGTTCGTGAAGGACGATTGGGAATTAGGTTCTATATTACCTTTCGGTAATGATGAACAGCATGAGACAGCTAAGACTGATCCGAGCGGTGAACCCGCAGGGAGCCAAGATAATAATGCGGTTTCACCAGATCCAGCGGGGAATTCTCCCTCACTGGGTTCAAACAATGACAATAATGATACAGCATCACCAGAAGTAGACAACGAAGTTGAGATTGCTCCAGATGAAGGAGTAACGCCCGAAGATGAGCCGTCCAATGAGAGCGCCGGTGTTATTGCTGATGATAGTGACAAAGTGAGACTTGCTTTTGTAGGGGATATTCTATTAGCTGAATCAGTTGGGAATATGATGAAGATAAAGGGCAATGACTTTCCTTTTACGGAAGCTTTGCTTTATTTAAGTGAGCCTGACCTTACTGCTGCTAATTTGGAATATCCGATCACTAAACGCGGAGTGCCTGCAGAGGATAAAACCTATGTATTCAAAGGAACACCAGATGCCCTTCCTGCGCTAAAGAATTCAGGTGTGGACGTAGTAAGTTTGGCTAATAACCATACTCTCGATCAAGGGGTAGATGGTTTATTGGATACGATGGGGTATTTGGATGAAGCTGGTATTGATCATATGGGAGCCGGGAGCAATGACACGGAAGCTTTCGCACCGAAGATTAGAGAGGTGCGCGGCATCAAGATCGCTTACATCGGTCTCAGCAAAGTAGTTCCTACTACGACTTGGAAAGCGGATAAGTATAACGCTGGAGTAGCAGAAACCTACGATACGACTAGAGCGGTAGCGGCGATTGCGAAGGCTAAGAAAGAAGCGGATATTGTCGTTGTAATGGTACACTGGGGGATTGAGAAATCAGATACACCTGAGAAATATCAGCGTGATTTCGCACGTGAATATATCGATGCAGGTGCTGATCTCGTTATTGGCAGTCATCCTCATGTTCTTCAAGGCTTTGAGACGTATAAAGGCAAATGGATTGCATACAGTTTAGGTAACTTTATATTTAGCGTCACTCCGAAAGGCCGGTCAGGGGAAACGGGTGTATTGGATGCAACATGCACGAAAAAAGGCGATTGCGAGCTGCAATTTTACCCAATGTATGCAGATAATGCCCAGCCGAAGCCGATGGATGCCGATAAGGCGAAAGCATTGCTTGATCGTTTGACTTCTCTCTCGTTCAAAGTAAAGCTGCGTGACAACGGAGCGGTTATCCCTGACTGATCTTAGTTGAAAGGATGATCTCTCGAATGAGAAACCCGTGCGTTGCGCATAGAGGCTGGTCCGGACTTGCGCCGGAAAACACACTTGCTGCTATTCAAATGGCTATTGACGAGCCGAATGTGGACTGGGTTGAGATTGATGTGCAATTGTCTAAGGATAGCGTGCCTTTTGTTATTCATGATTTTAAGCTTAGGAGAACAACGAATGGCAAAGGCGAGGTTCGAGATAAGATGGCAGTTGAACTGGCATCCCTTGATGCAGGTAATTGGTTCTCGCACAAATATCGAGGAGAGCCTCTTCCAACATTAGATTCCGTTCTGCATGCCGCTGCTGATCGCTGTTGTTTGAACATCGAGTTGAAAACAGATGGCATACGTTATCCGCATTTGGAGGAACGAGTGCTGGACAGAATCCATGCCCATGGGCTGGAGAACAATGTTATTCTAACCTCATTTCATCCAGGTGCATTAAACAATGTATTGAAATTATCCGAAGGCAGAGTACGAACAGGTCTTATTGTGGATCGCTGGCGTGACTCACTTCCAGAAGAACTGAGACAGACCAAATCGGACTTATTATCCATTGCTTATTCCAAATTGAATAAAGAGCGGGTACAGAAATTAAAACAAAACAATATTCAAATTATGGCATGGACCTTGAACGATGAACGATCCATTCGCAAGATTGCTGCTTTGGACCCGGAGATTATGATTTGTACGAACTATCCGGATCGTTGGCGGAAGGCCATTGCAAAATTATAATGCAGCAAGTAATACAGTAAATTAGAGGAGCGGGATAGATGGATGGATGGATCGACGAATGGTGGCTGAGGCTGCTTGGCGGTCTTATCGGGAGCGGTCTTGCAGCCGTTGCGGCCTATCGGTCACGTTCCCTGTCTGGTTCGGGAGCATGGTCAGCCGTAGTGATGGGAACAGGTTTCGTAACTTTAGGGGAGCCTGTGTGGTTTGGATGTTTGATTGCATTTTTTGTATCGTCGACGATATGGTCCAAATGGAAGAAACGACATCGTGCAAAAGCTGCCGCAGAAGCGAATTATGAGAAGACGGGCCGCCGCGACGCTGGACAAGTGTGGGCAAACGGCGGTGTTGGTCTGCTTCTATGTGCTGCTAATGCAGTGCTGCCAGATACAGGCTGGCTATTCGCTTATATTGGCGTGATGGCCGCTGTCAACGCGGATACTTGGGCGACCGAAATAGGTGCCCTTAGCAAAACAGCACCGCGTTCGATAACGAGTGGTAAGCAAGTAGCCCCAGGGACGAGTGGCGCCATTACGACGCTCGGTTCATCGGCTGCGCTAGCGGGAGCCGTTTGCATCGGTATCGTCGCCGCACTGCTAGTGCTCCCGCAGCAGCTTGCCGCTGCGGATAGCTTGGGCGGCGCAGCGACGTTAATCGTCGTCGCTGCTGTCGCTGGCTTGGCCGGCTGCTTCGCTGACTCGCTGCTCGGCGCCACCGGCCAAGCCATGTACCGCTGCCGGGTCTGCGGCAGCGAGACGGAGCGCGCCGTTCATTGCGGCGCCGCTGCCGAACGAGTGCGCGGCTTCGCCTTCTTGAACAACGACAGGGTGAACCTGCTGTCGTCTCTGCTCGCCGGTATCATCGGCTGGGCACTCGGCTCGCTTCTTATGTAAGCCAGCACTGAAACGAATTAACAACGGCTTCTATACGCATTTATTTGCGTGACGGAGCCGTTTTTTATTGCTTAGTTATGTAAATGGACAGTGAAATTGCTTATAGGATATGTCTAGGCTCAAGTTGAAGTTTTGGAAGAGCCATTGACTAGGGTGGAGATTAGAATTGAGTGATAATCATTTCAATGATTTAAATAATGACAAGTTATCAAGTAGTATGTCTTTTTGTTCCTTTTAGTGTATTATCCCTCTAGTTCAGGAGTTTTGTTTATTTGGCTTAATTCAAACTTAGAGTTTTTCTATGAACAATTAGTTTTGTTTTTGGATAAAAGGGGGATTGTTACAATGAAAGACTAGAAAAAGAAGTATCTTTGAAACGCCTGAGCAGAAGGGAGAATCAGACTTAGGACAAAGAGCTGAGTAGAAGGAAATAAGCAGAAGGAAATAAATAGAAGGAAAAGATTCGAGTAAGGGAAACTCTAGAATAGAAAGGAATATCGAGCAAGGAGATACGCCTGAGCAGATGGGCATAACTGCGATCATACAGTTAAAAAAGCTGGAATTGTTCAAAATCAGCTCACTAACTGCTGGCGTACAGTTAATTAGCTTACTTTGAGCCAAATAAGCTGATTCCGTGGAAAACAACTGTAACGTGCTCAGTTACGGATGAATTAGAGTGCTTCTCAAGCCTTGAGTAACTGTACGTTTGCAGTAATTACTCTCTAATTTGTGTGCTTTGCTTGCCCAGTGTAATCATACGCTTTAGTTAAACTCGAGTTGTTCACCCCTCCGCACATATTAAGCATAAACGAGTAGGAGGGGGCGGTAAGCCATCCTCTCACACCACCACAGTTACCGTTCGGTATACAGAGCGATTGAAGGAAGAATCGGAGTAAAGAGAAGCGCCTGAGTAGAAGGAAGAATCCGTGCAAGGAGATACGCCTGAGTAGAAGGAAGAATCGTAGTTAGGAGAAGTATCTGAGTAGAAGGATGAAATCATGCAAGGAGACCCGCCTGAGCAGAAGGGAGAATCGTAGTAAGGAGAGGAAATGGAGGTTCAACTCATTGAGCTGAGGGTAGTCTTTACCCTGTGCAAGGATTACCTTAGAAAATTAAAAAAATAACCGGCAGGGTAGAGCATAAGCTGCTCTTCTGCCGGTTATTTTTCAATAGTGATTATTTAGTCAACTGCTCCATTTGTTCGATCAGACTTTCGAATACGCTCATAGCCTGCTCAATTGGTTCTGGTGTAGACATATCTACGCCAGCCTTCTTCAGGATATTAATCGAGAAGTCGCTGCCGCCGCTCTTCAGGAAGCCGAGATAACGATCGACGGCTGGTTCGCCTTCCTCCAAGATTTGTTTGGAGAAGCTTGTTGCTGCGGAGAATCCAGTTGCATATTTGTACACGTAGAAGCTGTTATAGAAATGGGGGATACGAGCCCATTCCATCTCAATATCTTTGTCGACGACCATGTCTTTTCCGTAATAGAGCACATTCAAATCATAGTAGATCTTACTGAGCTCTTGCGGAGTCAATGATTCGCCTTCCTCTGTTTTTTCATGAATGATCTTCTCGAACTCGCCGAACATCGTTTGGCGGAATACCGTTGTCCGGAACTGATCCGCATAATAGGTGAGCAAGTACATTTTTTCTTTCGGATCTGTTGATTTGTTCAGTAGATAATCCATTAATAACGCTTCGTTCAAGGTGGAAGCAACCTCAGCCAAGAAAATCGTGTACTGTGCATCACGATAATTCTGATTCTTGTCAGAGTAATAAGAGTGAAGCGCATGACCCATTTCATGTGTCAATGTGAACATGCTGTTCAAGTTGTCCTTATGGTTCAACAGCACGTAAGGATGTGTACCGAACGCTCCCCAGCTATAAGCGCCGCTGCGTTTGCCTTCGTTCTCATAGACATCAATCCAGCTATTGTCGAAGCCTTCTTGCAGGACGTTCAGATAATCGTCGCCAAGCGGCTTCAAGCTTTCTTTGACTAGCTTCTTAGCTTCATCAAATGTGATATCCATTTCGAACTCATCGACAAGCGGTGCAAATAAATCATACATATGAAGCTCGTCAACACCAAGCAGCTTTTTACGCAATTTCATATAACGATGCATAAGCGGCAAAGACTTGTGAATCGTATCAATTAGATTCGTATAGACACTCTTTGGTATGTTATCTCCGTAGAGAGACATTTCAAGTGCAGAAGGATATTTGCGAGCGCGTGCATAGAAGATATTTTTCGTCGTATTTGCATTTAATGTTGTTGCGAGCGTGTTTTTCAGCTTGCCATATGTATCATACATCGTAACGAATGCATCTTTACGAACATCACGGTTTTTACTTTCTAGAAATTGAATATAGCGACCTTGGGTCAATTCGATTTCTTCACCGGCTTCGTTTTTCACTTTCGGGAATTTCAAATCGGCATTGTTCAAAATGCTATACACGCTTCCCGCAGTTGTGCTTACGTTGCCTACTTGCGCGAGGAGAGACTCTTCAGCTTTAGATAGAACATGAGCCTTTTGACGACGCATCTCTTCTAGTGTGTGACGATATTTCTTAAGATCAGGATTAGCGATTAGCGCCTCTAATTCCGTGTCGGAGAGAGAGAGCACTTCAGGCGTAACAAAAGAGAGCGCTTCTCCAGTATCTATGCTAATTTTTTTTGATTTTTCTGACAAAGCTTGATAGGCAGGCTCTGCAGTATCTTCATGATGCTTCATATTAGCGTATACATAAAGTCGTTCAACGTACTGAGACAATTCATCTTCCAATTCAAAGCAAGCTTTTAGCTGTACAGGATCGCCCAGCTTACCTTCATAAGCGCCTGCTTTCTTAATGAGATCCTTCGCAGATGCGTACTCTTTATCCCATGCAGCTTGACTAGGGAAAATATCCTCAAGTTTCCAGCGACTTTCTACAGCAGTTTCGGAACGCTTCGGTACGTGATTCATCGAACTCCTCCTCGGAATAGTAATGGATGGTGCAGCCTGATTAATACTCGTTCCTACGGTTCCTTGAACCGTAGAACCGGATGCCAAGCTTAATGTCAATAGGATGGGCAGCCATTTCATCCGTGCTATCACCTCTAGAACACAATTTGTCCTAGTATGTCCGGCACGGCTTCAATTAATCTAATCCCATCGTAAAAAAGCTGTAAGCAATAAGAAAGAAAGCAAATAAAATGAAAAAGATCGACACTAGAGCCAAGCCGCGGCGCATTTTGGGAGCAAGGGAATCACGTGTCATATATACGACTATACCTAGTGCAAATGCCGAGATGATAAATATAAGGTTGGCATTAATATCCATGAATGAATGTTGACCTCCTGATATTGTCGTATGCGGCTCGCTGTATCGTTATGTTCGCCGCATAGAGCAATTTTCCTTCCTGATTCCCTAATATTAAACTTCTTTGAATGCACGAATGATCGCTTCGCGCTCTTCTTCACGACCCTCATAGTTTTTCAGCTTGAATCTGTTCTCAGCCCAATGCATCATCTCTGGGCGACTTACGAAGGTGAAGCATTCTTCTCCCCATGAATCGGATATTTCACGGACGATTAAGGTTTTGCCTTGAACTTCCACTGTGAGCATATTGTATTTATCAATCTTGAAAATTTCATGTTTTTTAAACATAATGACTAATTCCACCCTTCAATCTATCTTTAAAATTGTATACTCTCCATCATAGCCAATTTTACAGGTGGAAATCAATGATAATTGATGGTATTATACGGTTAATCTGTATAAAACAGATGTTTGCAGCTGAGATCAGCCAAGTTGAGATGAGATGAGATGAGGAGAGTGGATTAGGATGAACACACAGCATTATGAACAAATTGGCGTTGCAATGACTTGCCGTGGTTACGATGAGTATATGCGAATGTTCGATTTATCGGATGAACTGCTAGCTCGTGGTAAGGTACTTGATGTTGCTGCCGGAGCATCATCGTTTACAGCTGAAGCGAACAGAAGAGGTTATGAAGCAATGGCAGTAGACCCTCGTTATGTCAGAAGTGTTCAGGAGTGGACGGATGAAGCCGCGCAGGAAATTGAGGATTCCACAGCCAAGCTGGATAGACTGAAGGATATTTGTGATTGGAGTTATTATGGCAATATAGAACAGCATCGTAAAGGTAGAATAGAATCACTGGCTCGATTTAGCGGGCATTTAAATACAGAAGAGGGCAAGCAATGCTACAAGCCGGGTCTACTGCCGAATCTTCCTTTTGAGAGAGACAGCTTCTCGCTTGTATTATGCAGTCATTTCTTATTTCTATATGAGGAACAATTCGACTTTGAGTTTCATAAACAATCCGTTCTAGAACTAATGCGAGTGTGCAAGCCTGGCGGCGAGGTGCGAATATATCCGCTTCTCTCACTGAAATGGAAGCCTTACAAAGCGATAGATGAACTAATGGACGCCATCGTCGAACAGGGCGGTAAGCCGGAAATAAGCAAGTCATTCTTGCCATTTATTCCTGGTTCACAGCATTATTTGCGAATTATGGTATAGAAAATGATTGAAAAAATTTTGACCGAGAACCCCTTCGAGTGATAAACTGGTTGATGGAATCTTTGCCAGGGGAGCGAATTTAGATGAAATTTAAATTGTTCAAAGACCGTAAAGGTAAGGCCGATCAGGCTAAAAATAACAAATTCGTTAAGCTTTCTCGTGAAATTTATGTGCAAGCTCGCAAGGGCGGACCAAATCCCGATTCAAACTTCGGACTAAAATCTGCGATTGCAGAAGCTCGTTCCGAACAAATGCCGAATGATAATATTGAACGTGCAATTAAGAAAGCAACCGGCGGCGACGCAGTTGATTATGAAGAAATTATGTATGAAGGATATGGCCCAGGCGGTGTTGCGATTATGGTTCGCTGCTTGACAGATAACCGTAATCGGACAGCAGCGGATGTTCGTTCAGCGTTTAATAAACGCGGCGGCAATATGGGCGAGAGCGGTTGCGTAGCCTACATGTTCGACCACAAAGGTCTGCTTGTTGTAGACCGGGAAGAGCATGAAGCTGACGAGGACACTATGATGATGGTTGCACTTGAGGCTGGAGCGGAAGATGTCGTAGTCAATGACGATAGCTTTGAGATTTTAACTCATCCACATGAATTTGAAATGGTGAAAACAGCACTAGAAGCGGAAGGCTATGGCTTTGCGAATGCTGGTGTTCGGTGGTTGCCGCAAAATATGGTGGACGTTGAAGGCGAGAATGCGGACAAGCTGGTTAAAATGATGGATGCGTTTGAAGATAATGATGATGTTCAAGACGTGTACACTAATTTTGAAATCCATGAGTAATTGAACGAATGAAAAGCCCCTCGATACATACTGTACAATTCGTACACGTATCCCAGGGGCTTTTTCACATGGATTAGGATCTAGCAAATAGATGTTTGGCAAGAAAGCCAGCAGCGGCTAGAACAGCCAGCATAGAAGCGGTATGGAAGAAGGTGTCTCGCCCGAATTGTTCGAACAGATAGCCTCCCAAAGTACCACTTAACACTCCAGCAACTCCTGTCCATACTACGGCATAAAGCGCTTGTCCGGATGAACGATATTCATCAGGTATAAGCTGCGTGATGTATCTGAGGGTCGTCGAGAAATAGATTCCGAATGTAATGCTGTGCATGAGTTGGGTTGCAAGCACGAGATAAGGATCATTGATTTCCCCTAGCATCCATAACCGTATCGCATATAACAGACTGGCAATTACGAGTAGTGGAAGCGGCTTGAACTTGTGGCCATATTTGCCTAGCAGGAATAGAATCGGGATTTCACTCATAGCAGAGATCAACCATGCTAACCCAATCAAGGAGTCGCTTGCACCCATTTGCCTAAGAGTGACGGCAAGGAAGCTTTCATACATACGATGAGAA
Source organism: Pristimantibacillus sp. (assembly GCA_048976605.1). Taxonomy (GTDB): domain Bacteria; phylum Bacillota; class Bacilli; order Paenibacillales; family Paenibacillaceae; genus Pristimantibacillus. The sequence goes on along the minus strand of JBHGUX010000038.1, from coordinate 380,397 downwards.
ATTGAGATAAGAAGGATAAGTGTGAAAAAAATGACGACTTGCGGTTTTCGGATTAGTTGAAAGAAGCCGGAAAAGTTCATTTTTCGTGAGCTTCCTCGATAATCTCTTAGGAAGAATGACAGCACAATGGTCACGCTGATTGTACAAAGTGCAATAGGAAGTGTCCATTCTGAGCCAATCTCTTTCAGTAGAATCCCGAATGCATAAGCAGAAACGGCAAACCCAAGCGAGCCGAATATACGTATCAAAGCATAAGGCATGCCGGTATAGGTTGTAGATAATAGAATAAGACTGTCATTTAACGGATTAATAGGTGTCTGAAAGAAGTAAAAGGCTGTCATTACCAAGCAAATAAGCGCAAAATGCTCAATAGGGAACAGTAGGGAGATCATTGCAAGCTGACCGAACAATAATAGGCTGAGAAGCTTTTTTATCGTCTGATACTTATCACTCGCCAAGCCGAGCAATACATTGGCAAAGATTGAGATAAACGGACCGGTTGAATAAATGATCCCAATCTGATGCTCAGAGAAGCCTTGGTCCAAGAAGTATAAAGGCAGATAAGACACGAGTATGGCTTGTGTCGAATAGGCAGAGAAGCTAAAGGCTCGGAGTCCAAGTATTTCTTTGCTGGCTGAGGGTGGCCTTGAAGTTGCTAAATCTGTATTGTTCATTGATGAAAGTTCACTCCATATCTGAGGAAAGTTGCCATATACCGATTTTGTACATCAGTATATCATGAAGCGCTGGATTATTGTTTGTTGAAATGGTACATTTGTAATTGGAGGTTTACCATGGCGATGTATTGTTTTCAATGGAATGAACGGCTTCAAATTTCTTTGCCGATCATGGAGGTCGAATGGGAACAGTACGATGATGCGGAGCAATCTGACATCGTCGAACGATGGGAGCTCATTCGCGGATCGATTCCAGATCGTGTGATGGAATTCGAATGGATCATTAACATGAGGCAGGACCAGTTGTTTGAAGAAGATAGCTTCGAGGAATCATGTCGCATTAATTCGGAGATCGCCGACTATGCGAGCCGTATTAATGATCTACATATATGGTATCGCATGAATCAAGAACTGGAGTCTCGTAGACATTCATGAGATCTGGAAGAGGAAGGGTGCATCGTGAGATTGACGACATTATCCGACAGCCGGGTACCCCAAGGACCTTTCAAACTAATGTATCGTGTATACAAATACGTATTGCCCGAAGTAGAATCGGAACTATCCAGACTGCGTAAGCTGGCAGAACGAATAGCGGATTCGGAGCTGCGTATGCAAGCCTTGGCTAGTATGGACAGTAAGAAATTCCATTGTCAGGGAGGCGCAGTATATGCATGTGCGAATTTGGAACAACGTCATGTTCTCATTCCGCTCATTGTAGCACTGCAGACAATCAGTGATTATTTGGACAATTTATGTGATCGCAGCACGTCACAGGATCCTGATGACTTTCGGCTCCTGCATCAGTCTATGCTCGACGCAGTTGTTCCTAACGCTCCGCTAAGGAATTATTACGCTCTTCGCAATGAACAGGATGATGGAGGTTATTTGCATAACCTCGTATCTACATGCCAAGAGATGGTAGCGTTGCTTCCTTCTTATGCTAATGTTCAGCTTAATGTTAGTAAGCTTGTTGGTTTATATAGCGATCTGCAGGTGTACAAGCATATAAACAAGGAGCTGCGGGAACCGCAACTGCTTGCCTGGTGGCATGAGCATAAAAGTGATTTTCCACAATTATATTGGAATGAATTTGCGGCTGCTACCGGTTCAACGCTAGGTATGTTTATGTTATTTGTTGCAGCTAGCGGTGAAGGCTTGTCAGAGGATGATGCCACTGCGATTAGGACGATTTATTTCCCTCATTTGTGCGGACTGCATATTCTGCTCGATTATTTAATCGATCAAGAAGAGGATCGCGCAGGCGGAGATTTGAATTTCTGCAACTACTATGAGAATCAAAGCTTGCTTGTTCAGCGCATTGAGACTATTGTGAATCATGCGCGCGAGGATGTTAAGAAGCTTCCTTCTCCTGGTTTTCATCGGCTGATCATTGAGGGCTTACTTGCGCTCTATTTATCTGATCCGAAGGTACGGATGCAATCTGACGTTCGAAATATAACTCGCAAGCTTATGAAAAAAAGCCCGCTTACCCGCTTGTTTTTTCTTGTCAATAGTGTTTGGATTCGTAAAAAACAAGCTTAGTTTAATATATACTTTTACTATTTTGGAGGAATGCTTGATGTCTTCAGTTAAATCAATTGCAGTGTTAACTAGTGGTGGAGATTCACAAGGAATGAATGCGGCGGTTCGCGCTGTTGTACGTAGTGCTTTGTTTCATGGAATTGAGGTTTATGGTGTGCAACGCGGGTATCAAGGGCTAATTAACGATGATCTGCGTCAAATGGATTTGCGCAGCGTGGGCGATATTATTCAACGCGGTGGAACCATTCTGCAAACAGCTCGTTGTAAGGAATTTACGACTGAGGAAGGTCAACGTCGCGGTGCTGAAGTGCTTCGCAATCGTGGTATTGATGGATTAGTCGTCATTGGCGGAGACGGCTCTTACCAAGGAGCTAACAAATTAAGTAAACTAGGCATTAAAACTATGGGATTGCCTGGTACTATCGATAATGATATTCCTTTCACGGATACGACGATTGGCTTCGATACAGCTGTCAGTATCGTTGTGGATGCCATTAATAAAATTCGTGATACGATGTCCTCGCATGAACGGTCCTCTGTTGTTGAAGTTATGGGTCGTCATTGCGGCGATATTGCTTTGCACGCTGGTCTTGCGAGCGGTGCCGAAACGATTATTGTTCCTGAGGTGCCGGTTGATTTGATGGAAGTATCGACACGGATGAAAGCGAACTTCGCTAAGGGCAAACGTCATAGTATTGTTGTCGTTGCTGAAGGTGCAGGCAAAGGTGAAGATGTAGCCAATCAAATTACGAATGGCTGTGGTTTGGAGCCGCGAGTAACGGTGCTAGGTCATATCCAACGCGGCGGATCTCCAACTGCTGTTGACCGGATTTTGGCAAGCAGACTGGGTGATTTCGCAGTTCAACAGCTGATAGCAGGAGACTCCGGCAAAGCATGTGGTATCGTATGCGGTGACCTCGTTACGACTGACATTGACACGGTAGTTCGGACAAAGAAACCTTTTAATATGGAATTATATGAATTGGCACTTCGTCTTTCACAATAAGGCAGGTACTATTCCTAGCCTAGATAGATAACGTCAGAGCGTTTAGCTCTGGCGTTTTCTCGTTTATATTCTGTTTACATTGACGATGTATTCTTCCCTATAGATAGAGAAAAGGAGATGGAACAGATTGAATAAAGAAATGAAGAAGAAAGAGAAAAAAGCGAATTGGCGGCCATTTATAAGGCTGATTATGGATACAAAGCCTTCCAAGTGGATGATTACCATAGCGATAGCTTTAAGCTTAATTTCAACAGTAGTAGGGTTAATCGTCCCCTTGTTCACGAAAAATGTAGTAGACAGCTTCACAATAACGAGCTTAAGCGCTCAGCAGATTGTTGTACTTGCCGCGGCTTTTCTAGGTCAAGCGCTTGCAGCGGGTTTTTCCATCTATTTGCTGAATCGGATTGGTCAAACGGTAGTAGCTCATTTACGGGATCGGCTATGGAAAAAGCTGCTGCTGTTGACAATACCTTATTATGATCGCCATCGAACCGGAGATACGATTAGCCGAGTGACGAACGATACAGCAGTCGTCAAAGGGCTTATAACGGAGCATATGACTGGATTCTTTAACGGGATTATATCCATTATTGGGGCAGTTGTGATCTTGCTAGTGTTGGATTGGAAAATGACATTGCTTATGCTGATAGCCGTTCCACTATCACTCGTTGTTATGATACCTGTTGGGCGTAAAATGATTACAATCTCGAAAACCTTGCAGGATGAAACAGCAAACTTCACATCTGTTCTCAATCAGGCATTATCCGAGATTAGACTTGTAAAGGCGTCTAATGCAGAGCCGATTGAGTATAACAATGGGAAGAAATCGATTATGAATCTATTGCAGTTAGGCATTCGTGAAGGCAAGCTGCAAGCCTTTATTTTCCCAATGGTCGGTCTGGTCATGATGGCAATGCTTGTTCTGATTATTGGCTACGGTGGAATGAGGGTATCTTCAGGTGATTTAACAGCTGGGGATTTGGTAGCTTTCATCTTGTATCTCATTCAAATTGTAATGCCAATCAACCAAATTTCCACCTTTTTCACCCAAATGCAGAAGGCAGTTGGAGCAACTGAACGAATTATTGAAACATTGGAAGCGACAGAGGAGCCGATTGAATCTAACATTGGTCGTCCCTTGAATAATGCACAACAACCTATTACGGTTGATGGCGTCCATTTTGCCTATGGTGAGAATGAAGAAGTGTTAAAAGATATTAGTTTTACATTGGAGCCAGGCAAGGTAACCGCTATTGTTGGACCGAGCGGAGGCGGGAAGACGACGATGTTCTCGTTGCTTGAACGTTTCTATAAGCCTCAGAAGGGATCAATTAGACTGGGTCAAGATAATATATTTGAGCTGTCTCTAGATTCTTGGAGAAGCCAGATCGGATATGTCTCGCAGGAGAGTCCGCTTGTTGCCGGAACCATTCGTGATAACTTGTGTTATGGAGCCAATCGAGAGATCAAGGAAGAAGAAATCAGGCATGCAGCACGAATGGCTTATGCGGATCAATTTATTGATGAATTGCCAGATAAGTACGAGACAGAGGTCGGAGAGCGCGGCATAAAGTTGTCTGGCGGGCAGCGTCAGCGGATCGCTATTGCAAGGGCATTGCTTCGTGATCCGAAGATCCTGATGTTGGATGAAGCGACATCCAGCTTGGATAGTAAATCAGAGGTTGTCGTTCAGCAAGCGCTGGATAATTTAATGGAGGGGCGGACCACGTTAGTTATCGCCCATCGGCTGTCTACTGTTGTGGATGCGGATCAAATTTTGTTCATCGAGAAGGGTGCGATTACAGGCAAAGGTACTCATGATGAGCTGCTTCGCTCGCATGATTTATATCGTGAGTTTGCTACGCAACAGCTTCGTATTTTGGAACAAGTATAGGGCATTGGATGAAGAAGGGGGCAGCATCAGTATGGTGAGGATATTAGTTGTCGACGATGATAATTATATTCGCGAGCTCGTTGGCCATTTTCTCAAAGCCGAAGGGTATGAATTGCTGGAAGCAAGCAATGGTGAGGAAGCATTGGCATTGTTAGGTACAGTTAGCGTTGAGCTCGTTATTCTCGATATTATGATGCCAGAGATGGATGGCTGGGAATTATGTCGACATATAAGGGACTATGACGCTGAGCTCCCCTGTCTTATGCTGACTGCAAAAGGCGAGACGTCTCAAAAACTCAAAGGCTTCGAGCTTGGTGCTGACGACTATCTTGTGAAACCATTTGAGCCGCTTGAATTGATCGCACGAGTAAAATCATTACTAAGACGTTACCGAATTGCAGTCTCGCATAAGACACAGATTGGCAATTTGACCCTTGATCAATCGACACATTTGATTGAGGTTAACGGGAAGAGCTCGGCAGTTCCACTTAAAGAATTTGAATTATTGTTTAAGCTAGCAAGCTATCCGGGGCAATCCTTTTCTAGAGGACAACTGATTGAGAGTATATGGGGCTATGATTTTGAGGGGAATGAACGAACGCTGGATGTTCATATTAATCGGCTGCGCGAGCGATTCCCAGAGGAGTCTCATTTGTTTCGCATCGTTACGATACGTGGCTTAGGCTATCGATTGGAGACGCTGTGATGACATCACGTAATATTTGGAGAACACTGAAGGCAATTGTTATGATGTGTTTAACTTTTATCATCTTCGCAAGTTGTTGGACTGCGGTATATTTCTTAAGCCCATATTTGTACACTTTTCTTGCTTGGGAGCTGTCACCTTATTTCACAGCACTGATCAATATGCTTCTCGGATCAATCTTGTGCATCGTGCTCGTTCGATTATTCTTTTTCTTCTTCGTATCGAATCGATTTGAAGTTGGAGAGTCGCTGACGAATGCGATGCGCAGAATAGCAAAAGGCGATTTCAAAGTACAGTTTGATGTTGATCATCGATATAGAGGACCATTTCAAGAGATCTTTCACGAAATGAATCATATGGCTCTAGAATTGCATGAGATGGAACAAATGCGTCAAGAGTTCATCTCTGATGTATCACATGAAATTCAATCTCCGCTGACGTCTATTAGCGGCTTCGCTCGAGCGCTGCGCAATAAGGAGATTCCTGAGGAACAGCGTCTAGAATACTTGCGTATCATCGAGGATGAGAGTATCAGATTATCCAAATTAAGTGATAATCTACTCAAGCTTGCATCACTGGAGTCAGACAAACATCCATACGAGCCGAAGCGATATCGGTTGGATAGGCAAATAGGAGCTCTCTTATTGACTTGTGAGCCGCAATGGCTGTCGAAGTCTATTGAGATGAATGTAGACTTAGAGGAGGCTTATGTGACCGCTGATGAGGCTCTAATGAGTCAAGTGTGGATTAATCTGTTCAGCAACAGTATCAAGTTCACTCCAGAAGGCGGTAAAATTGATGTTAACTTGCGTGTACAAGGTCAGATGGTGGATTTCATCATCCGAGACACAGGTATAGGAATAGAGCTTGAAAGTCAGGAATTGATATTCCAACGCTTCTACAAAGCAGATAAATCACGTAATCGTCAAGTGGGTGGAAGTGGATTAGGACTATCGCTCGTTAAGAAAATCATTGAAATGAACGAAGGCAAGATTACTTTACAAAGTGAGTTAGGGAAGGGCAGTGAGTTTACTGTCAGTTTACCTCGGGCTGCTTCTATTCGATAGTCAAGAAAGCAATATGAGAAATAGCAGTACAGGTGTCCTGTACTGCTATTTCTCTATTTTAGTCTATACTTGCATGGGGACCCTCACCCCTGACCTCATCGCTGCCAGTGATGCGCTCTCCAAAATGGGTAATTACACTACCCAATAATTAGCCCATTACCTCATCGTATTTTCTGATATTTGTGTAACCATTTTTAACCAATACGATTTGCATCTGCTGATCTATGTCATATGACCGATTTACCGCTTCAACTCACTTCTAGTTTCATCAACCACGATTACATAGGAATTTAAGAAGTGGTTACAAGAAAATCCTGATAATGAAAATGGGGCTGGAGTAAGTTGTGGCAGCTTCTTATATTAGTTAATCGAACAATCTGCCGGACAGAGAATCCGTTATTTGTAGGAATTAGCTATATATTGTGATCTATGCGGACAGAGAATCCGTTATTTCCCCCTAAGAGCCCTGAAATCACTCGGTTAATGGGTAATAACGGATCTTCTGTCCGCCTAAACACGTAAATGAATAAAATCAGACAAATAGCGGAACCTCAGTCCTCGTACAAATAAATAGTATGTTCTAAAGTTGGATAATGGCTCTCACATCTCTCCAGGATAGCATGTCCGAATCATGATCGAGAGGCTATCCCGAAAGGGTAAGTCCGAGTAGCTCATTATCAAGAAATACAAAAAAATCTTCAATACCACGATAAAAGTGGAGCTGAAGATTATTTTTTCAATTCCATATTGTTAGGTTGAAACTTCCGAAAATGACTTTTTAGCAAGCCCCTTCTTTTGTTACATATATAATTGAACTTCGACTAAATCCTTGACATAGCCTGAAGCTACGTCGAACAATTTATTTAGCTATTTCCTGCTGAAGCTTATCTACATAAGCTAAGGCAAGCTTGGATAGAATCGTATTTTTATGACAAATCCATCCCACATTAATAGTCTCATCACAATCAAGAGGTACGGGTATAATTTCATTGCCATTCAAATCAGCGCTGAGCACTCCTGTAGAAATCGTATAGCCGTTCAACCCTATTAACAAATTAAAGAGCGTAGCTCTGTCAGTTACACGAATACTTTTCTGATGAGACAATGTACTAAGAATTTCTTCAGAGAAATGAAAGGAATTGTACTCTCCCTGCTCAAAGGATAGATAAGGGTATTCATCAAGCTGATCTATTGTAACAATGGATTGCTTAGCGAGCGGATTATTGATGCTTATGAAAATATGCGGTTTGGCCTTAAATAAGCTGTTAAATTGTAGATTAGCTGATTTCAACAGTTTGTTAATTACTTTGGCGTTGAATTCATTCAGATATAATATCCCGATTTCACTGCGAAACGTTTTGACATCTTCAATAATTTCATAGGTTTTCGTTTCACGTAGAGCCAATTCATATTCATCCTGACCGTGCTCGCGAACCAGATCTACAAATGCGTTGACAACAAAAGCGTAATGTTGGGTGGATACTGAGAAATGCTGAGGCGAGGGCTTGGCGTCTAGATAACGGTTCTCAAGCAACTCGGCTTGTTCAATGACTTGTCGTGCATAGCCTAGAAATTCCACACCAGCCATCGATAGTGTAATTCCTTTGTTGGAGCGTTCAAAAATAGTTATGCGAAGCTGTTCCTCTAGATCTTTAATAGCATTGGACAAGCTTGGTTGGGAGATAAACAACCGCTTCGCAGCTTCGTTCATGGATCCGCAATTGGCTACCTCGATCACATATTTTAATTGTTGTAAGGTCACTAGAATTAATCCTTTCTTCTCTCTCAGTTGATCACGATATACTTCCACATCATACCATGAGTTAAACGAAACATTTTAGAGAATTGACCGTAATAGTCTACTGTCTAACAACTGAGGAGGCTAATCAATGCCTGGCATAATAATTGTAACCGATTCCACAACCGACTTGCCGAAAGAATTATTGGAACAATATCAAATAAAAGTGATTCCTTTATCTGTCTATGTGGATGGGGTAGCGTACGAAGACAATGTGACAATTACTCCGCTTGAATTCCTGCATAAAATGAAGCATGCCAATGAGCTTCCCAAAACATCGCAGCCGGCTGTTGGTATATTTGTAGAAACCTATGATCGTCTTGGAAAAGACGGTGACACTATTATTTCAATTCATATGACCAGCGGTATGAGCGGGACATACGCTTCAGCTTTTGCTGCTGCAGAGATGTCATCTAGCAACGTTATCGTGATTGATTCACAGATGATTTCGCAAGCACTTGGCTTTCAAGTCATAGAAGCGGCAAAGATGGCACTTGAAGGCTGTACGGTTGAGATGATTACGAATCGCATGAAAGAAATTCTTAATCGGACTTCATTGTTTATCGTAGTGGAGACACTCGAAAACCTAGTCAAAGGGGGAAGAGTGGGGAAGGCAACTGGCTGGATAAGCAGCATTCTCAGTATTAAACCTATTGCGATGATTCAAGAAGGTGTGTATACGCCATTCGCTAAGGTGCGTACTTCATCTCAAATTATAAAAAAGTTGATGGAGCGGTTTGAAGAGGTCAACAATGAGAATAAAATTACAGAAATCGGGATTTCTCATGCAGACAATCTTCCATTAGCTGAACGGCTTCGCGAGGAAATTAGCCGTATTACATCTGTAGCCGTTCGCATTCGGCCGGCTTCTCCTGTTATTACAACGCATACTGGGCCAGGGGCAATCGGTTTCAGCTATCATCATTGCGTCTAGTTATTATTTATTTATACAAACTAATAACCCCCTCTAATCAACCGTTAAGTTGAACAAGAGGGGGTTATTGTTTATTGTATCCAGTTATAGATGATAATGAAGCCGTTACATTTTATTTGCCGTAATCTACATTAGCCGAATATTTATTCCCTGCGTTCCACAGCAGGAACTCATGTACATTTGTATCTTGCAATGCCTTGATTTGTGCCTCTACCTCGGTCTTCCCATACTTCACATAATGTCCTTTGCCAAGCCAGCTTGCTGTGAAATCTTGAATCCAAGGACGGATGATTGGTTTGGAATCGCCGATTGGGTCAAGCTTCTTATGGGTATCCAACATGGCGCCTTTTATAGTGGCATAAGGGCTTTTATCTGGGTCCTTTTGATTAAACCAGCCCGTGCTGTAATGACTAGGATACACCATAGGAGAAATGACATGAACATCATTTGATATTTTGACGAAGTCTTGACCAATCCCTTCAGCAGCGGGCACGGATGCCGCATAACCGAATATATCGACGGAGACTCGTACACCCATAGGCTCTAACTGCTCGCGAGCATATTTGACGAACCCGGTAACTACGTCTGCACGGCTTTCTTCGGTCTTGTCGTACTGTAAGGCTTCAGCTTTCTTCTCGAACCCTTCTGGGAAACGAACATAATCGAATTGAATTTCTTTGAAGCCTAGACGAGCTGCTTCTTTGGCGATCATTATGTTGTACTTCCACACTTCTTCTCGATAGGGATTGACGAAGCTTTCACCGCGACCATTTTTCCAAATCGTACCGTCTTTGTGGAGAAAGGACAGCTCAGGGTTTTTCCGCGCTAATACGGTATCCTTGAATACGACGATACGTGCAATTGGATAAATATCATGGTCCTTTAATGTTTTCATTAAGGATTGAATATCTCGAATATATTTTTGAGATGTTCCAAGCTCAAGTAACTCTGCTGCTTGTGTAGGATATGTAATGTACCCATTATCATCTTTTACATCAATAACCATGCTATTCAGTTCGGTATCATCGAGCAGCTTTATCAATGATTCCATTCTTGCGCCTCCGGCACTATGTGCGGTTACATAAATTCCTTTTACAACAGGAGCATCCTGTTGAGGATCTTGCTTGACTCCAGGTTCGGTGTCAATGTTTACATTTATATTGCCGTTAAAGGCAGGTTGAGTTTCTACAATGGTTTGACCTGCAGCCGTATTCAGTATAGAGGCTGCTATATGATTCGCTGCTTGATTTTCTTCGCCCGTACCTGTTAATAAGCTGTACATCAGCATGAAAGTTGAAAAGATGATGTCCAATATGCTCTCTCCCCGCTAGCTATTCTTTCCAAATTATAAAGCAGAAACAGCTTCCATGGCACTTATTTTTTTCTAATGTACCTTTTTTAAGTAAACCAATTGTTTCATGTGAATGACAAAGGTAATGAATTCCTATCAAGGAATTAGGAGCGCTTAAACAAAAAACCTGCCGAGGAAGACCTCGGCAGGCTCATAAATTCGTAATTCGGCAACCCGTATTGTCATTGCAGTAGCGCTTCTCTTTGATGCTCACAAATACTATGCTGTACAATTTCCATGGCATCCGCCGGCTCTAATACAGCCAGTCCGTCTCGCAGCACGATATTAATGGCAAGTTCGCGCTTCGTTAGGAAAGAGCTGAGCTCGGGCGCAAGCTTCTCCACAATCTGTGACAATGTGACTGTTTCCATATCCACCTGAGCATCACCCTTTCATCATAGGTTCAGGGCAAATCATATGGCATGAAACTTAAACGAACGGGATAAACACATTATAACAGGATCATTTATAAAAACATAGGGATATGTATATGGAGTCCTATTTGTCCCTATGACAAATGTAGGATGGGTGTAGTTAGTCTTTTGGCTTAGAGAAGTCGCCGATGACGCCAACGGTTTCCACTATGTTCACGAAAGCCTTCGGATCAACAGATAAAATCGTCTTGCGTAATTCTGCTAGCTCATATCGTGTTCGAACGGTCATCAGCATATCTCTTTCAGCGGATGAATAGGCACCTCGAGTCTTTATGATAGTTATTCCACGAGGATGTGTTAGGAGTTTGGACAACAGCTCATTTGTTTTCATTGTTACTATAAAAGCAGTAACCTTAATATGTCTTACATGAATGGTATCCACTAATTTTCCCGTTGTATAGATGGCGAGTAAGGAATACAGGGCAAGATTCCAATCTCTTGAGGATATTACCAGTGCTGCAATAACGAGACCATTAAGAATGACGATAATCATCCCAACAGGCAGGTCTCGTTTCCGTGTGACGATGGAAGCAATTATATCGAAGCCGCCGGAGGATCCTCCGAATCGCATCGTCAGACCAGTTCCGAAGCCAAGTATAATTCCTCCGAATACGGCACCCAATAAAATATCTTTACCAATTGCAATGACAGGAATGAGTTGAAGGAACAAGGTAGATGCTATTACGGTGTAAATGCTCCAAAGGATGAACCGTCGACCTACAATGAACCATCCCCAGACAAGGACGGGAATATTAAGAATTAAATATAACCAGCCAATATTGCCGCCAGTAACATATCCGATCATCATCGCGATGCCGGAAAGTCCGCCGCTGAGCAATTGATGAGGGATTAGAAATAAGTTGAACGCTGCGGCAATTAGTAACGAACCGAAGGTCATCACTACTGCAGTGAAAAAATTATTGTAAGCAATCAGTTTCATCTAATCTTCTCCTTATGTTGACTGAAGGGGTGGAAATATCGCAAAAAGTACCAGTTTATCAATGGTAGTATGGCTTTTTTTACTTTACTGGTATTCATGAGCTGATTTGTGATATAATGATTTGGATATTTTTTAAGTTAGCTGCAGATAAAAAGGAGTATGAGAAAGTTTGAAAACATTTGCTGAATTTGGCCTGGAACCGAAAGTGTTGCAGGCAATTACGGAGCTTGGATTCGAGGAATCAACCCCGATTCAAGACAAATCAATCCCATTTGCAATGGCAGGAAGAGACTTAATCGGCCAAGCGCAAACAGGTACAGGTAAAACGGCTGCATTCGGAATTCCGCTAATCAACAAAATCCCTACCAGCGAGGAACGCATCGTTGCTCTAATTATGACGCCGACCCGTGAACTCGCTATTCAAGTGGCTGAGGAGATCGGGAAGTTAACTCGATACAAAGGCCTACGTTCTTTGCCGATTTACGGTGGACAAGAGATTGGACGCCAAATCCGTGCATTGAAGAAAAAGCCGCAAATTATTATCGGAACACCAGGACGGTTGCTTGATCATATCAACCGTAAGACGATTCGTTTGGAAGATGTCCAAACTGTCGTTCTTGACGAAGCAGATGAAATGTTGGATATGGGCTTTATGGAGGATATTCAATCCATCCTTAAGCAAGTTCCTGAAGAGCGTCACACGATGCTATTCTCGGCAACAATGCCTCCTAACATTCAGAAGCTTGCACAACAGTTCCTGAAAAATCCGGAGCATGTATCGGTTATACCGAAACAAGTAACTGCACCGCTTATTGATCAAGCGTACATTGAAGTGCATGAACGTCAAAAATTCGATGCTCTTAGCCGCTTGCTTGATATGGAATCACCAGAACTTGCTATCATCTTCGGACGTACAAAACGTCGGGTAGATGAACTAAGTGAAGGTCTTCAAAAACGTGGATATTCCGCAGATGGACTTCACGGTGACTTGTCACAGAACCAACGTGACAGCGTAATGCGTAAATTCCGTGACGGCAGCATCGATGTACTTGTTGCTACTGACGTGGCTGCTCGTGGTCTTGATGTATCTGGCGTAACGCATGTTATCAACTTTGACTTGCCGCAAGATCCAGAAAGCTATGTTCACCGTATTGGTCGTACTGGTCGTGCAGGTAAAGAAGGAACGGCATGGTCGTTTGTCACACCTCGTGAAACAGATCACCTTCACTTTATCGAGAAAGTTACACGTCAAAAAATTAGCCGCAAACCGCTTCCTAGCATTGCAGAAGCGATTGAAGGCAAACAACGTCTTACAGCAGAACGTATTCTTGAAATCGTACAAAGCGATGATTTCACAGAATACAAAGGAATTGCGATTCAATTGTTGGAGCAATATGATTCCGTGCACTTGTTGGCAGCTGCAATTAAGCAACTGACTGGCGAGAAGAAGGACATCAATGTTGAATTGACTCCTGAAGAGCCGCTTCGCGCTAAGAAACGTAAACCGGACATTCGTTCGAATGGTCGTCGTTATTCTGGAAGCGGATCGTCGTCCTCTTACGGCGGCAACCGTGGAACTAGCAGCGGCGGTGGTGGTTATCGCGGTCGTGATGACAAACGCAGCAGCGGCGGAAGCAGCTCGCGTGGTTATGCCGGTAATCGTGACAACAGCACAAAACGTCCCGAAGGCCGCAGCAGTGAAACACGTCGTCCGAGACCTTCTTCAGAAGATTTCGTAAATAATTAATTAAAAAAACCGGGGAAGTCCGTTATGCCTTACGGGCATTCGGACTTCCCCGGTTTTTATTTAAACATCTAAGTGTACAAGTTCTTATTAGAACAAATGGGGAAAATCGGACGCGATTGAGTAATTCAACAATGGGGAGGCAATTCGAATGGAACCAAGAGGCGTAATGGGTGGATTTTATCGTATCTCCGAGTGGATTATGCGTTTGTCGGTTACGAATGTATTATGGCTTATTTGCTCACTTCCGTTTATCATTGTAGCGTGGGGCGGACTTATGGGAAGTCCAGTAGAGGCAACTGATGCTGCTTACTTAAATCAATTGTATTCTGCGTTAATCTTAATAGCGATCGTTGCGCCGTTCACTTTGTTCCCAGCTACTGCAGCAATGTTTACAGTTGCGCGGAAATGGGTAATGGGTGAAGGTGACGTTCCTTTGTTCAAGACCTTCTTCCGAGGTTACAAGGAAAACTATGTAAAGAGTATGCTGGGCGGTATCTTTTATACGCTAATATTCGTAATTATGATTGTTGATTTTATCGTATATCGGGAACAGTTCAATCTAGTCTCTTACATCTTTGTCGCACTTATGTTATTGCTTGTCGTGTCGCTGTTTAACTTTTTCTCTATGCTCGTTCACTACCATATGAAAACGTTTCAATTGTTAAAAAATGCGGTGCTTATTACGATTGGCCGTCCAATCCGTTCATTCTCAACAGCTATCATGAGCGCCGCGGTTATGTATATGAGCACACAATTTACATTTTTGATTCCTTTCTTTATGGGTAGTATTATCGCTTATTTATCATTCTGGAACTTTCATATGATCTATCAGAAGTTGCAGGAGCAAGCAGAGAAAGCTAAGCGAGCGGAGGCTGAAGAGTTAGAGTTCGCTGAACTTACTGACTCCGAGAATCAAACCAATAAATAACAACGGCTCGAAGTTTACTTTTGCAGTCGATAAGACTATAATAACTATACATCCTGCGATGTTCGTTTCGGCTTTTCGTCGTTTTGAACCAATGGCTGTTTCAAGGGAGACCAATATCGGAATGCAGCTGACATGCCCTCAAAAAGGGATTTCAAAAACGTTCTTGCGGACACCCACCTGCGTAAGCGGGTTCAGAAACATGTAAGTCGGACGGCATATGCGGGTTCCTCATTAAACTTATAGAGACTCTGCTCGAGAAAGAAGCGCAGAGCTCTTTTTTCATGGAACTAAACATGTTACAATATAATAATAGAAGTGAAGTTGACGTACATAGAAGCCAGAGGGGGAGATCGTGTTGTTGAAGCGGACCGTGATCGGGCTGCTGCGCAGTCATGAACAGACGGGCGACAAAGCCAAAGACCCACAACTTAAATCGCATTTCTACAAGCTGTCTAAAGAGAAAGCTTGGGAGGAAGTTGTATCTACCCTGAAGAAAATGCAGGGCTATAAGATCCTTCACGAGGTTCAATCAGTTGGGGAGATTGTAGTTGAGAAGCGCACAGCATTTGGACGTACAATGGATATTACCGTATCTGTCATCAATGTTAATCCAGTTAATTCAGCAGTCGATATTTACTCCGCCTCTCGCGGATCGTTAGGCGATCTTGGTTCTAATTACAGAGTCATTCTTGATATTTATCGTACGCTGGATAAGAAGCTCGCTGCTTTCAAAATAAGCGGAGGCAAATAAAACAAACAAAAGCGAGGAAGGTTACCCTTCTCTCGCTTTGTTTGTAGATATCGGTATTAGAGAAGTGCTTTAACGGCAGTTACCGCTTGCTCATAATTCGGGTGCTCCGTCATCTCTGTTAAGTATTCCACATATTGAATCGTGTCATTCGCATCGATTACAAAGATCGAACGCATATCAAGGCCAAATTCGTTGATGTATACGCCGTAAGCTTGACCGAAGCTATTTGTTTTGTAATCAGAGAGTAAAATAACTTTGTCAATGCCAGCAGCACCGCACCAGCGAGATTGAGCAAATGGAGTATCAACACTAACAGTTAATACCGTTACGTTATCACCAAGGGAGGCTGCCTCTTCGTTGAAACGACGAGTTTGTGCATCGCATACGCCTGTGTCGATAGAAGGAACAACGCTGATCAGCTTTACTTTACCTGCGAAATCCTTCAAAGATACGGATTCAACAAGAGACTTGTTAATGAGAAAATCTGGAGCTTTGTCTCCAACTTTCAACTCAGGACCGATTAATGTAATAGGATTGCCTTTGAATGTGGCAACTCCAGTGCGTTCTTGTGTCATGTAATTACATCCTCCTTCAATTTGAGTGGTCAATACCTCATTTATTATAATCGTTGTGAATCGGCGTTGTCCAATTATTGAGAGGAGGGGATAAAATTATGATTTTTTTAAGATATGAAAGCTTCCGTGAATATTTGCGATCTTACCCCGTTACGGTCGCCTTGATCACCCTTAATATTGTTTATTTTATTGTAGTTGCTCTGAATGGCCCAACGACTAATGGAGAAAATTTATATGAGCATGGTGCGTTTTTCACTGTACCTAGCATAGATCCGTTCGGGCTAGAGCAACCTTGGCGATATGTAACATCGATGTTCATGCATTCGGGATTTCAACATTTGTTTTTTAACATGTTCTCACTAATCGTATTTGCACCGCCGCTAGAGAGGCTGCTAAGGTCTGTGAAGTACGGTGTGTTCTATTTGCTCTGTGGTGTGCTTGCTAATGCTCTTAGCGCTGTAATGGCTATTGTGGAGCATGAGGATTACCTCTTGGCAATTGGTGCATCCGGTGCAATCTACGGCATATATGGAGCATTTCTCTACATTGCGATATTCCGGAAGCGATGGTTGGATGAGGCATCTCGTAAAACCGTTTACATGATTTTAGGTTTTGGTATTATATATTCCGTTTTGATGCCGAAAATAAGCTTATGGGGACATATCGGCGGAGGTTTAGCAGGTTTTCTGCTCTATAGTTTATTTGACCGCAGAATGGTTCGCAAACAACGTATACATTAGAAAGTTACATGAGAGATAAGGAGACGTTATGGAACTTCGTCAGCTTTATTATTTTGTTAAGGTAGCTAGGAAAGAACATGTTACGCAAGCAGCTGAAGAGCTGCATGTAGCACAATCGGCGGTAAGTCGCCAAATTCACCAACTGGAGGAAGAGCTTGGGGTCAAGCTGTTTTTACAGAAAGGGCGGAACTTACAGCTCACGCCGGTCGGACAGCTTTTTCTGAAGCGCGCCGAGGTGATACTGGCGGATCTTGAGCGTACAGTAGTTGAGATTCAT
Source organism: Pristimantibacillus sp. (assembly GCA_048976605.1). Taxonomy (GTDB): domain Bacteria; phylum Bacillota; class Bacilli; order Paenibacillales; family Paenibacillaceae; genus Pristimantibacillus. The sequence goes on along the minus strand of JBHGUX010000038.1, from coordinate 363,030 downwards.
GAATTTCTTGATCCAGAGAAAGGCGAGATTAGGCTGGGGTTCCCGCATAGCTTAGGAGTTTCTTTAATTCCCCAAGTAGTTGCAGCCTTTCGGAAGCTACACCCTAATGTTAAATTCAGGTTCAAGCAGGGCATGTATCCATCGTTAATTAGAGATATGGTTAAAGGAGAAATAGATCTGGCATTTATATCGCCTTTCCCTGATGAACATGAGCATGTGTGTGGTGAAGTGCTGCTTACTGAGGAGTTATATGCCATATTGCCGCCTAATCATGCCTTAGCGCAAGAAGAGGTTATTGAACTAAGCCAATTAAAGGATGAGACCTTTGTATTGTTCAGTGAAGGATACTCGTTAAGACCCATCGTTTGGGAAGCATGCTTAGAAGCCGGCTTTACGCCTGTAATCGGCTTTGAGGGTGAGGAGACGGAAACGATACGGGGATTAGTTGCTGCCGGTATGGGGGTCAGTCTGCTGCCTGAGATGGCATTGCATCACGGCGGGCAGCTGCAGCCAGCCAAAGTTCGGGTTCAAGGACCTAATGTTACTCGTAACATTGGAATTATACACAGATCCAACGAGAAGCTGTCGTTGGTTGCGAAAGTGTTTCACGCCTTCCTAATAAAGTATTTCGATGAATTCAAGAAATAGGCTTTATACCATATAGCAAAAGGGAATGTCCTTGAGGTGTTGAACCTCTTGGACATTCCCTTTTTTGTTAAGTGGGCTCATTATTCTTCGCGATTAGATGTGAAGATCATGATGTACTTAACAAGCTCTAGAAGCGAGATAAGCGCAGCAGCGACATAGGTCAATGCGGCAGCATTCAAAACTTTGGCAACACCGCGTTCTTCATCATTAGTAATAAAACCTTCCGAGATCATCAAATTGCGTGCGCGGCTGCTTGCATTGAATTCAACAGGCAACGTAATAACTTGGAAAGCGACTGCAACTGAGAAGAAGATAATGCCTAATCCGACAAGGCCCATCGCTCCGAACAGAAAACCAGCGATGAGCAGGAATGGAGCAATCCCTGATGCGATATTAACGACCGGGAAAATACGGTGGCGCAACACAAGCATTGGGTAGCTTTCCTTATGTTGAATGGCGTGTCCGACCTCATGACAAGCCACGGATAAAGCAGAGATAGAGCTTTCGTAATAGACGGCTTCCGACAGACGTACAACACGATGAATCGGGTCGTAGTGATCGGAAAGCATTCCTGGTACCGGCTCAATCGGAATATCATGTAGATCATTAGCGTCAAGCATTCTTCTAGCGGCTTCGTAGCCAGTCATTCCTCGGGAAGAAGGGACCTGGGCCCATTTCTTGAAAGTTCCCTTTACGCGGAACTGAGCCCATATGGACACCGCAAATGCGATAAGAATAAGGAAGTCCATTGGATGAAATAAAATCATTTTGTCATACCTCCATTAAATTTAAAATGAGAGGGCATGAATGCTCTTACATGAGGTTGCTTTTATTAATAAGAAGCATTAATGCCTCAATACACGCAGCGGTCTGTGGCATCAGACGGGTGTAAAGCCGATTTGCCTGGCGCGGCTTCATTTGTTTAATGACCGGCTCAAGCTCCTTGACCTCTCGTTCTAATTGACTAAGATGCTGTTGCAAATCCATAAGTCTTTGCGATACTTGTTCCTCTGCAGTTACTTTGCCCCAATCCTCTAAAGCTGCCTTTATTTCATCAAGCGTATATTTTTCTTTTTTCATCTGTTCAATACGTTTCAATCGATGCAAAGTTTCAATGTTATACAGCCGATAGTTCTTAGCAGATCGCTCTGTTGGCTCGATGAGACCTGTGGATGTATAAAAATCAATAGTTCTAGGACTTATATTGGCTTCTTTGGCTAATTCCCCTATGCGATAAAGTTTCATATCCCCAATGTATCCACCCACTTTCAAGTTCTTTTCTATCATGATAATCCTAAAGTAACCGTACAGTCAAACGTGTTACATGGTGATGTAAATAAACTGGAATATTACACCAAGTAATACTAATGGATATAGTTATAATGTAATGCGTTTCTTCTATAGAAAGAACAACATGCCCTAACAGAGACAAAAGGCGAAGGATAGACCTTGTTTGGTACCATTTGAACTCTCAAATTGTGATAAAACTTAACATTAAGCCAAATTTGATGCACGAACGTTAGATTTTTTTTATGAAATTGAAGAAAATGTATTGTCAAACTGAGCACTTCTGACTATAATGACATTAAGTCTTTCGTAGCATGTAAGGAAACATAACATTTAGGGAGTGGTCGTCATGGTAAAGAAAATGTTAATTACTTTAGGTGCACTATGTTTAGTATTCCCCGCAATGGCTTTTGCGGATGATCCATCCGGCAAAACCCTAGATATCGGGATCAACTCCCTATGGGTAATGGTTGCTTTTGTTCTTGTACTACTTATGCAAGGTGGATTTATATTATTAGAAGCTGGCTCCACTCGAATGAAAAATGCAGGTCACGTAGCAGGTAAAACGATCTTCACAGTGGGACTTGGAGCTTTGATTTATTGGGCTGTCGGATATGGCTTCGCATTCGGCGGCAACGGAAATGCCTTTATCGGTATGGGTGACTTTTTCTTCAACCCTGGCGTAACCGGTGATGATGAAGGCATTCCTAAATCGGTATTCTTCTTATTCCAATTAGCTTTCGCAGCAGTATCGCTTTCCATTGCTTGGGGCGGATTTGCTGAACGTGCAAAATTGTCATCATACTTAGTATTTACAGTAATCTTCGTAGCCGTTATTTATCCGGTTGTTGCTCACTGGATCTGGGGCGGAGGTTGGCTTGCAGAAGATGGCGCACAAGATTTCGCGGGCTCCACGGTTGTTCATTTAACAGGTGCTCTTGCAGCTTTCGCAGCTACCATATTATTGAAGCCTCGTATCGGCAAATTCAATAAAGATGGTTCCGCTAATGAAATCTCTGGTCATAACCAAGTATTCACAGCATTATCTGTATTACTTCTTTGGGTAGGTTGGTTTGGTTTCAATGCAGGCAGTACACTGGCGATCGGTGATGGATTCTTCGGATATGTGGCTTTCACGACGATGCTCGGTGCCGGTGCCGGTGCAATTGCTGCACTTCTTATCTCTTGGGCAGTAACTGGCAAAGCAGACATTACAACGACATTAAACGGAACACTTGCTGGCCTTGTAGCTATCACAGCTTCTTGCGCATTCGTTGATCCTTGGGCGGCTGTTGTTATCGGTCTAGTAGCTGGTGTGCTTGTATTCTTCAGTGCTAAATTCTTCGAGAAAATGAAAGTCGATGATCCTATCTATGCCATGTCTGTTCACGGTATTGCTGGTATCTGGGGAACGTTGGCGAACGGTATTTTCGCAACACAAGCACTTGCTGAGAAAGTTGGAGTAGGTCAAGGCGGTATTATTGATACTGGCAGCTGGAAGCAATTGTGGGTGCAATTCGAATCCGTTGTTGTGTGTGGCGCATTCGTTCTTGCCGCTTCATTCCTAGTCCTTGGCGTTATGAAAATGATCATGGGCTTCCGTGTTACTGAAGAGCAAGAGATTGTAGGTCTTGACCTTAGTGAGCATGGCGCTTATGGTTATCCTGAGCAACTAAAAAAATCCAATCAAAACATTCAAGGCTAATCAATAGCGTTGGACTGACCGAGGGGAGAGGACGAACGGATGGGTGATCCGGTACGTGTGCAGCTGCTTAAACAAATCGGTCACGCCGATGATGTGAACGTACTGCGCAGTTTGCGGGATCAAGTACACGAGCATATGGAAGCTCTTCTCCAAGCGAGTCCAGTCGAACTATTCAATGAACAATTAAATGAGATGCATGATGCGGTAATAGGTCGCACGATTGCAATCGCAGAAGCGGAATTGGCACGGGCGGGGATGGGTTCTCCCCCCGTGCCTTATGCGTATCTATTGTTCGGAAGCGGAGGACGGGAAGAGCAGACCTTGTCAAGCGATCAGGACAGCGGTATTGTCTATCAGGATCCAGTGTCTGATTCAGCACTTATACAGAAGTATTTTCAGCAATTGTCTACAACGATAGTATTGATGCTTCAGAAGGTGGGTTATCCTCCCTGTGAGGGGAATGTATTAAGCAATAATCCTGAATGGTGCAAGTCAATCAGCGAGTGGCGTAATCAAGTCAATCATTGGTTTCAAGATCCGATATGGGAATCCGTCCGATATTTATTGATTATGGCGGATGTACGCTCCGTCTATGGCGATAAAAGTCTGTTGAAGAAGTTGAAGGATCACTATTTCACAGACATGTTGGATCATCCAATCATTGTGCGACGAATGTTGGATAATACGATGAGGCATAAGGTGCTGCTCGGTGTATTTGGTCATTTACTGAAGGAGCAATACGGTGAGGATGCTGGAAGCTTAGATATCAAATACGGCGCCTATATTCCACTTGTTAATGCGATTCGACTGCTATCTGTACAAGCGGGTATACGAGACACAGCGACGTTAGATCGGATTAAAAGATTGGTTGAGCATGGTAGGCTGTTATCGGAAGAGGCGGCTGATTATGAAACAGCATTTCGATTATTCCTTCGATTGCGTCTGATGACAACCGAGAATAAAGAAGATGGCTTGTACGCAAATAATGGAAAACTTCCAAGTCGTAAGTTATCTAAAGAAATGACGGATGAACTTAAGAGCGCTCTGCGGATAGGTAAAAAATTGCAGCGTAAAGTGTTTAAGCAAACAATGGGCAGGCTCAGGTAAGGCGGTGGTGATTAGGGATGAAAGAACCGAATGGTGTCGGTCGGATGTGGAATTTATATAAAATGGGCGGCTTTACGCCTGCTATTGCCTCCATGCTGGGATCGCAAAATGCGCAGCAAATGGCGTTTATTCGTTCTGTAAACAAGGGACAGCGTAAGCAGTCAGTGCTGGATACACCTCTCATAGAGCTCGAAGTAGTTGTATTTGATCTTGAGACCACAGGATTCTATCCGTCCAATGGCGATGAGATCATTTCTTTCGGTGCGGTAGTAATGCGGGGGATGGAGATTTACGAGAAGGAGTCTTTTTATAGTCTCGTTAATCCGAAGCGACGTATTCCACGGGCAATTGTAGAATTAACCGGTATTACGAATGAAATGGTAGTTGATGCACCTGATTTAATGCAAGTCCTTCATGATTTTATGGAGTTTATAGGCAGGCGACCGCTCATTGCACATGCTTCCGGTCATGACAAACAGTTTCTGAATGCTGCATTATGGCGTACTTCGAAAATCAACTTGAACCATAGGGTTCTAGATACGATGCTGGTGGCAAAATGGCTAGAGCCAAAAAGCGATTCCTATGCACTGGATGATTTGCTTGAAGAAAACGGGATTCCGATAACAGAACGACATCATGCGCTTCAGGATTCCATTATGACCGCTAAACTGTGGCAGAAGTATTTGAGACGGATATTGGAACGTAATATAACGACTCTTGGCGATTTGTACGCCTATCTAAGCAAGCACTAAAGAAATTGGGGTGAATGTTCCTTTAGTCCGTTTGAACGGCTGTACGACTGGATGTGATTGATTTAACATCGAGATAATCCAATAGGAGACCTCGCCATCAGCTGACCAAAACCCATTCTCATCATCTAGTGAAGGAATTGCTTCTGATGAGGGATGGGAGTGAAAGAAACCGACAATCTTTTGTCGGTTTTTTTGCATGTCGAAATAGGCAGTGGTCCATTCCACAGGATCGAATGAAAACGAATGTTGTGGATGAGGATGTCTATTGGTTATTGCTTTTACGTCAGTTACCGTGCATAGAACGTCATCATGATCAAGTTCTGCAATAAGAATACCACAGGCTTCATTAGGCATAGCATTGCGGCAGAGGGATATTAGTTGTTCATAAGCCGCTGACGTAATCGCAATGCTGTTAAGTTGATTCATTAGATCCCTGCTTTCTCTGGTCGCTGAATTAGTATTAGACTTAGCTAAATTATTATATCACTCCATCGATGAGTGAATGAGATTGCAGGTATGAATGACAAGTTATTGACCGAAAATAAATAAGACAGAACTTTTGACGATTTGATGGCTAATAGAAGCTCAAGCTTGAGCGACTAATCCTAAACATGGTAACATGAAGACAGAATGTTAAGGAAAGAAGGGACATCATGAAACGCGCTTCCGCGATGTTTATACTAGCCTTTGTTCTAGCTGGGCTAGGATTATTCCAATATTTATCAGATGATAAACCGAGTACTGCGACTGCTTCTGCTGATTTTAAGCCAAAGGCAGGCTCCGTTGCAGAGTCTTTTGAGTTGCCGGGTTTGGATGAGAAGACCTATGAGGTTGGCGGTCCGCAGGACAAGCTGACTTTTGTAAATTTCTGGGCTTCTTGGTGTGGACCATGCGAGCTCGAAGCACCTGATCTACAGACGTTGTACGAGAAATACGGCGATGATATTACGATGTATGGCGTCAATTCCACGAAGTATGATAAAGAGCGCTCGGCCAGAGAATTTGTTGACGAGCATGAATTTACGTTTCCGATTCTGATGGATCGAGTAGGGGATATTACAAAGCAGTATAAAGTGGATACGTTCCCGACGAGTTTTCTCATTGACTCCCAGGGTGTCATTCGAGAACGGATTAATGGCGTTATTACGCTTAGCGAGTGGGAACGATTAATTGAGAAGTATAAGTAAAGATTGATGAAGCGATAATAAACGCCCGGCGGAGAGGATGGCTCTCATGCCGGGCGTTTGTTTATTTTGCAATGCAATCTTAATGATTAACCAATCCTAGACGCTCCAGACTGTCTATTGGCGTTGAAGAAGCATCTGACTGAGGCATATTGAGCAGCGCATAGCGGATGCTGTCAATGAGTGCTTCCCAGCTGGCTTCGATCACGTTGCTAGAGACTCCAACTGTACTCCAAGTACTGTTCTTGTTAGTGGATTCAACGAGAACGCGTACCTTAGCGGCTGTAGCATCCTGCTCGTCGAATACACGAACTTTATAGTCGGAGAGATGAACGTCTTCAATGTTTGGATAAAACTGAATCAGCGCTTTGCGCAACGCGTTATCAAGTGCGTTGACGGGGCCGTTGCCTTCAGCAGCTGTGTATACTTGTTGTCCATGTACATTGAGTTTAACAATGGCTTCTGAGTTCATGTGGCCATTTGAGCTTTCGACGATCATTTTGAAGGATTCAACTTTAAAGATTTCTTTCGTCTCACCGAATGCTTGACGAAGAAGCAATTCTAATGAAGCGTCTGCTCCTTCGAACTGGTAGCCCTGATGCTCGAGATCTTTAATTCGATCCATAATTTCTTTGGTCTTGTCGTTATTCGCATTCACATCTAAGCCAAGCGCTTGCGCCTTGGAAATAATATTGCTTTGTCCGGCGAGCTCGGAAACGAGAATCCGTTGTTTGTTGCCGACAAGTTCCGGCTCGATATGCTCATAAGTTTTGGAGTCCTTCATGATAGCAGATACGTGAATACCGCCTTTGTGAGCGAATGCTGCGTTGCCGACATACGCTTGCCCGACAGGCATGCTTACGTTTGCAATTTCACTGATGTATCGTGCTGTTCCTGTTAGTGAACGAAGTTTATCTTCGCTCAAGCAGTCATAATTCATTTTCAATTGCAGGTTAGGTATGATGGAGCAAAGGTTCGCATTGCCGCAACGTTCGCCGTAGCCGTTAATCGTGCCTTGAACTTGGCGCGCTCCTGCTTGTACAGCAGCTAATGTGTTAGCGACTGCAAGCTCGCAATCATTATGTGTGTGAATACCAATGTCAGCAGTTAGCTCTTGACGAACGCGACTGACAATGTCATGTATTTCATTAGGAAGCGTACCGCCGTTTGTATCGCAAAGGACGATCCAGTCCGCACCCGCTTCTTGTGCTTTGCGGAGTACAGATAACGCATATTCGGGGTTGTTTTTATAACCGTCGAAGAAATGCTCCGAGTCAAATATCGCTTCCATTTGATTATGCTTTAAGAATGCAATGGAGTCATACACCATGGCAATATTTTCTTCCAATGTGGTTTGGAGAGCAGTATGAACATGGAAATCCCATGATTTACCGACTAGTGTTGCAGCTGGGACGCCAGACTCTACAATACGCAATAAGCTAGCATCTTGTTCTGCCAAGCTGAACTTGCGTCTCGTACTGCCGAAGGCGGTAATTTTTGCTTGCAGATTCAAGTGTTTAACCCGTTGAAAAAACTCAATATCCTTGTTGTTACTTCCCGGATTGCCGCCTTCAATATAGTGAACGCCGAGAGCGTCGAGTTTTTGCGCTATTTTTAATTTGTCGTCTGCTGACAGGCTAATTCCTTCGCCTTGTGTACCGTCACGCAGCGTAGTATCGAAAATGGATATGTTCGTTGTCAACGCGGGGACGCCTCCTTTATCACTAATCACCAATACAAATCATAATGTACTATTATAACACTTGTTGAATGGAATGTAGAGAGGAATGGTTAATTTTTTTCAGGCTGTTGAGGCTTAGCTGGATTGACTTGCCTTCCTTCCATATGTATGCTGGGGATGTCCAATCAATTAATAATTAATTTTCCCCATTCAGGTGGTGGTAATAGACTGTGACGGACGTTCATAAAGATTACCCAGCCAAAGGACGCGTCATCTTGCATGTGGACATGAATGCCTTCTATTGTTCTGTTCATGAAGCGGAAGAGCCAGAACTGTATAAGGATAAACCGACGGCTGTTGCAGGCAGCGTCGAGCTTCGCAAAGGCATAATTGTTACTTGCTCTTATGTCGCAAGGGCTGCTGGAGTCAAGACAGGAATGACCGTCAGACAAGCGATGAAGCTCTGTCCGAAGTTGACCATTATTCAACCAGACTTCTATTTATATCGTAAATATTCACGAGGTTTCCTGGAAATCGCCAGACAATATACGCCGCTTGTAGAAGTGATCTCGATTGACGAATGTTATTTGGATATTACGGGATCGAAAATATTCGGATCACCGCTTGAAATCGCCGCGATTATTCAAAATAGAATCCGAACGGAATGGTCGCTGCCGTGCTCAATTGGCATTGCGCCTAATAAGCTGCTTGCTAAGATGGCCTCGGATATGAAGAAACCGAATGGCATGACGGTATTGAGGATAAGAGATGTTCAGAAGCGATTATGGGATCAGCCATGTGATGTGTTATTTGGTATAGGTAGGAAAACAGCTGAAAAGCTGGTTCGATTAAATATTCGGACAATCGGACAATTGGCAGTTGCTGATGAATTGCTCCTCGTAAAGCAATTCGGCACGGTTGGCTCTTGGATGAAAGCAGCCGCACACGGCATTGATCATTCAGAAGTAAATCCTGACAGGGAAAAAAACAAGTCGATCGGTCATACGACAACATTGCCTAATGATGTTACTGCGAGAGAAGATGTACATCGTATTATGTTGAATTTAGCGGACCAGACTGGCCGTAGATTGCGTCGTCAGAAATTGATGGCAGCTACAGTGCAGATAACGATTCGACGGCCTGATATGACTACAATAACGCGTTCTAACACGTTTCGTGTACCTACACATTCAACTGATGATATCTTTCATGAAGCTTGCCGATTATTTGACGAGCATTGGCCGGGCCGTGATCCGGTAAGGCTGCTTGGTATTACGCTGCAAAACTTATCTTCGCAAGACGAAACAGCGATTCAGCTTGATTTGTTTAATTACGAACAGCAGCCCCGTAAAGAAGCCTTAACGAAAACGATGGATCTGCTTCGGGACAAATTCGGAGAAAATGCGGTTCTGACGGCGGGTATGCTGGGAGATGATCCTTCCGCGTTGATTCGTAATAAACGTATACGGGGTACTTCACTGGAAAAGGATGATCTGTCACATTAAAAGGCGGAGATTGTTGCCAACAGAGGTTTGTTTGTTATATATTGATGAGTGAAGGTTTACACTACTTAGCATGCGGAAGACAAGCTTTCAATTTATTAAAATTTAAATTATTCCGTATATATTTTTTGGGAGGGAAACACTGTGAGTAAATTTACTTGGGTAGAGAAGGACACTTGTATCGCATGTGGCGCTTGTGGAGCTACTGCACCAGATATTTATGATTATGACGATGAAGGAATTGCTGAAGTTATTTATGGCAATGACGGCAATCATGGCAATACCGAGATTCCGGAGGATCTGTACGATGATCTGCAGGATGCAGCTGACGGCTGTCCGACTGATTCCATAAAAATTGCTGATGAAAAATTCAATTACTAATATCGATATAGAACAACTCCCCACTAATGCGGCTGCTGAACCGCAATGTGGGGAGTTTTTTTGTCAAAATCTATGCATTTAGTCGTTCAGATGCCGATATAGAGGGTAACAAGGTTGGAGGGATAGGAATGGAAACGACTGAAGATACTCTTTATTTAAAGGTATATGTGAAGCAGCATCCTGATAATCAAATGGCCTGGTATCTACTCGGCAAACAATATATGATGCTCGGAAAAGAAGCGAAAGCGAACTATTGCTTTATTCAAGCAGGTGATGTGTATGTTGCTTTTGAGAAAAAACAGCATCCGCTTGCTGAACAGCCGCAGGAGATGCTGCAGCTTTGGAACAAACGTCAACGAAGAAAACGGCTGCTTAGTCGAGCGGGAGCAATAGCAGCTGTATTGCTTTTACTTATCGTATTATTGCCGTCTAATAAGCGTTCATTACCTGTGGAAAGCGAACCTCCTACGGTTGCGGAGAACGCGATATTGCCTGAGTTAGCGGTTGTGTTTGTTCCGCTAGGTGAACGCAAGCCAATCGGAAGCGCTTGGGATAGTCTTCTGCAATGGCCGGTGCAGTCCAAGCTGACGATTGCAGCTCGAATGGAAGAAGAGGATGGATGGCGCAAATGGACTGGACGCAAAAAAGTGTTAATGACGGTGAATCAGCCAACTGAAGATACGGCAATGGAGGTGCAAATGTATGACTCAGCAACATGCAATTGTCTGCCTGGCGATCCATCTGCGTCGCTTGCCAAATTAGCTGAATGGAGTACTGAACAAGAGATTAGATGGACGTTGGCAAGCGCGATTTATCAATATAATAGACTTTACGACAAATGGCCGGATAAATTGGATCAATTAATTAAGCCTTATCCGCATAATGTGCTTTCAGGTGATAAGCAAGAGATGCGGGCAATGTTCAATGGATTGCTATCGGCAGTTATGGTGGATCACGGCGCAACGTCCAAAATACCTGCTAAGGCTGACAATGAGACTGGTGACAGCCCAACAAATCTAACCAATGTGGCTAACTTGCAAACGGGAGATCAACAATGGAGGAAACCACTCGAGATTGTTATTGATAAGGCAACTCACCGATTAGCAGTCGTCAATGGAGATATTATTGTACGGAGCTATCCGGTGGGGCTGGGTGGAGATCGAACGCCTGAGGGGTCTTTCTATATAAGTGAAAAAGTAAAAAATCCTAATGGTAAAGATGATGGACAATTTGGAAGCCGGGGAATGACGCTCTCCAACACTTTATATGCGATTCATGGCACAGATGAACCTAAGAGTATTGGGCTCGACGAGTCACTAGGCTGTATTCGGATGAGCAAAGAGGATGTGGAGGAGCTGTATGATTTGGTTCCGCTCGGTACTGTCGTGAAAGTGAAAAACGGGACGCTTCCATCCAAAACCACAGCGCCAACTGAAAGATTTCAGCTAGAACCGAAGCAGAATGAAACCAATCCCGATAAAATATATCGATGGTTGAATTAAATAAAATTATTGGCTCACAATGAGAAGTACAGAGACAGCAATAACGATAACAACAACAACAATGCCAATCCATACTAGCGCTTTTTTATTAATCTCTTCTTTAGGTTTTGTTTTCATAGCTGGAGCTTTGCGTTTGGCGTGACTCATCTACAATCAACCTCTCTATCACATAGTAGATACATATATTTTTATTGTAATCGTTTTCTTAGTTCGCCGCAATACAACTGTTCCTTACATGGGTCTGCCACCGCTCTTTTCTTTTTCCTGCAAAAAAGATAAACTGTTCGGTAGAACATAAAGAGAACGGAGTGAATGTAGTTGCTTTATTCTTCATTGGGTAAACCCATATTTTTTCGAATAGATCCTGAGAAAGCCCATCATCTGGTTATTGATGGTTTACATACAGCTGGTCTGGTACCTGGTATGAACGGACTGCTCCATGCGATGTATGGTGTGCAAGAGTCACCTGAGCTGGCGGTAGATTTATTCGGTCTGCATTTCCCTCATCCGATTGGACTAGCTGCAGGACTCGACAAGAACGCCAAATCAGTAGATGGTTTCTCTAGCATTGGCTTTGGGTTCGCGGAGGTCGGCACGGTAACGCCGAAGGCACAATCGGGCAATGATCTGCCAAGGCTCTTTAGACTGCCTGCTGATGAAGCGCTTATTAATAGAATGGGCTTCAACAATGATGGTGCGGATAAGATGGCTGAACGGCTTGCTAAGCGCAAAATCCAGCGGATTCCGATTGCCGTCAATATAGGCAAAAACAAAATCACTCCCAATGACCAAGCTCATGAGGATTATCGCACTTGTATTAGAGTGTTATATCCTTATGGTGATTTCTTTGTTGTTAATATAAGTTCTCCTAATACGCCAGATCTGCGTGCTTTGCAGCATGGTGATGAGCTTCGTATGTTGCTGGAAGAGGTATTGGAGGAAATCAAACAACAGGCGTCGAAATCAGGTAAGAAAGCGAAACCTGTACTGGTAAAAATTGCGCCTGATATGACAGATGAACAACTCGAGTTGACAGTAGCTACAATTAAAGATAGCGGTGTAGCGGGGATTATTGCTTCCAATACGACAGTTTCAAGAGCGGGATTAACTCATGCCAATGCAAGTGAGATGGGGGGGCTTAGCGGAGCGCCGCTGCGAGAACGTTCAACAGAGGTGATTAGAGCTGTCTATCGGCAGACTGAGGGCAAGCTTCCGATTATTGGATCGGGAGGTATTTTCACTGCTGAGGATGCATACGATAAAATCCGCGCAGGGGCTTCGCTCGTCGAAATTTATACTTCTTTGATCTATAAAGGACCAGAAGTTCTACGTGAATTGACTAGCGGATTGAAAGAAAAGTTAAGAAAAGACGGCTACCGCAGCATATCAGAAGCAGTAGGCGCAGATCATCGATAGGAACAGGAGGCGGCCGGATGGACGGAAGAGACTGGAATCTTTTTTTGCAGCCTTATGAACAAGCGGTTGAAGAACTGAAAGTTAAGTTGAAAACAATGCGAGTAGAACTTAAAATGCGTGAATCCTATGCCCCAATCGAATTTGTCACCGGCCGGGTCAAGAAAATATCCAGCGTTCTGGAGAAGGCAAAACGGCTTAACGTACCTGCGGATCAATTGGAGCAAGGAATCGAAGATATTGCGGGTATTCGCATTATGTGCCAGTTCGTGGATGATATTCATCGGGTTGCCGGATTGATTCGTTCACGCAAGGATCTTGCACTTGTTTACGAGAAGGACTATATAACGAATTTCAAGGATAGCGGCTATCGCAGCTACCATATGATTGTGGAATATCCGGTTCAAACGGCGCTTGGTTATAAAATCGTACTTGCCGAAATTCAAATTCGCACGTTGGCTATGAATTTCTGGGCAACAATCGAGCATTCGCTGAACTATAAATATAAAGAAAGTCTTCCAGAGGATGTGCGTGAGCGTCTCAAAAAGGCGGCAGAAGCAGCATCGCAGCTGGATACGGAAATGTCGAGTATTCGTCATGAAATACTGGATGCGCAGCGCGGCTTTGAAGAGAGATCGAATATCGTATCCAGTGTGCTTAGTGATATTCAGACTTTGTATTTCTACAATCGAGTTAGGGAAGCGGTTAAGTTTCAACTGAAATTTAATGAGCTTTGGGAGCAGGAAGATTTGTTCGGCTTGAAGCAGCTGTCACTTGATATAGAGGCAGCCATTCTTCGTGCGAAGAAGAATAATCAATCCTAGCTTGGGATATAGGTGAAAAGTCTCGTACCACTTCTTAGTGGAGGCGAGGCTTTTTTTGTCGTTTTATAATCGAATGATTCCTGGGATTGACAAATATTTAATTTCGTCCTAAGCTTTATGTTGTAAGGTTAACGATAAACATAAAGAGATGCATAATAAAGTGTTGGTATTACAAGCTTTTTCCGGCATCAATCAATAGTTGAGTTACAGATTTGAGGAGGTTATCGCTTGTCAGATAATATAACGATGCGTGATATAGCTAATAAATTAGGTGTAAGCAGTGTGACGGTGTCTAAAGCGTTGAATGATAAAGATGGTGTAAGTGAAGAATTGAAAAATAAAATTAAAGAGCTGGCGCAAGAAATGGGCTATCGCTATAATACGCTGGCAAGAGCTATGAAAGACGGTTTCTCCTATAATATTGGAGTTGTCATTGCTGAGCGATTCGCAGGGATGACGCAATCGTTTTACTTGCAATTCTATCAATATATTTCAAAGACGCTTGAGGAATTCCAGTACTCTGGCATTATGCATATATTGAGTGAAAGTGACGAGGAACAGCTCGTGCTGCCGCGTATTTATCATGATAAGAAAGTGGATGGCTTCATCATACTGGGTCAATTGAGCAAGGAATATATTGAACATTTCCACAACACAGGTATACCGCTAGTATTCCTGGACTTCTATACGGATCAGCCTGATCTTGATTACGTCATTACAGATAACTTCTATTGTATGTATGAAATGACGAATTACCTCATAAGCAGCGGTCATCGGAATATCGCATTTGTGGGAAGTCTCCATTCTACGAGTAGTATTCAGGACCGATTTCTAGGTTATTACAAATCTTTGCTGGAGCATCGAATTCCAATAAACGATAACTATATCATTGATGATCGCGATGATAAAGGACGTTACATTGATATCGTCATTCCGGAGATTCTTCCTACGGCATTCGTCTGCAATTGCGATCAGGTTGCTTACGCATTGATTAATGTTCTGCACAAAAAAGGAATCAACGTGCCGAATGATTGCTCAGTAGTTGGTTTTGACAATGACATATACTCAACGCTGTCAGAACCGTCACTTACAACGGTAGAAGTCAATATGCAAGAGATGGCCAAAGCTGCAGTGAAAAAGGTTGTGAAGAAAGTGAGAAATAAGGGGATTCATCCAGGAAGAGTATTAGTTAAAGGTAAAATTGTATATAGAAATTCTGTGAGATCATTAAGTTGAACTTATCGTTAACTTAATAATTAACAAAAAACATGAATGTGAGAATGCATTCATGTTTTTTTATGCTTCTTTTTATGAAACAGCTTCTATTATAATTTATACCGAAAGGTTAACGGAAACAGTGAATATTGCTAGGTTTCATGCATGTTATTGTAAGGTTAAAATAAATATAACAAAAAAAGATTGACTGGAAAGCGTTCTCATTTTACAATAAGTTTGTAACCTAATCGATAAACTAATTTAGGGGGTAACAAAGTGAAAAAGGGATTTGTATTACAATTATTATCCATCATTCTCATCATTGGACTTATGGCAGGATGTTCGTCTACAAACAATGGAGGCAATCCAACTGCAAGTGCAACCAATGCGGGCGGGGATAAGGTTGAAGAGCCGCCAGCCAAGACGGTAAGCGGAGAAATTACAGTGTTGACAGCTAGAACGGATATCGTTAACACGATTCTTCCGGAATACGCCAAGAAATTCAATGAGAAGTTCCCCGATGTGAAGGTTAAGTTCGAAGCTCTTCAAGACTATGAGGGGCAAATCAAAATTCGAATGAATACGAAAGATTACGGTGATGTGCTTTATATCTCACCATCCATTACGAATGATGATATTCCAGATTTCTTCGAACCGCTCGGTGCTTACGATGAATTGAAAGAGAAATATATGCTCATCGAAGATCGTACGGTTGATGGTCAAGTATACGGTATTCCAATTGCGGTAACCGTTCCTGGCGTTCTATATAACAAACGGATCTTTAATGAAGCGGGCGTAACGGAAATTCCTAAAACACCTGCACAGTTCTTGGAGGCTCTTCAGAAGGTGAAGGATAATACCGAAGCGATTCCGTTATACACGAACTATGCAGCTGGTTGGCCGTTGACTCAATGGCAATCTTATGTACAAACTGCATCTGGCGACATCGATTACCCGAACGTCAAGATGCTCGAGGATGAGAATCCATTCGCAGCAGGCAAACCAATCAATGATGTATACAAAATTTTAAATGATGTAGTAAAAAATAAACTAGTTGAAGATGATCCGTTTACAACCGATTGGGAATCATCGAAGGTATTGTTGAATGAAGGAAAAATCGCAACGATGGTGCTGGGCTCTTGGGCAATCTCCCAAGTGCAAGGTGCTGGTCCGAATTCTCAAGATATAGGTTATATGCCGTTCCCGACAAATGCTGCGAAACTGCTCGTTCCGATGTCGAGTGACTACAAAATCGCAGTAAACAAAAATAGTAAAAATAAAGAAGCTGCTCTCGCTTGGTTATGGTGGCAAACCAATGATTCTGATTATGCTTCTGCGTTGCAAAGTGGATTCAGTGCACTTAAAGGTTCTGCAACACCTGAGTATTTGAAACCATTCGAGGAGCTTGGTGCTGAGTTAGTGATTTCTACTCCTTCCCCTGACAATCTCGTAGGTATGGAGACGAAGATTGACAATGAAGGTGAAATTGGCTTGTGGGCGGATGTGTTTAAGAAGCGGATTGTTGAATCCGCCGTTGGCAATACGAAAGAATCTTATGATGACATTATGAATGACTTGGGAGTAAGATGGGCTGCTGCGAAGAAGAAAGTAATGCCTTAACTTACTAGACATCTTTCTTAGGTAAAGGGAAGGGAAGCGATAAGCTTCCCTTCGTAATGATTTCGATAGATAAAGAAGAATGAGATCTTGAGTGGTGGAGGTATGGGGATGTTCTCCAATTTGAGCTATGACACACAGAGGAAAATCATTATCATCAGTTTCTCGATGGTTCCCGTCATTCTGCTAGTTACATTTAGCTTTTTGCCGGTGTTTGATATGATTCGCTACAGCTTTACCGATTGGAATGGGATCAGCAAGGATTACGATTATGTAGGCTTCGATAATTATATGGCAATCTTTACAGAGCAACGTTATTTTACTGTGTTTAAGGTCAGCTTGTATTATTTTCTTGCTACTTTCGTTCAATTCGGTTTGGCTTTATATTTTGCTACTATTCTTAGCTTCCGTGTGCGCGGTAAAAACTTCTTCAAAGGTGTGTTGTTTTTTCCATACCTGCTGAACGGTGTTGCCATAGGATTTATCTTTCTCTATTTCTTCCGACCTGATGGAACATTGGACACCGTTCTGCAATTCATTGGTTTAGGTGATTATGTACAAAAATGGCTTGGTAATCCAGACATTATTAACCTCTCGCTAGCCGGGACATCTGTGTGGCGTTATATGGGGTTTAACTTTGTTATCTTTCTAGGCGCAATCATGTCCATATCGGGAGATATCTATGAAGCATCGGAAATAGATGGTGCTAATCGCTGGCATCAGTTTAAACATATTATTATCCCTAGTATTAAAAAGATTATTTTACTTAATCTCATCTTAGCTGTCAGCGGTGCGATTAGTGTGTTTGAAATTCCTTATATTATGACAGGCGGCTCGAATGGAAGCGGCACATTCGTTATACAAACGGTTGATGTAGCATTTAAGTTTAATAAGGTCGGCTTGGGATCTGCGATGGCCGTAGTATTAATGCTCATTGTCGTTGTCATAACGTTAATTCAAAAGCGCGCGTTCAAAGAGGAGGATTAAAGATGCATTCGAACAAATCGTATTTTCTATCCGTGTTGAAGTATGTATCTTTGGTTCTAGGCTGCTTAGTCGCGCTGATGCCGATTACAGTTGCCTTGTTCGCTTCGTTTAAGTCGACTGAGGAGTACCGAGCAACAGGTCCGTTGACGCCTCCAATCAATTGGTTGAATTTCGACAATTTCACGAGAGCTTTCGTAGAAGGGAATATGTTAACCGGTTTTATGAATACGGCTTTTATCGTACTCGTGTCTCTTGCTGGAGCAACCTTATTCGGGACGATGGTAGCGTATGTGTTAGCCCGGTTTAAGTTTGCTGGGAAAAAGCTGCTAATGGGAGCTTTCTTGCTTGCAACACTTATTCCCAGCGTAACAACTCAAGTGACTACGTTTCAAATCGTCAATGGACTTGGGCTGTTTAACAGCATTTGGGCAGCGATTATTTTATACATGGGCACAGATATTATCGGTATTTATATTTTCATTCAATTTATGGATACGATATCGGAGCAACTGGACGAATCGGCGATGATCGATGGCGCATCATATTTTACGATTTATACGAAAATTATTTTGCCATTGCTGAAGCCAGCGATCGTAACCACGATCATTATTAAAGGGGTTGGTTTGTATAATGACTTCTATATCCCTTTCTTGTATATGCCGGCTAAAGAACTGCAGGTTTTATCAACTGCCTTGTTTGCCTTTAAAGGACCCTATGGCTCTCAGTGGGAAATTATTTGTGCGGCCATCATGATTGTTATCATTCCGACTGTCATCGTATTTATTTCCTTGCAGAAGTTCATTTACAACGGGTTTACTCAAGGGTCGGTGAAATAATGAAGATGGACAATAGCTTCTTCAAAGGGATGACTTGGGGCTGGAAAGCAGAGCGTGGTCATTATCGAACGGAACAAGCAGTGGATTCCATGCGGAAGTTGAGAGAGACAGGCAGCGAATGGATCGCATTGTCGTTCTGGACTTGGCAGGAAAATATTCATTCGACTCATATTGCCTATGATTACGGGTACACGGTTACGGATCGTGATATTGCTTTTGCGGTTGAGCGAGCGAAGGAACTGGGGCTTAAAGTTTGCTTGAAGCCAGTTGTTAATTCGGGCGATGGCATATGGCGAGCGCATATTGGATTCCCGCTAGAAGATGGTGCGAGCATGTATTGGGATAAGTGGTTCCAATCATACACGAATTTTATTCTGCATTATGCAGAATTAGCCGAAGAGCTTGGCTGCGAGATGTTGTGTATCGGCTGCGAAATGATTAAGACAGAATCTCAATCGAATCGCTGGAGAGAGTTGATTGAGAGAATTCGCCAAGTTTATAGCGGTCCACTTATCTACAATGCTAACCATGGCAAAGAAGAGGGCGTCGAATGGTTTGATGATTTGGATTTCATTGGTACGAGTGCTTATTATCCAGTCGGTGAGCAACCGGGCGATACCGAGGAAAAGATGATTGCTAATTGGCTTCCTATAAGAGATAGGCTTGCGAGACTGCATCAAAAATTCAATAAGCCAATCGTTTTTATGGAGATCGGCTGCCGCAGTGCTTTAGGCTGTGCAATGATGCCATGGGACTTCAGTCATGAAGAGCTGCCTTTTAATGAAGAGGAGCAGGCGAACTTTTATAGCTCGGTTATGACTGTATTTTGGAATGAGCCATGGTTCGCCGGATTTTTCTGGTGGGATTGGAGCCATCGGTTATATGAGGAGCAGGATGCGGATAAGGATACTGGCTTCGATATCTATGGCAAGAAGGCAGAACGGATCGTAAGGCAATGGTACGCGTTAGAGAAAGCAACTGCTATTTAATAGAGATAAAGACAAGGAGAAGGAGAGACAGCATATGTTGACATCATACATTGCGGGAATGACTTGGGGTTGGACAGGCGTTAGAGGGACATGGAAGACATCTGAGGCGGAGCATTCCATGTCAGAGATGATGAAGCTCGGCGTTAATTGGACTGCAATTGCACTTAGCGCTATGCAAGATCATCCTCAAGCTACGACTATTCATTATAAGGAAGAACCAACGGTGAGCGATGAAGAGGTGCTCCATGCCATTCGGGAAGCAAAGCAGCTTGGGCTTAAGGTGTGTTTGAAGCCTGTTGTGAACTGCACGGATGGAACTTGGCGAGCACATATTGGCTTCTTTGACATGGAAGTGCCAGGTGAGCCAAGCTGGGCTCAATGGTTCGCATCGTATACAGAATTCATCCTTCATTATGCGCAAATAGCCGAGGATACCGGTTGTGAAATGATTTGTATCGGCTGTGAAATGGTGCAGGCTGACAAGCGTGAACAGGAATGGCGTGAATTAATTGGTAAGATTCGTGCGATATATTCAGGAATCATTACTTATAATTGTGACAAATACCAGGAAAATTATTTGACTTGGTGGGATGCAGTCGATGTCATCTCTTCCAGCGGTTACTATCCGATTGATCAATGGGATGAGCAGCTAGAACGAATTGAAGCAGTTGTTAGCCGTCATAACAAGCCTTTCTTCTTTATGGAAGCGGGTTGTCCGAGTCGTGTAGGATCTAGTAAATTGCCTAATGACTGGTCATTCCAAGGTGGACCTTCTGAAGATGAGCAGGCTGCTTACTACCAAGTTATGTTTGATAAATGTGAGAAAAAAGACTGGATGCAAGGATTTATGCTATGGGATTGGCCAGCGAAGCTCTATCAGAAGCATGAGGCATCCTCCAATGATGATTATTGCATGTATGGCAAGAAGGCAGAATCAATTGTGGCTTCCTATTATTTGACCAAATCGGCTGTTGTGGGAGTGAGTGAATAGGAGATGGAACGGTCTGAGCTGATGAAATGGCGTCAAGAGATTGAGATTGAATTAAAGGGGAATATACTATCGTTCTGGCAGAAGCATTCCATAGATGAGCAGAATGGAGGCTTCGTTGGAGCCATTACGAATGATCTTGTTATTGTTGCAGAGGCTGATAAATCACTAGTCTTGAACGCTCGAATTCTCTGGACGTTCGCTTCTGCGTACCGACTATATAATGATCCGAAGTATTTGCAAATTGCCGATCGGGCATATGAGTATTTGATTCAATATTTTTGGGATGAACAATACGGCGGCTTTTATTGGTTGCTTAACAGCAAGGGAGAGCCGATTCAGACGAAAAAGCAAGTTTACGGGCAAGCCTTCGTTATCTATGCGATAACGGAGTATGTCCGTGCTCGTCCTAATCAACAGGCGCTTCATCAAGCCATTATTTTATTTGAAAATATGGAGCGTTACAGCTATGATCCCGTTTATAAAGGATATGTCGAGGCACTTGGACGGAACTGGGAAGAAACAGATGATCTTAGTCTGAGCGGAACGGATTTGAATGAAAAGAAATCGATGAATACCCATCTTCATGTGCTTGAAGCTTATACCAATTTGTATCGTGTATGGCAGTCCGAAGTATTAAAGCAAAAGCTGCAAGAACTTATTGAAGTGACGATTGAGCATATTGTAGATGGTGAAAGCAACCATTTTCTATTGTTCTTTGATGAGAAATGGGAAATCAAATCGCATGAAATTTCTTATGGTCATGACATTGAGGGTAGTTGGCTCCTGATGGAAGCCGCAGAAGTTCTCGGTAATAAGCAATTGCTGCATAGATGTGAAGGGATTGCGCTAGCCATGGCACAAGCTACTTACGAGGAAGGCTTGGATTCAGATGGTGCCGTTATTAATGAGGCTGATCCAAATGGCTGGACGGATACGGATAAGCACTGGTGGCCGCAAGCAGAAGCTGTCGTCGGGTTTCTGAATGCGTATCAAATGTCTGGAGAAGATCATTATTTGCAAGCTGCACATAGAGCTTGGCGATTCATCGATGAGTATATCGTGGACAAAAACCATGGTGAGTGGTTCTGGAAAGTTGATCGCTCAGGGAAGGCAAGTGATGATCACTTGAAGGTAGATCCTTGGAAATGCCCTTATCATAATGGAAGAATGGGCTTTGAAGCGATGGAACGATTAGAGAAAATAGCGAACGCACAATAACAAGCAAACCTAATCCTTATGACAAAAGATAGAGCGAAAGGTGTGGAAGAAGTATGGAAAAACAAACCTTTATGGAGAAGCTGCAGAAGCTTCACTCGGAGCATCAAGAGCTGCTGACCCGCTCCAATCAGCCAGTTTCCGGAGGGAACGGAATCTACGAGAGATACCAGTATCCCGTTGTAACAGCAGCACATACCCCCATTTATTGGCGATATGATCTCAATCCGGAGACGAACCCGTATTTGATGGAGAGATTGGGAGTAAACGTGGCATTCAATCCTGGGGCAATTGAGTTGAATGGCAAGTTTTATCTTGTGGTTCGAGTGGAAGGTCTGGATCGCAAATCTTTCTTTGCGATTGCCGAAAGTGAGAACGGTGTGGATCAATTCACATTCTGGGATTACCCGATCGTAATGCCGGAAACTGATGTACCAGATATTAATGTATACGATATGCGTCTTGTGAAGCATGAGGATGGTTGGATTTACGGCTTGTTCTGCACAGAGCGCAAAGATCCTGAAGCGCCAAGCGGTGACACTTCCAGTGCGGTAGCGAGCGCAGGGATCGCTCGTACTAGGGATTTGATTACTTGGGAACGATTGGCTGATTTGCGAACAGCTTCACCTCAACAGCGCAACGTCGTTCTGCATCCGGAATTTGTGAATGGACAATATGCCTTTTATACTCGTCCTCAGGATGGTTTCATTGATGCTGGTTCAGGCGGAGGAATTGGCTGGGGATTGTCGGCTAGTATCGAAAATGCAGTAATTGAACATGAAACGATAGTCGATCAGAAAATCTACCATACGATTAAAGAAGTGAAAAACGGGCAAGGCGCAGCGCCAATTAAAACAGATAAAGGTTGGCTTCATATCGCTCATGGTGTTCGTAATACAGCAGCAGGCTTGCGTTATGTGATTTATGCCTTCCTGACCGATCTGAATGAGCCAAGCAGAGTGATCTATTCACCGGGCGGTCATTTAATTGCACCTGAAGGATCAGAGCGAATTGGCGATGTGTCTAATGTGGTGTTTACCAATGGACTGGTTGCTCGTGATAATGGTGAAGTATTGATTTATTATGCTTCTTCAGATACACGATGCCATGTAGCGGTAACTTCGGTAGATAGACTGCTCGATTATGTAATGAACACGCCTGCTGATCCACTCCGGTCCTATGCTTGCGTACAGCAAAGGAATGAATTAATTACATGCAACTTGAAGCTGATGGAGCTTCCGGAATACGACTTTCTCAAACGATAGTATGTTTTTTTGACAAAGGGAGGGGTGCTGACCAATGCCTCTTATTGATATGCCTTTAGAAGAGCTGTATACGTACAAAGGACGAAACCCTCGTCCTGAAGATTATGATGACTATTGGGAGCGGGCGCTCACAGAAATGAGAGCGGTAGAGCCCCAGATCGAAATTGTGCCGAGCGGATTCGAGGTTCCATTCGCAGAATGCTTTGATCTTTATTTCACTGGCGTCCGAGGTGCTAGGATACATGCTAAGTATGTTCGGCCCAAACAGGCTGCAGCTCCACATCCTGCAATCCTGCAATTCCATGGCTATGCTTATAACGCTGGTGATTGGTCTGATAAGCTGCTGTATGCAGCGCTGGGACACTCGGTGTTCTCTATGGATGCTCGCGGGCAGGGTGGGCTCTCTGAAGATACTGGTGGAGTGAAGGGCAATACACTTAGTGGACAAATCATCCGTGGCGTTAACGATCATCCTGATCAACTACTGATGCGTCATATCTTTCTGGATACGGCACAGCTTGCAGGTATCGCAATGAATATGGATGAAGTAGATCCAGATCGAGTAGGAGCGATTGGAGTCTCACAAGGCGGAGGTTTAACGCTGGCTTGTGCTGCATTAGAACCGAGAATTCGTCGTCTTGCTCCGGTATATCCATTTCTGAGTGATTACAAGCGAGTGTGGGAGATGGATCTTGCCAAGGATGCGTATGGGGAATTGAAATCCTATTTTCGTTTCTTCGACCCGCGTCATCAGCGAGCGGAGCAGCTGTTCACAAAGCTTGGTTATGTCGATATTCAGCACTTAACGAGCCGAATTAAGGGGGAAGTCATGATGGCGGTAGGTTTGATGGATACGATATGTCCGCCTTCCAGCCAGTTCGCGGCTTATAACAAGATCACCTCAGCCAGAAGGCTTGAGATCTATCCCGATTATGGCCATGAGCATCTGCCCGATATATCCGATCTGACGCTGCAGTTCATGCTTGGCTTATAAAAAGCAGTGAATCAAAAAAAAGCTTGCGCGTTCCCCGAAAGGTGAACAGCGCAAGCTTTTGCATTGCAACGTATGATGATTAGCTGATCTGCTTGGGTTTGTATTTCTGATCGATAGCTGCTTTTATTTCATCCAGAGTTTTGCCTTGTTTACTAAAGGCGATGACATCCTCCATCTCCATCTTGCAAATCCCGCAACCCGTACTATGATTCGTCCATGTGACGCCGTCATCTGGCAATTCTGCTATGTAACATCGCAGCAATGAATCATGCTTGGCTTCAAGACCATCGCTTTCCCCCGTCATGCAACCGCAGTAGCAGTCGATATGTGACATGATATCCATATGATCATGAACACTATCGTAGAGCTCGCCCGTATGCTTGGTATAGTCGACTAAGAAAGAGGGTTGAACGTCAAATGAAGCGGTTGTTTCCCATGTCTCTGAGCCGTGTTGATGCTGCCCATTCTTCTGATCCTCCTGATTGGATATGCTGCACGCAGTAAGGAAGGTGATGAATGCAAAGGCAAGCACTAATGCATACATAACACCTCGAAACGGAGATCGGTCCTCATTAGAATTATCCAGATTCGCCATTAGGTACCCGTTCCTGAATATTTATTGAAATAGTTCTTATAATCTTCTACTGTGTAGCCTGCTGATGCTCCCTGTTCTCGCAACCCGCCCTCGATTCTTTCTTGGACTTGAACGCCATCTTGGAAGTATACTAGCGTAGGAGTATATTCAATCTGGTGTTTATTGAAATAGGACTCGAATTCTCGCAAGTTAAATTGAGGCAGATTAATGCCCAATTCATCAGCAATTGGCATCAATTGCGGTGTTGTATTTTGACAGTGTCCGCAATCTGAAGCGAAGAAATAAACAAAGAAATCTTCCTTATCCGCTATTTTCTTATCTAACTCTTCTGGTAGAATAATATTCTGATAGTTTGGATCATCTAACAAAGCACGTGTAGAAAGGTTAAGATCAGAAACCGGTTTCTGATAAATTGCGTTAACAGGCTCATTATTGTTCATAACTGCGATGAGTACAAATACGGATACAATGAGGATTAAATAGACATAAATCATTTTGAACTTTTTCTTTTTCATGGGGGATTCTACCTCCGTTTTATTTCAGGCATTGGCTTAAGCCAGCTTGTCCTAAATTTAGTTACATTATATAACAAGTCCGTTCTATTGTGTATAAGACTTGCGGACGACAACATGGCTAGCAAGATGCACCATGCTTGGGCGAGGGATTTGTGTTAGTCTGTACAGACGGCTATCCAATTGGATGGGGAAAATATACCGCAGACGGTATGCTCAAAAACGAGCTGTCTGCAGGTGGGAGGTTCATTTAAGTTGGCGAAAAAAATAAGGCTGGATAAGCTGCTTTCCCACACGGGATATGGAACAAGAAGTGAAATAAAGAAGATGGTTAAACAGGGCAGAGTAACCGTTGATGATAAATTGGTTAAAGATAGTGGTCTATTAGTCGATCCAGACGTAAATGAGGTTAGATTTGACGAGGAGATCGTTTCTTATCGGGAAGTCATTTATTTGATGATGAATAAGCCTCCTGGCGTCATATCCGCGACCGAAGATAAACGAGAGAAGACTGTTATCGATTTATTGGAACTAGATGATCAACTGATGGAGCCATTCCCAGTCGGCAGGCTTGATAAAGATACCGTTGGTTTACTGCTTCTAACTAATGACGGGCAATTGGCGCATGAGTTGCTGTCACCACGCAAACATGTTGCAAAAACTTATGAGGCTCTCGTACAAGGTGATGTTGGACCAGCCGATCAACAACAATTCGCAGCGGGTGTTGAATTAGATGATGGTTATGTAACGATGCCTGCCGAGCTTACCCTATTGAGTAAAGTTCAGGATCATCCGGAATACGGCATGACTTCGACTATTTCACTTACGATTATGGAGGGCAAGTTCCATCAAGTGAAACGTATGTTTGAAGCGGTAGATAAGAAAGTCGTTTATTTGAAAAGAGTGGCTATGGGACCGATTACGCTCGATGAATCGCTTGAGGAAGGTACTTATCGAGAGTTGACGGAGGAGGAGCTTGAGCAGCTTCGTTCACATCGTCGTTCGGTGCAGAGTTAAGTTAGTTTGAGTGGAGAAGAAGTAGCTGAGTACGGGATATGGGTAGTTAGTTCATTAGTAATGTTGATGATTAAGCATACTCAAATAGTTGTATAGTTATAAATCAGATAAGACATCCCGTTCAATACGAATACATAACAAATAAGGGGTTATTTCATAAGTAGTAAGCTTGCTGGAGAGATAGCCCACTTTAAACAGAAATGTTGGAAAAAAATGAAAAATAGCGGTACAGGGGGCTATTCCTGTACGTTATTTTTCATTTTCGTTCAATGGTTGCTTGCCTCATAAGTCCAAGTAAGTGTAATCTCTTCATTTTAATACGAAAGGGGCAGTCCTAAGGTTAATTCTGACCTTTTTAGACAGCCCTTTCGACAATAGAGGAACTCCGTTCCTCTATTGTCAGTGGACCACACTATTATCTAATAATAGCGGATGCACGCTCCTTTAATTTACCTCATTGATCGTGTTTTCTAACGATTATAGAAATATAGCGGAACTCCGTTCCTTTATTGCTGGCGACATTCATGATAAGACAGAAATAGAGGACTCCAGTTCTCTTATTTTAGATGCGCTATCGGTTCGGAACCACAAAGCTTACTCCATCCCCTGTTGACCCGAACAAAACAAAACCAGGGGTATCCCAAAGGTAATTAACCTTATGGGACAGCCCCTTATTTCCGCAACTTTCTCCAAACCAGGCGTGCGTCAAGCCATAAGAAATTTGTGCAAAAAAAAACGGCTGTTCCGCAAGGTGTATATGTTGCAGCACCTTGTGAAACAGCCGTTTGTCAATATTGTATTATTTCCGACGTCCGCCGCCGCGGTTGCCGCTAGGACCAGCATGGCGTGAACCGCCTTTGCCTCGTCCCGCACCGCCAGTTCGTCCGCTTCCGCCACGATTACCACCGTAGCCTCCGCCACCTTTGCTGCC
This sequence comes from Pristimantibacillus sp., assembly GCA_048976605.1. Classification (GTDB taxonomy): domain Bacteria; phylum Bacillota; class Bacilli; order Paenibacillales; family Paenibacillaceae; genus Pristimantibacillus. Next base: position 335,880 of record JBHGUX010000038.1, on the reverse strand, counting down.
GCGTTCATTGCTTGTGCTGGAAGCATTAGCATTGTTACCCCACGAAGCTGGTGTTTCAGGTGCACTAGCATTACGGTTATCTCTACCTCCGCGCCCAGTTCCAGCAGTGTTGCGAGCGTCTCTGCCTCCGCGTTCAGGAGCACCAGCGTTGCGAGCGTCTCTGCCTCCGCGTTCAGGAGCACCAGCGTTACGAGCGTCTCTGCCGCCACGTTCAGGAGCACCGGCGCGAGCGTCTCTACCTCCGCGGTTCGCACCGTAGCCTCCGCTGCTCTTGCCTCCGCGCCCAGCACCGCCAGCATTGCGAGTGTCTCTGCCGCCACGCTCAGCACTGCCAGCATCTTCCCATAGATTGCCTTCGCGGTTGCCGCCAGCACTACGGGTATCTTCTTGCTTCTTATAGGTTCCGATTTGAGCGCGAGGACCTTTGCGTTCGCCGCCTCTGCCGCCAGCCCGTTCGGTTCTGCCGCCGCTGCGGCCACCTTGACCTGGCTTGGAATCTCTGCCGCGACGTGCGCCGCGTTCTTGCTTATTATCATCCTTGCTGGATATCTTGACTGCCTGACGCGGGGAACGGTCAACCTTCATTGTTCCGTCTGCTTCCATCGTCCGACGCTCTAGTACAGCATCAATGTTTCGTTCGATATGTTGGATCGCTCCACGGTCATAAGGGGATACGAACGTAACTGCAGCTCCTTTTTGGCCGGCGCGTCCTGTTCTACCGATTCGGTGGATATAAATTTCGGAATCCTGCGGTACATCATAGTTGAATACGTGAGTGACGCCCTCAACGTCGAGTCCGCGAGCTGCAACATCAGTTGCGACAAGTATTTGAAGTTTTGCATCACGGAATCGTTTCATTACTTGCTCACGTTTTGCTTGTGTCAAGTCGCCATGCAATTCATCCGAGGCAAATCCATGATCCTGAAGAGCTTGGTTTAGTTTCTTCGCACGTACTTTAGTACGACAGAAAATAACAGCCAAATAAGGATTCTGATTCTCGATAATTTGAATCAGCGCTTTTTCCCGTCCACGGTCAGTTACTTCAACCACATACTGTTTAATGTTGTCGAGCGTAATACGAGGGCTTTTGATACGAATATCAACAGGTACCTTCATATAATTCTCAGCAAGACGTTTAATTGCATCCGGCATTGTAGCGGAGAAGAGCATTGTTTGACGAGACTTAGGCGTCTGCACGATGATGCTTTCCACTTCGGATAGGAAGCCCATATGAAGCATTTGGTCGGCTTCATCTAATACGAGCATCTTCAATTTACCAAGATTAATGGTCTCGCGTTTCATATGATCGATAAGTCTGCCTGGTGTTGCGACAACAATTTGTGGTGCGTTATTAAGCTTGCGAATTTGTGCGGTAACATCTTGACCGCCGTATGCAGCAAGTACTTTTGCACCGACTACTGGAGCAAGCTTAGCCAATTCACTAGTAATTTGAATCGCCAATTCTCTAGTTGGTGTTAAAATAAGTGCTTGAACTTGATCTTTGCTTACATCGATTCTTTGCAATATAGGCAAGGCAAAGGCAATGGTTTTGCCAGTTCCTGTTTGTGCTTGCGCAATAACATCCTGCCCGGCCATAAGGACGGGAATAGCTTTCTGCTGAACAGGAGTAGGCTCAATTATCCCATCTAGGTGAAGCCGTTCTGTTAATGCTGGGATAATGCCCATTGAGCTAAAGTCGGTTGACATTTGTAAATTTCCTCTTTTCGTGTACATCGTTTAACCTCAAGTATAACATCTGCGCCCGATATGTGCATCTTTCATGTACATATGATATGCTGATTGCTACAAAAGCACATGAAGGAATGATAATGACATGAACGGAACAATACGCGCGTCGGTTCAGCCGGGGCTTGAGGTAGATATCGTTTTGAAGCAGGATCAGCGGTCAGGCAAGCTTACGAGAGGAATCGTAAAGGATCTGTTAACGAATTCCCCAACTCACCCGCACGGCATAAAAGTTCGATTGACTGATGGTCAAGTAGGCCGTGTTAAGCAGATATTGAGTAAATAAAGGAGCGGGGAGACGATGGCATTCGGAATTACAAGATCCGAGATGAATGCATGGAAGGCTAAAGTGGCTGATGGTGAAGTTGCTTTTCTGACCCATTACTGGGTAGATCCCCGATTTCCTGCTATGAAGACAGTGACTAAGGTTGGCTGCTCTGACCTCCAGAAGCTATCACGATGGTGCGCAGCTAATGGATTGAACCCGAACTATATCCATGCTCGAGCGGAGTATCCTCACTTTGACTTGCTTGGTCCAAAGCAACGCGAAATTTTGATTAAAGAAAATTTGCAAGAGCAGCTAACTAGATTTCATCTACTGTAAACGACACCTTGGAGCTTTAGCGACTAGGTGTTTTTACCGTTTTATTGCTGGAATTATGTTTTTATCTCTAACAAAATGGCTTATAGCGGGGGCGATTATGCAAATGGAGAAACAATCACTTATTGTAGCTTTTCAAGAATGGATTGCTTTCATACGAAAGCTGGAGCATTGTAATGAGCGTATTTGGAATCAAGTTATTGCGGAAGGCAAATGGTCCGTTCGAGAAATCGTTGCACATATTGCCTTATGGGATCAATATTTCTATGAGGAGGGTATTGAAAAGCTGGCTTCGGGTCAATCACTCACTGTCCGACATTTGGACTTCGATACCTTTAATGCAAATGCTTCAATCTACGGTCTCAACACGCCTATTGCCACTCTATCTTCACTAGCGATTTATTATCGAGCCAGAATTATAGGTCTCATTGAGTCTTTGTCGGACAAGCAATACGAGACAACCTACCGTGATGCTGATGATCATCCATTTCTGCTCCCTCAATATATGATAGATTTCACGGAACATGATCATCACCATATGGCTCAAATTGCTAGTTTACTAGATTCGGATACCATCGGTACTCCTGTAAATGTCAAAAATAAACACCATTTGAACCTGGAAGAGATAAGCTTGAATGCCTGGCCTGCGCTCCAAACCGTTCTTCATGACGGCTGGCTTATGCGATTTGCGGATGGTTATACCAAAAGATCGAACTGTATCGTACCGTTGTATGACATTAGCAGCGATCCTGATGATTTACTTCATAAAATCAACTATTGTGAGCAGCTGTATACAAGCCAACAACTGGATACAGTGTTCAAAATATTATCATTCGGCATGCCTCAGCAGCTTGATCAGATGCTTGATGCACATGGCTACATTATCGTTGATCCCGTCTTCATGAAGACTGTTGCTCTTAGTAGTGTAAAGGAGCCAGCGAGGGAGATGGCTTGCAGAAAGCATGATCAAGTTAGTGATGCTTGGATGGATGACTACTCAAGTATGATTGAGATGTCGGATCAGCAAAGGGAACTAGCCATACGGCTATTAAGCAGCATGCCGCTACAGAAATGTTTTGTCACCTTATATGATGAAGACAGGCCTGTCGCTTGCGGTATCGGTATTTTAGAGCGTGGATACATAGGGTTGTTTGATATTGTAACAGCTCCGGGCTATCGAAATCGCGGGATAGGTGAGCAGCTTGTTCTTCAATTATTGCAGTGGGGTAAACAGCATGGCGCTGAGACGGGGTATTTGTTAGTGGTTCAAGACAATGCTCCGGCCAACCGTATGTATGACAAAATCGGCTTTAAAGAGCAATATCAGTATTGGTATCGAGTAAAGTCTAGAAAAGTTTAGTAAGCATCTATTTCTTAATACATCGAGGTGAATTCTCCATTTGATGAAATGGTTAAAAAGAATAACGGCTGCAATAACGATATTCTATACGTTTTGTTTATTTTATTGGATGTTCATAGGCTTCGGAAGAGGCGGCTTCTATAATGGTGATCAAATGAGATATAACATCATTCCTTTTAAAACAATCAACAATTATTTTACACACTTTCATCACTTCAACCTCGATACCTGGATAATCAATATGGGCGGTAATATTGGCGTGTTTATCCCGTTCGGATTCAGTTTGCCTATTCTATTCGGATGGCGATTTGGCAGGACGGTGCTCTCGTTCGCATTATTCATTACGGTGCTTGAAGTACTTCAGATGGTCACAAGGCGAGGAAGCCTAGATGTTGATGATATCATTCTAAATACATTAGGGGCGGCGGTCGGTTATGGGATTTATTCAGCAGCAGCCAGCATTAGCAGTAGATACATCAATGTTGTAAAATAGAATGGATTATCAGAGCCCTGAATAAATGCTTTACAGAAGAAACCCCGGATGCTTTCTAGAGCGTCCGGGGTTTTGAATTGTCATCGATTACAATAGTAGAGAAATCCAGTCTTCCTTCGTAACCGGTCCAAAATAATAAGTCAAATCAACACTGTCAAGAAGCTGGCTTATTGCATTTGCTTCATACCGAGTACCAACGAGTTTAGCAGCAAATTCGGTGCTGTCGCCTCGACCGAAGAAGTCTCCGTATATAGCGGCGTTAACGATGCTGCCTTCTTCAACCTGCAATCGAACATCGAAAGTGCCTGCAGCGTTGATTCGTTTGTTTTGCCGTACGTTAAAGGCAGGTGATCTGCCATAATTCCAATCCCAGTTGCGGTAACGCTCATCCGCCAGCTTGCGCACATTGTCCCAATCCTGCTCTGTCAGCTCGTAAAAAGGAATTTGCTCTTCACCCTCAAAGATAGACGAGAGTATACTTTGTTTGAATTGCTCAATCGTTAGAGGCTCCGTTAAAAATTCAGAAATGTTCGCCACACGGCTCCGGATAGATTTCGTTGATTTGGACACATATTTCTCGGCATTGGCTTTCAGTGCAGAGACGATATTGTCCATTTCAGAATCAAATAGAAGAGTGCCATGGCTGAACATTTTACCTTTGGTTGAAAACTGTGCATTGCCAGATATTTTTCGTTCGCCGACTTGAAGATCATTGCGACCGGTCATTTCTGCATCAACACCAAGCTTGCGAAGTGCACGGACGACAGGCTCGGTGAACTTCTTAAAGTTATGGAAGGATTGCCCGTCATCCTTCATAATGAAGCTGAAATTCAAATTGCCTAGGTCGTGATACACAGCGCCGCCGCCAGACAGCCTTCTTACGATGTGGATGCCGTTTTGCTCCACATATTCAGCATTGATCTCTTCGACTGTATTTTGGTTTTTACCGATAATAATGGAAGACTCGTTTATGTAAAACAGCAAGTAATCATCGTCATCAGGTAAAGATCGCAATATATATTCCTCTAGTGCCAGGTTCAATGATGGGTCGGTAATGTTGTTATTGCTAATAAATCGCATGGATGTTCTCCTCCAAGAGTTTGTAGTTCCTTCTATTATAACCTCGGAACTTGGCATGCTACAAATAACTTATTTCATTTTCATTTTTAGTTTTGGGAACTTTTACTGGGGGATAGAAGTCATATGTATGGAGGTGATGAGACTGGATAAGCATTACTTGCAGCATTTGACGCCGGGTAATGACCGTAACGTCATCTTAGAGGATTTAATGAATGAGTTTGGCAATGATATATGGAACTTTGCCTTTTTTCTAACGAGGAAATCAGAGGTAGCAGATGATATCGCACAGGACGTATTTCTTGCTGTTTATGAGCGGATGTATACCTTTAGAGGAGAATGTTCAATTAAAAGCTGGCTGCTGACTATTACAAGAAATAAAAGTATGTCCTATCTAAAATCATCTTTCATTCGGAAAGTAAAACTGATGGAAGCTATTGTGCATCAAAATACAGCTCCATCAGCGGAATCGGAGCTGTTTGATCGGCAAGCTGCACGAGAGGTATGGGAAGCGGTTATGTCATTGCCAGTTAAATTCCGTGAAGTTATCGTGCTGGATTTTCATTATGGCTTGCCCATTAAAGAGATAGCGTCCATGCTGCAGCTCTCTGAAGGTACTGTCAAATCTCGCAGCTATCGAGCTAGAAATAAGCTTACCCGCTTATTAGAGCATGTGAAGGAGCTGAGTAGATGAGTTGCAAACACTCAAATGATTCACCATGGACGGAACAACTGCGTGATGCACCTTTCCAACATTCACATTTTACAGAGGAATTGAAGGAGCAAATTCGTTTGAAGGTATCTAAGCCCCAAAAGCCCACAAATCGCTGGAACAAAAAATGGCTAGGTACTTTAGTTGCTGCGTTAGTAATTGGCATTGTAATATTAGCTATTGTTGAACGTCCTGCTGATGAAACAATTTTGGTGCTGGAGCAATATGAGGCTATAGAGACGAGATCTAGTTATTTAAAAAATGGGCAAATGCTGTTCGAGATTTTCCCAGGTGGAGAGTTTGTTGCTGGAGAGCCTTCTGGTTATATGATTTCGTTCAAAGAACCTTTCGAAGTTTATCGTAATAAGAAGTTGTCGATTAGAGCTACTCACGTGAAGAGCGGATTAGAAGAAACTTTGGTCGATGGAGAAATGATCAAGGAGCCTAGCAGCGGATATGATACGCTGGCGAGGTATGGCATTCCTTCCATGGGTGTTCCATTGAGCGGTTATTGGCACTATGTAATCGAACTGGATGGCGAGTTATATGGCGACGCGATATTAGAGGCTAAGGAGCCTGACTGGGAAATCAGCCCAGAGTTTACTGCGGACACATACGAGCTTCAAGGTATAGAGAATAAGCTTGGCATACTGAATCCTGGGTTCATTGCAAACCAAGTAAATAAATATATGTGGTTTTTGTGGGGCGGTGAGGAGTTAAAGGGTGCCTTTAGGGTGGTCGCAGTCAAGCAGGGAAGCAATGAATTATTGGAGATCTTCTCCGTTAAGCATTTGGGCGGAGTGAGCAAGGATACGGCAAAACGTATTCCATCCGGTATGTCCCTTCCCGAACCAGGACTATGGCGGTTGATGGCTTATGTGGATGGGAAGCTGTTCGGCAATATTATCGTAGAGGTGCAGGGAAAATAGCGCAGCCACGCGGAGAATCTGCCGCATACGCTATCTTGACATGGCGCTGTTGCTTCTTTATAATCGAAAATAATCATGTTTAGAATAATTTGGCGTTGAAGAGGATCAGTAATGTCGCGGGGCATGGCTTAGAGAGCCGGCGGTTGGTGCAAGCCGGACCTGCAGCGATATGAATCTCACCTTGGAGCTGTGCGTACAAACGCACCGATTGGCCTGCGTTAAAGGCTACGAGTGAGTGGAAGGGCAAAGCATGCCTGCCGCTAACTAGGGTGGTACCACGGGAGCAATCTCTCGTCCCTAGCGATAATACGCTGGGGGCGGGAGTTTTTTTGTTTTTTTGAATGTTGCGAAGTTAGATTTTGCTTCGCAAAACTTAATCGAAAATGCTTATGAAGTCAGATTTTGCTTCGCAAAACTTAATCGAAAATGCTTACGAAGTCAGATTTTGCTTCGCAAAACTTAATCGAAAATGCTTACGAAGTCAGATTTTGCTTCGCAAAACTTTTAGGAGGAAACCATCAAATGACACAAGAACAGCTACATAACGGCTACAGCCCGCTTACATCTGAGCCGAAATGGCAGAAGTATTGGGATGAGAAACAAACTTTCAAAACGACTGAGGATGCAGAAAAACCGAAGTTTTATGCCCTCGATATGTTTCCTTATCCATCTGGAGCGGGTCTGCATGTTGGACATCCAGAAGGATATACAGCGACGGATATCGTAGCACGCTACAAACGGATGCGTGGTTATAATGTACTGCATCCGATGGGCTGGGATGCATTCGGTTTGCCAGCGGAGCAGTATGCTATTCAAACTGGTCATCATCCGAGTGAATTTACAGTGGAGAATATAAATAATTTCCGTCGTCAAATTAAATCATTGGGCTTCTCATACGACTGGGAGCGCGAGATCAGCACGACAGATCCGGACTATTATAAATGGACGCAATGGATTTTCATTCAACTGTATAACAAAGGTCTGGCTTATGTTGCTGAAGTACCCGTTAACTGGTGTCCTGCGCTAGGTACGGTATTGGCAAATGAAGAGGTTATTAATGGATTGAGTGAGCGTGGCAACCATCCGGTTGTTCGTAAGCCAATGCGTCAATGGATGCTTCGGATTACAGAATATGCGGAACGTTTATTGGAAGATTTGGAAGAACTGGACTGGTCAGAGAGCATCAAGGATATGCAGCGCAACTGGATCGGCAAATCTACAGGCGCAGAAGTAACCTTCGCAATTGACGGACATGACGCTTCACTAGTTGTTTTCACAACTCGACCTGATACGCTGTTCGGTGCAACGTATTGTGTGCTTGCTCCTGAGCATGAACTGGTGGCACAAATTACGACTGCTGATCAACTTGCATCAGTAACAGCTTATCAAAAGACAGCTGCTCACAAGAGTGATCTTGAGCGTACGGATCTTGCTAAAGATAAATCCGGTGTCTTCACAGGCGCTTATGCCATTAATCCGGCTAATGGGGCGAAGACGCCGATCTGGATTGCCGATTATGTATTAGCTGGTTATGGGACGGGTGCGATTATGGCTGTACCAGGTCATGATGTTCGTGACTGGGAATTCGCTAAGCAATTCGACCTGCCTATTATTGAAGTTGTACAGGGCGGGGATGTAACGAAGGAAGCTTATTCAGGGGATGGGGCACATGTTAATTCCGATTTCTTGAACGGATTGAATAATGAAGCTGCTATGGCTGCGATGATTGAGTTCCTTCAAGCAGAAGGCAAAGGGCAAGGGAAAGTAACTTACCGTTTGCGGGATTGGCTGTTCAGCCGTCAGCGCTACTGGGGTGAGCCGATTCCAATTCTTCATCTAGAGGATGGAACGATGAAGACGGTACCGGTGGATCAATTGCCGCTGGTATTGCCTGATATAGATGCGATCACACCATCTGGTACAGGGGAGTCACCGCTTGCGAATGTGACCGATTGGGTAAATACTATCGATCCAGAAACGGGAATGAAAGCTCGTCGCGAGACGAATACGATGCCGCAATGGGCGGGAAGCTGCTGGTATTACTTGCGGTTTATCGATCCGAAAAACCAAGATGAAATTTGTTCCCCAGAGAAGCAGAAAGAATGGCTTCCTGTTGACCTTTACATTGGAGGAGCGGAGCACGCGGTGCTTCACTTGCTGTATGCTCGTTTCTGGCACAAAGTGTTGTACGATATCGGTGTAGTCGCTACGAAAGAACCTTTCCATAAATTGGTCAACCAAGGGATGATCCTTGGTATGAACAATGAGAAAATGTCCAAATCTCGCGGCAATGTTATTAACCCTGATGATATCGTTGGCGAGTTTGGCGCTGATACATTGCGTATGTACGAAATGTTCATGGGGCCGCTTGAAGCGACGAAGCCTTGGAATACGAATGGCGTAGAGGGCACTTATCGTTTCTTGAATCGGGTATGGCGGTTGTTCGTCGGAGAAGACGGCAATTTGAGTGCGAAAATTACAGATGGAGAAACGAGCACTGCCTTTAAACAAGCTTGGCATCGGACGATCAAGAAAATTACCGATGACTTTGAACATTTGCGGTTCAATACGGCTATTAGTCAATTGATGATATTCGTGAATGAAGCTTACAAAACGGATGTTCTTCCTCGCGAAGCGATGGCTAATTTCTTGCAAATGCTGTCTCCGCTTGCGCCGCATATCGCAGAAGAGCTGTGGGAGAAGCTAGGCGGTACTGAATCTATTACGTATGAGCCATGGCCTTCTTACGAGGAAGCTTGGACCGTTGATCAAGAAGTGGAAATCGTTATTCAAGTAAATGGCAAAATCATCGAGCGCCTCTCAATCGCAGCTGATACAGATGTAGAAGAGATGGAGCGATTGGCGAAAGAAATCGATAAAGTGCAAGAATTGATAGAGGGCAAGACGATTCGTAAAGTGGTTGCTGTAAAAGGCAAGCTTGTGAATATCGTAGCTAATTAACGCATCATAAGAAGAGGTGAACGGTCCAGTAGCTGAAGAACAGCTACTGTCCTTTCACCTCTTCGCCGTAAAAGGCGGTAGAAATCTTGATTACATCCTCATCAAATTTGGCATGTGTTGTCTTAATTAAACGATTAAACACGCCATGGGTCTCGCTGCGCAGCATGTGGAGCGCCTGTGCAGTAATGCCGCCTGGAACAGCAACATTATTTTGTATTTGAGCGGGAGTCATGCCGCCTTCTGTTAGCAGTAGTCCTGTTCCGAGAAGCATGGCACTTGCTACTTTGAGTGCTTCGTCTCGTCCAATACCTGTCTCATCGACAGCAGCATCAACGAATTGCTCCAACAGGAAGGAAATGAATGCAGGACCGCAGCTTGAGAGATCGGAGACAACCCGAGTATAGGACTCTTCAATGGGAAGCGGTTCGCTTATGAAAGACAATATATCTTCCAGACGTTCACGGTCCTCACAGGTGATGCGTGTTCCGTAAATACAAAGTGTAGCACCGCTCCAAACCAAATTGGTAATACTCGGTATGACCTTAGCTATTTTACATGGCAATACTTCCTCTAAATGAGCGATAAGTACAGGACTAGTAATAGATACAACTAGCTGATCAGGACGTATGACTGGGATCAGCTCATCAACCACCTTTTTAAATTCTAAAGGCTTCATACATAAAAATATAATATCGCTGCCGATAGCGGTGCTTGCGTTAGAACGCTCGGCTCGCATGCCATCATGACGAGATGCTAAAGCCTCTGCCTTAGCAAAAGTACGGTTGCTAATTGTGATTTGTTGTGGATTAAGTGCTCCCGATGCGATCAATGCTTCTATAAGCAGGCTACCCATTGTTCCCGTCCCAATGAATCCGACATTCATTGTCAGCCCTCCTATGTGAAAAGGTTACAGCCGCAGAAGACATACAATCGCCTTCTAACCGTTTGATCTGCTCATTTAACCTATTCAGCATGACTTGGCATATATGTCACTGAATCACACTGTTTTTACTCAAATTTAGTAAAAGGAGCGAGAAAAAGGATGAACGAGTATAGATCAGACAGGAATAAGAAAAGGATATGGGTTGTCACGGTCGTACTCTTATTGGCTGCGGGACTGTTCGTTGCAGCAATGGCAGAACCGAAACAACAGTCTTCGGAGAAATGGGTACCGCTTAACCGGTCAGTTGAGGCGGCGCTGCAAGAGGACGAGCAGGATGAATTGAACGTTCAAGGAGAACAAGACAAGAAGAGTACACACACTGAGAAGAAACCAGATAGTGATCAGAAAGTTGTGGGAAGTGATGAAAAAGGGCAACTGATAGATAAGAATAACGCGACTGTGACATCGAATGAGACATCAGGAGATCAAGCAGAAGATAAAGAAAGCATGATTAACAAAAATATAGATACGATAGCTTCAGAATCCTCAGCAGACAATGGCAGGATGGATATTAACAGAGCGACGGCGGAAGAGCTGGATAGCTTGAAGGGCATAGGTCCGGCTAAAGCTCAAGCTATAGTGGATGACCGCAATTTGAATGGACAATTTAGTTCCATAGGAGATTTGCAACGAGTCAAAGGGATAGGTCCAAAGTTGCTTGAAGGTGTAAAAGATAGCATTGTAGCTCGTCCCTAATTATGAGAGAATGGTGTAAGGTTCTAGGGAAATGATCCCAACCGAAAAACCATTTTCAGATATAATGCTTTTGGCATACACCCTTGTACAGACATATTCCGAGCTGAACGCTTTCGAAGTGGTTTTTGCATGGCAAAAACTATTGTTGAGGAGTTGTTACCATTGTCAGAAACAGAAAAACGCAAGCTCTCTCTCGAAACGCTATCCGTCCACGGAGGCCAGGAAATTGATCCAACGACCTTTGCTCGTGCGGTTCCTATTTATCAAACAACATCTTATGGCTTCCGTGATACCGATCACGCTGCCAATCTGTTCTCGCTGCAGGAGTTCGGGAATATCTATTCTCGGATTATGAATCCGACATCGGATGTATTCGAGAAGCGTATAGCTTTGCTCGAGGGAGCGCCTGCAGCACTTGCAGTGGCATCTGGACAATCTGCTATTACATATTCCATTCTGAATATTGCTGGAGCAGGCGATGAAATCGTATCATCTACTAGCCTTTATGGAGGCACTTATAATTTATTCGCTCATACATTTGCTAAGCTAGGTATTAAGGTGCGTTTTGTAGATCCTTCTGATCCTGAGAACTTCCGCGCTGCAATTAATGAGAAGACAAAAGCGGTATATGCGGAAACGATCGGCAATCCGAAGGGTGATATTTTTGACATTGAGGCAGTTGCGGCAATTGCGCATGAGAACGGTGTTCCATTAATTGTGGACAGCACATTCTCAAGTCCTTATTTGCAACGTCCAATTGAACATGGCGCTGATATCGTCGTTCACTCAGCTACTAAATTCATTGGCGGTCATGGCACATCGATCGGCGGCGTCATCGTCGACAGCGGCAAATTCGATTGGAAAGCAAGCGGCAGATTCCCAGGCCTGACTGAACCAGATCCAAGCTATCATGGTGTCGTGTATACCGATGCGGTTGGACCAATCGCTTACATTATCAAGGCACGTGTACAACTACTGCGTGATATGGGGGCGGCATTATCTCCGTTTAACTCGTTCTTGCTGCTGCAAGGCTTGGAGACACTTCATTTGCGGATGGAACGTCATAGCTCCAATGCACTGAAGGTCGCGCAATATTTGGAAGCACATGAGGCAGTAGAATGGGTTAACTACCCAGGGCTTGAAAGCCATTCTTCCTATCAGCTAGCTCGCAAATATTTGCCGAAAGGTCAAGGCGCAATCATTACGTTTGGCATTAAAGGCGGCAGTGAAGCCGGCAAGAAAGTAATCAATGCCGTTGAGCTGTTCTCACATCTTGCTAACGTTGGTGATTCGAAGTCGCTTATTATTCATCCTGCAAGCACAACGCATCAACAGCTTTCAGAAGCTGAGCAAGTAGCGGCAGGCGTATTGCCGGGCCTAATCCGCTTGTCAGTAGGTACTGAGGGTATTGATGATATTTTGGCTGATATTGAGCAAGCCTTGCAAGCAAGCCAACAGAACTAATTCAATATAATAGCTTAACGCTAACCGTGTCGCGCTAATGGTCAGCAAAGCAGTAATGCTTGCAGCAGGCATCTAGAGAAAAAGAAGTCCGTTGCCCTAGGATATCCTATGAGAGCTGGCAACGGTATGAATGCAGTTGAATCGTTAATTAGAAGGATTCGACCGTTTTTGAACGGTGCGATAGCAGGATTATGATAGTATGAAGAGGTAACCGGACTTCATAGGCACCCAGGAAAGGAAGTAAGCAGGATGGACAATTCTACACATGACGCAGTGCGTAAAGACTGGGACACTTATTTCATGGATATCGCTTATATGGTGTCCACACGCTCGCGTTGCCCGCGCCGCCATGTCGGTGCCGTGCTTGTGCAGGGCAAGAAGCTTCTCGGAACTGCTTATAATGGAGCGCCGATGGGGGTTCAAGACTGCCTCGAAGCAGGCTGCATGATCTCGGAGGAGTGGGAGGTTAAGCTGGAGGATGGCAAGGAGCAAATCGTGAAGAAGCAGCGTTGTATCCGTACCATCCATGCGGAGCAGAACCTGCTGTTATTCACGGACCGTGCCGATCGTGAACGCTCAACCGTGTATGTGACGGATCAGCCTTGCTGGACTTGTGCTAACATGCTGGCGAATAGCGGCATTAAGGAAATTGTATTCCATAGGGGTTACCCGAAGGACAGCGATAAAGTAACCTTGTTGATGGAACAGAAGGGTATTGTCTTCCGTTCCTTGCAAGAGTATGAACATCCTCCGCAAGCTGGTATGAATGTCATTTCATGAAATAAGAGCTAGGACAGAGGAAGAACCTCTAACCGTATCTTTATGATGCGGTTGGAGGTTTTTTGTGTTTGTTGGGAGATCGGCGAGTTGAGATTGTGAGAGAGAAGAGGGTTAGAAGAGGGAAGGAGCCGGCCAATGGAGAGGAACGGAGCAGTGAGTGATTATGGCGGTTGAGGGGGATTCAAGTTGTGAATCGAAGGCCTTTGGTGTGGTTTGCGGTGTTATGGATTATTGGAAGCTCAGCAGCGGCGTCGTTGAATACCGCCGGCGTTATGTTGGCAATTGGAGCAATGGCTGCAACTTTGCTCCTGGTAGTCATTTGTCGGCAGGCGACGTGGAAGCTGGCTGCCGTCTGTTTGTTAGGCTGTGCTTTGGCTGCCGGAGAGCGGATGTGGGCGGATGCCCGCAACGTTACGGCGCTGCCAGAACTGCTTGCCGCCGCAGAGGCGGAAGGGCCGGATGCTTCTTACGAAGTAGAAGTATCTGGCATTATGGTGTCCGCGGTCGAGGTCGATGGCGACCGCGCGATGTTCCGCGTGACGGCCGATGCCGTCCGCGCCCAAGGCGATGAAGCGCCGCGCAAGCTTCGCGAGCGCTTCATCGTGCATGTCCGATTAGCGGAGCAATCGGACCAAGCCATCGCCGCTGCGTGGCAGCGCGGCGATCGCGTGCGCTTGACCGGCCAGCTTACGCTGCCGGTCGGCGCAACCAATAGCGGCGGCTTCGATTACCGCCGCTACCTCAGCAGCCAGAGGATCCACTGGCTGCTCAAAGCAACGGGCATCGGCGCCGTAGAGCCGGCGCCGGGCCCGCCATGGACTGCGGCCGCTATGCTCGGTCGCATCGACACCGCGCGCGACTGGCTCGGCGCGCGAATGGACAAGATGTATCCGTCCTATCGGTATTGCTGGGCTACTAGTTCTTTTACCCACAAACTTCCCACACTTTTATAATATCCCATCTAATAGATCGTCTAATTTCTCTACTGCTTCACGTTTTTTGGTCTTAGTTACATGGAGGTATATTAGAGTTGTTACATCGCCATTCTTATGGCCAAGAAGTCGTTGGATTGCTATCAATTCAACCCCAGCTTCAGCCATCAGAGATGTGTAAGTATGGCGGAGTGAATGAGGTGTTATCGATTGTGGAAGACATGCTAACCGGAGTATATCTTTCACGTATTCTTGGAATCTCCGTTTCGACATCGGCCTGCCGGGCATAGTATCTTTATTTATAAAGATGTAATCTTCCTCAGTGTAAAAAAGAGCACCTTTTGATACTCTGTATTCTTTACGCCACGCCAACTGATCTTTGATCACGGCTATAACTTTTCCGCTCACATCTATTTTACGTGCAGAACTATATGTTTTTGGCGTGCCTATCTCAAAGTTACTGATACCTTGGTCTTCATGTAATGTTTTGGTGATAGAAATTATTTTGTTTACTTCATCTATGTCTGTGAGTTTTAAAGCGCACAGCTCTCCGATCCTCATTCCTGTGTAAGCTAAAATGAATATTGCCCGAAAGAATTGTTCGTCGCCATATTCATCGGCTGCTTGGAGTAAAAGGACTAGTTCCTCCTTCTCTAAATATTGGGGTAGCTCGGTCTCTGTTTCGAGTTGAAGTACAGTTTTTCGGAAGGCTGGCATCTCAGCATCAGAGGTAATGTCGGTTTTGATAACCTCCATCTGAACTGCCTTCTTAAAGAGCATTCGCATAGCATCGTGCAAGAGGCTGATTGTGCTTTTTGATTTACCTTCATCTTTTAACTTGTTGAGTAAGTCCTGATATTGTAGCTTACTGATCTCGCGAAGCTTTAATCCGCCAAAACTCTTTTTCGCTAAGTTTAGGCTCCCACGTCGAACAACCACGGTGCTTCGTTTTACCTTGTCTGTTGAAGCGTAGATTTTCAACCATCGATCACACCAAGCGCTAAATAAGAGGTTATCCTCTTCTATATATGTTCCCTCTAATAATTCAGCTTGAATTCGAATACCTGCTTTGTGCGCATCCTTTGCTGAACCATACCCTCCAGTTTCTTTTTGTACTCTTTTTCCTGTTATTGCGTCCTTAATACTAAACCGGAAATAGAACTTACCGTTGCGCTCCCGAACATTCGGATATTTTTTAGCCATGTATAAGCTCCTTTCAACTTCTATATGTAATTTATTACCAAAACATATTCGACACGATACGACAACATTTTCCATGAATATCGGCTACAATGAGTTTAGAAACAATGGTTCTAAACTAGTCGGAGGACGGTAGCGTTTTAAGCTACTCATGCCAATTGCGTTACCACTTATAGAGGTCTTCCATACGGCAGCCGAGTGCAGTTGAAATGGCTCTTGCCGCATCGATGTTCATGCGCTTTCCGTCATTTGCATAGTGAGATATCATTCGTTGTGATATCCCTGTTTTTTCTTCAAGAACGGTCTGCGTCATACCTTTGGATTTAAGTAACGTTTTCAATTGGCATACCCCACGACTCGGAGGTGCCATTCGATACTCCTTTCTGTGTCGATATGTGTCACTTAATATAAGAACATTTGTTCTATTTTTTGTGGTATAATCGATTCATCACAACAGGTGCGAAGGGGATGGGGTTTTGCGAGTAATCGATCTTGAGAAATACCTAGCTTTGATAAGAGATCTAGGTGTTGATGTAAGTGAAGTTGAGTATTACCTCGTAAATAATATTACTTCTTCCAACGTTTCAATGCCGCCTCCAATAGCTCAATAATATCGTCGGCCTCATCTTTGTTGAGCGTATGCCCTTTGTATGACAATTTGAACTGATTAAGCCTTTCTATAGGTATTTCTGCAAGCTCTGATTCCTCATGCGGATCAGGGCTTTTTGTTTGGCTTTCTGCTCTTTCGTATTGATTTACATCCGTAACTCCTATTAGATAGTCTACCGTAGTTTCTAATATGTCAGCTAGTTTAGCAGCTATCTCAGTTGTTAATCGACGTTCGCCTTTTTCTATATCGTAGTAATACTGAGCTGATATGGTAAGTTTCCGCGCAATTTCGATTCCACTCATCTTCTTACCTTTCCTGAGTAACTTCAATCTATTCTCACTGCTTGCCATCGTTACCGCTCCTTTATATTAAGCATTCTGCTGAATAAAGCATATCACTTACAAAAAATTTAAGCAATAAGCATTTTGCTGATATCCTAAGTTTTAATAAGCAAAATGATGCAGAACGGAGTATTATGCGGTTTTTATAAGCATTTTGCTTATATTTAACGATTTACTTTTGTAAGCATAATGCTTAATCTTGGTTCATGGAGGTGAGCACAATGGATTTTGGGGCAGCAGTTAAGGAAGCCATGGACCAGAGAGGTGTAAAGGTTGCAGAAATGGCTAGGACTACAGGACGTAGTTACCAGCACATAAGCGATCTAATTAAAGGAAAGCGGCGTTGGAATGAGGATACCATCAATGAGGTGTTCGACGCCCTCGATATCAAAATCGAGATATGTGAAAAGGAGGGATCTTACTGATGCACGTGTCATTAGAATCTCTCCCTCCGGTTATGTCAGTCGAACAGGCAGCTTCATACCTAGGAGTGTGCAGGGCAACTGCATATAACTGGTGTAAGGCTGGTGAACTTCCGAGCATAAAGGTCGGCAATACTCGTCGGATCCGCAAAGAAACATTTCTTGTTTGGTTGGACGAGCAAGAAATGGGTGGTCAATCATGATTGAACGGTTGGAAGAACTAGCTGCTAGATGCATCAACTTAGAAGCGGAATTGCGTGATCGGGATGCACGGATCAAAGCATTGGAGAAAGCGAACACACTTCTTTCATTGAAGGGAGGTGAAGACAATTCCAGAACTGCAATGGCGGCTGTACGAACTTCGCAGGATGCGATGGCAGCTTATCAACAAAGCCAACGTTGATCCATTTGTACAACCAGCAGCACTTGATTGGCTAGACGGAGAGATTGCGGATATGAAAAAGACCCTTGCGGTGTAGGAGCCGCAAAGGTCGGTAAATCAAAACTAGTTATGCCCATTCTACTTTATTAGGAGGCAATTATCAATGGTTAAAGGTTTCAAGGTATTCAATCCGGATTTTACATGCCGTGGATTTCAATATGCAGTCGGCGGTACTTATACGCATGAAGGTCGTCTAGAGCCTTGTAGTGAGGGCTTCCATTTCTGTGAAGTTGTTCAAAACTGCTTCAACTATTACTCTTTCGATCCTTCCAATAAAGTCGCTGAAATCGAAGCACTCGGTGAAGTGAAAGCAGATGAGGATAAATTCGTTACGAATAAGATCCGCATTGTTCGTGAACTCAGCTGGGCAGAGGTGCTTGAGATAGCAAACCTGGGCAAGGGAAATACCGGATATGGCAACGCTGGTCACTACAACGCTGGTCACTACAACGCTGGTAACCGCAACGCTGGTAACGACAACGCTGGTAACGACAACGCTGGTGATTTCAATAGCTGCAATTATTCTAGCGGATCATTCTGTTCTGTCGAACCTGAATTCCTGCTCTTTAATAAGCCAAGCCCAATCAGCCGCGAGGATTTTAACGACAGCCATGCTGTTTATCTGTGCCGTCAGCTTCGTGTTGTTGATCCAGAGGGAAACAAAATTGATTATAAGCAAGCTTGGGCTAATCTTTGGGAGTCATTCTCTAATTCGAACAAAATCACTGTTCAGGCTATGCCGAACTTTGATGCTGATGTATTCGAAGCAATCACCGGTATTCGCGTTTAACTACTTAATTAATGGGAGGACTTATAAATATGCCAGTACAAATCACAATTAACGGTGAAAACGCTGAACAAGCTGTTCACGAATTAGCTATTCTAGCAGGTCGGATCGGGGGCGCTGCTACTCCAGTTGTACAAACCGAAGCTGCGCCAGAACAACTGAAGACACGTACTCCACGCACAAAGCCTGAGAAGGTTGAAGCTGTTGAGTCGGATCCAGTTCAAGAGGTTGTAAGTTCTGATGACGGTGATGTCCCCTCTACTTACACTGTTGAGGATTTGAGAGCAAAAGCAGCCGAGGTTGCAAAGCTGGGGAAACAAGCTGGTGTTAAAAAGGTACTGACGGATTTCGGTGCTGCTTCTATTAGTGCAGTTCCTGAAGATAAACGTGCTGATGTTTACGAGGCACTGGAGAAGATTGCGAATGAGTAAGGTTTTAGAGTGTCGTGACTTGGAAGCTGATCTAGTGATTTGTGAAGCTGCGGTTTCTGATCCAGTAAATATACCAACCTTTATCCGCCAAGCATGTACAGGTTGGCCGTATGCAATCAAGCGTGCCATGGATGCGGAGAAAGAGATTGATAGTCTACGTAACGAGCTCAGCATTCTACAGGAGCAACGGCAAGGAAGGGGGTGCTGGGATTGACTCAGCAAGCACATGCAAGTCGAGCACATGCCAAGCTATCGGCATCGGGCAGTAAACGATGGTTATCTTGTCCAGGTAGCGTAGGGCTAGAGCAGATGTTTTCAAATGTGGACGGCAACAGTGTATTCGCGGCGGAAGGTACGGCAGCTCATGAGTTATCCGAGATCCATCTAGCTTATCTGTTCAACCATATTACGAAGGCACAGCACAAAAAGAAGCTTGATGCTGCTAAGAAGGGCGAGTTTTATTCACAAGAGATGGAGGACCATGTTCAAACCTATATGGATGTGGTCATCGAGCGAATCAATGAAGCAAGAGCGAAAACACCTGATGCAACAATTCTATTCGAGGAACGGTTGGACTTCTCGCCGTGGGTGCCGGAAGGCTTCGGTACTGGTGATGTTGTCATCATAGCAGACGGCACGCTTGAGGTTATCGACCTTAAATACGGTAAGGGTGTTCCGGTATCGGCAGACGATAACAGTCAGTTACGACTCTATGGGCTTGGTGCTCTCAACGGATATAACTTTCTATACGACATTCAGAATGTTCGCATGACGATCGTACAACCTCGATTAGATAGTGTATCAACCGAAGAGTTATCGGCAGAAGCGCTTTTACAATGGGCGGATGAAATTGTGAATCCTGGTGCAGAACTGGCGATCTCAGGTAAAGGGGACACCATAGCCGGCGACCACTGCAAATTCTGTAAAGCTAAGTCTGAGTGCCGTGCTAGGGCAATGGCGAATCTTGAACTTATGGAACATGAATTTAAAGAGCCGGCTCTGCTATCACTTGATGAACTTGCTGATATTCGCGGTAAGATCGATAACCTTGTCAGCTGGGCTAGTGATGTGAAGGACCACATGCTCGAACAAGCTGAGAAGCATGATGTTAAGTACCCAGGCTGGAAGCTTGTCGAGGGCCGTAGTAATCGAATCTATTCTGATAAAGATGCTGTGAAGTTTACTCTCGAGCAAGCCATTAAACAGAAGCATTTCGGGCAGCACTTCAAGCCGGAATCTATATACAAACCGCAAGAGTTGGTCGGTATTACAGAGATGGAGAAGGTCGTCGGTAAGAAGATGTTCAGTGAAATGTTATCTGATCTGATTATTAAACCTTCCGGTAAACCTGCGCTCGTCGATGAAGCGGACAAGCGGCCAGAGTTGTCTTCGCTAGCTTCTATTGAATCAGATTTTGCAGAAATCATTTAAACTAAACCAACTTAAAAGGAGCCAACTAAAATGGCAATTACAAATACAGATACTAAAGTAGTAACAGGAACGGTACGTCTTTCATACACTCACGTTTTCGAACCGCAATCCATCGATGGTGGCGATGCGAAATATAGTACGGCGATCCTTATCCCGAAATCGGACAAGGTGACGCTACAGAAGATCAAAGCTGCTGTTGATGCGGCTAAAGAACAAGGCAAGAGTAAATGGGGCGGTAAGATCCCTGCGAATGCAAAAACGCCTTTGCGTGATGGTGATGAAGAGCGTCCGGATGATGAAGCATATGCTGGTCACTATTTCTTGAACGCTTCCAGTAAGAACAAGCCAGGTATTGCAAAGCCGGTCGGTAAAGATGCAAATGGTAAAACGAAATTCGCTGAGATTACGGACACAACAGAAGTGTACTCCGGTTGCTATGCGAAAGTGAGCCTTAACTTCTATCCATTCGATGCAAAAGGTAACCGCGGCGTAGCTGCTGGTCTGAACAATCTTGTTAAGGTACAGGACGGTGATTTCCTAGGTGGACGTTCTAGTGTAGGGGATGACTTCTCGGATACTGAGTTCGAAGTCGATTTAGGTGAAGACGATTACCTGAACTAATTTAACAGAAAGGGGGTTTCCGAAAGGGCTCCCTTTTCTTATCTCAATTATTGTTTGGGGGCTGTATAAATGACGACTCTTCGTATCGATATCGAGACATACAGCAGCGTTGATCTCATCAAAAGCGGCGTATACAAATACGTTGATTCACCTGATTTTGAAATTCTACTATTCGGTTATGCCTTTGATAACGATCCGGTGCATGTCGTCGATCTGCTAGATTTTGAAGAAATACCTCAAAGAGTTATGGATGCTCTCGAAGATCCTTCCATCATAAAGCAAGCATTTAACGCAGCGTTCGAGAGGACGTGTATTGCCAAGCATTTTGGCATACCGATGGAACCTGAACAGTGGCGATGTACAGCAGTTCATGCTTTATATCTTGGGTTACCTAACTATCTGGAAGGCGTTGCTAAGGTGCTAAACCTTGCGGCTCAGAAGGATACGGCTGGTAAAAACCTTATTAAATACTTCTCGGTCCCCTGTAAGCCAACTAAGACAAATGGACAGCGCACACGGAACTATCCACATCATGCTCTAGAGAAGTGGGAGCAGTATAAGGATTATTGTGGTCAGGACGTTGTAGTAGAGCGTGAGATCAGTGATGTACTGGATCAGCACCCATTACCGGCAAGTGAGCATAGATTATGGGCTCTTGATCAGAAGATCAACGATAGAGGCGTTTTGTTGGATCCGCAGCTGGTATTAAACGCAATCGCATGTGATGAACAGTATAAAGAGAAGCTTATGGTAGAAGCCATAGAGCTTACAGGGCTAGACAACCCGAACAGTGGACCACAGATCAAAGGATGGCTGCTAGAGACAGAAGGTCTAGAAGTAGATAGTTTAACGAAGGACACCGTACCGATCTTACTTGATCAGGTTGAGAGTGATACCGCTAAGCGCGTACTGGAGCTTCGGCAAGAGCTTAGCAAAACCAGTGTTAAGAAGTACCAAGCTATGGAGCGTGCAATCTGTAGCGACAGCCGAGTACGTGGCTTGCTTCAATTCTACGGAGCTGGTCGTACGGGTCGATGGGCTGGACGGCTTGTACAGGTGCAGAACTTGCCACGAAACTATCTTTCCGACTTAGAACTTGCTAGGCAGCTACTAATAGAAGGAAATTATGAACTATTAGAATTGCTATTCGCTAGTGTACCGGATGTGTTATCTCAATTGATTCGTACGGCGTTCGTACCGTCAACTGGCAATACGTTCGGTGTAGCTGACTTCTCTGCAATCGAAGCAAGGGTTATCGCATGGCTAGCTGGTGAGCAGTGGCGACTAGATGTGTTCGCTACTCACGGAAAGATATACGAAGCATCAGCATCCCAGATGTTCAAGATACCGCTTGATGAGGTCACAAAGGACGACAGGCAGCGTGGGAAAGTGGCGGAATTGGCGCTTGGTTATCAAGGTGGTCCCAATGCTCTCATTACTATGGGGGCTTTGGATAAAGGGCTTAAAGAGGATGAGCTACAGCCGCTTGTCGACGCTTGGCGTGCTGCTAACCCAGCGATCAAACGTTACTGGTACGCGGTAGGAGATGCTGCTATTACAGCGGTTGAAGAGCAACGAACAGTTAAGCTGAAGCATGGTATTTCCTTCATCTACACGCCCGGCACGCTATTCTGTCAGCTACCTTCTGGTCGTAGGCTTGCTTACTTTAAGCCAAGGCTTGAAGAAGGCAGTTATGGAAAGAAGCAACTGAGCTATGAGGGCATCAATGATAAGAAGCAATGGGTTCGGCTGCGGACGTATGGCGGTAAGCTTGTGGAGAATATCGTTCAGGCTGTTGCAAGGGATTGTTTGGCAGAGTCGATGATCCGACTGGATGGAGCCGGTCATACCATCGTTATGCACGTTCATGATGAGGTCATTCTTGATGAGAGTTCGGGATCATTAGAACGTGCAAGTGAGATTATGGGTCAGCCAATCAGTTGGGCGCCGGGGCTTCCTCTCCGAGCAGATGGCTACGAAACGGATTTCTATAGAAAGGATTGATATCTACATGAGTTATTGGGTTAACGAAATCATAGTCGATAATTTTGCAGGCGGTGGAGGAGCGAGTACGGGTATTGAGCTGGCAATAGGAAGGAGCGTAGATGCCGCAATTAACCACGATCCCGCAGCCATCGCTATGCATGAAGCCAACCATCCAGATACGGTGCACTATTGCGAAAATGTATGGGATGTAGATCCTCGTGAGGTGGCAGCAGGTCGACCGGTTGGTTTTGTATGGCTCTCTCCGGATTGCACACACCATAGCAAGGCGCGTGGAGGTAAGCCAAGAGAGAAAGGGATTCGCGGACTAGCTTGGATAGCTGTTCGTTGGGCGGCAACCGTTAAACCTCGTGTAATGATGCTGGAGAATGTTGAAGAGTTCCAAGACTGGGGTCCACTTGATAAAGAGGGTTACCCTATTAAATCTGAAAAAGGTCGTACATTTCGAATTTTCGTTAACGCTTTAAAAAAACAAGGTTATGTAGTAGAATGGCGAATTCTTCGGGCATGTGATTACGGAGCTCCAACTACTCGAAAACGATTATTTATGATTGCGCGTAGTGACGGAAATTCTATTGTATGGCCGGAACCGTCTCACGCAGAGCAGAATTCTTTTGATGTGAAGTCAGGTAAGGCGATGCCATACCGAACAGCAGCTGAGATTATAGACTGGAGTTCGCCATGTCCTAGTATATTCGAGCGAAAGCGTCCGCTTGCAGACAATACTATGCGGCGTATCGCACGAGGTTTAAAGAAATTTGTAATCGATAACCCTGAGCCTTTTATCATTAAAGTTAATCGCAGTAAAGATTATGTTACACCGTATATCGCACGTATCGGACAGACGGGGTTTGGTGGTGACAATATGAGCTATTCTGTAGAAGACCAGCTGACAACAATTACAACTAAAGCTGAACACCTGTTGGTTCAACCGTTTATTGCTAAGCATTACGGAGGTAATTATAACGGACCTGGTAATTCAATCGACGAGCCCTTATCTACAGTTACGACTGTTGACCATAACGCTTTAGTTACTGCATTCCTTGCTCAATACCACAGTGAGACAGCAAACCATGAAGCTCGTGGACAGGTGCTAGATAAGCCGATCATGACCTTGGACACTTCAAATCGGTATGCATTAGTTACTAGCAATCTTATTAAATTCAGGGGCGACAATATCGGTAGCTCAGTAACAGAGCCAGTACCGACCATTACCGCCGGCGGCAATCATATCGGTGAGGTTAGAGCCTTCTTGATGGCGTACTACGGGGCTAGTGTTGGACAAGAATTAGATAATCCACTGGGCACGATAACCACTCATGACCGCTTCGGATTAATAACGGTTCATGGGACACCCTATCAAATCGTAGACATCGGCATGCGAATGCTTAAGCCTCGTGAGCTGTACAGTGCACAAGGGTTTCCAGAATCCTATGTTATAAACCCAATGTATGACGGCAAACCTTTCACCCAAGCGGAGCAAGTAGCGAAATGTGGTAACTCTGTATCGCCAGTTATCCCAGAAGCTTTGGTCCGCGCAAATCTGGCAGAACACTGTATAGCCAAAAATCACGATCGGTTCTCTGAAGCTGATCTTGAGATTATGTTGGCTTAGTAGAAAGGATTGATATCTATGCAAAAAGACAATGTAAATCATCCATCCCATTATACAGCTGGCAAGGTTGAATGTATCGATGCACTCGAGGCAGCAACTGAGGGGCTTATCGGTATTGAAGCAGCCTGCACGGCCAACGCTATCAAATACTTGTGGCGCTGGAAGCGTAAGAACGGCGTTGAGGATCTACGTAAAGCCATTTGGTATATTAACCGATTGATAGAAAGGGCTGAGAGGGATGGAAAGGCTACCGGAACACCTACATCAGCTAGTCACTGACAATCTCGGAATCGTACGTAAAATAGCATGGCGTATGAGTCGAGGCTTACGTGATCCAGCAATCGATTATGACGATCTGTATTCGTCTGGGTGTATTGGACTGATGTATGCTGCTACGCATTACGACGAGTCGGAGGGTTACGCTTTTAGTAGTTACGCCTACCGAACAATTTGGGGTTATGCTGCGAATTCGATTAATTCAAACGCTCAAGTTAAGGTGCCTAATCACATTAGAAGTCTTGCAAACCGTATTCGCATTAATGACTTGCAGGACATCTCTTCAAATGCTCTATCAGAACAGTTCGGTGTTATTGTCGAACATATCGATTATGCAAAACACTTTCTATCTATTAAATCTGTCCCGATTGTCTACGAATCAGATAACGCAAGAATTAACCTTGTTGATTTATATGTTTCTTCTTATATTGATCCATCATCTGTTTATATAGACGAATTTATAGAGTCAATGCCTACGAGTGGCAGACGCAGTAAACGTAGAAAGCTACTTGAACTAATGTTGCAAAGAGGATTGAGTGCTGCTGAAGCCGGTGAAAGATTAGGTTTCACAAGACAAGCGGCACATGTCCATTTGAAGGGTGTTCGAGAGGCATGGCAGGAATACAACTATCAGGTATCTCAGTGAATAATCAAATACATGGGAGTGTTTAACCTTGAATAAACAACAAATAATCGCTAAATACGGTAAGAAATTTGTTAGCACGTCAGAAACGACACCGGTGTTGATGGGCGTCCATTACGCTGCTGGCGGTACGGTTTATGCGACGAATAGACATTACGGCATCCGTATCCGGAACGCACATAATTTCGAGCAAGCGTTGACTCTCGATGCTAAGACAGGAGCACTGATCGAGGGTACGTATCCGGATATGAGTAAGATATTTCCCGGTGTTACATCGATGGAGATTGAGTTATTGCCTGCTGCGCTTGAAAGTGTCGTGAAACGTGTTGCGATGGCAGTTGATGTAGTGAAGCGGATCGATAAGAAGGTGCCGCTATTGAAACTAGATGCTCGAAACGGCTCGGTTAACTTGAATATATCGAATCAGGAGCATGGCCTAGAGTTTACGGCATTCTTTGGGAATACGGACGTGATTGAGTCATCTGTTCGAAGTCTTAACGGAGAGTACCTGTTAACAGCGTTGCAGCTATTTAATGATGCAGGGCGAGGCGTAACGCTCATGTTATCCGGACCGATGTCTCCGATTGTATTGACTGATGGCGGGGACATCGACGTTATTACTCTACCTTATCGCACAACAGATTGAGAGGATTGATCAACATATGCAAGATGTCGAACTAGCCATCGCGTTCGGGAGGAACCGTAGCGACACGAATTGGAAAAATGAATATCTCAGCTGGGGCGAGTTTGTGCAACGGCTTCGCACTCTTCGTCGTACGACCGAGACGATGGCTGAGTACGACAAGCTATCGGTTCCAGCTAAAGGTAAGGTAAAGGATGGAGCATCTTTCGTTGGTGGTCTCGTACAAGGCGGTCGCCGTAAGAAAGAGAACGTCGATGCGCGCTGCTTGATCACCTTGGATGTAGATCATGCTGATGAGGACTTTCTTTTCACACTGGATATCATTCTTGGTGGTAATGCGCATGTCACTTACTCTACACACAGCCATCGATTAGATAAGCCTAAATACCGGATCGTCGTACCAACAAGCCGTGAGATGAGTCCAGATGAATACGCTGCAACCTCACGGAAGCTAGCAGCCAACATCGGTATGCGTCATTTCGATAAGACGACTTTCGATGTGCACCGGCTAATGTATTTGCCCAGCTGCTCCAGTGATGCTGATCCAGTCTTCACCGAGATCGAGGGCGAATTGCTGGACGTTGATCAGTTACTCGAGGAGTACGATGACTGGACAGATCCCACCCGATGGGAGCGGCACCCGGATGAAGAAGCGCAGCGGCGTTCGAGTGCTAAGATGGAGGACCCGCGTGAGAAGGATGGTATTATTGGTGCTTTCTGCCGGCATTACAGTATAAGTGGTGCGATCGAAACCTTTTTACCAGAAGCTTACACACCGACAGCAGTTGAGGATCGATATACATTCACTGGATCCGATTCACATGGCGGCCTTGTTGTTTATGATCAAGATACATTTGCTTTTTCTCATCATGAGTCAGATCCGATCAGCGGGCGTGAGGTCAATGCGTTCGACCTGGTACGTCTGCATAAGTTTAAGGAGCTCGATGATAACACCAGTGATAAGACCAACGTGACTAAGCTTCCATCGTTCCAAGCAATGATGGAGTTCGCGATGAGTGATGAGTCGGTTATGCGTGAGGTTATTGCTGATGAGTTCGGAGAGATGGACGACCTTGACGAAGAAGCGATCGACTGGATGTCGAAGCTAGAGCGCAACAAGAAAAACCCAAAGATTATACTAGCTAACGCACGTAACGTTGAGCTTATACTCACGAACGGCGCTTTAAAAGATGTGCTTGCCTACGATGCTTTCAAAAATGCCGAGGTCGTGAAAGCTGCTTTGCCTTGGCGTAAACGTGAGCGGCCGAACACCGAATACGAGCCTTGGCTTGGAGCAGATGACCGTAGACTGCAGCACTATATTAGTAAGAAGTACAATATCAAGTCAGCCGATACGGTTAAAAATGCACTGACGGAAGTCGTGCACGGCAACACGTTCCACCCAGTAAAGACTTATCTAGAAGAACAGGTATGGGATGGTAGCCCCCGGCTTGAACAGCTATTTATCGATTATCTCGGTGCAGATGATACGTCTTATGTGAGAGCTGTTACACGGAAGATGTTCGTCGCTGCTATCAAGCGAATCTATGAGCCTGGTTGCAAGTTCGACTATATGCTCGTTCTTGTTGGTCCACAAGGTGTTGGTAAGAGTAGCCTACTGGCGAAGATGGGCAAACAATGGTTTTCTGATTCGCTTAAGACGTTCGATAGTAAAGAAGCTGGAGAGCATCTGCAGGGCGCATGGATCATCGAGATCGGTGAGCTAGCTGCTATGAAGAAGGCGGAAGTGGACGAGATTAAGCAGTTCTTATCTAAAGAGAGCGATCGTTACCGAGTAGCTTATGACCGGATGGTCACCGACTTCCCGAGAAAATGCGTATTTTTTGGCACTACTAATAATCATAACTTCTTACAAGATGCAACAGGTAACCGCCGCTTCTGGCCAGTTGTTACCGATCCCGATAAACGCATAAAGAACCATTTCACGGATCTCTCTGATGAGCTTGTTGGGCAATTATGGGCTGAAGCGTTGTCTCTCTATAAGAATGGCGAGAGGCTGGAACTTGATGCGGATACGTATTCACAGGCTCAGGCGATGCAGGAGCGACATATGGACACGGATCCGCGAGAAGGACTTATTCAGGAATACCTTGATACGTTGCTACCGGATAATTGGGATGATCTCAATGAATACGAGCGTCGCGAATACCTACAAGTACCTACTGGCGGAAATCAACGAAAGCGTGTATGTGCAGCTGAGATTTGGGTGGAGTGTTTCGAAAGCCCACTTAAGATGCTTAAGCAATGGGATTCTAAAGCGATATGCGATATGGTCCGACGTCTCCCGAACTGGAAAGATCGTAACCCTGAGAAGACCAGATTCAAGATTTACGGTCAGCAGAAAACATTCGAAAGGGTGTAACCGTATTTCGTAAAAGTGTAACCGTAAAAATTATACGGTTACAGCAAACGTAACTGGTGTAACCGTAAATGTAACCGTAAAAATCAAGTTACGGTTACAGGTTAAACCCAGTAATACCAATGGTTTAAAGGCTACTGTAACTGGTGTAACCGTAAATATCTTATATATAGTGAAAATGTAATTAGCATATAAAAAACGCGCATACGTAACACGTAAATGTATGCTAACACGTAATTTGCCTGTATACGTGTATGTGCGTACCCACCGGTTACATCGGTTACACCCTTATTTCGGGAGGTAAGCAATGAGAGAGCGGACAATTGAGAAGAGATTCACTGATGAGGTTCAGAAGCATGGAGGCAAAGCACTTAAATTCGTGTCACCAGGACATAATGGTGTGCCGGACCGCATCGTGCTTTTACCGGATGGCCGGACGGTATACGTTGAACTGAAAGCACCAGGTAAACCGTTAAGGCCTCTGCAAGCAAAATGGGCTAGGACATTAACCGGTATGAACCATGTGCATTACAAGATAGATTCTCACGAAGATACAGATCGATTTATAACCGAGGTGTTTGGTCATGGAGTTTAAGCCACACAAATATCAAGCGTATGCCGTAGAACGAATTATGGATACGCCAGCTGTAGGACTCTTTTTAGAAATGGGCCTTGGGAAAACAGCTATCACCCTAACTGCGATTGACCGACTGCTTTATGACTCCTTCGATGCAACAAAGGTTCTGATCATCGCCCCGAAACGAGTGGCAGAGGACACATGGAGCCGAGAATCAAGCAAGTGGAATCACACCAAGCATTTGCGGATCAGCAAAGTCTTAGGAGATGCGAAGAAGCGTGAGGCAGCGTTGAAGGCAGATGCTGATATCTACGTGATAAATCGCGAAAATGTACAATGGCTGGTCGGCTTCCTTGGTAGCAAGTGGCCTTTTGATACAGTGGTCATCGATGAGCTATCCAGTTTCAAAAGTAGTGGTGCCCAACGTTTCCGAGCCTTAAAGCGTGTCAGACCACTGATGAAAAGGGTTATCGGGTTAACAGGAACACCGGCACCGAACGGATTGCTTGATCTATGGGCGCAGGTTTACTTACTGGATCGCGGTGAGCGTCTTGGTACAACGGTATCCGGTTATCGTGATCGTTACTTTTCAGCCGGTGCAAAAAGTGGCCATGTTGTATACGAGTGGAAACAGAAAAAGGAATCCGAAGAACGGATCCATGAACAGATTGCTGATATCTGTATCAGCATGAAAGCTGAAGACTGGCTCGATATGCCACAGCGTATTGATCGAATCGTTCCATTGACCATGAGCGATACAGCCAGAGCGCAGTATGAGCAATTAGAACGTGACTTGCTTCTGCCGATGGCTGGATCAGACATTGTTGCCAGTACAGCAGCTGTCTTATCTAACAAGTTGCTTCAAATGGCAAACGGCGCTGTATACGACGAGGATCGCACCGTTCAAGAGATTCATGACATCAAGCTTGATGCACTGGAAGACCTGATCGAAGGGGCAAACGGTCATCCGGTTCTCGTATTCTATGCTTACAAGCATGACCTTAACCGGATCCAGAAGAGATTCAAGCAAGCACGAACCTTGGATACGGCGGATGACATTACGGAATGGAACGATGGCGAGATCCCGATGCTTCTAGCACATCCTGCATCAGCTGGTCATGGGCTTAACCTACAAGCAGGCGGTAATATCATCGTTTGGTTTGGGCTCACATGGAGCCTTGAGCTCTACCAGCAAGCGAATGCGAGATTACACCGTCAAGGACAAACGCAGAGTGTTATCATCCATCATTTAATCGCTGAAGGTACGATCGACGAGGATGTAATAGCTGCACTGGAAGGTAAAGCAGTAGGACAAGATGCCTTAATGGCAGCTGTTAAAGCGAGAATCGAACGAGTAGGAGGGGAAAGCCTATGATAACAGTAGCCTATAAAGATTTATTAATTGAACTTGAAATGCTGGGCTATTTGCAAACAGATCTGATGCGTCAGCTTCACCAGAACCACCGCATTGTATGGACCGGTATGGCGCCATCAGATCCAATGCCAGTCCATGTACCTTTAGATAAGTCTTTGGCCCAACGGAATAGTATGATCGAACGGCTAACCGCAGTTGAGACTGAGATTAATATAAAACTGGATCTGATCAGCAAGCTGGAGGATAAGCTGAAGCAGCTGGACGGCATACAACATACGATTACGTTTAAGCGAGATGTTGAAGGAAAAGATCTGAAGCAAATAGCGCAGGAGACAGGGTATTCCTATTCATACGTTTCTAAAATTAGTGCAAAATCTGTGAAAACACTTCTTCTCAAAACCTGATATACTCATATTATGCGAGGTTGTACCCACACACGGGTGCAACCTTTTTGATTTCCCAAGGAGGAAGGAGTTATGAAATTTGCAGAGAACGAGGTCAGGTTAACCGATCACGCCCATGAGCAATATCGTGATCGAGTAGAGCCTATCGATCGAAGAGAGCTTGAGAAGCTGCTGGCAGACCAGGTGCATTCAGGCGAATACTACCGAAAGAATGAATTCCTCCAGATGGATGGAGTCTGGTGGGTGGTAGAGTATCGTCAAAATGAGATCGTATTTATCACGACATATGGTCGATCACACATTTACATCCCAGCAGCGAAGAAGTGGGCAAGACAACACCATGATCGTATCGATCTGACAGGAGGCGAGGGGTTATGCAATGGCGAGACTAACGGCCAAACGAAAAAGGTTCGGCGATGAATACTTAATTGACTTGAATGCGACACAGGCTGCTATACGAGCTGGGTACAGCCCTAAGACTGCTGGAAGCATATCGACCGATCTTCTTAAAGATCCAGTATTACAGCTTTATATCCAGAACAGAATGTCACAGCGTGAATATCGAACGGAGATCACACAAGATCGTGTGCTGCAGGAGCTAGCCAAGATTGGTTTTGCGGACATCAAAGAGTTCTTATCCTTCCGAACAGAGAAAGCAGTCGTTGCTTACAAAGAAGGCGATCCGGTATTCGGATACCAGGACGTGATCGAGCTCAGACCGAGCGATCAGATAGATGGCACGATGATATCAGAGGTTAAACACACACGAGAAGGACTTGCTTTTAAACTCCATGACAAGGTTGCGGCGTTAGATAAAATCGGCAGGCACCTTGGAATGTTCAACGATAAACTTAAGATCGAAGGCGAAATTAAGGTGAAAAAGCTAGAAGACATGCTATAAACCTGCATAATATTCAGTGTTTTTATGCATAAAACGAGTCATTCATTCAGTGTTTCGTATGAATATACAAAACATACCAAATGTTGATTCGATTATTCTTTTTAATACAAGATGCAGACATGTGTATAAAACTCATCTTTTAGACAGTAAGTCACAGGAGGTGTCTTCTTGATCACTTGCCAGCGCATCATTGACCGACGTAAAGAGCTATGGCAGCTATCAGCTGACATCGAGCAGGACAGAGAGTACCGCGACGCTGTGGCTCAACATATCATCGATCACGAACACATCCGACAGGAGATTCTGGAACGTCCAGAGCTACTGATTGAGATGTGTTTTGTTATTGTTGACAAGGATAAACTGACAACACCGTTCTTTCTGAACGACGTACAGCGTGATTTCGTTAACCGGTTGAATCAGGCAGTTGTAGCTTTCAAAGCAGGTAAACGGCTTTCCCTTAAGTTCCTCATTTTGAAAGGTAGGCAGCAGGGCTTTACGTCATTCATTACAGCCTACCAACTGGCTCGCACAGTCTTATGTCGGAACTTTGAGGGCTTCACAGCAGCGGACGAAGAAGGCAACACGTCAGCAATCTTCGAGAATAAGGCTAAGCATCCATACAATCTCTTACCGGATACGATCAAGCCGACCGAGAAGTATAACAACCGGAGACAATTGCTATTTGAGAAGCTGCACAGCTCATGGGAAGTCAAGACAGCTAGCCGCAACATGGGGCGTTCTCGTACAATCAACTTCTTCCATGGCTCTGAGGCAGCGTTCTGGCGTGACGGTATCACAGGTACACAGGCAGGTATCGGTGAGGCGCTGACTAAAGATGCTATTCAGATATACGAGTCAACTGCGAACGGATATAACGAGTATAAGGAACTCTGGGACGCTGGGTCCTGGGAGAACTGTTTCTATGAGTGGTGGCGGACACCGGAATACAAGATGGGGTTTGAGTCTGCTGACAAAGAGAGCTGGTTCAAGGATCAAGTCGCTAACAGTGAAGCGTGGATCTGGGAGCGGTGTCGCTGGTTATCAGATACGATCAAGCTAGAATGGTCGCAGGTGTACTGGTATTACGTGAAGTGGTCAGGCTACATCGACAAGGAGCTCATCAAACAGGAGTACCCATGCAGCCCACTTGAAGCATTCCTGGCATCTGGTCGTTGTGTATTCAACCAAGAGATTGTTGTCCACCAAATCGAGTACCTGAAGCGAATATACGCACAGAAGCCGCCGAAACGCGGCTATTTTCGGTTTGAGTGGAACGATCCGGAAAAACAGGATGCAATCAAAGACGACACGATCAAATGGGTGGATCACCGTGATGGATCAATAACCATCTACGAAGACGTCCATTCCCGCTACCCATACGTGATAGGCGGCGATACGAAGGGTGAAGGTAAAGACAAATACGCAGCTACGGTGCTGAACAACATATCGGGCAAGCGAGTTGCTACGCTTCACCTAGAAGCAACCAACAGCAAGCCCTACACGCACCAGATGTATTGCCTAGGCAAGCACTATAACGCCGCTCTGATTGGTATCGAGATGAACTTTAATACGGCACCGATTGAGGAGTTAAGCCGATTACGGTATCCGAAGCAATACGTTCGTCAGCATTACGATAACTTCACAAAGCAGACTCAGAAGAAGTACGGCTGGAAGACGGACGGTAACACGCGGCCATTGATTATCGATAAAACGATCGATCTTGTGGAGAACAACATCGGACTGTTTACAGATATAACGTTTCTAGGTGAATGTCTGACGTTTGTTTACGACAAGAATGGTAGACCGGATGCCGAATCAGGTAAGCACGATGATGTCTTGATAAGCGATATGATCGCTAACGAAATCCGCTCTCAACAGTCGTTTCAACTACTGGAGATTGAAATAGAACATCAGAGTCGACCATTCCCTTTTAATGACCCAGATCCAGACGACGGAGAAGGGTACATGGAATGGTAACCAATCAACGTAACAAAGGCAGGTGTTTGTGCAATGAATGAGATCATAGAGTTTGCCAAGATCCTAGAGAACCCTAATCTAGAGCAGGCGACGATTGAGCTTGTTAACGCCACGATCAGAGACATGATTAAGGCTCAACAAGTAGATAAGACTCAACCTCAAGCGCCTAGTAACGATTTAGGTCTAACACCAAACGTTTTCAATGAATGGATTAATGGACCCGGGCAGGAGAGAGGAGGCGATTAACGTTTGGCTACAATACGTAATATCGAAGCAATCACTAGAGATGCCCAAGATACGACAACCAAGTACGAAAATGGGCTAGCCTACCATAAGCAAGTAGGATACCAGAATGATTGGCCAGCATACGAGCGTATGAAAGCTGGCGATCAATGGCCGGCAGCTACAGATAAAACTCGTAGTTTACCGCGTCCTGTGTTCAACATTATCGATCTGATCGAATCATTGAAGGTCAGTATGGTGATGAATGAACAGATCATGATGCGATACTCAACCCAAGACAGTGGCGATCCTATATCTATTGAAGCAGCCGACCTGTTTAGTCGTTACTCCGATACGGTATGGGAAGACATCAAGCAGAATGAGATAAACGAGGAAATGCTTGATGTATGCGCCAACGTAGGTACTGGCATTCTGCATTACTATTGGGATGCTGACTACACAGGAGGCAATAAGCTTCCATACGCTGGTCGAATGTGTGGCGAAGTGTTAGATCCTATTAATGTGTTCTTCGGAAATCCGCAGAACAAGGACGTCCAAAAACAACCGAACATCATCATATCTTATCGCGATATGCTCAGCAACGTGAGGGAACAGGCGAAAGCGAGCGGTTTGAGTAAGACACTTGTGGCAATGATCAGAGGCGACAGCGATAAACGAGAAGAAGGATATGACGCTGCACAGATCGAGGTACAAGATACCGAGAAAGTCACCGTGCTTCTACACTACTTCCGTAAAGGGAAGAACGTTTTCTTTAAGAAGGTAGCTTCTGGCATTGTGATCAAACCAGCCACGGATACAGGAATGAAGCTATACCCGCTCGTCGTCATGCAGTGGAAGCGTCGGCGTAAGTCGATCCACGGTATCGGCGATACGAAAGGATTGATACCGAATCAACGCGCTATTAACTTCCTAGTCGCAATGTCGATCCTATCCGCTCAGCTGACAGGGTGGCCAAAGCTTGCGATTGACCCAATGCGAGTTAATAAGTCCAAGATTACTAATACGCCTGGAGAAGTCGTTGAGGTTAAGCAGGCAGAGCAGGGTCTAGACTCTGCAATCAAATTTCTCAATCCTGGACAGATATCACCGCACGTTAACGATTTAGTCGGTCAGATTATCGACTTAACCCGTAGCATGTCCAGCGCAAACGAGTCTTCAACAGGGGAAGCGCCAGGAGCGAACATGGCGGCTGCAGCTATCATGCAACTCCAGAAGGCGAACGGTGTTCCAGTCGAATCGGTTAAACGCCGGTTCTATCAGGCGATGGAGGACGTTGGTCGTGTATGGGAACAGTTCTTCAAAGTTAAATACAACATGCCACGTGAGATCAAAGTGAAGGATGTACAGGGAGACGATGAGTACACCGACTTCCTAGGTACGGATTATGCCGATACGGATCTAAGTTTGAAAATCGATATCGGACCTTCATCACAATTCTCTGAAGCGCTAATGATGGCATCCCTAGACAAGTTCTTAGACAAGCAGTTTATTGACTTCGAACAGTATCTCAAATATGCACCTTCTAATGTTGTTCCGTTTAAAGAGCGACTACTGAAAGAGATGGAGCAGCTACGTGAACAGCAAGCGGCCGCAGCTTCACAACAGCCAGCAGATCCGCTTGCAACATTACCACCAGAAGTCAGAGCACAGTACGATGCACTGCCGCCTGATCAACAGCAGGCGATATTAGCACAAGTTCAGCAAACAGGATAACGGAGGGATCAACGATGAATAACGGTAAAATAGGCGTGCTTGCGCCACACAGTGTTTTTCAGCCAGGAAACAATATGACTAACGGTGCTGCCCCACAGCGAGAACGCTCATTAATCGAGACCATGCACATCACACGGGAGAGACTAGAAGACATCGAACGCAAAGTAGGTATCCTGCATAATTGGATATTTGGTCCTGAACCGCAATGTGATGAATGCGAACCGCAAGCCGAATCAAATATTCGTTCTCTAGCTGATCACGCTTTTGGAAGCACAGTACAGATTGAGCGTATGCTTGATGAAATTCGTTTTCGATTAGCAGAGTAGTAAATGCTTAACAGGGCGCAGGGTGAGAGTCCAGCGCCCTTTAAAATTTCGACGTTAAGGGCGGGGTTGCGTCGACCGCCAAGGAGGATACAACTATGTTTGAATTTGAATGGATGAACCCCCTGCTTAATGCAGATGGGGATATTGGTGCTGCTTCAACTTCTAGTGAGAGTGCAGCAATTGTATCGGAGTCGCCTAGCGTTGCGGCAGGAGCAGAAGCTTCAGCTACAGGGAACGCCCCTGCAGTAGACACGACACAAGGGAATGAAACTGTTACAGCTACGCCTGACGTTTCTCAGCAAGAGTCGTTTGCTTCCCGCTTGAAAGAGGAGCGCAGCAAGATTGAAGGGCAATACAAGCCGATTCAGACTGCTTACACACAACTGGAGCAAGTGGCACGTATTGCCGGGTTTAACGATGTTGGTCAATATCTGAATGCTTTGGACCAACATGCGAAAGAACAGCATGCGGCTGCGGAAGCTAACCGATTAGGTGTAGACGAGGAAACGTACAAACAGTTCTTCGCTCCTGTACATGACGAGCTCAGCCAGACGAAGCAAGAGTTACAAAGACTACAGCAGAGTGACCTAGAGCGCCAAGTACGAGCTGACTACGATCGCTTAAAAAGCCAATACTCCGACTTTGAATCGGTACAGGATAAGGTGTTCGCCATCGCAGAGCAACGTGTACTTCCGCTAGAGGATGCTTATAAACTCGCTGTCTTTGAAGAACGAGTGACAGCTGCTAAGCAAGAAGGGCAAGCTGCAGCGATCCAAGCCATGAAGGCTAACGCAAATAGTGCGACAGGTTCGGTCGGCGGAGACGCTCCGAATCAAGATTTTGATTTTACCAAGCTATCTCCAGATGAGAGAGCTAAATACTACGAACGAGCGAAGCGCGGAGAACTTAAGAGCCTTCGCTAAGGGAGGATAATAACTATGTTTGGATTAAGAATGCCGGGAGCACTTCCCCTTAAACTAGATTTACAAATGTTTGCAACAGATACGCAAAGCTACAGCGCAGGTGCCGGGCAAAACCAACTGACTCCAGAGAACGCCACGTTCTACAAAACAGCAATGCTGGATAGGTTGCTGCCTGATCTTCACTACATGGAGTATGGTGAGAAGAAGCCCATCCCTAAACGTAGCGGTGCATCGGCTTCATGGCGTAGATTGAATAGCCTTGCTGTTGTTACTACTGCTCTTACTGAGGGTGTAACTCCAGACGGCGTAAACCTGAGTATGGCATCTGTAAACGCCACAGTTAAGGATTACGGTAACTTTACGAAAATCTCAGGTTATTTGGATATGGTGGGTATCGACCCAATCATCACAGAAACATCCGAGTTAATGGGTGAAAACGCTGCTGAATCAATGGACGGAATCGTGCGTGATATTATCACTGCCGGTACAAATGTCGTTTATGCAGGTAACAAACTATCACGGGCTACAGTTACTGCAACTGATGTGATTACCGCAGCTGATATTCTTAAAGTTCGTACGATTATGAAGAGAAACAAAGTGCGTGAAATTAAACTCCCTGATGGTTCAAAGGGGTACCTGATGTTTGTCCATCCAGATGTTGCCGCGGACTTGATGAAGACGAAAGAATGGGAAGATGCAAATAAATACGTAAGTACGGAGAATCTGAAAGCTGGTATTTTAGGCAAGCTGTATGGTGTGTACTTCTTGGAATCGGTCAATAACACAATTGTTGCGGATGCTGGAGCGACAGGTGCTGAAATTTATTTGAACATTTGCATTGGTAAAGGTGCTTATGGTGTTCCTGACGTAGACGGTTCCGGTAGCCCTGACATTAAAGTAAAAGCAGCTGGAAGTGCCGGTACAGCGGATCCATTGGATCAGTTCAACACAGTAGGCTGGAAATCAACCTTTACTGCGGTTCGTCTGCAGGAGCTCGCTATCATCCGATATGAAAGTTCAGCAACAGCAATTTAATTTAACGTAAAACGAGAGGGGCCTTCGGGACCCTTTACGTATGGAGGAGGAAATTATTATGACTGAAGAAGAATTGAAAGCGAAAGAATTGCAAGAAGCGGCGGAAGCTGCAGCTGCAGCAGAGCAACTCAAAGCAAATAAGCCTGCGAAAGAAAAATCCAAAGGCTTGACCACGGAGCAGCAATCTACGCTCAAACGGCTACAGGCATTACCGAAGAAGACCATTTTTATTCCTGAGGATCCCCAAAACCCAGATGATCTTGTCGTACCTGTTTGCGTGAACGGCGTAACATACTCCATTCCACGCGGGAAGAAATTTGAAGTACCAGACGTAATTGCTGATATCTGGGAAGAATCCTATACAAAAACCCAAGCAGCCAATCGTCGTATTAAGGTTCAGCAAGACCTGGACATTAAGATTACAAGCTAAGGAGGGCTAAGAATGATACTCAGTGATATTGTGGAAGAGATTCTGGAGAAGGTAGGCGATGGTAACGGTCGCTCAATCTCCATGAAATCTATCGTACGCAAAGTGGATCAGAAGCAAAAGCAAATCCTGCGACAACATGGTAACAACAACGATGATGTTGCCGTGTTGGACATTTTGGAAGGTATTGCTGAGTATCCTCTTCCCTGCGCTTCAGGTAACATTACTAGCGTTTATGTGAACAACCATCGAATTCCATTACGCCAGCGTAACGATTATACGCTGGCGTCTTATTACTACTTGCTTGACGGGACGATTGGTCTCTATCTTTACAGCAAATTGATGCCTACTGAAACGATCCTACAAGGATTGAAAATATTCCATAAACACGTTCCCGCAACACTCACCGTCGGTGACTTGAATGCGGAACCTAACATAGAAGAAGACTACCGTATGCTGCTTGTGTACGGTGTTTTAATAGATATAGCAGAGCCAAGCATGATCGGTCGTTATCAAGAAGCTTATGACTCCCTATTGCAAGAATTCGTAGCATCAACGCGTGACCCTGAGTCGACGCAGATTAGCGAGGTGTATTCCATATGACGATTAGGTACTACCCGAATACCGGACATGACGCAATACCAGCACAAGCGCAGATAGCTTACGAGGACTATGAGAAGATCAAAGGTTTCGAGGATGTCGGTTACTTCTTGACCGCCTACGTGGTTAATGGTGGTGCGGTGACGGCGAATGCAACCCGAAACGACATGATAGACGCAACGGATATTGTTGTTTCCCTCAATGACGATATCATGGCTCGTGAAGGTGTGAGCTTCCAAACTACCACGCCTAACACGACCTATTACCTCGACTTTGCCAAAGAGGGCGACTGGTCATGGGGTACAGCGCATCCTGCTGGGACTGTAGGTGTAGACTACTTAACTGTCGCGTCAGTGTCTACAGATGCTAACGGCTTAGTTAATGTAATCATAGATACTCGTGGTCCTATTGGAGGATTTCGTTTAAAGTCAGATTACGGTTTTGAAGATTTCGTCACTACGGAAACGTTCAATGAGCATTTAGCCGCAAATGCCACGAGAATAGTAGATCTATTCGCAATGAGTGGACAAAGCAACATGCAGGGACAGTCCGAAAGCGCACCGGTTCCTTTTGAAATAAATCAATATCAAGCACACGAGTACAAACTACTAACGAATAGCTTAACAACAGTAAAACACCCATTTGGCGAAAATATAGATGATCTATTACTGGCAGCTCATAATGGGTGGGGCAGTTTGTCGCCTAAGTTTGCAGAAAGCTATTTCAACACATCCGGTACCCCTCCGTTAATGGTTGGGGTTGCAAAGGGAGCAACTGTAATTACTGACTGGATCGGTAATGCCAGGTACGCAAAGGTCGTTGAAAAGGTTAATGGAGCTGTAGCCGCCGCAACAGCAAACAACCTCATTGTAAGAAATAAGTGTTTTGTCTGGCTTCAGGGAGAAAGT
Source organism: Pristimantibacillus sp. (assembly GCA_048976605.1). Taxonomy (GTDB): domain Bacteria; phylum Bacillota; class Bacilli; order Paenibacillales; family Paenibacillaceae; genus Pristimantibacillus. The sequence goes on along the minus strand of JBHGUX010000038.1, from coordinate 295,931 downwards.
GACGGCATATCAACTACTACAAAGCAAGTTTACAAGCAGAAATTCATAACCTTATGGAATGCTTTAAAAAGAGATTGCGGATTCACGAAATTCCTAATCATAAGAGTGGCTAAGTTTTATGAATATGGTGTTATGCCTATAATCGAAGCGCAGGAAGAACTTGCGAGAGAATACGATGACGTGTTTATGCTAACTCGAATTACAGGGACATTTACGATAGAAAACGGATTGATGCAGAGTAACTGGCATTATACAAATGCAGGCTATGACTTGGTAGGCAGTATGGCAGGAAAAGCAGCAGGGAAATTATTAAGCCAGAACATTACTCCTGTTTTGGAAGCAGAACCATACCCTGAAGCAGCGACCGCTGCAGACGGAAGATATGCGTGGGATTTTAGGAACGGGGCTGTAACTGGTGACGTCACTCTTACGGGTATTGGGACACCTGTTGTTTCTACGTATGCATCACTTAACGGAAGTTCTGGTTATAAGCTTAGTAAGGATATCACTCTCGATGGCGATGCAACCATTTCAGTGACTTGTTTATTTACAATTCCAACAAATGTCGGCGGATTATTTACATCTTACGATGGTGACGTAACCCGTGATTTCGTTTTTTACTACCTAACACAAAGCACGATCAACATAGCTGATCCAAGCGGAACAGTGACCGTTAAATTAACAGAAACAGAGGATATAACACCTTTACTTGGGACGTATAACAACTACGTTATTCAAAAGGTAGGGAAGATATATTCTTTATATTTCAATGGAAAGCAAATCCAGTCTATTTTTAATGGTCCGGAAGTATTAAATATAAACACTTTATTTTTTGGAACTGGCGGCCTTGGAATTAAGGGTAAAGTGAAACATTGCATGATTGTCCGAGGATCGGCAATTCCACCGAAAGAGACCGATCCAACTTTCTATTCGAATAACGAACAAGGAACTTCTTAAATTCAGTTTTTCCATTTACCACTTGGAAACCAATAGGAAATAATCTATAATGAAGTTATAAATTTTTCCGAATTGGAGGAACGATGGAGATGGGATATACATCATACTCAGAACGGATTGACTGTAACGTCAATGATAAAGTATACGTTTATACAAAAGATATATTTGATAAAGATGGAAAAATTAATGAAGATATGATAGGTGTAGTAGAATCATTTGAACAAGAAGTGGATGAAGCGTGGGACGGCATGCAGTACCTATCATATACCGCGGACATAAGATTGAAGAATGGTGAACCCATAAAAATTAAAGACGATAGCGCTCGTCCGTTTTTTCGTAAACATGAGTTTATTACAGCGAAAGATCTAAAGAGAATCTACAATATAGAAATAAATAAATAAGCAGAAAGATCAGCATGCAATAATGTTGATCTTTTTTTTATTTATCAGAGAACCGTTCGTAGCAATAAGAAAGGAGGTAGTTTAAGATGCTGACTATTCAAGAGATAATCACAGAAGCAGATATTCTCGTTCCTAACGTTTTAGCTGTAGCAGATAAAGTCGTATGGTTGAATCAAATCAATCAGGACTTCTTCAACGCAGTAAAGATTCCGAAGGTTGCCCGATTTACAGCGACCGCTGGACTAACCGATTACACGCTGCAGAGCGATGTGAGAGCGAAGAACATCGATCTAGTTGATGTCGGAATTCTGAAATACCGCGACTTACAAACCGATGATGTTGCACCACTACAGAACACTTTCTCTTATGAGGATTTAACCCATAGTCTAACGCTATCCCCTGCACCGTATCAAAACGGCTTGCAGGGGATTGTTCGTTACCACAGATTAGCGACAAAGACGTTCACGAGTGGCAATCTGAGTGCTGTACCGGATGCACCAGAGGAATACCAGTGGACGTATATCCCGGCGCTAGCCGCTTGGATCGCTAATACGCAAGATGATGCAGCTAAAGCCGCTAACTATGATGCGCAGTATAAGGCAGCATGGAACGTAGCGGCACAGAACTATCAGAAGGAGTGAAAGCGGTGAGAACAATTCAATACCCGATACCGCAAGCTCAACCTCTGGGTGGCATAGCAGCATCGACGGTACGAGAGTTTAAAGGGCTAAATACTTTTGATCCTCTATCCATCCCTGACAGTTTTTTCTCTGACTCGTCCAACATGTGTAGTCGAGATTACCCTGCTGCATCAGTCCGTGAGGGCTATACCGTTCTCGGTACGCCGATAGGCACTAAATGCACAGGGTTGGGGGTATGGGAAGATAAAAAGCTGATAGGGGCATTCAACGACGGTACTTGGCGCGTATGGAGTGGATCAGCATGGTCGGCTCCAATATTTACTTACTCCAGCACGGACCCTGAAGCGGTTAATCGGATGTGGTCGTTCACCAACTTCCAGGGAAGCTACCCGCAGGTTAATCTCATAGGATGTAACGGTATGGGGGGACTGTACAGATACAACGGGAGTACAGCTATATCGATTGCGAAATCACCGCTAGGCTCAAACTTTGTAACGACCTATCAGAACCGCCTATGGGTCGCCATTAATAAAGAGATTCAATCTTGTGCTCTTGATCAGCCAGAGGTGTGGGATTTATTTGGAGGTACGGATGAGGACTCCTACAGAAAGGACATCGAGAGTAGTCGTGGTGGATTGATCAATGCGCTATCTGGTGGGCTTACTAAACTGACAATCGGATTACCGAATGAGATCAGAGAGCTTTACGGCGGCGTTCCGTCGGATTTCTCTGACCGTTCAGTTACAGAGGATTTAGGATTCTCGAATAACCAGTCCGTTGTGACGCAAGAAGGTATAATGCGCTTCCTGCATAAGTCCGGCATTTATCAATACGCTGGAGGCTTGCTCCCGTCAAAGAACTTCTCTGAGGTCGTGAGCAACTACCCCTATACCGTTGATACAGACAGCGCAGCAGGGTCAGACGGTTCGAACCTCTATTTCAGCGTGGGTGATTCGCTTCTTGTATACGATCCGCGCGAAGGGGTAGCATCTTGGAGTGTATGGAAAGGGATCCGAGCGACATGTTTCGCACAAATGGGAGGGGATTTCTATATCGGTGATGCCCAAGGTCGTGTGGTCAAGCTTGGTGGATCAACCGATGCAGGGACACCCATTAATTGGCATGCCACGACGAAGCCTTTCAACAATCAAGCTGCTTCTCAGAAGAGTCGCTGGTACAAGATGTGGGCGGTTGTTGAGTTAGCAGCTGGCAGCAGTCTTAATGTATATCTCTCCCGATCGGTTAAAGGCGACTCTGATTGGGAACTTGTACAAACTGTCAACGGTACTGGCATAGGTGTACAACGAGTGATCGTGCCTGTTAGTAAATACGCACTTGAAAATTGGGTTCGTGTCAAAATACAGGGAACAGGCTGGGCTCGCATAAATGAACTCACCCGCTCAACAAGACAAATGCCACTTTATTAAAAGGAGATGATGGAGAATGGCGCAAGTCACACAAGCACCGTCACGGCTGGAAGCTCCACCAGATACAAATGATGTCGGCGTATTGCGCAATTATGTAGAGCAGTTAGCTAACATCGTAGCTGCGCAAGCGAAAGATATGGAGTTCTTGTCTACGACTGTATCGAGACTGGAACGGCAAATAAAAGCATTAACGCCATTAACGCCATAAAAAGAGGAGGTGGAGCCCTTTGGCAACAACAACAAAGAAGAAGAAGATCGATCAGAATCAGAATTCCTATTTAACGAATATGGTGGCAGGTAAAACGGCTACAGGCGGCAAAGCAAACGTAGAACAGCAAAACTGGGCAAAATCAGAGCTGTCGAAAAGCTCGTATGTACCAGCACTGAATAGCGTTAAGCAGAGTGTTACTCAGTCTAAAGCTAGTACGCCTGCTGTGTCTACACCATCAACAGTCAGTACGGTAAAGCCACAAGTGATACAACCAACAAGCCGGACAAATCAAACGTTGAACACGATGGCGGGTATATCTAATGCGGATCCATTCCAGTTCAAAGCGCCAGAAGCCTTTAACTACGATTACAATACTGACCCGGCCTATCAAGCTGCGCTTGCTTCTGCAAGAGATAACATCGGACAGCAGCAAGCCGATACAAATGCTAGACTTCGAGCAACAGGTCAAGGCAAGTCGTCTTATTCAGAGACGGTTGCCAATCAAATCGGGGCGAAGGAGATGGGGCGTGTATCTAATGAAGTACTCCCTCAGCTGATCGGCCAAGCGTATCAACGCTACGCCGACAACGCTAATCGTGATCTGCAGGTACAGCAAGCGAACTATGGTGCTGGACAGGATAGGCTCTCTAACCTTGCAAATCTATATGGTTTGCAGAATCAACAGGACTTCTCGAATCCTTTGGCTGAGTCACAGGTTACAGGCAACTATCTATCAGGTGAAGCTCGTAATTATATGGATGCGATTATCGGGCTTAAGCAACAAGCCGAGGCAACTGATATTACAGCGGAAGCTCGTACAGGGTTAAGCCAACAGGCGGACGCCTACCGTGCTGCGCTTAGAGGACTTGGTGTTGATCCATCATTGTTTGGTGCGAATATTAATGCAAATACAGCTATGGGTAATATCGGCGGTGCCGGGGCTAGAACACTAGACGGTCAAGCATTAGATTCCGCAAACAGACAGGCAAATCTTAACGCTGCTCTTGCCGTTGGGGACTCGACAGGTAAGTTAGTCACGCCGACATCAAACTGGGGTAATCTGTTTGCACAAGCGGGAAATGGTCAAACACCGCTTAACCTTGCGGGTCAATCGTTTGCGGCGAATGAGGCGCAACGTGCAACGGATAATAGCTTCCGTACCCAACAGGCTGCTATCCAGCAAGCTTACCAGGACGGACAATTGTCACTGGATCAAGCTCGTCTTGCGCTTTCTCAGTTGGAGTTCAGCGACACCTCAGCAAGGCAATGGGCTGGGTTAGACTTCGACATGGCAAGCGCAGGGGGCTCGGCTGCCAGTTATGACGGCATGAGCCCGAACCAAGTATATGATGCGCTAAGTAATCTGTATATGACTCAAACCGTGGATCAATTCGGTACCGCTTCTGGACCTAAGAGCCTACCGAAAGATGCAGCAACAAGAGAGAAGATGTACTTATCTGCAATCGATTCTGGTCTGCCGGATCAGCAGACGGATCAGCTGTTAGCTATGCTGGGATTATCGAAGGACGAGCTTGATGTATGGGGCAAGAAATACGGCGTAACGTCGGGAAAGTAACGAGCTCTGTTAACATACCGTCAAACTATCAGAGCATCGTTACCTCGGCGGCTAGTAAATACAATAACGTCGATGAAGGGTTAATTGCCTCGATCATTAAACAGGAGAGCGCATGGAATGCCAAAGCGAAATCTAGTGCAGGCGCTGGCGGCTTGATGCAACTTATGCCAGGTACCGCGAGCAGTCTAGGCGTAACCAACGTTAATGACCCAGCGCAAAACGTGAATGCCGGAACCAAGTACATCAGCCAGATGATCAGTAAATACGGTGATGAGCAATTGGCACTCGCAGCCTATAATTGGGGTCCTGGCAATATGGACAAAGCGATTAAGAAATATGGTAAAAACTGGTCTGCGATTGCTTCACATGCACCGAAAGAAACTCAGAACTATGTAACCAAGGTCATGACAAACTGGAGGGGATAACGTGGCTTCTAAATACGACGAGGTTAGGAAGAACAGACAGCAGCGTGGAGCGGAAGCGAAACAACGTGTCCTTTCCGGTGTTTACAATCAACCGGCGCAGACAGCAGCAGCATCGAGCAAATATGCTGGTATTCGAAACCGTAATCCGGAATCAGCTCTTACTGTTGGCACATCTTTTACGCAACTACCTAGTGTGCCGAATGCCTTCGATCAATTGAGCGCAGCACAAACTACCGTATCTCCGAAAGTCACAGGACCAATCGCATTACCTACCTTCGAGCAACAGGTGGGTAATGCTACTCGGTTTAGTGCTGAAGCGGATGCGGTGAAGGCAAGGCGTCAAGAGGCGGCTAAGAAATCACCACTCTCAAAGCTTGCGACCATCACCAATAAAGTAGCCGATGCTATTATTCCCGATAGTTTGGTGAGTAAAATGCCCGCACCAGTTGCCGGTTCAATCGTGGATAAAGCCCGCCAAGGTACACCGATCATCGAACAGATCGGGCAGGGGGTCAAAGCTACAGAAATACCAGGGCTGACCGACAACAATCCGGTGACTAACTTTATCCGCGGTGCAGGTGATACCGCTACTCTCGGCGTTTCCTCTTACACTGATCGTATGATGGGGCTCCCAGAACGTGCAGAAGGTGCAACACAGACAGGAGCAGGTAAAGTCGGACAGTTTGCAGGCGGTGTCTTTTTACCTGCCGGGAAACTCAAGGCAGGGACCACCTTACTCCGTAACATGGGTCGTGGTGCTGCTGCAGGAGCTGTTCTCGGTGTGGGAATTGAGGGCGGTGAAGTCGCAACTGGTCGCAATGACCAGTCACTAGCGGATCGTGCTTTGGATGTAGGAATTTCCTCATCTCTTGGAGGCGTTGGCGTTGCTGGTGTGTTAGGTATCGGTAAAGTTGCTCAGAAAATCATGAGTAAATACCGTCCAGCTCCCGTAGCCGCAACTGATACATTAGCCCTTCCAGCTCCTAGGCAAAGAGGAAATGTGAACACTGCTCAGACAGCAGATGTTATCTCGCCTGAATACACGTTCGAGTTGCCCGAGCCTTCATCACATTCGGTGACAAGAAATAATAACGTCGCACAAACTCGTGGTGATTTAAAGGTTATCGACGATGAAATTCGACAGATTCAAAGCGGGTACGATCGTGCGATTGTCGAAGAGTATCAATATTTAAAATCATCGATGGGGCAGGGGAAAGCACCAGGAGGCATCATTCGTAATGTAGATGGTGAGGTTACCGGACGTTATGGGTGGCAGTCTAATAATCCTGTTTGGTATCAGGAGTTCGGGAAGGTCAACGGCAGGAAGCCTACGAATAAAGACCTGTATGAGCTTGCAAAGAGTCGTGTCGATAATGGATTTAACGATGAGCAGGGTGTCGTGCCATCATGGAAAACCCAAAATGGTTTTGATGAGTCGATGGAAGTGTTAAAGGGTGTTCGTGATCAGATTACACGTTCTTTGCGTGAAATGGACCCAGCAATCAACATTACGGAAACACCATTAAGCGTGAGCGAAAATTCGTTTACAAGAGAGATATCCGGTCCGATACGAAAAGCAGATCCAGCTATTGTTTCGGATGCTCTGCCAACAGCACCGGAGATTACACCGATGCAGCTCCCGACAGAGCCTAGCTCGTCAATTCTAGGCGTATCAGCATTTGGTGGTAAGGCAAAGGCTTACGACAACGTATCGACAGATACGAAGTCACAGCTCGTTACGAGAGCGAATAAAGAAAGGCTACCGCTTAACGTGTTATCCGATCAAGCATATACGAAGATGGTAGACGACCTGCACCCGATTAATCAATTTGATAAAGCTGTAGAACGGGCTATTGATGGACCTCTTGAAACAGCTGATCGTGCCCATACACAAGCACTGAACACTCGTGGTGCAGATGTGATTGCTCGTCAGATCCTTACAGCCGGACAAGTCGACAGCACAGGTAACATAATACCAGGTAGTAAATCATTGAAAGAAATACTATCTCGCCTGCCGAACAAGAAAAACTCTTACGTCGACTTTGAAGATTATCTTCTTAACAAGCATGCTATTACACGTGCTGGTCGTAACGAGAAAGTCTTCCGTGATGAACTGAATTGGACTCCGGAGAGCGGTGCATCGAAAGTAGCTGCTTACGAACAACGGTATCCGCAGTTTAAGGAAATGGCTGATGAGGTTTATCAGTTCCAGCGCAACATGGTTGAGAAATGGCTCGTCGAAACGGGCATGTTGACTGATGTTCGAGCTCAGGCGTTTATGGATGAGAACCCTACTTACGTTCCGAATAAACGGTTTTTCTCTGAGATGGAGAAAGGTAACGGCGGTAAAGGTAAAGCGAGCAAAGGATTCGGCGGTCAGAATGCTCAGGTTAAGAAGTACCAGAAAGGCGGCTCCCAACGAAAGATCATCAGTCCTATTGAGTCGATGATCGAGAACGTTGATGCCTTCGTTAAAGCGGCTAAGCGGAATGAGGTTATGCAGACTGTCGTTAAGAACTTGCAGAGGGATCCGGATGCACTGGCTGACTTTATGGAACTTGTGCCGGAGAATCAGGCAATGTCAGCACAGTCTCTGAAAGAGATCAATGCAACGTTAGGTGAGGACGGTATCGACGGTCTGATCGCTAACCTCACCAATGACTTTGACGCCAGCTATCGTAAGGCAACGCAGACCGGTCTCGATAAGGATAATGTTGTTCGCGTTATGGTGGATGGTGAACCTGTCTATGTACAGGTGAATGATAAAGCCTTACTCAATGCCATAATGGCTATGGGACCCGATAGCAGCAATATTGTTATGCAGATCGCTGGCAAGATTACGCAAACGTTCAAGACGCTTACGACCGGAGCCAATCCAGTGTTCAGCTTGGCACGTAACCTATGGCGAGATATCCCTTCAGCATACAACGCATCGAAGACAACCAACAACCCACTTGTCTTTATGGCAGACCTGGTTCAATCCGCATACGAAATTGCAACGAACGGAAAGTTGTTTCAAGACTTTTTGAATGTAGGTGGTGGTCACTCATCTTCGGTGGCGGCTGACCGGAACCTGCTCTCACAGAGTAAACGGCAGATCCTTCCACAACGGAATAAGCTTTCGGGTGCAGTACCGCGTGCTTATGATGCTTTGCAAAATGCCATGAATGCCGTGGAGAGTGCACCACGTCTAGCCGAGTTTAAACGCCTAGGTGACGATAAAGTGAGCGGCTTATTCCAGGCTCAGGACGTAACCGTAAACTTCAAACGCAGAGGTTCTGTTGCAAAGGAACTCGATAAGATATTCCCATACTTCAACGCTGCGGTTCAAGGACTAGATAAGTTCGCACGTATGTATAAAGATAATCCGACTCAGGCGCTGGTTAAATCGGCTATGGCAGTCAGCATACCAGCGATGGTCGCCTATGCGATCAACTATGATAATCCAGACTATGAAAAGGTTAGCCGGCGGACGAAGGACAACTTTTACTTATTCCCGAATCCAGCCAAAGAGGGAACGTTCATCAAGATTGCCAAGCCGAAAGAGATCGGTACGGTGTTCGCAGATATTCCCGAACGGTTGATGGATCTATTTGCGAAGCAAGATCCGAAGGCATTCGCTGACTTCGCTGATCAGATCCGATCGACCTTTCTTGTTCCCGGTATACAAGGGGCAGCGAAGAGCGGCGGTATCACGGATCGCTTAGCTGGAGCAACTGGCGACACTATATTCGGACCTATTGCTGATATCCAAGCTAACCAAAACTTTGCAGGCTCTCCTATCGTACCAGCATACTTGGAAAGATTGTCACCGGAGCTGCAATCAGATGCGAGGACTAGTTCGCTGTCTAAGTGGATCGGGGAGAACACAGGTACATCTCCGAAAAAACTTGATTATCTGATTAAGCAGTACAGCGGTGTTCTCGGTCAAGTAGGCTTACCAATGCTTACGCCGGGTGCTGGAGATAATCCGCTGCAGGCGCTCGGAAGCTCACTTGCTCAGCAGATGACGGTTGATCCTGTTTACTCCAACGATATCATGAATCGCTTTTATGATAAAAAGAGTGAGCTAGATCAGGCGAAAACAGATTTTAGCGTAACAGGTGAGTTGCCAGATGATTACAATGATGGGCTACGTAAATATCTCAGTAAGGTACAAGATGCGATCAGCGACATCAGGAAGCAGATGCGTGTTATCGAAGCGGACAGGACGATTCCTGCAGCGGAAAAGCGAGAAACGTTAAGACAGATGCAAGAGCGTATGAATCGGTTTGCGGCACAAGCAAATACGCAATCAAAATGAGCTCCGCTTATGCGGGGCTTATTTATTTGAGGAGGAAATATCAATGAAACTAGAACAAGGTGTTTGGGCAACAGTCGGGGCGGTATTAGTGCCTGTTTTTGAATTCTTTTACGGAGCAGGTGAAGCGGTGGTCACAGCAATGGTTGCCTTACTATTTTTCCTCGTTATGGACTGGATCAGCGGTGTTCGAGCAGCTAACAAAGACAATAGTTACGCTAGCAAGTACGGTATCGATGGCGTGTTCAGATCGTTCTTCATGCTTCTGCTTCCAGCTGGCGGACATTTATTAGACCAGGTGTTTAGTGTACCAGGTATCGTGTTTGGTGCTTTTACGGCTGGTCTCTTATATCACATTATTAAATCCATGACCGCCAATGCTATCCGAGCAGGGTGGGGAGACTGGCTGCCGCTCACGGTGCTAGAAGCTGTTCTCAAATGGGTTGGCTCTGAGCTTGAAAAGAAAATTCAACGTGCAGCTGATCGTGGAGGTAACGTAGGAGGAGATAAGGATGTCGTTTAAATACATTGTTGACCACATTCCGAAGAACACGCCGTGTAACCGTCGTCCAGCTTACCATATGAATGCAGGGACAATCACCGTCCACAATACTGGGAACCGAGATAGCACTGCACGTAACGAGCGTGACAATCTCACGAGAACTGGTAACGATCGGCAAGCTTCCTTTCATATTGTCGTTGATGAGAAAGAAGCAATCGAGTGTCTACCAGTAAATGAAAATGCTTGGGCAGCAGGAGATGGCAGCGGATTGAAAAGCGGAAACAGAACATCAATACATGTCGAGATTTGCGAGAGTGGCGACTATGACAAGACGCTTGATAATGCGGCAGAGCTCGTTGCTGGTATGCTGCGTGCTCGTGGTTGGGGTGTTGATCGACTGCGCCGGCATTTTGATTGGAGCCGAAAAATTTGTCCAAGGCTTATGTACGATAACGGTAAGTGGACAGGTTGGGAAGCTTTTAAGAAATTAGTCGCTATTAAGCTGACTGGGGAGAAGGAGCGCGAGATGGAAAAAGCAGAAGTGTATGTAAACGGTGTTAAGATCGTTGATGGCTTGTATGACGATAAGGCTGGTATAACGTATGTACCGGTTCGTTCAGTAGCTGAGACGTTTGGTGCTACGGTGAAATGGGACGGAAAGAAAAAGCGAGTGGATTTGAAGAAATAGTACTGTCAAATTTGTACTGTGTGGGTAGATCAAAAACGAATATCGATCTTCCCACACATTCCCCACAAAACGCAATAATACGGCATTAGATTCGATAGATTAGATTTAACAGGCTAGACAATTAAAAGCCGCGTATTTCCTAACTATTTGATACAGAATGGTACTCATTTTGGACGGATGGAAAATACTGATTATATGGACAAGATGTATCCGTCCGAACAGTCCGGATACATGAAGGGTCTCGTCCTCGGCATCCGCGAGGACCTTGACCCCGAGCAGTTCCAGCAATTTTCGCGGCTTGGCCTTACGCATATATTGGCTATATCAGGTCTGCACGTTGCCGTATTTATCTACGTGCTCGGTGCCGTGCTGCGCTTCCTGCGGATGACGCGCGAGAGAATACTCGTCACGCTGATGCTGGCTGTGCCGTTCTATGTCATGCTGTCCGGAGCATCGCCTTCCGTCCTTCGCGCAGGAATCATGGCTGTGCTCGCTCTGCTTGCTGCGCGAATGGACAAGCTCAAGGATGGTCTGCATATATTGGCAGCGGCAGCTGTATTGATGCTTATATGGGATCCATTCTATATCGGCGATGTTAGCTTCCAGCTGTCTTTTATCGTCACAGCTGGTCTTATACTAGGTGTCCCGCCAGTACGCAAAGCAATGCCGCCATGGCGCAAAGGAAAAGCATTGCTCGATTTGCTTGCAGTTACGCTGGTGGCTCAAGCAGCTTCTTTTCCCGTATCGATCTACTACTTTAATCAATTTCATTTGTTGTCGTTGCCTGCTAATTTCTTTCTTGTACCCTTCATCAGCTTTATTGTCATGCCGATTGGAGCCATCGCGCTCGGCATCGGTGCTCTGTGGCCGCTAGGCGGCAAGCTCCTCGCATCGGTAAGCGTGTACGCTAACGACTGGACATTTCTATTCGTAGAGAAATTATCTCAAGTAGAAGCATTGCGAACAATATGGGCAACCCCGCCGCTTTGGTGGATTGTAGTTTGGTATATGCTGTTCGCTGTTTTCTTTCGGCTGCTGCCTGATCGATCAGAGCGGATAGCGATGCTGGACGCCAGAGAGGAATTGGAGGAAACGTTGCCGCTTGGAGGGAATGATCCGGCAACTGTACCCTTATGGGGGAGCCCTCCTTCACATAGAAACGGCAGTAGAATTTACTTCCGTATAGCTATGACGGCTAGTTGCACGGCCATTGTTATGTTATTGCTATACGCTTACTATCCTGATCGGTTTGATCATATTGGCAAGGTACATATACTGGATGTCGGACAGGGCGATGCCATCTATATTCGAACGCCAGGCGGCAAAAGAATTTTAATCGACGGGGGCGGAACTTTATCTTTCCGTAAACCGGGAGAGGAATGGAAGGAGCGCAGTGATCCTTTTGAGGTAGGAAGGAAAGTCATCGTTCCTTTACTGATGAAAAGAGGCGTCCATGAAATCGATCTGCTCGTCATCTCGCATTTGGATAGCGACCATATAAGAGGACTTAAGGCAATAATGGATACCATTCCGGTCAAAAAAATCTTATGGAACGGCAGCATCAAATATGTGGATGACGCGGAGGATTTGCTTCGCCAAGCTGTTGAACTTCATATTCCTTTGTACCGAGCAGAAGCAGGTCAACAATGGATGGTTGATAGCAACACGGAGCTTACGGTTCTTTGGCCTAAAGCACCACAAGTGGAAATAGATGAACAACAGGATGAGGAGGAAGTTTCTGAAATGGAGGATCAGAATGAAAGCAGCGTAGTCCTCCATCTTCAAATGTATGAACACACTTTTCTGTTGACTGGAGATATTGGCAAAGCCACTGAAACTTCGATCAATCGTTTGTGGCCGTATCATTCCTCAACAACTGCATGTTGCGGCTATGCTGATGTGCTCAAAATCGCTCATCATGGCAGTCGTTATTCCACTTCTGCAGACTGGCTTAATCGCTGGAAACCATTCAACGCAGTCGTATCAGTAGGTGCAACGAATACATACGGACATCCGCATCCTGATGTTATAGGTCGACTTGAAACCGCAAAATCAGAACTGCTTCGCACGGATCAGAATGGTGAGGTTAGCTATAAAGTTTCTCGCGAAGGTCTATATGTTCGAACTGTAAAAGAAGACTAACTTTTTATTGTCGAATTGTTATTGGAAAAACGGAACTCCCTATATACGGAGTTCCGTTTTTTTGTTATCCTTTAATGTGGAGTTTTTATATTTTCAATCGATAACGAAAACAATTCATGCCATATTTTAACTAATAAAAAGTAAAGTGAATTTTCTTTCATGAGTTGCAACATTTAATGCAACCTGCTCGTCAAAGAGGTTGCAAGAGAGGGGGATCCTTCGTGGTGGAGCCGGATCTTATTAGAGCCGCCCAATCGGGAGATCGCGATGCTTTGATTACTCTATTGCGCGAGATTGAAACTCATGTGTATCGGACAGCCTATTATATATTGAACAATGAGCAGGATGCGATGGATGCAGCGCAGGAAGCATTGATTCGCATTTATACCAAAATTGATTCATATGAAGAGAAGGCACAGTTCAAGACATGGGTACAACGAATAGTAACAAATATATGTATAGATAAGTTTAGAAGAAGCAAGCCAACCGTATCGATAGATGAGCATGAGATGGTGTTCAAGGAGAAACAGAACGTGGAGGATGAAGTGATGTCTGCTTATGTGGTTAAAGACATCAGGAACGCGATCGACAAACTTCCTGAGCATCATAGAGCAGTCGTTGTACTTCGTTATTTGCAGGATTTCTCCTATAACGAAATTGCCGATTCACTCGATTTGCCTCTAAATACGGTGAAATCCTACTTATTCCGAGCTAGGCAGCAACTTCAAACGTTACTTCATGATTATCAGAAAGGTGGTGTCCGGGGATGACATGCCAAGAGGTGATTGAATACATGCATAGGCAGCTAGACGGCGATCTTGATGAACAAGAGCACGAGGTATTGCTGAAGCATACAAGGCATTGTCCGGACTGCGCTGCAATGTTTGAACGGCTTAAAATGCTATCCGTCGAGCTCGAAAATCTACCTAGAGTTATGCCTAGCTATAGCCTGGTCGACGCTATATTGCCGCAGCTTGAACAACTGCATCCGCAACAAAAATCCGATGCGGCTTCCACAGAGGATACGCAGGAGCAACAAATATCACGTAGAAAGAAGCCCGCACGCAATTGGTCGGCTTTCAGAACATTAAGCGGCATCGTCGCTGCCAGTGTTGTAGCAGGATTATTCATTTTCTCGTATAATTCAGGGCTCTTTCAAAGTAATTCGTCTAATGACAGTGCATCCAAAATGTCTGCCGCTAATGAATCGTCACCACAAGAGGCCTCTGCATTTGATTTGAATAATGCCGACGTTCAGCCTTTCGCTGCTGACTCTTCCAGGTCAGGGGAAGTGAATGTTGAGTCATTATCGGAAGAATCTCCTACTGATGGGGCACAAGAAGGAGCGGCTGCTTCACCTACAGCGAAGAAAAATTCACTCAACTCAGAAGACATAGAGAAAGAAACAGTATACACCTCTAAATCGGAAAGTGATGAAAGCACGGATGGAGCAGCTATGGGTGTTACAGGGGGTCCTGCACCGATTGAAGTTGTTTCAACTGATGGGGTGTATACAGCTCAAGTATCTGGCTACGTCATTCGTCTATTCAAAACCGATAGTACCGATGTATTGTTTGAATCACGTAAAAATGGTAAAATCACGAACCTGACTTGGTCCGAAGACAACAAGAAGCTTTCTTATGAAATTCATATGGGCCAGAGCAGTATAGAAAACTTCGTAATTGACACAGCTACATTTAAAGAATCAAAAGCAGTGCCTGAATAAGGTCGAATTGCCGCAGGTATTCGCACACTTTCCACCCCATTCGCATAGAGTATAGGAACAGGAAAGTCTGCGACGAAGCCTTGATCGTCGTATGACCATTCGCAGCGCGGTACCATGGACCTGCCTGCCAATGTTTATATAGATGTTCAGGGACAAAGGGATGTAGCCTTACAAGGCTCATCCCTTTGTTGCCGTTCAAATAAGGAGTGAGGTGCACGGATGGATGCGAAGGAAGCCTTAAAGGAAATAAAGGGTCGCAGATTCCGCCCGGCGTATGTATTGTACGGGAAGGATCGCTATCGGATAGAGCAATTTACTAACGCACTCATTGAGGCGATGTTCTCGCCTGATGAGAGAGAACTTGGCATTGTTAAATTTGATACCTCTGAGACGTTAATTGAGGAAGCGGCACTTGAAGCGGAGACGTTGCCGTTCTTCGTTGAGCGTAAGCTGGTCATTGTTCGAGATTCGGCTGTATTCGCTGCGGGAGGTAAAGAGGGCGGCAAGCTTGATCATAAGACGGATCGTTTGCAGCAATATTTGGACATTCCTTCGGAAACGACTGTTATGTTATTTATTGTTCATGCGGAGAAGCTGGATGAACGCCGCAAACTGGTAAAACTTTTGAAAGACAGAAATGCACTCATTGCCTTCCAAGAGCTTGATGCTTCGGAATTAAAGCACTGGGTGGTTAGACATGCTGCAGAACAGAAGCGCACAATGACGGCTGAAGCAGCCGATCTACTGCTAGCTAGAGTTGGCGCACATATGCAGCAGCTCGCGCTTGAAGTGGACAAGCTTTGTCTGCATGCAGGCGAAGGCGGTACGATCGGTACAGCGGAAACAGAGCTTCTTACTGAATCTACGGTCGAAGAGGATGTCTTCGCGCTTGTAGACGCGATTGCGGAGCTGCAGGTAGATCGAGCGCTTCGATTATACAGAGCGTTACTCATAAGGCGTGAAGAGCCGATTAAAATTGCTGCACTGATTGCTAGACAATTGCGTATTATGCTGCAGATTAAGGAGCTTGAGCAGCATCGGTATTCTCCACAGCAGATGGCAGGTCAGCTTGGGCTGCATCCATATGCGGTCAAGTTGGCTACAGAGAAATGTCGGAAGTTTACAGTCAAGCGATTAGGTGAATTGCTCGCTCGTATTGCCGACTTAGACTATCGGATGAAGACCGGAGCCATTGATAAGACACTCGGACTTGAGCTGTATTTATTGTCGCTCGGCAGTGAACGCAGCGCCTGATGAAATAAGGAGTGAATTAGCAAGGGATAACATTTTAACTCAACAAAAAAACGGCTTCACTTTTCGATTAATACCGAGAAGTGAAGCCGTTTTAATGAAGTGGACTAAGCTTGTGCTGAAAGAGCGTTAAGCTTTTTAGCAAGACGAGATTTTTTGCGGGAAGCCGCATTTTTATGAATCAGGCCTTTTGTAACCGCTTTGTCCAATTTTTTCGTTGCAAGGACGAGAGCTGCTTTAGCAACTTCTACATCAGTGCCAGCGATAGCTTGGTCAGCAGACTTAACAGCCGTACGAAGCGCGGATTTTTGGGAAGCGTTCAAAGCACGGCGTTTTTCGCTAGTTTTGACGCGTTTAATTGCAGATTTAATGTTTGGCATCGAGTTTCACCTCCTACAAGATTTGCGTAAGGAAACATAAGTATAGACTAGTGTTAATCTAGGTAACACAACTTAAAATATATTACCATGCGCATGCTTGAAAAGCAAGAGCGACTCTCTTGACAAAGATTTGGACCTGTTCAAATTTCAAAGTATGAAATTATTTTCCTTGCAAACAATAACGTGAGAAGGTACCCAGGAAGGAGAATGAAATCAGTGAAGGATCTTGACCTGCAACAATATAACGTAAGAACCGATTTGGCACTTGAAGCGAAGGAAATAGCTGAGCAGACTAGCGGAGGAAGCCCAATCCCAGGCATTCAATCTGAAGCGTTCGAGGATGACGGGATTACGATTACGCAATTGCATGTGCAGAATGAACAAGGTTCGAATGCAATTGGAAAAGTGCAGGGGCAATATTTAACGATTGAAGTTCCAGCTTTGCGCAGTCAAGATACCGGCCTGCAGGATCGTGTAGCGAAGCATTTTGCCAAACATTTCGAGACCTTCCTTGAGCGCATAGGAGTAGGAAAGACAGCACGTGTATTAATTGTGGGATTGGGGAATTGGAATGTGACACCTGATGCGCTTGGTCCGCTTGTTGTCGAGAACATCATGGTCACTCGTCATTTCTTCGAGCTGATGCCTGATCAAGTTGCAGATGGCTATCGAGCCGTTAGTGCAGTCGCACCAGGAGTGCTTGGCATAACCGGTATCGAGTCAAGTGATATCATTCAAGGGATTGCTGAACGGACGAAGCCAGATGTCATCATTGCGATTGATGCACTCGCTTCGAAATCTCTGGAGCGCGTGAATACGACCATTCAGATCGCTGACATTGGCATTCATCCAGGATCAGGCATTGGCAATAAACGTAAAGGACTAACCAAAGAAATATTAGGTATTCCCGTAATTGCAATCGGTGTTCCTACGGTTGTGTACGCTTCGACGATCGTCAATAATACAATCGAATTAATGCGTGGGCACATGCTCGCTAATAAAGGAGACAATGATCAAATCTTCGGTCTGATGAACAAAATGGCTGAAGATGAGCGGCTCCAGCTTGTGAAGGAAGTGCTGAATCCAATCGGGCATGATCTGCTTGTAACACCAAAGGAGATCGACCAGTTCATAGAGGATATCGCGAACATCATTGCCAGCGGCCTGAATGCAGCGCTTCATGAAGCTGTCGATACGGACAATGTAGCTGCTTATACGCACTAATTCAACTTAGAGCCGCCCCCTTAGCAGATTTGTCTGCTCAGCGGGGCGGCTTTTTGAAAATATAAGAATTTATATGTTTTGCTTAATAAATACGCTTCTATTTCACCGCGAAACGATGCTTCGCCTCCTAAGGACGGCGAAGCCGTTTCTGCTTGTTATTTATAGTTCTCTCTTAAATCGCTGACTCTATCAAAAGGGTATAACAGAATCCGTATAGTCGGTTCTATTAAATCAAGCTCTCTCATAGATTAATAGCAGAGAATCGGAAAGCAGAGAGCAGGAGGTACATGGGACGATGAAACGGAGAGTTATGTTGTTGGATTTGACGCGGGAGAGCAGACGGCTTCGACAATTACTCGTAACCGGCAGAACATTCGCTGTTTTGTCTTTGTGTTCGATGATATTTTTTGTTGTGATTGGGTTGGCGGGGTTGGCTCATCAATCCAGTTCCAGCACACCTGTATCCTCTATGAAAGGATTTGCGGCTGCTGTTTCAAACGGTTTTTTTGGGGATATGCTAGAAATGGAGATGCCGGCATTCCAAAGCAGCAGTGAAGCGGAAGCGATATCCGGCAATCAGATCGGCGGATTTCTCTTGCGTGTGTTGACCGACATAAACCCAAGTGATCCAAAAAGCCTGCTTGCCGGTGAAATTCCCGGTATGGGTGTTAATTCATCATTTCTAATACGAAAAGGTATGGGGACGGATACTTCAGTTGGCCCTGAAGATAATGAACCTATCCCTTATGATCCTTTAGAGGGGCTAGGAGAGGATATAGGGACAGAGATTGATAACGGAGAAACAGATGCGCCGGATGTAGTCGCAACGCCCGCCCCGACGCCTAAAGACGTTCCAGGAGATAAACCTGCTGCCGATGGAAGAAAGATTGCATTCATCTATCATTCACATAATCGCGAATCATGGTTTCCTGAGCTGAAAGATAAGATGAAGGATCCTAACTCTGATACGAAAAATATAACGCTCGTTGGCAAACGGTTGGCGACCAAGCTTGAAGAACAAGGAGTTGGCGCTATACATTCTAATACAGACTATCCGACAGCAATTAAAGATTATAAATGGGCTATGTCCTATAAGTACTCCAAGAAAACAGTCTCGGAAGCTATAGCCAGCAGCAAGGAATTGAAGTTTTTCTTCGACATTCATCGTGATTCCCAGAAACGTAAATATACAACGATCGATATCGATGGAAAAAGCTACGCGCAGGTGTATTTCATTATTGGCCACAAAAATCCAGACTGGCAGAAGAATGAAGCGTTCGCTACTAAAATACAAGATCTGCTGGAGAAGCAATACCCGGGCATATCCCGAGGAATATTCGGTAAAACAGCCGCGAATGGCAATGGCGAATACAATCAGTCGCTTGCCGATGATAGTGTATTGATTGAAATTGGCGGTGTGGATAACACCCTTGAGGAATCTTATCGAACAGCTGATGCGCTTGCGAAGGTAATCGCTGAAATCTATTGGGATGCTGAGAAGGTATCTGGCAAGGCAACTAATTAATAAATATAAGAAGGTTTTAAGCGAAGATGAAGGGAGATGGAGAGAATGAAACGAAGCGCATTGAAATGGACGGTGCTTGGAGGCGTGCTGGTATTCATTGTTTTATATGGGATGGAGATGTCTTCGACAGGCATCGAACGGATTTATGGTCCAATTGAAGGCAGCGGGGCTTCATCCATCTCCTTGTCGCAACAAGCAGACTCCTCCGTGGAGGGTGTAACATCAAGTGTCAAGGACACTCCTACCGGTCTAACCGATGCTGCTGAACGAAAAATTGCGAAGCTGGAAGAGGAACTGGCTGAGGTTAGGGAAATTGCAGAACGCAACAATCGCGGTCAGCGTTTACCAGGAGTTAGCGGAGATCCGGATGTTCCTGCAGTTAACAAACTGGCGGACGGTACAGCGGGCATGCTGCAATCCGTCACTACAGGCGGAATTCGGTTCGTCGTATCCTTATTTGACTCCGTAACGAACTAGAATGAAGCCATTCCATAATGAACATTGCTGGTGTTCCTCTTAACTGATATAATAGATGGAATGAGTAGCAATAATGGATTGTGTGGGGGTTAGGCATGGCAGACGTTCGTGACCGACAAAAGAAAATTAGGAATTTTTCAATCATCGCTCATATTGACCACGGTAAATCTACGCTTGCGGACCGTATTCTCGAATACACCGGAGCATTGACAAGTCGTGAGATGCAAGAGCAAGTTCTCGACAAGATGGATCTGGAGCGGGAACGTGGAATAACAATTAAGCTTCAAGCAGTCCGTTTGACTTACAAAGCGGATGATGGAGAAGAGTATTTGCTTAACCTGATCGACACGCCAGGACATGTCGATTTCACGTATGAAGTATCACGCAGTATGGCCGCTTGTGAAGGGGCATTGCTAGTTGTAGATGCTGCACAAGGCATTGAAGCGCAGACGCTTGCCAATGTGTACTTAGCTATGGAGAGCAATCTGGAAATGATTCCGGTTATTAATAAAATCGATTTGCCAAGTGCTGAACCAGAGCGAGTGAAGCAGGAAATCGAAGATGTTATAGGGCTTGATACGAGCGAAGCAGTACTCGCATCTGCTAAGGCAGGCATTGGCATCAAAGAAATTTTGGAGCAGGTTGTCGCTAAGGTGCCAGCACCAACTGGTGATCCTGATCAGCCGCTTAAAGCACTTATTTTTGACTCGCATTACGATCCCTATAAAGGGGTTATCGTGTATGTACGTGTAATGGACGGCAGCATTCAAGCTGGCAAGAAGATTCGCTTCATGGCAACTGGTGCTGAGTTTGATGTAATCGAAGTTGGCGTGTTTAAGCCAAGAATGACAGTTGTGGACGAGCTTGCAGTTGGCGATGTAGGATTTGTTGTTGCTGGCATTAAGAATGTGAAGGATACCCGTGTAGGGGATACTATTACAGAAGCCAAACGTCAAGCTCCTGAAGCGCTGCCTGGGTACCGCAAGATTAATCCGATGGTATTCTGCGGTCTGTATCCGATTGAGACACAGGACTATAATGATTTGCGTGAAGCGCTGGAGAAGCTGGAATTGAATGACGCCTCTCTACGCTATGAGCCTGAGACATCGACGGCTTTGGGCTTCGGCTTCCGTTGCGGCTTCTTGGGACTTCTTCATATGGAGATCATTCAAGAGCGTATTGAGCGCGAATTCAATATTCCGCTTATTACTACCGCACCAAGTGTTATTTATCGTGTAACGCTAACGAACGGAACGACGCTTGAGATTGACAATCCTTCCAACTATCCGGAAGCTGGCAAGCTTGAATATGTAGAAGAACCATTCGTGAAAGCTTCGATCATCGTACCGAATGATTATGTTGGTGCGATTATGGAACTGTGTCAAGGTAAACGCGGTGATTTCGTGAACATGGAATATTTGGATACGAATCGCGTAACGCTTACTTACCAGCTTCCGCTCTCGGAGATCGTATATGATTTCTTCGATCAATTGAAATCGAACACGAAAGGCTATGCTTCATTCGATTATGAAGTGTCCGGTTACCGGAGATCGA
Organism: Pristimantibacillus sp.; assembly: GCA_048976605.1. Classification (GTDB taxonomy): domain Bacteria; phylum Bacillota; class Bacilli; order Paenibacillales; family Paenibacillaceae; genus Pristimantibacillus. The sequence continues at coordinate 274,524 of JBHGUX010000038.1, read as the reverse complement.
CTCTGGTCAAAATGGATATCATGCTTAATAATGAGCAAGTCGATGCGTTGTCGGTTATCGTGCATAGAGACCGTGCATACAATCGGGGTCGTATTATTTGTCAGAAGATGAAGGAACTTATTCCGCGTCAAATGTTCGAGGTGCCTATACAGGCTTCCATCGGAACAAAGGTTATTGCTCGTGAGACGGTTAAAGCGATGCGTAAAAACGTTCTTGCCAAATGTTACGGCGGTGATATCAGCCGTAAACGTAAGCTGCTTGATAAGCAGAAGGAAGGTAAGAAACGGATGAAGCAGGTCGGCAGCGTAGAGGTTCCTCAGGAAGCTTTCATGGCGGTGCTGAAAATCGACGAGGATTAAGGGAGGCTCTCCTTTTGGTCCAAGTCGAATGACCTTTGTGAGTGAGGTATAGCAGGGGGGACGGGGTATCTCCTTACAGCCGCTGTTGTCTGCACTTTGTTTGAATCATATTCAAATGTAACAAATTGCAGACAAAGGCGGACGCAAGCTCTTCCAGGAAATACCCCTCTCCCCCTCTGCAACTCACTCGCAACAAGTTCATCGGCAGGACTAGCGGAGAGCGATGCTCTCCTTAGTTCTGTCGATTTTGTGATTTGTGGGGGATAAGTGTAAGACAAGAGCAAGACAAGAGTAAGACAAGAGCAAGGCATGGGAGGAATACAGGTGACAACGATAACGACAACAACAGCGCCGAAGGCGCTTTATATTCATATCCCTTTTTGCACGAACAAATGTCATTACTGCGATTTTACATCGTATGTACTGAAGGGTCAGCCGGTTGATGAATACTTGGATGCTCTCGAACGTGAAATGCAACTGACGGCAGCTGAGCTGCCCCCAGAGAGAATTGACACCGTATTCGTTGGAGGTGGGACACCTACTGTACTAACGCCGCCGCAGATGGAACGGTTTTTGGCCTCGGTCAAACGTTATTTTCCATTGGCGGAGGATGTAGAATTCACGATGGAAGCTAACCCTGGCACAACGGATCCTGAGAAGCTTGCGGCGATGTTCGCTGGAGGCGTGAATCGACTGAGCTTTGGCGTACAATCCTTTGATAATGTTCTATTGGAACGTATCGGACGCATTCATAGCGTGGATGATGTATATCGCAGCTTGCATAATGCTCGTGCTGCTGGTTTCACGAATATGTCCATTGATCTCATGTTCGGCCTGCCAGGTCAAACTGTAGAGATATTAGAGGATAGCGTGAAAAAAGCATTGGCGCTCGATCTTACTCATTACTCGCTCTATAGCTTGAAGGTTGAGGAGAATACGTTGTTCCATAAGCTGTATCAGCGTGATGAGCTTCCTTTGCCGCATGAAGATGAGGAGTATAAAATGTTCCTTCTGCTTATGGATCGGTTAAAGGAAGCGGGTTATGGTCATTATGAGATTAGCAATTTTGCTAGACCAGGTTATGAAAGCCGTCATAACTCAACGTATTGGCGGAATGAGCCTTATTACGGTTTGGGCGCCGGTGCTCATGGTTATGCAGGAAGAAAACGCCATGTAAATGTAAAAGGTGTTCAGCCTTTTATTGAGTATACGAAGACCAAGCTTCCTAGACTCGAGACTAATGTGGTTTCCGAGCAGGAAGCGATGGAAGATTTCATGATGGTTGGATTGCGGCTGCTGAAAGGCGTTCGCAATATTGATTTTGCCAACCAATTTGAAGGACGAGAATTAGAGCAGAAGTTCGGTCCTGTTATAGAGAAGCTTCTAAAAGACGATTTGCTGGAACGGGTCACAGAAGCGGGTGAAACCAGCTATAAACTGACGGATAAAGGCGTATTGTTTGGCAATGATGTATTCGGTTCATTTATCGGGCTTGAGGAAGAAATAAACGGCTAAAAATCAGCAAAAATACCTCTTGTGAAAACATGCACCATGCTGTATATTTATTCAATAGATTAAATATGCACCGGGTGGAGGCGAATGCAGCATGGAGGCAACAGATAGTTTAAAAGCGGTATGTAGACGGGCAAACCCTGATGATGTTGATGTATTATTTGAGTTAATTAGAGGCTATGCGGAACAGGGAATTATGCTGCCCCGCACCCGGGAAACGTTGCTTCGCCAGATTGATACATTTGTCGTAGCGGAGGTCGAGGAAGTCGTAGTTGGCTGCGGCTCGCTTACGAGGTTAGGCACAGATTTGGTTGAGATTCGTTCCCTCGGCATGTCGGAAGGCTATAAAGGCTTCGGTATCGGCAATAAGCTGGTCGATTTTCTAGTCGAGCAGGCAAGAGAGCAGCATATTCCGAAGATTATGGCGCTAACGTATGCGGTCGCTTTCTTTGAGCGGAATGGCTTTACCGTTGTAGAGAAAGAAATATTCCCTGAGAAAGTATGGACAGACTGCGTGAATTGTCCCAAGCAGCATGCTTGTGATGAAATTGCTGTTCTGAAAATGGTGAACTAATATCTATAAGACCGCTTGCACATTGGACATTAACTTGGCTAATGGGGAGCGGTTTTTTTATGGAAAAAAGGCTGAATATAAATAATGAAAAAGCACTCTTCCGTTAAAATTCAACGTTAGAAGTGCTTTGGAGATTTACGAATGATTTCTATAATGCGAGTTAGTCGGGTTTATACTTCTTATTCCATGTGAGAAAACCATGTGAATGAAATAAAGTATTAGTCAAAGGATACTTAGATAGGATATCCTTTGTAACAAATTCAAATAAAAAGTATTTGTTAATATAATCAATAAGGTCTTGATCCTTGCTTTGAATAGCATGAATACCTAATACGATTAGGTCATTTTGTGATATCTTGTTCTTCATTATATTGATTAACATTTGAGTTTCTGTTTCTGGTTTAACGTATGGATTTGCGGGTACATAGTGCTCGGAAATAAATTCAATTGTAGTTTTGATCATATCGGTAAGATGCGTACAGTCTTGACCAGTATTATAGATAATTTTAGGATAAGACTCTTGTTTAGTTAAACCAATTTCATTTGCTTGAAAAAAATTCTTATGATTAAATTTATTGTACTGTGGCCAAGCTTTAATCTGTCCGATCAAATATTGATGTCTTTCTTTCAAAAATTGCAATTTGTTATTATCGTTTTGATCTTTAATTTGTTTTTGTTGAATGAGAATAGTTGTAATTATGCCTGCAAATGCAAGTCCAGAGAACAGAGTATTTAAAGCTCCAAAAGTATCTCCAAACTCCCCAGAATTAGTCCAAGATACGTTCTTGAATAGTACATATTTTATTATCAAGCCATAAAAAACAGTTACTATTGCAATCAATAAGAATGTATTTATGGGCTTCCATTCAAATTTAGACTTAGTTGTTTCCATAGTGCTGTCCCCCTACTATTGATATAGGACATTATAACTAGATTGGAATAAAAATGAAATAAGAATAAATAAATGAATATGCTAAAAGTATGTTTATAGTTTCATAGAATTGCAGTACCTTGAATCACCGAGCGGTGTTCAAACAAATTTGATGTACTAAAAATGCCGAACTGACTTGACAATGGATAAGTGGGTTTGGTATTTTTGTATTAACGATTAGCACTCGTCACTAATGAGTGCTAACGACGAGACGAATATCCTAAGTTTAAACACTTACTTAGCAGGAACAGACTAACAGAACCTTGGGAGGGATTAATCATGTTGACTGAACGACAACGAATGATATTGAACGCCATTGTGGATGATTATATCCGCTCGGCTGAGCCCGTCGGTTCACGAAGCATCTCGAAAAGAGGTGATGTTGGTTTTAGTCCTGCGACGATTCGTAATGAGATGGCTGATTTGGAAGAACTCGGGTTCCTTGAGCAGCCGCATACGTCCGCTGGACGTATTCCATCTACGAAGGGGTATCGGTATTACGTCGATCATCTTGTTAAGATTAATGAAGTAAGAGAGAAAGATTTAACAAAATTCCGTTCCTATTTTACGGACAAAATGAATCAGATGGAGCAAGTGATTCAACATACAGCGAGCATTCTGTCCAATCTTACTAACTATACGTCCATTTTGCTTGGTCCCGAAATGTTCAGCACTTCTTTGAAACACTTCAATATTGTGCCGCTTGATCAAGCTTCAGCGGTCGCCATTATTGTAACGAATACGGGGCATGTAGAGAACCGGACGATTACTATTCCGGCAGGCGTAAGTATGGAGGATATGGAGAAGGTCGTTAATATTTTGAATACGAAGCTGGTCGGCGTTCCATTAGTCCGTTTGAAATCGAAGCTGTACAGTGAAGTGGGTCAAGAGCTTGAGAAGTATGTGGATCATTTCGAAGAAGTGATGACTGTACTAGATAAAGCACTTCAAAGCGATGATGAGCATCGTATATTCTTAAGCGGAACGACAAATATGCTGACACAGCCGGAATTTAAAGATGTTGATAAAGTGAAGACCATTCTAGATTTGTTGGATGAGACACCTACAATTATGAAGATGTTCTCTGCACTGCCTTCGGGAATACAAGTGCGTATAGGTACGGAGAATGATCATGAGGCCATTGCGAATTGCAGCTTGATCACCGCCACTTATGCAGTTGACGGACAATCGCTAGGTACAGTAGGGATACTTGGTCCAACAAGAATGGAATATGGAAAAGTGATTAACTTGCTTGATATTATATCGCAGGACATGGCGCTGCATTTGGCCCGCTGGTATAAATAGCCGAAGTTTGCTGAGGCTGTTGCGTTTTGGAAAAGAGAGATTATATTGTGCCGCTTCGCTTGAGAACGGGGTGTCCGCTTACGTCGCTGTTGAAATCGGGAATTGTCTGAATGAATGTTTGGTTGAGATTTCCCGATTTCAAAGGCGATCGCTTCGCTCTTCAGCGCACACCCCTTTTCTCTTTAATGGCACTCTATAAAACCCTTTTTAAGATCACGCAAAGGCTATGGCAAACTTGATTGCGTGGGGTGTTGTGGTAAACCAACACCAAGGGCGGCACTAAGGGCAACATCAAGGGCGACACCAAGGGCGAAACATAAGAATATGCTTACGAAGTGGGTTTTGCTTCGCAAAACCTAAGATAATGCTTACGAAGTAGCTGTCGCAAAACCTAAGATAATGCTTACGAAGTAGGTTTTGCTTCGCAAAACCTTTAAGGAGGTGAATATGGTGAGTAAAGAACATAATGAAACAGTTGAAGAAATCGTTATTGACGAGCAAACGGAGTCGACAGTCGAAGAAACCGAATTGCAAGAGGATCCACGTTTGGTTGAGCTAGAGAAACAAGCGGAGGAGAGTCAACAACGTTACTTACGTGCCCAAGCGGATTTTGATAATTTCCGTCGGCGCACGATGAAGGAAAAAGAAGAGTTGGCTCAGTATGCTTCGATGAAGTTGATCGAACAATTGTTGCCTGTCGTCGATAACTTCGAACGAGCAGTTGCAGCAGCATCCGTTAATGGTGATTTCGAATCGCTTGCCAAAGGTGTGGACATGATATTCCGCCAATTGGATCAAACATTGCAGCAAGAAGGTTTGAAAGCAATGGAGGTTGTCGGTGAACCGTTCAACCCTGAATTCCATCAAGCGGTTATGACCGTGGAATCCGATGAGCATGAGGAAGGCATTATCGTGGAGGAAATGCAAAAGGGCTATATCCTTAAGGATAAAGTGTTGCGTCCAGCCATGGTTAAAGTAAGCGGCTAACCTAACCATTCACATACAATGCAGGACAAATAGAACCAACAAATGATAAGGAAATATAGGGAGGAAACTGACGATGAGTAAAGTAATTGGTATTGACCTTGGTACAACAAACTCTTGCGTAGCAGTTATGGAGGGCGGCGAAGCCGTCGTTATTCCGAATCCGGAAGGCAACCGCACAACACCATCCGTTGTAGGCTTCAAGAAAGATGGCGAGCGTATTGTTGGTGAAACAGCAAAACGCCAAGCAATCACGAACCCTGATCGTACGATCAGCTCAATTAAACGCCATATTGGTACGAACCACAAAGAAACAATTGATGGCAAAGACTATACGCCTCAAGAAATTTCCGCTATTATTTTGCAAAAATTGAAATCCGATGCTGAAGCATACCTTGGCCAACCGGTAACGCAAGCCGTTATTACGGTTCCTGCTTATTTCAATGACAGCCAACGTCAAGCGACTAAAGATGCTGGTAAAATTGCCGGTCTTGAAGTTCTTCGTATCGTCAATGAGCCGACAGCGGCAGCACTTGCTTACGGTCTTGAGAAAACAGAAGATCAAACGATCCTTGTATTTGACCTTGGCGGCGGTACATTCGACGTATCGATCTTGGAGCTTGGCGATGGCTTCTTCGAAGTTAAAGCAACAAGCGGCGATAACAAACTCGGCGGAGACGATTTTGACCAAGTCATTATCGATCACCTCGTAGCTGAATTCAAAAAAGAACAAGGTGCTGACCTTTCCAAGGACAAAGCTGCTGTTCAACGTTTGAAAGATGCTGCTGAAAAAGCGAAAAAAGAGCTTTCTGGCGTAATGACGACTACAATCTCGTTGCCGTTTATTACAATGGTTGACGGAGTGCCTCAGCATTTGGAGATGAACCTGACTCGTGCGAAATTCGAAGAGCTGTCAGCAGCACTTGTAGAACGTACGCTAGGACCTGCTCGTCAAGCGCTAAGCGATTCTGGCTTGTCCCCTAATGAAATCGATAAGATCGTACTTGTAGGCGGTTCGACACGTATTCCAGCCGTACAAGACGCTGTTAAGAAATTGATCGGTAAAGAAGGCCATAAAGGCGTTAACCCTGATGAAGTTGTTGCTCTTGGCGCAGCTGTTCAAGCAGGCGTACTTACTGGCGAAGTTAAAGACGTTGTCTTGCTTGATGTAACTCCATTGTCTCTTGGCATTGAGACAGCTGGCGGCGTGTTTACGAAGATGATCGATCGTAACACAACAATTCCTACAAGCAAATCACAAGTGTATTCCACTTATGCTGATAATCAACCGGGTGTTGAGATTCATGTGTTGCAAGGTGAGCGCTCGATGGCTAATGGCAACAAAACGCTTGGCCGCTTCACACTTAATGATATTCCACTCGCTCCGCGCGGTGTTCCACAAATCGAAGTTACATTCGATATCGATGCGAACGGTATCGTTAACGTATCTGCACTTGACAAAGGAACTGGCAAAAGCCAAAAAATTACGATCACTTCTTCAAGCGGCTTGAGCCCAGAAGAAATTGATCAAATGATGAAAGATGCTGAACTGAACGCGGAAGAAGATCGCAAACGCCGCGAGCTTGTTGAGTCGAAAAACAATGCTGACCAACTGATCTACTCCGCTGATAAAACGATTAAAGATTTGGGTGACAAAGTTGACCCTGCTGAAATCGAAAAAGCGAATGCTGCGAAAGAAAAAGTTACTGCTGCGCTTGCAACAGACAACCTTGAAGATATCAATGCTGCTGTAGCTGAGCTTACAGAAATCGTTCAACAGTTGTCCGTGAAGCTATATGAGCAAGCTGCCCAAGCTGAACAAGGCGCTGAAGCTGCTGAAGGCGAAGCGAAAGGCAAAGATAACGTAGTTGATGCAGATTATGAAGTAGTAGACGAAGATAAGAAATAGGCTTAAACTTGTAAAGGTTGAGGGGTCAAAGACAGGGGCTTCCTGTCTTTGACCTTCTTCTGCGAATATACACAAGTATGAGCGGAACATGGGTGGAGGTGAGATCAGTTGGCAGATAAAAGGGATTATTATGAGGTGCTTGGTGTCGGGAAGGATGCTTCCGGTGATGACGTGAAAAAGGCGTATCGACAACTTGCGCGTAAGTACCATCCGGATGTGAATAAAGAAGCGGATGCTGAAACTAAGTTCAAAGAAGTAAAAGAAGCTTACGATGTGCTTAGTGATGATGGCAAACGGTCTACCTATGACCGATTTGGTCATGTCGATCCGAATCAAGGAATGGGCGGCGGCGCTGGAGACTTCGGCGGCGGTTTTGGCGATATATTCGATATGTTCTTCGGCGGCGGAGGTGGTCGTCGCGATCCTAACGCACCACAACGCGGCAATGATTTGCAATATACGATGACGGTCGAGTTCAAGGAAGCGGTATTCGGCAAGGAAGCGGAAATTACGATTCCTCGTACTGAAAGTTGTGATCCTTGTCATGGTACAGGAGCAAAACCTGGAACGAAGCCGGAGACCTGTACGGTTTGTAAGGGCAGCGGACAACAAGAAGTTGTGCAAAATACACCTTTTGGCCGTATGGTCAATCGTCGTGCTTGCTCGAACTGCAGCGGCACTGGACGTGTTATCAAGGAAAAATGCGGAACTTGTCACGGCGCAGGCAAAGTGAAAAAACAGCGTAAAATTAACTTCAAGATTCCTGCAGGTGTTGATGACGGTGCTCAAATTCGCTTATCTGGCGAAGGTGAAGGCGGTCTAAGAGGCGGTCCAGCGGGAGATCTATATGTTGTTATTCGTGTCAAATCACATGAATTCTTCGAGCGTGAAAATGATGATATCTACTGTGAAGTTCCGCTTTCATTCGTTCAAGCGGCACTCGGAGATGAGATCGAAATTCCGACGCTTACCGAGAAGATCAAGTTGAAGATTCCTGCTGGAACACAGACCGGCACTTATTTCCGAATTAAAGGCAAGGGTGTACCGAAGCTTCGTGGTTATGGTCAAGGTGACCAGCATGTTAAAGTAACGGTAGTGACACCAACGAAACTTTCGGAGGATAAAAAGGATTTACTTCGCCAATTTGGCGGTGTGACCAATGAGGTTTCAACTGAAAGTGCTGAGAATCATGAATCTATCTTCGAAAAAATGAAAAAAGCGTTCCGCGGCGAGTAGCCCGGAATGCTTTTTTTTGTGAGCGGCTTAGTCGAATCGTTGTGGTTATTATGCATAGTTCAACTGTACAGTAGGAATCCTACTTGAGTAGATGGATTATCAAACGAATGAATAAGGAGTTGTAATGATTAAATGACAGATAATAACAAGGAATATGCGGAAAAACAAAATTTCGGCAATTTGCCAGTAGCAAAAAACGAAGATGTAGAGTTTTCTGAAGAGTTAGCAGATGAAGCAGATTTGCAAGCTGCTAAGCGTGCCGCTGAAGCGGATCAACGCGCACAGCAGCAATAGCACGCTATGATGGAACAAGTCGAGATACAAGCTAATTTTGGCGGTCCAGAAGCGGCTCAGGAAGCGTTGCGCAAGCTGCAGTCTCTTAGAGCATTCGAAGTGAGTGGGCTGTTAGAGAGCGGTCTTCTTACAGCTACAGTTGATGAGAATACTCTGGATCGGGCATTGCATCTAATTGAGCAAATTGGCGGCAATGCAGTAACAATAGGCTAGCATTTATAGACCAAGTTGCAGGATGATAAACCCGCAAGCGAGATTTCGCTTGCGGGTTTTGTGCATATATGCCGTTTAGTGTACAATAGATGTTAGTTTTTCACACTGGAGGGTAACGGAATGAAATGGCATGAAATTACAATCTCAACGACGGAAATGGCGATTGAGATGATCTCTAACTTTTTGCATGAAATGGGAGCTGGCGGCGTATCCATTGAAGAATCGGGGACGTTGAATAAGGTGCGGGATACTTCATATGGGCAATTGTACGATAAGCCCTTGAATGATATTCCGGAAGGCCAAGCTGAAATCAAAGGGTATTTCACAGAAGGAACAGATACAGAAGCACTTATTGCGGAGCTAGTACCTTCCATTGAACAATTGCGTGAATTCGGAATTGATATCGGTGAGTATGCCGTCTCTGCGAAAATGGTGGATGAAGAGGACTGGGCGAATGCGTGGAAGCAATATTTTAAACCGATTAAAGTTTCTGATTCATTGACAATCAAACCTACTTGGGAGCCTTATGAAGCTTCGCCGGGTGAAAAGATTATTGAGCTAGACCCTGGTATGGCATTCGGTACAGGTACCCACCCAACCACATCGCTTTGTTTGCAAACTCTTGAGTCAGTAATTAAGGGTGGAGAAGAGATTATCGACGTGGGTACGGGTTCTGGAATACTGGCAATCGGGGCAATGAAACTCGGTGCGCGCAGAGTGCTGGCGCTTGATCTAGACCCAGTAGCGGTAACTAGTGCTAAAGAAAATGTACAGTTAAATGAACTGGATCAACATATTGAAGTGATGGAAAGTGATTTGCTTGGCGTGCTAGGCGGCAAGGTCGTATTCGAAGCGAATGAAGGGGATGCGCAGCATACTTCAGTTTCTTTGCCTGTAGACCTAGTAGTTGCTAATATTCTTGCGGATATTATATTGCTGTTCGTGGATGATGTATATGCTGCATTGAAGCCAGGTGGAATTTATATTTCGTCGGGGATCTACAAGAATAAAGAAAGTGATGTAGAAGAAGGATTGCTGAGCTCTGGCTTCGTGATTGTAGAGAAACGACGCGATGAGGACTGGATCGCATTTATTGCTAGAAAGCCGGAGGTGAATGAATGAGCTGGGAGAGCCTATTCCGATTTCCAGTAGAAGACTTGCCGTTTGTTTTTCTAGCCTTCGTGATTGGATTTACAGTTCATGAATTTGCTCATGCTTACAGTGCTTATAAATTTGGCGATAAAACAGCTTATGATGCAGGACGGGTTACCTTAAATCCTCGTGTACATATTGATTGGCTCGGAGCGATTCTTATTCTGATTGCAGGATTCGGTTGGGCTAAGCCGGTGCCGGTTAACCAAAGCAGATTTAAGTATCCGAGACTAATGGGCGTTGTTGTGTCGGCTGTTGGACCTTTAAGTAACTTAGTCATAGGTGTATTTGGCATATTCCTTTTATATTTTCTTGTCTCGACTGGGCTCCTCTATGCGGGCTCCGCAGGAGTCAACTTGGCGATTGAACATTTTTTAGGCTATTTGGTATCCATTAATTTTATGTTATTCGTCTTTAACTTGATTCCATTGCCTCCGCTGGACGGTTACCGGATTATTCAAGATCTTGCTCCACTTAAGGTAAGATATAAGATGGAACAAAACGTGCAGTGGGGAGTTTTCTTTTTCCTTGCGATCGTATTCATTCCACCTCTTAGAAGAGTGACTTTGGATCCGATAATGTCTTTGCAAATACCTTTGATGGATTTCTTTGCTACGATTTTCCAACGTCTATTTTAAGGTTGACTAATGGTACTGATCATAGATTTAATCCACTAAAACATGCTATTATGAAGGATGGTTAGGCAGACCCGATGCAACGATATTTTGTGGCAGCGGAGCAGTTCGAAGGCTCCAGCGTGCGTTTAATTGGAGAAGATGCTTTTCATGCGGTTCGTGTTATGCGAATGAAGCCGGATGAGAAATTTATTGTCAGTGATGGACTATCCCGTGTTGCACTTGCTGTTGTGCGGGAAGCCAATTCCACAGAGGTTGTTGCCGATTTAGTTGAGGAGCTTCCGATGGACAGCGAATCAAATTGGTCGGTAACGATTGCTCAGAGCTTGCCAAAGGGTGACAAGATGGAATTAGTCATTCAAAAAGGAACCGAAATAGGCGCTTATTCGTTTGCGCCTTTTCAGTCAGAGCGAATGATCGTACAATATGACGGTAAAAAAGAAGCGAAACGTCTGGATCGTTGGGGCAAAATCGCCAAGGAAGCAGCGGAGCAAGCTCACCGCTGCCGAATTCCAGCAATAGAGCCAGTTCGAAGCTGGCGAGAGCTTATGAAATCAATAGTGAATTTTGATTTAACTTTGTTTTGTTATGAACGGGAAGGTGACGGAGCAGCGGGCAAAGGCATAAGAGATGCGTTGCTCGACTGGAAGCAGAGGAGTGGAAGCGATAATGCCGCTCCTAAAATCATGCTCGTCGTTGGACCCGAAGGAGGCTTCTCCGAATGGGAAGCGAGTGAAGCCGAAGCAGCCGGCGCTATTGTAGTCGGCCTCGGCAAACGAATTTTGCGGACAGAAACGGCAGGTATCGTCGGATTGACATGCTTGCTGTATGAAGCTGGAGAAATGGGAGGAGCGTAAACGTTATGCCATCAGTAGCATTTTACACCTTAGGTTGCAAAGTTAACTTTTACGATACAGAAGCCATATGGCAATTGTTCAAAAATGAAGGTTATGAGCAGGTTGATTTTGAATCGACTGCTGATGTTTATTTGATAAATACATGTACGGTTACGAATACAGGGGATAAAAAGAGCCGGCAAATCATTCGTCGTGCAGTACGACGCAATCCAGATGCTGTTATTGCGGTAACTGGTTGTTATGCACAAACTTCACCTGCGGAAATTATGGCAATTCCGGGCGTAGATCTCGTTATTGGTACACAGGACCGTGAGAAGATCATGTCATTCGTCGATCAAATTCATGCGGATCGTACACCAGTTAATGCTGTTCGCAACATTATGAAGACTCGTGACTTTGAAGAACTGGATGTGCCTAGCTTCTCTGAGCGCACACGAGCATTTCTGAAAATTCAAGAAGGCTGCAATAACTTCTGTACCTTCTGTATTATTCCTTGGTCACGTGGTTTATCACGTAGCCGTGACTCACAAAGCGTTATCGAGCAAGCGAAGCAGCTTGTTGCTTCTGGTTATAAGGAAATAGTATTGACCGGTATTCATACTGGCGGCTACGGGGACGATATGGAAAATTATCGGCTCACCGATCTGCTGTGGGAATTGGATAAGGTAGAAGGATTAGAACGTATTCGGATCAGCTCAATCGAAGCCAGTCAAATTGATGATGCAATGATTGATGTGTTGAACCGTTCATCGAAAATGTGCCGACATCTTCATATCCCGCTGCAGGCGGGTGAGAATTCCGTACTGAAGCGGATGCGTCGTAAATATACAACAGAGGAATTCGCAGCGAAGCTGAAACGGATTCGCGAGGTTATGCCAGGAGTTGCGATTACGACTGACGTTATCGTTGGGTTCCCAGGTGAAACAGAAGAAATGTTCGAGGAAGGCTTCCGATTCATGGAGGAAGTAGGCTTCTCTGAGATGCATGTGTTCCCTTATTCCAAACGGACAGGTACACCTGCTGCGAGGATGGATGAACAGGTTGATGAGGAAGTGAAGAATGAACGTGTTCATAAGCTGATCGATTTGTCGGAACGGATGCAGCTTAAATACGCTGAGCAATATGTTGGCGCAGTAGTGGATATTATTCCTGAACGCAATCATAAAGGCGCGCTGGATACAGGTGTAATCATGGGCTTCTCTGACAACTATTTACAGGTTGTTTTTGAAGGAACGGAAGCGCTTGTCGGCAAGCTTTGCCGTGTGAAAATAACGGAAGCTGGCGTTAATGAATGCCGCGGTCAGCTTATTCGAGTACTGGATGAACACAGTGCTGAACTTCGTGGAACGGAAGCCCATAGCTTCGTGCTAGAGAAGCTCGAGGAAGAGACCGAACAGGCTTTTGGGCAAGCGAAAGCAGTCAACAGTTAGAGCGCTGCGGCGCCCATACCATTCGCGAGGGTTCTCCTTCCATTCCGTAATAGGAATTGGTAGAGGGATCCTCGTTGTTGCATAACAAATGTAAAGCAGGTAAGGGGGAAACGGGAATGAAGGAAATTTCAGCAGGAGGAGTTGTCTACCGCCGTTCGGAAGAAGGGATTCTGCAAATCCAGCTTATTCAGGATCGATATGGAAAAGTATCGCTGCCTAAAGGGAAGATGGAGGCTGGTGAGACGGTAGAGCAGACAGCTTTGCGTGAAATTGCCGAAGAAACCGGGCTTACAGGTGTCATCATTGCTCCTATTGATCAGATTAAGTATCAATACCAGGATGAAGCTAAAGGTGCGGTCAACAAAGAGGTACATTATTATCTTGTTGAAGCAGTGGGTGGTGCTCTGCAAGCTCAGGTTGAAGAAATTCGCGGTGTTGACTGGTTCGAACCCCTTGATGCTTGGAGACTTCAAAAGCAGTCCGGCTATGATAATAATAACCGGATTGTCGCAGGAGCTCTTCAGTTGCTTGGTGTACCAATGGGTTAGTCGAGATCACAGCTTTCGCAAAGCTGGCATATAGCAGAACGGAAGAGCAATTAGTGAGCTTAATACATTAAATATCGTTTGGGCATGTGCGATTTGGCTCGCAGGAGATTCGGAAATCCACGCAGAGACGATGTTCAATTCATTGAGAAACGGCATGAACAGCAAAGCGCCGCCAGCATTTAACAAGACATGAGACCATGCAACATATTGACCTGCTTTTGATCCGCCAATGGAAGCTAGTAATGCGGTTACACATGTACCTATGTTGGCGCCAAGGACGATAGCTATCCCTAACTCGATCGGCATAGCGCCAATTGTGACGAACCCCATGATGATTCCGATTACAGCAGCACTGCTGTGGACTGCGGCGGTTAGCACAGCGCCAGCAGCAAGTCCCCACCACAAGCTGTCATTTGATTTATCGAGAAACCAGCTAAAGATTGGGCTGCTTTGAACTTCTGGTCCAATTCCTTGCATCATCGCCATGCCGGCAAGCAGCATGCTGAAACCGCATAATGCCAGCGAGGAGAAACGAACGGTATTCAACCATCCTTCTGTACGGAGGAAGGGAATGATGCGGAACTCACCAACCAGAGCAGTGACGAACCATATGGAGATCGATACGGTGAGTATAGGCATTGCCATTCGGTTCAAGTTGAGCCCTATGAGTTCGGTCGTCAAGCAAGTTCCAATATTCGTTCCCAGAATAATACCGAGTGTTCGTGGGAAAGTCATTAGCCTGGCGTTGACGAGTCCGATTGATATAACCGTTACAGCTGTACTGCTTTGCAAAAAGGCTGTTGTAACGGTCCCTACTGCAACACCATGAAGAGGTGTTGCGGTGAATCGATGCAGTACCTGATTCAAATTTGGACCTGCTAATCGATGTAAGGCCAACTCCATTAGCTTCATTCCGCTTAAAAATATCGTAAAGCCTAACAACATTGGCATCATAATTGAGAGCAGCATAGAGAGTCTCCTTTAGTTAAGGGTAAGCTGGGTATCAAAGCATGCTTCGTTGCTATACATATGCGTGCAAGAAGACAAGCATGACAAGCATAAGTGGTTAGAGGACCGCTTCGGCAAAGCAGCCGCAGTGAGGACAGAGAGGAAGTTATATGAATTGAGTAATGCAAAAATTTATTTGCAGCGTGGACGAAAGAAACGTTTGGAGTCAGGTCACCCGTGGATTTATGCAAGTGAAATTGATCGCCTAGACGGTGAGGCTCAGCCTGGTGACTTGGTAGATGTGGTTGCCCACAATGGCAAATATTTAGCTACAGGCTACTATAATCCGAAGTCGCAAATAACGGTACGTGTAGTTTCCTATCAACCGCTAGAGGAGCTGGATTCAGATTTCTTCCGTGCTCGTCTGCGTCAATGTGCGGAATACCGGCACCGGTTTGTAATGGATCGCGATTGCCGACTTGTCTATGGAGAAGCTGACTTTTTGCCAGGGATCACTGTTGATCGATTCAATGATGTACTTGTCGTACAGTTCCTCACTTTAGGTATGGACCTACGTCGTGAAGCGCTGGTTGAAGCACTAATAGACGTTTTTCAACCGCGCGGTATATACGAGCGCAGTGATGTAGGTGTTAGACAGCTAGAAGGGCTGGAGCAACGGACAGGAGTATTATATGGAGAATGTCCGGCAATTCTTGAAATCGAAGAGAATGGTCTGAAGCTTGAAGTGGACATTGTGGAAGGGCAGAAGACTGGTTATTTCTACGATCAACGTGAGAATCGTGCTTCCATTGCTCTGCTTATGAAAGGCTGGGGTGCACGCAGCGGTATCCAGCTAGAACGAAGGTTGGATAGCTCAATTGCTGATGAAACTGCGAGTGAAGTGGTCGTACCTGTGAATGCTAATGGCAAAGTGGTTACCTTCCCTTATTGGGATGGTGCAACGGTGCTGGAATGCTTTGCACATACCGGCAGCTTTACACTTCATGCTTGCAAGTACGGGGCGAAGAAGGTTACATGCTTGGACATCTCTGAGCATGCAATTGATACAGCGAAGAGAAATATGGAGCGTAACGGATTCACTGATCGAGTGGAATTCGTCGTGACTGACGCCTTTGACTATTTGCGTTCGCAGGTGAAGGGGCTAGATGAACGTGTGGAGCGAAGCCAATCAGGGGCTGATACATCCAAGCCATTAAGCAATAGCGGTCGTACATGGGATGTTGTAATCCTTGATCCTCCGGCATTCGCTAAAACAAAAAATGCGGTCGCAGGTGCAGTTCGAGGGTATAAAGATATTAACCTTCATGGGATGAAGCTTGTTAATGAGGGCGGTTATCTGGTTACAGCGAGCTGTTCTTATCATATGCGCCCTGACCTATTCCTTGAAACGATTCAGGATGCGGCAGCCGATGCAGGCAAGCTGCTCCGACTTGTTGAGTGGCGGGCGGCAGGGAAAGATCATCCACAACTGCTCGGAGTAAGTGAGGGACATTATTTGAAATTTGCGATATTCGAAGTGAGAAGCAAGTAATTAATTGACTGTCAAAAGGCTGTTCTAGGAGAGGTTACCTCCCCTAGAACAGCCTTTCTTGTAGTTATTAGCTTGGTTGATTGCTTTTTAATTGAATGAATAATTCAATTCTTTGGAGATTTAACTGAAATACTTCATCAGTCAATGAATGAATTTCGTATTCATCATTAGTAGCCTTCAATAGGCTGTATATGTTCAGAATTTTTTCATTTATAAGATCAAATCGACGTTGTAATTCTTCCGTTTTGTGCGCTAGAATTAACGGCTCAGTTAACTTTTTAGATTGGTAAAGTTGAGCAATAATTTCTATTTGCCAGTCCAAGTCACCAAGTTTCTGTGCATAGTTTAGTAAGTCAAGGTAATCATCAATCCAGATTTGCATGATTGTTTTAGTTGATAACATAACGATATCTCCAGTCCGTCTGTATCTATACATAGTATTATACTCGGAATAGAAGGTATTTCAATATTTTTATAATGAAATACAATTATTTTCCGGAACATACGTTTGTGTCTTGGGTGAAAAATGAATCTCATTATGGTAGTATTGTAGATTAAGAGATGGTAACGGAGAGGAAGGTTTCGGTTATGGCGCTTCGATTTGTGCTGGGACGGTCGGGTAAGGGGAAAACGACGCAGTGCTTGAATGAGATTCGTATGAAATTACGAGAGAATCCCGACGGTCCGCCGCTAATCATGCTGGTTCCGGAGCAGGCGACTTTTCAGACAGAATATGCTTTGCTGAAAGGTAGCGGACTGGGTGGCGCTATTAGAGCGCAAGCACTTAGTTTCCGCAGATTCGCATTTCGAGTTATGCAGGAAACCGAAGGCACTGCACTTGTTCCTATTGGTGATGACGGCAAGCATATGCTTTTGTACAAAATTGTGCATCGATTTGGCAAGCAACTTGAATTGTTTCATAGCGGGGCAGAGCAACCTGGATTTATTGAACGGCTCGGGGAACTGCTCACCGAATGGAAGAGATATGGAATAGTCGCTGCCGATGTAGCTGGAACTACATTAAACGCGGGAGTTAGTTCGCAATCCTCGTTGCTTAGTCGCAAGCTGCATGATTTGAGGCTGGTATACGAGCAGTTGGAGCATGAACTTGGCGGGTTATATATAGATTCGGAAGATTACTTGACGCAGCTTACCTCGGGGTATGCGAATGCTCCCTCCATGCGCGGGGCTGAGCTGTGGATTGATGGCTTTCACGGATTTACGCCGAAGGAGTACGAGGCGCTTGGCAGTTTAATTGCTTCATCTGCGGAAGTAACCATTGCCTTGACCTTGGACAGAGCCTACGGTGAAACGGAGACGCCACATGAGCTAGAGTTGTTTCATCCTACGGCAGAAACGTACGGGAAGTTGATTGAGCTTGCAGCCAAAGCAGGTGTAACTGTACATGAGCCGTTGTTGCTAGGGGATAACCTCGCGCAATCGCGCTTTAGAAGCAGTCCGATGCTTGCGCATCTAGAAAGGCATTATGGCAGCAGAGTGCCAATGCTGCTGCCTGACAAAAAGGTTCTATCAGCGGATAATCCTGCTTGCGGGGTTTCCCTGCATGCGGCTGCGAATCGCCGTGCAGAGGTAGAAGCGGTGGCAAGAGATATGGTTCGTCGAGCGAGGGAAGATGGTCTGCGTTGGCGTGACATGGCTGTAATGGTCCGCAATGCAAGTGATTATACGGATTATATACAAGCGATATTTGATGATTATCATATTCCTTATTTCCTTGATCAGAAGAACAACACGGTTCATCATCCGCTTGTCGAATTTATTCGTTCAGCTTTGGAGACGGTACTTCACGGATGGCGTTATGAAGCGGTGTTCCGCTGTATTAAGACAGAGCTCTTATTTCCAATAGACGGCAGACTGCCTAGAGAACAATTCGATTTATTGGAAAACTATGTGCTAGCTGCGGGTGTGGATGGTTGGAAGTGGCTGGAAGGCAAGAGATGGCGACCTCTGATGACACAATCACTTGAAGATGAATCTGATGTACCAGCAGAACTAAGCAGCAAAGCCAAGCTGGAATTTGAGGCGCTGATAGCAGCTCGGGAGGAAATTGTTCCGCCACTTCGCCGATTTGGAGAATCGCTTAAGAAAGCACCTAATGTGAAGTCGATGTGTGAGGCGTTGTATCGATTGTTGGATCATACCGATGCGGCTGACCGTCTAGAACAGTGGAGCAGAACGGACAGCGCTGCAGGCCGGACACAGCAAGCTAGGGCTCATCGGCAACTTTGGGATGGCGTTATGCTGCTGTTGGATCAATTGGTAGAAATGGTTGGAGAAGAGTCGATGCCTCCAGAGATGTTTGCTGGTATGGTCGAGACTGGACTAGAAAGCTTGAAGCTGGCGGCCGTACCTCCTGCTCTTGATCAGGCGCTAATTGGCAGCATGGACCGAACTCGTTCAGGTGATGTTCAGATTTGCTATGTACTCGGTGCGAATGATGGGATTATGCCCAAACGAATTCAAGAGGACGGCGTGTTGACAGAGCAAGAGCGCGAGCGCTTGGCTGAAGAAGGGCTTGTCATGGCTCCTGGTGTACGCAGACGGCTCCTTGACGAGAGGTTCATTATTTATAATGCTCTGACTACGCCAAGCAGACATTTATGGATCAGTTGGGCACAAGCAGATGAGGAAGGGAAAAGTCTGCTGCCCTCTGAAGTGATTCGTCAGGTTAAGGGGTTGTTCCCTGGAATTCCAGTAGATGTCGCTGCAGTCGAGCCGGCTCCTGGGATGGAAGAAGCGCTGCAACGAGCTTACATTCAACATCCACAGCGGACGATGTCATATTTGATAACGGAACTGCGTGCTTGGCAACAAGGTGCTGACATCGCATCATTCTGGTGGGATGTCTACAACTGGTATGCTATTCGCCCCCAATGGCAGGACAAGCTGCAGCTTCTCACTACTTCATTAAGCTATAACAATCAAGAAGCACAGCTTACGTTGAACACAGCTAGACAGTTATATGGGGATCGGTTGAAAGCAAGCGTATCGCGTATGGAACGGTTTGTTTCATGTCCATTTCAGCATTTCGCCATCCATGGATTGCGGCTGCGCGAACGCAAACTGTATAGGCTTGATGCTCCTGATGTCGGACAGCTGTTTCATGCTGCATTAAGCAAGCTTGCAGGCGGTCTAGGACATCGCTGGGGTTCAATGGGTGAGACAGAGCTCCGTGCAGCAGCCGCTCAGACGGTAGATGAGTTGGCACCTAAGCTGCAATCACAAATTTTGTTGAGCAGCGGCAGATTTCAGTACATTGCACGCAAGCTGAAGGAAATTATAGCGCAAGCGGCCGTTATGCTCAGCGAGCATGCAAGACGGGCACAATTCCAACCCGTTGGATTAGAGGTTGATTTTGGTCCGGACGGAACGCTTCCATCATTAGTTATTCCGCTTGAGAGCGGAGGCTCAATGGAGATTATTGGGCGGATAGACCGAGTCGATGCGGCTGAGACCGAACAAGGCCTCCTATTGCGCGTACTTGATTACAAATCCAGCCCTACTCAGATCCGGTTAGAGGAAGTGGCGTTCGGACTCTCTCTGCAGATGCTCACCTATTTGGATGTGTTGGTCACACATGCCTCTTCTTGGCTAGGTCAAAAGGCTATGCCAGCAGGGGTGTTGTATTTCCACGTGCATAATCCATTACTTGCGGTTTCTAATGCAATGTCCATTACAGAGGTTAACACGCAGCTATTGAAGCGATTCAAAATGCGTGGTCTTGTGACAGCTGAAGCGGAAACAGCGCGCTTAATGGATGATCAGTTGGAAACAGGCTACTCTGAGCTGTTGCCAGTGGCTTTGAAGCGGGACGGAGGATTCTACAGCAGTTCATCTGTCGTATCAAACGAACAGTGGGATGTGCTTCGCGGCTCTGTTAGGCGAACGATTAGTCAAATCGGAAGTGATATCAGCTGCGGTAAAGTAACGATTGAGCCCTATAAGTTCGGAACGAAAACGCCATGTCAATATTGTGATTACAAGGCGGTATGCCAATTTGATCCGCTGTTTGACGGCAATGAATTTGTGAAGCTGCATAAACCTTCAGAAGAAGAAATATGGCAGCAGCTTGAAGGAAAGGAGCTTAACGATGGAGACGAGAGAAATAGCGGCTAAGCCGGAGAATAGTACTTGGACGGATGATCAATGGCGCGCAATCGTCACCGAGGGCTCCAATGTACTTGTTGCCGCAGCTGCAGGTTCTGGTAAAACAGCGGTACTAGTAGAACGGATTATACGTAAAATATCTTCATTCGCAGATGTTGATCGACTGCTTGTTGCCACTTTCACTAAGGCTGCAGCAGCGGAGATGAAGGATCGAATTCGAATTGCTCTGGAGAAGGAGCTCGAACGTCAGCCAGAATCAGAACATTTGCGCAGGCAGCTTGCCCTGATGAACAGAGCTTCAATTACGACGCTCCATTCCTTTTGCCTTGATGTTATTAGACGTTACTACCCTTTAATTGGTCTTGATCCTGGTTTTCGAATTGCGAATGAAACAGAAAGCGAGCTCATGCGTATTGACGTGCTGGATCAATTATTCGAAGAGAAATATGAAGGTGCTGGCGATGAGGGGGCGTTTCTGAAGTTAGCCGATCGTTATGGCGGCGAGCGTGGAGATGAACCGTTATATAGACTCGTTCAACAGCTGTATGATTTCGCACAAAGCCATCCATGGCCAGCCCACTGGCTGCAGCTTACAGCAGATAGCTTCGCTGTAGCAGATGTGGAGGAGCTGCGGAACAGTGAGTGGGTTAGCAGTTTACGAGCAGATGTCGAGCTTGCGCTAGCAGGTGCACAAGCATTGCTTGGGCAAGCGTTGGAACTGACACATCAACCAAGTGGTCCAGCTCCATATGCGGTCAATTTTGAAGAGGATCTCATGCTCGTATCGAATTTGGCAGAGATGGTTCATCATGCGCCTTGGGAACAATGGTTTGAACCATTCCAAGCGGTGCAATTCGGCAAGCTTAAAGCGATGCGTGGTGACGAGTATGACAAGTCTCTGCAGGAGCAAGCGAAGGAATTGAGGGACAACGCTAAGAAAATGATTACGTCCCTTTCTGACGAGCTATTCGGTCGTTCTGCGGAGCAATTTATGGAAGAGCTACAGGATTTGGCACCTCTAATGGGAGCCTTGGCTGGGCTTGTTATCGAGTTCGGAGAGCGTTATGAAGCTGCCAAGCGTGCGAAGGGTTTGCTTGATTTCGGGGATCTAGAGCACTATTGTCTGCGTATCTTGCGTGATCCAGAATCTACACCGGAGGTTACAGTTCCTTCTGCAGCAGCACTAGAATATCAACTTCAATTCGATGAAATCTTACTAGATGAATATCAGGATACGAATATGGTTCAGGAAGCTATCGTCACTCTCATCGCTAATCCGAATATCGGCAATCGATTTATGGTCGGTGATGTGAAGCAGAGTATTTACCGCTTTCGATTGGCAGAACCGAATTTGTTCATGAGCAAATATAAGAGCTATGGGACAGAAGGCAGTGCGGGTTTACGGATTGATCTAGCCCGTAATTTCCGTTCTCGTATGGAAGTTGTAGACGGTGTGAATGATGTGTTTCGCGCCATTATGCGTGAATCAGTTGCCGAGATGGACTATGACTCAAGGGCAGAGCTAGTCTGCGGTGCATCTTATCCAGTGCCGGAATCTGCTGGCAAGTTTGCAGTAGAGCTCGCTGTTATTAGTAAAGCTTCGTCTATCGAATCAGAAGATGAGGAATCTTCAAGTTCTGGTATAGCGGGGGATGAAGATGGGGAATCCAAGAGTAATGCGGCGGATTCTGCGGCTGATTTACAGACAGCACAGCTGGAGGCTCGTTGGATCGCCGGACAAATTACTTCGTTAATCGATAGTGGCTTCCGTGTATATGATGGCAAGAAGAAGGAAAGTCGTCTCTTGGAATGGCGAGATATCGTTATATTATTGCGTGCGACGCAGCAATGGGCGCCTATTATGATTGAAGAGCTGCAGACAAGCGGCATTCCCGCATACGCGGAGCTTAGCAGCGGTTATTTCGATGCGACAGAAGTAGAGACAGTATTGTCGTTATTGCGGGTCATCGATAACCCCTATCAAGATATACCATTAGCAGGAACGCTTCGTTCCCCGATATTTGGACTTAACGCTGAGGAATTAGCGATTATACGTATACAAGCTGCCAAGGTTAGCTATTATGATGCAGTTCTGCAAGCAGCGGGCAACTTATTGTTGCCTGAAGAACTAAGGCGCAAGCTTTCTCTATTCCTAGAACGATTGGAGCGTTGGAGAAGCGAAGCGCGTCAAGGCTCACTTGCCGATCTCATATGGGCTATATACCGAGAGACGGGGTACTATGACTTTGCGGGAGGGCTTCCAGGCGGGACACAGCGACAGGCTAATTTACGTGCTTTGCATGATCGTGCGCGTCAATATGAGGCAACCTCTTTCCGTGGCTTGTTCCGATTCCTTCGATTTATTGAACGGATGCGAGACAGCGGCGGCGATCTAGGAACTGCTCGAGCGCTGGGCGAACAGGAAAATGTCGTCCGAATTATGTCCATTCATAAGAGCAAGGGTTTGGAGTTCCCGATTGTATTTGCAGCAGGGCTTGGAAAAATGTTTAATCAACAGGATTTGCGAAGCGCTTTTCTCAAGCATAAGCAATTAGGCTTTGGACCTCGATTTATTGATCCGAAGCTGCGAATTAGTTACCCTACTTTACCTTTCTTGTCTATTAGACGGCGAATGAAGATGGAGATGCTAGCGGAGGAGATGCGCATTCTCTATGTGGCACTTACACGTCCGAAGGAGAAAATGTTTCTTGTTGGCACCGTTGCTGACGCAGAATCGAAGCTTCGTCGTTGGCAAACCTCCACTGATATAAACGGACGAATGCCTGATTTCAGAATCGCATCTGTAAATTCCTTTTTGGACTGGCTTGGTCCACTGGCAGTCGCTAGGTTTAATTCGGTCACATCGGTCGCAGAAGATGAGCTTAGCGCCTTCAAATGGCATGCAGGCGTTATTGAGGTATCCATGTTCGGTACCGAGGCAGCTGTTGGGCTAGAGGAGCCATCTGAAGGTGATCAAGAGCGAGAGGATCGGCTGCAAGGTGTAATATCGTTAGTGCAGCTTGACCCTGTAGAGCAGGATGAGGAATTGCGAAGCAGATTAGAATGGCAATATGACTATACGGCGTCCACGCTCATTCCTGCCAAAACATCGGTAACAGAGATGAAGCGACTCCATGCCGAAGTGCTGGAGGAGTTCGATAACAGTGAACCGTTAGCAGATCTCTTTGCCGCTCATCAACCAAAAGCTAGTGATCAGTCAGCCACGGGTGGAAGCTACACTTTCCGGTTGAGGCGGCCGCGATTTATGGAAGAAGAGTCGATGACCGCTGCGGAGAAAGGTACAGTGAGTCACTTGCTCATGCAGCATATCCCATTAACGGGACAAGTGGATGAAGTACTGCTAGAGCAGACTCTATCGGAAATGGTAGATCGTCGGTTGTTGTTGAAGCAGCAGGCAGATACGATTGATCTATCCGCGGTAGCATTATTTTTCGAGAGTTCACTCGGTCAACGACTGCTTGCGGCAAGGTGGGTACGGCGTGAAGTGCCGTTCAGCTGTATGTTCCCTGCTAGTCGTGTATACCCAAGCGCAGCGGAGATGACGGATGAGCCCATATTAATTCAAGGGGTAATTGACTGCTTGTTTGAAGATGAGGAAGGTATTGTACTGCTCGATTACAAGACAGATCGCATCCGGTTGCAGCAATGGGAGCAAACGGCAGAACGACATCGTTTTCAACTGGAATTGTATGGGGAAGCGATAGAATCGGTTCTTGGCCAGGAAATTTCGGAATGCCATGTCTTTTTCTTCGATGGCGGTCAATCTGTACGACTGCGGTAAATTGAAATAGAATAACACCAGTTGCTAATCAGCAAGGATAGAAGGTTGCGATACCGTATCATTTTGGTCAATTCCTATCTATTCCTTGATGCAGCTGGATTCATTTTGTTATGAGGAGCGGGATTTATAATTATGGTGCAAGAGCCAACTCAAAAAAGATCGATGGCATTGGCAATAACCATGGTCGTACTTATGTTTAGCATGATAGGGAATGTGTTCCTATACTCACAAAAATTGCAGGAATCACAAAATATGAAGTATCAGACAGGGCAAGACATCGTAGCTGCGGCGAAGAATGCAAACTCTTATTATGAGAAAATGATCGAGCATATGGATGGAATTTCCGGGATAATGGAATTGAATGATCTGGGAATATTGAATGAGGATTCACCAACTTCCGGAGCAGGATCACCGGAATACATAGGTTCCACATACGAGGATATTGAAGGTGTTCTTAACTTTATCGAGGAGTATCACAAATTCAATGGTACACCATATGACAAGAACAAGCTGTACAATTACTTGAGTTATACCGAGAATGAATTGCAACTTATCATTGAACAACGAAAACCTTCTACAGAATCACAAAAGAAATACGTTACGTCATTAAAAGAAAAGCTAGTCAAACAGCAAGAAATAATAAAGCGATTCAATTTAGATGCTGAAGGCAGCCGAGCTGCTTCCATACAGCTTGCGAGCGGAATTGGCTGGCTGGATATTGCTGAGCAATTAGAACAGGAATTGAATAACAGTATGGAATAATAATCCTTAGTCCTTAGTCGACCTATGAGAAGTCTCGTGACTGCAGTCATCATTGTAGTTAGGGGACTTTTATGGTTTATCCTACACTTGTAGTAGCCAAATGCCCAGAGCTGCATAGGATAAATGCATATGGGAGGCTGATATAATGGCTAAAAGTAAAAAAGAAATGAGTAAACTTGCGACGATTAATCCAGTAACCAGCAACCAAGAGCTGCCTAATGAACCATTAACTGCATTTCATCAAATTCAATCTACCTGCGAGAACCATATGCACCGATACGTACTAGCCCATACCCATGATGGCTGGTGTATTGACGGAATTGTGGAATATGTAGATGCGAATTATGTATGCTTAGCTGTGCCAATAGGAGGCTCACACGGTTGGGATAATCGGGCATTTATTCCGTTTGGCAGACCCGGGTTGTATCCGTATCCCTATTACCCAAGACGGCGGTTCTATAGACAAACACTTCCTCTCGGATTGTTGCTTGGTCTGACACTGCTTCCGTTTTTTTGATGAAAGGATTTGGATAATGCCGGTTGCGAGGACAGTTGGTCCTGGCCGGCATTTCGATAGTTGTACAAGCAGCAGTGGAAGCACGACAAATTCGGTTGGGCTTGTTATAATAGGGTTATAATTAAAGCAATGATCGATTAAAGGGAAGGAGGAACGACAATGGATTGTATTTTTTGTAAAATAATTGAGGGATCGATTCCTTCGGCCAAAGTATACGAAACGGATGCATTGGTGGCGTTTCAAGATATTCAACCTGCGGCACCTGTACATATTTTAATCATTCCTAAGAAACATATCGCTACAATGAACGATGTAACGGATGAAGATGGACCACTTATTGCAGGCCTGTTCGCAGCTGCTCGAGAAATCGCAAAACAACAAGGAATAGCTGATGCTGGCTACCGTTTAATTAACAATGTTAACAGTGATGGCGGGCAAGTTGTGTACCATCTTCATTTGCATTTGCTGGGTGGAGAGAAACTTGGTCCACTAGTTGGAAATATCGTAAGTTGACACTGCATTTTGTTTTGTCATATAATGAAATTTGATAAACCGTGTTTATGTGTTTAATGCTCTGGACGGTCTGTTTCGGAGGGAGGGAAAACTGGTGTCTGAAACTAAAGTTCGCAAAAACGAAACTATCGATGCTGCGCTTCGCCGTTTTAAACGTTCCATCGCTAAAGATGGTGTTTTGGCTGAGGTGAAAAAACGCAAGCATTATGAAAAGCCAAGTGTAAAGCGCAAGAAGAAGTCTGAGGCTGCGCGTAAGAGAAAGTTTTAGGAGGATCCTTCCATAATGAACCTGAGCGAACGATTGAGCGATGATATGAAGCAAGCCATGAGAAATCAGGACAAGTTCAAGCTCACGCAGATTCGTATGATTCGTGCGTCGATTAAGAACCTGGAGATTGATTTGAAACGTCCAGCGGACGATGACGATGTGGTGAACATTCTAAGTCGTGAGATCAAACAACGTAAAGATTCCCTCCAAGAATTTAGTAAAGCCGGCCGTGATGATCTGGTTACAGATCTTACAGCAGAAATTGAAATTATTAGTCAATACCTTCCCGTTCAGCTGACCGAAGAAGAGATAAAAGCGATTGTAACGCAGACCATCCAGGAACTCGGTGCTTCTTCCAAAGCCGAGATGGGAAAAGTCATGGGTGCTCTATTGCCAAAAACAAAAGGGCGCGCTGATGGTAAACTAGTAAATCAAATCGTACAACAATTTCTGCAATGACTATATGTTTGAACGAAAACACCCCTTTTTGGGGTGTTTTTTTGTTATAATGAAACATGTTGGGTCTTGAGACGTATAAGGAGAAATATTTAGAAAAAGGAGGAGCCTGACTTTGCAAACGAACCGATGGCGTAAGATTGTAGCTTTCGTTCCAATGCTGATGCTGGTCACGATGTTGCTTGTCACCCTTAGTGGATTATTTGCCACATCAACTGTGCAGGCGGAGAAGGCAGCGGATATCGGCACAGCCGTCTATGTTGTCCCTGTTAAGAATACCGTCGAATCAGGCTTGAAAGCGTTCTTAGAACGAGCGTACAAGGAAGCAGCCGAAGCGAGAGCGGAACGGGTTATACTGGTCATTAATACGTTCGGCGGACAGGT
The DNA here is from genome assembly GCA_048976605.1 of Pristimantibacillus sp. Lineage (GTDB taxonomy): Bacteria > Bacillota > Bacilli > Paenibacillales > Paenibacillaceae > Pristimantibacillus. Next base: position 247,255 of record JBHGUX010000038.1, on the reverse strand, counting down.
AACTAGCGCAGTAGATATTGGGGAGCTCATTCGCAAGAGTGAAATTCCAACAACCGCTTTTATTGAAACAAAAGCGGTGTCAGCTGGAACGTATATTGCGTTGAATGCTGAAAGCATTGTAATGGAACCAGGCAGCACAATAGGTGCTGCAGCAGTAGTTAACGGATCAGGTGACCTGATCGATAACCCGAAGACGGTGTCTTTCTGGGTTGAAGAAATGATGAGTGCCGCAAAGCTGAATGGACGGGATCCGAATATTGCAGCTGCAATGGTTGATCCAAGTGTTAAGCTAAGCATGCCTGAAATTGGGAAAGATAAGGTTGAGGGGTCAATCTTAACTTTGTCAGCTAACGAAGCGGTGAAGATTGGTTATGCCGAGCATACAGCACAATCGGTTGATGAGACGATTAAATGGCTAGGGCTTGAGAATCGTCAAGTGATTGAATTCCAGCCCTCATTGGCTGAGAACGTATCTAGATGGCTCGTTAATCCGATCGTTATGACCGTATTGCTTATTCTTGGTATTGCTGGCGTGGCTATTGAAATGTTTATGCCGGGCTTTGGCGGGCCGGGGATTGTAGGGATTGTATCGTTCAGTCTTTATTTCTTCGGACACTATATTGCTGGATTCGCTGGTGTAGAATCCGTTGTGCTGTTCGTTATCGGAATAGCCTTGTTAATTATTGAGGTTTTTGTTCCAAGCTTTGGTATTCTAGGAATACTAGGTAGTGCAGCCCTTATTGGTGGTGTTGTAACTGCAGCTGCCGATCCAATGACAGCCTTTATTTCTCTAGTCGTAGCCCTTGTGGTGGCTGTGCTTGTTTTATACTTTGTTATGAAAAAGTACAAGGACAGAGGGATATGGAATAAGTTTATCCTGCGCGATAAGCTGACGACTGAGCAAGGATATTTGTCGGCGGATGTGAAGGATGATTTATTAGGTCTTGAAGGGGTAACGGTCACACCGCTGAGACCAGCTGGGACAGTTCAGATTGGTGACAAGCGAATTGATGTCGTTACATCAGGCGAGTTTGTCTCTACTGGTCGCCCAGTCAAAGTGGTTAAGGCAGAAGGAACATGGGTTGTTGTAAAAGAAGTGCTGTAATAGCAATTTTGAAAAAAAGAACTGGAGGTTTATAAATGGATCCGATTGTATCTATACTCATTATTGCGGTAGTCGTAATTATTGTATTGTCTGTGTTTCTTAGTTTTTTCCCGATTATGCTGTGGATATCCGCACTCGCTTCCGGAGTACGAATTAGCATTATCACATTGGTAGCTATGCGTTTGCGTCGGGTTGTGCCTAGTCGTATCGTTAATCCGCTAATCAAGGCAACTAAAGCGGGATTAGGATTAAATATTAATCAGCTAGAGAGTCACTTCTTGGCTGGCGGTAACGTTGACCGTGTAGTTAATGCGCTAATCGCAGCACACCGTGCTAACATTCCGCTCGTATTCGAGCGTGCAGCAGCTATTGACCTTGCAGGTCGTGATGTATTGCAAGCCGTACAAATGAGCGTTAACCCAAGAGTTATTGAAACGCCTACCGTTGCTGCAGTAGCGAAGAACGGTATTGAAGTAAAAGTTAAAGCACGTGTAACCGTACGTGCAAACATTGAACGTCTCGTCGGTGGTGCCGGTGAAGAAACGATCATCGCTCGTGTTGGTGAAGGTATTGTAACAACTGTAGGTTCTGCGAATTCGCATAAAGATGTACTCGAAAACCCAGATATGATTTCACGTACGGTGCTTGGCAAAGGTCTTGATGCTGGTACAGCCTTTGAAATCTTATCGATCGATATCGCGGATGTTGATGTAGGTAAAAATATCGGTGCACATTTGCAAACAGAGCAAGCTGAAGCAGACAAACGGATCGCTCAAGCGAAAGCTGAAGAACGTCGTGCGATGGCAGTAGCCCAAGAGCAAGAAATGAAAGCCAAAGTTATTGAGATGCGCGCGAAGGTTGTTGAATCGGAATCGCAAGTACCACTAGCTATGGCAGATGCGTTGAAAAGCGGTAAAATCGGCGTAATGGATTATATGAACCTTAAAAACATTGAAGCTGATACGCAAATGCGCAATACAATAGGCAAACCAGATTCCACTAATACGGATAAAGACGGCAACTAGAAACAACATGCTTAGTAGAGAGCGTTAGGCTAATTGTCGCTCTTTGGAGGTGAAGGTGTGGATCGACTAATATCGTTATTGTTAGATAATATTTATTGGGTGGTTGTGATCGGCGGCGTTCTGTTCTCTTTATTCGGACGCTCTGGTTCCAAAAAAGGAAACCCGAAAATGCCTGATTTCGGCGGCGGTTCTCCGAGAAATATTTTTAGTCAGCCGAAAACAGAAGAGGAATATGATGACAGAGCTCCACATGCTGAACGCCCTGTAGTCTTGCGATCGTCTGAGGCGCCTACAAAGGCTGCGCGTGACGATCAAGGTGAAGGTCAGGGAAGTGGAGAGGGAGCTGTATCAGGGACGCTTGAGCGAGCTCTGAAAGCCGCTGCGACCCGTTCGGCATCAACTTCGCCATTCGGTCGTGCGAAATCGTCAGCAACGACGAGTAGTAGTGCACCACAGTCTACACAGCCTGCGGCTATATCAGCTAATGCGGATGATCTCCGCAAGGCTGTCGTATGGGCTGAGATCTTGGGACCGCCTCGGGCGAAGCGCCCGTTCGGTAAGTAATTCAATAAGAAAGCGTCAGAGCACAGCTGTTGTGCTTCTGACGCTTTTTTTGTTGGGTCCTAGCAGCGTCCCATGGCGGAGCTTAACGATGTGTGACATCGTTAAGCACCAATAAAAGACACTCTAGAGCTGTCTTAACGATGCGCCACATTGTCAAGCACCTCCAAATGACCAACAAAGCGCCCAAAGTCGAGTAAATGCTGGAGCTTAACGATACACGACATCGTTAAGCCCTTACAAAAGGCACATAAGAGCTGTCTTAATGATGCGCCACATCGTTAAGATGACGTATTAAAGTCTAGGCAAGGGCTTTTTGCCAATTTGATAGTACCTGATTCTGCGACCTGTTGAAGCAGTAGACAGATACTGTTTGTCTAGTAGATCGTGCATTAACTTTCTGGCATATTGAGCACTGATACCAAGGATTGATCCCTATGGTGGTAGGTGAGAGAGGAGTAGGTGAAACGGAAAAGATCCTCAGTATTTCGCGCTGATATAGAGAGATATCTAATGATTGCTCTGTCCCCTTGCCAAAAAACTTACCCATAACATGCTGAATGAGTTGGATACATTGACGAGGACGTTCTTTCACATCGTCGTACGAAAAGCGGATTATGATCCAGTCATCAAGTATTAGATGGTTTTGTCTCATAAGATGATCTGCGAATTGTTTACGATCAGCATCGCGGCTATGTGGTCCGAATCCGTCGATTTCAAAACCGATTTTAATTGGACGTCGCAGATAGGCATAATCCAAGAATCGAATGCCGTCTTTATAATCCACTACTTCAAACTCACCAAATAAATGCTCAAAATGACCGAAACACTCCCACCATATTTGTTCAATGAACATCTTCTCTGCATGTCCATGCTGCTCTAATCTCCTTCTTCGCTCCCCACTGCAATTTGCAATTTGGTCGGTTAGCCACTCCTGATATCTAGAATCAAACATCATCTTCCCACCTTATCCTAAAATAAAAAACACCGCTCCTCTCCGTGTTACGGAAAAGAGCGGTGTTCTTCACGCGCTATCTTTGAATCATGCAATAAATTCCAAAATTTGTGAAGCAACTTCAGTGCGACAATCGAAAGCGAACACATATATTATTATGTCAATTTTGTTAAAGCATCAGTTACAGCCAGTAACGCGCCAATTAAACCACATCAAATTCAAAGAAAAACTAGTGAAAATAGATTCACCGTCGATGTGTTTGAAATATCAGTTTTCACCATGTACTGTCACTCCAGCTAAGTCCCAAATGTCATAACTTTGATCGCCTAATCAATACATATCATGAACTAATCGCGTTTATCTCATAAATCGGGACCATGCCGCATAGTTTGGTACAGTACAATAATGTGCTTACGCGAGTGGCAGGGCTTTGCTGCGGCGAAGCTGGTGGGGGGGACATTGGATCAACTATGAGCCGTATAAAACGTAAATTTCGAAAATGGACCGCAGATATATTGGATTTGCCCCAGGATGTCGTATATGACCTTCCCCGATTGACGATGATCGGTGATCGTCAGTTATATATTGAGAACCATCGAGGAGTCATTCACTTCTCCAGTGAGAAGTTGAAGCTGGCCCTGAGTAAAGGTGAGCTGGAGGTAACAGGAACATCCTTAGTTATACGCACGATATGGACGGAAGAAGTCTTTATTGAAGGACAAATCAAAAGCATTGAAGTTCATGAGTAGGAGGCGTTCAAATGGGTATTCAATGGCTGCAGTGGGTGCGTGGTGTTGTAACGGTACAAATACGCGGCGGACAACCCGAGCAACTTGTTAATCGGGCATTGGAAGGGGGACTGCATCTATGGTCCATTCAATGGACAAGCGGCGGTAAGCTGCTCCAGGCGGAGTTGTCGGTAAGCGACTTCTTCCTCCTTCGTGCGTATTTAAAAGAGACAGGCTGTCGTGTGCATGTCTCGAAGAGAACGGGAATGCCGTTCTGGCTTGTGAAAATGGAAAATAGAAAATTTTTTACTATTGGACTCGTTTTATTTTTTGCGGCAATATACGTGTTGTCTACAATTGTCTGGTCAGTTGAAGTGAAAGGGAATGAAAAGCTATCTGAAGATCAAATTATAGCTGCAGCGAAGCAGGAGGGCATATACCCGATGCAATGGTCATTCAAGCTGCAGGATACAGACGTGCTGTCTAAGCGATTGGTCAACAGGCTGCCGGGAGCGGCATGGATTGGTGTGGATAAAAAGGGAACAAGGATCGTCATTCAAGTTGTCGAAACCACTACTCCTGCCAAACCAGAGCTTCAAAATCCACGACATCTGGTTGCGTCGCATGATGCGGTCATCACTGAAATTTTAGCTGAAACCGGACGAGCGGTCGTCAAGAAAAATATGAAGGTAAAAGCTGGCCAGACGTTGATCTCAGGCACGATTGGAGGCGGAGATTATATGCGAACGGTCGTAGCTAGAGGTGCGGTACGGGGTCTAGTCTGGTATGAATTTAATGTGACATCACCGTTAACCCAGCAGGTTAAAGCGTATACGGGAGAGAAGAAGACAAAGTGGTATGCAGTAATCGGTGGCAGAACTCTGCAAGTCAGTGGCTTTGGTTCGAACCCATTTACCTCATTCGAGACGGTTGTTTATGAGGAGCAGGCGGCATGGAGAAACTGGGTGCTGCCGTTAGGTCGATTGAAAAAAACGATTATGGAAGTTCAGACCGATGAGCGTACTTTAACGGAATTAGAAGCTAAAAGCAGCGGGATTTTACAGGCAAAAGCAGAAGTAATGGTAAAAGCTGGTCCAGATGCAGTGATCCGCGAGGAAATTGTTTTGCATGAAAAGACGGACAATGGTAAAGTTTATATGAAAGTTCTTTTTGAGGTGGAGCAATCGATTGTCAAAGAGATGCCCCTAGTCCAAATGCAAGGAGAATGAGGTTGTTTGCAGAGTGAGACATTAGTAGTTAAAATTCCGCTCCAAAATGCAGCGGAGGGACTCGCAGTACTTGGTCCTCAGGATAAGTATCTCAGACTCGTGCAGCAGCAAGTAGAGGCTGCCATTACATCGCGTGATGCGGAGATCGTTATAACCGGATCACAACAACAGGAAGTTGATTCACTTGAACAGCTGTTTAACGTCTTGCTTCAATTGGTACGCGGTGGATATGCACCGTCAGAGCGAGATATCGTGTATGCACTGGATCTTTCACGCAACATGCAAGCTGAAGAACTGCTAGATTTATTTAAAGCTGAAATTACAACGACTTTCCGAGGCAAACCGATTCGTGTGAAAACAATTGGTCAACGCCACTATGTTAAAACCATTCAGAAGCAAGACATTGTATTCGGAATTGGTCCGGCAGGTACAGGTAAAACGTATTTGGCCGTTGTACTAGCCGTCGCAGCATTGAAGGAAGGCAAGGTTAAACGGATTATTTTAACCCGGCCAGCTGTAGAAGCAGGAGAGAATCTCGGTTTTCTGCCAGGAGATTTGCAAGAGAAGGTTGATCCCTATTTACGTCCCTTGTACGATGCTTTACATGAGGTGCTCGGCCCCGATCAAACGGTGAAAGCGTTCGAAAGAGGAACAATTGAAATTGCACCACTAGCATATATGCGCGGACGGACGTTGGATGATGCATTTATTATTTTGGACGAGGCTCAGAATACGACACCAGAGCAAATGAAGATGTTTCTAACAAGGCTCGGGTTTAGCTCGAAGATGGTTATTACCGGTGATGTGACACAAATCGATTTGCCGCGTGGTAAAAATTCCGGATTAATTGAAGCACAGCGTATTTTGAAAAACATAGAAGAAATCGGCTTTATCTTTTTCTCGGAACAAGATGTCGTTCGTCATTCCTTAGTTCAGAAAATAATAGTGGCATATAACTGGGACGCTGAAAACAAAGCATAGAGAGGGATGTCCGCTCCATGAATCAGAATCAGAAGCAGAACCAGAATCAAGCCGGAAAACTAGATGATTTGCAGCTTTCCAAAACTGCAAAATGGAAACAGAGCACAGCAGTTCGTTTCGTGCTCTTGTTTTTGTTTGTGCTGATGTTTTATTTCAGTTTAGCTCCTCACTTGGTGCCTGAGACGTATGATATACAAGTAAACGTAGCTAGTGAAAAGGACATCATCGCCCCACATCAAATTTCCGACAATAAAGCAACGCTGCAAGCACAAGAAGAAGCCTCGAATCGAATCGATTCCAGTTACTCCAATGTTGCGTTGCGTAATGAAGCCTTGATCGATCAAATATTTGTTCGAATAGAACAGTTGAATTTGGATGATCAAGTGACTGAACAGAATAAGATCGATATTTTCAGAAATGACATCCCTGATCGTTATGCTGAGTTCGTCAATAATTTCGTTAAGAACAATTCAGGCTCAGGTACTTATAATGATTCCTTGCTTGAAGAGATGTCCTCCGTTATTAAAGAACAGGAATATACGATTCCTGAGGAAACCTTTTACAAGATGCCACGCCTGACTACAGAACAAATTGCTGAAATGCGAACTGCTGGTCAAGAGATTGTTCGCAAGCTGATGAGCGAGCAGCTGCGTGAAGCTGAAACCGCGCGCACTAGAGTTGCAGAACTCGTCAACGCAAGCTCTTTGTCTAATCGGACAAGCCGTGAAATCTTGCAGGAGCTTGCGAGATTCACGATTATGCCGAATCGTTTTCTAGATAAAGAAGCAACGGACGAAGCCAAAATTCAAGCGAAGAAAAATACACCGCCAGTCGTCATTAAAGAGGGCGATCTCATCGTTAAGCGTGGAGAAGTTATCACTCCGGATGTTTACGAGCTGTTGATGGACTCATCCTTACTTCAGGATAAACGGAACTATTGGCCTCAGCTTGGCCTGCTGCTTATGTCTATCATGTTCATTCTCGGCATCTATGCTTACCTGCATCAGTATGGCGGCAAGGATGGTCTTAAGCCGAAATATAGCAATGTGCAGTTGTTTATGCTCTGGGTCATCTATTTGATCAATATTATTACGATGCAAATTGTATCGTTGATCCAAACGGATGCTGCCCCTTATGTTGGTTATTTAGTTCCTGCTGCATTGGGTACGATGTTGATTACTCTGTTGCTGGATATGCATTTGGCTTTGATTAGCTCCATTCTATTCGCTAGTATAGGAAGCATCGTGTTGAACACCAATCAAAATCAAATTTTCGATTTCCAATATGGTTTTGTTATTATAGTCGTATCCGTAGCGGCTATTTTCTCAATTCATCGGGCGAGTCAGCGATCTACTATCCTTAAAGCGGGGATAATGGTCAGCTTATTTGGATCCATATCGGTGCTTGCTTTAATGCTTCTGACGGAACAGCTTGATCGTGGCCCGCTTATTTATTCATTGGCATTTGCCTTTGCCAGCGGTCTATTAACGGCCATATTGGTCATCGGTTTGATGCCGTTCTTTGAAGTTACATTCGGTATATTGTCGGCGTTGAAGCTCGTTGAGCTTTCGAATCCGAATCATCCGCTGCTGCGGAAATTGCTGACTGAAACCCCGGGAACGTATCATCATAGTGTAATGGTCGGCAATTTATCTGAAGCTGCTGCTGAAGCGATTGGTGCAGATGGGTTGTTATGCCGAGTAGGTTCTTTCTATCATGATATTGGTAAAACGAAACGTCCGAACTATTTTATCGAGAATCAGAGCAATATTGAGAATCCTCATGATACGATTGATCCGAAATTAAGCAAGTCGATTATCGTTGCTCACGCACGTGATGGAGTAGATATGCTGAAGGCTCACAATATTCCGAAGCCAATTCGAGATATTGCAGAGCAGCATCATGGAACTACTTCACTGAAGTTCTTCTATTTCAAAGCGGTAAAGCAGGCAGAGGAGCAGGGGATTCAGCCTAACTTTACGGAAGAGGATTTCCGTTATCCTGGTCCAAGGGCGCAATCGAAGGAAGCAGCAGTTGTTGGTTTAGCCGACTGCGTCGAAGCTGCAGTGAGGAGCTTGCGCAGTCCTACAGTTGAGCAGGTCGAAGCGATGATTCACAAAATTATTAAGAGCAGAGTCGATGACAATCAATTTAATGAATGTGATTTGACTATGAAAGAGTTAGATAAAATTGCCCATTCGTTGAAGGAAAGTGTTATTGGTATTTTCCACTCACGAATTGAATATCCGGAAGACGTGAAACCAAAGGAGAGTTAAGAATGAGTTTGCAGTTGGATTGGAGCAACGAGCAGGATAAGATCGAAATTCCTGAACAGTGGATTACAAGATTGGAAGAGCTGCTTCAGATAGCGGGCGAAGCCGAAGGAATGGAGAACGGTGAAGTTACGTTAACGTTCACCGATGATGAGCAAATTCATCAATTAAACCGTGATTATCGGGGAATTGATCGTCCAACAGACGTTTTATCCTTCGCAATGATGGACGATGGAACGGATGAGCTTGATATTATCTTCGAAGTGGAAAGCGAAGATGAAGTGGACCCGATCTCGGGTATGCTAGGCGATATTGTTATTTCGGTAGAGAAGGCGATCGAGCAAAGTGAGGAATATGGTCATTCTTTAGAACGAGAGATTGGTTTTTTATTTGTTCATGGTTTTCTACATTTACTCGGTTACGATCATGAAGAAGAAGCCGGCGAAGCCGAAATGACAAGTAAACAAGAAGCGGTATTGCAGAAAGCGGGCTTGTTCCGTTAATGGCAAGGTTTATGCGCAGCTTAAGTTATGCGATATCAGGCATTGCATATGCTGTCCGAACTCAGCGGCATATCAGATTTCATCTCATTGCAGCTATACTTGTATGCGGAATCAGTGCTATACTAGCGCTCACACGTTTAGAGTGGGCGATACTGCTGCTCACGATTGCCTTTGTCATAGCTGCAGAAATGATTAATACGGCGATTGAACAGGTAGTTGATCTTGCAAGTCCTAATCTTCATCCGCTTGCGAAAGCGGCGAAAGATGTGGCGGCAGGAGCTGTTCTAATTGCCGCTATGATGGCTGTTATTATCGGGCTGCTCATTCTTGGGCCGCCCTTATGGCATTTATTAAGTCATATATAGCAAAAGGGAAGGAGATCTCAAATGGCATATGAAGGGTTATCAGAGTCATATTCGGCTTTATTAGATGCAGCGCGTGAAGCGATGAAGCGTGCTTACGTGCCTTATTCCCAGTTCCAAGTCGGAGCAGCATTGCTTGACGATAATGGCCATATTCATCACGGCTGCAATGTCGAGAATGCCGCTTACGCTCCAAGTAACTGCGCAGAACGTACTGCCTTATTCCGTGCTGTTGCTGATGGCAAGCAGCCAGGACAATTTCAAGCGATAGCTGTTATTGGTGATACAGATGGTCCTATAGCGCCATGTGGTGTATGCCGCCAAGTATTAGTTGAATTATGTAAGTCTGATATGCCAGTAATAATGGGTAATCTAAATGGAGATTGGACGATATCAACCGTTGCACAATTGCTTCCTGGCGCATTTACGCCGGCTTCACTAGAGAGAGGGGAAAGTTAATACAATTATGAATCATAACACTTCCAAAGGATCTTCAGGCACTAAATTCCGATCGGGGTTCGTTGCGATTGTCGGAAGACCAAATGTAGGTAAATCTACATTGATGAATCACCTTATCGGACAAAAAATCGCGATCATGTCAGACAAACCCCAAACAACGCGGAATAAAATTCATGGGGTATATACAACGAATGATTCACAAATTGTATTCTTGGATACACCTGGTATTCACAAGCCGCAATCCAAGCTTGGCGATTATATGATGAAAACCGCAGAGAGTGCTCTTAGAGAAGTTGAAGCTGCACTATTTCTAGTTGATGTAGAAGATGGAATCGGCGGCGGCGATCGTTTCATTATTGAACAGCTTAAGAAGGTCAAGACGCCAGTATTCCTCGTGATGAACAAAATTGACAAGGTTCATCCAGAACAATTGCTGCCCATTATTGCACAGTACAAAGACTTATATGATTTCGCAGAGATCATTCCGATTTCAGCGCTTCGCGGCAATAATGTCGATACATTGCTAGAGCAGATCACCAAATATTTGCCTGAAGGACCGCAATATTATCCAGCTGACCAAGTTACGGATCACCCTGAGCAATTCGTAGTAGCAGAGCTGATTCGTGAGAAAATCTTGCATAAGACACGTGAAGAGATTCCGCATTCCATTGCTGTAGGCATTGAAGATATGCGCGTCCAAGATAACGGAGTCGTCTACATTGGTGCAGTTATTTATGTGGAGAGAGATTCACAAAAAGGGATCATTATCGGTAAAAAGGGTGCTTTACTCAAAGAAGTGGGTGCACTTGCACGATTCGATATTGAGAATTTGTTAGGCTCCAAAACATTCCTTGAACTATGGGTAAAGGTTAAGAAGGATTGGCGCAACCAAGAGAGAACGCTGAAGGATCTTGGCTTCAGACATGATTGATCGGCATTGACGTAAATTGTCACGGATAACATGTCATTCTTTTTCGTATCCTATTATCGTCTGGAGCATCATTTCCGAGGCGGAAAGGGATGAATACGAATGCGGAATTTTTCGTGGAAGTATTTTACGTTGACCGGTGATGTAGAGTCTTACATGCTCTATAAGGAAATGGATCAGTTCGGTACCGAAGAGCATGCTAATATGCTGGGTGACACGGAGGAACTGGCCGCTGATTTGGAACAGTTGTCTACTCCTTAATTTGTGATTCTTTACTATTAGTATTGCATGGGTTCAAGCATGGGGGAGAAATAATAATGCTTTATCGTGTGGAAGGTATCGTTATTCGCAGCATGGATTATGGGGAAGGCAACAAAATTGTTACGCTGCTAACGAAAACAAACGGCAAAGTCGGTGTTCTTATACGCGGCGCGAAAAAAGTGAAGAGCAGGCATGCTTCACTCGCGCAGCCGTTTACATACGGAGAGTTCGTTTTTTTTCGAAATACCGGACTTGGTACGCTCAATCATGGTGAGATTTTGGAATCTCACCATGTTTTGCGTGAGCAGCTTGATTTAACTGCCTATGCTTCTTACGCAGCGGAGCTTACGGATAAAGCGCTTCATGATGAAGATTCAGGTTCCTTCTTATTCGAGCAGCTTAAAGCTTGTTTAACAGCGTTGGTAGAAGGGAAAGATCCGCAAATAGTATCTCATCTATACGAGATGCGTGTATTGGATATGTCTGGCTATGCACCAGAACTGGATCATTGTGTCAGCTGCGGCAATGAAGAGGGGCCGTTTCGATTAAGTCCGCTTGCAGGTGGAGTATTGTGCTCACGATGTGCAAGTAAAGACGCACAGGCGGTTAGCTTGGGAGATGGGGCATTTAAACTTCTGAAGTTGTTTCGCAGAATGGACATGCGAAGGCTTGGCGCTATTCAAGTGAAACCAGAGACGAAGCTGGAGCTTAAGCAAATTATGCGCAAGATAATGGATATTCATCTAGGGCTTAACCTAAAGTCTCGCAACTTTCTTGATCAGCTTGATAAATATTCACTGTGAATCTAGACGGCATGCTTCGGTTATTATGGAGCACCCGTCTTTTTCTTTCCACGTTTATTGTAACTATTCACCTAAAGATAAGTATCGTTTGACATTCGAGGTAAGTTTGTTTATGATATTGGAATATATGAATATCGGACAGTGATGGAGAAAGTAACGATTATGACCGTTGTTAAGCGATTCGGGGACAGTGAGAGCCCGGACAGGTCAAACCGTGAAAAGGCACTCCGGAGTCGTGTTGAATAAAGCGGGTTTGCTCTCCTATGATCGTTGTTTATCGACAGGCATGATCGTTGATTAACAAGAGCTGGTGGAAGAGGAAGCCAAGTAGGGTGGAACCGCGGGAGATATAACTCTCGTCCCTATGTCTGGCAGCAGGCGTAGAGACGGGAGTTTTTTGTGTTCCCCGGAAGATGCCGTGCGAGCTAATAATAAGGAGTGAGACGGTCATGAATTTTCAAGGAATGATACTGACGCTGCAGCAATTTTGGGCAGAACAAAATTGTATTCTCGTGCAGCCGTATGATGTGGAGAAGGGCGCCGGAACGATGAACCCAATGACATTTCTTCGTTCAATCGGACCAGAGCCTTGGAATGTTGCTTATGTAGAACCATCACGTCGTCCCGCTGACGGTCGTTACGGAGAAAATCCTAACAGGCTTTATCAGCATCACCAGTTCCAAGTTATTCTAAAGCCATCGCCTGATAATATTCAGGAGTTGTATTTGGAAAGCTTGAAGCGGCTTGGCATCGATGCCAAGCACCATGATATCCGATTCGTTGAGGATAACTGGGAATCACCTACACTTGGCGCTTGGGGTTTAGGCTGGGAAGTGTGGTTGAACGGTATGGAAATTACGCAATTTACTTACTTCCAGCAGGTTGGCGGAATAGATGCTAATCCAGTTGCAGTTGAAATTACTTACGGTATGGAGCGACTCGCTTCTTATATTCAGGACAAAGAAAATGTATTTGATTTGGAGTGGGTTGATGGAATTACGTACGGTGATGTATTCCGTCAGCCTGAGTATGAGCATTCCAAATATACGTTCGAAACGTCTGATTCCGCTATGTTGTTTACCCTTTTCAATATGTATGAAGAGGAAGCGAAAAAAACGATGGAACATAATCTGGTATTCCCAGCGTACGACTACGTACTGAAATGTTCGCATACGTTCAACTTGCTTGATGCACGCGGGGCAATCAGTGTGACCGAGCGGACTGGCTACATTATGCGTGTACGCAACTTAGCGCGGGCATGCGCAGCGACTTATTTGGAAGAACGGGAACGGCTTGGATTCCCGCTGCTGAAGAAGGGAGTGGAGCATCATGGCTAAAGATTTATTGCTGGAGATTGGTCTGGAAGAAGTGCCGGCAAGGTTCGTGCGCGGTGCGATGAATCAGTTGAAAGATAAGGCAGTTAAGTGGCTGGCAGATTCCCGTATTGGTCATGAATCCGTAGAAGTTTACGGTACTCCAAGACGAATCGCAGTGCTTATTCAAGGTGTCGAAGAGAAGCAAAGTGATGTGAATGAGCAAGTAAAAGGTCCAGCTCGTAAAATCGCTCTAGATGATCAAGGCAACTGGAGCAAAGCAGCTCTTGGATTCGCTCGCAGTCAAGGAGTGGAGCCCGATCAGTTCTTCTTCCAAGAACTAGCCGGAGTCGAATACATTTATGCCAATAAAAGCAGTATCGGTACGGAAACGGCATCCGTATTGTCAGAAGGGCTGACCAGCCTCATTACCTCGATGACTTTCCCTAAGAACATGCGTTGGGGCAGCTATGAGCTTAAGTTCATCCGTCCTATCAAATGGATCTTAGCTCTCTATGGTCAAGATATTGTCCCGATTGAGATTACAGGCGTGAACAGCGGCAATGTAACTCGCGGACATCGTTTTCTTGGCGGCGAAACGGTTATATCCCAACCTTCTGAGTATAAGGAGCGGTTGCGTGAAGAACATGTTATCGTTGATGTCATCGAACGTGAACAACTAATTGTTGCGCAAATTGAACAGCTTGCCAAAGAGCAAGGCTGGGAAATCGCCATTAAAGAAGATCTACTAGAGGAAGTATTATTTTTAGTGGAGCTGCCTAATGTATTGTACGGCACATTTGATCCAGCATTTCTTAACATTCCGAAGGAAGTACTCATTACCTCGATGCGTGAGCATCAGCGGTATTTCCCGGTATTTAACGCTGAAGGTCAGTTGCAGCCTTACTTTGTAACGGTACGCAACGGCGATCGGACTTCAATTGAGCTTGTGGCAAAAGGCAATGAGAAGGTGCTTCGTGCACGCTTGTCTGACGCTAAGTTCTTCTATGAAGAAGACCAAAAATTAGCGATAAATGATGCTTTGGCGAAGCTGGAAAATATCGTTTATCACGTTGAGCTTGGTTCAGTTGCTGACAAAGTGAGACGTATTCGTGCAACTGCCGATTTGCTAGCTAGCAAGTTGAATGCAGATGCAGATACAGCCTCAGCAGTTAGCCGCGCAGCAGATATTTGTAAATTCGATTTGGTAACACAGATGGTTTCCGAATTCCCGGAACTGCAAGGTATTATGGGCGAAGATTACGCTCGTAAGGCAGCAGAAAGCGAAGCGGTAGCCAAAGCGATTAACGAGCATTATCAGCCGAGATTTGCTGGTGACCGTGCTCCAGCTACGCTTACAGGTGCGATTGTCAGCTTGGCGGATAAGATCGATACGATCACCGGCTGCTTCTCAATCGGTATTCACCCAACAGGTTCGCAGGATCCTTACGCGCTTCGACGTCAAGCTGCTGGTATCGTACAGATTATTCTGGCTCAAGGATTGGATTTGAAACTTACTGATTTGCTCGATGCAGCGCTCACTGTTCATAACGAACGTGGAATGAAGCGGACTGAAGAAGAAGTTCGTACTGAAATGAATGATTTCTTTGCTCTTCGGGTTAAAAATGTATTATCAGAACAAACCATTCGCTATGATGTAATCGATGCTGTAATGGCGACTGGTTTTGATGATCTTCGCTTAACGGTTGAGAATGCTACACTCATTCAATCGTTAAGTGCAGGAAATGATCGGAATGAATTCAAATTAACGGTCGATGCCTTTAATCGCGTAAGCAATTTGGCTTCCAAAGCAACTTCCAGAACAGTTGACCCGTCTTTATTCGAGGAAGCCGCTGAAACTGCCCTATATGAAGAGTGGCAACTAGCTCATCCTGCTGTTATCCAAGCGATTACAGATAATGATATAGCTGCTGCACTTGCACAATTATCGTCACTGAAGCAGGCGATTAATCATTATTTCGACGCTGTTATGGTTATGGCTAAGGACGATGCTGTTCGTAACAATCGGTTAGCTACATTAGCTCTTATAGCTGATGATATAGCTATCATTGCGGATTTCTCCAAGTTAGTTTGGTAAACATTGAAGTAACAGCTCAGAATCAGTGGTTAATCCTCGTCAATCTTCTCATATAAGATGTAAAGGGGATGAAGGAAATGTCCAAACTAGCTGAGGTTATTATTTATGTTATATCTGATGCAGCGGGTGATACGGGCGAATTAGTTGTAAGAGCAGCTGTCGCACAATTTCACCCGGTTCAGACTGATATTCGTCGCGCGCCATTTATTACCGATGTTTTGTCTTTGGAACGCATTGTGCTTCAAGCAAAACATGCAAGTGCGATAGTACTGTACACATTGGTTATTCCGCATTTAAGAGATGCGATGGGCAAATTTGCTGAAGATAACCAAGTTGTGGCTATTGATTTGCTCGGACCTCTGATTGAGAGTCTGGAGCAGCAAACTGGGCGTGTATCAAGGCAAGAGCCGGGTCTCAATCATGTACTGGATGCGGACTATTTCCGTAAAGTGGATGCAGTTGAGTTCGCGGTTCGCTATGATGATGCAAAGGATCCTTCTGGTGTTTTGAAGGCAGATATCGTTTTGATCGGTGTGTCGCGAACATCAAAAACACCATTATCGATGTACTTGGCTCATCAGAAATTCAAAGTGGCTAACATACCGCTCGTTCCTGAATTAAAGCCGCCGCAAGAGCTGTTCAAATTGCCGAAGCATAAAATTATTGGACTAACAATCGGAGTTCCTTATTTAAATATTATTCGCAAAGAACGTTTAAAGGCATTAGGTTTGCCTAACAGCGCTTCTTATGCAGCTACGGAACGGATTGAAAAGGAATTATTATATGCAGAATCCATCATGAACGAGGTTGGATGTGTCGTGATCGATGTATCCCATCGCGCTGTTGAAGAGACAGCAAGTCTCATTATGGAACATATCCGGCTGACTTAATGCTCAAATGCAGGATTTTTTGATTCTTTGCCGTATATAATAATACGGTGTTGAAAAAGAGGAATGAGCGGTGAGGCATTATAGATCACATTAAACCGACTATTGTCGTCGATGGCGATGCTTGTCCCGTCAAGACGGAAATAACCCAAGTCGCACGGAGCAGTTCGATACCGGTCCTTATGGTATCTTCCTATGACCATCGACTTGAACCTCAAGTAGGTGTGCAGGTCGTTCAGGTAGACAGCAGTGATCAATCTGTCGATTTGTATATTGTCAATCATATAGTCAAGGGTGATATCGTCATTACGCAAGATTTTGGCTTGGCATGCATTGCAATTGGAAAAGGCGCGCTTGTCCTATCCCCTCGTGGTGAAGAGTATACGAACGAGAACATCGATTACTTGATGGAACGTCGTCACGAGCTTGCCAAACGGCGGCGAAGTGGAGGCAAGACGAAAGGCCCAAAAGCGATGAGCGAAGCTGATCGGGAGCGATTTCAACAAAAGTTGACAAAAGTTTTGTCAAACTTGCAGGAGAAACATGAGATTTAGCGAATATTATTTACGTGTTACTAGGATGAAGGTGATGAACGATGACATACGGTAAAATACCGGAAGAAGCCATTGAGGCGGTACGCCGTCATCATGACATCGTCGATATGGTTGGGAAATACGTTCATCTCACGAAACACGGCAAATACATGAAGGGGCTTTGTCCCTTCCACTCTGAGAAGACGCCTTCCTTTACCGTTACGCCAGAATTGCAAATTTTTCATTGCTATGGCTGCGGCAAGACAGGTAATGTTATTCGATTTGTGGAAGAGATTGAAGGATACTCTTTCCCCGAAGCGGTTAGAGTACTTGCGGAAGATGCAAGTATTCCAGTTACTTGGACATCACCGGACAACGGCAAATCGACAGCTGCTGATTCGGAAAAGGCCAAGATGATCGAAGCGCATGAATTAACAGCCAAGCTTTATAATTACTTGCTGAAGAATACACAGCATGGCAAAGCGGCTAAAGATTATTTGCGTGACCGTGGCTTAGGGGACAAGCTAATCGATCAGTATATGATTGGTTATGCGCCGGAACAATGGGATACACTTAACCGATTTTTGGCGGCACGAAATTTTGATCCTGTTTTAATGGAGAAAGGTGGACTGTTATCCGCAAAGAATGACGGAAGTGGCTATGTGGACCGTTTTCGGAGCCGCATTATGTTTCCCATTTGGGATCGAGATGGCAAAGTGACAGCATTCGCAGGACGGGTCATTGGCGAAGGTCAACCAAAGTATTTAAACTCCCCGGAAACAATATTGTTCACAAAAAGCCGTACTCTTTACAATCTGCATCATGCGCGACCGGCCATTCGAAAAAGTAAGCAGGTCGTCTTATTTGAAGGGTATATGGATGTTATTAAATCTTGGAGTGCAGGCGTTAAGAATGGAGTCGCGACGATGGGAACCGCGCTGACGGATGAACATTGCTCAATGCTGTCTCGACAAGCTGAGGAAGCGCTGATCTGTTATGACGGTGATGATGCCGGACAAGCAGCTACGAGAAAGTCAATTCCGATGCTTGAAAGTGCAGGTCTTAGAGTGATGGTGTCGATGCTTCCGAAAGGCAAAGATCCAGATGAATACATTGCTGAATACGGTCCTGAGACATTCATGCGTGAGGCAATTGATCAAGCGGTATCAGCGACGAAATTTAAGCTTATATATTCAAGAAAAAACCATATACTGCTAAAAGAAGAAGGACGAAAAAACTATTTGCTTGAAGCTGCTGAAATAGTGGCGGAGCTTGATTCAGCCATTGAACGCGAAGTTTATTTGCAGGAATTGTCCCGAGAATTCGATTTCCCACTTGAGGTTTTGAAACAAGACTGCTTAATTAAGCATCAAGAGTTACAAAAAAAGAAACCTCAAAGGGATAATAACGACAATTCGTGGAATAATGGTAGGAATGAAAATCGCCGTAGATCGGGACTTCCTACGCCGTTGCCGGCGTATAAAAATGCGGAAAGGCGTTTGCTTCATGTCATGATGCGTGACAGAGAAGTAGCGCAAACGGTGCACGGGAGACTAGGCGAAGCGTTCAACATGGAGGATCACGCAGCGCTTGCTGCTTATTTATACGCTTTTTACGCGCAAGGCTATGATTCGGATGCCGGCCGGTTCATCGCTTCACTTCAGGATCAGCGTCTGGAGAGAGCGGCCGCTTCAATACTCATGATGGATAGCGATTTCCCATTTAACGAAGTCATACTTGATGCCGATATACAGGTTATCATCAATGAACCGCGACTAAGGGAGATTGAAATTAAGAAGGAAGAAATCGTGAAGGCGGAACGTGCCGGAAACCATACTTTAGCGGCGCAAATGCATAGTGAGATTATAACCCTAGAGAGACAACTTAAAGGTCGACACGACGATCGGATCTAGGGAGGAGGGAGTTGGAACATGGCGAATGATCAGCATACTGAACTAGATGCCGAACAAAAGCTCGATCATGTAAAAGATCAGCTGATTGATCAAGGTAAGAAGAGATCCTCCTTAACTTATAAAGAGATTATGGAGAAGCTATCTCCATTCGATCAAGATCCAGAGCAAATTGACGAGTTTTTCGAGCAACTCGATGATTTGGGGATAGAGGTTCTCAACGAAAATGACGAGGAACGGGAACATCCACTTGGCAATCGGGGAGAAGAGCAAGAGAGGGAACAGGATGATTTTAACTTTGATGATGATTTGGCCTTGCCGCCAGGCATCAAAATTAATGATCCTGTACGGATGTATTTGAAGGAAATCGGTCGCGTTCCACTTCTTTCAGCGGATGACGAGATTGAATTAGCTAGACGGATTGAGAACGGAGACGAAGAGGCTAAACGCAGATTGGCTGAAGCTAACCTTCGACTTGTTGTCAGCATAGCGAAACGTTATGTTGGACGGGGAATGCTGTTCCTTGATCTAATCCAAGAGGGCAATATGGGTCTGATTAAAGCGGTTGAGAAGTTCGATCATCAGAAGGGCTTTAAATTCAGTACGTATGCAACGTGGTGGATTCGTCAAGCCATTACACGGGCAATTGCCGATCAGGCGCGTACGATTCGGATCCCCGTTCATATGGTTGAAACCATCAATAAACTGATTCGGGTTTCTAGACAGTTGCTGCAAGAGCTTGGACGCGAACCTACGCCGGAAGAAATTGCGGCAGAGATGGAACTTAGTACCGAGAAGGTTCGGGAAATTATGAAAATCGCACAAGAGCCTGTATCGTTGGAAACACCGATTGGTGAAGAAGACGACTCACACTTGGGAGATTTCATCGAAGATCAAGAGGCACTTGCTCCTGCAGATGCAGCAGCTTATGAACTTCTTAAGGAACAGCTGGAGGATGTACTCGACACATTGACTGAACGTGAAGAGAATGTGCTTCGCCTTCGTTTCGGTCTTGATGATGGTCGTACGAGAACTCTTGAGGAAGTCGGTAAAGTATTCGGTGTTACTCGGGAGCGTATTAGACAGATCGAAGCCAAAGCTCTACGTAAGTTGCGCCATCCTAGCCGCAGTAAACGTCTTAAAGATTTTCTTGAATAAGATACATGAATGTGATGATGACCTTTCTGCTCATGCAGCAAGGTCTTTTTTCTCAAAATAATGATTAAGTGTTACTCCGAAAGGAAACATAATGCTATGAATGAAGAGCGTCGGCAAATCATCTTAAAAGAAATTGATCATTGGCGTAGAAGTAAATTGCTGCCCGATCAATATTGTGATTTTCTGCTCAATTTATATTTAGATCATGATCAGGAAACGAAACGGGAATCTCATTATGGAGTTGCCAAGGCTGTCATGGCTATGCAACGCGCATCCGGTAAGCATTGGCTCCTTACATTTGGCTTTTTTACCTTAATTTCCTTTGTTGTGCTTTATTTTAACGCTTTTCATCCGCTATTGCAAATAGGTGTTTCAGCTGGTGGAGTGACCTTAATGTTATGGTTTGGACAGCGTTTGCGTAAACGCAATGAAGCAGCTGGATTGGCGCTTTCCGGTACAGGAATGCTGCTAATGCTGGGATCAGGACTGTATATGCTGCAGCTGCATGGTTTAGATGAGTGGGTGTGGAAGACGTCATTGCTTGGTCTGTGCGCCTTGTTCTGGATCATCTACGGCATAGCAGCTAAAGTACAAGTATTCCATTTATGCGGTTGGATTGCCGCAGTGCTCGTGTATGCTTGGTTATTGTCTCGTTATACGGAAGCACCAGCTTGGTACGAAACACAATTGTATTGGTTGCCGGTCTCTTGTCTATTTGGATGGAGCAGTTGGTTTGTACACCGTTGGTCGAAATCTGTCTCTGCTGTATTATTTCTTACTTGTGCTCTAGTATGGTTTATGCCAGAGCTGTATGCGATGTTATTTATGGAAGAACCAGTCTTATTACAGCTGCAATTGCTGCTCAAAATCGCGGTTGGCGGCGGACTGCTGTTCTCCATGCGAAAACAATGGATTGCGTGGGTTGCATAATGTTGAAACTGTCAAAACGTCTGCAAACGATTGCGGATTATGTTACACCTGGATCGCGCACGGCCGATATCGGTTCGGATCATGCGCTGTTGCCGGTATATTTAATACAAGCGGGTAAAGTACCCTCTGCAATAGCTGGAGAGTTGAATTTAGGTCCTTATGAAGCGGCTCGCAAGCAAGCGGCTTCTGCTGGATGTCTACATAAGCTAGATGTGCGTCGTGGTGATGGGCTAGCTGTACTGCAGCCTGGAGAAGCAGATACGGTTACAATTGCCGGTATGGGCGGCAGCTTGATGAGTGACATATTGGAAGAAGGCTTCGCGGCAGGCAAGCTAGAAGGTGTCAAAGAGCTTGTTTTACAGCCGAATGTTGGTGAAGATCTCGTTCGAAGCTGGTTGATTAGACGCGGCTGGTTTTTAGAAGCAGAAACAATCCTTGAAGAAGATAGTAAAATCTATGAGGTTCTTCATGCCATTAAGGATGATGAGAGCGATTCAGCGAAAGAGCGTATTAAGAATCTATATGACAGCTCGTTCCTGCCATTATCTCAACCGCTTGATTACGAAGCAGGGTTTGCAAGATTGATTCAAATGGGACCGTATTTGCTAAGAAAGCCCAATGATGTTTTACAGAAGAAATGGCGGTTTGAATTAGACAAATTAAATATAATTTGCGAACAGCTAGCCCTTTCGGACATGGAACAGGCGGTAATAAAAAGAAAGCAGTTCAAAGATGAAATGAACGCTATTGAGGAGGTGCTGAATTGTTTGCCAATGGTCAAACCGTCGTTCAATTGATGGAGCAGCTAGCACCGAAGCATTACGCAGTTGAGAATGATAAAATTGGGCTTCAGCTTGGAACTCTCAATAAGCCAATTCAGAAAATAGTAGTTGCCCTTGATGTAACTGAAGAAGTCGTTGACGAAGCCATTGCTGCCGGAGCGGAACTTATCATTGCGCACCATGCTATTATTTACAGACCGTTATCCAAGCTGGATACATCAACTCCAGCAGGTAAACTGTATGAGAAGCTGATTAAAAATGATATTGCGGTCTATATTGCCCATACGAATCTCGATGTTGCCGATGGGGGTATTAATGACTGGATGGCTGATTTAGTCGGTATCAAGTCAGAAGGACGCCAATGTTTAGAAGAGGTGCATACGGATAAGCTTTATAAGCTTGTCGTATTCGTGCCTGAGGATCATCATGAAAAAGTATTGAATGCTGTATTCCAAGCAGGTGCGGGGTCTATTGGCGATTATAGTCATTGCAGCTTTAATATCGAGGGAACAGGTACTTTTCTTCCAGGTGAAGGAACATCTCCTTTTATTGGGACTCCAGGTAAGCTTGAAAGAGCTGATGAGATTCGTATAGAAACGATTGTGCCGCATAGCGTGCATCGTCGTGTTATTCAAGCTATGTTGAAAGCTCATCCTTACGAAGAGGTCGCCTATGATTTATATGCAATGGATCTTAAAGGACGCTCCTTCGGGCTGGGACGAGTCGGCAGGCTGGAGGAGTCAGTAACACTAGGTGAACTTGTCGAAACGGTTAAACAAGCATTTGACGTTCCTATGCTGCGTTTAATAGGTGATCCTAACCGTGTGATTCGAAAAGCAGCGGTGCTTGGAGGATCAGGCGGTCGCTATGTGAAATATGCCTTATTCTCAGGAGCAGATGTGCTTATTACCGGAGATATCGATTATCACACTGCACATGATGCAATCGCGGCTGGATTAGCAATAATAGATCCTGGTCATAATGTTGAGAAAATTATGAAGCAGCGGGTAGCTGATTGGCTTAATGAGCAGTTAAAGAAGCATAAATATATGACAGAAGCTATTTATTCGACAATGAATACAGAGCCATTCCGTTTTGTGTAAGGATTGGATAAGGTTGCAGGGTTGAGCTTTTGGACAATACCTTGTATACTTAGTTCTCAGGAAAGTTTGACAGACAATCGCTGGCGGCCTTGTTGCCGCGAGAGGAAAGTCCGGGCTCCATATGGCAGGATGCTGGATAACGTCCAGTCAGCGCGAGCTGAAGGATAGTGCCACAGAAATGGACCGCCGATGGCCGGCTTCACGCCGGCACAGGCAAGGGTGGAACCGTGGTGTAAGAGACCACGAGGAGTGCAGGTGACTGCATTCCTGGTAAACCCCATCTGGAGCAAGACCGAGAGAACGTGGCAGTCTAGAGCTGCGGCCTTAGCCAGAGGCTCGTTCGGGTTGGTTGCTGGAGCCGTCTAGTAATAGCCGGCCTAGATAGATGATTGTCGCTTCATCGTGGGAGGGTCGTTCCCGCTTGAACCACTAGAAGTACAGAACCCGGCTTAAGGAAAACTTTCCGCACGACTATACAAACAAGCACCTCTTGGCTTTTTGCCGGGAGGCTTTTTTGTTTTCATTTATGCGAAGAGGCTGCCAGGGAACGGTAATGCTCTTTACGGCCGCTGTTGTCTTTCCTTTGCCATGAATAAGCTTTCCCAAGGTGGCAAAGGAAAGACAAAGGCGAACGCTGCGCTCCTTCAAGAGCATTACCTTATCCCAGCACGCCTAACGCAACATAACAAAAGAAGCACCCTTTGCAAAATGCCAAAGGGTGCTTCTTTGTAATGAAAAAAAAGGTGGAAAGAGAATCCGATTAAATATTTGATCGGATTCTATATAGGAAAGGATTATTGATACTTTTTGGTGATGGCTTGGAGA
This sequence comes from Pristimantibacillus sp., assembly GCA_048976605.1. Lineage (GTDB taxonomy): Bacteria > Bacillota > Bacilli > Paenibacillales > Paenibacillaceae > Pristimantibacillus. Next base: position 223,543 of record JBHGUX010000038.1, on the reverse strand, counting down.
CGTTGTTTGACTTGGCTTGGATAGTTTTGGAGCGGCGCAGTATACTGGGTCGCAGCTCTGAGCGCTTTGTCTACGTCAATTAAGCCGTAACCATAATAGTTATCTTTGCCAGCATCGCCAAGGTCGATAGAAGATTTGCGCATAATTTCCATCACTTCTACGTTGGTTAGATCCGGATTCGCTGAACGAATCAGACCGGCTAACGCGGCAACGTGAGGACTAGCCATTGATGTTCCCGACAAAGCGGCATATTGGCTGCCTGGATAGGTACTGGCAATACTGTCTCCAGGAGCCGCTACATCGATATAGTCACCGTAGTTGGAGAAGGTTGCTTTATCTTTATTCGCATCTGTTGCTGCAACGGCGAAGACCTCAGGATAGGCGGCCGGATAACCAGGTCTTTCTGTATTGTCATTACCGCTGGCTGCAATAAGGACAACATCATGATCATAAGCGTATTTAATCGCATCATGAAGAAAGTCGGCTTGCGCATAGTTGCCGAGACTCATGTTGATTACTTTAGCACCGTGATCTGTTGCCCATATTAGACCTTGAGCGACAGAGTAGGTGGAGCCTGCACCGCTGCTATCAAGTACTTTGACCGGCATTACTTTATTGTACCAAGACAGCCCTGCGACTCCTTCACCGTTATTGACAGCTGCACTGATAATACCGGATACATGTGTACCATGACCAACATCATCATCTGGAGCAGCATTGCTATCCACGATATTCGTTCCTTTAATTAATTTACCTTTCAAATCAGGGTGATCCATTTGAACACCAGTATCGAGAACAGCAACAATAACTTGATCATTGCCCTTGGATACTTTCCAGCCTTTTTCTGTTTCAATCGACGGTAAATTCCATTGATATTCAGAATATAATGCGTCATTCGGAATGATATCATCAGTTACCGTTTCATTCGTTAAATATAAATAATGGGGCTCTACATATTCTGTTTTCCATGATTGACGGAAGTAGGTAACCATCTTCTCCGCATCCATATCTTTGGAACGGAATACGTATGTGTCACCAATTTGTTGAACTGCTGTTGCTTTGATAGTTTGTTTGATTTGATTCAATTGTTGTTCATTAAGCTTATCGGCAAAATGAACCACAACATCACGGACATGATAATGGCTGGCGTTGCCGTTATCTTCTCCGGTGCGTACCGTTGTATCTTGTGTTGAGTTAGGCTTAACTGACTCAATTCTGTAGTTGCCCTCCGCAGGATAGGGAACTAGTCTTAAATTCCGTTTCTGATGTCTTTCTACCTGAGTAAGAATGTCTTGCTTCACAACACCAATAACGCCAATACCTTTTTGTTTAGGGTTAGGAACGCCAAGCACCATATATCGACTGCCATTGTCACTTACAAAAGCTTTGGATTCATATTTCAAGCCTTGTTTGACCTGTTGTTTCGCTTCTGTAACATAACGTAGTGCTGCTTTATCTTGACTGCTAGGAAGTGATCCTCGATTCACACTGCGATCACCAGCAATCCAGCTAATGTAGGACATATGTTTATGCATACTCATCATATGATCGATTTTTTCCTGTTTACTCCCGGTTGCTGTCGACATTAATTTATAGAAATCTTTGGAGCATTCCGTTGAGCAGAGCATGGATGTTGCTTTCATATCGTTATTCAATGTCTTGATCTTGAGTGATTTCTCTTGATTGACAGCAAGCTTATTTGCCGTTTGTGGTGTTGGTGAAGACGGCGTACCGCGATCAGGGATAAATAATGGTGCAACCAGTAAGAGCAATGTGGCTGTGGCTAATACCGAAAAAACGCCAATCCATTTCTTTCTCATCTGTAGAACCCTCCAGTATTGTACCAGCATGTTATTCAAACTAACGATAGGTTTCGGTTGTTCAAGCTAAAATATGCGGACATAAGTCGCAATCGCTAGTACCATCTCTAAGCAATATGTGGTACTATGTTGGTACCTGAGTTTTTTTGTTGTTGTGGATAACGAAAGGGGAACTATCAATGCCATCAACTAATGTTAAACCGCTTAGCGAGACAACTCGCAGTAAGCTGAAGGATGCTATCAATGAACTAGAACCATTCCTTAACGAGTACGCATTAAATCAATTATTAGGCGAAGAAAGCAGCGAAGAAGCACAGATCTTTTACAAAGGTCTGCTATCTGATTTGAGACATTTATTGGTGTTTTCTGAAGTCTCACTTGAAAAGCTGGGTGTCTTGCTCAGAAGACCCAATTTCGATACCGATTTTGCAGAACGCGCTTTGTATGAAGTTTATCACCAATGTGTTAATGCTTATTTTTATCCGAAAAACGAATGTTATTCCGAAGATGGTCGTTATGCTTACACAGGTCAGGATGCGATTCGTTTCCGCTTCAAGCCTGTTCGTGAAGCACGGGAAATCGTTCTTAAGCTATCCAAAAACTTCGAAGAATTGCGTGATGAGCTAGCTTATTATGAGAATGACTACATGACGCAGCGCCGTATGCAAGGACAAAAATAAGGCAGAATGAATCACCTTCGATCAGGGAAACTTGATATCGGAGGTGATTTTTTTATGCCGAATGGCGTAACTTGCAGCGTATCGAACTGTACGTTTTGGAAGCAAGGGAATAACTGCAATGCTGATGCTATTTCCATTGATATCGATCAGCATGCCAGTGCCAACTTTGATGAGGAATTTGCTGATCAGCTTGGTGAGCTTCATCAAGATCATGCAGCAAAGTCATCCGCTACCTGCTGCCACACTTTTAAACCAAAGGAGTGATGGAGGATGGACAGAAGAGATGAATTTGAAAAAGATATCGGTGTAAGTGAACGAACCGATATTCCAAGCTTTGATGTTGCTGCACCAGATGGAGCATCAGGTTTGAATGCAAATGTCGCAAGGGATGTTAATGTTAATGAAGAGATGGCAACTGATTTCGCTGTAGGCAACTCGGTGTCCTATGTATCACGTGATCAAAGCGAGGACAACGTTGAGGTAAGGGAATCGGGGGGAACTGCACTCGGCTGGGTTGCTCTTGTATTTGCTGTAGTATCATGGTTTCTGTGGCCTGTACTGATGGGGGCAACTTCAGCGGTATTAGGATTTATGGCTTATCGTCAAGGAGCTAGAGCTCTTGGAGGATGGGCAATGGCAATTGGATTAATCGCAGTAATACTATCGTTAGTAATCGTACCTTTTTATTATGCCGTAACCTAGAAGAAAACCGGGAGAGCTTTGCTCTTCCGGTTTTTGTTATTATTCGAAGGCAAGAGCCCGATGACGTTGAACCTCTTCATTGAGCGCAAGCATCCGTCTATCCAGAGAACTAATCATATCTGCGGATTCTTTGAGCTGCTGCTTGATTGATAATGGAATGCTTTCATTAAATTTGTAGTAAATTTTATGCTCGAGACTTGCCCAGAAATCCATAGCGCTTGTCCTAATTTGTATTTCCACTAATACACTTTCCGTTCGATTCGTTAGGAATACAGGGATTTCTACAATAAGATGAACACTTTTATAGCCATTAGATTTTGGGTTCTTTACATAATCTTTTACTTCGACGACTTTGACATCGGTTTGTGATCCAATCATATCTAGAATTTGATAGATATCGGTTGAGAATGAGCATATGACTCTGACACCTGCGATGTCGCGAATATGTTCCTTTGCATTATCTAATGTAAGATCTAGATTTTTACGGCGCATCTTCTGAATAACACTTTCTGGTGTTTTGATTCGCGTTTTTACGTGTTCAATGGGGTTGTAATCATGTATGAATTGAAACTCTTCGTTCAGTATGTTTAATTTCGTTTCTACTTCATCTAATGCGAATTTATAAGTTAGAAAAAAGTGCGCCCATTGTTTTAATTGCTCATTTTTCATCTGTCATTCACTCCTATGTTTCATTAATCACCTCTTTATTGTACCATGTTCAGCTTGCTATTGCTCCTCGAGCGACAGGTGTGGCGATGTAGTCCATAAATTTGATTTGATCCTGCATCCGAATCTATCTTATAATTTATTAAGTATAGGGGGATTCTCAAATGATAATTGATATTCAGCATGCAGATTGGGAACGCAATGATCAAGTCATATTGAAAAATATAAATTGGCAAGTCAATGAAAAAGAACATTGGTGTTTGCTTGGCTTGAACGGTTCAGGGAAAACGACTTTACTGAATATGATTAACGGATATATTTGGCCTACTAGTGGGAGAATCGCAGTCCTTGGAAAAACTTTCGGCGAGGTAGATTTGCGTGAGCTCCGTAAAAGCATGGGTTGGGTCAGCACTTCGCTCCAACAAAAGCTCTACGGTAGTGAGAACGCTTTGAATATCGTACTCAGCGGCAAGTTTGCAACGATTGGGCTATATGATCGAACGGATGCTGCAGATGAAGAACAAGCCTTGTCTTTGATGACAAATTTAGGCTGCGCAGCACTTCTGAATCGCACTTATGATACCTTATCTCAGGGTGAGAAGCAGCGTGTACTAATCGCCCGAGCCCTTATGGCCCAACCTAAATTGCTCATATTAGATGAGCCTTGTACGGGTCTTGATCTGGTTGCTCGAGAGCAATTGCTGAGCATGATCAATAAAGTCGTCTCCCAACCAGAAGCGCCTACTATCATTTATGTTACCCATCATGTGGAGGAAATACTGCCTTGTTTCAACAAAACGTTGCTGATCAAGCAAGGAGAAGTATTCGAGGCAGGTCTAACAAGTGAAGTACTTACCTCGGAGAAAATGAGTCGATTCTTCGATGTGCCGGTAGAGATAGAATATCGTGATGGTCGTAATTGGTTGTTTGTGAAGCAGATGGAGTCTTTATGGACTACCAACTAGTCATAACCAAAAGACAAATTTTTGCTAGATGGTTAAGTAATCGGCTAAGCCATCGATTGCAATATGATTCACCGATATGGCGGTTTGGTATGGCGGGCTTGCTTTTATTCAGTACAGCAGCGATCGTGATGGCGGCTTTAGGGATGCCTACCGGCTTAGGAACCGTTGTCGATACAGCAGCTTTCATTGTTTTAAATGCAGCCGCACTATTGATCGCCTCTCAGCTGCTGGCTATTATTTTAACGATGATGTATACACCAGTACCGAGGTTGTTTATGGGTTCCTTTCTTTACGTGGGCGTCGAAGCTTATTTGATCTTGTATTATTCAGAATTTGGGGTATGGGTTTCTATTATTATGGCAGCTCTATATGCTTGTCTAGGAGCAAGTATTGGAATAATCATCGGATGGGTATGGCGTTTACGCTTGCGGAATAGGTTTAAGCTTTCAATCATCGCAGGGGCAGCAGCAATTATAACAGTATTCATACTTCAACCATTCAATTGGGGGGACACTGTGTCTGTACTTGATGATGATAAAGCTTCGGATGATGTGGCCTCATTAGAGGTGCAGAACCCTGCTGAGTCTGGAGCTTATAGGTATCGCTATTTCTCCTATGGAAACGGGAAGGATCAGCATCGCAGTTTATTCGCTGAGGATACGGAGCTTCTATCAACCTCCGTTGATTCATCCGCTTATATTAATAAATGGCCATGGTTGAAACAACTGTTCTGGGGTTTTTATGAGCAAGAGCTTCCACTGAACGGAAGAGTATGGATGCCCGATGGCGAAGGAAATTTTCCACTCGTGCTGATGGTTCACGGTAACCATCTGATGGAGGATTTCTCAGACGGCGGTTACGATTATTTAGGTGAGTTGTTAGCAAGCAGAGGGTTTATTGCTGTATCGGTGGATGAGAATTTCATGAATTATTCTGTCTGGTCAGGGATACCTAATGATGATATGAAGGTTCGTGCCTGGTTACTGCTTAAGCATATACAGCAGATTCAGACATTCAGTGAACTATCCGACAGTGCATTCTATCAGCGTGTTGACTTCTCGAATGTTGCATTAATCGGGCATTCTAGAGGCGGTCAGGCTGTTGCGATGGCAGCGGATGAAGAACAATGGTTCTCCAAGGATGATTCGCTTAGCAGCTTGGAGGACGTACAGATTCAGACTGTGATCGCCTTAGCGCCGACTGATAAAAAAGTTGATGATCTGTCGGCGAGGTTAACTGACGTGAATTATTTGACGATTCAAGGTGCGCGTGACGGTGACGTGAATAGCTTTTATGGAGATCGGCAGTATATTCGAACGAGTTTTACACCAGGTTCTAACTATTTTAAGGCTTCATTATATATGTCAGAGGCGAATCATAGTCGCTTTAATTCTGATTGGGGAACGATGGATGAGCGTCTGCCTGGCGGCTTGATCCTTAATCAAGAAGGCATGATGGATGAAGAGGATCAACGATTAGCTGCTCAAATCTACGTGTCTGCTTTTCTAGAATCAACGTTGCATGGTTCTAAGGAATATATCCCTCTCTTCCAAGATTATCGCACTGGTCTGGATTGGCTGCCGGATTCTACTGCTTATGTGAACCGGTTTGAGGACTCTAGCTTTAATCCGGTTGCTCGTTATGAAGAGGATCGGAACAAAGTAACCTTGTTAGAGGGCGGTAAGGTGAAAGTTGAAGGAATTGACGGCTGGGAAGAAGCAGATGCGCAAGATCGCGATGATAAGAATAAAGGAACAAAGGGTGTAGTTCTTAAGTGGAATGATGGCGGTTCATATACGTTGCACTTGCCGTATGTATATCGTAAATCGGATGTCTCACAAGATTATAACTACTTCTCCTTCTCAATGGCTAACTTACAAGATGAACTAAGCAGTAATTCTGATGAAGCAAAAGAATGGTCTCAAGTTATGCCGCCTGTTATAGAGATTGAGTTGGTTACGACAACAGGAGAGCATATCCAGCGGCCCCTATCGGCGTTCATGGAAGTGCCAGAGCCCTTCAGCACCACATTTACGACAATGCCTTGGTTAGAAGACCGAATTAAGAAGGGCAAGTATAAAGAAGCGGCAGAGCCAGTATTCCAGACATACCGGTTGTCATTAGATCAATTTCTGACAAGGTCAGGAGAACAGTCAGAGATGAAGCTTACTCAGATTAAGTTTCACTTTGTCAGCGGACCTGGGAAAGTTATGCTTGATGATATCGGATTTGCCCAATAGATCGAAATGGACTTATTTTTATAAGGATGAGTGACGTTAGGATGGAATAGACCTAGCGTGGCTCATCCTTTTTCATAGGCAGAAGTTAGTGGGCGAGGGTGCAACCTTGAATTACAATAATTCGTTAGAGATGTACAATCATGTTGAGACTTTATGACAAAGTGAAATGCATATCAGTCTGTCGCGAGGAAGTGTAAAATTGGACGTAGTGCGCTATATGATTCAATGGGGCTTTTTTATACTCATATTCTGCTGCGGGGTACTGGGATTGGAACTTGCAGAAGGTTTGAAAATTTCAACCACTGAATATTTTGGACTTCAAAATATCGGGTTTGTGTTTATTATGATGGCTTTCTTCTTCGCAGTTGTGTTATATCCTATTGTATGGTTGCCGTTATCTATCGTTATTCGTAAACTCATTCAGAAATTATGGGGACGAATACTCATCTATGTTCTCTTAGGGGCTATAGGCGGGAGAATGGTGTTTCAGGTGCTATATGAACAACGGTTTGTTACGGAATATCAATTAAACATGAGCAGTGCTTATCTAATCTTTGCAGCAATAGGTTTGATTTATGCACTGACGGATTATGGGCTCGAACAGTTTTCTGCTAGAATTAAAGGAATGCAGACGGCAAAATAAAAATGGATAGAATGATCAGAACTGTTCTGATTCTCTATCCATTTCTCTTTTCATCAAACTTTGTTCGAAGCTTCATCCTTGAAAGTAAAGTTTCTCGCTGCATATAAGAATGGAGTCGAGCATAACGATACGATAAACTTGATGATATAGGTAGATAGGAAGATGGACAACCATATCTCGCTATCATAAAGTCCTGCAAAAGCAATTGTGCAGAAGATAAGGGTATCGACAAGCTGACTTACGACCGTACTGCCATTATTCCGAATCCAAAGCTGATTGCGAGCTGGGAATACCCGTTTCAGTATCGAATAAATTTTGACATCAAGAAATTGGCTGACAAAATAGGCACAGAGGCTGCCAAGCGCAATACGCGGCAGTAATCCGAATATCGTTTCCATCCCATGTTGGGCATTTAACGCCATCTCATTATTAGATGGATCGAATAGCAATGCCATCTGCATAATAATCGTTGAGACGATGAGAGTGAAGAAACCGAACCAGACTGCCTTTTTTGCTGCTTGCTCACCATACTTCTCATTCAGTAGATCGGAAGCAAGATAAATCGTTCCGTACATGGTGTTGCCAAGCGTAATGACGATGCCAAGAGGCAAATCAACGGTCTTGACCACTTGAATATTGGCAAGAACAGTTGCCATGCCAATCCAAGCATAGATACCTACTCGACCGAATAATCGATACGAGATAAGAAATAGCGTGAAATGGACGAGCATAAATATCGCCCCAAACCACAAATTAAACATAACAAATACGACCTCCTAGTTTTGATAACGCGGGAGTTCCCGAACCGCGGCTTGCTGAGCGACAGCACAACAGGTAAAATAGAATTTCTGCCATTGTCATTATAATCGCTCTTTATAGAGCGAGCAATACTTATTATTTGTCATGCTTTTCATTGACAGGCAGGCGATGCTACAATAATTCAATCATCTGTATTGAAGGAGCGATTACATTATGCAGGACGAGCAGCGGATGGACGAACAGAAGCGGGTCGACCGCGTATCACAATGGATCAGCAAACAGCTTGATCAGCTGCAAGGAAAAACAGGTGGAATTAAAACCGATATCGTAGAAATACGCAAAAACTTCTGGGATGACGTGACGGTGAACTTCGAAGATGCTGCAGAAGCGGCAGAAACAGCAGCTAGCTTGAAGCAGCAGGCTGAGGTGCTTGCTGAGCGTGAACATATTCATCGTCAAGCTGCTGAACAGCTGAAGCTGTTGCTTAAGCTGGAGCAATCGCCCTATTTTGGACGAATTGACTTTGTAGAGGATACGGATGGGAATGATAAGCCTGATCAAATATACTTAGGTGTCGGTTCGTTGTTAGATGAGAGCGGCACAAATTATTTAATTTACGATTGGCGCGCACCCGTATCCAGCCTATATTATGATTACTCTCCTGGACCAGCTAGTTATGTAACACCTGGCGGGCCGATCAACGGAGAGATGACATTGAAGCGCCAATATGTCATTCGCCAGAGTACGATAGTAAGCATGTTTGATACAGGAGTTACTATCGGTGACGAGCTATTGCAAGAGGTGCTTGGCAAACAATCGGATTCACAGATGAAAAGTATTGTCGGGACGATACAACGGGAGCAAAATCAAATTATTCGTAATGAAGTTGCTCGATTGCTGGTCGTTCAAGGGGCAGCGGGAAGCGGCAAGACGTCTGCAGCTCTTCAGCGTGTAGCGTATCTACTCTATCGTTACCGTGGGATGCTGAGTGCTGATCAAATTGTGTTGTTCTCACCAAATCCTATGTTCAATAGTTATGTAGCGACTGTACTTCCTGAGCTAGGTGAACAAAATATGCAGCAAACGACCTATCAGCAATATGTCGAGCATCGATTGGGACAATCATTTGCTCTTGAGGATCCATTTGCCCAGATGGAGTATACACTTGGATCTACAGAGGATCCTAACTATGAGGCAAGAATGGCTTCTATCAGGTATAAATCTGGAGCATCGTTCATGAATGTGATTGATCGCTATGTGGCAACACTCGGTGAAGATGGTCTGTCCTTCAAATCGATTAAATTCCGCGGCAGGACGTTAATTTCTGCAGAAGTAATGAAACAGCACTACTATCAATTAGACCACTCCTACTCCATTCCGAACCGAATGAAAATGTTGGCAGAATGGTTGCTGAAGGAATTGACACGCTTAGGTCGCTTAGAGCGAACTAAGCAATGGGTGGAAGAAGAGATGGAGCTTCTCAATAATGAGGCCTATGCACATGCTTACAACGAATTGAGCCGCAAAGAACAATTTACCTCCGAATCTTTCGATGACTTTGATCGTGAAAAGGAAATGCTCGCTGCGATGATCGTACAAGAGCGGTTCAAAAGACTGCGAAGCAGAGTTAAGCGGATGAAGTTTATCGATGTTCCAGCTATGTATCGCAAGTTGTTTGCCGATCATGACCATTCATCCAAGTGGATGGGTGAATTTGTACCGCCGCTGTGGGAAGAAATCAGCTTGCTTACCATTGAGGGGCTTTGCAAGGGGGAGTTAACTTACGAAGATGCTACTCCTTATTTGTATATGAAGGATTTATTGGAAGGATTTCAGACCAATACATCCGTAAGATATCTGTTCATTGATGAGGCGCAAGATTATTCGCCGTTCCAATTCCATTACTTGAAGCGAATCTTCCCACGTGCCAAAATGACTGCACTTGGTGATTTGAATCAATCCATCTTTGCACATGCTTCACTAGGAGACGGGTTTCAAACTTTATCTGAGCTGTACAGCGTTAATGAAACGGAAAGAATCGTTCTAACTCGAAGCTATCGGTCGACACGGCAAATCGTCGAGTTTACTAGTGAGATGATCGAGGGCGGAGAGCGCATAGAGCCATTTAACCGTAATGGTGAGGAGCCATCCGTAACAAAAGCAAAGAATGAAAGTGAGCTGCAGCAGCTCGTAATCACTCGAATTGAATCTCTCCGGCAAGGCGGAGCTCAATCGATAGCCGTTATTTGCAAAACCGCAGAGGAAAGCAGACAGAAATTTGAAGAGCTGAGAGAAGTTTTTTCTGATATCCGTCTAATTCAAAAAGAGACCGCCACCTTCGAACGTGGGACGGTCATCATACCTGCCTATTTAGCAAAAGGTGTCGAATTCGACGCGGTTATTATATACAATGCGTCAGTTGATATTTACGGTCAAGAAAGTGAACGGAAATTATTTTACACAGCTTGTACTCGTGCTATGCATGAGCTTCATCTTTACTACACAAACGAACCAACCATGTTTCTAAATAAGGCGATACCAAGCCAAGCAAGGTAAGGGGCCAACTTAGGGATCGCGATCAGCGGCCCCTTCGTACTTCGGACCATATTTCAGAGACTTCTACCTTAAGCTCAGAGGCAATCAGCTCAGCTGTCAGCCTCTGAGGTTTTTTTATTTTACCATTTCTCAGTTTAGAAATGGTCTGTATCGAGATGTGGGTAGCAGCTGCGAGCTGATTAGCACTCATATCTCGTTTGGCCATCCAAATTTTTAACTTCATCGATGAATCTACTGAATCATTGATAGGGTTAAGATCCCAAATAACAAAAGCATATTCTTTAATGGTGCCGAAACCGTCAAACAATGGCGTAAATGTAACGGTCAGCTCTAATTCAACCCCACTGAGTTTTTTTGTTTTTACTTTGAGATGATTCATCTTTTTCATTTTGCTGGAGGTTAAAAAAGCTTCCTCGAAGCGTTTGAATTCCGTTTCAGAAATAAATTCTAGAATAGTCTCATCCTCAAGTCTTTTCTCGGGTTCAAATAATAGAGGAGCAAAGAAATCTTTCAAGTAGCGAATATGATAGTTGGAATCCACTATTCCGCTAATAAGAACTTTATCACGCTCATATTGCTCTGCTATCCATTTATGAGCACTTAAATCCTCCACAAGAATGATGGCCAAGTTATCTTGGCCACACGCTGCTTTATCAAGTGGTTTATGTTCAATTCGTACAGGTGTACGGCGACGTCGTTTGGTGTAGAGAAAGGTTTCTTTTTGAAATTGAAGCTTGTCTTGTTTTAGGCAATATTGACTAATAATGTCGTTTGCTGCTTTGCCGATTATTTCTTCATTGCTATACCCTACCAGTCGGCAGAAAGCGCGATTGGCTTCTAGTATAAAGGCAGTATCTCTAATAATTCGGACGACAACCATCGGCTGATCGAGCGTTTGAAAAATAGTGTGAAAAACAGGCAATACGAAAGCCTCCTTGGTTCTATGGGCGTTACTACTCACCGAGTATAAATCTTCTTTTGATTCAATACAAGTTAATGTATAATTTTGGATGGGGTGTATAGATTTGATTTGTTTTATGTTTAAATAATTAAACTTAACCACTTGTAGCGCATCCAGCAAGCGGAGGAGGTTTAATACCTGAACATTCTCTTACATATTCAACTGTCAGCAAACTTTCTATTAAACTGCTTTCCCTATATGATAGATAATTAAGGAATGGCTGTGCATACACTGAGGGGGATCTCTAGACATCATGAATACATGCATCATCGACAATTGTACAAAACCAGTAAAGGCAAGAAATTTATGTGCTATGCATCATCAAAGACAACGGAGACATGGTGATCCTAACATAGTCAGACCGACTAGAACGAAAAAAATGGAAAATTGCAAGTGGATTCATTGTACGAAACCGGTAACTACAAAAGGCTATTGCGCCAAACATTATTATATACAACGGGTTCATAAAACGGACCGTTGATTTTGCTGTGAGATAATCTGACACACCGTGAAATTAGAGTGTCATTTTTCAAGGAACTATGTATAATATGGGTAACTCCTATTATTTCCAGTGGATGTTCTTGTATTCGAAGTACAATTCCAACCCTTGGAGGTGACGACAGCATTGATTCAAACGGCGCCATTTGGTCTGTCGATCAATGATCTGTATTTGTTCAATGAAGGAAGTTCCTACCATAGCTATCGATTTATGGGTGCACATGTGATGGAACTAGAAGGGGTTTATGGAGTCAGATTCACTGTTTGGGCTCCGAATGCAATAGAAATACAGGTAGTCGGAAGTTTTAATCATTGGGATGGCTCAAGCCATTCAATGGAGCGGATCGGAACAACAGGCGTTTGGGGGTTGTTCATCGCTCACATTGGTGAAGGCAATTTGTATAAGTATCAAATCCGCAACTCGTCAGGCGAATGGCTGCTTAAAGCAGACCCTTACGCATTTCTAGCGGAAAGACGCCCTTTGACTGCTTCTGTTGTAACGGAATTAAACGGTTATCCATGGAAAGATGAAGAGTGGATCAGCAATAAATCTTGTAGGTCAGCTTACAATAATCCATTGCTTATCTACGAGGTTCATGCAGGTTCATGGAAGATGAAAGGGAAAGAGCATTTTCTAACATACGACGAGCTTGCTGCTGAGTTGGTTCCATATGCTGTTGATTTGGGTTATACCCATATCGAGATGATGCCGCTGTCTGAGCATCCGTTCGATCAATCATGGGGTTACCAAATTACTGGTTTTTACGCACCCTCTAGCCGATACGGTCAGCCCAAGCAACTGATGCATTTCATAGACTGCTGCCATCAGAATGGGTTAGGCGTCATATTGGATTGGGTTCCCGGACACTTTTGCAAAGATGATCATGGTCTTAGGCAGTTTGATGGCACCCCTATCTATGAAGGTATGGATGAGAAGTTGGCTGAGAAACCATTATGGGGAACACTTGCTTTTGATTTCGACCGAAGTGAAGTGCTTAGCTTTCTCATTTCTAATGCGATTTATTGGATGGATATGTATCATGTTGATGGATTGCGGGTTGACGCTGTTGCCAGCATGATCAATCTTCACATGGACAAATCGCCTGACCGGTTTACATGGAATAAGATCGGCGGATCGGATAACTTAGATGCGCTGCGATTTTTGAAACGATTGAACGAAACGGTATTTCATTATTTCCCCGACACACTAATGCTAGCAGAAGATTCTTCCGCTTGGCCCGCAGTCACCTCTCCTACATACCTAGGCGGGCTAGGATTTAATTTCAAATGGAATATGGGTTGGATGAATGACATTCTTCGTTACATGTCTTATGATCCAGCCGACCGCTCACAATACCACCACTTAATTACTTTCTCGCTACTATACGCATTCTCAGAAAATTATGTTCTTCCTCTCTCTCATGATGAAGTTGTTCATGGCAAACGATCACTTCTAAACAAAATGCCCGGCACCTATGAAGAAAAATTCGCGCAATTACGATTGTTATATGGATATTGGATGACGCATCCTGGCAAGAAACTGCTGTTCATGGGCAGTGAATGGGGGCAATTCGATGAATGGAAGGATCGAGATCCTCTTGATTGGATGCTGCTTAACTATGATTTGCATTCGAAAATGCATCAATATGTCAAAACACTAAACCGCGTTTACACGGCTGAGCCTTCATTATGGGAAGTTGATTGCGATGCTTCTGGATTTAAATGGATAGATGTTCATAATGCTGAACAATCTATCATATCCTTTATTCGTTGTGGTAAGGAGAGTATCTCCGTTATACTTGCTAACTTTTCCAGAAACGACTACACCAGGTACCGCATTGGCGTACCAGAGACGGGTTGCTATCGCGCCACTATAAATAGCAATGAGGATCGTTTCGGAGGATCAGGTTTACAGCAAGAACTCTATTTCGTTAGTGAAAACATCGCTTGGCACGGTTTCAACCAAAGCATTTCCATTCATTTACCCCCGCTTTCCTTCCAGCTTCTCACCTATGAACAGGGGGACACACATTAAGAAGGAGTTGATGTCCATGGGTCGTAAAGAAATGGTTGCCATGCTTCTCGCAGGAGGAGAAGGGAAAAGGCTTGGTGTACTAACAAAAGATTTGGCTAAGCCAGCAGTTTACTTCGGAGGCAAATATCGCATTATTGATTTTACATTAAGTAATTGTGCGCATTCCGGTATTGATACTGTTGGCGTATTAACGCAATATCAACCGCTGGAATTGAACCGATATTTAGGGATTGGAAGTCCTTGGGGTCTTGACCGCAAAGATGGTGGAATGGCGATTCTACCTCCTTATGTGAAACAAAAAGGCGGCGTGTGGTATAAAGGAACCGCTAATGCAATCTATCAAAATATGGCCTTTATCGAACGCTACGATCCTGATTATGTGTTAGTCATTTCAGGGGACCATATCTATAAAATGGACTATGAATTAATGCTGCAGCATCATAAGAAAAGCGGGGCAGATGTAACGATAGCAGGTATTGAAGTGGAATGGAAAGAGGCTAGTCGATTTGGCGTCATGCATGTGGATGATGAAGATCGAATAACGGCTTTTGAAGAAAAGCCCAAAACACCAACAAGTAATAATGCTTCGATGGGTGTCTATATTTTCACATGGGCTGTATTGCAGCAATATTTGACTTATGACGAAGCGAATCGTTCTTCTAGTCATGACTTTGGCAAAGATATTATTCCAGCTATGATGCGAGATGGACTGCATGTAAGTGCGTACGCCTTCCGCGGCTACTGGAAGGATGTTGGCACGATTGAGAGCTTATGGGAAGCCAATATGGATTTACTGGCGGATGAGCCGTCGCTTGATTTAGGTGATAGAGATTGGAGAATCTATTCTGTTAGTCCTAATCGTCCTGCGCAATATGTAGCAGCTAATGCTGCTGTATCATCATCTATGATAACGGAGGGCTGCATCGTCGAAGGCAGTATTGATCGTTCGGTTCTGTTCTACGGCGTGCATACCGGCAAGCAAAGTAAAATTAGCGAATCTGTCGTCATGCCCAATGTCAAAATTGGCGAAGGCGCACAAATATATCGAGCTATTATCGGAGAAGGGGCTGTCATCGAAGACGGGGTTAGGATTGGCAATCCGGATGGTGACGACATTACCGTCGTTGCAGTTGGCGAGTTGGTAGGCAATGATCAGGTATTGTTGGGGGTGGAGCAATCATGAAGCATCGTGTGATGGGCGTTATTAATTTGATTCATGAAACCGATGAGCTGGAGCGCTTGACACAAAGCCGTTGCCTAGCGACAGTACCTTTTGGTGCACGTTATAGGTTGATTGATTTTGCATTATCGAGCATGGTCAATTCCGGTATTAATAAAGTAGCTGTCTTCGCGCATACCAAATACCGTTCACTTATGGATCATTTGGGCTCAGGGGAGCCTTGGGATTTGAATAATCGCCAGAGTGGATTATTTGTATTGCCGCCAGCAACAGATAATATTCAAGAAATAAGCCGTGGAGATTTGTATCATTTCTATCAGCAACGGGATTATTTCAATCGTTCGACTTTGGATTATGTCGTTATCACTCGCAGTCATATGGTATGCAATGTAGATTTTCAACCAATTATCAAGTTTCATCAAGAGCATGATGCCGATATTACGATGGTATGCAAAGAGCAGGCAGATTTGATATATGGAAAAGCAAGGAAAGTCAAAATGGACAGCTACGGCAGAGTTACCGCAATTCAAGATCATTATGGGCGGATGCTAAGTGATATCTCATCGATGGAGATGTACATCATTAAGAAGGACTTACTTATGGATCTTGTGGAGACATCGCTTGCTCAAGGTCAGGATCATCTTGTTCGTCACGCCATATGCTCGAGAATTGATAAGCTGCGTATTTATGGTTATTTGCATGAAGGTTATCTTGGCATCGTCAATACTATATCAAGTTATTTTCATAGCAACATGAGCTTGCTGCGAACGGATGTATGGCGCGAACTGTTTTTTCAACCGGGTACCGTATTTACAAAGGGAAAAGACGAACCGCCGGCTCGTTATTATGGATCGTCAAATGTGACCAATTCCCTTATTGCTAACGGATGCCGGATTGAAGGAACGGTTGAGAATAGTATTGTTTTCCGCGGTGTTCATGTTCGCAAAGGGGCAGTTATTCGCAATAGTATCGTGATGCAAAATGGCGAGATTGGCGAGAATAGTCTTATCCAGCATAGTATTCTGGATAAAGATGTGTCTGTTCAAGCTGATCGGGATATACGGGGAACGATTGATAGTCCGTTCCTTGCAGGGAAACGGAAAACTATTTAATAGAGAGATGGTTAGATAGGAGGGGTGAGATGAATATATTGTTTGCAACCTCGGAAGCTGTACCACTCGCCAAAACGGGTGGTTTGGCTGACGTTGCAGGTGCTCTGCCGAAAGCACTGCGCAAGCTTGATGCGGATGCTAGAGTCATTTTACCGAAGTATGAAGAAATCTCTGCAGCCTATGTCGATCAGTTCGAACGGATTGCAGAGTTCAACGTTTCCTTCGGCTGGCGGAATCAATATTGCGGCTTGTTGAAGGCTGAGATTGATGGTGTCGTCTATTATTTAATCGATAATGAACATTATTTTAAGAGAAGAGGATTGTACGGTTATGGCGATGATGCGGAAAGATTCGTATTTTTCTGTTTTGCCGTTATGGAAGCTGCTCGGTTCCTCGATTATCGGCCTGATCTAGTTCACTGTCATGATTGGCAGAGCGGTCTCATTCCATTTCTATTGAAGACCAGATATGCGCATGATCCTATGTGGGCTGGTGTGAAATCAGTGTTCACGATTCATAATTTGAAGTATCAAGGTCTGTTCGGGATCGACTTGCTGAAAGATTTGCTAGGTGCGGGCGATGAGTTATTCGGTGCGGATGGATTGGAATTTCACGGTGCTGGCAGCTGTATGAAGGGCGGTCTGGTCTATGCGGACAAGCTGACAACAGTGAGCAGTACATACGCGCAAGAGATTCAGGGCTGGGAATATGGCGAAAAACTAGATGATCTGCTTCGCTATCGAGCAGGTGATCTAAGCGGCATTGTGAACGGCATCGATGATGAATTATTTGACCCGATGAATGACTCAGCGCTTCACACGCCTTATCGAAATTCTTTAAACCGTAAACGAAAAAACAAGCTCGATTTGCAGCATGAGATGGGACTTCCCTTATCTGAGGAGCTGCCATTAATCGGTGTCGTTACACGGCTTGTCGAACAAAAAGGATTCGATCTTATTGCAGCGAAGATCGAATTATTAATGCAAGAGGATGTCCAGCTTGTCGTATTAGGCGCAGGAGAACAGCGCTACGAGGATTTAATGAATCATCTCGTGTCGCGTTATCCGGATAAAGCAGCCGTATGGCTTGGCTACAGCGATCGGCTTGCTCGTCGCATCTATGCCGGTTCCGATATGTTCCTGATGCCGTCACGGTTCGAGCCTTGTGGACTGAGTCAACTGCTAGCGCTTCGTTACCGTTCAGTGCCTATTGTGAGAGAGACCGGAGGATTAAAGGATACCGTTCATGCCTACAATGAATATACTGGTGAAGGGAATGGATTCAGCTTCACCCATTATAATGCGGAGGATTATTGGCATACCGTCCGTAGGGCGCTGGCGTTTTATCGCAATGAGTCGGTATGGAAGCAGATAGTCGCTAATGCTGCTAAGGAAGACTACAGCTGGAATCGTTCGGCCAAAGCTTATCTGGCCTTATACGAACAACTTCTGATTCATCGAAAGGGGAAAGAACTATGGCCCGTCATCTCGTAATCGGTAATGGTAAACTGCTGTTGAATTTGGACCAACATTGTTATATTCGCGACATTTACTATCCATATGTTGGCCAATTAAATCATGTCGGGGGACATTACTGCAGGCTCGGAATATGGATCGGAGGGGCTTTCTCTTGGCTGGATGAACCGGAGTGGAGGTTCGATCTTGATTATATCGAAGACTCGCTCGTGACGAATATTATTGCGAAGCATGACGGTCTGGATGTTGAACTTCACATGAATGACGGAATTCATCAACGAGAATGTATTTACATTAAGCGAGTTGTTATCCGCAACCGAAGAAGTGAGCCTAGGGAAGCAAGGCTATTCTTTCACCAAGATCTTATGATTGAAGGATCTGAGGTCGGTGATACGGCAGCGTATTATCCAGAGAATAATACCCTTTTTCATTATAAACGTTCGAATTATTTCATGTTCAGCGGCTCTACCGATGAAGGTGGAATTATGCAATATTCCACTGGCATTAAACGATTTCATTCAGCTGAGGGAACTTGGCGGGATGCTGAAGACGGCGTGCTGATGGGAAATACAATTGCTCAGGGCTCGGTAGACAGTACGATTAGCTTCCGAACGATCATTCCTCCGTATGGTGAGAAGACGATCTATTACTGGATGTCGATTGGGAAAAATCTTGAAGAGGTTAAGGGATTAAATCAATATGTGCAAGAGCATCATCCAGAGAAGCTGCTCAGTCGTATGGTCATCTATTGGAAGCATTGGCTGCGTCGTGCAGAGACAGATCTTGGTGATCTTCCGAAGGATGTCGTTCGTATGTTCAAGCATAGTCTATTGCTTGTTCGAACACAGGTGGATGAACGGGGCGCAATTCTTGCTGCGAATGATACCGATATACTGCAATATAACCGAGATCACTACAGCTATATGTGGCCGCGTGATGGAGCGCTGATCGCGGACGCGATGTCATTGGCAGGCTATCAGAGCGTGATTGCACCGTTCTTCACTTTCTGTGCACAGGCTTTGTCTCCTGATGGTTATTTATTCCATAAGTACAATCCAGATGGAACAGTTGGTTCCAGCTGGCATCCTTATATTGTGCAAGGGAGTCAGCGCCTGCCGATACAGGAAGATGAGACGGCACTTGTTCTTTTCGCGTTATGGCAAGATTATTCGCGAAGTCAAGTGATTGAATTGCCGCAATCCTTATATAGTAATTTGATCCGCAAGGCTTCTTCTTTCTTAAGTGAATATATAGAACCTTCTTTGGCCCTTCCTAAGCCGAGCTATGATTTATGGGAAGAACGCTATGGGATATGGACCTATACCGCTGCTTCTGTTTATGCAGGATTAATGGCAGGCGCCTTCTTCACGGAGCTATTCGGTGATTATGAGCGCAGCGACCATTATAAGAACACGGCACAAACGATCAAGCAAGGGATACTGACTCAGCTATGGGATGAAGAATCGGGAAGATTCGCTCGTGGTTTGATTCAAAAGGATGGCCGCTGGGTGAAGGATATGACACTGGAAAGCAGTTTGTTCGGCATTTGGGAATTCGGTGTGCTGCCGGTTCATGACGATAAAGTGGTTCGTACGATGAAGGCGATTAAGGAAGGACTACAAATTCGAACGGATATAGGCGGTATTGCACGTTATACGAATGATTACTATTTCCAGCAATCCGGTGAAATCGATAAGGTGCCAGGCAATCCGTGGATTATATGTACGTTATGGGTAGCCAACTATGAAATTGAATCTGCGCAAAGCCTAGAAGAGTTAGAGGGTCCAAAACAGACACTACAATGGGTTGTAGACCACGCCCTGCAGAGCGGACTGCTGCCTGAACAGCTTAATCCATATGACGGAACACCGTTATCGGTCGCTCCGCTTACTTGGTCACATGCGACATTTGTACAGAGCGTGAGTAAATATGCGGCTAAGTACAAGGAATTGCGCGATCAATAGGCGAGTAATGCTTGACGATTATGATAAAAAGATGATGCAAAGTCGCAGCACCGACTTTGCATCATTTTTTTGTTCTACCCTATTCAGGGGGTATTGGTATAATAAATAGAGCTATTATCAACATGGGGGGTATAAGAAGCATGGATACAGCTATTATTCCTAATGCACAGCTAGTAGCCATAGAAGCTGTTCTAGAAGCAGGTAAATTGGCAAAAGAACGGTTTGATTTGTTGGAACAAATAGAGGAAAAAGACAGCTTCGGTGATGTGGTTACAGAAGTGGATTACCTGATGGAAGCAATCATATTGAATAAAATCCAGGAACAATTTCCAAATCATCAAATCCATAGTGAAGAAGCGGGAGACAATGGAATGAATAGTGAATGGCTGTGGATGATAGATCCATTGGACGGCACCAACAACTATGCCATCGGACTTCCCATATTCTCGACATCTATTACTTTAATGTATGATCGAAAGCCGGTTCTCGGTGTTATCTATGAGCCAATGACTGACAGACTTTATCGTGCAGCGCTTAGAGAAAGTGCGTATTGTAACGACAAACCAATACTGGTGAAGAAAAAGGATGATATTCGTAAGGCTAATATAGGCTGGGTTCAGGGACATAAGGTTCAAAAGGAAGATCGAGCCATGCGATTAAGGCATTACTTAGAATCAAATGTGAAGAGATTAATGCGTCTGTGGGCTCCTACCATTCAATGGAACATGCTCGCTAAAGGTGATATTGATGGAATTATTGTGTACAACTCCGAAGGAGACGATCTGTACTCCGGTATTCTAATGGTCAGAGAAGCTGGTGGTGTTGTCGTGGATTTTCAAGGGAATGACTTCAATGAGATGTGTGAAGAGCCTTATTTAATTGCTTGCCATCCGGATTATAAAACCTATTTCTTGAATTTAGTGAATGAAGGATTGATGCAAGCTGAGTAACAGGAGGATCAGTAATGAGAGCAGCATAATATATTGTACACGCAGCCGTAGAGATACAAGAAAGCTCGTTAAAAGAATGATTAGTTTCTGTGTGAGAAAATAGAAGAATAGCATGTCTAGCAACCCGTCTTAAACAGTAACCATACTGTTGTAGGACGGGTATTTGCTTTTTTACAGGTGAATATGGGGAGGTACTGGTAAGAAAATGGTTTCATTGAGGTGAGAATTTCGTTCTATAAATGCAAACAGAATCCATCGTTATGGAGACGACTGTCACTCTCGTTCCAAGCCTATTAACCGATACACTGTAATTAGGCAATGAGGAGCGGTCATTAAGGAATGACAGCTTAAGTAAGCGCTTACTGAGTGAAGCGGAGATCCTATCATTGTCATACGATAGCAGGGGGGATTACATGAAGACGGCCATCCGTCCGCAAGGTACAATGTCACGAAGCAGCGGTAGTTTAATCTCGGATCGCTTTCGATTATTCTTGTTTGCGCTTCCATTTCTTCTTCTCGTTCTACTCTTTAGTTATTTTCCGTTATACGGTTGGCTCTACTCCTTCTATAACTATCGACCAGGATTTGCTTTATCGGAGACGCCATTTGTCGGCTTCCAATGGTTCAAGGCGATATTCGCTAACCCGACACAGACGGAAGAAGTCATGCGAGTCATGCGCAATACGCTCGCTATGAGCTCATTAGGTGTATTGACTTCAGTCTTTCCCGTCATCTTCGCAATATTTCTCTCAGAGATTCGAACCAATTGGTATAAAAAAATGGTACAGATTCTTACGACGTTGCCGAATTTCATCAGTTGGGTGCTCGTGTATGCGATAGCGTTCATGATGTTCTCTGTAGACAGCGGTATTGTCAACAAGGTGATGATTGCTATTGGCATGCAAAATGCTGGTATCAACTACCTAGCAACGGATAATCATACTTGGCTTGCTATGACGTTATGGGGATTATGGAAAGGGCTCGGCTGGGGAGCCATCATGTACATTGCTGCAATATCTTCGATTGATCAAGAGCAATATGATGCAGCGAAGGTAGATGGAGCAGGAAGATTTCGCATGATCTGGCATATTACCGTTCCAGGCATTATGCCAACGTATTTCGTATTGCTGTTGCTCACGATTGCAAACTTCATTAACAATGGCATGGAACAGTTCTTCGTCTTCCAGAATGCAATCAACAAAGACCATATCGAGGTTCTTGATTTATATGTGTATAACACAGGTATGCTTGGTTCTAATTTCTCGTTCGCGACAACGGTAAGTATGTTGAAATCAATCATAAGCATTGTGCTTCTATTCTTTGCTAACCAATTGTCCAAACTCGTTCGCGGCGAATCGATTATTTAAATCATGAGAGGAGGAAGCACATGCGACCGCAAAAACGATCTCGCGATTGGTTATTCAATAGTGTAAACTATACGATTTTTGGACTATTTACATTGCTATGTCTATTTCCATTCTATTATCTGTTCATTAACACGATCAGCAGCAATGACTTAAGCTCGAGAGGGCTGGTCACCTTTTATCCGAAAGTTATTCACTTCAGTAATTATATAGAAGTTCTAAAGGTGAAAGGGCTGGCTGAAGCCGCTTACGTCTCTGCTGGAAGAACGATAGTCGGAACGCTATTAACTGTTCTTGCTTCCGCTTTTCTAGGGTACTTGTTCACAAAGAAAAAAATGTGGGGAAGAAAGTTCTGGTATCGGTTCGTCGTTATTACGATGTACTTCAACGCAGGAATCATCCCTTGGTACATCATTATGATGAATTTACATTTAACGAATAATTATCTTGCTTATATTCTTCCTGCAATTGTATCGCCATTCTACATTATTCTGGTGAAAACGTTCGTGGAGTCCATTCCGGAGGTGCTGGAGGAGTCAGCAGAGATGGATGGAGCTGGTTATTTGACGTTATTCTCCAAGATCATTATGCCGTTAATAACTCCGATTGCAGCGACAATCGCAATTTTCTCGGCAGTAGGGCAGTGGAATTCATTCATTGATACCGTATTCCTCATGACTGAAAGCAAATATTATACGTTGCAGTTTGTCTTGTACAAATATCTGAATGAGTCAACCTCACTTGCAGCCATTATTCGAAATTCACAGGGATCACTAGGCAATATCGATTTGACGAATAAACAGACAGCTACATCAGTTCGAACGACGGTATCTATGATCGTTGTGTTGCCGATCCTTTGTGTTTATCCATTTTTCCAACGGTATTTTGTAAAAGGGATCATGATCGGAGCGGTTAAAGGTTAAGCGACAACAGGCAGCCTTTTTTGAAGGAGGTGAGGGCTAGCGGTTCGTATTTGAGCGATCTGATTTGTTCATAAAGCTTGGAATAGTCCATTTATAAAAAGGGAGGCAAACCGCATGACCTCAATCCGTAAATCATTTAGTATCGCCATGGCTGTATTGCTTATTGTAAGCATGGCAGCGGCATGTTCGTCTAATAATGGTGGCAATGCGAAACCATCGAATGCACCAGCGACAACAAAGGCGCCTGACTCGAATGTAACTGATGCGCCGGCACCTAAGGAAGAGATCACGATCGATGTATTCTCGATGTTATCCAACTTCTCAGGTGAGCAGACTGGATGGTTCGCTAAAGTGATTAAAGATAAGTTTAATATCAAAATGAACATCATTGCGTCTAACCTTGAAGGGGGAGGCGATACGAAATTCGCTACGATGATGGCGTCTGGCGATCTTGGCGATTTGGTTGTCTTTGGCGATGATGGCCAGAAGTATCTGGATGCAATCAAAGCGGGTATGCTAGTGGATTGGACTAAGGACGGAATGCTAGAGCAATACGCTGCTAATATTCTGAAATATGCTCCGAAAGCGATCGAGAAGAACAAAGCGAATTTCGGAAGCGGATCTAGTGTATATGGTATTGGCTTCGATGTAGGTGACGACAAGCCAGGCCCTTCAGAAGCGAAGGAATTTAACTACCATCCGAACTTGCGTTGGGATTTGTACGAGAAAGCAGGCCTTCCAGCGATTACGAAGATGGAAGATTATTTGCCTGTTCTTAAGAAAATGCAAGAGCTGGAGCCTAAGAGCGAAAGCGGTCGTCCTACCTACGCTTTCTCCATGTGGGCAGATTGGGATGGCAACATGATGATGAACACTAAAGCATGGGCTGGCCTTCACGGTTATGACGAGGGAGACGGCTTCAATCCGGGCGGTTTCTCGCTTATCTCCGCTGACACGGAAGATGTTCAAGGTGTGCTCGATGAGGATGGATTCTATCTTCGTGCTTTGAAATTCTACTATGAAGCGAATCAATTAGGTCTCGTTGATCCAGATTCGGTAACCCAGAAGTTCGATGATGTGATTAACAAAATGAAGGATGGACAGCTATTATTTACTTGGTTCCCATGGCTGGACGATACTTATAATACTCCTGAGCATATGGCTGAAGGTAAAGGCTTCGCTCTTGTTCCGTTTGCTGAAGAACGAACTTTCTCATATGGTTATGACCCTTATGGCGGTACTCGTGTATGGGCGATCGGTTCGAAATCGAAACATCCTGAACGCGTATTGGAACTGCTTGATTGGTTATACAGTCCTGAGGGCATGATGGTTTCCAACAATGGTCCAGAAGGACTGGCTTGGGAATTGAAAGATGGCAAGCCGGTCTTAACTGCACTCGGCGAGGCAGCTTTCCCAGCTAACGAGACTGCTATACCTGAAGAATTCGGCGGCGGCAATTGGAAAGACGGAAGAAATCAAATTAACAATACCTCATTCAAGAATACGAATATTAACCCAGACAATGGAGATCCATATGATTATCTGCTATGGACTTCGACGCTGCAAAAAGCACCTACGAAGCTTGATGAGAGCTGGCGTGCAGCAATGGGCGGCGCTTTGACGCCGAAAGAATATTTGGAGAAAAACAATATGATCGCTGTTATGAAGCCAATTTTCACTGGAACGCCTCCAACGCCAATTACGGATGAGCTGGAACAGAAGAGAGGTCAAGTGGCTCAAGTGATTAGACAGTTTTCGTGGAAAATGGTATTTGCGAAAAACGAAGCCGAATTCGATAAGCTGAAAAGAGAAATGATTGATAAATCGAAGGGTCTCGGTTATGAGGATGTTCTGAACTTTAATATCGAGCAAAATAAAAAAGTATTCGAATACCGAAAGCAATAATGATAAATGCCCGATAGGGAAGACATGAATGGCCCGCCTCTGAGCGGGTCTTTCATTCTCTATACCGTTGCATAATGCTACATTGAAAGGTAAGATAAGGTAAATATTAATTTGTGAAAACGCTGTCAAAAGCTATTGTCCCCAAGCAGCCGAAGGAGGGAATTAATGATTAAGGCAATCGTGGTTGACGATGAGAGATTGGTGCGTAAAGGATTCATCTCATTAATAGATTGGGCTTCATTTGGCATTGTTATCGTAGGGGATGCAGCGGATGGTCGTTCAGCATTGGAGCTTCTAGAACTAACGAATGCCGATTTGTTGTTCACAGATATTACGATGCCCGGTATGTCTGGATTTGAGCTTATACAGCAGGTTAGACTACGATTTCCTCGGGTACGTTCGGTTGTATTAACCTGCCATCATGAATTTGATTACGTGCAGGAAGCACTTCGCCTTGGAGCAATTGATTATATTGTAAAAACTTTGCTGGAGCCTGAAAGTGCAGATGAAGTTATTAAGCGGATTATTGAACGTATTGGCTGGGAGACGAGCAATCGTCCAGTTATGATTCACGATAGCCTGCAGGAACGAATACAGGCTTCTTCAGCCTTATTATTTTACCCTCTTAATGAGAAAGAGAATATAAATGATTTATTTCAACTGCTTGTCGTGAGGCGGAATTCATTACTCGATATTGGACAAATGTGGATGCTGCCTCTGGTACAGAGTGTTCCAGAGACGGAGATGAATCGTGAAATTGCATTCCTCTTAAATAGACGTTGGCACACCGCGGTTATTACCGATATTCACGATCAACTGCTTGAGGAAGTAAAAATTAATTTAAATAACAATCTAGCAATTGAATTGTTCTATCGTGTGCAATCTCAGGAGCCTCTTCAGCTTTCTTATAATGAGTTGAATCCTATCTCAGCAGTAAAACAAGAGCAACAGCCAGCAGCCGATGCTTTAATTGAAGGAAAGGATCTCAAATGGACACTCAGCTCCTTCTACTATGATCATTTTCTACAAAAAGTAGAGCAGCAACGTCCTGCACCAAGCTGTGTATCTTTGTTTGGTGAAGGGTTGTGCAGGAGCTGGAGTGGATTATTGCTAATAGGAAATGAAGTAGATTTACTCGCTGCTGAAATTCAGACCAATCGTTCTTGGCATGATTGGAAGCTGTGGTTCAGAAGGTTTGCTGATCATACACAACGACGAATGATGGAACTGGGTTTATCGAAAGAAGTTATGTTCTGCCTTATTAGCGCGGTACAGTATATGAGTCGTGAAGCGAGCGGGAAATTAACTCAGGCTGTTGTTGCCGACTATGTTAAGATGAGCCGCAGCTATTTCAGTCAATGTTTTGCTAAATTTGCAGGAGAGCCGTTTGGTGTCAGACTGCGTGGATTGCGGATTGAGCGTGCCAAGTCGCTGCTGCTGGAGACGGATACTCCTGTCTATGAAATTGCCTTTATGGTCGGCTTCGAGGACGAGAAGTATTTCAGCAAGCTGTTTCGAGATGTTGTAGGACGACTGCCTACTGAGTTCCGAGCGGTTGGTGTAAGAACATTGACTCACAACAGATCAGGGTCACATTAAATAGAGAACCCGCACGGATTAATGACCGTGCGGGTTCTCTATTTCTGTATTGGCCATTTGGCGGAAAGTTAGCAGCCTATACCAGGAAACATCGATGAATGCTTGTATTGGCGTATATGTTTTATGCGTGCTTCAGCAATTGTGCACATCGTGTTGCCGGCTTGCATACTTGAGGCAGCGCCAACTGCTGTTATTTTGATTTGACCAACACAAATACTGGGAGAGTGATTGGTTCGAGTAATAGTGATTGCTTCATCACCTTCGGCTGCAGGATCAATAAGCTCCGGAAGCGGTCGATTGAAAATCGAGTAGGATTCAAAGTAGACATTCCCTGCTACGAGGTGATCCTCCTGCCGCTGGACAGCTAACGCTCTTAGAAGGGGTGTGAATTCACCACGATCGCCAAACTGTATGATTGCTGATAGTGACACATCAATGATGGACACTCTACCAATTTCAGCTGTACGAATAGGATAATCAGCTGTTGGTTCTAAATCGTTATGAGTATAATTACTAATTGCTCTCATTAAGATTCACGATACTGTCTGGTTGTTCTGGCAATGCTTCACCGATTGCTTGTTGAACAGAATCTGGAGCTGGAAAAGGTGCAATGGGGCCGACAATGACAGACTCTGGCGGTGTGTCAAACATCGAGTAAAGAGTTATACAATCGGAATCTCCCACTTGAAGCAGTGAAGAACTGGAGACGCCTAATATTTCAATTGTACCGACGCATAAGCTATGATTATGAACCTGGAAATTTATCATCTGATTATGCTAACCTCCATTATTGCTATTATTTGAATCGGGACTGTTGTTCTTTAGATTATTGATATACTGCATCATGGCGGAATCTGCATCACGCGCTGATTTGGTAATGACATCGACTCGATTTTTTTGAATAGCCGCTGCATCTAGACTGTTGTTATTGCCATTGCTTATGGACTGCATATAATAGTTAATTCGTGTAGGCATCTGTTTTCTAATATCCTCAATAATCATTCTACGATGATAAGGATCAAGAGGCAGCCCTAATTCAGCTTCAAGATCCATTAATCTTTGCGGTCCGTGTGTATTCAGATAATGGTCAAGCTCACTTTGAATGTCTGAATACGGGGATGGTGGAGGAGTTATACCGGATGCTGCAGCTGGATAAACTTCAGGCTTGGAGACTGACATTTGCTCGATGTCCCCAGCAATCGAGTTGCTTCCCGGTGGAGTCATCCCAATATTTAACGTACCTTCAAGCTTTTCCACCTTTAATTGGTCAAAATGATACTGCAGGTTTTCAATATTGTAGGCTGGCTTTGTCTCAAGCTGATTTAATTGTTCACATACAGCAGCTAACTTCTGCTCAAGCGATCTAATTTGCTCGTGCTGCATTTTCAACTTCATTTGGACGTCATGCGACCAGACTTGCCATGGTGAGAGGTTATTAGGTTCTTGCTGCACTAGTGGTTACCTCCTGTCTATGTCTATGTCTATGTCTATGTCTAGGAAGGATTCGGTAAAGGAACGAAAGAGAGTGGATTCTCTTGGCCCAACTGAGCGGCAGGACCAGTAAAACCGCCTGTATTGTACAGCTGGGATAATGAACGAATCGATCCTGCGCTGCCCACTTGCAGAACCGAGCTGTTAGATACACTATCCACTCGAAGCTGATGAATTGTAATCGTCTGATGAACAGTCCAATTCATAGGTTCACACCGTTTGCTAATTGATTTTGTGTGCTGTCTTGAACGTCCGGATCTAACGTATTTGTTGCACTTACAGCATTGTTGGCATTGGCTAGACTACCTGTAAGAAAGGAGCCGGATCCTGCATACGTTTTGGAGTTACTAGAAGGCGATACTTGCACGGAGTCGCCAAATTGAACAATTGCGCTGGAGCCAACGCTGACGATGTTAACGAATCCGACAATGGATGGCATCGCAATCACCCCTTTTCCCTAAGCCTCTTGTGCTATTATCGTATGCGGCATTCGCCTAGAGGTTCCCGTTTCTAACCGCATCTTGCTATGTAGCCGGAACGCCCAGTTTTGCATATGCTGGAAGAACGGCGGGAGGTGAGGGGAACGGTGGCTTCCAAATGGGATGACCTAGAACAATGGTTGAAAGGTCAGAAACTTCCTAATAAAGGCTTCGATATGCTTCGCGAGCCTGATTGGGTAGAGCAATTTGTCCGTAAAATGATGACGAAAGCATTACCTGGCGCAGCTGATGCGATAGTTGAACATTCAGGCGGCGCCACCTTTTTCGAAACTCACCATTTCGTTATTGTCAAATTCCCTCTCCCTGCTAAAGTGGATAGAAATGAATTGCGGGTTTTTGTCAGAGAGGATCGTATACGAATTGAAGGGCTTCCAGAGAGTCGAATCGAGACGATAAAACTGCCAAAGCCGGTAAAACCACAGATTTGTAAAGCTTTGGTAAAGGAAGGTATCTTACAGGTGAAGCTGCGTAAACGACCAGGAAGCCGTACGTATCATGAGGCAGTTATCCGGTGGTAAATACGGAAGACGAGCATGAAGGGTAATTCTTTCCATGCTGTCACGAAATCTACCGCATTATTGCTGGATAATGCTTGATTTATCCCTTATAATGCTAATAGCTAGAGGAAGTAAAAATAAATAGGGGAGTGTATGGCGTGTCCTTAGTTGATGTCAGCAACATCTCAGCGACTTTATTCATTCTTGGAGTCGTCTTTCTACTACTTATATTCGGGTTGCTTAGCCTGGGACTATTGAGAATGTTTCAACAGCGGTTTCGTGCAGGCTGGATCAGCTTGATAGGTGCCGTGGTCAGCTTCATCATATTTATGCTTATATTAAACCGGTGGTTCCTCTAACGGACTCTTTCACGGTTGAATGGAGGGGATCCATCATGTTATGGACTGCTTTATGGTTTTTTATTAATATTGGTTTCGTTGCTTCGCTAATTGTATTTCTATTTATGCATCGTGCTTATTCGGAAGCGAAGGATAATAGAGCAGATACGACAAGGCTGAATCAAACGCGTCGCAACATGAAGCTGGCAGGCGTATTAAGCGCTGTGCTCTTCGTGGCAATGTGTGCCAGCTTTTTGATCAATATGAAATTGAATGGTTAACTACGCGAGAGGCTCTCATTGACGAGAGTCTTTTTTTTCGGCATTATTATTAATAGAGACTGTTTAACCATATGGAGGTTCGTTCCGTGCATACATTTGAGGAAATCGTTCAAAAGATGGCAAGTCAGGGTCTACGTATAACGGATCAGCGGAAGACGTTGGCGAAGTTGTTCGCAGAATCGCCTGGTTATCTTGCCCCTAAGGATGTCTACGAATATATGGGCAAGTCCTATACGGGACTAAGCTTCGATACTGTATATCGTAATTTGCGAGTTATGGAAGAGTTAGGTGTGTTAGAGCAGGTTATCTTCGAAGAAGGTGTGAAGTTTAAACTGCATTGCAGGGAAAATGAGCATCATCATCATATGATATGCTTGCAATGCGGACGCACTTACCCAATCACTTACTGTCCGATGGAGCAGACTGTTGTTCCCGATGAGTTTCAAGTTGTCAAACATAAATTCGAAGTGTTCGGCTATTGTAAAGGGTGCATCCAAGAAGATCAATTTGCAGGAGAAGCCTAATGGATTCGAAATGGAGAGCAAGAAGGGTGCTGCAGGGGCCAATTATTTTCTATCGAAAAGTGATCTCGCCGCATAAACCGCCTTCATGCCGGTTTTATCCAACTTGCTCTGCTTATGCTATGGAG
The DNA here is from genome assembly GCA_048976605.1 of Pristimantibacillus sp. Classification (GTDB taxonomy): domain Bacteria; phylum Bacillota; class Bacilli; order Paenibacillales; family Paenibacillaceae; genus Pristimantibacillus. The sequence goes on along the minus strand of JBHGUX010000038.1, from coordinate 192,790 downwards.
GCGCTAGAAAAGCATGGTGCTTTACAAGGATCTTGGCTAGCGGCGAAGCGAATCGCACGTTGCCATCCTTTTCATCCTGGAGGATTCGATCCTGTTCCTCCAGCTCCAGATGAAAATAAGGATGATAGATCACCTTGACAGGAAGGCTGCTATTTGGTTATATTTTGTCATATAAGCATCTGATGAATGGATAAGTACAATGAGTAGCCTATTCCAGAGAGCCGGGCATAACGCTGTAAGCCGGCATAGGCAGACATTGGAAGATGGTCCTGGAGGATCTATTCTTGAGCTGCGGCTTGCCTATGGCAAGCGGGTAAGGGAATGGCGCGTAGCCGGCGTTAGCGGTCTGCCGTCAAGGTTGACGGCACACGAAGCTATTATGCTCGTCCATGTTTAGAGGAAGTGGGACAGCATAATGGGAATTTGGGTGGTACCACGTGAGTTTTCAAACTCTCGTCCCATGATGGACGGGAGTTTTTTGCGTTCTTTTTACACAATAAGGAGGAGTTAGGATGACAACCGATAATAAAACCTTTTACATCACGACACCAATTTACTATCCAAGTGATAAGCTCCATATCGGGCATGCTTACACAACAGTAGCGGGTGATGCGATGGCTAGGTACAAGCGGCTTCGTGGATATGATGTTTGGTATTTGACGGGTACAGATGAGCATGGTCAGAAGATTGAACGTACGGCAGCTGAGAAAGGAAAGACACCGCAACAGTTTGTCGATAACATCGTCACTGGAATTAAAGAGCTATGGGCGAAGCTGGAAATATCTAATGATGATTTCATTCGTACAACAGAACCTAGACATAAAGAAATCGTTGAACGGATATTTGACCAATTACTTAAGCAAGATGATATTTATAAGGGTGAATATGAAGGCTGGTACTGTACCCCTTGTGAATCCTTTTTCCTTGAGCGCCAGCTTGTAGATGGCAAATGTCCAGATTGCGGACGGCCTGTAGAGCTGGTAAAGGAAGAAAGCTATTTCTTCCGTATGAGTAAGTATGCGGATCGCTTGTTGAAGCTGTATGAAGATAATCCAGAGTTCATTCAGCCTGAATCGCGCAAGAACGAAATGATCAACAACTTCATTAAGCCTGGTCTAGAGGATCTTGCAGTGTCCCGTACTACTTTTGACTGGGGTATTAAGGTGCCAGGCGATGCCAAACATGTCATATATGTATGGATTGACGCTCTGTCCAACTATATTACCGCGCTTGGTTACGGCTTAGAAGGTGAGGCTGGAGCCAAATTCAACCGATTCTGGCCAGCTGATGTTCATCTTGTAGGCAAGGAAATCGTTCGTTTCCACACGATTTATTGGCCGATCATGCTAATGGCGCTTGACTTGCCAATACCGAAGAAGGTGTTCGCGCATGGCTGGCTGCTGATGAAGGATGGGAAAATGTCGAAGTCCAAAGGCAATGTTGTTGATCCGGTTATGTTGATTGATCGTTACGGGCTTGACGCAGTACGTTATTATCTGCTGCGCGAAGTACCATTCGGTTCGGATGGCACATTCACCCCTGAGAATTTCGTCGACAGAGTCAACTTTGACCTGGCGAATGATCTAGGCAATTTACTTAACCGTACGGTTGCGATGATTGACAAATATTTCGACAGCGTCGTACCTGCCTATAAGGGGCAAGTAACGGAGTTTGATGAATCCTTGCAAGCTTTGGCTGCAACAACTATCGCACAAGTTGAGGCTTCAATGGAAAATATGGAGTTCTCAGTTGCTCTAGCCGCGATTTGGCAGTTTGTGAGCCGGACGAATAAATATATTGATGAGACACAACCATGGACTCTTGCCAAGGATGAAGCTAAACGGGATGAATTAGCTGCTGTTATGTATCATTTGGCGGAATCACTCCGTATTACGTCGATTTTACTGCAACCATTCTTGACACATGCTCCTCGCGAGCTATGGAAGCAGCTAGGCATTGAACAAGGTGAACTGACAACTTGGGAGAGCACTAAACAGTTCGGACAGCTGCCGGAGGGTACAGTCGTTGTCAAAGGCGCTCCAGTATTCCCACGGTTGGAGACCGCTGATGAGGTAGCTTTTATTGCTGAAGCAATGGGCGGTGTTCAGGTTGTACAGTCACAAGCGACTACTGCAGCTCCTGCGACAAGTGAGCAATCTGCATCAGTTGAAGAGGCGAAAGAGGAAATCGGCATTGATGAATTCGCGAAGGTAGAGCTGCGAGTTGCACAGGTTATCTCTGCGGAGCCTGTTAAGAAAGCGGATAAGCTGCTGAAGCTGCAGCTGGATCTCGGGTACGAACAACGCCAAGTTGTCTCTGGTATTGCTAAGTTTTATACGCCTGAACAAATGGTTGGACGCAAAGTCATTTGTGTAACGAACTTGAAGCCGGTGAAATTGCGTGGTGAAATGTCGCAAGGGATGATTCTTGCTGCATCACATGGTGATCAGCTTACACTAGCTACAGTGCCTGATGATATGCCGAATGGGGCACTTGTGAAATAAAAGCTTTCTATAGATAATAAACCGCTATGGATAAACTCCTTGGCGGTTTATTTGTCTTAATAGTTATAGTTAGGTTGTGAAATATATCGAAACGAAGTTCATTTTAATCTTCGATTGGATAAAGTATTTATGGTTGAAGAATATAGGAATAGTGGAAGCTAGAGTGTAATGTTTATTGTACAAGCCCATTTTTAGTGGTTGACAGTCAAAGAAACCGCTCGTATAATTTAAATCGTAATAGTAACGATTACTAACAAGGGAATAGAAATGGGGAAATGATACTTATGATTAATACACAACGGAACAGACGGGCTGCTGGAGCAGCCATACTAATTATGCTAGTACTTATTCTTACTGCTTGTGGGAGCAGTTCGAATCTGAAGTTTGTTGAAGGAAAGACAAATGTTGTTACTAGCTTTTATCCACTCTATTATTTTGCTTCTGAAATTGGAGGCGAGCATGTTAATGCCATAAATTTGATCCCTGCTGGTGTAGAGCCGCATGATTGGACTCCAAAGAGCGGTGATCTCGATACAGCTTCTAAAGCACAGTTGTTTTTGTATAATGGCGCTGGATTCGAAGGCTGGACAGAAGATTTTCTTAAAGGTCTGTCGAAGGACAGTGGAGTTGTATCAGCTGAGATGAGCAAGGGGATTACCCTTATTCAGGGAAATGCGGAAGAGGAACATGAAGAGCATGAGGAACATGAGGAACATGGAACTGAGAATGAACACGCACATGAGGATGAACATGGACATGAGCATGCGCTTGATGTAGACCCGCACACTTGGGTAAGCCCTAAATCAGCGAAGATTATGGCGGAAAACGTAAAGAATAGCCTTATTCAAGTAGATGCTGAACACAAAGCAGATTATGAAAGCAATTATGAGAGCCTGCTGACGAAGCTAGATGCGTTAGATGTGAAGTATGAAGCTGAGCTTGCGAAAACGGTAAAGAAGGATATTATCGTGTCCCATCAATCCTTTGGTTATTTGGCTAGGGACTATAAGCTGACACAGACTGCTATCATGGGTCTTTCACCGGATGCTGAACCACGTGCTCAGGACTTGCTTAACATAGCGAAGTTCATAAAAGAAAATAATATTTCATATATTTTCTTCGAAGAGCTTGTTTCACCTGAGCTAGCCAATACGTTGGCTTCTGAGGCTGACGTAGAGACACTTGTGCTTAACCCAGTAGAGGGTTTAACATCGGAGCAGGCAAAGGAAGGCGAGACTTATATCTCACTGATGGAAGCCAATTTGCAAAATCTGCTCAAGGCATTACAATAATAGATATAAAAAGTTTATAGAAAAGGGGTGTAACGATGCCGCAATTGCCAACAAGAGCTGTAACTTCAGCTGATACTTCATGTCATCAGGATGTCATATCGCTAGAAGATGTAACGTTCTCGTATCAACAGCAACAAGTCATTACGGGACTTGACTTCTCTGTTAAAGAACGGGATTTCATTGGGCTCATTGGTTCTAATGGAGCGGGCAAAACAACACTTCTGCGCATGATCGTCGGATTACTGAAACCAGACAGCGGCAATGTTCGCCTATTCGGACAACCGGTGGCACAATTCAAACAGTGGGAACGTATTGGTTATGTACCGCAAAAAAATTCATTTAACCCGCTATTCCCAGCAACGGTCCGTGAAGTTGTGCTTTCGGGCCTATATAGCAGGAACAAAATATTCAAATCGATAAGTAAAAACGATCAAATTAAATGCAATGATGCGCTCCACGCGATGAAGATTGAAGATTTGGCAACGAAGAGAATCGGTCAGCTGTCTGGCGGTCAACAGCAACGAGTGTTTCTAGCACGCGCACTTATTAATAATCCTTCACTGTTAATATTAGATGAGCCGACCGTCGGTATTGATACGGAGACGCAAGAAGGCTTCTTCCATATGATCAAGCATATGCATCAGCACCATAACATAACGTTTCTAATGGTGTCGCATGATATGGAGATGATTCGTTCTTATCTGGGTCAGCAACCGGCAGCAGAAAGCGGCAAACTGAAGTTTTATAAGAAGCATTCGCATGAATTGCAAAATTGTGTGGAAAATGATTTAACCCATAGCTTAAGAGATCTAAGGGAACAAATGGAAAGCAGGAGAGAGGTTGTTTTAGTTGGAGATCATAACTAGCGAATTTTTTCAAAGAGCGCTTATTGGCGGAGTGCTGATTGGTGTTACAGCGCCGCTTATAGGTATCTTTCTCGTGCTTAGACGTTTGTCGATGATCGGCGATACGCTGTCACATGTATCAATTGCCGGTGTAGCTTTAGGTTTTTTGGTCGGTGTCTATCCGGTGGCAATGGGACTTGTGTTCGCAGTAGCTGCGTCCTTCGCTATTGAGAAGCTTCGCAAAGCTTATAAAACCTATGCTGAGCTTTCAATTGCGATAATTATGTCCGGGGGTGTGGCACTCGCTTCCCTGTTATTTACGATGGGCAAAGGGTTTAATATTAATGGCTATTTATTCGGCAGTATATATACACTTAGCTCGACGGATCTCATTACGATTGGTATTGTTACTATTGTTGTACTCATTGCAATCAGAACACAATTGAAAGAACTGTTCTTACTTACCTTTGATGAAGACGCTGCTGCTGTAAGCGGCTTGCCGGTCCGATTCTATAATGTTATGATTAGCGTGCTAACCGCTCTTGTCATTAGTGCCTCCATTAAGATTGTTGGTGCATTGCTTGTATCGGCGCTGTTGACCATTCCTGCAGCTTGCAGCCTTATTATTGCACGCAGCTTCCGTCAAAGCATTATTACAGTCGTGATCATCGGCGAGTTGGCTGTCATTGCTGGGTTACTAATTGCGGGGGTGTGGAATTTGGCACCTGGTGGTACTATTGTATTGCTATTGATAGCGATCTTGCTTATTCTTCTGATGTTCAAACGAGGAATGAGAACGAACAGTTAATTTTAATGAGGTGTATAATCTTTGAGTGATGTGAATATTTGGCTGGCGCTGGGCGCTGGCTTTGCTTCCTTTATCTCTCCTTGCTGTTTGCCCTTATATCCATCTTATTTGTCCTACATAACTGGTATTTCGGTAAGTGACTTGAAGAATAATGTGCATACGACAAAAATGCGGATGAGAACGATGATGCATACTTTATTCTTTATATTAGGCTTCTGTACTGTATACTACACGCTTGGCTATGGTACAAATGTATTTGCTGAATTCTTTAGTGAATATGCCCCGTTAATTCGTAAACTTTCTGCTTTGCTGATCATCTTGATGGGCTTATTTCTAATCGGATTATTCCAGCCTCAATTATTGATGAAAGAGCGTAGAATGCGTATTGATCCGACGAAAAAGACAGGGTATATCGGTTCCTTCATCTTCGGAATTGGCTTCTCGGCAGGATGGACACCATGCATCGGACCTGCTTTGGCATCTATCCTTGCCTTAGCCGCTTCAGAGCCTGGTACTTGGTTTCAATTAACGACTGCGTATGCACTCGGCTTCGCAATTCCTTTTTTTGTAATGGCCTTTTTCCTTGGATCTGCACGCTGGCTGTTGAAATACTCCTCGATTGTTATGCGCATTGGCGGAGGAGTCATGATTCTAATGGGTATTTTGCTCTTCACCGATCAAATGACGCAAATCATTGCATGGTTGAATATGATTACACCAGAATGGCTTAAGTTCTAAATCCTTGTTCACTAAGTGAAATATTCGATATTAGCATTAGGAAAATGCTCGAATATGCGCTCCGATATAAACATGCGGAGCGCATATGCTTGTTCATCAGGGTAAACATATTTCCCTCGTCCATAACGTCCCCATTTGTATTTCCGCTTCTCTATATCCATCTCAAGCTTAGTTTTAGGATATCGTTTTTCAATTACGTTTTTTGCTGTTTTTGTGAAACGATGCTGTATAAGCTCGAAGGTCATATCACCATTTACAGCATCCGGAGGAAGGGCAGCAGCAAGCGATTCAAGTAGTTCGGCATATCCTTCTTCCCAGCCCTCATGCCATATAATTGGAGCTATAATGAAGCCAAATGGATAGCCTGCTTTGGCTACTTTAGCTGCGGCTTCTATGCGCTTTTCGAACCGTGAAGTGGATGGCTCAAAGTGTTTAATGACATATTTGCTATTAATGCTGAATCGAATCCGAGTATGACCGTTATGCTTAATATCCAGCAGTGAATCAACATGATGAAATTTCGTAACAAAACGAAGACGGCCATGGGGTTGCTCCGCCATAAATTCAATTAGTTCTTTGAGGCTGCCGGAGATTGGCTCCAGTCCGACAGGATCCGATGTGCAAGCTGCTTCAAATCGTGTAATTTCTGGTTCACGTTCTTCGATGTAGCTTTTAGCAGCTTGTAAAATATCGTCCATATTAACATAAACTCTAATATAAGGCTTGTTGCCTAACGTTGTCTGCAAATAACAATAGTGGCAATGTGCCATGCAGCCGGTTGCTATTGGAATTGCATATTCGGCTGAAGGCTTGGAAGGTTCAAATTTCAATGTTTTACGTATTCCGACAACGAGTGTGCGCTTGGCAATTTTATATTTCTCCAACTCGGTGTCACCAGGCAAATTGGTAATCCGATTATGAGAGGTCGTCATTCGATAAGGAATGCCTTCCTTTTTCACCCATTCAAAAATCCGTTGTCCTTTGGGATAATCGAGCGCATTTGGCTCAAAATAAACAAGTTCAGGAACGAATGAAAGGGATTTGCGTTTAACCGCGGGACGTTCTAGAACGGTAGTAGTCATTATTGAATTCCTCCGTTTGTATTGAGGTTTAACTATCGTAATTATTGTGCTTCGATTGACATCAAGCAAGTCATGTAGAAGATTGGAATTATCAATGGGCTGAGAATTAGTTGCAGAGCTAATCAAGAACAGTGTATGATACTTAGAGTACGCCGAAGAGACAAGGTGTAAGTAGGACATTAGGGGGTTCTCTGTTGCCGACTCCGAGCATGGAAGATTACTTGGAACGAATTTATAAGCTCATTGATGAAAAAGGTTATGCACGTGTTTCGGATATCGCTGAAGGTCTTGAGGTACATCCTTCATCCGTTACGAAGATGATTCAGAAGCTCGATAAAGATAATTACTTAATCTATGAGAAATACCGTGGGCTTGTTCTTACGAGCAAAGGGAAGAAGATGGGTAAACGGCTCGTCGAACGCCATCATTTGCTTGAAACGTTTCTGACACTGATTGGTGTGCAGGAAGAGAACATTTATCGCGATGTAGAAGGAATTGAGCATCACCTAAGCCGGGATTCGATAACCTGTATTGAAACTCTTGTTGAATATTTCGAACGTGAACCGTCGCGTGTCGAAGAGCTTAGAGGAATTAGAGATGAATTAGAGACAGAATGAGAGAAAAGCCTGCCGGTTTCGGCGGGCTTTTCTTTATTATGGATGATTAGTGCGGATGGGGAGGCTCGGGGGACGGTGTAGCTCCTCTCGGCCGCTGTTGTTATCCTTTTGCTCTGAACTAGTCTCAATGGGTAGCAAAAGGATAACAAAGGCGTCGCTGCGCTCCTACAGGAGCTACACCTTACCCTACCATCCAACCAACCATTCATTATGAGAAATGCCTGCCGCAAAGGGCAGGGTTTCTCATTCATTTGGGAGGAGGAAGAACAGAAAGAGCAGAAAAGAGAAAGAAGAACGGCAGAAAAAAAGACAAGGAACAACGTGAGAGCGCTGTTCCTTCTCTTTTACAATTTAGTGATACTTTGGTAGATCATCGTCATCATTATCGTCCTTGCCGCCGTTAATAACTCGGAATGGGGTGCGACGTGATTTCGGTCTTTGTTGCGGTTTGGTTCTATTCTGTTTCACATAAGGCTGCTGATTGCTTTGGCTTTTAGTGCTCCAGGTGGAAGGAGGGAATTTGTATAATAAGAAAATGCCGCCCAAAATAATAATGGGAAGAAGAAAACCACCAGGGTTTGAAATGAGCATGTATACGAGTCCGATGCCCATTAGCGAAAATATGATTATTGCAGGTACATTCCATTTTCGCGACATTTTAACCATGGCCATTCCCGTCCTTTGTCATTATATTTTCGTCATTTGCTGATCTAATTCACGCATCCGGTTGAAGGAAGCGATGGATACAGCTACTTGATCATCTTTAGGCTCTTTCGTTGTCAGCAGTTGAAGCCACAAGCCCGGATAGCCGAGATAGCGAAGCACGGGTGTTTCTCTGAGCGCATTGGTCCAACGAAGTACCTCATAAGAAATACCGAGTACAACAGGCAGCAACAGTATACGGATGTAGACGCGCTCCCAGATCGTTTGCCAATCAAAGATGGGCAGTGAGTAAATAATAACGCCTACGATAACGGTGAAAATGATAAAGCTGCTTCCGCAGCGATAATGCAATCTGCTGTGCTTTTGCACGTTTTTCACAGTCAAATCATCGCCAGCTTCATAAGCTGTAATAACTTTATGTTCTGCTCCATGATATTGGAACAACCGCTTGATAAGAGGTGTCAAAGACATAAGGTAAAGGTAGCTGAGCAACAGGATGATTTTGATAAGGCCTTCTAATAAGTTATGACCAACCTTGTTCTCGAATACTCCGCTAAATATTAATTCCTCAAGAAGAGCCGGTACGGCGGTGAAAATTAATTTCCCAAATACGAATGATAATACACCGGCTACTGCAACCCCAACGACCATACTTAAACTCCAGCCTGATTTGCCCTCTTCTTTAACTTTCGCGGGTTTATCATCAGAAGCCGCTGCAACTGGTTCATCGCCAGCTTCATCTTCAGCGTAAGCTTCCATCGAGAAATTCAGATGCTGGGAGCCTTTCGCACTGGAATCAATGATACCTACGATACCTCGTATTAGTGGAATCTTTTTCAAAGATTGTACCCATCTTGTTGAAGTGCGTGGAACTTCTAAAAATACGATTTCGTCGTTCTTACGTCGAACAGCGGTCACATTAACATGTTTTCCAGCGAACATTACGCCTTCAATAACCGCTTGACCGCCATAGATGCCTTTAGAATTTTGCGGCAAAGCTTGTCACCTTCCTTAAGTGGTATCGTCCCTAACAGGTGACGAAAGGTTATATGATTTGATAATTCTATTGTACTTGATCTATCTTGCAATTGCCAACGTTCTCATGGACGAGCTTAATGAAGATGACCTGTTATTATGAATGATTATCGACAATGGTTTTATCACATACTAGAAAAAATATGATAAAAGAGCGGAGGTTACCAGGATGGCGGACAAGCGTAAGTCAAACCAGAATGATGAGACGGCTGGCAATACTGAAGTCCATCATACAAATCCGTGGTTGTTCAGCATCAAAATCGGCTTTTTTGCAGGTCTGATTTGGGGAATAACAAGATGGTTGTTTTACGAAATGAAATTCACGAAAGAATTGCCAGGTATAATGGGTGATCCATTCTTTCGCTCTGCCTTTTTGAAGACGGGCTGGGGGATTGCAGTGGGGATAGGCTGTTACATTGTTTTCTCGATATTAGCTACATTCTTGTACAAATTTACACTTGGAAAAATGCGGGGACCGTGGCCAGGAGTCGGTTATGGTCTGGTGTGGTGGGCAATTATCTTCATTGGAATCGGTCCATTGCTGAGAATATCACAACCGATCACCAAGGCTGGCTGGAATACGCTTAGCTCGGAGCTGTGTATTTTTCTGTTATGGGGTCTGTTTATCGGTTATTCGATTGCCTTTGAATTTACGGATGAAGCGTCACGTGAGCCGATTCAGGCACACTAATTAGTTATTACTTCTCAAGGAGCCGACATTTGTGGTAAAATGCTAATTGATCTTTTACGTGATGCAATATTCGGTTGTCTGGGAGGTTCAAAGTTGCTGAAAGTCGTAGTGTTAAACGGCCCCAATCTCAATATGCTTGGAATCCGTGAGCCTGGCGTGTACGGAACAGAGACGCTCGCTCAGATCGAAGCCGCTTTACGTGAGCACGCTGTGGAACTAGGGGTAGAACTGGAGTTCTTCCAATCTAACCATGAGGGTGCGCTTATAGACCGGATACATAGTGCTTATGGCGAGGCTGATGGCATCTTGATTAATCCTGGTGCACTGACGCATTACAGCTATGCGCTAAGGGATGCGCTAAGTACAGTTGCATTGCCGGTAGTGGAAGTTCATCTATCCAACATTCATAAACGGGAATCATTCCGTCATCTTTCTGTTATAGCACCTGTTGCAGTCGGGCAAATTGCTGGCTTCGGCGGTCAAAGCTATGAACTAGGACTGACGGCACTCGTAAGAAAGCTTCAAAACTGATTGGTGAAAGGAAGTTGCGAAATGTCATATGAGAGAGTAAGTCGATTGCGTCATTTACTTGCCGAACAAGGCTTGGAAGCTGTTATAATAGGAAGCGAGTATAATCGCAAGTACATAAGCGGATTTACTGGCTCTTCAGGTACCGTCTTGATCACCCGCAATGACAGCATTCTATTAACCGATTTTCGGTATATGACGCAAGCACCGACGCAGGCAGTTGGTTTTGAAGTGGTTGAGCATGGACCTAAGGTGATGGACAATATCCGTGAATTGCTCGTGCAAAGAGGCATCAAATCTGTTGCTTTTGAAGAAGATCATGTGGTCTATAGTCAATTTTCCGCATGGGCTGATACAATCGGAGATATTCAGTTGCTGCCTGTTACGGGGTTAGTTGAGCAATTACGAATGATTAAAGATGATGCTGAGCTGCAAGTGATGCAAGAGGCGGCCGATTTGGCTGATGCTACATTCTTGCATATCCAGAAATTGCTTCAGCCTGGCGTTAGAGAAAGCGATATTGCCTTAGAGATGGAGATGTATATGCGCAGTCATGGCGCAACATCATCCTCTTTCGACACGATTGTCGCATCTGGCGTACGATCTGCTCTGCCGCATGGTGTAGCAAGCGACAAATTGATTGGAAACAATGAATTTGTAACGCTGGATTTTGGTGCTTATTATAATGGATACTGTTCAGATTTGACGCGTACAGTCGTCGTCGGTACGCCAACAGACAAGCATCGCGAAATTTACAGCATCGTATTAGAAGCACAGCTGCATGCGCTTGCGCATATTGGTCCTGGAATGACTGGGAAGCAAGCTGACGCACTGACGCGAGATATCATTACGAAATACGGTTACGGCGAGCAATTCGGCCACAGCACCGGGCATGGACTTGGCATGGAAGTGCATGAATTCCCAAGACTTGCGAAGCAAAGTGATACGATTTTAACCCCCGGCATGACTGTGACGGTTGAACCTGGTATTTATATCCCCGGCTTCGGTGGAGTACGTATCGAGGATGATATCGTTATTACGGAATCCGGTATTAAAATATTAACCTCATCCCCTAAGGAATTGATAACGCTGGGGTAAGGCCTATTATGAATCATTTCAGGAGGTAGTTCAGTAGTGATATCAGTAAACGATTTTAAAACAGGCGTTACCGTTCTAGTAGACGGAGATATCTTCACAGTAATCGATTTCCAACATGTTAAACCTGGTAAAGGCGCAGCATTCGTTCGTTCCAAGTTGAAAAACTTGCGTAATGGCAACGTAGTTGAGAAAACGTTCCGCGCAGGCGAGAACATTGGCCGTGCTATTATCGAGACTAACGCCGTTCAATATTTGTACAACTCTGGTGACGAGTACACTTTCATGGACAATGAAACATTTGACCAATTCTCATTGAGCAAAAAACAGCTTGAATGGGAATTGAACTTCCTGATCGAGAACATGACAGTAAATATCTCGAACTACCAAGGCGAAATTATCGGTATTCAAATGCCGAACAGCGTAGAGCTTAAAGTTACAGAAACAGAGCCAGGTATTAAAGGAAATACAGCACAAGGTGCGACAAAAAGCGCTAAGCTGGAAACTGGTCTTTCTGTACAAGTGCCGTTATTCATTAATGAAGACGATGTATTGCTAATCGATACACGTGAAGGCAAATACATTTCCCGCGCTTAGGCAGGCGACAAACCGTCCGATTATGTAATCGGACGGTTTTTTTGCGGTTGGATATACCCAGACATACTGTAGTTGTGCTATAATATTGACTTGTATGTATATGTCAAGGTTGGGGAGTGAATCAGCTTTGTCGTTGATAGTGATGAAGTTTGGCGGAAGCTCAGTAGGAACACCGGAGCGGATGCAAAGGGTTGCAAAGCGAATTATAGAGAATCAGCAAGCAGGTAATCGTATTGTTGTAGTCGTATCTGCAATGGGAGATACTACGGATGATTTAATCGATCAGTCTAAGCTGCTTAATCCGAATCCTCCCGCACGGGAAATGGATATGCTTCTAACGACTGGTGAACAAATATCGGTTGCACTTTTGTCGATGACCATCCACCAGCTTGGTCACCAAGCCGTTTCATTGACTGGCTGGCAGGCAGGCATTCGGACAGAAGCCGTACACAGCAAGGCGAAGATTACCGATATTCGTCCTGATCGGATGTTCAAAGAGCTTGATGAAGGAAATGTTGTTATTGTTGCAGGATTCCAAGGCATGTCCGAGGATGGCGACATAACGACTCTTGGCCGCGGCGGATCAGACACGACAGCCGTTGCGTTAGCCGCAGCAATTGATGCGGATGTTTGCGAAATCTATACGGATGTGGACGGTATTTATTCGACCGACCCTCGCGTTGTTAAATGTGCACGCAAACTAAATGAGATCTCGTATGACGAAATGTTGGAGCTTGCGCATCTTGGTGCGGCAGTGCTTCATCCGCGTGCAGTGGAATACGCTAAGCATAACAATGTAAAGCTTGTCGTTCGTTCCAGCTTTACGTATAACGAAGGTACGAGTGTGAAGGAGGAAGCAGTCATGGAGCAAGGCGTTGTCGTTCGCGGCATTGCTTTTGACAAGAATGTTGCAAGAATCAGCATTCTGGGTGTTGAAGATGTTCCGGGTGTACTCGCGAATGTGTTCGGGGCATTAGCTAATCAAGGGATTGATGTTGATATCATCGTTCAAAGCGGTGTACAGGGCGGCAAAGCCGACTTCTCCTTCACCTTGTCCAGCGATGACAAAGACAAAGCAGTACAAGTAATCGAGAGCATTCGCGGAGAAGTTCCTTGCCGTGAAGTTACCTCTGAAGATCATTTGGTTAAAATATCGATCGTTGGTGCGGGTATGGTCAGTAATCCTGGCGTGGCCGCAACGATGTTCGCAGCAATCTCTGATTTGGGTGTTAGTATTAAGATGGTTAGCACATCCGAGATTAAAGTATCTTGCGTTATTGAGGCAGCGCCGTTGCAGGATGTTGTAAGAGCACTGCACACCGCATATGACCTTGATACTACGGAGCAAGCGATTGTAGGCGGTCCGCAAGATCGTCGATAGAAGTTGTTATAGAAAAGGAAAAGCAGGCCTGGGATAATTCCCGGCCTGCTTTTTGTTGTTTTAGTGAGGATAAAGTAGGGGACTCTTGAATCTGACTCTTACATATCCAGCTGCTCGATTAATTGCTGTACGAGTTTGATAGGGTGTCTCCATATAATCGCGGCACATCTTTATAAATATCGATTAATGAGCAGCGGTCTACATCACGTTTCAACCCCAGTTTAATGAGTCTTTTGCCCGCTGAGCTGGTGTAGAGACTTTCTTTCAATTGATCGGCACGGTCGCGATAGAGTGATAACATCGCTAGACTGAAATCACACATCTCGAGTGGCAGACCGAGAAAACTTTGCAACTTTTCGAGTAATAGACCAGCACATAAACCATCTTCTAGAGCAAATTCATCATGACTCCCCGCACAAAGAATAACAACATCACGTCGAAGCTCGATTGCGGCTTTGGCGCAAGCGGATGCGTTCAGCAATGCTGCGGCTAACACATAATCTGCCTTGGTAGATTTATGGAAAGCCCGCGTCCCGTTCGTTGTGGTCATAAGGATCCGACGATCTTTGACTTTGTTGATCGTATAGTCGTCGGGAGAATTGCCAAGATCAAAGCCAGGTATTGTTCGGCAGAACCGTTCACCGCACAGCAAATCACCGGAGAGCTGTGCAGCTCTTGCCTCCATGACGGTCTCAATAGGGATGACACCGGTCGCACCAGAGGAGAGTGCTGTAATAATGGTACTGCTTGCTCGAAGTACATCTACGATAATAGCCGTTTTATGATGGAACCTCGTTGAACAAGCCTCGTTGACACTGGATATGACTTGCACCTGCATTTTAAATGAACCGCCTTTCTGAACCTTTCCTAACTTAGCGAAGCTAATCATTTTGTACAGGATAAATGTAAAGGCCATACTGCATGGGCGTTATGGATGCAATATATGCGACTGCAGCTGGGCATGTGCCCTTTATGAAATGGCATGAAAAGGAGACAAGCCAGCATATGATATATATATGCGCAAGATAGGAGTCTGTGCTTCGAGAAAAAAGTAAATGTTCGCGAAGCAGGGATATGCTCCGCAAAACTATGTTCATGCATACGAAGTAGGTTTTGCCGCACAAAACCTAAGTTAACGCATACGAAGTAGTTTTGCTTCGCAAAACTTTTAGGAGGGTTCAACACATGCTCAACAAAATCGTACTCAGTATGGCCTCGTTGAGATTAATGTCGGGGTCTATCGAAATTATCGCGGCGATTATTATGCTAAGACTTAATCAAGTGGATAAAGCGCTAGTCGTGAATTCATCTCTTGCTCTTGTCGGTCCGCTTATTCTGATAGCGACGACTACCATTGGGCTTGTTGGGCTCTCGGATAAACTATCGTTTGGCAAGTTAGCATGGATCGCTGCGGGAATAACTTGCTTGCTGATCGGCATATTGAAAAAATAATAGATTCGATTCTAGCATTTCAATGAAATATGGACATATTTTCGATGGGCAAGCATACAAATGAACTACGAAGGACAAACATCCGGGAGTGATGAACGCATGTTGGACCGTGTAGTGCACTTGTTGCCGCTGGAATTAAAAGCGGTACTAGAGCGGTTGCCCAATGCAGCTATTGAGCAGCTAGAGGAAATACGGATACGTGAGGGCCGTCCGCTTGAAATTGGCATTCGGGGTCAATCACGCTTCGCCGCTACCGATGGGACGCTCCGTTTGACTGCTGATGGCGCTTATAAACCGACAGCAGATATTTGCCGCAAGTTACTGGAACGTATAACGAACTATTCTCTTTATGCAATGGAAGAAGAGTTAAAGAGAGGCTTCATTACTGTGGCCGGCGGCCATCGTATCGGACTAGCTGGGCGAACGGTGCTAGACAGCGGGAGTGTTCGCGGCATTCGGGATATTGGAGCATTCAACATTCGGATTGCGCGTGAAGTAGTTGGCTCTGCAAATCAGCTATTGCCGAAGCTCTTAGACCGTAATCGGAAGACGATTCAATCGACGTTAATACTCGCACCGCCACAACAAGGGAAAACAACGATTGTTCGTGATATCGCTCGATCAGTTAGCTACGGGCTTTGGGGACAAAGCCATGCTGCTGGCTGGCAGGGCAGAAAAGTTGGCATTGTAGATGAACGTTCGGAGATTGCCGCATGTGTAAGAGGAATTCCAACCTTTGATATCGGACCGCGTACAGATGTAATGGACGCTTGTCCCAAGGCAGAAGGTATGATGATGCTGCTCCGATCGATGTCGCCAGAAGTGATGGTAGCCGACGAAATTGGCAGACCAGAGGATGGAGAAGCGATTCGGGAAGCCAGTCATGCTGGCGTTAGTGTCATCGCAACCGCACATGCCTATGATTTGCAAGATGCACGTGGTCGACCCGTTCTGCGCAATTTGTTGGAAGATGGCACATTTTCTTTAATTGTCGAGCTAAGAAGGACAGCAGAAGGTTTTATGCACCGTGTTATATCGACTGATATCAGTGGAAGAACGCCTGTTGCTCGCGAGCCAACTTTACCAAGCGCTCGCAACAACCTGGATTTAGCGCCACTTGTAACAGGGCTTCAAAGGGGCGGAGTGCCTTGATCAAGATGATTGGGGCTGTTCTTATCTTGTTCGCCGGAACTATGATTGGCTTTCAACAGGCTGCACGGTATGCTGCAAGGCCGCGCCAGCTACGACAAGTAGCACATGCCCTGCAGCGGCTGGAAACGGAAATCGGCTACGGTCATACACCGCTGCCGGAAGCTCTGGAACGAACATCGCAGGCCGTCCCTCAGCCCATTGCCGAATTGTTTCAGAAAGCGGCCGAAGGAATTGCCGGAACGGAAGGTTTATCCTTTCGAGAGAGCTGGGAACAGGCGATTAAGAACGGTTGGAACGCAACGGCTATGCGCAGTAATGAACTGGCTGTATTACTTCGGTTAGGCTCCTCTCTAGGTATTAGCGACAAGGAGGATCAGATGAAGCATTTGCGATTAGCTTTGCTTCAACTGAAAGCGGAAGAGGACTCCGCCAGGGATGATCAAGCGCGCTACGAGAAAATGTGGAAAAGTCTTGGCGTTCTAATCGCTGTGCTCGTCGTCATTTTGATGGTTTAGTGGGGTGCCGCTCAAATGAATATGGATGTGAGCGCCATTTTCCAAATAGCCGGTATCGGGATCATTATTGCCATGATTCATACGGTGCTTAAGCAGATGGGGAAAGAAGATATGGCGCATTGGGTTACATTAATCGGATTTGTAGTCGTTCTGTTTATGGTTGTCCGTTTGCTTAACGACTTGTTCCAGGAAATCAAGACGATCTTCTTGTTTCAGTAGGGTGTCTCTTGAAGACGCAAGTGGGTGAACGTAGTGGAAATCATACAGGTAGTTGGGCTAGGATTGATCGCCACCGTATTAATACTTGTTGTGCGGGAGCAAAAACCGCTGTTCGCTTTCCTGCTTACGGCATTCACAGGCATATTTATTTTCTTATATCTAATCGGCAAAATCGATACAGTCATTACGGTTCTGGAGGATTTAGCAGACCGCTCAGGCATACCTTCGATTTACTTGAAGACGATACTGAAAATTATAGGAATTGCCTATATTGCAGAATTTGGTGCACAGATCGTTAGAGATGCCGGGCAGGAAAGCATCGCGTCAAAAATAGAATTTGCCGGTAAAGTATTAATTCTAGTTATGGCTGTTCCCATCATCAGTGTCATTGTGGAGACAGTCATCGGCTTGTTGCCGGCAGGGAGTTGAAGATGGGTGAATAAGCTCAGCATATACGCTGCAAAGCTGCTGCTCATCGTGTTTGCCGTATTGTTTCTCTCCATTATGATGCCTACTCCAGTCGTCGACGGATCTAGCAATCCTGCAGAGTCTGTTGGAGAGCAATCGAAAGAAACAATTAATCCGAATCAGATGACGGAAAATCAACTAAACAGCATCGATACAGATGCAGTTGAATCATACTGGAATAAGCTCAAGGATGAATACGGAGGATATTTCCCGGATCAAAACATGCCAAGCTTTTTCGAAATGATTATGCCTGGCGGTGAGGGGTTGAAGCTGGATACGGTCATAAAGGGGTTGCTTGGTTATTTTCTCCATGAGGTACTCTACAATGGCAAACTGCTCATCACAATTGTGATGCTCACTGTATTCAGCATGGTGTTGGAAACGCTGCAGAACGCTTTTGAACGGAATGCGGTTAGTAAGGTGGCATACTCCATCGCTTATATGGTCTTGATCATCATCGCGGTTAACAGCTTCCATGTAGCGATCGGTTACGCCAAAGAAGCTATCAGCAATATGATTCAGTTCATGCTGGCGATGATGCCGCTGCTGCTGACACTTCTTGCATCAATGGGTAACGTAATAACGGTCTCTATCCTCCATCCGCTGATCATATTCATGATTCATTTAGTAGGAACGATGATTTATACCGTTGTATTCCCGTTGCTATTCTTCTCAGCAGTCCTTCATATCGTGAGTGCGTTGTCAGAAAAGTTCAAGGTAACACAGCTTGCTAATTTATTGAGAAATATCGGAGTCGCAGTTATGGGTGTGTTAGTAACCGTCTTTCTCGGCGTGTTATCTGTCCAAGGCGCCAAGGGTGCAGTAACGGACGGCATTACCATGCGAACGGCCAAATTCGTGACAGGCAACTTTGTTCCGGTCGTTGGCCGAATGTTCTCCGATGCGGCAGATACGGTCATATCCGCTTCCTTGCTCGCTAAAAATGCAATTGGCTTGGCGGGTGTTATTATTCTCCTTTTTCTATGTGCTTTTCCTGCTGTGAAAATATTAACGCTTGCTCTTATCTACAATGTAACCGCTGCTGTTATGCAGCCGCTTGGCGAATCGCCCATCGTCACCTGTCTCCAAACCATTGGGAAGACGATGATTTACGTATTCGCTGCTTTGGCAGCAGTCAGCCTGATGTTCTTTTTGGCAGTAACGATCATTTTAACGGCCGGTAATGCTGCGATGATGGTGCGTTAAGCACCGACCGAAGTCTGGAAGGGAGCTGGCGAGGTGGTAGCTTGGCTCAGCGACTGGCTGAGAGATATTATTGCGGTTATTATGTTGGCCGTGTTTATGGAATTGCTTCTTCCAAACAAGTCGATGCAGCGTTATGCGAGATTGGTCGTTGGCTTGCTTATATTACTGACGATTCTATCGCCGATTCTACGGCTTTTACAAGGTGACTTTAATTCGAAGCTTAATGACAGCATCCAACTTTGGGAGAACGGCGCAGCCCAGCATGAAGTGAAGATGCCTACCTTGTCAGATATTCAGCAGGACGCTGATCGTATGAATAAGAAACGTCAAGAAGAAGCAGCTGTACTTACTGAGCAAAATTTGGAAAAGGCGATGAAATCAGCGATTATCGAGCAGACCAAAGCACCAGTTGCCAATGTTGATGTCGTGTTGAAGTGGGTGCAGAAGGACAAACAGGAGCCTATTCCT
Source organism: Pristimantibacillus sp. (assembly GCA_048976605.1). Lineage (GTDB taxonomy): Bacteria > Bacillota > Bacilli > Paenibacillales > Paenibacillaceae > Pristimantibacillus. Next base: position 173,434 of record JBHGUX010000038.1, on the reverse strand, counting down.
TACCTGAATGCGGTGACGGTTACCTTTCTTTCTCTGGAGAAACAACCGGATCAAGCTGAATCTTCTAATCAGGTAAAGGAAGTGGATGCAGTTGCCGTCGATATTAATGTAGAGATTGATGTAGAGCCGATTAATAACGATCAATCACAAACAGGGGAGACAGGCGCACAGGACGATCTAACAAATAAAGAGATTTGGGGAAGGGTAAATCCCTCTCTGGAAGAGAAGATTCGTTCGGTGTTAATGGATGGTTGGGGAATGAACGGAGACATAATCGTTATTCGACAACCGGTCAGCGGCAGTAAATAAAACGGGAGGAGGGGTGGTGATTTGGCCAAGTGGCTGGAAAAGCTAGAGTCCATCATAGGCAGCGGCGGTCCAGGAGGTCCGAAACGAGTACGTACCTTGCGTATCTTGCTTATAATCGGGTGTATTGGAGCGGCTCTAATGGTGATTAACTCTTTTGTGTTTAATAAAGTAGAACCTATCGCACAGGATCCTAACCCTCCTGTGACTGACGAAGCCGCTTGGAATAGCCGAAGCCAAGCAGAACAATCGCTATTTGAAACGATTGAGCAGCCGATTGAGATTCGATTGAAGGAGATTTTGGAGAAAATTGTCGGTGTCGGTGAAGTTGACGTTCTTGTAACGATCGATTCTACAGAAGAAATCGTGGTGAAGATTGATGAGACGGAATCGCAGTCGATAACCGATGAGAATGATCGCAATGGCGGGCGTAGACATGTTACATCAGTAACAAAAGAAGGCAGAGTAGTCATTAATGAAGTGTCGGGTGATAAGAAGCCAATCATCACGAAGACAATTAATCCGCGCATCCGCGGTGTGCTGATCGTTGCCAAAGGAGCCGAGAATGCGACCGTGAGACGCCTTATTATAGACGCAATAGAAAAGGGAGTTAACGTGCCTGTAAACCGTATTTCTGTTGTACCAAGCAAGCAGTAAAACTAAAACTTTTATTATTAGGAGGGTGTTCTAATGAACACGAAAAGACAAACGATTTGGCTCGTATCCATGCTCAGCTTGATGGTCGTATTATCCGCATATTACTTATTCACGCAAGATTCGGGATCAGAGGACTTATTGACTGACAGCTCGCAAACTGAAAAAGGAGCGAGTCCGAGCAATGCTGCGGAAGTGACAGCTGGCGGCAATCAGATGATTATCGATGAAGTGCAACAGCCTGATAATTCAGCAATAAGTCCTGCTGATGAGCAAGTACTTGAACAGGTTGAAGCACAAGGCGGTGTATCCAGCGTGTTTGCGGAATTAGAATCGAAACGAACAGAGCAATACAATGAAGAAACGGATAAATTTTATGCTGTAATTGCTGATACACAAGATACAAATCCTGAGGAATCAACAGCGGCTTGGAAAGAGATTACTCTGTTGGAGGAAAAGAATCTGAAGCTGACAAACATTGAGACTGAACTTTTGAAGGACTACCACAATGCAATCATTGATGAAGAAAATAATCGTTATAAAGTGTTGGTAGAAAGCGAGAAAATGGAGAAAAGCCAAGCAGCAGAAATCATTGATCTTGTCATGAAATCATTGGATGTCAATGCGGATCAAGTATCGGTACAATTCGTGCCTTAACCAAGTTTTAATAGAAGCTGGGCAGGAGAATTTTCCTGTTCAGCTTCTTTTTGGTATCATACAATAGAACGATGATCACTTGCTTATAAGGTTTAAATTACATTTCTTACTAAAGAAACATTGATGCTTAAAAAATTGATTCGTGTTCCGTTGTGTTTATGTTATAATGTTAAACGTTATGTAAAAGAAATGGCTGTAACCGCAGTCAAACGCCTTACACCTCGTGCATTTGGCTGACACTTTACTGCGTTCATACAATACTGCAGCTAGAAGTGAAAGCTTGGATTGCAAAGCTAATGCACGACTAAGTAAACTAACCAAAGCATTATCGTAGAACTAAGTAAAGACTTACGAAGCGTGTTGCGCAAAACTAAGAATGATCTTGCGAAGCGTGCTACGCAAAACTAAGTACAATCTTACGAAGCGTGTTACGCAAAACTAAGTGTGATCTTACGAAGCGTGCTACGCAAAACTAAGAATAATCTTGCGAAGCGTGCTACGCAAAACTAAGTACAATCTTACGAAGCGGTTTTGCTACGCAAAACTTAAGGAGTGGAAAATTCATGTTCAAATTGAGCGAGATAAAAGAATTGATCAAACTGGTTGATCAAACTTCCGTTCATGAGCTGGAGATCGAAAATGAAGGGGCTCGCCTGTTCATTCGTAAACCCGGCAAAACTGAAGTGGTGAATGTACAAGCAGCACCAATCACGCATACATATTCGCCGGCGCCAACTCAAGTGTACGCGCAGGAATCGGCAAACGGAGCGGCTGCACAACCAGTCGCACAAGAAGCACCAACTACACGTCCTAACACAGATCATCTGCATTCCATTACTTCTCCAATGGTTGGTACCTTCTATAGCTCACCAACTCCTGACAGCCCTGAGTTCGTTAAAGTAGGAGACCGCATCAACGAGAAAAGCGTTGTATGTATCCTTGAAGCAATGAAGCTTATGAATGAGCTTGAAGCGGAAGTACGTGGAGAGATCGTAGAAGTTCTAGTATCAAACGGCCAACTCGTTGAATATGGCCAACCGCTTTTCCTTGTTAAATCGGAATAGCATGATGGCTCCTGATAGGAGAAACTGTCGTCTGAAAGGAGTACTAAATTGAAATTCCAAAAAGTATTAATTGCTAACCGTGGAGAAATTGCAGTTCGGATTATTCGTGCTTGTCGTGAGCTCGGTATCACATCAGTTGCCGTATATTCCGAAGCAGACCGTGATTCCTTGCATGTTAGGCTTGCAGATGAAGCTTATTGCATTGGCCCGACAGCTTCAAAGGATAGTTATCTGAATCTGACCAACCTGATGAGTGTTGCAACGATTACTGAATGTGATGCTGTTCATCCCGGTTATGGTTTCTTAGCAGAAAATGCTGATTTCGCAGAAATCTGTGAATCATGCAATATAACATTCATCGGCCCATCCCCAGAAGCGATTAGCAAGATGGGTGACAAAGCAGTAGCTAAACAAACGATGAAAGAAGCAGATGTACCAATCATTCCAGGCTCCGATGGACTGATCGATAATATGGACGAGGCTATTCAGATTGCTCGTGAAATCGGTTATCCGGTTATCATTAAAGCAACGGCTGGCGGCGGAGGCAAAGGAATACGTATTGCCGACGACGAGGAATCACTCGTGCAACAAATTACGACAGCTCAACAGGAAGCACAAAAAGCATTCGGCAACGCCGGTGTTTATCTGGAAAAGTATTTGACTGGCATGAAGCATGTCGAGATTCAAATTATGGCTGACAAGCATGGCAACGCCGTTCATTTGTTCGAGCGGGATTGCTCGGTTCAACGTCGCCGTCAGAAGCTCGTTGAGGAAGCCCCTTGCCCAGTATTAACTCCAGAGCTTCGTGAACGGATGGGTCAAGCTGCTGTACGAGCTGCACTTGCTGTTCAGTATTCAGGTGCTGGAACGCTGGAATTCCTGCTTAGCCCTGATGATAAGTTCTACTTCATGGAAATGAATACACGTATTCAAGTTGAACATCCTGTAACTGAGATGATCACGAATGTCGATCTAATCAAAGAAATGATTTCTGTTGCGGAAGGTAATCCACTTTCATTCAAACAGGAGGATTTGTCGATTAACGGCTGGGCAATTGAATGTCGTATTAATGCGGAAGATTCGGAACGTAACTTTATGCCATCTCCAGGACATATTCCTTTCTACCTGCCTCCGGGCGGCACAGGAGTGCGAGTGGATAGTGCGGTATATCCGGGTTACACAATTTCTCCACATTATGATTCCATGATTGCCAAATTGATCGTATGGGGAAGAACACGCGAAGAAGCAATCGCTCGTATGAAACGGGCGTTGTCTGAGTTCGCAATTGAAGGAATTCGTACGACAATTCCATTCCATATCAAACTCCTGAACCATCCAAAATTTGTACAAGGTGACTTTGACATTAAATTTTTGGAAGAACATGACGTGAATCAACCACAGTAAGCAGATTAGAGTTCGTATAACAGCTACAACTGTTTGTCATATTTCACGTCGAATGTTATAGTATAGAAATAAGATGCAGAGGTTCCAACCGGCTTTTGTAGACCGGGAAGCGCAACTTTAGGGAGGTGTACAACCATCATGAGTACGATTGCTGCTGATTATGAGAAAACGGATATTGGTACCATTCAAATTGCACCAGAAGTTATTGAAGTGATTGCCGGATTAGCTACTGTTGAAGTAGACGGTGTTGCAGGGATGAGCGGCGGTTTCGCTGGCGGTATCGCTGAGATGCTAGGTCGCAAGAACTTGTCCAAGGGTGTCAAAGTAGAAGTCGGTCAACGTGAGGCTGCTATTGATGTTTCGATTATCGTGGAGTACGGCAACCGAATTCCGGAGATCGCCTCAGAGATTCAACAAAATGTGAAGCGTTCTATTGAAATGATGACAGGACTTACTGTTATTGAAGTGAACGTACATATTCACGATGTGTATTTCAAACCAGCTGACAAACCAGAAGCGGAAGAACTACAGCACCGCGTTAAGTAGTATGGTTGAACAGAATTGACTATAACCCCCTCGTGATGGGCTTGCCGCTTCGCGCAAGGGGGTTTTCATTCGCTTTGACGGGAGGAGGCATTTCGTTGATCAGAATCGTGGACAAGCTGCTCTTGTTTATTTACAGTATTATGATAGGCGCTATCTCCATATTTATTGCTTGTATCGGATTCAAATGGATTTCCAGGGGAGATCTTTTTGAGTGGATCGACGAGCTGTACCAGACCCCATCTATCCAAATTACCTTAATTGTAATCGGGTTGCTTCTCTTTCTAATCAGCATTCGGTTTTTTATCGTCTCATTACATCGGGGTACGGCTTCAGCACCATCAATTGATCAACGTACAGATTATGGTGATATTCGTATTTCAATCGAAACGATTGAGAATCTTGCTCTAAAAGCGGCTTCCAAGCAACGTGGTGTTAAAGACTTGCGAGCGCGAATTCGCGCAACGGATGCCGGTCTTGATATTGTGATTCGTGCGATTGTTGACGGAGAAAGTTCTATTCCCGCTTTAACAGAAGATATCCAACGATCAGTCAAAGAGCATATTGAGGAGATCGCTGGAATTCCAGTCACGAATGTGGCTGTATTCGTAGCCAACGTCATTCAATCCGGGACATTTAAGAGTCGCGTGGAATAGAGGTGAGTATGCCGATGTGGAAAGAATTTTGGGCATCCTATGGGAAACGCACGATTGGCGCTGTTGCCGGACTGTTTTTCGGCTTCATCTATTTGTTTGCTGGATTTTGGGACATGCTGTTTATTTTGCTGCTTGTCTCAATCGGTTATTGGTTAGGTAAACAGAAGGACTTGCAAAAGGGTCCCGTCTTTCCATGGCAGCGGCTATGGTATGGGTTGATGGAAAGATTTCGACCGTTTAGATGATCCTGTGGTCTCCTCCGTACTCCGGAATCCGGGTTGCCGCTAGTCCGGGCAGGGAGGAGATCATAGGTTTTTTTTGGAGTAATATAACAATATAGATCGGCAGAAAAACTGCCGTGGAGGTCACATGAAACGAAGATTAGCCAGAGAAATAGCAGTGTCCAGCTTGTATCAAATGGAAATGAATGAAGTATCAGCAGCTGAAGCCGTTGATATGCTTATGGAAGAGGCTCGTTCTGAGAACGAAATCGGAGCAGAGTTTATTGAGAATGAATTCACTGATCAATATGTACGTGATTTGGTCAATGGGGTAGTTGAACGTAAGGCAGCAATTGATGATATGCTGCAACACTTTTTGACGGGCTGGCAAGTGGATCGTTTATCACGGGTTGACCGTCAAGTATTACGGCTCGCTTGTTATGAGATGGTGTTTCGTGATGATGTACCGCCGAAAGCATCTATTAATGAGGCAATTGAGTTGGCTAAACATTTTGGCACAGAAGAGTCAGGCAAATTTGTGAATGGCGTTCTTGGCAAACTTATGCTTGATTTGGGTGAGCTGAAGCCGAATCCGGAATCGATGTAACGCATAACCATACTAACCGACGAGAAGGGGAGAGCATCTTAATGAGTGCACAAATCATTGAAGGTAAAAAGATATCAGACCTAATTCGAGAAGAAATGCGTCAAAAAACGGCTGAATTAAAGGAACAGGGAGTTATTCCTGGATTGGCAGTTGTTCTTGTCGGTGAAGATGCAGCATCTAAAGTATATGTAAGCTCAAAGGAAAAAGCTTGCCAACAGCTCGGATTCTATTCTGAAGTTCATCGTCTTTCTGAGACGGCAACTGAAGAGGAGCTGCTTGCACTAATCGATAAACTCAATAATCAGGAATCGATTAATGGTATTCTTGTTCAACTCCCATTGCCTAAACATATTAACGAGAAAGCGGTAATTGACGCTATTTCTGTTGATAAGGATGTTGACGGCTTTCACCCGGAAAGCGTCGGAAACTTAGTAATTGGTGATGACAGCTTGCTGCCATGTACACCTGCTGGGGTTATCGAGTTGATAAAACGAAGCGGTGTTGAGATTGCTGGCAAGCATGCTGTAGTTATCGGAAGAAGCAACATTGTTGGAAAACCGGTTGCTATGCTGCTGCTGAGGGAACATGCGACAGTGACGATTTGCCATTCACGTACGGCAAATATGGAAGAGCTGGCTAAACAAGCAGACATTCTGGTAGTAGCCATCGGGAAAGCAAATGCGATTGACCGTAAATTCGTTAAACCTGGTGCGATTGTGATCGACGTAGGTATTAATCGTTTATCTAATGGTAAGCTTGCAGGCGATGTTGATTTCGAGGACTGTTTGGAGACGGCGGGCTACATTACACCAGTACCAGGCGGTGTTGGTCCAATGACAATAACAATGCTTATGTCCAACACGATTACTGCTGCTAAACGGGCAAACAAAATCGGGGAGTGATGGTTCGAATGGCGAATCAGCCTCGTATTTATTCGATTAAAGAGATTAATCGGTATATTGGGATGAAGCTCGAGTCGGATTCGCTATTAAGCGATGTGTGGCTGCGTGGAGAGATATCGAACTTCACCCATCATTCCAGCGGTCATATGTACTTCACCTTGAAAGATAAAGATAGTCGTCTCAAATGCATCATGTTTGCCTCTCATAATCAGCGCCTTCCATTCATTCCTCGTGAAGGTGCGAAAGTGATGGCAAGAGGCAATATTTCAGTCTATGAACGAGATGGCAATTATCAGTTTTATGTAAATTCAATGCAGCCGGATGGAATCGGCAGCTTATATTTGGCCTACGAACAGCTTAAAAGTAAGCTAGAAATGGAGGGCTTGTTTGCTGAATCACGCAAACAGCCCATTCCGCGTTTCCCAAAGGCCATTGGTGTGATAACTTCTCCCACCGGAGCTGCAGTTCGAGATGTCATCATTACGCTGCAACGGAGGAACCCTTCGGTAGCGATTTATGTGTATCCCGTATTGGTTCAGGGAGCTCAATCGGCAGCATCTATTGTACAAGCTATAGATTCTATGAACCGATTTAATGAAATCGACGTATTAATTGTGGGAAGAGGCGGCGGATCACTTGAAGAGCTTTGGGCTTTCAATGAGGAACCGGTCGCTAGAAGTATTGCTGCCTCTCGTATTCCTATTATTAGCGCGGTTGGTCATGAAACCGATTTTACGATTGCTGATTTTGTTGCGGACTTGCGTGCGGCAACGCCGACAGCAGCAGCAGAACTTGCGGTACCGCATATTGCGGAATTACAGCAACAATTAAATAGGCAACGTCAACGCTTGGAGCAATCATTGCGTCAAATGCTGCAAAGCAGGAAAGAGCAGCTCCATCGAGTACGCAGGTCTCCATTTTTCATTCATCCGCGCAAATATTTACTCGAACAGGCCCAACGGCTGGATCGGCTGCAAGAGCGATTGCAGCAACGAACGCTGCGCAAGGTCGAACGAGGAAGCGCTCGGTTGCAGCGCTTGAACAGTGCACTTGCGGTTCATCACCCTGGTGAGCAGGTCATCTATGCTGCCAAACGATTGCAAAGCAACGCTAAGAGACTCGAGCAAGTGATGCAGGCGTCAGTCAAGGAACGAAAGCTGAAGCTTCACGGTACGATTCGTCAATTGGACGCACTTAGCCCATTGAAGGTTATGTCTCGAGGATATAGTCTTGTCTACGATGAACAGGAACAGCATCTTATTAAATCAATTTCGGAAGTGCAGCTTGGTGATGTTGTAAAAGTGAAGGTGGCTGACGGCCAATTGGACTGTCATGTATGGTCGATGAGAGGAGAAGGTAGCAGTGGCAGCAACGAATAAGAAGGAATTAAGCTTTGAGGCAGCTATGGAGCAATTAGAAGAAATCGTTGAACGGCTGGAAAGCGGAGATGTTCCGCTCGAGACGGCTATTGACTTGTTCCAAGAAGGAATGAAGCTGTCGCAATTATGCGGAGGCAAGCTGGAGCAAGTTGAACGTAAAATAGAGCTGTTGATCGAGACGGAGCAAGGCTTCCAGAAAAAACCGTTCGCTCCGACGAACGAAGATAAAGGGGAATAACGTTGAACAACGCTGTTGATATTCAAACGTATTTAGCACAAACAGCCAAGCTCATAGAGCAGTCCTTGCCAGAGTGCTTGCCGAAGAATTGGGTTATGCCAGAGAAGCTTCGAGAAGCAATGGTGTATTCACTTGAAGCAGGTGGGAAAAGATTGCGGCCAGCGCTGCTATTAACAGCTGCGGAGGCGATAAACGGCGGCAATCATACATTCGAGCAAGCGCTGCCAGTTGCTTGCGCTATTGAATATATTCATACTTATTCACTAATCCATGATGATCTGCCAGCAATGGATAATGACGACTACCGCCGCGGTAAATTAACCAATCACAAAGTATATGGCGAGGCTATGGCTATCCTTGCAGGGGATGCTCTGCTGACGCACGCTTTTCACCTAATTCCTCAAGCAGCACGTAAGGGTGGATTAGATTCACAAGTTGCCCTTGATATTGTCGAGGATCTCGCTATGTTAGCCGGTGCAAAAGGTATGGTTGGTGGTCAAGTCGCTGATATGCAGGGCGAGCAGGGAATTACCTCAATTGCGGAGCTAGAGTATATCCACCTTCACAAAACGAGTGATCTCATCGTATTCGCTGTCACAGCTGGTGGAAGAATTGGTCAAGCAACGGAGAAACAATTGAGCTTGTTAGCGCAATATGGACGCAATATCGGTCTAGCCTTTCAGATTCAAGATGATATATTAGATTTAATTGGTGATGAGCAGAAGCTCGGCAAGAAAACGAATAGTGATGTAGAACAAGAAAAAGTAACCTATCCATTCCTCGTCGGTATGGACGAAAGTAAAGCTCAAGTAAAGCGATTGACTAGAGAAGCAAAGTCAGCCATTCTCGAGGCAGAGCTGCAAGCACCGCAAAGGCTGCTAGAAATAGCGGATTATTTAGTGCAACGAGATTATTAACATCGGCGCTGAAGAGGTAATTGGGAATAAAATTTGCCTTATGCTATAATAGTTGCAATATTTAACGTGTATTGGACAGCGGAACGCCGATGTTCCAGAAAGCGAGGAAGTAAATTGCTTCTTGATCATATAAACGAACCTAAAGATTTGAAATCCCTCTCCATGAAAGAATTGGAACAGCTATCGGGGGAAATACGCCAATTTCTAATCGAAAAGCTATCCAATACGGGAGGACATCTTGCTCCTAACTTGGGTGTAGTGGAATTGACATTAATGATGCATTATTTGTTTGACAGTCCCAATGATAAATTCATTTTTGACGTAGGTCATCAATCCTATGTTCACAAAATTTTGACTGGTCGTAAAGACCAGTTTGATACGCTGCGCAAATATAAAGGTCTATGTGGTTTTGTTAAACGTGCTGAAAGTGAGCATGACGTATGGGAAGCAGGCCACAGCAGCACTTCATTATCCGCAGCTATGGGTATGGCGCTCGCTCGTGATTTGAAGGGTGAGAAGAATCGTGTCGTTGCTGTTATTGGTGATGGTGCATTGACTGGCGGAATGGCTTTGGAAGCTCTTAACCATATAGGTGATGAGCAGAAAAAGCTGATCGTCATCTTAAATGACAATGAAATGTCCATTGCACCTAACGTAGGAGCATTGCATCAATATTTAAGCAAAATTCGTACGGATCGTCATTATCAGAAAGCAAAGGATGAGCTTCAGAGCCTGCTCAATAAAATACCTGCCATTGGCGGGAAATTAGCTAAGACGGCTGAACGTTTCAAGGATAGTCTGAAATATTTGCTAGTCAGCGGAATTTTATTCGAGCAGTTCGGACTTACGTATTTAGGACCGGTTGATGGTCATGATATGGAGCAGCTTTCTGATCTATTGAAACAAGCAGATTCTATTGAGGGTCCAGTGCTTGTTCATGTTATTACAGTAAAGGGTAAAGGTTATTCGCCGGCTGAAGCTGATTCACACAAATGGCATGGAATCTCACCTTATAAAATCGAGTCAGGACAGGTAGTTAAATCAGTTGGGCCGCCAATGTATACGCAAGTATTCGGCGATACACTGATCGAACTCGCTAAGACTGACAAACGAATTGTAGCGGTTACTCCTGCTATGCCAGGCGGTTCGGGATTATTGACTTTTGCTGAAAAGTACCCGAATCGAATGATTGATGTCGGGATTGCAGAGCAGCATGCTGCTACGATGTCCGCAGCACTTGCTATGGAAGGGATAAAGCCGGTATTTGCCGTGTATTCGACTTTCCTGCAACGAGCTTATGATCAAGTCGTACATGATATATGCAGGCAAAACACGAACGTTATTTTCGCAATTGACCGAGCAGGCTTCGTCGGTCCAGATGGTGAGACTCATCAAGGCGTCTACGATATAGCGTTCCTTCGTCATGTACCTAACTTGGTCATTATGATGCCCAAGGATGAGAATGAGCTTCGTCATATGATGAAGACAGCTGTTGATTATAACAATGGTCCGATTGCTATTCGCTATCCTAGAATTAATGGTTTAGGCGTGGCGATGGATACTGAACTCCATACGATTCCAATCGGAACTTGGGAGACGGTGCTTGATGGCGATAATGCGGTTATTCTGGCTATTGGTCCGATGCTGCAAGTTGCCCATGAAGCAGCAGAACTAGTGAAGCGTGATGGTATAAATGTTAGAATCATTAATGCAAGGTTTATTAAACCGCTCGATGAAGAGATGCTTCTTGTACTTGCAGAAGAGAAGAAACCGATTATTGTCATCGAGGAAGGTTCAGAGCTTGGCGGTTTTGGAAGTGCTGTTCTTGAGTTTTACTCACTGCGAGGTATCTATGGGGTTCCAGTACGCATAATAGGTGTTCCCGATATCTTTGTTGAACATGGCTCAATTGAAGAGCAGCGAATTGAAGTTGGTTTAACTGGAGAGCATGTTGCAGCAGAGCTTAATAAAATGATCTCCTCCGTTACTATGCCGGTAATTGGACATCATTAGAGGAATCAGGGAGAGACAATGACGACGATACCGAAGGAAAGAATAGATGTATTACTCGTAGAACGCGGTTTCTATGAGAGCAGGGAAAAAGCAAAAGCAGCTTTAATGGCTGGACTTGTACTTGTTGATGATGTTCCCATTGATAAAAGTGGGATGAAAGTGTCCCGTTCAGTCAATATTAGAGTAAAAGGTGCAATCCATCCGTATGTCAGCCGCGGAGGATTGAAGCTTGAGAAAGCGATCCGAGCGTTCAATTTAGACATGAAGGATCGAGTGATGCTTGATATTGGTGCTTCAACAGGGGGCTTTACCGATTGTGCCTTGCAGCACGGTGCTTCCTTTGTCTATGCGATAGATGTGGGCTACAATCAATTAGATTATTCGTTGAGACAAGATGAGCGTGTTCGAGTTATGGAGCGATTGAACTTCCGCTATATGCAACCTGCGGATCTAGACGGTCCTTCCCCTACATTCGCTTCCATTGATGTATCTTTTATTTCTCTTAAGCTAATTTTACCTGCACTAAGCGGATTACTAAGTACTGGTTCAGGCATTGTGGCTCTTATCAAGCCGCAATTTGAAGCAGGGCGAGATAAAGTTGGCAAATCTGGCGTTGTGCGAGACTCATCCGTACATGTTGATGTACTTCGTACAGTTCTTTCTTCGGCAGCTGAAATAGGCTATGAGCTTCAAGAATTAACGTTCTCTCCGATAACCGGTGGTGAAGGTAACATTGAGTTTCTAGCTTATTGGACATGGATGAATGAACCGAATAATAAGATTCCGGATGCTGAGGCGTTGACTGCTCTTGTACGCCAAGCAGGTGATACGTTTACGACGAAGAAGTAACTTTATGAGGGAATGTCTTGCCGCCTCTGCGGCAAGACATCCCTTTTTATTTTTTTCTTTACAGACATAGACTCTATTTGTTAAACTGAATAAACCAAACATGCGTTCGGTTACACAATTTAACAGGAAATTGCTACCTTCATCTCGAACCATTAATCAATGGATAATCGGATGAAGGAGGAGTCGATATGGGGGAATACGGTGACTGGTTTTTCATGCTAGTTGCTGGAGGATTACTGCTGATATGGCTGTACCGTTCCTTTTATCGTTGGCTGCACACACCTATCAGTGTAAACCGCTTGAAGCTAGGCAATGGCGGTGAACTTGCAGCGGATGATGAGAATATTGTTTATCTTGAACAAGCTGGCTACGAGGTCATCTCTGGCAAGCATCGGATACCTGTTGCTATTGATTTGGATGGGGAACCTCTAACGAGTCGGTTGTATATTGATTATATTGCTGAATATGAAGACAAAATGTATATAGTAAAGACAGCGCGTGATCGTATGCCGATCGATTGGACAGGCAGCGGAGTAAGAGATCGATTACTTATCTATTCTCTGCTGTTGCCAGAATGCTCAGGTATATTGTTCGTTGACGTCAAGGAACAAATCATTCGTAAAATTATGTTTCAAATTGGTGAATAGCATGTTTGGGGGAGTATGGTTATGAAGGGCATTCGGCAATATAAAATTAAAGAACTAATAATGAACAACACAATAGAAACACAGGAAGAACTAGTTGAGGCACTTCGAGAAGCAGGATTTCAAGTAACGCAAGCGACAGTCTCCAGAGATATGAAGGAGCTCATGCTGATCAAAGTTCCAGAAGGTGATGGAAGATATAAATATTCTATGCCGCAGGAACAGCACCGTCAGAATCCAATTAACAAGCTGAAACGCGCGTTGATTGACCATTTTATTCATATTGATTTTACGGATAATCTGGTAGTTATGAAGTGTTTGCCGGGAACTGCCAACGCCATTGGATCTATTATAGACAATATGGAATGGGAAGAGGTAATGGGAACGATCTGTGGAGACGATACCATTCTCATTATTTGCCGAACGAAAGTGCAGAGCAAGGAACTTGTTGACAAGCTATTGGATTTATTAAATTGATGTACCATTTATAGGAGGTATCAGCCATGCTGCGTGAGTTGTCCATTCGGAATTTAGCGGTTATTGAGGAAGTGAACGTTTCGTTTCATCACGGGTTTCATGTATTGACAGGTGAGACAGGAGCCGGGAAATCCATCATTATCGATGCGCTCAGTTTAATTGTTGGGGGACGAGGCTCCGCAGATATGGTTAGGTACGGGTGTGATAAGTCAGAAATGGAAGCAATGTTTGAGCTTACTCATGTTCATCCGGTATGGAGAGTACTTGAACGTCTGGGCATTCAAGCTTCCGCAGACGAAATGCTCGTTATTCGCCGTGAGCTAACTTCGCATGGGAAGAGCAGCAGCAGAGTGAACGGACAGCTTGTAACGATGACTATGCTGCGTGAGATCGGCGAATGTCTAGTTAACATTCACGGACAACATGAACATCAGTCTTTGCTTCGTACGGAGCAACATCTGGAATGGTTGGATATGTTCGCAGGAGACCTTCTTATTGAACGCAAAGAAGCTTATCGGACCATCTATACACAATTGCGGCAGGCTAGAACTGACGTCCGCGAGCTTGAGGAGTCAACACGTCATAATGTTCAGATGTTGGATCTTTATCGCTTCCAGATCGAAGAGATTTCAACAGCGAATTTAAAGCCGGGTGAAGATGAGGTACTGTTAGAGGAGAAGCGCAAGCTGCAATATGCCGGAAAGCGAATGGACGCTGTATCTGATGCTTATTCTTTATTGTATGGGGCAAAGGGTTTAGATACGATTAATAAAGCCATTATAAAGCTAACCGATATTCAAGCTTATGATCCGAGTAGTGTAACTCCATTGCTCGAGCAACTCCAATCTGCCTTCTATCAAGCAGAAGATGCTGCATTCCAACTCCGAGATTATCGTGACAGTATCGAGTCTGATCCGGGGCAATTAGCGACGATTGATGACCGACTCGATTTGATTAACAGTTTGAAGCGCAAATATGGAGAAACGATACCTGAAATTCTTACTTATTTGGAACGTACAACAATCGAACGAGACAAAATTGAAAATCGCGATGAAATTCTTGAGAAGCTCTTGAAGGAAGAACAGCGATTATATGAACAAGCAGTTGAACTCGCTCAAGAGTTATCACAATTGCGAACACACGCAGCCAAAAGACTATCTGAATCGATTGAACGTGAGCTCCGTCAGTTGCAAATGTCTAATACGATATTTAGTGTACATATGGAGCGAATCGGTTCAGCAGAAGCTGCTTCTGATAAAGTGATCTTGAATATGAATGGAATCGATGAAGCTGTGTTTATGTTATCCACTAACCCAGGTGAACCATTAAAGCCGCTTAGTAAGATTGCTTCTGGCGGAGAGATGTCACGAATTATGCTGGCACTCAAGGCAATCTTCGCAGAGATTGACCAAGTACCTGTACTCATATTTGATGAAGTAGATACGGGTGTAAGCGGCAGGGCAGCTCAAGCTATCGCTGAGAAGATGTCCGAGCTCTCGGCTAGATGCCAAATTTTCTCGATTACTCATTTACCTCAAGTTGCATGTATGGCTGATCATCATTATGAAATTCGCAAGCAAGTTATTGGTCAGCGAACATCAACTGACATTACACAATTGAATTTAAATACACGTATTGAAGAACTTGCACGTATGCTTGGCGGTGTAGAAGTAACAGAAAAGACACGTCACCATGCACAAGAAATGCTTGATTTGGCACATCGACAGAAGGGCGCCTAATGGTAGGCATTCAGGGAATGTTTTTGCGGTTATAAAACAGTGGGGGCAGGGTAACTTAAAGGTACGCCATTGGCGACAATACCTTTCTCGTCATGCGATGGAATTACAGGGAGCGTGAAATCATTGAACTCCAGTCCAAGGAAGAGATGGTTTGGCCTAGTTCTCGTTATCTTCGTTTGCATGGTCGGGCTCTCCTCACCGTTTCAACATTTTGCCGCGTTTCCGAATGAACTGCGTTTATTCTCCGGCCAACTGAAACGATTACAATATGGAGTACCCGTTCATGCTGAAGTTACCGTGGATCCTCAGATGCTACAAGTTAACGGCTCATCCCATCAGTCACAGTCAGTTAATTTGAATGAGCCACTATCGTTGCAGTCACATCACAGCGGACAGACGAGTATGAAAGTGAAATTATTTGGTAAAATCCCATTTAAGACTGTAAAAGTGAATGTTGTACCCGATTTAAGAGTGATTCCTGGTGGTCAAACTATTGGTGTAAAGGTCAAGTCTGCCGGTATTCTCGTCGTTGGTCATCATCAGGTGACAGCTGGTGACGGAGTGAAGAAATCTCCTGGAGAAGAAGCAGGGCTGCGTTTAGGAGATCTTATTGTCAAAATCGATGGAATAGCGATTAATGAAGTAAGAAAAGTAGCGGAGCTGGTTGAGAAGGCTGGCAGCGCTAATCGTCCTTTAGCTATTACTTACAAAAGAGCAGGCACTATTACTGAAACCCGTTTGAATCCCGTGTTAGACGCTACAGAACGCAACTGGCGGCTTGGCTTGTATATTCGCGACTCAGCTGCAGGTGTCGGTACCCTAACGTTCTATGCGCCAGATCAAGGCGTCTATGGAGCTTTAGGTCATGTCATAACCGATATGGACACACAGACGCCTATTGAAGTCGGTGATGGTCAAATTCTGCAATCCAGTGTAACTTCTATTAACAAAAGTCAAAACGGCGAACCTGGCGAGAAACGTGCACATTTTGTTAAAGAAGGTAAGATTCTAGGTAATATCGAACGAAATACGCCTTTCGGTATATTTGGCAAGATGAATCAGAATCCAACGCATAGCTATAGTGAGAATTCCGTTCCGGTTTCTTTCGCTGAGGAAGTAGTCGAAGGGCCAGCTCAGATTCTTACAGTTATTGATGGGCAAAAGGTTGAACGATTCAATATTGAAATATCACATGTGTCAAAACAGACTGGTCCAGCAACCAAGGGAATGGTTATCAAAATTACCGATAAACGTCTTCTTGAAAAAACAGGAGGAATTGTTCAAGGCATGTCAGGCAGTCCGATTATTCAGAATGGCAAATTAGTCGGTGCAGTTACTCATGTATTTGTTAATGATCCTTCTTCTGGGTACGGTTGTTTTATTGAATGGATGTTACAAGATGCTGGTGTTCTAATGAAATCGATGGACAAATCAGCTACAGATACTGCCGCATAGATACAAAGAAACCGCTGCTCGGCACTTTGGATGCCAGCAGCGGTTTTTATTTTTGTTAGCGACAAAATTACGCTAAGACTGTCGAAATAAAACGAACAAAAGGACTAATTGTAATAAAATATTTATTATAACGAAATTCAGTAAAAAAATAAAGAAAAATAATTTTCGACAGAAGGAATTAGGTTTGCCATGTCGAAACCTTAATGCAAGACAACATTGGGAAGAGAAGCATATAGGTATTGAATTTATTTAAGGGAGGACATAGACCTTGCACAAGATCGAAGTATTGTTAGCAGATGACAACCGTGAATTTACTAACTTGTTATCGGAATACATATCCGAGCAAAGTGATATGAGTGTTAGTGGTGTTGCGTACAATGGCGAGGAAGTATTAACACATTTTGAGGATTCTCGAAAAATGCCTGATGTACTTATTCTCGATATCATTATGCCTCACTTGGATGGCCTTGGTGTATTAGAGCGTCTGAAGGAAATGAATATTTCTCCTATGCCCAAAATCATTATGTTGACCGCATTCGGTCAAGAAAATATTACGCAGAAAGCAGTACAACTAGGAGCGTCTTATTACATTCTTAAGCCATTTGATATGGATATTCTAGCAAATCGTATTCGGCAATTAGTGAATAACACTGCGTTTGCTTCGACCGCTTCGTATAGCACAGGCTCAACGACCTTGAAATCAAACGTCGTACCGCTAAGTAAGGGTAAGAATCTTGACGCCAACATTACGAGCATCATCCATGAGATTGGCGTTCCGGCCCATATTAAGGGCTACCAGTACTTACGTGAAGCGATTACGATGGTTTATAATAACATTGAAATTCTTGGCGCAATTACAAAAACGTTGTACCCAGCTATCGCTGAAAAGTTCAAAACAACACCAAGCCGTGTCGAACGTGCGATCCGTCATGCAATTGAAGTGGCTTGGACACGCGGCAACATCGACAGCATCTCGCATTTGTTTGGTTACACGATTAACATTAGCAAGTCGAAACCTACGAATAGCGAATTTATTGCTATGGTTGCAGACAAGCTGCGGATTGAGCATAAGGTTAGCTGAAAGTAGATGGGGTAGGGATTTAAGGATTTTGTACGTAAAACCATTTTGCGTATAAATATCGGAATCACATGATTCTATGCCGATAAACAACTGTTTGTTAAACCGACTTATACCGCTTATTTATTGGGTTCCAAATTCCAATGAAGAGGCGGTATTTTTATGACTGATTTTGAGTTTCAGTTAGACAATTTCATGCTTTACTGTTCAAGTAAGAATCTATCCAGAAAGACTTTAGCAAGCTATGAGCAGACCTTAAAGCTTTTCATTAAATATTTGAAAGACACTTTTGAATTAGTAAGAGAAAAGAAAAAGTAACAACATGATTCCTCGGATTCATCATAGTACAGAGAATTGGAATCAATTTCTGAAATTATGAAAGGCTGCCACTTCGTTTGGTAGTCTTTTTGTATTGGAGGGGTGCAGGGTTTTCATCCAAAACATCATATTAATTACGAGAAATGGAAGGGGGAGTTACAGTCTTCGACTGAGCACATTAATAGCTACACGATAAATTCTATTCCAACATATGGTATAATATACATGGTTAAATGAATGATTTTATTGGTAGCGGAGGAACATGAATGAAAGGTAAGCGATACTCCATTTGGATTGAAGCTGAGCAGTGGGCTGTAGGAGAATGGAACATACATGATGGTAATACTGATGTAATAGTTACATTTGAAGATGGGTCAAGATGGGTTGCTTCATTTTTTACATACAAAAACATACAGACGCTGGCGGAAAAGAACCAACAAACTGGTGAGTGCTTACATGGAAAGTATTTTTGGGGAAGTGACATGGTACTTGTGGATGAGTGTAGTCGTAGTCGCATGGAAGAAGTGATTGAACATCTAATTCTCCAAGGTGATTTTGAAGTGATATTTGATAAGTGTGATGATGAAGAGTATGAATGACAGTGCGATATTATAAGTAGTGGAGAGATGAAATTGATACAAAAATATACTTGTCCATGCTATGGTATAAGACTTTGGACGAACTACCTACAGGCACTTATCAAATATGTAACATTTGTTTTTGGGAAGATGATGGCGTTCAATTTGATGACCCTGATTTTGAGGGCGGAGCAAACGATGTATCCTTACGGCAAGGACAGAACAATTTTCTAGAGTTTGAGTAAGTGATGAACGTTTTAGACAAATTGTTAGGAAACCTACTAACGATGATATACGAACCCCAATTGGAAACCTTTAGATGATGGAGGAAGTATGCAGACATTCAAAGAGTTGATTGCCATTACAGACTTTTCAAAGGTATGGCAAAAGTTTATTGTCCAATATTCAACTAAAAAAGACAGACTTGAAAAGTTTTGTATGCTATATGAAAAACTGAAATTGACTATACCTGCCGATAACGAAACTAATATGTACATTTATATCAATGTGTTCCAAGAAGAAATTGAAGGTGAATGGATTTGTATTAATGAGTTTGATGAAGATGATGATTCACTCTCTTTTGACGTTAGCGGTAAGGACGACGAATGGACTGGCTACTCTATAGCATCAAGCAAATTTAATGAATGGTTAGGTTACTACATTGACAAGAAGTCATTAGATACTATATCAAAGGAAAGCTTTATTGCCCATTGCCTTTGGGAAATGACGTTCTATTATGGATCTGATGACACAGTTGCTAGATAAAACATTGATAGGTGCTAAACTTCTTTCAGGTTAAAGATAATTAGGAAAATGTAATTCGGGATTTGACTGATTAAGAGAACAACATTATTAAGAGCTAACTATGATAAATTTATTATAATGATAAGTGATATATTTGCCATTGTTCTGCAAAGAATCTTCTTGAAAAAACTAGATCCTAAAATTGATGGTGAAAAACAATTGAAAATTGTATCTAAGTGGTTGGAACAGCAGAGCAGCAACATCTGAAGAAATGGGCAGAGCATAAACATTGGCACCAAGCGCTATGAAAATTCTGTTGCCACTGACAGATGTTTATTCTAGTATATGGTACTATTGCTCTATTGAAAGAATGATTTTATTGAAGGATAAAGGTGATTAAAGATGGATGTGGACAAAATTCAGGATGAAATTGATAACTTACATTATTGGGACGCAAGAGTGAAAAAGCTATCTTGTGAATACTTTTCTGATGAAGTCTTGCTTACATACGAGGATTCGGAGGGTGATGTATCTTACGAATTTACTAGTTGTTTCAAGGTTGATTTTAAACACGTTGTAGAGTATAAATATAAGTCTTCAAAGGAACTCAGCGTTTCTCAAATTCCTTACTTTCTGCAAGATGTGACCGTTGGAACAGTAGAAACAGATACTATGTCGCTTTATACTTGTATTATTAACATGGACCCATTGTATGTAGAAATATGGTGCAGGGATATTGCTGTGAATGTTTCAAAGAGTTGAAATGAAAGCACGACTTAATATAATGCAAAGGAGCATAATTACTTGGTATACAATAATCTGCTGGTTGACCTATTATGGGAAGTAAGGAAACTGATAGATTCCCCCGATACTGATGTTACTTGGTCGAATTATAGATCAGTAGAAGAAGCATTATCAGCGTTGAATACATACATTAATAGACTTAATAAAGGTGATAAATCAGTCTTTTCTGAAATACAACTACTTTTTGCCCCTACAGGTTCACTACAAGAAATATCTATAAGTAATGGATGGAGCAATGAATATATTGAATTATCTAGTCGATTTGATCATATAGTTGGATCAAATTAAATGAACAATTTTATATTGAATTATTCCATGACAGTATCTATTTTGAAGGGGCAATTGCATAGAGATAACAGGTTTGGACAGAGGATTTATGAAAGTATTAATGATTCGTGGAATACATATGCAGATATCTTTCATGGTCACCGAAACAGATGATAGCTTTAATTTTTAGGTTGGAGAGCATGCTGCAAACAGTTACAATTAAACAAAAAAACACCACAAGCCTATTGGTTCTCGAAACCAATAGATTAGTGGTGTTTTTGTATATCCATGAACATTCAATTCCATTGAAGTTCAATCTATATGATTAAATGTGACAAGTAATATGTTAAACTCATAATCGAAAGAAGGGAGAATGCTATGTTCTACTCATTAAAGAGTCGATTGATTACCTCATTTGTTGTGCTGTTCGTGCTATCCTTTGCAGCAATGTCGATTTTGCTATTCAATGAATCCCGTAATATCATTCGTTCTTATATCGAATCATCTGCTCTTGAGAAGATGGAGGAGTATGGGGCTTACATTGATATGGTGCAGATGCAGGTCTATGATCTAGCATCGCTTGTTTTTAACAGTGATATCACTAAAAAGTGGGATAACACCATATCTGATCCATCCGTGTCTAGCGGTGAGAAGATGCTATCACATATCGATCTAAGCGAATATCTGACCCAGACGACAAACAGCTATACAAGTGTATCAACTGTTGCGATTTATCGCCAGGAGGGTATGTGGGTTAGTGGAGAAAACCGTGTAGTGACGGATCGTTCTTTCTTGGAGGAGCAGTGGTATAAGGAGTTCAAAGTGAGTAGTACACACTGGGTTCCGTCTCATATCGATCAAGTGGAAGCAAAGCGCAATAATAGGCATCCGGTTGTGAGTATGCTTATGCCAATCGGTACTTTCGAGCCTTCACATGCGCGTAATGTCATGAAGATTAATATTAACGAGGATTATTTTCTAGAGCCTTTGAATCGGATTCATCTAGGTCAGAGCGGTACGATCTATTTGCTCGATCATGCAGGTCAACCGATTCTATCCCAGTCTAAATTTGATATGGAATCGGACATTTTACAGGCGATTCAAAGTATTCGTCATGGCTGGGACAAGCAAGGTGTCGTCTATCTCGATCGTGCAAGCGGAGCAAAAGATATGCTTGTGTACAAAAAGCTGGAAAGAACAGACTGGATGTTGATCGGCTTCGTCTCTGAGAATGATCTATACTCCGAGTTGTTTAAGCTGAGGGAAAGTATCTTGATCATCGCTTCATTGCTGCTATTACTATCAATCATCATTGCCATTTGGCTATCACATGGTATTTCGAAACCGCTTTCTCGATTGGTATCAGCGATGCGGCATGTGCAACGCGGTGAGTTCAACTATGCAGAAATGCGAGTTCCACCTGAGGGCAGTGTACGCAATGAAGTTGGTTTTGTAACCGCTACCTTTCGTAATATGGTCATCATGCTGCGTCAACATATCAAGAATGAGTTTGAACTAAAGCTGCTGCGTCAACAAGCCGAATACAAAGCCTTGCTCATGCAGATTAATCCTCATTTTCTATTTAATACACTGGAGCTAATGAGTAGCTTGGCCATGCAGCGCAGGACGGACGATACCGTGCAAGTTATCGAATCGTTAGGCAAAATGATGCGGTTCTCACTCAAAATGAGTGATGATCTTGTCCGCCTGGAAGAGGAGCTTAAATATGTCCGTGATTATATTGCGATACTCCAAGTGAGATTTGGTGAGAGTCTAGATGTACAGATGGAGAAAGAGGGACAGCTGGACAATGTGACTTTAATAAAATTCATTCTGCAGCCGCTGATTGAAAATGCAGTGAAGTACAGTTTCCTAAAAAATGCGGAAGCGAAGGTAGATATCAAGGTGAATCGTGTGGATGGACAACTGCTATTGCAAGTTGCGGATAGCGGGTCGGGTATTCCACTCGAACAGCGTAATCAATTGCTGGACAACTCAACCTCCACCCAATTTGACAAAATGTTAACGAGTCGCAGCGGCCAAATTGGTTTAGGCAATGTGCTGGCTCGTTGCCGGTTGTATTATGGCTCTTTGTTCGAAGCTCGAATAGAGACAAGTCGATATGGCGGCACATTAATTGAACTGAAATTGCCCATACAGGAGGAAATTGCATATGTACCGCGTACTGATTGTTGATGACGAACCAGAGATTCGACTAGGTTTAAGGTTGAAGGTCGATTGGGAGGGTCTGGATTTATATATCGTAGGGGAAGCCGCTAATGGCATTGAAGCATTGGAAAGGTTGGAGAATGAAGCCGTCGATATTGTCCTCACTGATATGAATATGCCAGTAATGGATGGACAGTCCTTCCTTCATGCATGCCGTGAGCATTATCCGTCTTTACGGTTGGTCGTTCTAACTGGCTATGAGGATTTCAATTATGCCAGGGCGGCGGTCCGTAATCATGTCCGTGATTATTTACTTAAACCAGTCACTAGGCAAGAATTATCAGAAGCGTTGATTAAAGTTACAAGAGAATTAGATGAAGAACGGAAAGACCTTGAAAGAACGACCAGCATCGAAAGACAACTCTCCCAATATTACATGGAAATGAAGCAGCACTTCATTATTCATCTGGTTAAAGGCGAGTTGGAGCAGGAGAGAACGGTACGTGAACGGGCAAAGATGTTTCAATTGGAAGAGTGGGAAGACCGGAGTGTATATTTCCTAACCGCCGGACTACGTGAGCGTGCAACGGGAAGCATAGCCGTGGAGCGTACGCCTGATAAGTTCAGATTGCCATTCGAATTGGTTTGTCGTGAGACGATGGAGTCATTCACGGGATCGGTATTGGCATTTCGTGATTCTAGTTATCCTGGTTTGATGCATTTTATATTGCTGGAACAAGAACTAGCAACAGGAACCTTCTCTGATCAACTGAGGAAAAATGTGAAAACATATATCGGATTCGAGCCATCTGTCGGAACAGGGCAGTCGGTTATTGGTTTTGCGAAGTGGAAGGATGGATATTTCAGCTCGCTATTGTCTTGGAATTTGGCAGAGAGTGATGTTCAGGCGGAAAGTAAAGGGGCAGATGAGGGCTATTCTACACTGCCGGATGACAAAATCAAAGTGATTAGACGTCTCCTGATACGCGGAGAGCTTGAACAATTCGAAATGGCAATTGTTTCCGAGCTCCAAGATGCTCTTGCTGTATCCATGGTTTATTTTGTTAAGGTTATTTTCCAATTATATTTATTACTTGAATCGATTGCTTATGAATCACGGGTTACTCTGAACAATAGAGAGCAGCTTTGGCTGCGTCCCGAAATGGTGCTTGGACTCGATACGATTATGAAAGCAAAAACATTTCTAATGAGTATCGCGAGCCATATTGACCGAAAGCTGAAGCATGATGCAGAGGATAGCGAGCAATCTCAGATTGGGGCGGCACGTCAATTTATCGATGATAATTACATGTATGATCTTAATTTGACGATGATCGCTGCCAAATTTAATTATAATCCATCGTATTTCTCCGAGCTGTTCAAAGAAAAGGTGGGTAAAACCTTCATTCAATATGTGACTGAAGTGCGTATGACATACGCCCGCAGACTGCTTGAGGATACAACGCTTGGGCTATGGGATATTGCAGAGTTCACTGGGTTTTCCAATCCAAGCTATTTTAGCTCCAAATTCAAAAAGATATTTGGAGTATCTCCTTCCGATTATCGCCAACAGCGTCCACCTGAAAAAAACGATAACCGATTGCCAAAGAAATAGAATTCAATTCATATAGCCTCCTGCTTATGATAGATGTACGAACTTAGAATGTACATCTATCAAAGGAGGATTGTTTGCCTTGAGAACTTCACGCAGATCACTAGTTAGTGAACAGAATCGGACGGCGTATCTCTTTTTACTGCCTTGGTTTATTGGATTAATCTGCTTAACCGCAGGCCCTATGCTCGGTTCCATTTATTTATCCCTAACCAAATATGATCTGTTCACAGCACCCAAATGGACTGGTTTTGACAATTATGTACGTATTTTTACAGAGGATGAGAGCTTCTACAGTTCATTATGGCTCACCTTCAAATACGTGTTATTATCGGTACCTCTTAAGCTGGCGTTCGCATTAATGGTTGCAATGGCACTAAATAAAGGGATGAAGGCAGTCGGATTGTATCGAACCATATATTATATACCTTCACTTCTCGGCGGCAGCGTTGCAATTGCGATCGTATGGCGGCAAATATTCGATGGTGAAGGGGTCGTTAACAGCTTCTTATCTTGGTTCGGCATTGAAGGACCTTCTTGGATTGCTCATCCCGATTACATTATTTATACCATTATTACATTGTCCATATGGCAATTCGGTTCAGCAATGGTTATCTTTCTAGCAGGTCTCAAACAAGTTCCGGCAGATCTATATGAAGCCTCTTCGATTGATGGCGCAGGCAAGATTCGCCAACTGTTCAAGATCACGCTTCCATTGCTTTCACCCGTTATTTTCTTCAATTTAATTATGGGTATTATTAATTCCTTTCAAGCATTTACGCCGGCATTTGTCATCGGTGACGGTCGTGGTGGACCGCTGGATGCAACGATGTTCTATACACTATATCTCTATTTAAAAGGCTTCTCGTTCTTCGATATGGGGTATGCGGCTGCATTAGCGTGGATCTTGCTTATTATCATTGGCTTATTTACAGGGCTGGTCTTTATCACCTCAAGGTACTGGGTGTTCTACGGCGACAGCAAGGGAGGGAAATAAATGAACAGCATAGCACTTAAAGGATATTCTTCAAAGTTAATTAGACATCTTGTTATTATAGCGCTTGGTATTCTGATGATTTATCCCGTGTTGTGGTTAATTAGCAGCTCGTTCAAACCCAATCAACTCATTTTCTCAGAGCCAGGCTTGTGGCCAAGTGAATTTACATTTGACAATTACATCAACGGTTGGCGCGGCATGCAGGGTATTTCCTTCGGTACTTTTTTTCTCAATTCAGCCTTTATCTCAATTATGAGTGTGCTGGGGAATATCATTACCTGTTCGTTGGCGGCATTTGCCTTTGGCAGACTAAGCTTTAAATTCAGTAAGCTTTGGTTCGCGCTTATGCTCGTGACGATCATGCTGCCTTACCATGTGACGTTGATCCCGCAATATATTATTTTTAATGAGCTAGAATGGGTCAATACCTATTTACCGCTGATATTGCCCAAATGGCTGGCAACTGATTCGTTCTTCATCCTGCTGATGGTTCAGTTCATCCGTGGCATACCGATGGAGCTTGATGAAAGCGCTACGATAGATGGCTGTTCACAAAGACAGATTTTTACTCGAATGATTCTGCCGTTGCTCGTACCAGCGCTTATCACAACAGCCATCTTCACCTTTATCTGGACTTGGGATGATTTCTTTAGTCAAATGATCTACTTAAGCGACGTAAAGTTATACACCGTGCAACTGGGTATCCGTTCCTTGTTTGATCCATCTGGTTCCTCAGATTGGGGTGCTTTGCTGGCGATGTCGGCTTTATCCCTGCTGCCAATTACGGCTGTATTCTTAATGTTCCAACGCTATTTCTTAGATGGAATTGCGACAACTGGACTTAAATAAAGCTGCTCTTCTTCTCAATACCTTGAAAAAACACGTGTGAAATACCGAAGGAATGAAATTCAAGGTGGTTTGATTTTACAGTAATATGGGTCATGTTAGGGACACCAATTCAATCGAAATGGGGAGAACAAAATGAAAAAACGTTTATTATTGGCAGCATTAGCAGCTCTAATGATTATTGTAACAGCTTGCTCTGGCAACAATGGAGAAAATGGCGAGTCTAGTGGGACAAATAATAATCCCGGTGAAGAGCAGGTTGAGCTTCGCGTCATGTGGTGGGGTGACCAGCAGCGTGCTGACCTGACGGATAAGGTGCTTAAGTTGTTCCATGAGAAGTATCCAAATATTAAAGTCAGCGGTGAATTTGCTCCTGCATCTGGTTATTTTGATAAATTGAATACTCAGTTAGCATCGGGTACAGCTGCTGACATCTTCTTCTTAGGTGGCAATGTCACTGATTATGCAATTAAAGATGTTCTGCTCGATCTCGATCCTTATGTTGGTAATGAATTGAATTTATCTGATATGGATCAGGCGATGGTTGAATATGGTACGCTTGGAGGCAAGCTGGTTCATGTTTCAGTTGGAGCTAATGCCCGAGGCATTATCGTCAATGAGACTATGTTCGAAAAAGCAGGTATTCCTGTACCAACGGATGGCTGGAATTGGGATGATTACGCTCGAATTAGCAAAGAAATCTCAGAGAAGCTTGGCGATGGCGTTTTTGGAACTTATGATTTTACATTCGAAGGTATGGATATTTTCTTCAAGCAGAATGGCAAACAGCTGTACGATATGGAGAAGGGCACATTAGGCTTCGATGAGGTTGATGCCTTGAAATGGTTCCAATATTGGGCGGATACAAGCGCTGCAGGAGGCGTAGTTACACCAGAGCTGGCTATCACGTATCCTGTGGATGATCCTGGTAAATCACTGATAACGACTGGTAAAGCAGCAATGAATCTCATTCCTTCCAATCAGTTAAGTGCCTATCAAGGTTTGACGACAGATAAGCTGAGTATGGTGCAATTGCCCCGTGGTACGAAGGGAACAGGAGTTGTGTTCGAATCTAGCCAAGGAATGTCAGGCTATGCTAAGACCGAGCATCCGAAGGAAGTAGCCATGTTGATTAACTTCTTCATCAATGATCCCGAAGCTGCGAAAATTCTCGGCAACAACCGTGGTGTTCCGGTAACTTCGGCGAATAGAGAACTGCTGATTAATGAAGCGAATGATGTTGATAAAATCGTCTACGATTATACGGGTCGTGTATCAGAAGCTACTAAGACTGAGCCGTTCACAGTCAGTTACAACCCTCCCGGCAATGCAGAGTTCTCCAAATTGGGGAAAACAACCGTTCAAGAAATTGGTTTTGGGAGAAAAACAGTAGAACAAGCCGTTAAAAATTTCTACGAGGGTACGGTTAAAATATTCTCGAATAATACGCAACAATAGTTAGCGGGATTGTTCGATCTAAAATAAGAATAGGCAATGGATCAGGCTGCCTGTTGGTAGCCTGATTCTTCAATATATTTTTAACGGAAAGAGTGGAGATTCTATGAATGAAGCGTTGCTAGAGAAATTAAGACGTATATCGATAACAGAGCAAGCTGGCAGGTTGAAAAAAACATCCGATATGGACGTATTAATAGAATGGCAACGATCGGGAATTAAATTTGCGGCATCCGCAGGTAAGCTTGAACAAGTCTATTATGATGGAATGCGAAAGTTATTGGATTGTATCGTACCGACAGGCGGTCCGGAGCCTATTCTACACGAGGGTGGCGTATATCGGGGATGTTGGCTGGAGAGTACAGGTACGATTAATGCGGAAGTATTGTCTCGCTTTGTTCCGTCTGTGTCAGAATTGACGTATTTGGCTTTTGCCAACCATCAACGAGAGGATGGCATGCTTCCTTATAAAGTGACGGAGGAAGGGGCTGCTTTTCGGCAAATTCAGATCGTAACGCCACTTGCACGCAGTGTGTGGAATCATTATAGCCTGAGCGGTAGTGACAAGACTTTCTTGCGTACGATGTATGATGCTATGTCTAGATATGATGATTGGCTTGCGACGTATCGTAATACGAGGGGAACAGGTTGTGTGGAGGCGTTCAGCACCTTTGACACAGGTCATGATCTATCTCCACGTTTCTGGCATGTTCCTGATACGCCGCATTTGAACGATGCAACGCAATACAATCCCGATTCTCCTATCTTGCCTTTTCTTGCACCAGATCTGACAGCTAATGTGTATTGCCAGCGTATCTATCTCGCCCGTATGGCTGAGGAGCTTGGGGAATCAGGTGAGTTGTGGCAGAAGAAAGCGGAAGCAAGTTTGGAAAGTCTTTTCCATTATTGCTTTGATGAAGTGGATCATTTCTTCTACGACCGAGACCGCAATGATGAGCTTGTACGAGTACAATCGGATGTCTTATTGAGGGTAATGGCTTGTGAGGTTGGGGATCGTGATTTCTTTGACAAGATGCTGCGGAAATATTTGCTGAACACGAGTAAATTTTTTGCCAAATATCCTTATACCTCATTAGCAATGGATGATCCACGCTTTGATCCGTTCACAAGCTACAATAGCTGGGCTGGTCCAAGTAATTTTCTAAGTATGATTCGAACACCGCATGCCTTTGAAACCCATCATCGTTATGTGGAGTTAACATGGATTCTCTATCCGCTAGTTTCAGCTATGACCCAATTAACTCGTTTCGGGCAGACTTTAAGTCCGTGGAATGGCGAGGAGGGTTATAACGATACTTATTCACCTGCCATTCTAAGTCTATTGGACTTTGTAGAGCGACTCTGCGGAATTCTACCCACTTCCGATGATTTTATATGGTTCACTGGACTGTTGCCGTATGATGTCGACCATGGTGAACAAATAACAGGGGATACCGCTTATAGCCGCAAGGTAGATGATGTTCTTTATGAGTTGGTTAATACTCGGTCAGATTGTGAAATTATTCGTGAAGGCGTGAGCCATATCCGTTTTCCAGCTGGTATCCGAGTAGTTACAGACAGAATGGGCAGGCTTACGAGCATTATTGGGATGACGGTCCGTCATGTAACAGGCTTCATTCATTATGATGGTCAAGAGATACCTTTTGCCGCAAAAGGGAATGAATGTCTGCGTTATGCAGACGGCATATTCGAAAGTGAAAGGGATATCGGTGTTGTGAATCCGACCTACCGATAGTCATCCATGCTATACCTTACTCAAGGAGGCAAGCCATAATGAAGGGATTGCAAGCGAAAGACATCCAGATTCGGGATCCATTTGTGCTTCCGATTGAAGCAGAAGGCCGATATTATATGTTTGGCAGTACGGACACGAATATTTGGGGAAAAGGAACGGGCTTTGACGCATACGTTAGTCAGGATCTAGTGAACTGGGATGGCCCGCATCCCGTGTTCCGACCAGAAGCTGATTTTTTCTCCGATACTAATTTCTGGGCACCTGAGGTATATGCGTATCAAGAGAAATACTATATGTTTGCAACCTTCCGGCGCAAAGATAATGAACGTCTAGGTACAGCGGTGCTTGTAAGTGAAAATCCATTGGGGCCTTATAGTCAGCATAGTGAAGGGCCGGTTACCCCGAAGGATTGGAGTTCACTTGATGGAACGCTATATCTCGATGATGATAGGCAGCCATGGATGGTGTTCTGTCATGAGTGGCAGCAGGTGGGAGACGGAGAAGTTTGTGCCGTAAGATTGTCAGCGGATCTGAAGAAGTCCGAGGGTGATCCTGTCGTGTTATTCCGTGCCTCCGAAGCACCATGGACTACGCCTTACCTATCTCCTCGTTATCCGGATACCAAGAATTACGTAACCGATGGTCCCTATTTGTTCCGCACAGTGGAAGAGGAATTACAGATGTTATGGGCAAGCTTTATCGATAATAAGTATGCGCTTGGCATTGCGACTTCCGAATCAGGACAACTAATGGGTCCCTGGAAACATGCAGAAGAACCGCTCTATCGTAATGATGGCGGACATGGGATGGTATTCAACACTTTCGATGAACGCCTCCTTTTGACGATACACAGCCCCAATAGTACACCTGATGAACGGCCAATCTTTTTAAATCTAGCAAAGCTAAACGGTAAGTATTCGGTTGAAATTTGAGGAGCAATTTATTTGAAAACAGCCATTATTTAAAACGAAGCAGCAAAGAACCGCTTAGCATAATGCCAAGCGGTTCTTTGCTGCTTCGTTATTGTAGCTATAATTTCTTTTTATTCGTGGGACCAAGTTGTAGCGTTTCCTGATTTGGAGCAACTCGGGAAAGTATCACCCATTTTTAATGAAGTACGTTCACCATCCGCATCGATGTATCGACCGGCCTCAGTTACTTTATCGCCAGTTTTATGTTGATGACTTGCATGACGCCAAGTTGTGTCTCTACCCGATTGTGGACAAGCAGAGAACTTATCGCCTTCTTTGAACTCTCTTGTTTCTCCTACTGCGCAAACGTATTTGCCAGACTCCGTTACGGCTTCTTTAGTGTGGTGCAGATCAGTTGCTGTTCTCATCTCAAGTCAATCCTCTCTATGCTTAGATTAGTGAACTACTGATGTGTAATTGCACTTGCTTATTAGTACCCTGTACGGTCCTATACGAAACATAGATGCCCATTTAATAGATTGAACAATGAATAAGATTACAAAATTGTAAGTTTAAGAGAGGTAAAATGTAATTAAAATCGATAGATACGCAGCGTTGTTGTATCTACACTTATGTAAGGGAAAGTGAACTGCTCTCAGTCAGAATGATTTGCAGTATCCCATACTACGAAGGGTGAAAGGATGATTTGTATTGTCTGATATTATTAGTGCCATTATTCTAGGTGTTGTCGAAGGATTGACGGAGTTTTTACCTGTTTCATCTACGGGTCACTTGATCTTGGTCGGTGATTTGCTAGGTTTTGAAGGAGACACTGCAACTACGTTCAAGATTGTTATTCAGTTGGGTGCTGTAATGGCAGTCCTAATGCTGTATTGGAAGAGATATATGGATATTCTGAAAGGACTCCTAACCTTAGATTTCAAATCTAAAAAGAAGCTGAATGCGATTCATATGATAATTGCCATGATTCCTGCATTAATCGTCTATTTGATTTTTAAAGACGTTATTAAGCTTTATTTGTTCGGACCAGCTCCTGTCTTAATTGGTCTGATTATTGGGGGAGTTCTAATGATAGCAGCCGCACGGATAAAACGAAAGGTAACTGCGGAGAACACCGATGATATTACATATAAACAAGCAGTCGGTATCGGGCTATTCCAGTGCTTAGCGCTTTGGCCTGGATTCTCTAGATCAGGAGCGACGATATCTGGTGGGCTGCTGCTCGGGACAAGTCAAAAGGCTGCAGCGGACTTTACTTTTATGATCTCTGTCCCGGTTATGTTCGGGGCAACTATACTCGACATGTACGATAGCAGAGAGTTATTAACGGCAGATACTCTGTTTCTTTTCCTCATCGGTTTTATTACTGCTTTTGTGGTTGCATTGATCGCTGTAGTAACATTCTTGAATTTGATCAAACGATTAAGACTAGAATGGTTTGCGATTTATCGTTTTATCGTAGCTGTAGTGTTTTTCCTTTTTATGATGTGAGGCTGATTAACCAGTTGGAATCCTATAAATTGCAATAAATGAGGAGAAGTAAGATGAGCCTTTGGATAAAAAGCTCATCTTACTTTTTCATTTTCACCTTATCTAATAACTAACATTCCTTCATAAGCTATTGTACTAGTATCCTAAAAACCAATGATTGACAATCTAATCGAATCATGTTAATTTCTAATTGGGAAACCGGTTTCCCAAACTGCAACCTTAAGAACAATCCTCTAAGACCCTCTCAACCACTCTTCATTGGCACCATCACACACACTCAGACGCAAGCCATGCATTCAACAAGATCTTACATACTAGAGTAAAGGATTTGATTAGTCTATCAGAATGTAAGCGTTTTAATTAAAAGGAGGCATATTATGAATCGTAAGGTATGGCTATCTTATTGTCTTATTGCATCGTTAATGCTGTCGCTAGTGGTAAATTTAGTCGTGATGAAACCGGAGCCTGTACAGGCTGCCAGCTTAGGTACAATTGACGAGAATGACACTATTTATCAGATAATGGTCGATCGGTTTAATGATGGTGATACTTCCAATAATGCGACTGGCAATGCGATCCGCTATGGAGAAACAACAGAAGAAGATTTCCGTTACATGAAGGGCGGAGATTGGCAAGGTGTAATTGATAAGTTGGGTTATATCCATAACATGGGGTATACCGCAATTTGGATTTCTCCAGTTGCAGAGCCGCAAATGACGAATAGGGAAAATAACGGAAGCGGGCGGAACACGGCGTATCATGGGTTCAATGTGAAGGATCCGAACAAGGCAAATCCTTATTTCGGTACAAAAGAAAAGCTCAAGGAGTTAGTCGATAGTGCGCATGCACTTGGCATTAAGGTCATTATTGACGTTGTGCCGAATCATGTAGGCGATTATATGCTAGGTACGCAAGCATACTATGACATTCCAAGTCTGCAGCCTGCGGCTCCCTTTAATAATCCAGCGTGGTATCATCATAACGGAGATATTAACTGGTCTCTATCGGACGGGCGATATGATGCTTGGGCTCAAAACTATATTGAAAATCACGATTTGGCTGGTCTCGATGATATCGACTTTGATGTACCTGCAGCCAAAGATGCGATCTTTAATTCGATTAAAGGATGGTTCGATTATACGGGAGCTGATGGTGCGCGGGTTGATGCAGCGAAGCTAATGCATCCTACTGATATTGGCGCTCTGCAAAATCTGCTCGGCGTGAATACCTTCGGTGAGAACTTTGACGGCAACGCCGAATTTGTCTCACGGTGGATTGGTCAGAACAAAGAATGGGGTATGCTCGACTTCCCGCTTTTCTTCTCGGTATTGAATAGTTTTGCTTACGGTCAATCTTTCGAATCTAATGTAAAAAGCACACTTGCGCAGGATTCCCTCTATAATGGGAATGCGAATCATATGGTAACGTTTATTGATAATCATGACCGTAACCGTTTCTTAACGGAAGCTGGCGGCAGCGTTCCTAAATTGCAAAATGCACTTGCTTTTATATTCACAGTAAGAGGCATGCCGGTCGTCTTCCAAGGGACAGAGCAGAACAAAGGTAACGGCAACGGCAGTATTATTGGCGGCGGTATTGCCGATACATGGAATCGTTGGTCCATGGTGAAGCGTGATGCGAGTGGCAATGTCATTGAGAATTATTTCAATGAAAACACGAGCACCTATGATTTTGTAGGGAAACTGAATTTGATCCGCAAAAATTATGAAGCTTTGCGCAAAGGAACACAACGTGAGATGTGGGCTGCACAAAACTTATATGCATTCTCTCGTAGAATGGATAGCGGAACTAATGTAGGTCAAGAAGTGATCTCTGTATTCAGCAACGCATCGAATGGTACTCAGACAGTTACTATTCCGTTGCGAACAGAAAGTACTCTTCCTGTAGGTACGGTCTTAACTAATCAATTAAATACTTCTGATACGGTAACGATCGCCGCTGGGGGGATTACTGGCAAACAAATTACGGTTTCAGTGGGAGCGAACGTCTCTAAGATTTATGCGAAGCAAGTGTCGGATACGATTGCACCAAGTATACCAACAGCTGTTAATGCCGTCTTAACAAGCAGCACAACCGCTCAAGTGACCTGGGCAGCATCAACTGATAATGTTGGAGTTACAGGGTATGAGGTTTACCGTAATGGAGTGAAAATAGGCAATTCGGGTACAACATCATTTGCGAGCAGCGGATTAGCTCCTAATACGACGTATAGCTTTACAATTAAAGCCTATGACGGTGCGGCAAACTTATCTGGATTTAGTGCCGGGGCATCGGTGACCACATCTGAGCCAGATACGACTCCGCCAACCGCTCCAACGGGAGTGAGTGCGACTGCTGCTAATGGCTCTACAGCACAAGTAAGCTGGACGGCAGCCACTGATAATATAGGCGTAACCGGTTATGAAATTTATCGGGATGGAGTGAAGGTTGGAAATTCCCCAACGACATCCTACACAGACAGTTCATTATCACCTTCGAGCACTTACAGCTATACGGTGAAGGCTGTGGATGGAGCGGGCAATCTGTCAGCATTTAGCGCAGCAGCAGCTGTCACTACGCCAGCAGGCAACAGTGTAACGATCTACTACAAACAAGGATATAGCAATCCGAAGATTCATTATCGCACAGCAGGTGGAACTTGGACGACAGCCCCTGGTGTAGATATACCGGCAGCGGAAGTTGCAGGCTACAATAAAATAACGATTAACCTCGGAGCAGCAACCCAATTAGAAGCTTGCTTCAATAATGGCAGTGGAACTTGGGATAATAATAACGGCAGCAATTATTTATTCTCTTCAGGCACATGGACTTATACGCCAACAGGAAACATCACAGCAGGAGGGCCAATTGTTGATGGAACAGCACCTAGTGTTCCGCAGAACTTAGCTGCAGTTAGTGTCTCAGTAACATCAGTTAATCTCAGCTGGAGCCCTTCAACAGATAACGTTGCAGTAACAGGCTATGAAGTTTACCGTGACGGAGTGAAAGTAGGTACTTCCACATCTACAACTTATACTGATAGTGGTCTTGCCTCGAATACTGCCTATAGCTATACGGTAAAAGCTTATGATGCAACAGCTAATTTATCTGGAGCAAGTGATGCGTTAAGTGTGACTACTTCAGCTGTCAGCAGTAATAGCGTAACGATCTACTACAAGAATACGGCATACACGAACTCCTATATCCATTACAAACTGGATGGTGAGACAACCTGGACAACAGCTCCGGGAGTAGGACTAACCAATTCATCATTTACTGGATATAATTCCATTACAATACCGTTGGGCAATGCAGTTGGATTGACAGCAGCATTCAATAATGGCAGCGGTACATGGGATAACAATGGCGGCAACAATTATCATTTCAATAGTGGAGTATGGAGTCTCTATAATGGTAATGTAAGCTCGGGTGAGCCACAGGTGGCAGCGGACAGTGTAACTTTCCGTGTTAGTGTTCCGTCTTCAACACCTGCTACCGGTCCTGTTTATTTATCGGGTTCGTTCAATAGCTGGAATGCAGCAGATGCTGCCTATCAGTTGACCAAAGGCACGGATGGCGTCTACAGCATTACGTTAAGTCTCCCTGTAGGTACCAATGTTACTTACAAACTAACACGAGGAGCATGGACTAACGTTGAAGTGAATTCGAACGGAAGTGATATTGCGAATCGAAGCTTGACACCGAGTGGGGGAGCGCAAACCGTGCCTATAACGGTTGCTCGTTGGAAGGATCTATAGAAGCAGCGTTCTCTAATAACCATTAAAACAATAGAGACTATCCGCAGACTGAAAGCAATCGGTTAACGGATAGCCTCTATTTTTTTTTTACAATTGTCGCTGTGAGGAATCTCGAACGATCAATTTCGGCACTAAAAGGGAGTTTTTGTAAGGAACACTAGGAAATTGAATTCGATCCATTAATAGATGGCCTGCAGCTACACCTAATTCGAATGTGTCAATGTTCAAACAGGTCAATGGAGGTGTCGTGAATGGAGACAGCGGATAGTCGTCAAATGCAACTATACCGAGTTGCTTAGGAACATGAATATTCAATTCCTGTGCCGCTTTAAGAACTCCTAAAGCTGTGTAATTGCTCATACAGACAATAGCATCAGGACGATTATTATGCTGCAACAAGCGTTTACCTAATTGATATCCCTCGGTTTCGATTGCAGGTCCTCTTAGTATCCATTCGGAGGATGTTGTCATTCCTGCTTTAAGCAGTGCTCGCTTGTAACCATTATGACGATTTGTGAACAGTTTTTCTTCAAGTTCGCCACCAACAAAAGCGATATTCGAATAACCGCTCTCTAGAAGATGTTCGGTAAGCATTTGACCGCCTAATTCGTTATCGAAATCGACCCAACTGACCGGAGGCATGAATTCTCCAAGTGAAATGTAAGGGAATCGCAATTCATTTAATTGATGGGCCATTTCTTCCGTTAGTACAGAGTTGTTCATGATCAGACCATCAACACGTTTATTCAGAACCAACCGTTCTAACACTTTTGCTCCAGGAGCAGAAGATTGCACATTAGAGATAGTCAACTCATAGTTCATTGTACCAAGAACACTCTCTATACCGGCAATGATGTTATAGAAGAAGTGGTTCATGAATTCACTTTCTTTGGACATGTCAATTAATAATCCGATATTGAAGCTGCTTTGCTTGGCTAATCGTGTCGCGATACTGCTCGGAATATAGTTCATTTGCTTCATAATTTCTAGAACCCTCTGCCTTGTTTCCGTAGAAATTCTGGGGGAATTATTAATGACTTTGGATACGGTTGATTTCGCTACATTAGCCGCTTCGGCAATATCTTGAATAGTAACTTTCATTGTTTCTCCTCTCGATGGGAAACCGGTTTCCCTATTAAAAAATTTTCTAGTATAATAGTAATAATATAGCATATTTAGCAGCCTAACGGCGATTAGTATTCACGAAATTAAGAGAGGAGAGTTGTACATGTCGACAAGCTGGTTCATGTATCATACAGGTGAAGATCCTTTTGCATTCCCCGTCGGACCAAAGGAATTGAAATTGCGACTATTTGTTCAAGGAGGGCTGGAGTTGTCTTGCATGGTCCTGCATGGTGATCGATATGATTCGCCTGGACTGGAGAGTCCGATTAAGATGACACATAGGGGATCAGCAGGTACTCATGATATTTATGAAGCGATTATTTATGCGAGTGAGAAACGTTCAAGATATTTATTCTACGCAGAGAACGATAAAGGTCAATATCAATGGTTTGGTGAAAGAGGAGCCTCAGTAAATCGTGATCTTGCTGGCTCTTTTCAATATGCCTATATGCATCATCCGGAAGCGATCCAGCTTCCTTCATGGGTAGAGCATGCGATTGTGTATCAAATATTTCCTGACAGCTTCTCTAGAGGTGAACTGGACTCTAGTGTTCAGATCAAGCAACAGTTGAGCCATTCATCAATGTATGGCGGAACTTTACAAGGAATTAAGGAGAAGATAGAATATTTGCGCCAGCTAGGCGTTACAGTCATCTATATGACTCCGGTCTTTCATTCACCATCAAACCATAAATACAATACGACTGATTATTACGAGGTAGATCCGTCGTTTGGAGATACTGAGATGCTGAAGCAATTGGTAGAAACTGCGCATCAGCATGGAATTAAAGTATTGCTTGATGCGGTCTTTAATCATACAGGAGATACATTCTTTGCCTTTCAGGATGTTATGGAGAAGGGAGTAAACTCCTCTTATACAGATTGGTATTTCATCGATCACTTTCCGGTGACACAATTGCCTGTCCCTAATTATGAGACATTCGGTAAATCTGAAGCCTATATGCCCAAACTTAATTTATATCACCCTGAAGCAATCGATTATATGCTGGACGTTGCAAAGTATTGGATTCAAGAAGTAGGAATTGACGGGTGGCGGTTGGATGTAGCGAATGAAGTTAATCACGAGTTCTGGAAAAAACTTCGTGATACCATTAAGGGGTTAGATCCAGAGCTGCTGTTAATTGGGGAAATTATGCATAGCTCTGGGCCATGGCTCAGAGGTGATGAGTTTGACGGCGGAATGAATTATTTATTCCGAGATGTCGTTATAGACTTTTTTGCGAAGCAATCGATTGGACCTGTATCTTTCTCGGAACAAATTATTCGATTTGAGAGTCTTTATAATGATCAAGCTAATCGAGCGATGTTCCAATTAATCGGAAGTCATGATACCGAAAGGTTTCTGACCGTATGTGAGAATGGGGGGCGAGGATGGAATCGCAAGGAGAGTGCCAATGCCCGTATGATGCTGGCAGTGTTCTTCCAATTCACCTCACTCGGCATTCCGATGATCTATTATGGCGATGAAGTTGGTATGAGGGGAGGAGCAGATCCCGATTGCAGAAGACCGATGATCTGGGAAGAAACAGGATGGAATGCAACGCTGAACAATTGGTATCGGCTGCTTATTAGACAGCGCAATAGTCACGCATCACTGCGGCGTGGCAGCTTCCGATTCTGGTTCGCTGATGAAGCTCGAAATGTACTCGGTTATCTCCGGCAAGATGGGGAAGAGATCATGGGTCTGCTTATTAATCTATCTCCGAATTCATACACTTTAGAGTTGGAAACATACCGGAATGATAAGGAATCACTTGTAGATCTGTTATCAGGAAGAGTATTCCCTAATGCAGAGAAATTGAAAGTAACCGTTGATGAATACGGCTGCTGTATGTTGTTATAAATAAAACACCCCGTCGTATACTCCATAATTGGAAGCATACAACGGGGTGTTGCCTTGTCCCCTTTTTCGTTAAGCCTGAGGTTTAGGGGGGCGTGGTCGTTTCGGACGGAAGCGGGTTGCTACATAATTGCGTTTCCGATCGCGAAAGAATACCCACCCGCCAATAAAACTAACACCAGCAGCGAACATGACGAGACCAAGCAGGAACATTAACCATTGAAAGTCGGGAACGACATTATCATTGCCGAATTCAGAGAAATAGTGGAAGAGAGCATTTTTCATTTTCAGAAAACCTAGACAAGCTAAGATTCCTGGTATGACTAGAAGTAACACAGCGATTAAACGTGCGATAACTAATTTCATCTGAATAAATTCTCCTTGTTGACCAATATAAACATTCTTTATTATGATACCTTTTTAAAGCAGGAGTGTCTATTTCGGAAATTTGACGATGTAAATCGATTTGAAAAAAGGTACAATAGATAAAGTGATCAAACGAAAGCTGGAGGGAAAACAAATGGCAATACAAGTAGATGTAGCGGTGCTTGGCGGTGGTGTTGGCGGCTATACAGCGGCTATACGGGCTGCACAGCTTGGCAAAAGTGTGGCTATTGTTGAATCGGACAAGCTAGGCGGCACATGCCTGCATAAAGGCTGCATACCAAGCAAATTACTCCTTCGAAGCGCGGAAGTGTACGCGACTTTATTAGATGCAGATACATATGGGATTTCAATTGCAGACGGCGCATTGGCGCTTGATTTCGATAAAGTACAAGGCAGGAAAGAAAAGACGGTCGATCAGCTTTATAGAGGCGTACAGCATTTGATGAAGAAAAATGGAATTCAGATTATTCATGGGAAGGGTCGTGTTATCGGACCATCGATCTTCTCACCGCGCAGCGGCTCACTGGCCGTTGAATTGACTGATGGTGAGATGGAATCAGTTGTTTCCACTAATCTAATCATTGCAACAGGATCAAGACCACGTACTTTGCCCGGATTAGTTCCAGATGGCTTAAATATACTGACGAGTGACGAAGCGCTGTTAATGGAGACGCTCCCTGCTTCCATGATCATTGTGGGCGGCGGTGTTATCGGGGTGGAATGGGCCTCTATGCTGCAAGACTTTGGTGTACAAATAACACTAGTCGAAGCGGGAGCAAGATTGCTTCCTGGTGAAGATGCAGAAGTCTCAGCTGAATTAACTCGCTTGCTGAGTCGGCGCGGCGTTCGGATATTAACGAATGTCCAGCTTAAGACAGAAGAACTGGTTATCGGCGATGGAGAGGTTGCTATTGCAGCTGCTACATCGGATGGAAATGTTCATTTGACTGCTAATAAGCTGCTCCTATCTGTAGGCAGACAAGCTAATGTTGAAGGTATTGGACTCGAGAATACAGATGTACAGACCAAGAATGGTACTATTCTTGTGAATGATTATGGTCAGACGACAGAACCTCATATTTATGCAATTGGCGACGTTGTTGGCGGGGTTCAATTGGCTCACGCTGCTGCTCATGAAGGAATAACTGCTGTTGAGCATATTAATGGGGTCAAGAAGGAGATTGTTGATCCGGTTCTCATTCCGCGTTGTATTTATTCACGCCCTGAGATCGCTTCTTATGGATTGACTGAAGATGGCGCTCGTTCAAAAGGGCATGAAATCAAGATAGGTAAAATTCCATTTCAAGCGATTGGTAAAGCACTCGTGCTTGGTGAAACGGATGGTTTTGTGAAAGTTATTGCTGATAACAAAACAAATGATATTCTAGGTGTTCATATGATCGGTCCACATGCGACGGATTTAATCTCGGAAGCAGCGCTTGCCGGACTTCTTGATGCAACTCCTTGGGAGGTTGGACAGATGATCCATCCGCATCCGACACTTGCAGAAGCGCTAGGAGAAGCGATGCTGGCAGTAGATGGGAAAGCAATTGCATTCTAGTGGAGACGGTTCTTTCTTTGATGGGTTTTCTTTTTCAATCAAAAGAGGTTATACTATATAATATCAAGTCTTAGTACCTGGTTATAATATCAGGTTAAAGGAGGAATACCCTCATGGTCCAATCCGGTTCAACAGAGCAAACATTTCATCATACGAAATTAGGACTTAGTGATGAACAAGCGGTTGAAATGTATGCGACGATGTTATTAGCTCGCAAATTTGATGAGCGGAATTTATTATTACAGCGCGCAGGGAAAATTAATTTTCATGTATCGGGTGTTGGACAAGAAGTAGCCCAAGTTGCTGCTGCATTCGCACTAGATCGAGAGAATGATTATTTCTTGCCTTATTATCGTGATTATGGATTTGTACTTTCAGTCGGTATGACTGTGAAAGAATTGATGTTGTCCGTATTTGCAAAGGAAGAAGATCCGAACAGCGGAGGCAGACAAATGCCAGGCCACTTCGGCAGCAAGCGGCTTCGTATTGTAACGGGATCTAGTCCTGTTACGACACAAGTTCCTCATGCGGTCGGAATTGCTCTAGCTGCGAAGATGAAGAAGCATCCGGTGGTCAGCTTCGTTACTTTCGGCGAAGGCTCCAGTAATCAAGGTGATTTTCATGAAGGTTGTAATTTCGCCGGAGTACATAAGCTTCCGGTTATCTTTATGTGTGAGAACAATCAATACGCAATATCGGTGCCTGTTCACAAGCAGATAGCAGGTCGTATTGTCGACAGGGCAATCGGTTATGGCTTCCCAGGTATTCAAGTAGATGGCAATGACGCACTCGAAGTATTCCGGGTCGTAAAGGAAGCACGTGAACGCGCTGTTTCCGGCGAGGGTCCAACCCTTGTTGAAGCGATGTTGTATCGGATTTCACCGCATTCCACATCAGATAATGATCTTGCATACCGCACGAAAGAAGAAGTTGATGAGAACCGTGCCAAGGACGGTATCCCTAAATATAAGCAATATTTGATTGATTGCGGCATTTGGAATGAAGAGTTGGAAACGGAGCTGCTGGCAAAAATCCGTAAAACGATCGATGAAGCAACCGATTATGGTGACAAAGCGGCGTTCCCAGCGCCAGAATCGATTTTGCAGCATGTTTATGCGGAAGATGTATAAGTAACGAAGATTGATGCTTACGAAGTATGTTTGCTTCGCAAACATTAGGATTATGCTTACGAAGTATGTTTGCTACGCAAACCAAGGATTATGCTTACGAAGTGTGTTTGCTTCGCAAACATTAGGAGGGGAAAGAATGGCAGTAATCGAATATATCGAAGCGATCCGTCTCGCAATGAAAGAGGAGATGGAACGGGACGAGGATGTGTTCGTGCTGGGTGAGGACGTTGGTGTCAAAGGCGGAGTATTCACCACGACGAAGGGTCTCATGGATCAGTTTAGTGAAGAACGCGTGCTTGATACACCACTTGCAGAATCTGCAATTGTTGGAGCAGCAATCGGTGCCGCTATGTATGGAATGAAACCGATAGCGGAGATGCAGTATTCTGACTTCATGTTCCCGGCAACGAACCAAATCATAAGTGAAGCGGCCAAAATCCGCTATCGTTCGAATAATGATTGGAGCTGTCCGCTTGTAATTCGCGCTCCGATCGGAGGCGGGATATTTGGCGGTCTGTACCACTCACAATGTCCGGAATCCGTATTTTTTGGTACACCAGGGCTGAAGATTGTAGCTCCTTATACGGCATATGACGCAAAAGGGTTATTGAAAGCAGCCGTTCGTGATCCAGATCCGGTGCTTTTCTTTGAGAATAAAAAATGCTATAAACTCGTTACAGGCGATTTACCAGAGGAAGATTACATCGTACCGATTGGTAAAGCAAACGTGCTGCGTGAAGGTGATGATATTACGGTCATCGGCTACAGTATGCCGCTTCATTTCGTTGAACAGGCTGCAGCAGAACTAGCTCAAGAAGGAATTAGTGCTCATATTCTTGATTTGCGAACCCTTCAACCGCTTGATAAAGAGGGTATTCTAGAAGCCGTTCGCAAAACAGGTAAAGTATTGATTATTCACGAAGATAATAAAACCGGAGGGATCGGAGCTGAAGTGTCCGCTATTATTGCGGAAGAGCTTCTGTTCGAGCTAGATGCGCCGATTCAGCGTCTATGCGGACCGGATGTTCCAGCGATGCCGATTAACCCGCCGGGTGAGAAGTTTTTCTTGCTTAATAAAGAAAAGGTCAAAGACGCTATGAGGAATCTGGCTCTTTTTTAAGCTTTTAATTAACCAAGTTTTGGTTAGGAGATGTTGACCAATGAAATCGGTGAAAGAGATCGTGATTCCACAGCTTGCGGAATCACTTATATCTGCAACTATAGACAAATGGCTTAAGCAGCCTGGCGATCAAATTGACTTGTACGAGCCGATCTGCGAGTTAATTACAGATAAAGTGAGCGCGGAGTTGCCTTCCACAGTGACAGGAACACTGAAAAGTATTTTAGTAGGAAACGGTGAGACGGTTCCAGTTGGTACTGTTGTCTGTCTAATTGAAACTGAGGAAGATATTGCTTCGGATTCAAATTCAAACGCTTCTGTTGAGAAGAAGGTGTCGCAAGCAGTTGCTGTCGGTACATTAAACGGTACAGAAGAGGATACAGGAATGCGCAATCGTCTTTCGCCAGCTGTCCAACAATTAGCCGCAGAGCATAGTGTCAAATTGGCTGATGTGAAAGGGACTGGACTTGGAGGGCGTATCACTCGCAAGGATGTTCTCGCTTATGTAGCTTCTGGTGCATCGAAATCAGGTGCGAATGCAGAAGGGAATGTAGATGCAGAGGTTCGTTCTTCTGGTCTTCATTTATCACAGACGCCTAGGATGCCTACGATTCAAGCCTATGATTCTCCTGCTCCTGGACGCGGAGAGGACTATATTGAAGTTACGCCAATTCGAAGTGCAATTGCACGGAATATGAAGCAAAGTGTTACGGAAATTCCACATGGCTGGATGATGATTGAAGTCGATGTGACGAATTTAGTAGCCCTTCGTAATAAAGTGAAAGATGAGTTTATGAAACGGGAAGGTATCAATTTAACTTATTTGGCTTTCGTACTGAAAGCAGTCGTTAATGCGATCAAGGATTTCCCAATCATCAATTCGATGTGGGCTGTCGATAAAATTATCGTGAAGCGTGACATTAATATTTCACTTGCTGTTGGAACGGAAGAGTCTGTCGCGACACCTGTTATTAAGAATGCCGATCATAAGACGATTGCTGGATTAGCGAAAGAGATCGACGATCTGGCTCGCCGCGGTCGTGAAGGCAAACTGACATTGTCCGATATGCAGGGTGGTACATTCACCGTTAATAATACCGGTTCATTCGGTTCCATTATAACGAATCCTATTATTAATTATCCGCAAGCGGCGATTATTACTTTTGAATCCATTGTGAAACGTCCAGTTGTCATTAATGATATGTTAGCTGTTCGTTCCATTGCCAATATGTGCTTCTCGCTAGATCACCGCATACTGGACGGCATTATTTCTGGCCGATTCCTGCAACGGGTGAAGGATAACCTAGAGAGCTTTAATAACGATACGAAATTGTATTAGAACGGAGTATGCCATCATGACTGACTCAACTAAGCAACATAACGTGAGGCGGCAATTGGAAGTCCGTTATATTCCGATGCTTGATTATGCTGAGGCATGGGAATTGCAGAAATCTATTGTGAAGCAAATCGACCAGGAGGAGTGTCAGGAGACACTGCTCCTTCTTCAACATCCGCCGACTTATACAATTGGTTCTGATCGACATCCTGAGCATTTGCTCCTGAACGAAGCAGAGCTGCAAGAACGTGGCATTT
Source organism: Pristimantibacillus sp. (assembly GCA_048976605.1). Classification (GTDB taxonomy): domain Bacteria; phylum Bacillota; class Bacilli; order Paenibacillales; family Paenibacillaceae; genus Pristimantibacillus. The sequence goes on along the minus strand of JBHGUX010000038.1, from coordinate 129,127 downwards.
CGGTGTTTGAGATTGATCGTGGAGGAGATATTACGTTTCACGGTCCCGGTCAATTAGTCGGTTACCCATTGCTTTACTTGGATTCAGTCGGACTAGATCTGCACGCTTACTTACGTACGGTCGAGCAAGGTATTATTAATTGGTTGGCTGATTATGATATAGAAGCAGGAAGAAAATCAGGGTATACCGGAGTTTGGGTTGGCAGCGAGAAAATCGCCGCCATCGGAGTGAAATTCAACAGAGCGCGCCAACGTGGAGGTTTTGTGACCAGTCATGGCTTTGCTCTGAATATAGAAGCGGGTATCGCCGAAGGCGGATTTACCGGAATAGTTCCATGCGGTATTCAAGAGTATGGTGTAACTTCCTTCAATGACTTGACCGGCATGCAAATGTCGGTTGAAGAAGCAGCGAAGCAATTACTGCCGCATTTTTGTGAAGTATTTGGCTATGAGGCTGCTCCTTTAAGAGAACAGCCAACCAATCGAAGCGAATAGAGTAGATAATAGTAAAGCAGCGACCACTATGATTGCGACAGTTCGCACTAGTTTTTGTTGATTCAAGTGGGATTCTCCTTTCCAATACAACGATAATGAGAATAAGAAGATCAAGCTCTATTGTCTATTGTAACCCAAAAGAGGAAGTGGAGGAAATAGTAATGGTCAATCAAGATCGAATTGTTAGTGAATTTATTGAACTGGTGCAAGTAGATAGCGAGACGAAGCAAGAACAGGCAATCAGCAAGGTTCTTCGTGACAAGTTCACTGCGTTAGGGCTTTCTATTGATGAAGATGATGCAGCTGCTAAGACTGGTCATGGAGCAAACAACTTGTTTGCATGGCTTGAGGCAACTGCTGGTTCAGAGGCTGCGCCAACCATCTTCTTTACTTGTCATATGGATACGGTTGTTCCGGGAGCAGGGATTAAACCGCAGATCGATTCCGATGGTTATATTCGGAGTGATGGCACTACCATTCTTGGCAGTGACGATAAAGCTGGAATTGCATCAATATTCGAGACGATCCGTGTGCTTAAAGAGCAAAAAATCCAACATGGACGTATCCAGTTCATCATCACAGTAGGCGAGGAATCTGGTTTGCTAGGTGCTCGTTCATTAGATGCTTCCAAGCTGCAAGCGCAGTTTGGATATGCAATTGATTCGAATGGAGCAGTTGGGGATATTGCTGTTGCTGCCCCGACTCAAGCAAAGGTTACGATTAAAATGTATGGGAAGTCATCGCATGCAGGTGTTAATCCTGAGGATGGCATTAGCGCGATCCAAGTGGCTTCAAAAGCGATTGCTCGTATGCCGCTCGGCCGCATTGATGAAGAGACAACAGCTAATATCGGACGATTCGAAGGCGGCGGCGCAACGAATATTGTATGTGATTTCGTGAAGCTGGATGCGGAAGCTCGAAGTATTGTCCAACATAAGCTGGATAGTCAATTGGATAATATGCGTAAAGCGGTGGAAAGTACTGCTGAAGAATTTGGTGCGCGGGGCGAGTTTGAGAGCATTATCGTGTATCCGGCATATGCTCATGATGATCATGCGCATGTTGTTCAGGTGGCACAAGCAGCAGCAATGTCAATTGGGCTGCAGCCGCGTGCTTTTCACTCAGGCGGTGGCAGTGATGCTAATATTTTCAACGGACTTGGTGTACCTACCGTGAACCTGGCAGTTGGATATGAACATATCCACACGACGAAAGAACAAATTAAAATAACCAATCTCGTGAAAATTACGGAATTCGTTATTGCAATAATTAAGCAAGCCGCAACACCATCAATGGTTTAATCGTAAAATTGGCCCCTACCGTTATCATTCGGTAAGGGCCGTTTTTTGCTTTTAGCTGCTAAGACAGTATGGTTACATATTCTCCATATACGTATGCTTCATGTCCTTCAAAACGAATCTTTATCCATCCATACTTATTGGCCTTATCCAATACCTCAAGAATGGTTCCTTTCGGTACGGCACTATAAATTTTAGCTTTAGATGATGGTTTTGTACGTACATTTAGGAAATAAGCGGTGACCTTAGCTTGTTTAACTGGAGTAACTACAGTTTCTTTATCAGGTTTAACACTTGGTTCGTTCTTAGTTGGTAATTCCTCTTCCTCTACAGGTTTGCCCGTAACCGGCTCTTCGGGAACATCTGTGTCAGTTTTTCTTGCTCGATTAAGCTGCTGATAGAACTCACCTTTGGTTGATACCTCAGTGAATAATGATTTGCTTACTTTTGCTTTCTGCGAAAGCTCAGAAATCTCGTCCGCTGAAACGCTATCGAGAATGTTGATAGAAGCGATATTCGTATATTTGCCGTCAGCAGTACTTGGGACAGTCAATATTCCAGCGTTAATCAATTCAACAACATCCGCGCGTGCTGGTGATGTTGTATCCACACCAGTTATTTTCCAATTGTTGTGAATCGTCGGCGTATATACGCCATTCTTTACTTCTTTTAAGTAGGTGATTGCAAGATTGCGAATGGTTCCGCCTACTTCTCCGAATACAGTGGCATCCTTTGAAGACCAAAGCTGTGTGAACTTCCGTCCTTCTAATGCACCGCCCTTGGCGATTAGCGCTTCCATTCGATACGCATTCATTCCGAGAGTCAGTTTGTCGTCCGCTTCAACTGATGTATCGTTCCTATATTTCAAATTCGTTATCCGGCTGCCATAAGGCTGTGTGAGATCGACTTCATAGGTAACACCGCCGAAGAAATCATTCGTGCTGTATTTAGACGACCGTCTTTTCTCATTAAAACTTATCGTTACATCTCCTGGACGAGTGGAGTTAAAATAACCAACAGCCCATTCCATATAATCCTTTAAATCTTTGCCAGTTACTTCGTAGTTCGTAATCTCGCCTAGTGCATATTGGTAGTTATAGGCAATATCCTTCTTCTTAATTGGTCCGACGTCTAGCTTTGCTTTATCGTTATCAATCTGATGGGCGACAACATCGGCCTTACTGTAATGCAACATCACTTCACTAAAGAAATCGGATAACGGAGTCTCCTGGATTTGAACGGCAGGGATTCCTGCTATCTCATTTGGTGGAACAAGATTGGTTCCCTTAAGCTGACCAATTACTGTATTTGCATCTGCACGTGCAAATTCATGAAAGGGCTGCAAGATCTTCTCTAAATTCGTATCGGATATTTCTATTTCTCCATTAGCCTTTTTCACAGGCAGTGCTGCCGCCTGCTTGCTTTGCAATACCATCTTATCTCCTTGCTTGTTAAAGGTTAGATCAATACGAGAAATATGCGATCCGTATTTATTCGGTTCAGAGATAAGTACACCGTTAACTGTCTCTGACTCGACCAGTGTGTGCATATGACCGGCGAATATAGCTGTCAATTCAGGATTAGCATTCGCAATATCCTTTACACCAGTACCTGGCTTGCCATTTTCATTCTCAAGCCCCATATGCATGAGACCAACAATCGCATCTACCTTACCGTCTAGCTCTGCTATTGCTTTCTTTGTTTCTTCAACCGGGTCCTTCACGATTAGACCATCGAGATGGTCGGTGCTTTTCTCGAAATCAGTAATCATCGGTGTGTTCATACCCACAATTCCAATTTTAACTCCTGATCTCTCAATAATCGTATATGCAGGCATATAGCGATCGCCATTTTCTTTGAAAATATTGCCTACTAACGGCTGTCCTTTAAATTGAGAGGAGATCTTCTGCAACACATCAAGCCCAAAATTAAATTCATGATTGCCCATTACCCACGCATCATAGTTCATTGCATTCATCGCAACCATCATAGGTGATTCTGGCTGATCGTTGAACAATTCTGCTGAGTTGTCTTGAATCATATCCCCAGCATCGGTAGAATCGTATTCGGATTCTCTGCTCTAACTCTTGTAACTATCGTGTTTAATTGAGTCAAGCTTCCCGTTGTGTTCGGACCGTCTAGAGCATAATCCCAAGGCATGAATCTACCGTGGATATCCGAGGTTCCAAGCAGAGATACTGTAACCTGTTCAGACTGTGCTGCTTCGGCTTTGATGCTCGGAAGAGGTCCGATGAGTGTAACCGTGCAAAGTATAAATGAAAGCACCAATCCGACATAAGACTTCTTTGAAAATTTAGTTAGCATCATTAGCATTCATTCTCCCTGTTTATAAATATTATGTAAAGAAACCTCACGTGGAAGTATAGCTGAATCCAAACCATATGTAAATAATTAACTTGAACCCTTTTTGTGACGAATAATAGGATGAAAATAGGACGGATTGGTACAAAATAAGTTGGAGAGAAGCGAATAGGGGGAAGAAAAGGAAGGGTGTACGGGGATATAGCAATAGGAAGACTGTATGAAATACAAATCTTCCTATCCTATCTATTTGGATTCAGGTAGAATTTGCTTTAAGGTTAGTTTTGTATCTTTAGTCGCATTCGACCATTTGCGTAGTTGATAACGGATTTCCCATGCTTTTCCAACGAGTCGAAGCTGATTAGCAGCCATATATTTTTTCATTCCAATCGCACCCTTCATCATTTGGTATAATGATAGTTATGTGCAGATTGGACAAGTTATACATAGGAGATGATCGAATATGGAAAATAATAATGTGAAGCAATGGCGTGAGGAAACAATTAAGATCGACCCTATATTTGAAGGAAAAATGATCACGCTCCAAGTGGACACCGTGGCAATGCCAGATGGAAGAACAGCGACCCGTGAAATTGTCAAACATCCAGGAGCAGCAGCTGTAATGGCACTGTTGGATGGGAAGCTGCTCGTTGTTGAGCAATTTCGCAAGCCGCTTGAGAAATTTCAGATTGAAATTCCGGCAGGCAAGCTCGATCCAGGGGAAGATCCACTTGAAGCGGCAGCACACGAGTTGGAGGAAGAGACGGGGTACCGTGCGGAGCAATTGCAATTAGTCAGCGCATTTTATACGTCGCCAGGTTTTGCGGATGAGAAGCTTTATTTGTATTTTGCTGATAAAGTAGTGCCCGGTGAGCAGCACACGGATGAGGATGAATATCTTGAGGTTGATGCCATTACGCTTGAACAAGCAGAGAGCTACATTCAAGAGGGTAGAATCAGCGACGCCAAGACGATTATGGCTGTGTACGCTTGGAAGCTCTATCAATTAACGGGTCAGATCTAGGAAAGCTATCATTTAATCAATAGACTATCTCCTTTCTTTCGTCATACGAATGGATATAAAGTCATACACTTTATCATTCGGACAAGAGGGGAGTGGACCATGCGTTCGCCTATGCTGGAAGATACGGTAAAAAATCAATTCACATTATATGTATTTGTAGCGGTTTTGTTTGTAGTGGGTGTTATTTTCGGCGGGCTAATGGTTAACGCTCTGACATTAGAGCAGCAGCAGGATCTGGCTTCGGATGTTAACCAATATATCCAGCTTATGAACAACGGCGTAATGGCGGATGAGGCACAGTCATTTTGGGACCGTCTGTTTTTTCATAGTAAATGGCTGCTGTTGCTGTGGTTGTTAGGGATTACGGTAGTAGGAATTCCATTTGTCCTTGTGCTCGATTTTTTAAAAGGGGCACTTGTTGGATTTGCAATTGGATCATTAGTATCACAATACGGTTGGAATGGATTGTTGTTCTCGCTAGTCTCAGTCGTGCCTCCGAATTTGATCATTGTTCCTGCCATAATGATCACTAGCGTGGCTGCTATCTCTTTCTCGACGTATGTGATCAAAAACAGACTATTCCAGCAACGAGGTACATTAGGTCCTCAGATTGCGAGTTTTACGACGACTGCACTCTTTATGCTGTTAGTGCTAGCAGGTGCGGCATTGCTTGAAGCTTATATTTCGCCGATTCTAATGAACTGGGTAGCCCCTCTATTGACGGCTTCCACCCCAACCATCTAGTGCCAAAATGTTTGACTTTATTAATGGTTAACCCCTATAATGAAAGCAAACGTTTTCTGAAATTGGCGCAGACATGTGGTAGGGGGGAAATCATGGAAGCCCGGATTGAGAAGATCAAACAACAGTTGCAGTCGCAGGGCTACAAATTAACTCCGCAGCGTGAAGCAACAGTACGAGTATTGCTTGAGAACGAGGAAGACCACTTAAGCGCTGAAGATGTTTTCATGCTTGTTAAGGACAAGGCCCCAGAAATTGGTCTCGCCACCGTGTATCGGACGCTGGAACTGCTCAGTGAAATGCATGTGGTAGAGAAGCTTAATTTTGGCGACGGTGTTGCTAGGTACGATCTTAGAACTGACAGCAGCAAACACCATCATCATCATCTCATTTGCGTACAATGTGGAACAATGGACGAAATCAAGGATGACTGGCTTCTACCGCTTGAAGAGCGATTAGAGCAAGAATTCGGATTCACCGTTCTCGACCATCGCCTGGATTTCCAAGGCATTTGTCACCGTTGTAATGCTAAAAACGAAAAATCAACTGAATCATAAACGGCTTCGCTGCCCAGATCTCTGGACGGCAAAGCCGTTTTTGCGTTGTAATACCCATAGAATTAAATTCGATTAAGCTGCAGCAGCCCCGAGCCTTGAGCGGTTGTTGGATAATCATTCAGACGCATAGCCCATTGCTGGAGTTTGGCTTTCACCTCAGATGGCCGCAAATCAGGCTGCAGAGAGAGGAGTAAAGCTATTCCTCCTGTGACATGAGGTGATGCCATGCTTGTGCCAGTTAAGGTGAAATATTTGCCGTTCAGCCATGTGGATCGGATATTTTCTCCTGGAGCACAAAGAGTGATGCCTTCTCCTCTACTGCTTGTGTCAGCAATTCGATTATTTCGAGTGGATGCGGCGACGGAAATGGTCTCTGAATAAGAAGCAGGCTGCTCAATCTGTTTATTGGACGGCCCATCATTGCCTGCAGAAGCAACAACGATGATTCCTTTATTAGTGGCACGTTTAATAATGTTATGCAAAGCTCCGCTAGACTCTCCTCCAGTAATTCCAAAGCTCATGTTGATAATGTTCATTCCGTTGCGAATACACCAATCGATCGCAGCGACAATATCGGATACATAGCCAGATCCTTCATGATCCAGCGCCTTGACTGCGTATAACTTAATGTCAGGCGCAACACCCTTAATTCCGTTCATACCGTTGGCTGCAGCGATGCCGGCAACATGAGTGCCATGTCCATTGTCATCGACGTAACTGCCGCCGTCTACCAAGTTGACTCCGCCAGCTATTTGCAGGTCTGGATGCTTAGCTATGCCTGTATCAATGACGGCAACCTTGATAGGGGAGCCTAACGTTTTTCTCCATACCTCATGAGCCCGCACGTTGCAAACATTCCATGTCACGTTAACTGGACAAGCAACCATCGACAACATCGACGAACCGTTTGTTTTTGAGGATTTAGAGGTTCTTTTAACAGGATAAGCAGCATGTACTTTAATTCGTGCATCTTTCTCAATAAGTCGGATGTCAGGATGACGTGAGATGGCTTTCCATGAGCTGTGTTTAATGAAATGACAACCGATCATACGACTTCTTGGCAGTTGCCTGAAGGGTTGAATCCCATTTGCATGCATATAACTCAGACATTGCTTATAGGATGCCGTTGTTCTAAAAGTAATTAATTTACGGATCGTATGTTGAGAAGAAGTAGGTCGTGAATGAAGAGTGATTAATTTGCCGAGCTTAGCCATTCATCAATCTTCCTCCTGTCCTTATAAGTAAGTTGCTGATTTAGCAAATTAGATACCGGAGTAATTGGGAGAAAATAATACGCTAGTTTAGTGTATGGATACGGAGTTTGGACGATATGGGTATATGTCCCGTGGTACATATTTTTTGTTTCTGCTGGAAATCGTATCGCTGAGGACTAACATTTGCCTCTCTTAGTTCATACATCATAGTAAGCCGACCTTTAATGGTTCATGAGGAGGAATGGATGATGATAGTTGGAGTTCCGAAAGAGATCAAATCAAGTGAGTATCGTGTTGCGCTAACACCTGCTGGTGTGACCATGTTGAAGGCTGCAGGTCATAATGTTCTAATAGAAGCGGGAGCAGGTGCAGGTAGCGGGTTCGAAGATCATGATTATGTATCAGAAGGAGCCATCATTCGGACAACCGCACGAGAAGTGTGGACGGAAGCGGATATGATCATGAAGGTGAAGGAACCATTGCTTGAGGAATTTGATTATTTTCGTCAAAATCTGTTGTTGTTTACCTACTTGCATCTTGCTGCAGCACCTGAGTTAACGTCTGCTTTAGTAGATAGGGGAGTAACTGCTATTGCTTATGAAACGATACAATTGGCTAACGGCAGTCTCCCTTTATTGACGCCAATGAGCGAGGTAGCCGGCAGGATGGCTGTACAGGTTGGTTCGCAGTTTCTGGAGGCATTTAATGGCGGGAGAGGAATCCTGCTTGGGGGTGTGCCAGGCGTACCGCCAGCGGAGGTCGTCATAATCGGAGGTGGTATTGTAGGTACGAATGCCGCAAAGATTGCCCTTGGCATGGGAGCGAACGTCGTAATATTGGAAAAAAGCGCAGATCGAATGAGATATTTGGATGAAATTTTTGGCGGAAGAATTCATACGGTTATGTCTAGCCCTCTGCATATTGCAGAAGCTGTCGAAAGAGCAGATTTACTAATAGGAGCGGTACTCATTCCTGGAGCTAGAGCGCCACATCTCGTTACGGATGCGATGGTGCAGAAGATGAAGAAGGGATCGGTAATTGTAGATGTTGCTGTTGATCAAGGCGGCTCAATTGCGACTGTAGATCGGCCAACGACACATAAGGACCCGATCTATATCAAGCATGGAGTCATTCATTATGCGGTAGCAAACATTCCTGGTGCTGTCCCGCGTACTTCAACGATTGCATTGACGAATGTTACGACTCCGTACGCCATTGATTTGGCCAACCGCGGTTGGGATGTGATAAGAAGCAATGCGGCTTTGCAAAAAGGGGTCAATACACATCAAGGGTACGTAACTTATGAGCCTGTAGCGAATGCGACGGGGATGGTCTTCACTCCACTTAGTAAATGGTTGGGTAGTTGATGTTAAGAGAAGAGGGCAGTGACTTGCATATTCGCTTCATCGCTGTCATAAGGTGATACGGATGGACAACCGTTAATCCGAAAGGGGATGAAGGTATGGTGCTGTCTTTGCGAAGATGGCTGAGTCGAATCGTATTTGTCATCGTATTTGCGTTATTATTGCTTATTACAACCGGGGGGTACCGCTGGGTGGTGGATATCATATCTCCTGTTCATCCTTATCATACGCCTAAAGGGGATGCTCTTAAAGTATTTCAAGAGGATCCAAGCTCACCGGAGAATGGCAGTATCGCTGACCGTCTACGATGGTTTTACTGGTATGGGGAATGAAGTTGGAGGTTAGAAAATAAACGGAAAAGCAGGATTTGATAAGCGTAACGTGGAATAGTTGTGTACGAACGAAGCTTATCAAACGATCGTAAATGAAAGGGACTATAATGAAAGATCAGGTTCAGTCTTTTATTCGGTTTTTATCGGTCGAACGAACCTTATCCCGCAGTACGCTTGAGTCGTATGCAAGGGATTTGAATAGTTTGCTCGAGTATTTGGAACAGCACTCGATCGCAAATGTCGAATCTGTTCAAAGACATCATCTATCGCATTATTTATTGCTATTGAAGGAAAACGGCCGCAAAACAGCGACTTTAGTTCGTCATATTGTATCGATTCGAGCATTTTTTCACTATTTAGCCGTAGAGGGTATCATTCAGTACAATCCTGCTATTTTTATTGAAACGCCTAAACAAGAGAAGAAGCCGCCTCATATATTATCGATCGAAATGACCGGTCAATTGCTGGAAACACCGCAAATCGTGACGGCATCCGGCAAACGTGATAAAGCGATGCTGGAGCTCCTGTATGCCACGGGAATTCGTGTGTCCGAATTAATTTCCTTGGACGTGGAAAGCGTAAATTTACATCTCGGCATTATTAGATGCATGGGCAGTGGAATGAAGGAACGAATTATTCCATTTGGGCGAATGGCCGCCGAAGCAATAACCAGTTATTTGCAAGATGGGCGCTCCGAATTGACCAAGCAAAAGCTGGATGACGGCGCTTTGTTTCTTAACCAGCAGGGGACCCGTATGACGAGGCAGGGTTTCTGGAAAATGATTAAGAAATATGCGAAGGAAGCTGGTATTGAGGGAGATATAACGCCACATACGCTGCGTCATTCGTTTGCCGCCCATCTGCTGGAGAACGGGGCCGATTTACGTGATGTTCAGGAGCTGCTGGGCCACGCGGATATTTCGACAACACAAAGGTATACAAGAATACCGAAGATGAGAATGAAAGAGGCTTATAATAACGCTCATCCCCGGGCATAGATATCTTGTTTTGCATAGGGAAGCGCTCAAACGGGAGGAGTAAACAATCAATGAAATTTAATCGAATTGCCGTTATTGTATTGGATAGTGTTGGTATTGGAGAACAGCCTGATGCTGATCAATTCGGAGATAGCGGAGCTCATACTTTAGGTCATATTATTGAACGGGTGAAAGAAATCAAGCTCCCTCACTTGCGCCGTTGGGGTCTAGACCGTATCGCTGCACTAAGTGATTGGAAGCCTTCAGATGATAAGCCTGCTGCTTATTACGGCAAAATGGCCGAGGTATCAGTCGGGAAAGACACAATGACAGGCCATTGGGAACTAATGGGGCTAAAGCTCACAGTTCCTTTCCAGACCTTCCCTGAAGGATTCCCGCCCGAATTGATCGAAGCATTCGAACAGCAGACCGGGCGCAAAGTCATTGGCAACAAACCAGCCAGCGGAACTGAAATACTAGATGAGCTGGGAGCCGAACAGATGGAGACCGGCGCATGGATTGTGTATACCTCGGCGGATAGTGTATTTCAAATTGCTGCCCATGAAGAAATTATTCCGCTTGAAGAGCTGTACCGTGCTTGTGAAATTGCGAGAGAACTGACGCTTGATGAGCGTTATACAGTCGGAAGAGTAATTGCAAGACCTTATATCGGTTCGCCCGGCGCATTCAAACGCACGCCTAATCGTCATGACTATGCGGTTAAACCTCCGCAACCAACGGTGCTGGATGCACTGAAGGAAGGCGGCTTCGATACGATCGCAATTGGCAAAATAAACGATATTTTTGACGGGGAAGGAATTACTGCTTTTAAGCCGACTAAAAGTAATGCAGACGGTATTACGAAGACGATCGAGGCGCTTGATGAGTCGTTTAAAGGGCTTCTCTTCACTAATTTGGTTGATTTTGATTCCTTGTTCGGACATCGGCGGGATCCAGAAGGATACGCGGGTGCCTTGGAAGAATTCGATCGAGCGATGCCTGAGCTAGAAAGCCGCATTGGAGAACATGATCTATTCATTATTACAGCTGACCATGGCAATGATCCGGTTCATGCAGGCACCGATCATACGCGGGAGTATGTCCCCTTGCTGCTATTCAGTCCTGCGTTCGAACAGCCTTCTCAATTAGAGACACGTTCGACATTTGCTGATCTTGGCGCAACAATTGCTCATAACTTTGGTGTACAAGCACCTCCGAATGGAACAAGCTTTTTAGATCTGCTTATTACTAAACAACAGTAACAATTAGGAGGATACGAGAATGACTTTATTAACTGCAGCACATATTAATGCAGCGGCAGCATACATAGCTGACCAGACTGAGCTGAAGCCTGAGATTGGACTTATTATGGGTTCAGGTTTAGGTGTTCTAGGCGATCATCTAGAAGACGCGATTACGATTCAATATGATACAATCCCACATTTTCCTGTATCAACAGTAGAAGGGCATGCCGGTGAACTGCTGATCGGTACTTTGTCTGGACGCGCAGTTATTCTGATGCGGGGAAGATTCCATATGTATGAAGGATATGGTCCCGAGCTGACGGCTTTTCCCGTTCGTGTAATGAAGGCACTTGGCGTAACAAGCTTGCTAGTAACAAATGCGGCCGGCGGCGTTAATCTGGATTATGAACCGGGCAATCTGATGCTTATTTCCGACCATATTAATATGACTGGCAAAAACCCGCTTATTGGACCTAACGATGATGAGCTTGGAGTACGGTTCCCCGATATGTCAGAAGCGTATAGCAAACGTCTGCGCGCAGTTGCTCGTGAGACCGCTGCAAGCCAAGGCTTGACGCTGCGTGAAGGTGTGTATGCCGGCTTGCTCGGACCTACCTATGAGACTCCTGCAGAAATTCGCATGTTGCGGGTCATTGGTGCAGATGCTGTCGGAATGTCTACTGTTGCAGAAGTGATTACAGCGAGACATTCTGGAATAGAAGTACTCGGTATTTCCTGTATAAGCAATATGGCAGCAGGTATTCTGGATCAGCCTTTGTCGCATATGGAAGTAATGGAGACTACGGAGCGAGTTAAATCCCAGTTCCTGGCATTGGTTAAAGGACTAATTCCTCATTTCTAGGCATTTCTGTAACACAATTGTAACAATTGAGTCGACTCATTGTGACAGTATTCTTCAACACAGTCGTCGTATAATGTCCATGATCAAAGAATGATGGAGTGAAACAAACATGGACAAGCAATTACTCTTAGAAGTGGAGCAGTTGCGCGATAAAATGGTAGAAACAGCTTTGGTAAAACAAACGTTTCTGAACTGTGAAGTGCTCCAACTGAGTCAATCGTTGGACGAGCTTATCGTGCGAGTACAAGAGAAACAGCGGGAGCTTTCACTGGCTAGATGAAGCGTAAGCGAACGGGGTGAATGGCATGCGTGCAGTTGATTTAATTCAAAAAAAGAGAGACGGCGGTGAACTGACCGCTGCAGAGTTAACTTATTTGGTAGACGGATATTGCGAAGGTGATATTCCTGATTATCAGATGTCGGCTTGGGCGATGGCGGTATTCTTTCGTGGAATGACAGCGAAAGAGACTGCCTCCCTTACGATGGCGATGGCCAATTCGGGCGATCAGGTTGATCTTGCTCCAATTAGCGGAATTAAGGTAGATAAACACAGCACTGGCGGTGTTGGTGATAAAACAACATTAATCATTGCTCCGCTAGTGGCTTCTGTGGGTGTGCCTGTAGCCAAAATGTCAGGAAGAGGCTTAGGCCATACGGGTGGCACAATCGATAAGCTGGAATCTATTGAGGGTTTCCAAATCGAATTATCACGTGAGAAATTTATGAATCAGGTTAATGATATAGGTCTAGCCGTTATCGGACAAAGCGGTAACCTTGCGCCAGCTGATAAGAAAATGTATGCGTTGCGAGATGTAACTGCAACTGTCGAATCGATTCCTCTCATTGCAAGCTCTGTTATGAGCAAAAAAATTGCTGCAGGTGCGAATGCAATTGTACTGGACGTGAAGACGGGCAGCGGTGCTTTTATGAAGACGCTGGAACAGTCTGAGAAGCTTGCACAGGCGATGGTTGATATCGGCACACAAGTAGGCAGACATACGGCTGCGGTCATTAGTGATATGGATCAGCCCCTTGGATTCGCTATCGGGAATGCCTTGGAAATTCAAGAATCTATCGAGACTTTGAAGGGTAGAGGTCCTAAAGATTTGACGGAATTATGTTTAGTGTTGGGAGCGCATATGGTTGTATTAGGCGGTAAAGCAGCTAATGTAGCGGAAGCAAAGGAGCTGTTGAAGCAACAGATCGACAATGGTGCTGCGTTAGCGAAGTTTAAGCAATTCGTTGCAGCGCAAGGCGGTGACCCGACAGTTGCGGATGATCTGACTCGCTTGCCGCAAGCGCCAGTTACAGTTAACGTAGCAGCACAAGGAGACGGATTTGTGAATGCAATTGATGCTGAGCAATTAGGCCTTGCAGCTATGCTGCTTGGCGCTGGCCGAGCGACCAAGGAAGCTACCATTGATTATTCCGTCGGGATAACAATTAAGAAGAAGGTAGGAGATCCAGTAAGTGACGGAGAGACACTTGCTATCCTTCACATACGCGACAACGAGCCAAGTGTCAGAGCGATTACGGATCAGGTTCGTAACGCCTATACCTTATCGGAATCACTGCCGGAGCTTCAACCGCTGCTGTTGTCTGTTGTGACGGCAGAGGGAGTTACAAGGTATTAATTTAGGAATAAAAAAATACGGTTTCCTGAGAAAGTCCATGTCATGGGCTTTCTCTATTTTTATGTTTGGGCTGTCTTGATCATCGTTGGTGATTAATGCAGCCCTTATTTTGTGGCAGTGGAATAATTTTCATAATTAAAGTCAACACTTAAAAGGAAAATATAGCCGAATTGCGGCAGCCTCATAAATTTGCGATTGCAGTGCTGCCGCATCATCTTTTGGAGGGGAATATAACCTATGAAAATAGTATGTACGAAGTTATTTATTCTAGTTGTTGCTCTTGCAGTAATGCTGCCTGCCGCGGCGTTTGCTGAGGAAAAAGCGCCTGCCAAATCACAAGAGCCAGCTTCTTCGGCAACGCCGGATCTCGCACCATCTGCTCGTTCAGCCATTCTAATGGATGCAGACAGCGGAACTATTATTTACGAGAAGAATAGCAATGATAAGCTGCCGCCAGCAAGCATTACGAAAATTATGACGATGCTGCTCATTATGGAAGCGTTGGATAATGAAACAATCAAGCTAACTGATCAGGTGCAGGCTAGTGAATATGCATCCTCAATGGGTGGATCGCAAATTTTTCTTGAACCTGGAGAAACAATGTCGGTTGATGAAATGATTAAAGGAATCGCTCTTGCGTCAGGCAATGATGCTTCTGTAGCCATGGCAGAGAAGCTAGCGGGTTCAGAACAGCAATTTGTAGTCATGATGAACAATAAGGCGGAGCAATTAGGGTTGAAAAACACACATTTTGCTAATTGCAATGGTTTGCCGTCTAACGATCACTATAGCTCGGCACATGATATTGCAGTCATGTCGAGAGAACTCTTGAAGCATTCTGAGATTACGAAGTATACCGGACTTTACCAGGATTACTTGCGTAAGTCATCGGAGAAGCCGTTCTGGTTAGTTAATACGAACAAGCTGGTTCGCTTCTACAGTGGTGCTGATGGATTGAAGACTGGTTTTACGAATGAAGCGAAATTTTGTTTATCTGCAACGGCGAAGCGGGATGATCTACGCATTATCGCTGTCGTAATGGGTGAACCGAACACGAAGACAAGGAATGCGGAAGTGTCGCAGATGTTTGATTACTCTTTTGCCCAATATACGACTCACCCTATCTTCAAGGAAGGCGAAGAGATGGGAATGATTCGGATTGAGAAAGGTGCAACGGCTAATCTTCCGTTAGTAGCCAAGCATTCTTATAGTATTTTGCTCAAAAAAAGAGCTAAAACGGAAGATATTCATTATGAGCTTCAAATAAATGAGTCGCTGAAAGCACCAGTGAAAGCAGGTCAGCCAATTGGGAAGCTGATCGTCTATCAAGGAGATCAAGTGTTGAAGGAATTCCCTGTTGAAGCACCTCAATCTGTAGATAAAGCAGGTTGGTGGAAGATGCTCAAACGTTCGTTCGGGAGTCTGTTTGTTTAATTCCTATATCGAGAATAAGCCTTGAATGATGCGTAATTTGTCAGCTTCTAGCGTTCTTCTTCTAGTTTTGTCGCCATGCAGGAAACATCAGCAGCTTTGGAGAATTGCTAGATCTATCCAAAAGCATGGCTGAAGGAGATGAGCATCGATAATGAGTCTGCAAGCAGAATTGGAGCATTACAGGAATGTACTGATTGTACGTCTTCGTGGAGAGTTGGACCATCATACAGCTGATGTCGTCCGATTCAAGATGGAAGAAGCGATCTCGCGGGGAGTAAGTGATCATATTATTCTCAGCTTGAAGGAATTGCAGTTCATGGACAGCTCCGGACTAGGCGTTATTCTCGGAAGGTACAAGCAGGTTAAGAGCAAAGGCGGCAAAATGGTCGTCTGTGACGTCAATCCTAGCGTTTATCGCCTGTTTGAGATGTCAGGGCTGTTCAAAATTTTGGAAATTCATGATAATGAACGAACGGCGATTTCAAGTCTGGAGGTGGTCTCGTGAATGGACGGAACGAAATGAAGCTTACTTTTAGTGCAATTTCGGAGAATGAAGCTTTTGCGCGTATTACGGTTGCTTCCTTCGTATCGCAGTTGGATCCGACATTAGAGGAGCTTAATGATTTGAAGACTGCCGTATCCGAGGCGGTTACGAATGCGATTATACACGGTTATGAAAGTGACGCTGCCGGTAAAGTGATGATAGAAGCATGGATTGATGGAGATGCCGTGTCGATCATAATTAGTGATGATGGACGTGGAATCGAAGATTTGGATTTGGCCCGCCAGCCGCTTTATACTTCCAAGCCGGAGCTTGAGCGCTCAGGTATGGGCTTTACGATTATGGAAAATTTTATGGACCGTTTCGAGGTGTCAAGCGAGCTAGGCGGCGGTACGCGCGTAGCGATGCAGAAGCGCATTGAATCGAAAAAAGCGCTATACAACTAGCGCATAGGGGCTGAACCTCATGGATGCCGATATGAAGAAGCAAACAGCTCAGCCGTATTTGGAAGATGCAGAAGTAAAGCGGCTTATTGCATTAAGCCAGTCTGGCGACACGATGGCAAGAGATACGCTAGTGCATTGTAATATTAGGTTGGTGTGGTCGGTTGTTCAGCGGTTTATCAATCGCGGGTATGAACCGGAGGATTTGTTCCAGATAGGTTGTATCGGGCTGTTGAAGTCTGTAGATAAATTCGATTTATCTTATGAAGTGAAGTTCTCTACTTACGCAGTGCCGATGATTATTGGCGAAATTCAGCGTTTTCTACGTGATGACGGTACACTTAAGGTGAGTCGCTCACTCAAGGAGACAGCGAATAAGGTGCGGAAGATGAAGGATGAGCTCTCTAAGACGCTTGGGCGCCTGCCTACGATAAGCGAAGTAGCAGAGCGGCTCGGCATTACGCCGGAGGATGTCGTGTTCGCCCAGGAGGCGAATAAGCCGCCAACGTCGATCCATGAGACGGTGTTCGAGAACGATGGCGATCCGATTACGCTAATGGACCAAATCGCTGATGAATCACAGGAGCGTTGGTTCGATAAGCTGGCTTTAGTCGAAGCTATCGAAGGACTAGGTGAACGGGAAAGGTTGATTGTCTATTTGCGTTATTACCGCGACAAGACGCAATCGGAGGTAGCGAGCCGACTTGGCATATCACAGGTACAGGTATCGCGACTGGAGAAAAAAATATTGCAGTTGATCAAAGACCAGATCGCCCTTTAGGGTGATCTGGTTTTTTACCGTTTTTTACCTCAATAAGCATGACTATCCGTCTCCTCCTTTTCTCATACTAAAAGGGAACTGAAACCAACAAAGGAATGATGACAGATGGACAACACTCGCCAAACGGCTCTCTATCTGCGTCTCAAAAAAAGGATTTATATAAGACCGGAGCGGAGCGTTACGTTAGGCCAAGCAGCTAGACTGTTGGCCCTATCCGAGGAGCAAGAGCAAAGCTTAAATAAACTGGTGTTGTATCGACATCAGAAAGCGGATGGCAATCGGGTAGTTATTGACCTGCTGCAAATCGTTAGAGCTATACGAGATGCTGAACCGGGCCTGACCGTGGAAGCCTATGGAGATCCTCAAGTGCTAATTATGATTTCCGAAAAACCGTTAAAGCCTAGAATTCCAGTACTTATATTTGCTTGGCTGCTGTTGTTCTTCGGAGCAGGGCTTGCCATCATGAACTTCCATACGGATGTCAGCATGAAGGAGGTTCATATTCGAATTGTAGAGCTCATCACGGGGAAGCACGTCGAGCATCCGATTTGGTTCCAAATTCCATATTCATTCGGTATTGGAATTGGGATGATTTTGTTCTTCAACCACTTGTTTCGCAAACGATTCAATGAAGAACCCAATCCCCTTGAGGTCGAATTATATGCTTATCAGGAAAATGTGAACGCCTATGTCATTGCCGATGAGATGCGTAAAAAAAACAACCGATCAGGTGTTCAGAGCAGCAACGATGATGATTGAATGGGTTGGTAATTTATTCGTCGTGCTCCTTGGGCTGTCTGGAGGGCTTGCAGTCGGCAGCGGATTGGTCTCACTCCTGATCGTGCTGGATCTTATTCCGAGGCTGGCACAGGTGGCCTATGCGTACAGAATGTCTATTTGGTTTGAGACTGCCGTCATCAGTGGAGCCCTCTACTGGACTTTCGCTGATTTTTTTGACTGGAAGATTAAGCTGCCCGCAATTGCTGCACTTAGCTTGAGTGGATTGCTGGATGGTATTTTTGTCGGTATGCTTGCGGCGGCGTTAACAGAGGTTATGAACGTGCTTCCTATATTGGCCAAACGGACCAATCTGTCCAACTATATGACCTCGCTTGTTATGGCAATGGTACTGGGGAAGACGGTTGGTTCCCTGTTCGATTGGTTGATCTATCAATGGTAATACAACTAAGACTTAATTGAGGTGACGACAATGACGGATTGGCAAAGGGAGCAGGAGGAATCACAAGGCGATCAACTGCCGCCTTATTTGAATTTTTTGCAAAATCAATCGCAAGAGGAGTCTGATGTCTCGAATGATGATGAATCGAATGCCCGGGAAATGCATGATGAAAGAGGGAGCAATCAAGCAAGAAAAACTGACTCAGCGGTAAAGTCAGAACACATACCAGATGATCTAGACGAAGTATTTGAACGGCTTAGAAATGAGATTGGTTACGAAACAAGCTGTGATGTTGTAGTCAGAGAAATGACATTTGGGGATCGCCGTACGGCCTTGTTATTCATGAATGGCTTGACCAAAAGTGCACTGTTGACAGACATATTGGATCGACTAACTTATCTGCAATCGGAGCAAATATCCACACATGCACTAGAATCGTTCTTTAATCTCTATTTGCCTGCTGGACAAGTGAGTCTGGTTAAGGATTGGAATAAGATGCTTACTAGTGTGTTATCGGGAGATACAGCGTTCTTTATTGACAAGGAATCAGCTGTGCTCATAATCGATGCCAAAGAATTTCCCACCCGAGGGTTAGAGGAACCAACGCTAGAGAGGGTGGTGCGCGGCAGCAGGGATGGGTTTGCCGAAACATTAATGACCAATATCTCGCTCGTGCGCAGACGTCTTCGAGATCCGCAGTTGCGATATGAGCTTGTTAAAATTGGTGAGCGAACGAAAACCGATGTCTGCATTGCTTATATCAATGATATTGTTGATAAAGAGCTGTTGAAATCGATTAAAGATAAAATATCTATGGTCAAAGTTGATGGAATTCCACTAGCTGATAAACAGCTGGAGGAGGCGACCGTACAGCGAGGCTGGAATCCGTTTCCACTCGTACGCTATTCTGAACGGCCAGATGTCGTGTCTGCACACTTGCTTGAAGGTGCAGTAGTCGTATTTGTAGATACATCGCCAAGTGTAATGATTCTACCCACTACTTTCTTCGATCTTGTCCAACATGCCGAAGAGAATAGACAGACACCGTTTATCGGTACTTACTTGCGCTGGGTACGATTTATCGGCATATTCGCATCGTTGTTTTTGCTGCCACTGTGGTTGATGTTTGTCCTGCATCCCGAGTTAAAACCTCAAGCGCTCGAATTTCTTGGTCCGAATGAGACTGGGAAGCTGCCGCTTGTCGTCCAATTTTTACTGGTGGAGGTTGGAGTAGATTTACTGCGAATGGCATCCGTACATACTCCTTCTTCTTTAGCGACAGCCATGTCGCTAGTTGCGGCGATATTGATTGGAGATATAGCAGTAAAGACCGGCGTTTTCGTCAATGAAGTTATATTGTATATGGCAATTGCGGCGATTGGTATGTTCGCAACACCAAGTTACGAGCTGGGGCTGGCGAATCGAATTGTCAGGTTGCTGCTTATACTGGCGGTTGCTGCTTTTCAGGTGCCAGGATTTGTCATTGCGACGACAGTGGTTTTGATCACATTATGCATGCAGAGGTCATTCAATCGCCCCTATATGTGGCCGTTTATCCCATTCGACATGAAAGCATTATGGAACATCATTGTTCGGCAGCCTGTACTGAAAAATAGGACAAGACCTAATCTGCTGCGTCCGCAACAACGGGATAAAATGCCGCGGACAAAATAAAGGGCTAATAATACAAATGAAAAGTTAAATTATCCATTTCTCTCGGGGTTAGATTACGATATACTTATGCCATTGATGCAAATCGAATCTATTTTATATTTACCTTTTTAAGGTAGAGAAAGCCGAGGGGAACTTATTATGTATTTACATGGAACTAGTAAAATTAACGCCAAAGGGCATTTGGAAATCGGCGGAGTTGACACAACCGATCTTGCGAAAGAATACGGTACGCCTTTATATATTGTCGACGAAGCTCTTGTTCGGCAGCGTGCAACAGAATATGTGACAGCATTCCAAGCATCTGGATTGAAGTTCCAGGTCGCTTACGCGAGCAAAGCATTCAGCGTTATGGCTATGTGTGCGATTGCAGAGCAAGAAGGATTGTCGCTTGATGTTGTATCTGATGGAGAATTGTACACCGCTTTGCAAGCTGGTTTTCCAGTAGAGCGCATCCACTTCCATGGCAACAACAAAACGCCGGATGAGATCAATATGGCGCTAGACGCTGGTATTGGCTGCTTCGTAGTGGATAACTTTGTTGAATTGCATTTGCTCAATGCACTTGCAGCTGACAAAGGCCAGAAAGTGAAAATTTTGTTGCGGATTACGCCGGGCGTCGAAGCACATACCCATGAATATATTTCCACAGGACAACAAGATTCCAAGTTCGGATTTGACCTTGCGAATGGTGCTGCTAAACAAGCTATCAAGGAAGCACTGACATTGACCAACCTTGAAGTGCTAGGCGTTCATTCACATATTGGGTCACAAATCTTCGAAGTAGAAGGCTTCCGCGCTGCTGTGGACAAAGTAGCTGGATTTGCAGTAGCAATCCGCAGCGAATTCAACTTGACGTTTAAAGTGATTAACCTTGGCGGCGGCTTCGGCATCCGTTATGTGGAAGGCGATACACCGCTTCCTATTTCTCAATATGTCGGCGCTATTACAGATGCCATTATCTCCAACTTTACGGCTGCTGAATTCCCGCTTCCTGAAATTTGGGTAGAACCAGGCCGCAGCATGGTCGGTGACGCTGGTACGACATTGTACACGGTTGGTACGTCCAAAGATATTCCTGGCATTCGCAAATATATTGCAGTAGACGGCGGTATGACAGACAACCCGCGTCCTGCGTTGTATCAATCGCAATACGAAGCGATTCTTGCTAACCGCGCTAATGAAGCTAACGAAGAGACCGTTACCGTAGCAGGTAAAGCGTGTGAGAGCGGAGATAAACTAATCTTGGATCTTGAACTTCCGAAGGCCAACACTGGCGATTTGCTTGCTGTATTCTGTACAGGTGCTTATAACTATGCGATGGCAAGCAACTACAATCGGATTCGTCGTCCAGCAGTCGTATTCGTAAAAGACGGTCAAGCTGATTTAGCCGTTCAACGTGAATCTTTGGATAATATTGTATGTAACGACGTCATTCCAGCAAGACTTCGCAAGGCTTCACTTGCTAAGTAAGGGCGAAATTTGGTAACGTAGTCTTATTCGGTATAGAAAGGTAGATGTTTAGACATGGCAAAACAAGCGAAACTAACTTTAGAAAACGGCGCAGAGGTAATTATTGATCTATTTGATCAAGACGCGCCTAACACAGTAGCAAACTTCGAGAAGCTTGCAAATGAGGGCTTTTACAATGGTTTAACATTCCACCGCGTTATCCCTGGCTTCGTAGCACAAGGCGGATGCCCTAATGGTTCCGGTGCAGGTGGTCCTGGTTACACCATTAACTGTGAGATCAACCCTAACAAGCATGAGCGCGGATCCCTTGCGATGGCACATGCAGGCCGCAACACAGGCGGAAGCCAATTCTATATCGGTTACCAACCGCAGCCGCACTTGGACGGACAACATACCGTATTTGGCAAAGTTGCCAAAGGTATGGAGCATGTTGACGCGTTCAAAGGACGCGACAAGATGGAAAAAGTTGAAGTTTACGAAGTTTAATGATAAGATACTAACAAATTTAAAGTAATTGTGGCTTTCCTTCGGGGCAGGGTGAAATTCCCAACCGGCGGTGATCAAGCTGACGTTTGTATGAGAGGATAACCTCAATGCAGACGTCGCTTGTCAGTCCGTGACCCGTAATGCTCCATTCAAGAGCGTACTTGCGTATTTGGATGGAACAGAGCGGTGGACCTGGTGCAAATCCGGGACCGACAGTACAGTCTGGATGGGAGAAGGAGACACAATTTTCGGATAGCCTATCAACTCATGCTTATTTACTTGTGCTTTTTTTCACAAGTTAAATTAGTTTCTTTGAATTGGTATCTGGCTTTTTCGGAGTTGTTCTCATCTACCATCACCCCCGTTGGCGAATCACGCCTATGGGGGTGTTTTTGTATACATGGACATATTAAATGATTCGTATTATATGAATTTAGCGCTCGAATTGGCTGCGAAAGCTACAGGACAGACGGGAATTAATCCAGTCGTTGGTTGTGTTGTAGTGAAAGACGGACGAATAATTGGAGTAGGCACACATTTGAAGCGGGGAACTGGACATGCAGAGGTGCATGCACTGAAGATGGCTGGAGATGATGCTGAAGGCGCAACGGTCTATGTCACGCTTGAACCATGCAGTCATTTTGGCAAAACACCCCCTTGCTGTGAACGGATCATCGATGCGAAGGCAGCGCGAGTAGTCGTCGCTAGTACAGATCCTAATCCGCAGGTTGCGGGGAGAGGGATTGCAAGACTTCGAGAATCGGGCATCGAGGTTCATGTCGGACTTTTGGAAGAGCAATCTCGTCGCATGAATGAGAAATTCAATAAATACATTACAACCCGTCTTCCATATGTCACTCTGAAGACTGCAAGTACGCTGGATGGCAAGATTGCATCCCGTACCGGCGATAGTCGTTGGGTTACAGGTGCTGCAGCTAGAGAGCAAGTACATACGCTGCGTCACCAGCACGAAGCGATTATGATTGGTATCGGTACTATACTGGCCGATGATCCATTGTTAACGACAAGGGCTGGTGTTCCTGCTATTCATCCTATTCGTATTGTTGTGGACAGTGCGCTCAGACTATCTCTTGATGCCAAAGTAGTAACAGATAAGACAGTACGGACGATTGTGTTGACGACGGAGCAAGCAGACAAGAAAAAAGGAAATGCACTGCAAGATGCAGGAGTTGAAGTGGTTCGCTGTGGAAATGGTACGCAGGTTGACTTAGCGGAAGCGATGCGTAAGCTCGGTGAACTTGAGATTGGTTCGATTCTGCTTGAGGGCGGAGGAAAACTCAACGGGGCCATGCTGGAAGCGGGATTAATCGATAAAATTATGATCTATATGGCACCCAAAATTATTGGCGGTCTAGAAGCTCCAGGGACATTTACGTTCAATGGTTATGAGAAAATGTCCCAAGCAATCGAGCTTGAGCAGGTTCAAGTTGAAATGGCTGGGGAAGATATTTGTATAACCGGATATCCAGCTTACAGTAATGTATAGAATGGGGATGATCCCATGTTTACGGGTCTAATCGAGGAAGTTGGCGTATTGAGACGTGTGATGAAACAGGGCGAAGCATTAGTCCTCTCAATCGAAGCTTCTCGCATAATGGAAGGTGTGGCACTCGGGGATAGTATTTCTGTGAATGGCGTCTGTTTGACCGTTACATCCTATGATCGTCAATCTTTTGACGCAGATGTGATGCCTGAAACTTACCGAAAGTCGAATTTGCAGCAAATCCGTCCGGGTCAGTCCGTTAACTTGGAGCGTGCAATGCTCGCAGGAGGACGCTTCGGCGGCCATATCGTTCAAGGTCATGTGGATGGAACCGGAGTAATTACGGGGCGGAAACGGGATGCGAATGCAGTCGTCTTCGATGTTCAACTATCTGATGCTGAGCTGCTCCGATATGTAATTCCCAAGGGTTCTATTACGATTGATGGAGTAAGCTTAACGGTTATTGATACGAAGCCAAATGGATTCTCGGTATCGATCATTCCGCATACGCTTAGTGAAACGGCACTTCTGAACAAGAAGCCGGGAGAGACTGTTAATATTGAATGTGATGTCATAGGCAAATATGTTGATCATCTGCTTCATTTCAAGCAGTCAGCCGGATCTAAGACGGATACTGGGTCGCGAGAAGGATCAAAGTTAACAGCATCATTTTTAAGTGAGAATGGTTTCTTATAAAACGTGTGTTGGGAAAAATAGAAATTAGAATACAGCTAGATAAACTGAGGAGGGAAGCCATATGGAACAAAAAGTGCAACAAGATCAACCGTTTCTGTTTGATTCGATTGAGGATGCAATTAAGGATTTAATTGCCGGCAAGCCAGTTATCGTAGTCGATGATGAGGATCGTGAAAATGAAGGCGATCTTATTGCATTGGCGGAGCAAGCAACGCCTGAAGTCATTAATTTTATGATATCGGAAGCGAGAGGACTTGTATGTGTTCCGATTACGAAAGAACGAGCGGATCAGCTGGAGTTGCCTCCAATGGTCGCTCGCAATACAGATTTTCATGGGACGGCCTTTACGGTATCGGTTGATCATATTTCGACAACGACAGGTATCTCTGCTTATGAGCGGTCAGTAACGGTTAAGTCATTTATTGATCCGGGCACACAAGCGGCCGATTATCGGAAACCAGGACATATCTTCCCGTTAATTGCCAAGCCGGGTGGTGTTCTGCAGCGCGCAGGCCATACGGAAGCTGCTATCGATTTGGCGCGGTTATGCAATTCGGAGCCTGCTGCTGTCATCTGCGAAATTATTAATGAAGACGGTACAATGGCAAGAATGCCTGACTTAGCTATGTTTAGAGAAAAACATCAGTTGAAATTAATTACGATAAAGGAGCTCATCCATTATCGCAATGAAACAGAAAAACTGGTTGAACGTGTTGTTGAAGTGAATATGCCGACTGATTTTGGTGATTTCAAAGCGGTTGCGTTCACGAATGAAGTCGATGGCAAAGAGCATGTTGCACTTGTAAAAGGTGAAATTGACCCTGAACGTCCATTGCTTGTTCGTGTCCATTCGGAATGCTTAACCGGTGATGTGTTCCACTCCCATCGTTGTGATTGTGGACCGCAGCTAGAAGCCGCGTTGAAGCAAATTAACGAAGAAGGCAATGGCGTGCTGCTGTATATGCGCCAAGAAGGCAGAGGAATCGGGCTAATTAATAAACTGAAGGCCTATGTGCTGCAAGAGCAAGGATTTGATACCGTGGAAGCGAATATTAAGCTGGGCTTTGCACCAGATTTGCGTGACTATGGCATTGGAGCTCAAATATTGAAGGATCTTGGCGTTCGCAAAATGCGTTTGCTCACGAATAATCCACGTAAGATCAAAGGGCTTGAGGGATACGGGATTGAAGTGGTAGAACGGGTGCCGATTCAAATGGAATCCAATAAAGATAATGCTAATTATCTGCGCACAAAGCAAGCTAAGATGGGTCATATGTTTAATTATAAAGATACAGAATAAGAACATACGCTTACGAAGCCATTTTTTCTTGCGAAAAAATAAAAACCCACGCTTACGAAGTCATTTTTACTTCGTAAAAATACAAAACCGATGCTTACGAAGTCATTTTTACTTCGTAAAATAAAAACCCACGCTTACGAAGTCGTTTTTACTTCGTAAAAATTTGAGGAGGACAAAAAAATGCCGCATGTATACGAAGGACATTTAGTTTCAGAAGGTTTAAAATATGGTGTAGTTGTTGGACGGTTTAATGAGTTCATCTCTAGTAAATTGCTTGGGGGAGCACTTGATGCCTTTAAGCGTCATGGCGCACAAGACAATGAGGTTGAAGTAGCTTGGGTTCCAGGTGCTTTCGAAATTCCGATTATTGCACAGAAGATGGCTGAAAGTGGCAAATACGACGCAGTAATTACACTAGGTGCTGTTATTCGGGGGTCAACTCCACATTTTGACTTTGTATGTAATGAGGCGGCAAAGGGAGTTGCAGCTATTGCTCTTAAGACAGGCGTACCGACTATTTTTGGCGTATTGACGGTTGATTCGATCGAGCAAGCTATTGAACGCGCAGGAACAAAAGCTGGAAATAAAGGGTATGAAGCAGCAACTTCTGCAATAGAGATGGCAAATTTGACGAAATTACTGCATAATTAAGCAATAGCGATCGGAAGACATTCTTTCCGTGCAGCCATTTTAAAACTGGATTACTAGCCGGGAGGAAATAGAAGTGACCGTGACGGTGCTTTACAAGCTGGAATCTTTCGAAGGACCGCTCGATTTGCTGCTGCATCTTATTGATAAGGCTGAGATCGATATCCATGAAGTTTCCATTAGCGATATTACAGATCAATATATGGAATACTTGCATGCGATGAAGGAGATGGAACTCGATCTGACGAGCGAGTTTCTAGTAATGGCGGCCACTTTGCTATCAATTAAGAGCAAGCAGCTGCTTCCGAAGCCTCCCGTTTTTGAAGATGATTATGAGGATTGGCAGGACGATGATGGTCTGGATCCTCGTGATGAACTGATTCAGAAGCTGATCGAATACCGTAAATTCAAACAAATTGCCGAACAGCTGCGAGAGAAAGAAACCGAAAGAAGTCTTGTGTATTCCCGAGAGCCAGATGATATGACGCCGTTTCAGAAAGAGGAGTTTGTGAATCCGCTGGAAGGGCTGCAAGTCTCGGATTTGATTGCTGCCTTTCAGAGAGCGCTCCGCAAGGCGGCTCGACGGAATATCGTAGCAACGGTACAACGGGATGAAATTTCGGTTAAAGATCGGATAAGAGATATTGTTGATGTCCTAAAGCAATTCGAAACCGTTCGATTCTCTAAGCTAATTCGCGAAAATATGGACAAGCATGAGGTTGTCGTTACCTTCTTGGCCATTCTGGAATTAATGAAAATGAAACATATTCGTTGCTTCCAACATCAGCTGTTTGATGACATTGTAATTCATTGGAGAGGAGAAGCTGCGGAAAGTGGACTATCCGAAATTGAAATCGATTATTGAAGGACTGCTTTTTATGGCTGGCGACGAAGGCTTAAACAAACGTCAGCTAGCTGATATTCTTGAGCTTGATGCTGATCTAGCTGCTGACTTGGTGTATGAATTACATCGTGATTTGGCACGTGAAGGCAGAGGCATACAGGTGGCTGAGGTAGCAGGTGCATATAGGCTTACTACACATCAAGATCATGCAGCCTATTTTGAACGAATGGCATATACACCAACTCGTTCACAGCTGTCACAGGCTGCTTTAGAGACATTATCTATTGTGGCTTACCGGCAGCCGATTACTCGGATTGACATCGAGGAAATCCGCGGCGTCAAAACCGATCGGGCGATTCAATCGCTTGTTTCCAAAGACCTTATAGAAGAGGTAGGTCGTGCGGAAGCAGTTGGCCGTCCAATTTTATATGGAACCACGAAATCATTCTTAGATTATTTTGGGTTACCCAGCATTAAGGCTTTGCCTGAGCCGAAGCAGGTTGATATTGATGCTGCTTTAGATGAGCAGACTCAGATGCTCTTCGAACGTCTGGGCGACCGTCAGATCACGATCGACGAGATTGCCGTAACCGATGAAGAGGAAATACAGCAATATGATAGCTTGGAAGAAAAGTCCGCTGACTAAGCGGGCTTTTTTTATGCATCCTCACTTATTTTACCTATGACAGGAATAGAAATTGGTTATGACTGTCCGATGGCAATAAATCTATTAGTTAAGAATGAGATCTTACAGTCGGGTCATACTAAATGCAACAGATCAGGGAAACGGAGGAAGCATACATGCTCGGTTACCCTTACGGTTGGATTATTGCGGCTGTAATCTTTGTTTTGTTTATTTCAATGTTGATCCTCTTGTCGCCAGTAGTTGCCCACTTTCAGTTGCAGCATCAAAGCGATAATGATGATATTGAAATTCAAATAAAGGCGTTATACGGCCTACTCCGTTATGAGGTATTCATCCCCACAATCGAGTTCAGCGGTCGAGTCCTTCGATTTCATGAGAAGATGTTGAAGTCAGGACCTGGCATTAGCAAAACCAATGAGAAGGATGAAGGAATTGATAAAGACAAAGTAGATCATGCTATTGATACTTTGAAAAAGGTCTTACATCTGACAAATAATTTACCTAGTTGGATCATGCAATCCTTGAACAAAGTGAAGATTTTAGAATGGAATTGGTCGACCTCTGTAGGAATGGGAGATGCCATGTGGACAGCTATGACTACAGGATTCGTATGGTCTGTCAAAACAACGCTGCTCGGCGTTATTTCTCAAATTGTTCATTTGAAATCTGAACCGAGTATGGCCGTACAGCCCATATACGACAAACGTTCCTTCACCACAGAATTATCATGTGTGGCAAAAATCAGCTTTGGTGCGGCAGTTCTAGCCGGATTGCACTTTTTTGCCCGTGCGAAGAAAAGTAAGGAAAGTGTTAAAGAGTGGAAAAATATTTTGTCTAAGGCTTGATGCGTTTCAGCGATGAACCATTTGCATCCATACATACTCGAGCCTCGATGTGAGCACAATACAGAAAGCGTAGGTAAGTCCTTATTTATAAACACACTGAGCATATGCTCCCGAGGCAAGTTTTGCTGTAATGACTATGCATCTCATGTAATGGAGCCATCGCTTCACAACACTTTTTAGGAGGAATAACAATGGCAGAACATCCTATTCAAGGTTTAATGCAAACCGCAATGGAAAACATTAAGGAAATGGTAGATGTAAACACGATTGTCGGAGATCCGGTGCAAACTCCGGACGGCAGCATTATTATGCCGATTTCGAAAGTTGGTTTTGGTTTTGTTGCCGGAGGAAGTGACATTCGGTTAGACAATCAAGAGAATTCTTACTCACCATCTGATGGTAATAACCATAATGCACATGTGAACTCTCCTTTTGGCGGCGGAAGCGGCGGCGGAGTATCTATTACGCCAATTGCATTTCTTGTTGTCGGTACTCAAGGTGTTAAAGTCGTACCGTTGGATAATCAGACCCATCTGCTTGAACGTATTATTGATTCGGCTCCGCAAGTATTCGATAAGGTTCAGACGATGTTCAAAAATTCTTCCAACTCCTCCGATTACATTACGGATGGAAGCGACACCCTCATTTAAGGGAACTGCCCGCAAGGGCAGTTTTTCATTTCTGCGATAATAAACGTCTTATCTGCGTGATGAAAGCATATGATGTACAAGACAATGCGCAAAGGTATACGAAAGGAGCTGCGATTTACAATGGTCCTAAGACAGCTGAGCCGATTAATAATAGGCCTGTTAATGATAAGTATAGCTGGGACAAGCTTATATGTTGGTGCTGAATCGGTAAGCGCATCGCCACAGCCGCTGCGAACGAATGCGAAAGCCTCAGCGCTTATTGATGTGAAGTCAGGTAGATTATTGCACAGCGAAGATGGCGATACATCGATGAGGATCGCGAGTTTGACGAAGATAATGACAGCAATCGTCGCTATTGAGAATGGAAAAGTATCGGATACCGTTAAAACGAGCAAACGTGCAGTTGGCAAAGAAGGCTCATCGATTTACTTGCAGCTCGATGAGGAAATGACGTTGTTGAATATGCTGTATGGTCTTATGCTCCGTTCCGGCAATGATGCTGCTACAGCAATTGCCGAGCATGTAGGTGGTTCTGAGGAAGGCTTCGTTCAACTGATGAATGAAAAAGCAGAATTTATTGGAATGAGAAACAGTCAATTCAAAAATCCACATGGGTTAGACGAAGAGGGGCATTATTCTTCAGCCAATGACATGGCCAAGCTTACTGCTTATGCTCTTAGAAATCCTGTGTTCGCAGATATTGTTAGTACGAAAGTGAAACAGGTTCCTAATCCGCATGAACAATGGCAATATACTTGGACCAATAAAAATAAAATGCTGAATATGTACGAAGGAGCAGATGGGGTAAAAACGGGATATACGAAAAAATCACTTCGTTGTCTCGTCAGCTCAGCTACTCGTAATGGACAGCAAATAGCGGCTGTAACGCTTAATGATGGTGATGATTGGCTGGATCACCGACATATGCTCGATTGGGGCTTCAATAACTATCCTTTAGTCGAAGTCGCAAGTAAAGGACAAACCTTAGCAGGCTATCCATATGCGATTGGACAGAACTTTCAATATCCGTTGACGGAAGATGAAAAGGCAGCTGTGCAATCCAAATTAGTATTAGAGAACGCAAAGACAACAAGATTTGCACTAGGGGAAAAAGGTGCTTTGGAATGGTATTTGAATGATGTCAAAATTGGTTCAGTGCCCGTCTATGATTTGGACAGCAATCGTTTGAAGCTGCCTGAGCACCAACCAATGTCAAAAGCTTCAATTGCAGATTATGAAAAAGCTCAGGCGCCTAACCATTCTTTGTTTTCATCAATTGTGTCGGTATTGAACGCATTATTTGGCTAATCGGGGGAGGATGCCAATCATGGTTAACTGGATATGGTTATTTTTTATTGTTGTAAGTGTAATATCAGCAGCGATCAATGGACGAATTGATGCAGTTACGCAAGCAGCCTTTGAAGGGGCAAAGTCCGGCGTAACGATTAGCTTTGGTTTAATTAGTATTATGGTATTCTGGCTTGGAATGATGAGAATAGCCGAGGATGCTGGATTGTTGAGAAAACTGGCGCATTTGCTTGGCCCGGTTGTACGTTTTCTATTCCCTGATGTGCCAAAGAATCATCCAGCGCTCGGTTATATCATGAGTAATTTAAGTGCGAATCTATTTGGTCTGGGGAATGCTGCAACTCCAATGGGCATTAAAGCGATGCAGGAGTTGCAGAAGCTTAATCCAGACCAATCTACGGCAACGCCAGCAATGTGTACGTTATTAGCGCTAAATACATCTAGCATTACGCTTATTCCGACAACTTTGATTGCCATTAGAATGAATTTCGGTTCGGCTAATCCCGCCGAAATTGTAGGTACAACATTAGCAGCAACTTTCGTGGCGACCACTGCAGCCATATTGGCTGATCGTTGGTATAGAAGAAAATCGCCGCCGCCATCTATGAAAGGAAATCTTTTCACACCTTCGGATACTAGATCTACAACTTCGACTTTTGATCATAACGTATCAGCATCCTCAACCGTAAATGGAGGAGGTGGACATATTGCTTGATGCTTTTACCCGAGCCTCCGCATGGCTGATTCCTGCAATGATTGTATTTATCCCATTATATGCTGCCTTTCGAAAAGTACCTGTCTATGAAACGTTTGTTGAAGGAGC
This sequence comes from Pristimantibacillus sp., assembly GCA_048976605.1. Lineage (GTDB taxonomy): Bacteria > Bacillota > Bacilli > Paenibacillales > Paenibacillaceae > Pristimantibacillus. The sequence goes on along the minus strand of JBHGUX010000038.1, from coordinate 97,830 downwards.
CAAAGATGGCTTTGGAACGGCGATAAATATTATTCCCCATCTTGTTGGGATGATGGTTGCCATTAGTATGTTCCGAGCCTCCGGCGCTATGGACATGCTTCTTGGTGCAGTACGTCCTTTATTTGATTGGATAGGTATTCCTACCGAAGTATTGCCGCTAGGCATATTAAGACCATTAACAGGAGCAGGTTCATTAGCCTTTACTGCTGATTTAATTCAGACACATGGTCCTGACTCAATGATTGGCAGAATTGCCTCAACCATTCAAGGCAGTACAGATACGACTCTTTATGTGCTTACTGTTTATTTTGGAGCCATTGGGATTCGGAAGTCTAGATATGCGTTAAAAGTAGGATTGTTCTCTGACTTGGTCGGGTTTTTAGCTGCAATTTTTATTTGCTTATACATATTCGGTTAATGAAGCTTGTGCTTTGCCTTTCATATCGGTATGATGGAGTTTGAGGTGAAAGCATTGGAACGTTTACAGAAAATTTTAGCACAAGCAGGAATTGCATCTCGTCGAAAATGCGAAGAGATGATTATGGCAGGACAAGTTGAATTGAATGGTGAAAAAGTGACGACGCTCGGGGTTAAAGCAGATCCTGATGTTGATGTCATCACGGTGAATGGCAAGCCTATTCGCAATGAAAAGAAAGTGTACTTGATGCTTAACAAACCAAAAGGTGTCATCACAAGTGCGAGTGATCCGCAAGGCCGCAAAGTGGTGGCTGATTTTTTGCCAGGCATCAGAGAACGAGTCTATCCAGTCGGAAGGCTTGATTATGATACAGAAGGTCTGCTGTTATTGACGAATGATGGCGAATTCGCCAACTTGCTGACGCATCCCAGTCATCACGTAGCCAAAATGTACCATGCCACTGTTAAAGGGGTGCCACATGGTTCCTTGTTGGAGAAACTTCAAAGAGGGATTCAACTGGATGATGGTATGACAGCTCCAGCAGAAGTAGAGTATCAGGATGTTGATACAGAGAACAAGGTGTCGACGATTCGCATTACAATCCATGAAGGACGTAACCGTCAAGTACGCCGAATGTTTGAAGCGATTGGACATACGGTAGTTCGTCTGCGTCGGGTTAAGATCGGCGAATTGGGTCTGCAGAATTTAGCTAGAGGTCAATTCCGTCATTTAACTCCGGTTGAAGTGAAAGAATTACGGGAAGCAGCTCGCAAGACGACACATAAAGTTCATAAAAAGTAAACGACGGCAATTAATTGCCGTCGAATTTTCGTTATAATAGATGTAAACAGAGCTGATATAGAATGAAATGCAGGTGATAAATACGTAATGGGCAAGTATCGAAAACCCGTGCAAATCGTCATTTTGCTAGCAGTGCTTATTGTCGGAGGCTATGCCATCGGCAATACTTTATTTGCTTCGGATGAAAGCGGTGTTCCTAAGGTTGGAGGCACTCCACCTGATTTTTCACTCGTTGATTTAGAAGGCAACACCCATCAATTATCCGACTATAAAGGCAAAGCGGTCGTTATTAATTTCTGGGGTACCTTTTGTCCGCCATGTGTGAAAGAAATGCCGGAGTTTGAACGTCAATTCATCAAATGGAAGGATGATGGACTAGAAATTCTAGCCATTAATTTAAGTGAAGATACTTTGACCGTCAATAATTTTGTTCGACGATTTGACTTGCACTATCCGATATTAAGGGATGTCAATAGGAAGACCGAGCGAAACTATGGTCTGAGGTCGTATCCAACCACTTTCTTTGTGAAGCCTGACGGAACGATTATGGATATTACAGTAGGCGGGATGACGGAACAAAGCATTGATGAACGCGTCGACCAACTACTTAAGTACTAGGAGGTTTCCCCGTGTTAGTGCTACATAACACTAAATGCGATTGCGGTCATCAGAACGCGGTAGGGACTGTTCTGTGCGAAAGCTGCGGCAAGCCTTTAATTGGTGAGGATGCTGAGTCTAACACACCGCTTGAGATGCGCTATGACGGTATAGCACGTCGGTCGCAGAAGAGTAATCCGAATCCTATCGATCGGATTTGGAATTTCTTCTCTTCCGTAAAAATCGCGATTTATTTAATTGTGATCACCTTTTTGTCAGCAATATTGGGTACTATTTTCCCGCAAGAAGGTACTTTCTTGAATGATTTCTTTGATCCTTCTGTTTATTATGAGGAGGAATACGGACTTCTAGGTAAAATCTATTACTTGCTTGGATTATCACATACTTATGAATCCTGGTGGTTTATTACGTTGCTTGTGATGATCGGTACTTCGCTTGTTATTTGCAGCTTAGATCGTGTACTTCCTCTGTACAAGGCGCTTAGCAAGCAGAAAGTACGCAAGCATCTGAACTTTATTAATCGGCAGAAGACCGTATACGCTGCAACTATTGAAAGTGCTCCTGAAGAATGGGTAGAGCAATTAGCTGCTCAACTGAAACGGAAGCGCTATCGCGTCTATACGGATGGTACGGCCTTACTTGCTGAGAAGAATCGTTTTAGTCGTTGGGGACCCTATATTAATCATATAGGTCTTATCTTATTTTTATTAGCTATACTGGCGCGGAGTATTCCAGGTTTTCAAATGGATGACTACGTTACTGTACCTAATGGAGAAACCGTACATATTGAAGGCACGAACTATTACGTAAAGAATGAGAAGTTCACTGTACAATATTATGAGGATAGTGAGCTGCCTCCTGAACTGCACGGAACGCTTAGAGCCAAGCTCTATGAAACTAAAGCGGTGCTCTACACTTGTACAAGTGAGTGCGGTGATTTGAACAAAGATCCAGTGCTTGAAGAGGTAGCTAAGCATGATATTAAAGTGAATAGTCCATTGAATTACAAAGGACTTAAGCTTTATCAGTTCGATTATGATGTCACACCTAAGCTGCAGGGTGTACATCCAGTGCTGATTAACAAGGAAACCGGTGAAGCATATGGTCCATTCGATCTGCCTATGAAGGATGCGCCATTAGATTATGATCTTGGTCCTTACCAAATGAAGCTTGTGGCTAATTATATGGAATTTGCTATTGGTGATGACGGTGAGCCAGTTACGTTAAGCCGTGATCCTAACGCACCAGCATTCGTCTTCCTTATTACAGGTCCTGATTTGCCGAAGGAAGGTCAGCCTTACATGTACTTCCCCATGCAGAAAGATAAGGAAAAGTTCGGACAGGATAAGATTAATGCTTCAATTGCAGATAAGTTTGAGATTAAAGTTCAAGGGATGGAAGGCGTACAGCTTTCGGAAGCCTCTACCTATCTTAACGTTCGTGTTGATAAGGCACTTACCTATGTATGGGTCGGCGCAATCATCTCAATGATTGGATTGACGATGGGCTCCTATTGGCAGCATAGGCGCATTTGGCTTCGGATTGACGACGGAAAGCTGTCGTTAGGCGCGCATACGAATAAGAACTGGTACGGTATGCGAGCAGACGTAGCGTCAGCACTGCAGAAAATAGGAATTACTGTAGATCCAAAGTCGCTTGATAACGGAGGGAATAACGCGTGAATTTAGTTGATCTGAGCAGCGATGCTTTTATCGTCGCCTTCTTTCTTTATTGTTTTGCCTTTCTATTCTATATCATCACGATTGCAGGGAAAAAATGGAGCAATCGTGATCCCATTAAACATGAGAAATTATGGAGCCGTATTTCTTTCACGACATCTAGTCTAGGCCTTGCCGCTCACTTAACCTTCTTCTTTACGAGATGGGCTGGAAGCGGACAAATTCCAACCAGTAATATGTATGAATTTATTACGTTTCTAGGAATGGCCATCATGATCGCCTTTACGATCATCTACGGTATTTACCGGAAGCCGCTTCTAGGGATGTTTACACTGCCTCTGACGGTTTTGGTCATTGCCTATGCAGCGGTCTTCCCGCAAGAGGTACAGCCGCTTATTCCTGCACTAAGCTCGATCTGGCTGAAGATTCACGTAACGACCGCTGCACTTGGTGAAGCCTTTTTCGCAGTTGGATTTGCTGCAGGGCTTATGTATTTGCTTCGTGTCGTTGATTTTAAGAAAAAGACGAAGGAAGCAAAACGGGAGCAATTCTGGGTTGAGTTTGCCTTATATGTCATCGTTCTTATTATTGGTTTTATCGTTGCCGTATTCGTATTTAGAGGAATGGGCTATGAAGCACAGTTCGTACAAGAAAAATCGATTATCGACAGCAAAGGAATTGTACAAACAACAACAGAAACGGTTGATTACACCTTGCCGCCGATTGTTAAGCCGTATAATAGTGAAAGCGTAAGTGTAGATTCATTTATTGGAATGAAAGAAGCCGCATTTGAAGCACCATCCTGGATGACAGGTATTAATGCCGGTCGTAAGCTGAATACTATTATTTGGTCGATCATTGCAGGTTCGATTATTTATGGACTACTGCGTCTCGTATTCCGTAAACCGATTGGAGCGATTATTAATCCAGTCATGGAAGGTATTGATCCAGAAGACTTGGATGAAATCAGCTATCGAGCGATCGCAATTGGTTATCCGATCTTTACCCTAGGTGCATTAATCTTCGCGATGATATGGGCCAATATAGCGTGGGGTCGATTCTGGGGCTGGGATCCGAAGGAAGTATGGGCACTTATATCTTGGCTCTACTACAGTGCATACCTGCATTTCCGGTTATCACGCGGCTGGCAGGGAAGACGCTCTTCTTGGTTAGCTGTAATCGGTTTTGTCGTTATTTTATTCACACTCGTTGGTGTTAATCTTATTATTGCAGGTCTTCACTCTTACGCAGGCGTTTAATTCTATACTTTGAAAACGAAAGGAGCATGACCACATGCCCGACTATGCCAGCCGTATTCTAGTTGTTGATGATGAAGAACGGATTCGTCGTTTGCTGAAAATGTATTTGGAGAAAGAAGGATATACGATCGATGAAGCAGAGGATGGAGAATCAGCGCTTCGATTAGCAACTGCTACTGATTATGCGCTTATTTTGCTCGATGTAATGCTTCCAGGTATTGACGGGGTAGAGGTATGCTCCCGGTTGCGTCAAGTAAAAGCGACTCCTGTCATTATGCTTACAGCAAAAGGCGAGGAAATGAACCGAGTCCAAGGTTTTGAAGTTGGAGCGGATGATTATGTGGTGAAGCCTTTCAGTCCACGTGAAGTCATTTATCGGGTTAAAGCGATATTGCGCCGGTCATCTGCTACTGCTTTCTTAACGAAAGAAGTAAATTCCAGTAACAACATTGTATTCCCTCATCTTGTTATTGAGCATGATGCGCACCGCGTGTCAGCAGGTGGACAAGAAGTCAGCTTGACACCTAAAGAATATGAGCTCTTGCACTATTTGGCGGTATCTCCTGATAAGGTATTTTCTCGTGAAGAATTGTTGAAGGATGTTTGGAACTACGAGTTTTTCGGTGATTTGCGGACCGTGGATACCCACGTAAAACGGTTGCGTGAAAAACTTAATAAAGTTTCGCCTGATGCAGCTTCTATGATTACTACGGTATGGGGTGTCGGCTACAAGCTTGAGGTACCGAAATAATGAAGCTGAGAATAAATTGGTTTAACAATCTTTTGCATAGTGTAGTAGGCAAATTATGGGCGACGATCATGTTATTGGTCGCGCTCGTTTTGCTTATTTTAGGCGTGTTTTTATTGCAGTATATTGATATTGCCTTTGTTGAAGATGAGGCTGGTCATAAAATCAAAGTGCTGTTTGTGGTTGTTGCGATAATTGGATTTTTGTTGTCGACCTTTTTTGCTTTTTTCCTATCCTTAAAAATTCAACAGCCTTTATTGCAATTAACGAAAGCAGCTGATTCGATCTCTGAAGGTAATTACCAGATGAGAGTGAAGATTCGTTCCAGCGATGAGATTGGTCAATTGGCGAATACCTTTAATCATATGACCGAGCAATTAGATACACTGATTCATGATTTGAATCATGAGAAGGAGCATCTGTCGAGTATACTGCGCAGTATGGGTGATTCGGTTATTACATTCGATGCTGATGGCCATGTTATTTTAACTAATCCACCAGGTCATCTTCTCGTCACTCGCTGGTCAGATATTGATCTAGAATGGCGGGAAGATACGTCCGATGAAGATACGCCGTTTATTTCAGTCCCAGGGCCGTTAAGAGACACCTTTATTGCCGTCATGCAAGAAGGACGAGATCGTACGAATAAAGTTCAAGTTCATAATAGTGTATGGTCTGTAGTGATGGCTCCTCTTAAGTCGGAGGGCGTTATTCGCGGAGCGGTTGCGGTCATACGTAATGTCACAGAGGAACATAGACTTGAAAAACTGCGTCGTGATTTCGTTGCTAACGTTTCCCATGAGATTAGAACGCCATTATCGATGCTGCAAGGTTACAGCGAAGCATTATTGGATGATATCGTTGCAACTCCGGAGGAGAAGAAGGACCTTGTTCAAGTGATCTATGATGAATCGCTGCGAATGGGGCGACTAGTTAATGATTTTCTTGATATTGCGCGAATGGAAGCCGGTCATGTTGAGCTTAACTTGCAGCAGGTTGACCTGAGTCATGTTGTGAAAAGAGTACATCGCAAGTTCCAAGTGTATGCGAAGGAACGAGAGGTTAAGCTCTTGGCGGAGCTCCCAGATCAGCCGTTAAAAGTAGAAGAAGCGGATGAGGATCGAATTGAGCAGGTGATGACGAATTTGCTTGATAACGCAATACGCCATACACCAGCTGGTAAATCGATATTGATTAGTGGACAATTAACAATGATTAATAAGCAAGAATATGTGCAATTGCGAGTGAAGGATGAAGGGCAAGGTATTCCGGATGATGATATTCCTTATATTTTTGAGCGGTTTTATAAAGCCGATAAAGCCCGCAAACGAGGAGCGTCCGGCGGTACAGGTCTTGGACTGGCCATTGTGAAAAACCTAATCACACAACATAACGGACGTATTGATGTTGATAGTGCTGCTGGTAAAGGGACAACGTTCACCTTGCTGCTGCCTGTCGAATCGAATCAATAGTTGTCAAGGAGCTCCCTTCGGGGAGCTTTTTTTGTTGAATGAGAGGAGATAATCTTGTTGTTCGTGAAACAATGAGGGGGAGGCGGTATGTGTGGGGGCTGGGTTTGTGATGGGGGGAGCAGAAGTTACTGAAATGCTGAAATGCACTAACACATAGAAGCGTCAGTACAGTAGTGCATAGTGGATAGTTGCTAATGGGACGCTGTATCTCCTTACGGCCGCTCTTGTTCGCCCATTACTCGAATTTACTTGGTAGGTTGTAATGGGCGAACAAAGGCGGTCGCTTCGCTCCTACAGGAGATACAGCTTACCCAACCGCTAATCCACTCTTTCACAATACCAACCAAAACCGACAACACTAAACCATACTTCCAGACCGTCTTCGCCTCCACATACCTGGGTGGAGGGGGGGGAAGGGCGTCCGTCGGCTCGGTTAACTGCCGACTATAGATTTTAAGGGAATGTGGTCACATCGCTCTATGCGATATGAATATATAGAAACGACATAACATGTGCAATCTTGGTGATGCTTGGTCACACGAAACACCATTGAAAGAAATTTAAATAATTAAAAGATCATAAAGATCATAAAGATCATAAAGATCAAAAAGATCAAAAAGATCAAAAAGATTTATAGGATTGTAAGGATATTTGAGTAACTGCATGTGTACTGTTGGATTTTAGGTTAATAAATGTGAATGCTCAGGTAGATTCGCGTGATTTGTGGTTTTGAGCGACGAGGGTGTGCATTTGTGTAGGTAAAAAGTCCTTCATCGCTCCTGATGGAGTAGATGAAGGACTTTGGGTTGATTGGATTAGAATAGGGTGATTTCTTTAGCGGAGTTCAGGTCAGGCATTGTCGTAAGCTGCTCAAGAATTTGCTTGTCAGCACCTTTATCGACTGTTAATACCATGATTGCAGAACCGCCTACAAGCTTACGTCCCACTTGCATAGTCGCAATGTTAACATCATTGTTGCCAAGTAATGTACCGACACGGCCGATAATACCAGGTTTATCATTATGCGAGATGAGGATCAAGTGACCTTCTGGTGTTACATCTACTGGGAATTTATCGATTTGAACGACACGTGGGCCGTATCCAGTCAATAGTGTGCCAGCTACGTTACGGTCTTCTTTTTTCGTGCGAAGGCCAACAGTTACCAGGTTTGTAAAATCCTTGGAAGCATGTGATTTTTGAATAACGATATTAACTTCGCGTTTCTTAGCCAAGTGCATCGAGTTCACGATGTTGACTTGTTCAGAACCAAGGTGATGGGACAATACACCTTTAACGATGTAGCGAGTAAGTGGTTGAGTATCGACTTCAGCAAGTTCACCGGAGTATCCAACAACAATCTCTTCTACTGCGCCATCTGTAATTTGAGCGATAAAGCTGCCAAGTTTCTCACCTAATGTGTAGTAAGGCTGAAGCTTACTTTGCAAATTAGCTGGGATAGGAGGCATGTTAACCGCATTGCTGAACGGTTCTTCACGCAAAATGTGAATAACTTGTTCAGACACGTCAATTGCAACGTTCTCTTGAGCTTCAACAGTGGAAGCGCCCAAGTGAGGAGTTACAATAATTTTCGGATGTTTAAGGAAAGGATGATCTTCAGCAGGCGGCTCAACTTCAAATACGTCGAATGCTGCGCCAGCTACAATTCCGTTATCAATTGCATCAACAAGTGCAAGTTCATCGATGATACCGCCGCGTGCACAGTTTACAATGCGCATGCCTGGTTTCATTACGTCGAATTGTTTCTTGCCGATCATATGGCGAGTCTCTGGTGTTAATGGTGTGTGTACAGTCATGAAGTCCGCATTGCGAACAATTTCATCAACTGAAGCAAGCTTAATGCCTAGTTTCTCAGCACGCTCTTCAGTCATGAACGGGTCGTAACCCATAATCTCCATACCGAATGCTTTAGCACGTTTGGCAACTTCACTGCCGATACGGCCCATTCCTAGTACGCCGAGAACTTTATTGCGAAGTTCTACGCCGAGGAATGATTTACGATCCCACACGCCGTTTACTGTTTTCATATAAGCTTGAGGAATGTGACGAGCAACAGCCATCATCATAGCAAAAGTATGCTCACAAGTTGTAATGGTATTGCCATCAGGTGCATTAATTACGATGATACCGCGTTGTGTTGCTGCGTTAAGATCGATGTTGTCGACGCCGACACCAGCACGTCCAACGACTTTTAATTGTTTGCCAGCTTCCATAATTCGTGGAGTTACACGAGTTTGGCTGCGAACTAGTAAGGCGTCATAGTCACCAATGATAGCAACTAATTCATCTTCACTTAATCCAGGCTTTTTGTCGACAGCAATATCTTCCGCGTCTACAAGCTGTTGAATACCGAGGTCGCTGATAGGATCTGATACTAAAACTTTAAACATAAGCAGATTGCCTCCTAAAGGTTTGGTGAAGACTGGAGTCAGACTTTGGTAAGCCGACTAGCTTCACATCCATTTACTAGCCTGATTATTGAAAAAAAACCGTCGCGACACAGAAGGACTGAGCCGGACGAGAATTCGCCTCTTAATAGTTGTTACCCCGAAACTGACATAGACCGTTTTGGACAACCTCTATTATTTTATAGCAATAGGGTGGACAATTGCAATGATCAAACTTGATCAAATGTGAAATTTTCGTTATGATTCAACCAATGAAGTGATATCGACTAGCAGGGGAGAGACCATGATGACTGAATGGCAGGATGTAGCTCCTGATAAATTTTTGCAACTAGCTGCAGAGGGAATTATAGAGTCCCATCAAATTATTGACGTTCGAGAGCCACATGAATGGGATTATTATCATATGGAAGCTTCGGTTTTAATACCAATGAATACGATTCCTCATAGGCTAGGGGAGCTCAGTGATGACAAGCCGCTTTATATTGTATGCGCACATGGGGTTAGAAGCGCAGCGGTATGCCGCTACTTAGAAGAACAAGGCTATAACAACCTCCACAATGTTACCGGCGGGATGGCAGCCATAGCCTCGTTACAAGGTTTTCAATACGATTAGATTACAGCTTGACAGTTAAGAATTTACTGGGTAGAAGAAAGGCAGTAGAGGAAGTATTTCTTTCTCATACAGTTTGGCCTTATTATTGGTGAAATCACCGCTTCTAACAGCTTCAGTATTGATAAGCAATTCGACAACAGCTGAGATTGAGCGAACTTTCATTTTTGCTGGTTGTCCGGAATTAATAAATTCATCAACACGGCTTGTTATATCTTGCGGATAGTAAGATGTTAATTGTTTGCGAGACAACAATTGATCTGACATCAACTTATTTTTCACGGTCAGAGGTAGTTCTTTCCATTGATTGATCTCAAGAATACTCGGGAGCTTGTATTCTCCTGGAATATTAGGATCAACATTGGAGCCCCACTTCAACATGGCCGAGTAATAGGCTTGCTGAGCTATAAGTGATTGGTTTACAGCAGTTATGTAAGAATCTTTTTTCGTTATGGACTGTTGGAGCTCGGAAGCAGTTAATGATTTGGAACTTGAAGCTGCTTCATTCGATACTTTCTCGAATAATTCCAAGCTTCTAATAGTATTAACTTGCGCTTCACCCAGCAATGGCGATTTTTGCATATCAAATGATGAGGCTTCTTTATTCTTTTGTTTTGCTAGATTAGCCAAATCTTTGAAAGTAGACCTAGCATCTGTCGTTTGACCTTGTGTTAATTTGTTCATAGAATTAAACCATTCCGTTTGAAATTCACGATAAGGTAAAAATACGGTATGATAGTAGGATACTAGATCTTGTTGCTGATAAGGACTTGCCGTTTTGTCTTTCGAATTGGACTGCTGGGCTTGCTCGAATCTCTCTTCTGTTTTAGCGGATCCAATTTTAACGCCGTAAAAAAAGGCGCTAACCGCGAACACGAGCATGAAAATAAATCCTAGACTAAATAACATTGCAGAACGAGTTAAACGTTTCTCCATAACAAATCTCCCTTTATGTAATATATGGATGCTGTCGTTTGTGCCATATCAGTATAGGTGAAAAGATCATAAAATGAAATATGAACCTTCTAGACAGGCGGGAAACTATGAAAAAATTTGACATCCGTAAAATCCGTGTGCGCAAAGTGACTGTAGATCAGCTTGATGACCGTATGCTTCTCATCAATTTGTACATGACACAAGCGCTTACTTTTATTATCGGTTTGATATGGGTTTTATTTCAGCACCAAAATCTAATTGAATTATTTAAAATGCAAAATCAACTCACTTTTGTTTGGTGGGGGCTTGGTTTGGCTGCTGCTGTTATCGTTGTAGATCTGCTCATATCACGATGGGTGCCAGAAGAGGCTTCAGATGATGGCGGCGTAAATGATCGTATTTTCCGAAATAGACCGGTGTGGCATATTGTTGTACTTTCTTTTGTGGTGGCGGTTTGTGAGGAACTGCTTTTTCGCGGAGCTATTCAGCATGCATTCGGTCCTTATTGGACAAGTATAATATTTGCTGCTATACATGTCCGATATTTAAAACATTGGATCCCTACGGGACTTGTATTTGCAATAAGCTATGGTTTAGGTTGGATTTATATTCAGACAGGAACGTTATGGGCCCCAATCATCGCACATTTCTTAGTTGATCTCATTATGGGTCTGATTATTCGATTCAGAAAGGAGCAAGTAGATCAGTCATGAGCAGGGTTAAGAAATTCGGTTCGAGGGGAAAACATCATCATGATAAGGCAGCAGAGCCGACCAGCATCGAAACCGATATAAATGCTGAGAAGCTGCTGCCTCCAAGAAGAAAAAAATTTCCTTCTAGTGCTCAGAAAGTAACGAAATGGTATTATAATGTACTGTTTATACTGTTTGTTAGTTTAGTTGCTGGATTATTCTGGTATGGGACAAGATTTACGGATTAACAGCAATGGTGGAGGGGTCAATAAAGCCATAGCTCATCTCTTCAAGCTTAGTTAACAAACCATCTAGAGCTTCAGCCGTCCACGATAATTCATGCATCAATATATTAGCGCCTGGATGAAGCTGCTCAAGGACATTCTTGATTACTTCATCGGGTTTGCCTGGGGACTTTTGTTCCCAATCTAGAGAACCATTCGACCACGTCATGAATAACATGCCGTGGTTTTTTGCGATTTCCTTCACTTTATCTCCGCCAGATCCATAAGGAGGACGGAAGAACTGTGGGGCTTCTCCAATTATCGCTTCAACATCAGCTTGCAGATCACCGATCTGTTGTTCAATTTTCGCAATTTCTTCTTTCTTTAAATCAATATGATCCCAAGAATGGTTGCCAACGGTTTGACCTCTTTCGTGGATAAGCTTTAACAATTCAGGGTTTTTCTCAACCCGATAGCCATTTACGAAAAAGATCGCTTTGGCATTATGTTTATCCAACGTGTCGAGCATATTAGTTAACACCGCTTCATCTTTGGGACCGTCATCAAAGGATAGGAGAACGACTTTGTTCGTTGTCTTCTGTTCATCAATGGGTACGAATCGGTAAACCTCGTTCATTTTATAAAGCTTTGCTGCGACCGTTGGTGTTGCAGCAGCAATTGGCTCAGAAACTTGGGGTGTAATTTCTGGTGTGCTTTGCGGCGCAATCACCGCTTGTTCAGATGGTTGTGTAATCGAAGTGCTGTTGGTAGCTTTAGATTGCTCTGTCGAATTGCTTTCCTTATCTTCATTGCCTCCACCACAAGAAGCTAGCAATGCGACTGCCAATAGGGCAACAGCGGCATTTAATTTGCGTACTTTAAAAATGTTCATGATCATTATTACCTCCGTTTATCAATGCTGTATGTACGAAACGCCTTAATTGTAGCATATTTGGATTTCATAGCCTAAACTCGGTTTCCTTTTTTTAAATAGGATGATGAAGGGTGTGAAAGGTCAAAATAATGAATGAAATTGCATCTTGAAGGAGGTCTCCAACTTTTATGAAGCTAAGCGGATTTTTGTTTGGAGGGGCAGTAGGAATGGTTGCTGCACTATATGTTGCACGTAAAAGACCAGGTACGGCAGCTATGGCTTCAAGTGCCATATCCAGTGCATGTGCAACTATGGGTAAAAAGGCAATGTCGATGATGATGAATGGAAAGTGGCAAGCGCAGGCTGCAACCTCAGTCCCAAAGCATTCAAATGGTACCGCTAAGAGCTCAAAAGGTGATTGGTCACAAATTGAAGGTATTATTAACAGTGATCCCGAACTGAGAGAACAGACGAATCAAATCTTAGCGGAATCGTCATCAAGAACCCATTAATAGCTAGAATTGAAACGAAAGAATCGCTTGATGCTGCGCAACTAAAACGCAGCTCAAACGATTCTTTTTTTGCCTGATTTAGGTGCATTCCGAGGACATACATGATAAAGTAGTTACATAGCACGATTTGATCAATTTGATCACAACTTCTTAATAATTTCATACGCTGTTACAACAGATGCTGCAGAGGAGGATCCTGTCATGAAGATCGAGCGACTGAGTCAGGACAAGATTCGGATTTTCCTGACGTTCGACGACCTGTTGGAACGGGGGATCCAAAAGGAAGACATGTGGCGCGAAATTCCAAAAGTACACGAACTATTCAGTGAAATGATGGATCAAGCTTATAGTGAACTTGGATTCGATGCTAGCGGCCCATTGGCGGTCGAAGTCTTTGCTCTCCCGGCCCAAGGAATGGTAGTGATTGTCACCCGTGGCAAGATGAACGGTCAATCCGATGAACAAGCTACCGATGACGAAGACACGGAAGACGAGATATACGAGATGGAAGTGACAATGGAACAAAGTGATATTGTCATGTATTCATTCCGAGATTTTGAGGATGTTATTAACGTATGCAAAGGGCTGCAAATGGCCGCTTTGACAGAGGATGGTCGTCTATATGCCTACAACGGGAAATATATACTTGCCCTTGAACCGGCTTTAATAGAATCATCCAGGCATAATGCAGTAATCGCTTTATTGGCTGAATATGGTGAAGCGACTTCAGTTACCTATGCGGTGCTTGAGGAATACGGAAAAGTAATTATGCCCGAATCTGCAGTAAAGGAAATATGTTCTCATTTCTACAATTGAGAAGTGCATTGGATAGAGCATCGGCAGGCGAATAAGCGTCTGCAGGATGCTCTTCTTGTATGTATATAGTTAACAACCTTCGAATATGGTTTGGATTACACGTTCATATTACATGTAGACAAAGGCGGTGGAGGGCAGCATGACTGATATGAAATCACATGATGTTTTACAGTCTACACAAATTGTAGTTGAGCAGGCATTGCGAAAATTGGGGTATAATGCAGATATGATTGAATTGTTAAAGGAGCCGTTGCGGCTTCTTACGGTTCGAATTCCCGTGAAGATGGATAATGGCAAGACTAGTGTATTTACCGGATATCGTGCTCAGCATAATGATGCTGTGGGTCCAACGAAAGGCGGGGTCAGATTTCATCCCGGCGTTACTGAAAATGAAGTCAAGGCTTTATCGATCTGGATGAGCTTGAAATGCGGTATTGCTGATTTACCGTATGGCGGCGGAAAAGGCGGCGTTATTTGCGATCCGCGAAAAATGTCGTTTGGCGAATTAGAAAGGCTTAGTCGCGGATATGTGCGTGCAGTTAGTCAAATTGTTGGTCCTACGAAAGACATTCCTGCACCCGACGTCATGACGAACTCCCAAATTATGGCATGGATGCTTGATGAATATAGTCGGATTAGAGAATTTGACTCACCAGGTTTCATTACTGGCAAACCAATTGTACTAGGCGGGTCGAAAGGCCGTGAAACAGCGACAGCTCGGGGTGTAGTGCTTATTATTCACGAAGCTTTAGCACTGAGAAATATTGAAATAAACAACGCGAGAATCGTTATTCAAGGCTTTGGGAATGCGGGCAGCTACTTGGCCAAATTCATGTATGAGGCCGGCGCACGTGTAATTGGTATATCCGATGTGAACGGAGCGTTGTATAATGAGGAAGGGTTAGATATTCCTTACTTGCTTGACCGAAGGGATTCATTCGGTAATGTAACTAATTTATTCCAGAAAACCATAACGAATGATCAATTGCTGGAGCTGGAATGTGATGTATTGGTTCCTGCTGCAATTGAGAATCAAATAACGGAAGATAATGCAGCAAACATACGTGCAGCTATCGTTGTGGAAGCAGCTAATGGTCCAACGACATTAGAAGCCACGAGAATATTAACGGAGCGCGGCATATTGCTGGTTCCAGATGTACTTGCGAGTGCTGGCGGTGTCATCGTTTCGTATTTCGAATGGGTTCAAAACAATCAAGGATATTATTGGAGCGAGAATGAAGTAGATGATAAACTTCGCCAGATGATGATTCGCGGCTTTGAACAAGTGTATGAAATTCATAAAACAAGAAAAGTAGATATGCGATTAGCTGCTTACATGGCAGGTGTTCGCAAAATGGCAGAGGCTGTACGTTATCGAGGGTGGGTCTAGTTTGCCCTAGGCCAATGTTTGGAGGTGGACGACGAAATGCTTTTGTTTTCTGTATTGACAGCAGCGGTAGCGCCTGGCGTTTCGCTGCTCACCTATTTATATTTAAAGGATCGTTACGACTCTGAGCCTATCCATATGGTTATTCGAATGTTTTTTCTTGGCGTACTCATTGTCGTGCCAATCGTCGTTGTGCAACGAGGGTTGCAAATGTGGTGGGGTGAGAATCCAGTTCTATTCTCCTTCTTTGAGTCCGCTGGCGTGGAAGAATTCGTGAAATGGTTCGTGTTATATCATATAATCTATAACCATACCGAATTTGACGAGCCCTATGATGGCATAGTCTATGCAGCATCGATTTCACTGGGCTTTGCGACGCTAGAGAACGTTTTGTATGCGATCTATTCGCCGGCGACATTTGGAACACTGCTGGCTAGAGCTTTGCTTCCAGTATCCGCTCATGCGCTGTTCGGTGTTATGATGGGCTATTATCTTGGTAAGGCCAAATTCGCGAATACTAAGAAACGGAGAGCATTTTTAACGATTTCTTTATGTTTGCCGCTGCTCCTGCACGGAACCTATGACTGGATGATGATTACACTGAAGACGAACTGGATGTATTTTATTATTCCATTTATGATTGCTCTGTGGATTTGGGGCTTGCATAAAATGCAAAGAGCAAATGCCCGATCACCTTTTCGTTTTCTTGCTCGCGAAGATGAGGTTAAACTATAAAACATCCGTCCATACTTACAAATAATTACTTTTTATGGATTTGGGAGGTATGGATGGAAGCATTGCGAATTAAAGTAACCATAAGATGCAATGTATGCGGAGAAAAGTTTGTGCTTCGCGGACGACGCGACAATGGAACGATTGATACCGGATTTAAACAATGTATTTGTGAAAACAGCAATGACTTGGATATTGAAGAACACAGTATTTAGTACAGATGCATAAAGCTCCCTTACGCAAACCAAACTAACACTAGGTTTTGCACAAGAAGGGAGCTTTTTGCTATGTATAAACGTTTAAGTGCGGTGTTGTTCCCCGTTATGACCCTCTTATTAATTGGCTCTGCTTATTGGGGCTATCAAGAGCATCAAGAGAAAAACTCGATTCTGATCAAGGCGGAAAATCAGTATCAACGCGCTTTTCATGATCTGACTTATCATGTAGAACAGGTTCATCAGCAATTAGGCAATACATTAGCTGTTAATTCGACGTCACAAGGATATCAGCGTAAAGGTTTAGTTAACGTATGGCGGCTGACTGGCGAGGCGCAGAATGAAATTAATCAGTTGCCATTGACCTTGCTGCCGTTCCATGAAGCGGAAGACTTTCTATCGAGAATAGCTAATTTTGCCTATAAGACCTCAGTAAGAGATTTGACTAAACAGCCTCTAACGGATGAGGAATTCAAGACAATGAAGACGTTGTACGCCAAATCAGAAGAAATTTCGAAGGATTTGTTAGGCATGCAAGATAAAGTGCTTAGCAATAATTTGCGTTGGATGGATGTCGAGATTGCATTGGCATCTGCAAAATCGAAAGGTGACACGACGATTATCGATGGTTTCAAGACAGTTGATAATAAAGTCAGTCAGTATCCAGAAATTAATTGGGGACCTTCGGTGACTACTATGTATCAGAAGCGAACGATTAACATGTTGGGCGGAAAACTAGTCACAGTAGAAGATATCAAGAAGCATGCTGCAGAATTTGTAGGCAAGAATGCTTCTGATATTAAAGTTGTCGAAAATGGGAAGGATTCAGATTTCCCTTCTTTTTCAGCAACAGTCATGGATTCCAAATCGGGCAATCGATTACAGATGGATTACACGCAAAAGGGCGGTCAATTGCTATGGTTCATGGATTCTCGGGAAATTGGGGAGAAGCAATTGAATTTGCAGCAGGCGCGTGAGGCAGCGGATAAGTTTTTGAATGACCATGGATTCAAAGATATGCAAGCTGTGAGCTATGACGAATTTAAGAATACTGCTTCTTTGACTTATGTAACGATGCAAGACGGTGTGCTGGTATACCCCGATAAGCTGAAAGTGAAAGTTGCTTTGGATAACGGAGAAGCTGTAGGTCTCCAAGCCAATGATTATGTTTATGAGCATCACAAACGTAATTTGCCCAAGGCAAAGCTTACAAAAGAAGAAGCTCGTAAAGCATTAAATTCAGAAATGAAAGTGACGAAGGAACAGCTTGCTTTAATCATGAGTGATATCGGAGAAGAAGTACTTTGTTACGAGTACAGCGGCCAAATTAACGGTTCGCAGTACCGCATTTATATCAATGCAGAGACAGGATTGGAAGAATCCATCGAAGAGATGTCTCGCCAAGATAAAGCAGCAAGTTCTGACAAATAACGATATGGCTCCCCTTTATTCGGGTGTGATATAATGACACCAATATGGGAGGGGAGCCAATTGTTACCTAGAGTAAACCAAATGTTATATTTCGAGATTGCTTCATCCGATGAAGCGGAGGCAGCAGTCGAATACAAAGCAAGAATAGCTGATGAACTGGAAGATGGTTTACTGATTGAAAATCCGCTCAATGTCGAAACAGGGCGCTTGAAACGAATGTTTCTAGGGGACGAGCTATCGGTTTACTTTATTACGGAAGACGGTATTAAAAACTACTTTGATTCACATGTTATTGGATTTCGAGACGACACAATTCGTTTGATTAAGATTAGGAAGCCGGAACGTGATCGTATTACTAAAGTTCAGCGTCGGCATTTTTTGCGCGTTCCAGCTGAGCTGGAGATTGCAGTGAATATGGCCGAACATATCCGTTTCGTTACGTTGACAGATGACGTGGGCGGCGGAGGCATTTCGTTTTATTGCGATAGCAAATGGCTTGTCGAACAAGAGATGGAGCTGGATTGCTGGGTTCTCATTCCCTATAAGAACGGTTCACTTGAGCATGCTTCCTTTAAAGCTGAGGTTGTTCGGGTAATCATTTTGGAATCAGGTCGTAAGCATGTGATGATTAAATTCGTCAATATCAACGATACTGAACGACAAAAAATTATTAGATATTGTTTTGAAAGACAATTAGATTTTCGCAATCGTTGAATAGGACATGCCGTTCATAGAAATGATATCCATATATAGGATAAAGGAAGTGCTATGTGCGGCAGCTTATTCGGAATGTTTATAGGAAATATATAGCTGATAGGGACGGTACGAACAAGCGTCTCAAGGAAATGCTGGACGCTGTCAGCGGTCGTTTGGGCATGATTGTTATCATGTTGTTGCTAGCTGTTGTCCTATCGCAAATTGTTCTGCAAAATGATTTTATGAGGCTATGGCTAACAGGGATAGACAGATGGGAAGGCACAGCATTCGAATAATGGCTCTATTCAAAAAGCAAGGGCCAAAGCTGAAACCCCGCACAGAGCGGGCGTCTTTTTTTGCATCTATGTCCATAGTGTGGTATAATTTTCACGTTCGCAGGCAGAGCCTGCTTTTTTCTTGAGAGGTTTGTGTCGCATCTTTGAGCATTCGGCCAACCATCTCTAATAAGGAGGTTGACTGTTAGTGATGCAGCAAGACAGTGACAGCGACCTAATAAACATTGCGATCGACGGACCTGCAGGAGCAGGGAAAAGTACGGTTGCACGCAAGGTTGCCGAACAGCTAGGTTATGTTTATATTGACACTGGGGCTATGTATCGGGCCGCTACTTTAAGTGCAAGACGAGCCTCTATTCAGCCAGATGCAGATGAAGAGCTTGCAGCGCATGCCCGCACGCTTAACATTGAACTGCAACCGGGCGAACGAGGACAAATCGTATATTTAAACGGTGAAGATGTAACCGATCTTATACGGTCTCGTGAAGTAACGCTGATGGTTTCACTAATCGCTGCGAATGAAACGGTAAGAGAAGTGCTGGGAACTACGCAACGCCAATTGGCTAAACGTAAGGGTGTCGTAATGGATGGACGCGATATCGGTTCACATGTATTGCCTAATGCCGAATTAAAGATTTTCCTTACCGCTTCCGTACAAGAGCGAGCGCTTCGTCGCTACAAGGAAACTTCAGACACGCAGACGGTCACTCTGGAACAACTCGCACAGGAAATAGCTGAACGTGATCGATTGGATGAACAGCGTGAGCTGTCGCCTCTTGTATGCGCGAAGGATGCGATCGTTCTAGACAGTACGTCCATGTCGATTGACGAAGTCGTTACGACAATTGTGAAATTAAGCCGAACCAAATTGGCGGAGGCGAAGTAAACTATGTTATATCGATTTTGTAGATTCCTTCTCCGCGTCATCTACAATGCTCTGTTCCGTCTTGAGGCAAAGGGGCTAGAGAACATACCAGCCGAAGGTCCGGTCGTGTTATGCTCTAACCACATTAGTCTTCTAGATCCACCGACAGTAGGCATAAAGGTGAAGCGCAAAGTTCATTATATGGCCAAACAAGAACTATTCAATGTTCCACTGTTCGGCTCGCTCATTCGAGCGCTTGGCGCATTTCCGGTCAAACGGGGCGGGGTCAGTAAAGATGCAATCCGATCGGCTATTAACCTTCTAAAGGAAGGTAAAGTGATGGGGATCTTTCCTGAAGGAACAAGAAACAATTCTGAAGGTGCAGGCAAGAAGGGCGCAGCAATGATTGCAATTAGAAGCGGCGCTGCAGTTGTACCTGTAGCTATTGTTGGCAATTATAAGCCATTTCGCAAGATGACAATTATTTATGGCAAACCGATTGATCTTTCTGAACTTATTAATGATTCTTCTCCAGATATGCTTGAATTGGTTACAGAAGTTATCATGTCTCGTATTCGCGAGATCAGTCATCAGAACAAATAACAGTTGTTTTAAATGCTGCTTACCGTTAAGGACGCAAGCGGATTTAAATAAAGTTGGGGTATGAATTGAGGAGGTTATTTCAAATGTCAGAAGAAATCAATGTGCAAGAAGCAATGGACAACTTTGTGTCTTTGAAAAAAGGTGATACCGTTAAAGGCACGATCGTCAAAATCGAAGATAACCAAGCTTATGTAAGCCTTGGATATAAATATGACGGTGTCATTCCGATTCGCGAGCTTTCTGCAGTACAGCTTGAGAACGCAACAGATGCTGTTCAAATCGGTCAAGAGGTCGAGCTGAAAGTAGTAAGCATCGATGACGAGAAAGAAAAACTCGTTCTTTCGAAACGTCAAATTGATGGCGAAAAAGCTTGGGATGTATTGCAAGCTCGTTTCGAAAGCGGTGAAGTATTCGAAGTTGCAGTTGCTGATGTAGTTAAAGGCGGCCTTGTAGCCGATGTTGGCATCCGCGGATTTATTCCGGCTTCGATGGTAGAACGTCACTTCGTAGAAGATTTCAGCGACTACAAAGGACGCACGCTTCGCGTGAAAGTAAAAGAAATCGACCGTGAGAACAGCAAAGTCATCCTTTCCCAAAAAGAAGTGTTGGATGCTGAGTTCGAACAATCCAAACAACAAGTGATGTCTTCACTTCAAGTTGGTCAAACTCTTGAAGGTACAGTACAACGCTTGACACCGTTTGGCGCATTCGTTGATATCGGCGGAATCGACGGCCTAGTACACGTTTCTGAACTTTCTTGGCAACATGTTGCTCATCCGAAGGATGTAGTAGCTGAAGGTCAAGCGGTTACAGTTAAAGTGCTTAAAGTTGATCCAACTGCAGGCAAAATCAGCCTGAGCTTGAAAGCAGCTCAACCAGGTCCTTGGGAAACTGCTGGAGACCAATTCGCAATTGGTGATGTTGTGACTGGTACGGTTCGTCGTATCGTTACTTTCGGTGCTTTTGTTGAAATCGCACCAGGCGTTGAAGGTTTGGTTCATATTTCCCAAATCGCACACCGTCACATTGCAACTCCTTTTGAAGTACTTAAAGAAGGCCAAGAAGTTCAAGCGAAGGTTCTTGATTTCAATTCTGCTGAGAAACGCGTAAGCCTCAGCATTAAAGAAACAGAAGAAGCACCTGCGCAAACTGAACAACAACAATCAGCACCAAGACAAGGCGGCAAGCCACAACGTGAGCGTTCCCCAAGACCAGAAGATTTGGGTAACAATCCAAACGTCAGCCTTAACAGCCAAAGCATGAGCTATTCGCTGGCTGAGCGGTTCGGCGATAAGCTGAGCAAATTGAAATAATACAGACCTTTTAGGTTTGGTCATATAAGTTTCTCTTAGGGGATATTTCTGATTTCTATAATCAGGAATATCCCCTTTTATTTGGAGCATAATAGGTCGACAAGAGGTGATCATGCTTTGAATGCGGGGTACGTGTCATTATGGATTATGACAATTGCGCTTATACTAATAGCAACAGGGTGGTCTGACTATGTAGGGGTAAGTCTAAATCGGACTAAGCTAACCATAGTAACGATAGTTTGTGTAATACTGCATTTTTTTCAGATGAAATTTTCAGTTGGTCATATTGATATCAACCTGCATGCAGGAGTAGTAGTTGCGATGGCAGCTGCTTTGATGGCGATGAGAGGACCGCTCCTGTGGGACTCCAAATATTATTTACTTACTTGTGCTCTGCTTACAGGTATGATTTGGGGCAGCATTCGTAAAATGTATATGATAGATCCAGTGTTCTTTTGGTTTGATCCAAGATGGGACGCACCATTGCTCGGAGGATTATTGGCTGCAGCTTTTTCGACAAAAGCTACGCATCAGTTCACCGTTCTACTTTTTTCGGCAGCTTTCTCGGAAATCATGTGTTCTCTTCTTCAGGGTGGACTATATGTCGCGAATATCGGTTCATTAGCATGGTGGGATGGCTTCTGGGTGTCATATGTATGTGCGCGAATGATTAGTGTGTTATTTAACTTGCTGCGCATTTGTGGAGAAAGATTCATTGCCTTATCTTGGCGAAAGAAAGGGGGAAGTACTCCTGAATAAGGTTTAAATCCTCTTCATAATTTGCCATTAAGATGAAAAGTTAGCCAAGAACGCTGTTTTTTGCTATGATGGTAATCGTGAGTATTTCTGAAGGAGTGGAAAAACAACTATGGCAAGACCCGTTATTGCAATTGTCGGACGTCCGAACGTGGGTAAATCCACGATTTTTAATCGGGTGGTCGGTGATCGACTCGCAATTGTTGAAGATAAGCCTGGTGTTACCCGTGACCGTCTCTATAGTGTTGGAGAATGGAATGGTGTAGCATTCAGCGTCGTTGATACAGGTGGTATCGAAATTGATGGTGAAGATGAAATTATGAAATCTGTTCGCATGCAAGCTGAGCTTGCTATCGAAGAAGCAGATGTCATTATTTTTATGGTTGATGCTAAGGCAGGTTTAACACATGCTGATGATGAAGTTGCCCATATGCTATTCAGATCCCTTAAACCAGTCGTATTGGCTGTTAATAAGGTCGATAATATGGATCGTATGGATGAAGTTTATGAGTTTTATGGATTAGGGTTCGGAGAGCCAATCGCTATTTCAGGTGCTCATGGTATTGGGATCGGTGATCTTCTTGATGCAGCTGTAGAGAAACTGCCTGAAATTGAAGATGATAATTATGATGAAGATGTTATTCGTGTCGCATTAATTGGCAGACCGAATGTTGGCAAATCTTCACTCGTTAATGCGTTGCTTGGTGAGGAACGTGTAATCGTCAGCGATGTTGCTGGAACGACTCGTGACGCAATTGATACGCCATTCGAACGGGACGGTCAGCGTTACGTCTTAATCGACACTGCAGGTATGCGTAAACGCGGTAAGGTATATGAATCAACCGAGAAATATAGTGTTATGCGTGCAATGAAAGCCATCGAACGTGCAGATGTCGTGCTGGTTCTTATTAATGGCGAAGAAGGCATTATTGAGCAGGACAAACATATTGCCGGTTATGCGCATGAAGCAGGCAAAGCGTCGATCTTTGTAGTGAACAAATGGGATGTTGTGGAGAAAAATGATAAAACGATGAAGGATTTCTCAACAAAAATTCGTGATCATTTCTTGTTTATGTCCTATGCTCCGATCGTATTCTTGTCGGCATTAACGAAATCGCGCTTACATAAGCTGCTTCCAGTCGTTAATCATGTATCGAATCAGCATGCGATGCGCATTCAGACTCACTTGTTGAATGATGTCGTAGGAGATGCTGTTGCTTATAATCCGCCTCCAACTGACAAAGGCAAGCGTCTGAAAATTAACTATGTGACACAAGTAGCGACGAAGCCGCCTACGATTGTTATATTCGTTAATGATCCAGATATGATGCATTTCTCTTATGAGCGCTATTTGGAGAACAAAATCCGCGCTGCATTTGATTTCGAAGGAACACCGCTCCGATTGTTCACTCGGCGGAAGTCCGACGAAGATTAGGGGTGATGAAGCTTGGTGTATGCTGCAATAGCGATTGTTGTCAGTTATTTATTAGGCTCTGTCTCTTTTAGTATCGTCATAGCGAAATGGGTTAAAGGAATTGATATCCGCCAGCATGGCAGCGGCAATGCTGGCGCAACCAATACGATTCGTGTACTTGGCAAAGGTCCCGGTTTGACTGTGTTCTTTTTGGATATTGCTAAAGGCATAGTAGCTGTTCTTATCGGCCGCTGGCTCGGACCAGCCGAATATGGAGATTGGACCGCGGTCATTTGTGGACTATTAGCAATAGTCGGACATAATTGGCCGATTTGGTTCCGGTTCAAAGGCGGTAAAGGGATTGCTACAACAGTGGGGGTAATGGCTACTTTAGCTTTTTTACCTGCACTGTTTGCTGGTCTTATCGCGATATTGGCTATTGCTTTAACTCGTTATGTTTCGTTGGGTTCCTTATTATTTGCTGCATTAACACCTGTTTTTATCGTACTCATTCATAACTCTCTCCCTTTATTATGCGTTAGCTTAGTTTTATGTTTATTTGCGTTTTTCCGTCATCGGACTAACATTGTTAAGCTAATTCAAGGGACGGAGAATAAGCTTGGTGCTAAGAAAGGGATGTGATCGGCGAATGACAGTATTGAATACGGTGCACAAGCATCGCGCTGCGGTATTTGTTGCAGGCAGCTGGGGCACCGCCTTGGCTGCTGTATTAGCGAATAATGGATATGATGTGTTGTTATGGACACGGAATGCTGAGCAAGCAGAACATATCAATAACGACCAAGAGAATCCAAAGTATTTGCCTGGTGTTAAGCTGCCAGCTAATCTTCGCTCCACAACAGATATGAAGGAAGCGTTGCTTGATGCCAAGCTCGCATTATTCGTTGCACCTTCTTCAGCCATGAGGGAGGTAGCTAGACAAGCAGCTCCTCATTTATCGAAGGATACTTTATGCATACATGCTACTAAAGGATTTGAAGGTGAGACACTCAAACGAATGACCACGGTGCTGTCTGAAGAATTAGATCGTTCATCAGAGGATATCGTTGTTTTATCCGGCCCTAGTCATGCGGAGGAAGTCATACGTAAGCAGCCGACAACTGTCGTAGTTGCTTCTGAGAATATAGCAGCGGCAGAGCAAGCGCAAGATGCGTTCATGAATACTTACTTCCGTGTATACACCAATCCAGATGTCGTCGGAGTGGAAGTAGCTGGCGCCATTAAAAATATTATTGCGCTTGGTGCTGGTCTTACCGATGGGCTTGGATTTGGAGACAATGCGAAGGCGGCACTTCTAACAAGAGGGCTAGCGGAAATTAGCCGGCTTGGAACAGCTATGGGAGCTAACCCGCTTACTTTTGCCGGACTTGCTGGTGTTGGTGATCTTGTTGTTACTTGTACGAGCAAGCACAGTCGTAACTGGCGTGCTGGCTCGATGCTGGCTGATGGAACTCCGCTTAATGAGGTGCTCAATAAAATGGGCATGGTAGTTGAAGGGGTTAAGACGACAAGAGCTGCCCATGATCTTGCAGAACAATATCAAGTGGAAATGCCAATAACTGCAGAGCTCTATCAGGTGCTGTTCGCCAATGCTTCGCCAAAGGATGCCGTAGAAAACTTAATGGGCCGTCTGAAAACGAATGAAAACGAACAAATCGGATAGAACATGCGCCTACACCAATTAAATGCCCTCCTCATATGATGTTCTAAGCAAGTGCTTACGAGGCATGTTTGCTGAAGCAATCATTTCGGGAGGGGAGAAGTATGGTGGATAAAAATCTTTCCAAAGATGTGCTCGGCGCCATTAACAAAAAAACCGGCAAAAACATTACCGAGAACTCAGTCAAGAAATTGGCCAGCGGAGTTACGGATGAAACGATGAAAAGCGAAGCGGAATTACGCAAGCTGATTAAGCAAGTGTCGGATATGGCTAAAGTTCCAGTCGCTGAAAAGACTGTGAACGATATTGTTAAAGCGGTTAAGGCGAGCGGAATGAATGTTAGTAACATGGAAACGCTAATGAAAATGATGATGAAAAAGTAAATATACCGGGGCAAGAGCAAAAGGTGCTGCTGATGCAATTAATGTCAGCGGCGGCGCCTTATCAGCTTTTGTCCTTTTTTGCTGTCGATGGTATAATGAAGGCTGCATTCATTATCTATATAGACTAGGAGTAGATTTGTTCATGGATCCGATGACTAAGATGTGGGTTTCGCTTGTGGGGATAGGTCTAATGGCGATTGCCGCCGTTATTGTTTCGTTTGCTCGATTGAAGACCAAAGGTGTACTTAAATTTATTTTATCGCTCGTGGCTTTCGTATTATTGGTTATCGGTTTTATTTACGGAATTTTCGCCATTATTTAATTGATTAGCATACGCATACATACAAGCACGAGAAAGGAACGATTGCTCCTTGATTGAATTAAAAGGAAGAACAAAGACAGCAATTGTAGAATCTGAGGAAGGCTTGACACTGCTCAAATTGGCGCATAAGCATGGGGTCGATTGGTCCTCGTCCTGTACACGTGGTACATGCGCTAGATGCCGCTGCTTTATTGTAGAGGGCTCAGAAGGGCTGGAAGGCATTACGGATGCCGAATGGGACCGTATGGAGCCTGAGGAGTTCGAAGAAGGCTACCGTCTTGCTTGCCAGACTGTTATTAAGAGTGGAGATATTGCCATTAAAGCAATCAATAAACCTTATTTTTAATTAGCTTATGTAAAAGTAAAAGCAAAATGGCTGCTTGCAACACTGTTGTCGTTTTATTTTTGAGAGGAAGTGCAAGTCATGGATGTAAGAGGACGAATCGAGAGTGCTTTGACTTCCATCGTTCGGGTAACGAATGGGAGTGAAGTGTCTTGGATTGTCGGCGGCAGCGCGGGGTTGATGCTTCGTGGATTAAAGCTGTCTAGCGAACCTAGAGATTTGGATATATACAGCGATGATGCCGACTTCGATCGTCTATACGACATGCTGCAACCATTCGCGGTAGATAAGCCGCTGTTAGATGAAAGCGGTATATATCGTTCAAAGTTATGCCACTTTCATATTGATGGTGTATCGGTAGAGCTCGTTGGCGGGTTTGTGGTAAAAGCACATGGCTGTCGGTACGAGACGGAGGTCGCAACATTACTTCTTCCTTACAGTGATTCGGTTTATGTAAGTGAAGATGCTACTGTTCCCGTCGTTCCCCTCGCACATGAGCTATGGTTTAATGTGTTAAGGGATCGTCCGGATCGTTCTCAATTAATTATTGAGGCTTATCGAGCAGATGAGAAATCTCATCAAGAAGCGTTGGCACAGCTGGAGAAACGCAATCATCTCAGCGAAGAAGCAATCAGGCATGTTCATGATTGGATCATTGGTGAACCAGTGAGTGTGCTGCTATGAGCAGTGAAGTAACATTTTGGCCATCAGGCAAGAAGGTTAAAGTTAAACCGGGTACTGCGCTCATTGATGCAGCCAGGCATGCAGGTATACACATTAGAACGAGATGCGGCGGGAAAGCGGCTTGTTTCATGTGCAAAGTGAAGGTTAGACCAGGCAGTGAGCTAATGCCGATAGGTGATGTAGAGCGGCGGAAGCTCTCAGGGCTAGAGGATCAGCATATCCGTCTTTCCTGTCAGGCAAGAGTAAAGGGCACAGTAGAGGTAGATATTCCATTGGATCCGCTTCGTTCTGCGGTGGAGCGCCAGCTTGCCAGACAGGCTGAGCAAGATGATGATTTATGGTGAATTAAAATTAGGAGGGTTTACAAGATATGCGGATGTTTCGAATTGGGCTGCTTGGATCCGTACGGCGGATGGCATCTCTTATGGTAATTGTAATTGCACTAGTAGCATTAAGCGGATGCATGTATCCCAAGGATCAGTTGAAGCAGAATCAAATTCCACCTAAGGAAGCTGTACGTAATGTACAAGCAGCAATAGAACAATACCAGACTGATACAGGAATGCTCCCGATTAAAAATAGTTCATCGGAAATCCCGCTCTATGAGAAATTTATTATTGATTTTCATCCCTTGCAAGAAAAAGGCTATTTGAGCGACTTGCCTTCAGCAGCATTTGAAAAGGGCGGCAATTATTATTTTCTCATCATCAACGAGGAAACAAAGCCTGCTGTGAAATTAATGAATCTCGTTAACTACCAGCAAATAAACGATATTCAAGCTTGGGTCCAGTCTTATTCTCTCAGTCATGATGGACAATTGCCTAAAGGCGAACAAGCCTATCCAGGATATTATTATATCGATTATGAGGTATTGAAAAAGAAAACCCCAACCATACGAAGTGATTTCTCAGGGCAGACTTTGGCTGCTATTATAGACGAGCAAGGAAAGGTTTATACCGATTATGGGATAGAACTGATGCAAGCTGTCCAGAAGAGTGGGGATATCGAATATGAAGAATCATTCGATTTACGTACTCTCTTAGTGGATTCAGATATGTTCGTACCTATCAAATCACCAGTCTATCATTGGATCGACAATCAGCCGCAAGCCATAGCTCCATAATCGCAAACCGTTGTAAAACCTCCCTTTCTATCCATATTCGGATGGAGAAGGAGGTTTTTTTTTGTGCCATAAATTCATCTCTCTTTAGACAAGGATAGTAAAGTCATTGTGGTCAATTGGTATAGAAATTCATTTTCTCTCATATAACTCAATCTTGGAAGGGCAAGAACGTGACCCGGTTGAAAAAGATTTCGCTAAAGGAATCGTCATAATCGGAGAGTATGGACAATATGCTATTACTAGTCCAAAAAGCTGTACGAGTTGCGTCGCTGGCCTGCCCTCTTGTCCGGTGGAAGGCGGCGAACCGGGAAATCAATTGGGAGGGGATATTCAGTGGAGAAAGTGGACATTTTTAAGGACATTGCCGAGCGAACCGGTGGGGATATTTACCTCGGTGTTGTAGGGGCAGTCCGAACGGGTAAATCAACGTTTATTAAACGGTTTATGGAAACGGTTGTGCTTCCTAACATTACGAATGAAGCCGATCGTGTTAGAGCCGTTGACGAACTTCCTCAAAGCGCCGCAGGTAAGACAATCATGACGACTGAACCGAAATTTGTACCTAATCAAGCGGTACAATTGAAGGTAAGTGAAGGTCTTGAGGTAAACATCAGACTTGTTGATTGTGTAGGGTACGCCGTTGAGGGTGCAAAAGGTTATGAAGATGAGAACGGCCCTCGCATGATTACAACGCCTTGGTTCGACGAGCCAATTCCGTTTCAAGAAGCAGCGGAGATTGGAACAAGAAAAGTGATACAAGAACATTCTACGCTTGGTGTAGTAGTGACGACAGATGGTTCAATTGCTGAGATTCCACGCAGTTCGTACATTGAGGCAGAAGAGCGTGTCATTAATGAACTGAAGGAAGTAGGCAAGCCATTCGTACTCATTATTAACTCGACGCGCCCGCGCAGTGAAGAAGCGCTACAATTGCGCAGCGAGCTTCAGACCAAGTACGATATACCGGTCATCACACTTAGTGTGGCCACGATGGGTGAAGAAGAAGTGATCTCGGTTCTTCGTGAGGTGCTGTATGAGTTCCCTGTTCATGAAGTGAACGTGAACTTGCCAAGCTGGGTTATGGTTCTTAATGAACAGCATTGGCTGCGCAGCAATTATGAGAACTCTGTTCGCGATACCGTTAAAGATATCCGTCGGTTAAGAGATGTCGACCGAGTCGTCTCTCAATTTATGGATTATGATTTCATTGCTCGTGCTGGTCTTAGCGGTATGAATATGGGGCAAGGTGTAGCTGAGATTGACCTGTATGCTCCAGATGAATTGTATGACCGAATTCTCATGGAAGTGGTTGGCGTCGAAATTCGCGGCAAAGATCATTTGCTTCAGCTCATGCAGGAGTTTTCCCATGCCAAACGGGAATACGACAGATTTGCCGAAGCGCTTGAGATGGTTAAAGCAACAGGCTACGGTATCGCTGCACCAACGTTAGCGGAGATGCAGCTTGATGAGCCTGAGCTCATCCGTCAAGGATCACGTTTTGGTGTCAGACTCAAAGCAACAGCGCCTTCTATCCATATGATTCGAGTGGATGTCGAGTCAGAATTCGCGCCGATCATCGGCTCGGAGAAACAGACAGAAGAGCTGGTACGCTACTTAATGCAAGACTTCGAGGCTGATCCAATCAAGATTTGGGAATCCGATATATTCGGTCGTTCCCTCCATTCGCTAGTAAGAGAAGGCATCCAAGGCAAAATTGCGATGATGCCGGATAATGCTCGCTACAAGCTGCAAGAAACGCTTGGCAGAATCATTAACGAAGGGTCCGGCGGCTTGATCGCTATCATATTATAGCCCTTGATAAATGCTGGACTGTCGCTAAGTCGTCCTCTCCAATAAAGGAGGGGGCGGCTCTTGCTGTGCGCTAATATGGGGTTGCATTTATGAAATGCATGACTACCACTTGAAATTAAGAATTGGCTGTATTACTATAAGTTTGTTAAAGATAAGGTATAATTTTGAAGTTTTCAGTGAATAAGAGGGATAAGATGACTCTTCATTTGCCTATCAGGGGAGGTGAAACAATGAATAAAACTGATTTGATTTCTAAAGTAGCTGAATTATCCGATCTTTCAAAGAAAGACGCGACGAAAGCAGTTGATGCTGTATTTGACGCCATTTCTGATGCCCTTCAGAGCGGTGATAAAGTTCAACTAGTTGGATTTGGGAACTTCGAAGTGCGCGAGCGTCAAGCTCGTAAAGGTCGCAACCCGCAAACTGGTGAAGAGATTGATATTGCAGCAAGCAAGATGCCTGCTTTCAAGCCAGGTAAATCTCTTAAAGACCTCGTTTCCAATTAAGTATATGACAAGTTAATTCAGTATTACGCTGCGCCCGGACGATTATCGTTCGGGCGTTTTCGTTATTATTCGACCTTACCTGACTGCTTCTTTACAAGTTGAACTGACCCTCTTATAATGAATAAAGCTGGCAGTAGTATACATAACGCAGGAATTACCCGATCAAGCTTAGTTTTAAGGAGGATTTAGATGGAGCTTAATCAAGCCGAATATATTGTCATTAAAGCCAAGGACCAAGGAGTTCAAGTTATCGGTCTGACTCGTGGACAGGATACGAAATTTCATCATACAGAGAAGCTGGACAAGAATGAGATTATGATTGCCCAGTTCACTAACCATACCTCTGCGATTAAAATTCGCGGTAAAGCAATTGTAATGACGAAATACGGTACGATGGAAACCGATCAATAAGCAAAGCAAACTCCCTTCTGCAAGATGCAGAGAGGGAGTTTTTTTGTGCAGTCGGCATAGCTTGGTTCTTTTGTTTGTACAATGGGGTATGAGGATAATATGGATCGTCCAAACTTGAGATACATAACCAAGTAAGCAAGCTATGCTGGGAGGAAGAGAAATGCGAATTGCCAAACCTTATATAACGGCACTTGTCATCACCTTACTAATTACGGTTGCGATTTCATGGCTGCCCCATTCTGGAACGACTCCAGGCAAGAATAAAGGGGAGGTCGCTGTCTTTTATCCGGCTGCGGCCAAGCGGCTTAACAATGGCAATTTGGTGGATGTGATGATTGGTCTTCAATTATCGGGACATTTGACCAAGGTGGAGTGGAATCATGCTATTCTATCTGTTGATTTGAAGGTGAGCAATGACTATGAGCAGCCAAAGCGATGGTTTAATGATATAGAGAAGCTTATTCGTTTATCTTTTGTACAAATGGAAAATGTGAATCGAATATTGATCCGTTATGTGACAGAAGATGACGATAATCAGACAAGCAAGCTGTTGTTCGCTTCTGATATCAGACGGACAGACAGCTGGCTGGTAGATCAATTAGACGAGCTTGGCCAGGCGGATCCTATTCATGATGAACAGTGGAGAAATCATCTGCGGATCAGCTTTACTAACGAGTGGGAAAAAAGGTTTGGACCAGCTGATGTTTATTCAACAGTACCTCTGAAAACGCAATAGCAGTTGAATCGTATGCTCTTTTATAAAGTTGTGCTATAATAGTTTAGATTATTGAGAGGCGATTCCTGCTTCAATGTTCGGAGGCTTACCCCATGAAACCATACCGTATCAACGAAATCTCGAAAAAATACGTAGACTATGACATGATTCGCATGCACACGGATTTGCCAGCGTTTCCCGATTCCCGATTACGGCTGCTCTACAGTCTTCTTAATCAGAATCATTCAACAGCACAACAAAGTGAGTTGTACACCCTTGTAATTGCACTTGTTCAATTAGCTATCGATACGCACGAACGGATAGATACGGAGACAGTCAGAATCTCAGAGACCGAGATGAGATCGCGTCAGTTGAAAATACTGGCAGGGGATTACTTCAGCGCTAATTACTACCGACTTTTGTCACAGGCTGGACAAATTGAAATGATCTCAAAGATTAGTGTCGCTGTTAGCGAGGTCAATCGCTTAAAGATGAACTTTTATATAAAGATGAATCAATTAAAAGTAACGGCAGACGAATACTTAAGTCAAATCGTGCAGCTGAAGAGTGAATTGCTTGAAGCATTCTCCAGTGTGCTTGAAGGCCATTTATCTCGAATATGGCCAGAGGTGCTGCGTGGATTATGCCGATGTGAAGCTGTCTTGGAAGAGATGAACAGAACCGAATCAACAGACCAGTTTCCTAGGAGCTGGGCTTATTGGCATGTCATGCAAGAAGGAACGGAAGAGGAGCAGCATCAGCTTCAGCATAATCCTCAGGAGTCTGTGCTCGTGAATGCAATGCTTGAGAAATATAAGGTTCGTCACCTATTGGCTTCTAAACTTAAACAAGCTGTCGAAGGTGTGCGTTCGATCGCTTCAAGATTGCAATCAGATGAGATTGCGGAAGTATTGCAACATATTACGGAAGCATTTTTGGTTAAGATGGCCAGACCGGCTCCCGCACTTTAATGAGAATGGGTGACCTAATAGAAATGGATACAAATTCGAAACAACATGTACATTCCGTATTTGAGAATATAGCTCCCAAGTATGATCTTATGAATGATTTGCTCAGTTTCCGAAGACATAAAGCATGGCGGAAATTTACGATGCGCAAAATGAATGTACAATCGGGTGAAACAGCATTGGATTTATGCTGCGGTACTTGTGATTGGACGATTGCTTTGGCTGAAGCAAGTGGAAAAGGCGCAATTACAGGTCTTGATTTCAGTCAAAATATGCTTGATGTTGGTAAAGTTAAAGTGAAGAAGCAAGGATTGGATGAGCAAATCACTTTGGTTCAGGGCAATGCGATGCAGCTGCCGTTCGATGACAATGTCTTTGATTATGTAACAATCGGATTCGGACTAAGGAATGTTCCAGACTATTTGCAAGTTCTGAAAGAAATGGAGCGTGTCGTCAAGCCTGGTGGACAAGTTGTATGTCTAGAGCTCTCCAAGCCAGATTGGCAACCATTCAAAGCACTTTATTATCTGTATTTCGAACGAATATTGCCTCTTATGGGCAAATTGGTTGCTAAGCGGTTCCAAGAATATAAATGGCTTCCGGACTCGCTGAAGGGGTTTCCCGATTTGATGCAATTATCTGAATTGTTCCGGAAAGCCGGGCTTAAGCAAGTGACAGCGTACCCGTTAACGGGAGGCATCGCTGCACTGCATATCGGCACAAAGGAGAATAACTAGCTATGTTTCGTAAACTTCGTATTATTCTTGAAATGATTAAATTTGAACATACCGTATTTGCATTACCGTTCGCCTTTATGGGAGCAATACTAGGAACCGTAATGATGGAGGACCGCATGCCAACTTGGTCTGAGATCGGTTGGATCTCTCTTGCAATGTTCGGTGCACGAAGTGCGGCAATGAGCTTGAATAGACTTATCGATAAAGCGATTGATTTACGCAATCCAAGAACAGAGACACGAGCAATGCCTGCCGGGTTGCTGAAGTCTGCGGAAGTGCTGCTTTTCATTATCGTTTCATTTGCAATGTTGTTTATCGCTGCCGCTAACCTAGCTCCTATAGCAGTTAAATTATTGCCGATAGCGGTAGTATTGCTCGTACTTTATTCATACACCAAACGATTCACCTGGTTATGCCATGTCGTATTAGGCTTTACGATTGGATTATCGCCGCTTGGAGGCTGGATAGCTGTTACGGGATCGCTAGACATTTCAGCATGGCTTCTTTATCTAGCAGTAGCCTTATGGATTGCAGGTTTCGATATCGTATATGCGACACAGGATTTCGAATTTGACCGCAAAGCAGGGCTTCATTCCATTCCAGCGCGCTTCGGTCTTACTGGAGCTTTGTGGATCGCACGTTCTTTTCACATCATTACAGCCATCTTGTTCATCACTTTATTCTGGTTAACCGATTTAAGCTGGGCATATTTGGTCGGAACTGTGATAGCTATCGTTATTTTGTTCTATCAGCATTATCTTGTACGGCCAAATGACTTGTCCCGCGTTCAAATCGCATTCTTCGGAATGAATGGTACATTAAGTGTTCTGTTGTTCCTATTCACCTTCGTTGACCTGGTGGTGCTTCGCCGATGGTAGAAGGATCAATAACTCGCACTTCTAAACGATGGGTAGTGGGCATCACCGGAGCTAGCGGTGCTATATATGGCATTCGTCTAATTGAAGAGCTTCTTGGCGCTGGTATACTTGTTCATCTCGTTGTAACGGAAGCGGGTTGGCGTGTATTGAAAGAGGAGCTTGGATGGGAAACATCACGAAGGCAGTCTGCACTAGAACAGTTATTCGGTGAAGAGCTGTCATCAGGACAGCTTCAGTTTCACCCCAATGCAGATATAGGCGCTGCCATTGCAAGTGGTTCCTTTCGGGTGGAAGGCATGGTTATCATTCCTTGTTCAATGGGGTCATTAGCTTCACTTGCCAACGGCATATCTGATGATTTATTAACACGTGCTGGTGATGTGATGCTGAAGGAAGGACGACCACTGCTGCTTGTTCCTAGGGAAACCCCGCTTCACGCTATACATTTAGAGAATATGTTAAAGTTATCTCGCTTAGGTGTACGGATCATTCCAGCCATGCCTGCTTTTTATTACAAACCACAATCAATGGATGAGATGATTAATTTTTTAGTTGGTAAAGTGCTAGACAACATGTCAATCGAGCATACTCTTTATAGAAGATGGGGAGATCAACATCATGAACAACAACTTTAATAGCCCGCTCTCTGTCGGACGAATTGATTATACGAATGCTTGGCCGCTATATCATCACTTGGAGTCTTATACGGAGCATGCAGGAATAGAGGTCATCTCAAGAGTACCTTCGGAGCTCAATCGGATGCTTCAGGAAGGCGAGCTTCAAGTGTCAGCTATTTCTTCCTTCTCGTATGGGCTGCATTGTAATCAATATGTTCTGCTTCCAGATCTTTCTGTAGGTTCAGAAGGCAATGTGAATTCCATTTTATTGTTTCTGAAGGAGCCAATGGAAGTTGCTCGACCGAAGCGAATTGCTGTAACAACGGCTTCAGCAACATCGGTTAATTTATTGAAAATTTTGATGGCTTATTATTTTGAACACAACCCCATTTATGAACCAGCGGAACCGGATATTGACCAAATGCTGGAATCCGCGGATGGCGCTTTATTGATAGGTGATCCTGCAATCGCAGCCTCATGGACTGACAGAGGGCTGCATGTCATTGACCTAGGTGGTCTCTGGAACAAATGGACCGGACTTGCTATGACTTATGCGGTTGTTGCGGCGAGGAAGGAAGCTGTTGCTGCGCAACCAAATAGGATAAGAGCGCTGCATCATGCTTTTCTGGCTAGCAAGCAACAAAGCTTAGCCGAGCTGACCCCTATAATCAACAAAGCATGCATTCAGCTGGGCGGAGATTCTTCCTACTGGCAAATGTACTTTACAAGTCTGCAATACGATTTCGGCCATAAGCAGCGGGAGGGTTTATCTCTATATTTCCGTTATGCCAAACAACTAGGTCTACTGGAACACGAGGTTAACCTGACTTATTATAACGAAGACCAATCTGCCGAATAGGTGAAAGAATGAAACTACTAGACATTTTCTCTAAATTAAAGGGCGATATCAATCAAATAGAACTTGAGTTGGAGCGAAGTGTATCCTCAGATGATGGTTTAATCACTGAAACGTCGCTTCATTTACTAAAAGCGGGAGGCAAGCGTCTTCGGCCCGTATTTGTTCTGCTTGCAGGCAAGTTCGGTGAATACAATCTTGAAGTGTTGAAAAAAATAGCGGTCCCGCTTGAACTTATACATATGTCTTCACTTGTGCACGACGATGTCATTGATGATGCATCTACACGGCGCGGACAGCTAACGGTCAAGTCCAAATGGGATAACCGTATTGCGATGTATACGGGCGATTATATTTTTGGCAAAGCGTTAACGATTGCTACGGAGATCCACAATCCTTTTATTCATCAAATGCTGTCTAAAGCGCTTGTTCAGATGAGTATTGGAGAAATGGAGCAGATCCGCGACTTTTTTAATACAGAGCAAAGCATCCGCAACTATTTATTGCGTATCCGGCGCAAAACAGCTCTTCTGATTGCTGTAAGCTGCCAGCTTGGTGCTGCTGCTGCAGAAGCTGATCGCTATACGGTTAATCGTTTGTATCAATATGGCTATAACGTAGGGATGGCTTTTCAGATCCGTGATGATCTGCTCGATTTATTCGGGACAGAGAAACAAATCGGCAAGCCTCCTGGTTCAGATATACGTCAAGGCAATATTACATTGCCCGTTATTCTTGCTTTGCAGGATGAGACTGTTCGTGAACCTTTGTTGCAACAAATCGCATTAATTCGGGAGCATAACGGCAATGTCGACACAAAGCCAGCTATCGCTCTTATTAAAGCCAGCAAAGGTATTCACAAGGCTGATCAAATGGCTTCCCGTTATATTGAGAAGGCTTTGAAAGCTTTGGAGCAGTTACCTGGCATCGGTGCGAAAAAGAATTTAACCGATATTGCTATTTTTGTGGGAAAACGTACTTATTAATAGAGCAGCGCTGGCGACAACGGGAGGCTTTTATGTCGGAGGATCGGGATTTCACAGTTTTTATCCAAAGAATGAAGGATAAGACGAACATTGATTTATCACAGTATAAAGAAGCGCAGATGAAACGGAGATTAACGACGCTGCGCATGAAGCATGGTTATGACAGCTTTGAACAATATTGGCGAGCCATTGAACAAAATCGCAGCCTTTTAAATGAGTTTCTAGATAGAATGACAATCAATGTATCGGAATTCTGGCGGAATCCGAATCGTTGGGAAGTGCTTCAAAATCGCTTTTTCCCGGAAATGCTGGCTGGAGGCTCTAGATTGAAGATTTGGAGTGCGGCTTGCTCGACAGGGGAAGAGCCTTATACACTGGCCATGATTTTATCCGAGCTGGGCGCTCTTGAACGATCAACAATTTTAGCGACTGACTTGGATTCAATTGTGTTGCAGAAAGCGATGGAAGGCTCCTATTTAGAAAGATCATTGAGAGATGTTCCATCGACTTGTAAAAATAAATATTTTAAACTCGACCAAGGGGCTTATCTCGTTTCGGAGCAATTGAAAAAATCGATTCAGTTCAAACAACAAAATATGCTGCATGATTCATTTGAACAATCATTTGATCTCATTGTTTGTCGCAATGTTATGATCTATTTTACCGAAGAAGCAAAGCACTTATTGTATCATAAATTCGCTAAAGCGCTTCGTCCTGGGGGACTATTGTTTGTAGGCAGTACGGAACAAATTTTCTCTCCAGCCCAATATGGATTCGAAACAGCGGATACGTTTTTCTACAGACGGATTAACTCGTAATCGCAATGTATATCGATTTCCATCTGCTCCTATACTAGTGGTAGCCGATTCGGCGTGACTTGGAGGTTGAAGATGGACAAGAGGAAAGTGATTAATGCCTACCGGAGCGGATTCATATCGATTCAGGAATGTGCGCAGATCCTTGGTGTGGAGAGCAAGCAAATGTCAGAGCTTGTGAATGATCCACAGCTAATGAATGAAACAACAGTCGTGCAGGTTGTCCGTTCGGTGAATAGTTAAGCTCTTGATGGTGCTATAGCAAGACGGGTTCTGAAGTCATGATTGGCTTCATACCCGTCTTTTTGTTTGAAAATGAACGTTATAGGTGAAGCTGCTTTTCTTGTCAAACCATCAATGCTGTACTATAATGAGCAAAGATGTTTTAGTCATTTAACGCATAGCAGGCGCAAAGTGAGCTTGCTTTTGAAGGAGGGCTTAGGCTTGGACAATTCGGGAGTTACTAATATGAGGGAACTGCAAGTTGAATTAGGCGAGCGCTCTTATCCTATTTATATCGGTGAAGGTCTTTTGCAAGATGCTTCATCCTTCTTTATCAAGCACGGAATTGGCATGAAGTCGCAACTGCTTATTGTGACGGATGATCAGGTTGCCAAACATTATTTGCAGCCACTAGAGAAACAATTGCAAAGTGCCGGTTATTCGGTGGCAAGTGCAATCGTACCTTCAGGTGAAAGTTCGAAATCATTATCGGTATTAGAAGAACTTGTAACGAAAGCATTGGAGGCAGGACTGGATCGCAAGTCTGCGATCATCGCACTTGGCGGCGGTGTTGTCGGTGATTTGGCGGGATTCGTAGCTGCTTCCTATATGCGCGGGATCAAGTTTATACAAATTCCAACAACTATATTGGCTCACGACAGCAGTGTTGGCGGTAAAGTGGCCGTGAACCATCCGTTAGCCAAAAATATTATTGGCGCATTCCATCAGCCGGAAATGGTATTGTACGATTTACATACGCTGCAATCATTGCCGCCTCGAGAGGTTCGTGCAGGCTTATCTGAAGTTGTGAAGCATGGTCTGATCTGGGATGCTGAATTCGCACAGTGGTGCGAGGATCATGCAGAACGTTTGCTGGCACTTGATCCGGATGCGTTGGGTTATGCCCTATACAAAGGTTGTAGTGTTAAAGCGGCGGTTGTCTCCCAAGATGAGAGAGAGAATGATCTGCGCGCCATCTTGAACTTAGGCCATACAATTGGACATGCAATTGAAGCGGTGGCAGGTTATAGCGTGATGCTTCATGGTGAAGCGATCTCAATCGGTATGATTGGCTCGGCGAAGCTAGGATTGCGTTACGGCGCTCCAGAAGAAGTATATTCAATGACTAAGCGAGTCCTATCCAAATGTGGATTGCCAGTCAGCTTGCCTGCACACTTCGATGTTGACGCTATCATGGCTGCGATGATGCATGATAAGAAATTTAGCGAGAGCACAATGGTATTCGTTGTACCGACAGCAATAGGTAAAGTAGAAATTATGAAGGACGTTCCAGCAGCTTGGGTTCGCGAAATCGTCCAACAACTGAAACAGGAGGAGTAACAACATGAGTGTTAGAGGAATCCGCGGTGCGATTACTGTTGATGTAAATGAACAGCAACCTATTTTGCAAGCTACTATTGAGCTGTTGAAAGAAATTGTCCAAGAGAATGCCATCATTCCAGATGATATTTGCAGTGTTATGATAACCGTAACGAATGACTTGGATGCAACATTCCCTGCTAGTGCCATTCGCCAAATGAGTGGCTGGGAACTTGTGCCACTTATGTGCGCGCTTGAAGTGCCAGTCAAAGGCAGCTTAGAGCGTTGTATCCGATTCATGCTTCATGTGAATACAGACAAAACGCAAGCAGAAGTGAAGCATGTCTATCTTGGCGGCGCACGTGCATTACGTCCAGACTTGTCAAAAACATAAGTTGACGTACAACTGCTGCATGTTGTATATTGAGAAAAGTTAGTAAGAAAAGCTAGTGAGAAAAGTCGATCCTAATTAAAGAGTAATTAGGTGACTAAGCAGGTTTCAGTTGAGTAGAGATGAGCAGAGAATAGCAGAGTGCAGTACAGTAGAGAGTAATTTCCTCAGGGCGAGGATTGTTTGTTATAGAACTATCTAATTACGCCCATGGTCTATTCTTTATTTGTTTGCAATCCCTTTCGATATCATCATAACCAACGCTCCTGCTTATGCAGGAGCTTTTTTTGTTATATACACCCAAACACGAAAAAAGGTTTTGCTTTTTTTAAGCTCAAATTGCAATGTTGCGGAAGCGGAGTGGGCGGTATCGTTCTGGAGAAGCTAAAAGCTTTCTGTAAGAAAGCTACTTCGGAAGCATTCGCTGCCTTTGTCCCCGAATTTCAACCGCTAAAGCGGTTTGGAATGAAGAAATTCGGGGACAACAGCGATCGGAAGAATGATCCGCACAAGTAGCGGCATGTAGAACATCGCTTTTAGTTTATTAA
This sequence comes from Pristimantibacillus sp., assembly GCA_048976605.1. Classification (GTDB taxonomy): domain Bacteria; phylum Bacillota; class Bacilli; order Paenibacillales; family Paenibacillaceae; genus Pristimantibacillus. The sequence goes on along the minus strand of JBHGUX010000038.1, from coordinate 57,719 downwards.
ATAGCAATACATTAGGAGGGACCACCTATGACCACTGAATTGCAGCAAGTCATTAATCAAGCAGGCCAGTACAACCTAATTCCGATCGTCCGTTATATGATGGCGGATACGGAAACACCTATACGGTTGTTTCAGCATTTTGCAGAAGAAAAGCATGCCTTTCTGCTTGAAAGTGTAGAGGGCGGCGTGAAGTGGGCTAGATATTCCTTTATTGGAACGGATCCTTTCATGATGCTGTATGGCAAGAATGGAACGATGGTTTTGGAGAAGAACGGTGAAGTGCAACATTTCGATGATAAACCGATTGAGCTGCTTAAAGCCCATTTACGCTCTTATCGTAGTCCCTCCATACCAAATCTTCCTCCGTTTACAGGCGGAGCAATCGGATTCTTCGGTTATGATTTGCTGCAATATTATGAGAAGCTGCCTGCACACCGAATTGATGATCTACAAATGAATGATTTGCAATTCATGTTCTGTGACCAGGTAATCGTGTTTGATCATTTCAAACAACAGCTTCAAATTATCGGGAATGTTCATATTCCGCAAGCTGCAACAGATGCTGCAATCAAGGAAGCTTACGAACAAGCAACAGCCAAGATCGAAGCAACGATTGAGCGTTTGCAACAGAAGGTTACGGTCCCAGTTACGGCAGGTACATCTATTGATCTGGATCCGGATCTTGGTGATGTACAATCCAACTTGACCAAGGAGCAATTCATCGCTAATGTCGAGAAATCGAAGGAATATATTCGTGCCGGTGACATCTTCCAGGTCGTGCTTTCTCAGCGCTTCAGCATTGAGACAGATATTGATCCGCTGCATGTTTATCGGGTGCTTAGAACGATGAACCCTTCACCTTATATGTACTACTTGAAAATGGACGATGAAGTCATTGTCGGAACTTCGCCTGAAGCGCTTGTGAAGGTGAATGGTGACAAGGTGGAGACTAGACCAATAGCCGGTACAAGGCCACGGGGTGCTTCACCGGAAGAGGATAAAGCGCTCGAGCTTGAGCTCCTCGCTGATGAGAAGGAGCGTGCAGAGCATTTGATGCTCGTCGATCTAGGTCGGAATGATATCGGTCGTGTATCCGAATTTGGTTCCGTTCATTGTGATTCCTTCATGGAAGTCGAACGTTATTCTCATGTCATGCACATTGTATCGAATGTCTCTGGCAAGCTAAGAGAGGATAAAGACTTCTATGACGCCTTTCTATCTTGCTTACCAGCAGGTACAGTATCGGGAGCGCCTAAGCTCCGTGCGATGCAAATTATTGCCGAGCTTGAGAATGAAGCACGTGGTGCCTATGCCGGTGCAATTGGCTATCTAGGCTTTGGAGGGTCACTTGATACTTGTATTACGATCCGAACAATCATCTTCAAGAATGGCAAAGCTTATGTGCAGAGCGGTGCGGGTATCGTATGGGATTCCGTTCCAGAGAGCGAATATCAGGAGACGGTTAATAAGGCGAAAGCACTGTTGAAGGCTATACGTGCTGCTGAACAAATTTTCGCGAAAAAGAACACTAACCCAAATGAATTAAACGCAATAAATACAGATTATTACGTTAATGCAGGGGAGGGAATCGAATAATGACGTCAGTTGCGATTCCAGTAACTATGCAATATGCATTGAACAAATTAATAAATAACAGTAATCTGTCTAGGGAAGAGTCCCGTTCCGTTATGGAAATTATTATGAGTGGGGAAGCAACTTCGGCACAAATTGCGGGAGTTGTTACAGCACTGAGAATTAAAGGCGAGACGAAGGATGAAATTACGGGCTTCGCAGAAGTGATGCGTGCGCATTCGAGTCATCTTCAAACGAAGCAAGAGGGCTTGCTGGACACTTGCGGAACAGGTGGTTCCGGCATCCATAAATTCAACATTTCTACTGCCTCTTCTATCATTGCTTCTGCAGCAGGTATTCGCGTAGCGAAGCATGGCAATCGAGCGATGTCAGGTAAAGCAGGAAGTGCAGACGTGCTTGAGGCACTAGGTGTACAAATTACGCTTACGCCTGAGCAAGCTTCTGAATGTTTGAATCGCATTGGTATTTGCTTTATGTTTGCGCAGCTGTATCATCCTTCACTGCGACACGCTTCTGTACCTCGACGCGAACTTGGTATTCGCACGATCTTTAATATGCTCGGCCCTTTGACCAATCCTGCTGGGGCAGATCGTCAATTGCTAGGTCTCTATGACCGTACGAAGACAGAGACCGTTGCATCAGTGCTTGGCGAACTGGGTGTGAAAAGAGCGATGGTAGTCAGCAGCAATGACGGCCTGGATGAAATCAGTATTTCAGCACCTACTCAAATTTCTGAGTTGTTGAATGGCGAAGTTAGAACCTATGAGTTAACTCCGGAGGAGCTAGGACTTGCTCGTTACCCCATTAGTGAAGTAATGGGCGGAGATCCTCATGTAAATGCGGCATTGATTAGGCGAATATTCAGCGGTGAGCAACGGGGCGCCTATCGTGATATTGTATTAGCCAATGCTGGCGCTTGTATCTATGTTGGAGGTCTAGCCGATTCACTGCTGGAAGGCGCTGCTATAGCAGCACAGATTATTGATTCAGGGAAAGCGGAGCAACAGCTGCATACGCTTATTCAAACGACAGGAGAGTTGGCTCATGTTTCTGAGTAAAATTGTCGCAACAAAACAAGAAGAGGTCGCTTTGCTTGCGACACAGTTTAATCAAGCTGAGTACGAACGACAAATTGTGGAGCTTCCCGCATGCCGTGGATTTGAACTTGCGTTAACTACAGGTCGGAATAGAGAGCTTGGACTCATTGCAGAAGTGAAGAAAGCTTCACCATCCAAAGGATTAATTAGAGCTGATTTTCACCCCGCTGATCTTGCGCTCGCTTATGAACAGGCAGGCGCGGATTGCATCTCTGTATTGACGGACCGTGATTATTTTCAAGGTTCGAATGAGTATTTAACATTAATTAAAAATACAGTGAAGCTTCCTTTATTACGCAAAGATTTTATTATCGATTATCGCCAAATTTACGAAGCAAGGTTAATTGGTGCAGACGCAATTTTGTTAATTGCTGCGATTCTAACGCCTAAAGAACTTTCTGATCTTTATGATGTCGCACAAATGCTTGGCATGGATGTGCTTGTGGAAGTGCATAATCGTGAAGAGCTCGAGCAAGTGCTGGAGCTTGATAAAGCAACATTAATTGGTGTCAATAATCGTGACTTGAAATCATTCATAACGGATCTTCGTACAACTGAACAGCTTATCGGTCTTATGCCTGAGGGAGTAACCGTTATAAGTGAAAGTGGCATTGCAGGTATACCGGATAAGGAATATTTGCAATCCGTTGGCTCACAGGGATTGCTAATAGGTGAGTATTTCATGCGTCAACCGAATGCAGGACAAGCAGTCATCGATTTAATGGGACCGGTGAACGGTTAATGACGACTTTTCCACGAATCAAAATATGCGGGTTGCGGGATGTGCATACGATCGCTTTAATGGATGGACTTCCCATTCATGATATCGGATTTGTATTTGCTCCAAGCAAAAGGCAAGTTCTGCCGCAGGCTGCAGCAGAATTAATCGCTGCATCGCATGAATTACGCAGCTATGATGGGAAACGCCCACAAACGGTAGGTGTATTCGTAGATGCTGATTTGCAGCAACTACGAGAAACGCTTGCAATTGCGGCGTTAGATGTGGTGCAATTGCATGGTAGTGAATCACCTCAGCTTGCTCAATCCATTAAGAACGAACTATCTGTTCAAGTGTGGAAAGTGTTCGCTATTGGTAAAATGGCTGATGACGGATTAACTGCACATCAACGTCTAGCACCTTATCAAGGTACAGTAGATGCTGTTCTTATTGATACAGCAGGCGGAGGTACCGGACAAACGTTTGATTGGCGTGTTATCGCTGATTATAGAGAAGCTGCTGAAGCCATTCATGTTCCCTTGTATGTGGCCGGCGGACTTCATCCTGATAATGTTCATGAATTGCTGGACGGTTATACGCCTGATGGAATTGATGTATCAAGTGGTGTTGAGACAGATGGTCGTAAAGATATTGATAAAATCAAATTATTTGTAAGAAGGGTGATAGAGAGATGAACCAATTACCGGATGAGAAAGGACGCTTCGGGAAGTTCGGCGGACGTTATGTCCCGGAAACACTTATGAATGCGTTGCTTGAATTGGAAGAAGCTTATAAGCATTATTCGAAAGATAAGGAGTTCCAGGATGAGGTTAACTACTTATTGCATAAATATTCAGGCAGACCTACATCGCTTTATTATGCAGAGAGATTAAGTGAGCACCTCGGTGGAGCGAAGATCTACTTGAAACGTGAAGATTTGAATCACACGGGCGCTCATAAAATTAACAATACGATTGGTCAGGGTGTACTAGCCAAACGTATGGGTAAAACCAAGATTATTGCCGAAACAGGTGCAGGTCAGCATGGTGTAGCATCGGCAACAGTAGCAGCGCTGCTGGGTCTTGAATGCAAAGTATTCATGGGTGAAGAGGATATGAAGCGTCAACAGCTGAACGTATTCAGAATGCAATTGCTGGGTGCAGAAGTAGTTCCGGTTATGTCGGGAACGCGCACACTCAAAGATGCTTGCAATGAAACGCTTCGCTATTGGGTAAGCCATGTTGAAGATACTTACTATATTCTAGGTTCAGCAACAGGACCACATCCTTATCCAATGATTGTTCGGGATTTCCAACGGATTATTGGTGATGAAGCACGTGAACAAATGATTAAAGCAGAAGGCAGGCTGCCGGATTACGTCGTAGCAGCTGTCGGCGGCGGAAGCAATGCAATCGGGATATTCTATCCGTTCATCGGAGACGAGTCAGTTAAACTAGTTGGTGTTGAGGCAGCAGGTCGTGGTGTCGATACAACGGAGCATGCAGCAACGATGACGAAAGGCAGTCATGGTGTATTCCAAGGATCACTGAGTTATTTGCTGCAAGATGAGTTTGGACAAGTACAGCCTGCTCATTCTATATCTGCAGGACTTGATTACCCTGGTATTGGTCCCGAGCATGCTTACCTGAAGGACTCACAGCGTGCACAATATTTCCCGATTACGGATGCAGAGGCTCTTGAGGCTTTGCAGCTGTTGTCACGGAAGGAAGGTATCATTCCAGCTCTTGAATCGGCGCATGCAATTGCTCAGACGATGAAGCTGGCACCTACGCTTGATAAGGAACAAATTGTTGTAGTCAGCTTGTCTGGCCGTGGAGATAAAGACGTTGAAGCCATTATGGGCTATCTTGGAGGTGAACCAAATGAATCTAATTGATGCTGCGTTTGCACGGCTTAAGGAAGAAGGAAAGACGGCGCTTATTCCATTTTTGACGATGGGCGATCCGGATGTTGCAACTTCTATAGCGATAATTCAAAAACTTGAGGAAGCTGGAGCGGATATGATTGAGCTCGGTGTTCCTTATTCTGATCCGCTAGCGGACGGTCCTGTCATTCAGCGGGCTTCTGAACGTGCATTAATTAATCATATTTCGATTAGAGATTGTATGGATATCGCGGAGCAAGCCCGAGAAGCGGGAGTTAAGCTGCCATTCATTTTATTTACTTATTTCAATCCGGTGCTTCAATTAGGTCTTGAGAAATTCATGGAGCTAGTCAAGCGTAAAGGAATAAGCGGACTTATTATTCCAGATCTCCCCATAGAGGAAGATGAAGAGGTTCGTGGACTTGCGGAAGCAGCAGGTATTCATCTTATTCCACTAGTTGCACCAACATCCAAAGATCGTGTTATTCGTATTTCACGCAAGGCGCGCGGCTTTGTCTATTGTGTATCTTCACTAGGAGTAACCGGTGTTCGAGCGGAGTTCCACAGCGGTATAGATGATTTTCTTGCAACTGTTCGAGAAGCTACCGATATGCCAATTGCAGTAGGCTTTGGTATTTCCAGCCGTGAGCAAGTGGAACGTTTTTCCAAGCAATGCGATGGTGTAGTTGTAGGGAGTGCGATTGTTCGTAAAATTGAAGAGACCCTCCCGCTTCTTGCTGATGAGAAGAATCGTGAAGCAGGTCTAAGCCAAATTCGTGATTTTGTAGCACAATTGAAAGTGTAAATCATATGACCAGCCAGCCTCTTGCGAAACAGCAAGAGGCTAGTTTTCATTTTCAAACCTTTAAAACATCAACAAGATATGAGACAATAGATTTCATGTAAGGATAGATATAGCCATTATGATGAAGAGGTGAACGGCGCATGCAGCCAAAAAGCAATATCGTACACCTTCCTGTCTACCAACCGGGTAAGCCCGTTGAAGACGTTAAAAGGGAGCTTGGATTAACAGAAGTGATTAAGCTTGCTTCTAATGAAAACCCACTCGGCTTTTCTGAACAGGTGAAAGCAGCAGTCATGACTGAAATGAATAATGCAAACATTTATCCAGATGGGGCTAGCGTTGAGTTAACAGCAGAATTGGCAAACTATCTGGATGTTGACACGAATCAAATCATATTCGGTACAGGTTCCAGTGATATCATACTTATGCTCGCGCGCGCATTCATCGTTGCAGGCGACGAAACGATTATGGCGAATGAAACATTCTCACAATATAAACATAACGTAGAAATTGAAAATGCAGTAATCGTTGAAGTTCCATTGCAGGATGGCAAACATGATTTGCCGGCAATGTTGGCTGCGATAACGGATCGTACGAAAGTCATATGGATTTGCAATCCCAACAATCCGACGGGTACGATTGTTAACCGCGAAGAGCTGGTAGAGTTTCTAAGTAAGGTGCCGGCTGATGTGCTTGTCGTATTGGATGAAGCTTATTGCGAATACGTTGTAGATGCTGAGTTCCCTGACGGTCTGCAGTTATTGAAGGATTACCGCAATCTTGTCGTACTACGTACCTTCTCCAAAATTTATGGACTGGCATCGCTCCGCATCGGCTACGGCGTAGGGCATCCTGATGTCATACGATTTATTAACCAAGTTCGAGAGCCATTTAACACAACTCGTATTGCACAAGCGGCTGCGAAAGCAGCAATCGGTGATCAAGCATTCATCGACAACTGCCGTAAGCAGAATAGAGCTGGAATTGACTATTTCTATGAACAATTTGATCGTTTAGGTTTAACTTATTTCCCTGCTCACGGCAATTTTGTCATGGTTGATGTACAAATGCCTTCACCAGAGATGTTTGACCTATTGCTGCGCAAAGGAATTATTACAAGAGCTCGATGGACTCACTATCCGACTTATATCCGTGTTTCAATCGGGACAAAAGAACAGAACGAGAAATTTATTGCTGCTTTGGAGCAAGTAATAGAAGAAGCGGCGGTGCACGAATAAATTTATGGTGAAAATAGCGATATTCGGAGTAGGGCTAATCGGAGGCTCTCTTGCCCTTTGTTTTAAAGGAAAACCGGGTCTGACGGTTGTCGGTTATTCAAATCGAGAGTCATCCGTACAGAAATATATGCAACGCGGTGTTGTTGATTATGCGACGACATCGCTGCGTGAAGCAGCTGAGGACGCCGATTTTATTTTTCTATGCGTACCAGTAGGCAACTTAGAGCAGTATGTTACAGAATTGAGTGAGCTTGCCTTAAAGCCTGGTTGTATCATTACCGATGTAGGCAGCACGAAAGCTTCAGTTGTAAAATATGGCAGGCGGTTGGAGGACCAAGGGATAACGTTTATTGGCGGACATCCTATGGCAGGCTCGGAGAAATCAGGAGTAGAAGCAGCTTCGGTACATTTATTCGAGAATGCGTTTTATGTGCTAACTCCGGAGGAAACAACATCAACTGAGCAGGTTAATAAGCTGACTAGCTTGTTGGTGCATACAAAAGCACATATCGTATCCGTAGATTCCCGTTCTCACGATGAGATTGTTGGTGCAATTAGTCATTTGCCTCATATGATCGCTGTTGCGCTAGTTAATCAAATTAGAGGCTATAGTGAAGATAACCCTTTATATGAGTCATTAGCAGCGGGAGGATTCCGCGATATTACACGAATAGCTTCCAGTGATCCTGTAGTGTGGCGAGACATTCTGACGAATAACCGAGGTGTTCTTCTAAAGCTATTGAAGGATTGGAATGCCGAGATTGAGAAATTTACCAATATGCTTGAACTAGAGGATGGACAAGCAATTGAAGAGTCATTCAAGCAAGCAGGAGAGTTCCGCAGTAAAATGCCGGAGCGTAGAAAAGGCGTGATTCTGTCTACATTCGAATGTTATGTAGACGTACCAGATCACCCGGGTATCATAGGCAATATTGCAAGTGAGCTGGGGAATGCTCGGATTAATTTGAGTAATATCCTAATTATTGAAAGCAGAGAAGAGGTTCCTGGCGTCCTGCGATTATCCTTCCGAGCACAGGAGGATTTGGATCAGGCTATGGTGCTGTTAAGTGAGAATGGATACGTAGTTCATCAGTAATAGAGTCTGTTTAATAAGCGTGATTGATCAAAATCACGCTTATTAGATAAAATTAATTGTAAGCGGTTACAAATTAATTTTATTAAAGATGTAAACGCTTATTGACAATATGGAAGCGTATACATATAATAAAAGTACAGTATGGTTTCTCTCCACTCCTATCCAAATCATTCGCACACTGTGCGAACCACCTTAATGGGTGGTTTTTTTTTGCCCATTTTGAAGGACGAATGTCATTCGCTATGTTACAATACAAAGGAACGTTTACGTTGTAAAAATATGGGTTAAAATCCTTTTGTCGAAATAAGCAGGAATTTGATAGTAAGAATCGAATAGATTTGAAAGACGCCTCTCATGAACATTCGTATTATTTTTGAAAATTTTTATGATAAATACCGCAACTTTTCGCTTCCAGTTCGGTACAATGTTACATAATCGAACTGGGGAGAGGAATTCGCAGGTGAGGAGGTTCGCCTGTCATGACTGATTCCCAATTAATACGTGAGATAAAAGACGGCAATATTGAATTGTATTCCGAGCTGATGCGCCGCTACCAACGAAAGATTTTGTCCTTCATCTATCATATGCTTAAGAGCGCTAAGCTGGAATTACTAGCAGAAGACTTATGCTCCGAAACTTTTTATAAAGCTTATCGCAGCCTTCATTCTTTCCGAGAAGTGGATGCTTCTTTTTCCACATGGCTGTATACAATTGCTCGCAATACGGTACTAAGTGAATTGCGTAAGCAGAAGACGGCGAATTTGCCGCTTGAAGAATCGGGTACGATTCTGGCAACCGCTCCTGATTCTGCTCCTGAGCAGCTCGTGCTGCGCAATGAACGGATGACCTTAGTGCGGGAAGCCATTAATAATTTGCCTGAGAAGCAACGCTCGGCGCTTATTCTTCGTGAATATGACCAGCTGGACTATCAAGAGATCGCTAACATATTAGGGCAAACGGTCAGTTCTGTTAAGTCATTGCTATTCCGGGCCAGAGCCAGTGTCAAGACACAGCTTGAGCCTTATTTTGGTGAATCGCGGATGATGGAGGAATACGAAGGGATGAAGACGCGATGAAATGCGAGGACGTTCAAGCTAAATTCGACGTATATTGGGGTTTATCCGAAGATGATAGTGAACGGGTAGCGATCGAAGCCCATTTATTTGACTGCGAGAATTGCGCAGAAGAATTTCGCTTATGGGATGAAAGCGAAGCAATGATTCGCTTTTTTGATGTCGATGAGGCACCGTTTCTAGGTCCGATTGAGCATGTGAATCGTAATGTGATGGATCGTATATACGCTGAACAATCTTGGATGATTCCTGTAGCTAATAAGAGCTATCATTTCTCGAAGTCGTTTCGTCGTAACTTAGCCATTGTTATCGCAGGCTGTATGGCAATGTTTGCTTGCGCACTTATCTTTTTCATTGTCGGTAATGACAGTGGAACATCACAAGAGCAAATGGCTCAATTAACAGGAATTATGGAAACTGCTAATGCATCTGGAAGCGGACTTATTATAAGCGCAGAATTTGAAGTTCCAGTCGCAAGTGTCAGTGATCCTTTTGTTCTAAAAGTAGTTCCAACTTATCCGCAATATTGGGCGGCATTATCTTTACTCGGTATTATCATGACTTTATTAATCTTAAATTGGCTATCTCGAACAAGAAATTAATACATGACTGAGCCCCTTACAGGGGCTATTGCTTTTTCTGAAGAAAGGCAGGGCTGCGGCATGATTATCGGATTTGTGAGACATGGTAAAACAGAATGGAATGCGCTCGGTAGAATCCAAGGTCAAACCGATATTCCGCTCAATGAAACGGGACTCGCGCAGGCGCGAGCTCTTGCGCAGCGTTTAAGCGATGATAATACGGAGTGGGACGCCATTCTATCTAGCGATCTAGAGCGTGCACGAGAAACAGCTAGAGTAATTTCAGGGAAACTTGACATTCCTCTTCTTGAGGCAGATACGCGGCTTAGAGAACGATTCTACGGAGATATTGAAGGCACAACCGAGCAGGAAAGGTTGGAACGCTGGGGAGTAGATTGGCGTTCAGCTGAAGCGGGTCAGGAATCGGATGCCGATGTTCGCGCACGAGGGCGAATGTTTCTAGAGGAATGCTATCGGACTAATCCAAACGGCAAAATTCTCCTCGTATCGCATGGCAGCTTCTTAGCACAAATGTTCACGGAATTATGTTCCGGTCTTAATACCCAATACATAAACAATATGTCCTATTCCATACTGGAATTTAACGAGGGGCAGTGGAACCCCCTTCTATATAATTGCACCAGACATTTAAATGAATAAGTTGGTTTGCGGCAAATGCGTAGCTTTAATGTCGACAGTATCTAATAGAAGCTATCCCTTCCACCTAGGAGGGGATAGCTTTTTTTTGTCTTTTTAAGGTAATCAGGTTATAAAATTTGATTTTTTTCCCATAATGGTACTAACTATTGCTGGCGCAGGTCATGCGGAAAGGAGAGAAGCCATGAATTTATCGGATATGCTGGGCTTCGCTGATATTGATCAGCTCAGCCGAATCGCCTCCGTTTACCAATGCGAGTGCAATGGGCACTCCAAAAATGATTTGATTCAATCGATTCTCTCGACCGTAAGCCGAAACGATGTGTTTGAAGCGCAAATTAGCAATATGAAAATAGAGGAGTTACGGTTTCTAAATTCTTTATTGTTTGAAACCAGAGATTCCTTCAGTCTCGAGGAATTGATTGCAAGAGTGCAGCAGAGCAAGTTTGGTGAATTAGAACCGAAGGCTGAACCAGAAAAAGTGGTCAAACCCAAGCGTTCTAAGAAAAAACAAGCGGACGCTCAGGCAACGAAGGAGAGCGGTCCGCGCGAGATGATTGCGAGGTTCAAGCATCAGGGCTGGTTATTCAACGGCTTGAGTGGACCTAATCGTTATTTGTTTCAAGTGCCGAATGATCTAAGAACAAGATTTCGTACGACTTTAAAAAGAAAGTTTGCTGCTGAGCTCCATTATACAGATGAACCGCATATGTACAGAGATGAGCAGCAACTATTACAAGACGACATCTATCAATTGCTGCATTTTGTCTATCATAATGAAATACAGCTTGCAGCTGACGGCTCGATGTACAAAAGGTTCAGTCAGCAAATTCTTGAACGGCTGGCTGTTCGTGAAGAATTGCCGGGCAAAGGTGAATGGCGGTTTGGTTATGGCAGACATTTTCACCATTACCCTAACCGAATGTCTCTGTTATTCGACTACTGCAGCTATATGAAATACTTCAGTGAAAATAATCTTGTACTATCACTAACGACTAGTGGTCAAGAGAGGTTATCAGCTAAACCAGGCAATGAATTAGAGCTGCTGTATAAATTTTGGCTTAAACTCTATAAGGGACCGATATCGAATGTTCTTGCTTTATCGCACTGGATGAACAGTCTAGCTGAACAATGGGTAACTGTAGAATCACTCCGAACGGTGTTGATTCCACTGATTAAGCCTTTCTACTACGATAACGCCAATATGGTATTCGAACAGAGATTAATCGGAATGATGGTTCATCTTGGGCTGCTCCGATTGGGTGAGCATCAGGTGCATGGACCTGTCGTTCGCATGACGAAAGCAGGAAGAGCGGTAATTTCAGGAGTCAGTCTCGAAGAGCATGATAGGCTGTTTCTATATTGATTCTCGTTATATGAGTATTCGATAGGCAGAGACATATTAATTGAAATGGGGGCACTCGTACTTAAACGGCGCACAGGTTGATGAATATGCTTAAGTAGGAGCCGGTTCGATTGTGACCTCTTAAACGCCGGGTTGGAGGTGTATCCTATGGACAAAATGAAGGTTACGTATGAGACAATGCTAGGTCTTGCAGCAGAAATGATTCTGGATGACGCTGTGAATAAATTTAGAACGGAACGAATCTATAAAGCCATTGATCTTGCTCTCGCTGTTGGAGACGAGGATACGTTTTATCGATTAGCGAAACAATTAAATGATATTAAGCACTAGCGAGAGATATAGCTTCCGCTTTATGAAAGAGGTAACGAAAACCTCCTTCATAACACGCGGAAGTTTTTTTGTTCTAAAACAATTGGCAAACGATGGGATTGGGGGTAACATAGAGAGGACGAGCATGATACTACAAGGACATGGTTAAGGAGATTTGATAGGTATGAAGTTTAGTGAGATAGCAGAGGAGCAATGGGGGGAGCTTCGACCCTACTTAGACACCTGTCTGCTGCCTGTTACAGGTATGACAGGGATAGAGCAGCCTTATGAAGCGACAGAAGCATTAGAACGACTGAGAGATCTAATGGATTTGATTGAAACCCCTTATAAGGGAAGAGTGGTTACATACCCTGCTTTGCATTATATTGATGAAGAAACGCAAGCAAATGTTGTGAACCGTTTATGCCTGTCTTTGAAGCAATCGGGGTTTCGCTATGTGATCGTTATTTCAGCCAATAATCTAGAAAAATTAAGCTGTCCTGATGCAGATATTTCCATTTTCCCTCAATTAGAAGGTGAAATTGTGACAGCGGCGACCGTATCCACATTAATCCAACAGATGTGGAATCCGAGCTTAGGGGAGTGAAATCACTCTTTATTTGTATAATTTGTTTAACTAATGGGGAAAACAAATGCCAGAGAAGGTCAAATGTGACAAATTGATAACAAATTTATGAACGACATTTTATAGGTAAACAAATCTCAACCCATATTCTTGACGCTCCCTAGCACCTAGGCTATTATAAGTTATGTCCTAGTTCGTCATGAGTTTGCCAGTGGCAAAACTCGAGATATGGTTAGCAAAGGGGGTAGAACAGAAGATGAGTAACCACGAACATCAAGAAACCGCACATCGCCCGGCTCAGCGCAAAGAGATGTCCAGGCGTCAATTTTTGTCGTATACGCTCGGCGGTACGACTGCATTTATGATGGGCGGAGCTGTATTGCCTATGGTCCGTTTTGCAGTAGACCCGATGTTAGAAAAAAAGGGCGAAGGCACTTGGGTTAAAGTAGTTGAAGCAAGTAAGATTACTACGGAGCCACAAGAGTTTAAGTTTCAAATTCACCAGATTGACGGGTGGTACATAAGCGACCCTGAGCTTTCAGCATGGATTTCCAAAGATGCGAACGATACTGTATTCGCACTTTCACCGGTATGTAAGCATTTGGGTTGTACAATCGGTTGGAATACGAAAGGCAAAAATGAATATGATTGCCCTTGCCACGATGCGCGCTATACGAAAGATGGGAAAAACCTAACGGTTGCCCCAAATCCATTGGATGAATATGAAGTCAAGGTTGAAGACGGATTTGTGTACGTAGGTCCAGTTAAAGCGAATTCACGAGTAGGCTAAGGAGGGCGTATTTCAGATGTTTAAAAGTGTATACAATTGGATTGACGAACGTCTTGATATTACGCCGCTATGGCGGGATGTCGCGGATCACGAGGTGCCGGAGCATGTTAACCCTGCTCATCACTTTTCCGCTTTCGTTTATTGCTTTGGCGGATTGACGTTTTTCATAACCGTAATTCAAATTCTGTCAGGGATGTTCCTGACAATGTATTATGTTCCGGATATTATCAATGCTTATGCAAGCGTTGACTATTTGAACCATAAAGTTGCTTTCGGCGGCATTGTTCGCGGTATGCACCACTTTGGAGCTAGTCTAGTTATTGTTATGATGTTCTTACATACTTTGCGCGTCTTCTTCACCGGTTCATACAAAGCGCCGCGTGAAATGAACTGGGTAGTAGGGATGCTGATTTTCTTCATTATGTTAGGCCTTGGTTTCACAGGCTACCTGTTGCCATGGGATAACAAAGCTTACTTCGCAACTAAAGTAGGTGTTCAAATCGCGGAATCCGTTCCATACATTGGACCGTATATCGCAACATTCTTGTACGGCGGTGACATTGTAGGCGCGCAAACGTTGACTCGTTTCTTCGCGATTCACGTATTCTTCTTGCCAGGCGCTTTGATTGCAATGCTTGCAGCTCACTTCCTAATGATTAGGAAACAAGGGATCTCTGGACCACTTTAAGTTGAAGGGAGGAAATTACTATGGCGCATGATCATAAATCAAATGAGAAAGTCGTTTATGTCGGCGACTCAAGGGTTAAGAAGAACAATCACCCGAATATACCGCCGGACTATACGTCTTATCCAGGTAAATCGGAAGCGTTCATACCGAACTTCCTGCTTAAGGAATGGATGGTGGGTTGCGTTGTACTCGTCGGCTTCTTGGTATGGACGATTGCAGAACCGGCTCCACTGGGTTATCCAGCAGATCCGACTAACGCGGCATTTATTCCGATGCCGGACTGGTACTTCTTATTCTTGTATCAATTCTTGAAATATCCATATGTATCACAGGATTATATTGTGCTTGGGACGATGGGTATTCCAGCCATCATGTTCGGAGCATTGTTGCTAGCACCATTCCTTGATACAGGCAAAGAGCGTCGCTTCTATCGTCGTCCGATCGCATCGTCACTGATGATTTTGTCGTTAATTTCCGTTGTGTATTTGACGGTTATTTCATGGGATCATTACCAGCATCAGCTGGAAATTACGAATACGATTCCGGAGCATCATGTACGGGAAGAGAAAGCTAAGGAAGCGGTTGCGAAAGGTGAAGAAGCACCTAACACAGCTAAGAAACCTGAGACAGCATCTGTTGCTATTGTTGACGCAAAAGATCCAGCAATGGATATCGTGCAAGCACAATGTATCGGATGTCACGCCAATGACCTTAAAGGTAATGGTGGAGTCCCAGCGTTGACTGGTGTAGGTGACAAGTATTCTAAAGAACAATTAGTTGAGATCGTTACGAATGGACGAGGTGGAATGCCTGCTTTCAAAGAGACGCTTTCTACAGAAGAGATCGACCAACTAACGACTTGGCTTGCTAAGCAAAAAGCGAAGACCGAATAAACGGACATAAGGGAAAACCTGATCGTATTATGCGGTCAGGTTTTTTTCCGAATAAAGGAGTAGAGTGACGTTGACCTTATCTTGGTTCTGGAGCCGTTCGTTCTTAATGAGTCGTCCCATGCTGTGGATGCTGTTTATAGTTAACTTTCTTGGAACAGTATATGGATACATCTGGTACGGCAATCAATTAGAAGATACATTGGCGAATCATCCATTATGGCAAATCGTATTTGTGCCTGATAGTCCAACCGCTAGTTTGTTTTTTACAATCGTACTGCTATACTTATTGTTCCCGCCAAGCTCAACTTCTAAGTTTGTAAACGGTGCTCGAATGGTAATTGAAGGGTTGGCGGTCGTTACTTCAGTTAAATACGGAATCTGGGCGGTCTCCATGATCGTGGCAGCTGGAGCTCAAGGCGATCAGTTACATTGGCAGAGCTATATGCTAATTGTTTCCCATCTTGGTATGGCTATCGAGGTATTGCTATATGCCAGGTTCATGAAAGCCGGAGTAGTAGCAGCTTTTATAGGTGCACTATGGCTGTTGTTGAATGATACGATTGATTATACATTCGGTATTTTTCCGTGGCTTGCTGAAGAGTTGATGGATGACTTGCCGCAAGTGGAGAGATTTACATATGGTTTATCGATTGTCAGCTTCCTGATCGGTTGGTTAGCATTGCGAGCTAAAAAACAGGTATAACAGTGGACATCCCCTCATAGATTGAGCTATGGGGGGATGTCCATGTTTATCAGGTTGCGAGTTATCATTCCATTCGTCTTATGTATAGGTATGGCGATTTGTTCAGTTACAGCCGTATATGCGATTCCAGCAGGACAAGCTGTATCCAATGGCCAGACCGAATCTAACCAAGCCTTATACCGTCTGGATGAAACGGCGGATTCTTTGTATAAAGCGGCCTATACGAATAACCGTCAAGCGGGATATAAATATGTACAGCAGTTTGAGAAGCTGTTAAGGAGCAGTCAATTGCGTCAAACAGGACATGCAGCAGGATGGAATATCCTGGAGGAAAGTGCCAGCTCCATTGAAGCTTCCCTGCAGAACAAAGCTTGGAGCAATGATTGGTTAACGGCTTCTGCAAGGATACATTTGACGACGGATGCCTTATTAAGACCGAGGAAAGCACTTTGGCTGCAATATGAGAAAGTGATGCTGGATGATTTGCGAAGAGTGAATCAAGCTTGGAAGCGTCAGACTGGCGATGGTGCCATCGCAGCAAGAGCGGCAATGGAAAGCTTTACCGCACATTTGTCCAAGATTGAAGCGGCTGCTTCGATGCAACGTTCTCCAGAGCGTATTAATGAAGTAAAAGATCGGATGCGCTATACGAATATATTGCTTGAAGCAGGGATGAGGGGACAGTCCAAGCAGGATTGGACGGATGATTCCATTGATGACCTGGGGTATGCATTGACTCAATTGTTTGCAGAAGGTCTGCCAGTGGAGGAGGAGCAGGTCATTGCACCTGTTTCTATGGCAAATCCGGTTAGTTGGACGTTACTTATTGGATCCATTATTATGGCTGTCCTTACTTACACAGGTTGGCGAAAATACAAACAAAGTCCCTATGGCGTGAAGAAGCTATAAAAGAAACAGAAGGACGAACAGCTATTCTTCTTTGAAGCCTTCTCCAAGTACGTCATGGACTTCACTAATAACAGTGAAAGCTCTGGGGTCGATACTGCGAATAATCGTTTTTAGGCGACGAATCTCTTGCCTCTGAACGACGCAGTATACGACCTCTTTGGCTTCTCCGGAGAAAGCACCCTTTGCTGGCATAAGTGTTACGCCGCGCTCAAGCTCTTTCGTAATAAGGGTTGCCATCTCAGTGCCATGGGTTGTAATGATGGAGAATGCTTTGGCTGAATAAGCGCCATCCTGAATAAAGTCGATCATTTTGGAAGCTACGAATACCGTAACAAAGGTATATAGTACTTTTTCTATAGGAATATAGATTAGTGAAATTCCGATAATTAGCGCATCGAACAACAGGATGATTTGTCCCATGCTGAAATTTTTGCGGCGTGAAGCGATCCGGGCAATAATATCAACACCGCCGGTTGTACCTCCGAATCGGAATACGATGCCTAGTCCGGCACCAATGGTGATACCTGCATAAAGCGCAGCTAATATGTAGTCATTAGAGGTATGGAAAGTAGTTAGCCAGCCGTTGTTAATTAGACGTTCCATCAACGCAAGGAAGAACGATAAGGAAAAGACGCCGATAAAGGTATAGACCATTTCCTCTAAGCCAAGCTTCCTCCATCCAATGAGGAAGATCGGGATATTCAATAATAAAGTGGATATGGACAATGGCCAGCCTATAGCGTAATTAAGCAATACGGCAATGCCTGTAACTCCACCCTCCATTAATTGATTGGGAAGTATGAAATAATGTAACCCAAATGCATAAATGGCTGTACCTATCATAATAGGTATAATGATTTGCAGTTGTTGAACCATCTTCTTCAGCATCGCAGAAGCTCCTTTTTGATGAGGACAGTTTCCTCTTGTAGTTTAGCTTAATGGGTGATTTCAAAAAACATTGTTTTCATCGTCTCTTTACGTTAACATATGAATTATTAACTGATTAGCCTTTTTGAATAACCATACATACACCTATGAATGAAAGGATATTTGCCATGGTAGATAAATCATTAGCCGACGTCCAGCGCGAGGTGGACGCTTATATTTCACAGTTTAAAGAAGGTTACTTCAGCCCTCTCGCTCTAATGGCAAGAATGAGTGAGGAAGTGGGGGAGCTTGCTCGTGAGGTGAATCACTTTCATGGCGAGAAACCAAAAAAGCCGGATGAAGCGGATAACTCCATTGAGATGGAGCTAGGCGATATATTGTTTATTCTGTCCTGTTTCGCAAATTCTCTTGGCATTGACTTAACAGAAGCACATAATAAAGTTATGCATAAATTCAATACACGCGATGCTGATCGGTGGACGAAAAAAAACACTGAACAGTAGTCTGCTCATTTACATATGCTGTACCATCACCCTGTGTACAAGGAGGATGGGCAGATGGATGGGCAAAGTTGTGTTAAAAAAGCATATGATTATATTTTGAACAGTGATTTCGAGCAAGCGATCTATTGGTTTGAGCAAGCGATAGCGGCAGATCCGCTCAACGCAAGTTATCATCATAAAATGGCTGTATCCTGTGCTCGCAGCGGCAAATGGAGTAAGGCTCATCATTACGCAGAGCAGGCAGTTGCCCTTGATGACAGTCATATGGAATATCAATATTATCTCCAAACCATTGAAGCGAAGCTGCTTATCGCATCTGCTGAGCAGATGCTGACAGCTGAATTGCCTAGATATACAGAAGCATTGCCTTTGTTGCAGCAAGCAGCAGAGCTGGATTCACTTAGTTTTGAAGCCTGTTATTTAATGGCATTGGTGCAATCGAAGATTGGCCAACTGAATGAAGCAGTGACGAGCGCAAGGGAAGCCGTTCGATTAGATCCTGGTCATTCCGCTGCACGCAGGTTATATGCTGACTTACTCAGACAAAGACGTATTTTGCGATATCGGACGATAGGACGACAACGAAAAAGGAAAAGGTGATCATGTGGCAACAATTAAAGTAGCAGTCATTGGAGCAAGTGGACGTATGGGCAGTGAGGTTGTAAAGATGGTGCTGGAGGATAACACGCTAGAGCTAGTTGCAGCGGTTGCTCCTTCAGCAGGCGCTGTTGATGCGGGTATATTCGCGGGAAAAGCTAACACGGGTGTAATAGTCAGTGCAACACTTGAAGAGGCTTTAAACAGCGCTCAAGCCGATGTGCTTGTTGACTTTACTGTACCTCAAGTAGCATACAGCAATACAAAGACAGCAATTGAATACGGCGTTCGTCCAATCGTAGGGACGACCGGCTTTACGCCTGAACAAATAGAAGAGTTGGACAAGCTTTGCCAAGAGAAGGGACTTGGGGCGCTTATCGCACCTAACTTCTCTATCGGTGCCATTCTTATGATGAAATTTGCTGCAGAAGCATCAAAATATTTGCCTCACGTAGAAATTATCGAATATCATGGTGATCAGAAGCTGGATGCACCGTCAGGCACATCGATTAAGACAGCAGAGCTCATCTCACAAGTGCGTGAAGAAATTCGTCAAGGCAATCCGAAAGAAGAAGAAATCATTGAAGGCGCTAGAGGCGGGTACTACAACGGATTCCGGATACATAGCGTTAGGTTGCCGGGCGTTTTTGCCCAACAAGAAGTTATATTCGGCGGTTACGGACAAACGCTCAAAATTCGTCATGATTCCTATGACCGAGCAGGTTATATGCCAGGTGTCAACGTAGCAATCAAAAAAGTTATGACCTATAGTGGACTTATATATGGCTTTGAACATGTAATGGACTAGTCGATTTCAAGGCAGCAGAGAGGGGATACGAGCAATGTTAAATATAGCGTTTATCGCACATGATCGTAAAAAGGAAGAGATCGTTAACTTTGTAATTGCATACGAGCATGTATTCACACCCCATAAATTATATTCAACGGGTACAACAGGTACTCGTATTATGGAACAAACCAAATTGAATTTGCATCGTTTCATGTCTGGTCCGCTTGGAGGAGATCAGCAAATCGGTGCATTAGTGGCACAGAATGAAATGGATTTGATCATATTCTTGCGTGATCCATTAATGGCTCAGCCGCATGAGCCTGATATTATTGCTTTGTTGCGTCTCTGCGACGTACAAGGTATTCCTGTGGCTACGAACATCGCTACGGCAGAACTGCTTGTCAAAGCACTAGAACGCGGGGATTTCGCATGGAGAGAGCTTGTCCATAAATATAAGCCTGAAGATCTGTCATGAGTACATCCGTAGATATTCTCGTCTTCGGTGCTCATGCCGATGATGCGGAGATTGGCATGGGTGGTACAATTGCTAAACATACTGCAGCTGGGAAGCGTGTAGCTATTTGCGATTTAACACAAGCTGAAATGTCCTCTAACGGCACCGTGGAGCTTCGAAAGCAGGAAGCTGCAGAAGCTGCAGCGGTGCTTGGCGTTTGTTCACGTACAAATTTGGAACTGCCAGATCGAGGACTGTTTATAACGAAGTCTAATATTGATGCAATCGTTGCTGAAATTAGACGCAATCGACCGCGTGTCGTATTTGCTCCTTACTGGGTAGATCGTCATCCGGATCATATCGCTTGCAGTAAGCTGGTTGAAGAAGCTGTATTTAATGCTAAGCTTCGACGCTACATGCCAGAGTTGCCAGCTGTACAGGTGGAGCAACTAATTTACTATTACATTAATGATATTGATCAAGTATCGCTTATCGTTGATGTTTCTAATTATTACGCGGCAAAGCAGCAATCTCTGTTAGCTTATCGTTCGCAATTCCAAGCATCAGCAGCCGATGAAGATCGAGTCTCCACGCCTTTAACGGATCAGTATATCGAAAGAGTAGAGTCAAGGGACGCACTGCTTGGACAACCGAGAGCATGGAAGTATGCTGAAGGCTTCGCGCTTAAGCGTCCACACGCAGTTCAATTATTTTAAACATGATCCCATTATGCTTATTGAAAATGTTCTTATTATTTCTCATGGATGAATCATATAGATATAGCATCATGCGAATGCAAACCTAGGGGGTGTAGATATGCCGCGTAAATTGAAGATAGGGATTACTTGTTATCCTACTCTAGGAGGCTCTGGTGTCGTTGCAACTGAGCTAGGGAAGTTGTTAGCTGAGAGAGGTCATGAAATTCATTTTATTACCCACAGCATTCCATTCCGATTGGGACAGTTTCATAAAAATATATTTTTTCACGAAGTAGAAGTGAATGACTATTACGTGTTCCGTTTTCCTCCATACGATTTGGCGCTTGCTAGCAAGATGGCGCAAGTGGTTAAGATGGAAGGATTAGATCTGCTGCATGTCCATTATGCGATTCCGCATGCGGTATGCGCTCATTTGGCTAAAGAAATGATTGGCGGAAACCTCAAGACAGTAACAACATTGCACGGCACGGATATTACAGTGCTGGCACAAGATGAATCACTAAAGGATTTAATTAGATTGGCGATTAATAAAAGTGACGCAGTTACTGCTGTATCGCAAGATTTGATCAATGAAACAAGGAATTTGCTTGATATTACGAATCCAATCGATTTGACGTATAATTTCGTAGATAAACGTGTTTATTATCCACGGGATGTAGCTTCGTTAAGAGCTGATTTTGCAGAACCTAATGAAAAAATACTGATGCATATTTCGAATTTTCGCCCTGTGAAGCGTGTTGGCGATGTCATTGATATATTCGAGCAGGTTTCTAAGAAGATTCCTGCCAAATTATTGCTCGTTGGTGAAGGTCCAGAATTATCAAAAATGCAGTACAAAATTCGGCAAATGGGATTGGAAAACCGTGTCCATTTCCTTGGCAAACAAGAGGATGTTGCACATGTGATCTCCATTGCTGATTTATTGTTGCTTCCATCAGAGAAGGAAAGCTTCGGGTTGGTGGCACTGGAAGCGATGGCATGCGGTGTTCCAACAGTAGGATCGAATGCAGGAGGAATTCCTGAACTAGTGACTCACGGAGAAACTGGATATTTATGCCCAATAGGTGATGTTGACGGGATGGCGGGATATGCCACTCGTTTGCTTTCGGACGAAAAGCTCCATAATCAATTTAAAGAAGCATGCATCTTCCGAGCACGTTTTGAGTTTTGTAATGATCGCATTACGACGGAATATGAAGCAATTTATTATCGAGTTCTAGGTATTGAAGCAGAGTTGCCGATTCCGGTTTGTGACTAATTCTTTAACTTCTTCATTGCCGTATTTGAAAGATGGTGGTTTCTATGAGCAAATATTTAGCTTTACCTGAACTAATGCGCAATGCGTTGCCTGTAGTGGAAAATTTGCTTGAAAACGGCTATGAGACTGTATTTGTCGGTGGCTGTGTAAGAGATACCGTGATGGGTATCCCTATTCATGATGTTGATATCGCTACGGCAGCCAAACCGGAGCAGGTGATGGCGTTATTTCCACGTTGTATTCCTACTGGTCTGCAGCATGGCACCGTTACTGTTCTTCATGAAGCAGGTTCCTATGAAATAACCACTTATCGCAAAGAATCGGTGTATGAGAACCATCGTAAACCAGAAACGGTTGAATTTATTAGTCTGTTGTCAGAAGATCTGCTGCGGCGGGACCTAACTATTAATGCAATGGCCATGCATCCTAATGGGGAGCTATATGATCCCTATCAAGGCTTGTTGGATATAGAGCACAAATTAATACGTTGTGTCGGCGATCCTGAAGCAAGATTTCAGGAGGATGCATTGCGAATGTTGCGTGCGATTCGTTTCTCTGCGCAGTTCAGCTTCAACATTTCTTATCGGACTTGGAAGGCTTTAATCAACCACAGAGAATTGCTGCGTTACATAGCTATGGAACGAGTACAGGCTGAACTTAATCATATGCTTGGAGGAGCTAATCCTGAACGAGCAACTTATTTATTATTCCGATGTAAGCTATTGTCTTATACAGGAAGCATGCTTCCAGCCGTAGAGCAGTTGCAGCGGGATTGGAGTTGCACGGAGGAACGAAGATTGAAACTGAATGAGCTGGATACGGCTGAAGAGCGTTGGGCAGCTATAATGACCGAGACGGGTGTAACATTAGAGGATGTTAGCCGAACCTTGTCAGCACTCCGATTCTCTGGTGATAGAAGCTCCGCCATTCAAGCAACAGCTAACTTGCAAGCGGATATGATGATGATTCACCCACTGACTGAAGACGCTCAAATAGAGAGTCTGCGGAGGGATTGGACAATAACGGTATTGAAGCATGGCAGTCAGGCAGCGTATCTCTGGTTGCGAATTGTTGACCAGAAGCCCGCCCACCTGTTCTTTGAACAGGTGGATATACTGAAGGAATGGCTGCTTGCCATGCCCGTTGTTACGTTGAAGATGTTGGATTTGAATGGCAGACAATTGGCGGATCACTTGAACCGCAAACCCGGTATCTGGACAGGGGAATTGTTGCAGCGATTATTGCTAGCCGTAGCATTGAAGCAGCTTCCGAATATCAAAGATAAACTATTACAACAAGCCGGATTATGGAATGTTGAGGATAATGACAATGACAAATACGAATAACAAACTGCTTGAGCTATTTATTAATAGCCCTGGTGAATATGTATCAGGTGAGATGATCAGTCAACAGTTTAATGTAAGCAGAACAGCCATCTGGAAACAAATCAAGAAGCTGGAATCAGCAGGATATCAGTTTGAGGCGTCTAGGAAGTTGGGTTATCGATTGATTGCAATACCGGACAAGCTGTCTGTAGCTGAAATAACAGAGAAGCTCCAAGCTTCCGTGTTTGGCAGATCGATCCATTGGTTTAATGAGGTAGATTCTACGCAGAATTTAGCTAAGAAGCTAGCTGAGGAAGGTGCCCCTGAAGGTACGCTTATTATTGCTGAGCAACAAATGAATGGACGAGGCAGAATGGGACGAGCATGGGTCTCGCCGCAAGGTAAAGGGATTTGGATGAGTTTAATTATGCGACCAAGCGTTCCGATTCATTTTGCACCGCAATTGACTCTTCTGACTGCTGTTGCTCTATGCCGAAGTTTGAATCGAATGACGTCTCTTCCAATCGGAATAAAATGGCCTAATGATTTATTGATTGCTGGCAAAAAGATTAGCGGCATACTGCTTGAATCTGTAGCTGAAGAGGAACGCTTGCGATATGTAATTGCTGGAATAGGTATCAGTGTTAACTTGGAAGAGGGAGACTACCCACCAGAATTGCTGGATCGTGCAACTTCATTGCGTATTGCAAAGGGTGACAAGTTGAATAGAGCGGACATTATCGCTGATTTCATGCAAGAATGGGAGCAGCTTTATTTCTTATATCAAGAGCAAGGCTTTGCTCCGATTGTTACATTATGGGAAGCACTATCCGTTTCACTTAATCGTCCAGCTAGACTTACAACACCACAAGGTGTCATAGAAGGTGTACCTGTTGGGTTAGATCAAAGCGGGGCAATAGCGGTCAAACAAAATGATGGAAGCACCGTTCTTGTATTTTCTGCAGAAATGGGCGAACCTCTCGATTGAAATCGTTTACGAATGCTTGTTAATTTGTTACTATGGAATAGCAAGGCGGTATCCACGTGGAGCTGCACTGGCAAATAAGCAAGGCATGAAATGAATGGTTGGCAATGAACACTCTGCTCTGAGCCGAAGGGACCGAGACAGAAGGAAGCATCCAATAAGCAATCGTTTCCTTTTTCGTTCGGGGACCTTTTTAGCAACGGCTAAAAGGTTTTTTTGTGTTTATCCTAACACTAAAAGGGGATGAAGCATCATGAAGAAAAGGTTAACGATCACGAATTTAAAGAAGATGAAACAGGAGAACAATGCCATTTCTATGTTGACGGCTTATGATTATCCATCAGCAGTATTAGGTGAAGAAGCAGGAATCGATGTTATTCTGGTAGGGGACTCACTCGGCAATGTCGTGCTTGGATATGATACGACAATACCTGTTACGTTAGATGATATGATCTACCATACAAGAGCTGTAGCACGAGGTGCTCAGCATACTTTTATCGTAACGGATATGCCATTTATGACTTATGGCGTGGGACGTGAATCGACCCTGCGCAATGCGGCTAGAATCATGCAAGAAGGCGGAGCTCAAGCGCTTAAGCTTGAGGGCGGTACTGAAATTGCGGAGGAAGTATCCGCACTTGTAACAGCTGGAATTCCTGTGATGGGACATATCGGGTTAACACCACAATCCGTTCACCAGCTAGGCGGTTACAAAGTGCAAGGCAAACTTGAGGCAGATGCTAAGAAGCTCGTTGAAGATGCGAAAGCGCTGGAGAAAGCTGGAGCATTCGCCATTGTATTAGAACTCGTAACTGAACCATTAGCAGAAGCGATCAGCCGTGAATTGAACATACCGACAATTGGAATAGGTGCTGGCAGGGGCTGTGATGGGCAAGTACTTGTTTATCACGATATTTTACGCTATTCCTCACCTTATATAGATAAAAAAATGGTTAAAGTATACGCCGATATCGGAACAACGATACGAGAGGCGATAAGTTCATACGTTCATGAAGTTAAATCGGGTGTTTTCCCAGCTGAAGAGCATGTATTTGGAGCTCAACAACAACAACAACAGCACCAAGAATCTGTGAATGATCTCTATGGCTCTGCTCAGCATTCAAACAACAGCAACGAGAACGAGCCAAACAGAGAGGAGAAGGCGAATCGTGATTGTGTGTCGAACCATTCTTGAATTAACTACAGAAATCAATCAACTTAGAGGGCAATTATCCAATGAATCCAAGCTTGGCCTTATTCCAACAATGGGGTTTCTACATGAAGGACATGCAAGTCTAATGCGTCAGTCCGTATCTGACAACGGAGCTTCGGTCTTATCCATATTCGTTAATCCGATTCAATTCGGACCGAACGAGGATTTCGAAAGTTATCCAAGAAATGAAGAGAAGGATTTGGAGATTGCTGAGCAGAATGGCATTGATATTGTCTTTATGCCAAGTGTACAAGAAATGTATCCAAGGATGCCTCTTACAAAAGTATTGGTTAATCAAATTACCGATCGTTTATGCGGCGCTTCTAGACCAGGACATTTCGACGGTGTTGGCACGGTCGTAAGCAAATTATTCCATCTAGTGCAGCCTGATCGAGCTTATTTCGGTATGAAGGATGCTCAACAGGTAGCAGTTATAGAGCAAATGACAGAGGATCTTAATTTTCCTGTAACGATTATTGCTTGTCCCATTGTCCGTGAACCGGATGGGTTAGCGTTAAGCTCGCGCAATGTGTATTTAAACGCCGAGCAGCGGGGGCAGGCAGTTATATTGTCAAAATCACTCCGGATGGCCACAGAGTGGGCTGCAGAGCCTGATATGACGCCTGGAGAACTGGTGAGACGTGTGAAAGCGAATATTGAGGGAATGAGTTTGGCTCAGATTGACTATGTCGAATGGCTGTATTACCCTAGCTTGGAATTACCTGAAGCGGTTGAATCAATCGATTTAGCAACAAAACGTTATATATTAGCAGTAGCCGTAAAATTTGGTACGACAAGACTTATTGATAATCAACTGTTTGTTCCTTCGGAGGCGAATGATCATGTATAGAACAATGATGAAATCCAAGCTTCATCGCGCGACTGTTACGGAAGCTAATTTAAATTATGTAGGCAGCATTACCATCGACGAAGATTTGATGGATGCAGCAGATATGTGGGAAAATGAAAAGGTGCAAATCGTAAATAACAATAATGGCGCTCGATTTGAAACGTATATTATTACAGGTGAACGCGGATCTGGCGTTATCTGTTTGAATGGAGCAGCAGCACGACAAGTGCAGCCGGGAGATCAAGTTATTATTATTTCTTATGCATCGATGTCTGATGAAGAAGCAAGGAAACATAAACCGATTGTGACGATTCTTGATGCTGACAATCGACCATTAACCAATTTGACGGAAGAAATTCATGCCACGATTTTGTGAGATGAGCTTCACAGTGCCAGCATTATGTAACGACTGGTATCAAGTATGAAAAAGCCCGCCTTAACAAAGAATGACCATAACACTCCTTAATTCTTTGGTGAAGGCGGGATGCGGTAATGTTCCAACATATGTTTGCTGCAATGAATGAAATGCTTGATCACATTATTGAAGCTTACCCCGAAGCTGTCGGGGCCCAAAAGGAGCAGTACGAGGAACAGATTCACATGCTTAAGAAAATGAGTGACTGTTTGGTGGAGCAATGGATCGATTTCGAAGAAAAGTTCGCTGGATTTATGGAGATGGAGAGTTCAGATCAGAATCATGTCGGCATGCAGCCATTCATTTCTTCTGCAACAATCAATGCACTTTACAACGCTTCTGCCGCTTCAGGACAGACGCAAGCAACCGAAATTGAAACAGAGGCCTCTAATATTCAGGAACAGCATTTGTACGATGCAGAGCTTAATATGGAGGTTTCATACGAAATGGCCGAACTAATCGCCAGAGGCCAAGGGTATTATAAATTGTTTATGTTCTCCAACGCTTCTGAGCAATTTCAAGCGGTTGTCGGCAGTATTCCAGAATGCAACCTGGCTCGCTTATTTTTAGCGATGACTTACATGCATCTTCAAAATTGGGGCGAGGCGCAACGAGAATTTCAACTGTTAGTTGCGTTAACGGACTATCCGAAGTGGCGTGCTTTAGGCTATAATGCCCTTGGGTGCATTCAAGCCGTTTACTTGAATTTGGATCAAGCCGAGCAGTTTTTTCTGAAGGCTCATGAAGCTTGCCCATCCTTCAAGGACCCGTTGAACAATTTGAAATGTTGTAAAGAAACGCCGCAGCAATTGTCATTATATTTCGGTAGTACCGAGCTTTGCTGCTTGTGAGAGGATCGGGAATATCATGAAATTTGCCATATTGGATTTAGAAACGACAGGGCATAGTGCGACTGACGATATATTGCAAGTCGGCCTAGTCATTCTGGATAGTCAATTAGAGGTTGTCCAAACATTTAATACTTTTGTTCGTCCAACTATAGAAATACCGACTTTTATAACACAATTAACTGGCATTAACGAAGAGATGGTTGCTGATGCACCAGAATTAGACGATGTGTTGATGCAGATGATTCCATTATTGGATGATGCTGTACTGGTTGCTCATAACGTCAATTTTGATGCCGGTTTTTTGAATCAAGCGCTTGATCGTTGTGGCTATCATACGTTTGACGGTCGGAGACTTGATACGATTGAATTGTTGCGCATCTTATACCCATCGATTACTTCTTATCAGCTCGGAGCGGTTTCTGAGATGTTCGGCATCAAGCATGAACAGCATCATCGAGCCGACAGTGATGCGATGGCTACCGCGCTATTATTCGCTGAATCAGTCCGCAAGCTAAGGAATTTGCCGCTGCTTACTTTGCAGCGGCTATCCTTTCTTATAGACAGCAACAGCGATCTAAGCTGGTTTATTCATCTAACCCTGCAAGAAGTGGAGCAACAGACCGTATTTGACGCCAACGCCTACCATTATTTTAATCAATTTGCGTTGAAGGTTAATGAATGGACAGAAGAACAGCCAGCTAGAAACGGTCATGAAGATGAACCTTTGAAGGATACATCCTTCGAGCAATATTTGGATGGGATCAAGCAACGTTTTATGGAAGAGTTCCCAAACTATGAAGAGCGTGAAGCGCAAATCACTATGTTTCATGAAGTATATGAATCAATGAATAGTGATCGGCATTTGCTTATAGAGGCGGGAACAGGTACGGGCAAATCGCTAGGCTACTTAATACCAGCACTATATTATGGTATCCAGCAGGACAAGAAGATAGTCGTAAGTACTCATACCATTAATCTTCAAGAACAGTTGCGGCAACGTGATTTGCCCCTGTTGCGTCAAGTGCTGCCCTTTGAATTTCGGGCTTCGATATTTAAGGGAAGAGGCAATTATTTATGTCTTCGCAAATTCGAGAATAAAATTAATACCAAGGATATGATAGCGCCGATTGATGATGCGGTAACGGCTTCTCAAATGGTGGTTTGGCTAGGCGAGACGGAGACAGGCGATCAAGAGGAATTGAACTTTGGCAACAAAGGAGCCGATTTTTGGTCTACTGTCGCTAGTGATGCGGATTCTTGCTTGAATAGGCAATGTCCATGGTTCAAACGTTGTTTTTATCATAGAGCCAAGCATGAAGCAAACATTGCAGATGTGTGCATAACGAATCATTCCATGCTGTTCACCGATGTCCAAGCAGATCATCGCTTATTGCCTTCCTATAATCATCTGATTATCGATGAAGCACATCATGTGGAGGAAGTCGCTGGAAAACATCTTGGATTGCAATTAAATTATTTTTCGTTAACGCATACAACTACCCGTTTATTCAAAGATAATCGCTCGGGACTGCTTCCTACTTTGCGGTTTAAGCTCCAGAACGAAGATGATGAACGTACACAGTCTTGGACAGAAACTATTGATACTGTCATTCCGATCTTCCATGAAGTTAAGGAGCATTGGGATAAACTTTTTGAAATATTGTATAGCTTTGTCGGCACTTCCTCTGAAGGTGGAAACGACAATAATCAGGCGGTATGCCGATTGAAGGGCGATCATTTGCCTGCTGGTTGGGATGATGCTTTAGTTGTTGAGACCAATATATCCACTGAGCTCAGTCGGGTTATTCGTACGGTTGATAAAATGGCTTCCGATATTAAGGAACGAATAGATGATTTTTCGATACAAGGCTTGATAACCGATCTGAACGGTGCGATAAGAGATTTATTGCGCGTGAAGGATGATTTACGTGAATTTATGAAAATGGATCAGTCCTCCGATGTGTTCTGGATTGAAGCAAACCCCACTTATCGTTATCGGTCAGTACATCTCTATGCGGTGCCAGTTGATGTCAGCAAACAGCTTCAACAGTACTT
This sequence comes from Pristimantibacillus sp., assembly GCA_048976605.1. GTDB lineage: Bacteria > Bacillota > Bacilli > Paenibacillales > Paenibacillaceae > Pristimantibacillus. The sequence goes on along the minus strand of JBHGUX010000038.1, from coordinate 27,829 downwards.
TTTTGATGTGAAGGAAAGCATTATTCTGACCTCTGCAACCTTGTCTGTGCAGAAGTCGTTTCAGTATGCGGAGGAGCAGCTAGGATTAGAAGGATTCGAGAGCAGCAATCGCTTAAAAACCGTTCAATTGCCTTCTCCATTCAATTATCGTGATCAGGCGCTAGTCATTATCCCACGCAATTTTCCAACGTTGAAAGGGGCAGGCGGAGATCCTTTATTCGTGAGTATGCTTGTTGAATCTCTGGCAGCTGCAGCTATTGAGACAAGAGGAAGAATGCTCGTTTTATTTACCTCTTATCGGATGTTGAAGCAAGTATATGATCCATTAAAGGATGCACTTGCTGCTTCACGAATACAGGTGCTTGGACAAGGGATAGACAGCGGCAATAGAACGAAACTGACAAGAAGATTCACAGGTCAGCCAGAGACGGTATTATTGGGTACGAGCAGCTTTTGGGAAGGTGTTGACATACCGGGTGAAGCCTTAACCTGTCTAGCTATTGTACGCTTACCTTTTCAACCGCCTAATCATCCTTTGATCGAAGCGAAATCCGAAATGCTGCAGAAGCAGAAGCAAAATCCGTTTATGAAATTATCCATTCCACAAGCGGTTATTCGGTTTAAGCAAGGTTTTGGACGACTTGTACGAACAGCTAATGATAAAGGAATAGTCATTATCTATGATACGAGGGTCATTGATACGTATTATGGGAAGCATTTTCTATATTCATTGCCTGGTCCGAAAATAGAGCATATGCACACGGAACAGATGATTCCACGTATGAGAGAATGGCTCGCTAATAGGAATGAAGAAGAGGAGACGGTCACATGAAGCAGACGAAAATCTCGGAAGCCGTTGTAAGAAGGTTGCCGATTTATTTGCAGGTGCTCAATGAATTAACTAACCGTGAAATTCAGATCGTCTCATCGCAAGAGCTAGGTATTAAGCTGGATCTTAATCCCGCTCAAATCCGTAAGGATTTGGCTTATTTCGGCGACTTTGGCCGCAAGGGAATCGGTTATGATGTATCCTATCTTATCGAGAAAATCAGGCAGATTCTAAAGCTGGATCAAGTCATTAATGTCGCTTTAGTCGGCGCTGGCAATCTAGGGCATGCTTTATGCAATTATAATAAGTATTCCAATGACAATATGAAAATTATTGCTGTATTTGATGTTCATCCAAGTAAGATTGGTACTATGATTAATAACTTGACGGTTATGCCGATGGAGAAATTGAAGGAAACCGTCGAGTTCAATAATATTAGAATTGGGATTATAACCGTTCCTGGCTTTGAAGCACAAAATGTAGCAAACCAATTCGTTGAAGCAGGAGTAGAGGGTATTCTTAATTTTGCTCCTGCGATTCTTAAAGTACCTGAAGAAATTAGAATTCATCACGCAGACTTTACGAAAGAATTGCTGAGCTTGGCTTATTACTTAGAAAGAGAAAGGAACGATGAATAATGGGTCAAATATGGATTGAGAACGGAATATTAATTACGATGGACGATACGAAGCCGGTCGTTCACGGCCATATGGTCATAACTAATGATGTCATTACATATATCGGTGAAGCAGCACCGACAGGGCTGGAAGAAGGAGCGCAGCGTATTGATGGAAGCAAGCTAGCCTTCATGCCTGGTTTAATTAATACGCATGGACATGCGGCTATGACACTGCTGCGCGGTTATTCTGATGATCAGAATTTACAAGTATGGCTTGAGCAGAAGATGTGGCCGATGGAAGCTAAATATGTAGACCAAGATACTCGCAACGGAAGCGCACTAGCGGTTATGGAGATGCTCAAATCTGGTACAACCGCATTTGTAGATATGTATGATCGTATGGATCAAGTGGCACAGGTGGTTGAGCAATCAGGGATGAGAGGCATATTGTCTCGTGGTGTTATTGGTCTTTGTTCGGAAGAAGTACAGCAAGCCAAGCTCAAAGAAGCGGTTGCTTTTGCAAGAGATTGGAATGGCAAAGCGGATGGTCGTATTACAACCATGATTTCTCCCCATGCCCCTTACACTTGCCCGCCTGATTATATTGAGAAATTCGTTCAGGCTGCTCATGATTATGATCTGCCTCTCCATACCCATATGTCCGAAACTTTAGCTGAAGTAGAGCAAAATGTTCGTGATTATGGCTGTCGTCCTGTTGAGCATTTGGATCGACTTGGATTCTTCTCGCGTCCATCTTTGGTTGCTCATGCCGTTCACCTCACAGATGATGAAATTGCCATTCTAGCGGATCGAAAAGTTGCAGTTTCTCATAACCCAGTAAGCAACTTGAAGCTAGCCAGCGGTGTCGCTCGAGTTCCAGAATTATTGCGTGCAGGTGTTACTGTTTCACTCGGAACAGACAGTGTAGCGAGCAACAACAATCTGGATTTGTTCAAAGAAATTAAATTTGCAGCTCTGCTTCATAAAGGTATCTCTGGTGATCCTACCGTTATTCCTGCTATGGAAGCACTTCGAATGGGAACGGTATACGGTGCACGCTCAATCTGGCAAGAAGGAACAATCGGACAACTAGCTGTGGGAATGAAAGCTGATTTTATTGCCATTAATATTGAACAAGCACATTTCTATCCACAAACGGATATTGTATCCCATCTTGTCTATTCCGGATCGGGTCGTGATGTTAAACATGTCTGGGTAGACGGTCGTCAAGTCGTGCATAACGGCGAATGCACCTTGCTCGATGAAGAAAAAATATTGTATGAGGCTGCAGCAAGTTTTGAGCGGCTGAAAAACAGCTAAAATGCGGGCAGTATTAAGAAAACGTCCGCCTATGATGACTGCGAAGCGATGGCTGGCTATTGTTATAGCTTGTATCATCATTCTAGTTGTAACGATTATTCTCTATTATCGTTCAATTCAAACGCCGACCTGGAATGATGAGGCTATAATCAAAGAGAAGGCTATTGAATCAACGGAATTAGCTTCGGTAACAGACATCACCAAACATGTCTGGGATACAGAATCATGGATCGTGGAAGGCGTTGACCAAGCGGGTGAAGATGTCTTAGTTTGGATAACAACGACGGGCGCCGAAGACGCTGTAACAGAGCACAAGCAAACAGTGAAGGCATCAGAAGGTTCGAGTAAAGTGGATATTAAGGCAGCATTCCAAACGATGAGACCTGAAGCCAAGCTGAAACGAATTCAACCGGGGATGTTGAATGGTGAATTAGTCTGGGAAGTTTATTATTCGATTGATGAAGGCATGAATAAATACTATTATGATTTTTATCGTTATATGGATGGTTCATTTATAACTCAATATCGTCTCACAGCAAAAACAGCTGGATAGCTCCAGCATCAGTTTCCTATTTTTACACCCCCTTATTCTTGCTTCTATGTGATATACTTTCGTATAGCAAAGTTGATATACGAAAGTATGTGATTGAAGCATTGAGAGGGGGATTTTTTAATTATGAAACTCCGAGTTTTACCTATTATACTCACTGTTGCGGCCTCTGCTATCGTATTGTTTGGAGGATGGCTGCTATATAACCAGGTTGCTGTTGATGCACCTATGCAGAAAGTAGTTAAACAAGTAGAGGGAATTGCATCCTCGGATGCCCCAGTTATAGATAATAAACGAGTGACCATTAAGCTGAAGCTTGACTCTAATGCAAACCTAAAAACAGTATACGATGCAATTGCGAAACAAGGTAAAGACGTAATTGGAAGTCGTGAGCTAGTACTTGATATTATGAACAATAACTCAAATGAGCAATTAGAAAAGTTATGGTCATCTGTATTATTTGATGTGGCGGAAGCGATGGAAACGAAAACTTATTCAGATATTCCTGCAGCCATGGAACGCCTTGCAAATGAAAACAAAGGTGTTCAATCAACGACAGAAATGGATGATACAAACGTATATATAACGATTAAAGATGGTTCTTCAACAAAATATATCGTACTTCCTCGTACGCCAGTACAGTTGGAGGTGTCAGCATATGCATAAGTATTGGAAGGAAATAGTAATTGGTTTTGTTCCTGTTCTAATCCTATTCTTGGCCTTTGCTGGTGTTAATGTCATGCCAATTGTATTACTTGGCTTCCTCGCTGCTGGTATTGTCTATGGAATGCGAGGCAGAGGACGTATGACAGCTTTAAATGGCTCGAAAAGGAAGCAGGAGTTGTCGAAGGTAACTTTTACTTTCGATCAAATCGGAGGTCAGGAAAGAGCCAAGCAGGAGCTTATTGAGGCATTGGATTTCCTAGTCAAACATGATGAAATATCGAAGCTTGGCATTCGTCCGATGAAAGGGATCTTATTGACAGGTCCTCCTGGTACAGGTAAAACCTTATTAGCGAAAGCTGCTGCCCATCATACTGATTCGATTTATTTGGCAGCATCAGGCAGTGAATTCGTGGAAATGTACGTCGGTGTTGGTGCTGGACGCATCCGTGATTTATTCAAAGAAGCAAGACAGAAAGCAAACAAAGCAGGAAAGAGCAATGCGGTTATCTTCATCGATGAAATTGACGTTATAGGCGGTAAAAGAGATGGCGGACAGCATCGTGAATATGATCAAACGCTGAATCAATTACTGACGGAAATGGATGGTATCCGGTCCGATGATGCTCCACATATTTTGATCATTGCAGCTACGAACCGTAAGGAAATGCTAGATAGCGCACTGCTCCGTCCTGGACGGTTCGACCGACATATTGGCGTTGAACTGCCAGACAAAAAAGGCAGACTGCATATTCTGAACCTGCATGCGGCCAATAAGCCGCTTGATCCTTCAGTTGATTTAGAGCGAACTGCTGAAGAGTCATTCGGTTTCTCAGGTGCACAGCTCGAAGGCGTTATGAATGAAGGTGCAATCTATGCCATGCGTGAGAATAGTGCCACAATCAAGGAACAGCATCTTGCGATGGCTATTGATAAAGTAATGATGGGCGAGAAAACGGATCGTGAAGCGACGAAGGAAGAGCGAGAGCGTGTTGCACTTCACGAGCTTGGGCATGCAATTGCAGCCGAAGTTATGCGTCCTGGCAGTGTTTCTCAGGTTGCACTATCTCCCCGTGGACAAGCGCTTGGCTATGTTCGTCATAATCCGCAGCAAGATCGATACTTGTACACGCGTGATTTCCTGAATGGCCAAATTATGATTGCACTTGGCGGTGCTGCAGCTGAGGAAATGTTCTACGGCAATCGCAGCACAGGTTCTCGCGGTGATTTCGATCAAGCTATGAATATTGTACGCACATTAGTAGAATCAGGTTTGACGGAGCTTGGTATTATTGATTCGAATATGATGACGCCAGATAGCTGGGCTAAAGTAAATCGTTCGATTCTCGATGACTTAATGAAACAGACAAAAGAAATGCTGGAAGCAAAACGTGCCGTATTTGTTCAAGCTCTTGAAGTTGTCATTCGTGAAGAGACAATAAATGGTGATGATTTCCGTGAATTGTTAAGTAAATTGTCGAAAACAGCATAAATATAAATATATTTGAAGGCAGATGACTCGTCTGCCTTCTATTTTTGTCTTATTGTCGTTATAATTAAGGGGATCGTGACTGATTAAGAAAATGTTTCTCAGTTTGATGGGTGATTGAGGGGCTGCATAAGGAGAAGAAACATGTCTATCAAAAAAGTAGGCGTAATCGGCGCCGGCACGATGGGTCAAGGAATTGCTGAAATGCTAGCCTTTAAAGGGCTGGATGTTATTTTAATTGAGTGTTCGCAAGAACGGTTGGATTATGGCAATGAAATGATTAGACTTAGCCTTGATAAACAGATTGAGAAATGGGCATTAACGCAATCAGAAAAGAAATCGATTCTGAATCGGATCAGCCTATCATTAGACTATAGCGTACTCACAGAATGTGAGCTGGTTATTGAATCGATTACTGAGGACTTAGATAGCAAGAAGCGTGTGTTCGAACAAATCGATCGGATTTGCAATTCAGATATTATTTTAGCCAGCAACACTTCCTCACTAAGTCTGACTGAGCTTGCAAGCGCTGCTATTTATCCTGAAAGGGTAATAGGCATGCACTTTATATATCCCGTTTCCAAAATAGATTTGGTTGAAATTGTTCGCGGCTTAAAGACCTCTGAAGAAACCTTTATCCGAACGAAGCAATTTGTTGATGAAGTAATTGAGAAAAAAGGAATTATGGTATTCGAATCACCGGGTTTCGTAACCAGTCGGTTGATATGCTTGTTCATTAATGAAGCCTTGCATGTCCTAGAAGAAAGCGTTGCATCTGCGGAAGATATTGATAGTGCAATGAGAATTGGCTATTCCTTTCAACATGGTCCATTAGAAATGGCTGATCGGTTCGGATTGGATTCTGTACTAGCGGCACTAGATCGTATGTTCAGGGAATATGGAGAGCTCAAATACCGTCCGTCAATCGTATTGAAAAAGATGGTGCGAGCAGGCAATCTTGGTGTGAAATCTGGTGAAGGGTTTTTCAAATATGATAAGGATGGAGACCGTATCTGATGAAAGTACTCGTAATTAATGCCGGAAGCTCCTCTGTGAAATATCAATTGTTTGATATGAGAGATGAATCGGTGCTCTCAAGCGGCCGAGTCGAACAGATTGGGATGGCTTCTTCCATCGTAACGCATAAGACGGTTGGCAAGATGGAAATTCGTGAAGTTAGTGAAATACTGGAACATGTAACCGCTGTAAAGAAAATTATAGAAATGCTGATTCACCCAGAGCATGGGGTGGTCACTTCAATGACCGAGATCGAAGCAGTTGGTCACCGTGTCGTGCATGGCGGAGAAATATTCAAGAGCTCTGTTGTCGTTACTCCAGAGGTAAAGCTTGAAATTCGCAAGTTATTTGATTTGGCGCCTCTGCATAATCCGGCTCACATGATGGGCATTCTTGCAGTGGAAGAGAATATGCCTGATGTACCGCAAGTGGTTGTATTCGATACGGCTTTTCACCAAACGATGCCTAAGACATCATTCCTGTATCCCATTCCAAAAGTGCTGTACAGCCGGCATAAAGTAAGACGTTATGGATTTCATGGTACATCCCATCAATTTGTAAGCGAACAAGCTGCCAGTTACCTCGGAGAGCCGATTGAATCGATGAAGATAATTTCCTGCCATATTGGCAACGGCGCGAGCCTGGCAGCCATTATGGATGGCCAATCATTTGATACAAGCATGGGGATGACTCCGCTTGAAGGTCTGATGATGGGGACTCGAAGCGGCGACATTGATCCTGCGATCGTTCCATTTGTCATGAACAAAGAAGATTTGACTTTGAATGAGGTCAATTCTATGCTGAACAAACATAGCGGGATGCTTGCCATCTCTGGAATAAGCAGTGATTATCGAGAAGTTGAGGTTGCGATGAATGAAGGAGATCGTAATGCGAAGCTTGCCTTTGATATGTATATATACCGAATACGCAAATATATCGGGGCCTATGCGGCTGCTATGAACGGTTTAGATGTACTCCTATTTACGGCAGGTGTCGGAGAGAACTCAGTAACTTTCCGTAAAGCAGTGTGTGATCATCTGACTTTCTTCGGTATTGAATTGGATGATGAGCTCAATTTAGTGCACAGCAAGGATGCACGTACGATATCGACCGCCAATTCAAGAGTGAAAGTGCTCGTCGTTCCAACGAACGAGGAGTTGTTAATCGCTCGCGATACTTATTCCTTAGTAGAGGTTAAACTGCCATCATAAGTGAAAGGGTTTGAGGATAGTGAGCAATGACGACATGTGGAAAGCATATTCACGTGGTATGGCTGCCGTTATGGATGAGGGGGGCATGCATGTGTCGGCGCTGCTTCTGCGCTCTTACCGCCAAATTGAACTAACAGATACTGAAGCTATGCTGCTTTTGCAATTAATGATGTTTCGTGAGTCAGAGGGAATTGAGTTCCCAACGCCTGATCAACTTGCAGAACGTTTAGGGACGACATCTCGCGCAGTTGAACAACTTATTGGGCGCTTAATGAAGGATGGATTTCTGACAATTGACGATCAGATCGATTCCTTATCTGGCATTCAGTCAGAACGATATAATTGGAGCGGCTGGCTGTTGAAAGCAGCGGAGTGGGCAGCGCAGGAGAAGCGAGAGACGAAGAAGGCAGAGCGGCAACCGGTTAAACGCGTAGTAGATCCTAGCAGTCTTTTCTCTGTATTTGAACAAGAATTCGGCAGACTGCTGTCGCCAATGGAATGCGAAACGATAAGTGGTTGGCTTGATGAAGATAAATATGCAGATGAGTTAATCAGATTCGCATTGAAAGAAGCCGTATTCGCTGGCAAACTTAGTTTCAGGTATATCGATCGTATATTAATCGAATGGAGCCGCAATCGAGTTACCAATGTGGATGAAGCTCGTGCGCATTCACAAAAGTTTCGCGGTGGGCGCGGCTAACCTTCTATTAAAAAATGCTGAAGACTTCGCAAGAATGAAGTCTTCAGCATTTTTGTTTTACTGCTTGCCCTTTAGCAATTCCCAGCGATACACATACTCGAATAGAAATTCGAATGTTTCAAGATGGCGCTTCGCTTCGAAGGCGTTAGCACCCCAAGCGTATATCCCATGATTGCGAAGCAATATTCCCGGAATTCGTTGGTCCAAAATTTCTGTAACTTCAGGAACAATCCGTGGAATATCAGCAAAGTTGGAAACAATCGGGATTTCGATATGCGCATCCTGATCCCAGATGTTTAACCCCTTAATAAGCTCAACACCGTCTACCGGTACGGCTTTGCGCTCCCAGAACCATTCAGAAATAATGCTGTTGTATACCGAATGAATATGAAAAATAGCGCCAGCACCAGTAAGACGGTAAATTTCAGTATGGATGAGTGTTTCAGCTGAAGGTTTCAACGAGGTTGCCTCACATGGCAATCCGTTTTGATCTACGATCAAATAATCTTCAGGGGTATGAACGGTTTTATCCTTGCCGCTGGCCGTTACAGCGAATTGAAATGATTCTGGCGTATAATCTCCCACACGTACAGATAGATTGCCGCTAGTTCCTGGGAACCAGCCTCGTGAAGCGAATAACTCTTTTACTTCACGCAACTCTGCAAATGCCTGTTGCTTTTGTTCAAGCTTAACCTCTTGATAAGTCATCGATTATTACGCCCTTTCCTTCTTCAACTCGCCAATAATGTCATGAAAGTTCTCGAATTCATGGTAAGGAAGTCCGAGTTCCTTGCATTTATCCGTTAATATGGAGCGGGAGAATACGACATCAACCAGCTTCGCGCCTTGGAAATCCGTTACGCTGTCACCGATAAGAATTTGTTCGTATTCGCTCTTAGGAAACCGACGAATAATCGTTGTTTTGCACATACCGCAATCATTAGTGCAGTTGTGATCGCAAGCATGAGGCCAAGTAATTCGAATGGTCTCACCAGTGAAATCACTGCTGTTGCAATAGATATGATCCTGTGGAATACCGAATTGTTCTAGTATCGGGTAGACAAAGAAGTCGATTCCACCGCTCGTAACATAGAACTCGATCTCTTGCTCTTTGCAATAAGCTAGAAGTTCAGGAAACCCGTCGCGAATACGAGCATTAGTAATGCTGTAATCAATGACCTCCTGCTGCATGGAAGCAGGGAGGAGGTGAAACATTTGTCCTACGCCATCACGAATCGAAATTTTCTCCGAGACGATACTTTCGACAATAGATTCCCAACCGGGAGGATTGAAGTGTCGAATAATTGCAATGATATTATCATTAACGGTAATCGTGCCATCGAAATCACAGAAGATGATGCGTTTCTTAGGTTGTAAAGTCATTATTCTTTAATCCCCCATGTATCAATTGCCGCTTGAAGCGGTTCATTGCCAAGCTGTGATGCCGCTTCACGAAGCGGTACACCATTTAACGTTGCTGTAATCGCACTGCGGAAAGCTTGTCCGCCTGCAGCTGTACCCATTGGATGACCGTGGATGCCTCCGCCTGCGTTAACGACTACATCCGTACCGAAGTCACGTAAGATAAGCGGTACTAGTCCAGGATGAATTCCCGCAGATGGAACAGGGAAGCTTGTACGCAATGTTTCGGACGGCGCCAATAGAACATCCTTAACCGCTAAATTCTCTTCTTTCGGCATAACAACAGAACCGTAAGGAGAAGGGAATAGAACGAGATCCGCTCCTGCTAGGCGCATGAGCTTGCCAAGAAGCAAAGATGCGTTAATCCCATAATGAGGGGATTGATAGAATGCGCCTGCCATCGCTGGATGAGCAGCAATCGGTACATTGATCGATGAATCTTTGCTTAATTCATGAAGCACATCATAGCCATAGGACAACACATTGAACAAGAGAGCATTTGCTCCTGCGGCAATGGCTTTACGAGCGTTGTCCGCGAGCTGAGACGTTGGACCCGTTAAATTAACGGCGTAGAGCAATGACTGACCGGTTTCTTGCTGAGCACGACGTGCAGCATCCATACAAGCTTCTACACGCTTCTCAAGCGGTGTTAGTGGATTCTCGAACAATATTTCATCATCTTTTATGAGATCTACGCCGCCCAACGCTTGCTTGTAGAATTGATCCTGTAGATTCGTCAGATCATGTCCAACCACGGATTTGAAGATGCTCATGAGCAGCGGACGGTCATGGACGCCAAGCAGATCACGTACTCCCTCAATGCCAAACTTCGGTCCAGGGAAAGCCGATTGGAATTGTTCCGAGACTTCAAGATCAATTAGCTTGATGCGTCCGTCCATGGATAGCTTACCGAATACTGTTACAAGGAGCGCGGGAATATCTCGGCTGAAATTAATGTCTGGGTAAGCAATTCGAATATCTGCGTATCGCTCGCCTGGCAACGAGCCATGCACATCAACAGACAACACCTTTCCCAGATGCTTTTCCATTGCAGCCTTGTGAGCTTCGGGAAGATCCGTCCAGCTGCCGACGGTTAAGCCAACGGCGATGGAGAGTGCTTTTTTATCAAAATCAGCCTTGTCGTCAAAGCTGCGATAGGTTGCTATACATACACCATTCATTTAAATGTGCTCCTCTCAATTTCAGTACCTATTTCGCTAGCTCGTTCGGCAGCACGTTGCATTCCTTGCATAATGATCTCGGAAAATTTGTTCTTGTCCATCAATTCAATTGCTGCTTGTGTGGTGCCATTAGGAGAAGTTACTTTACGTCTAAGCTCAGCAGGCTCTTCACCAGTTACACGAACCATCTCGACTGCTCCAAGCACGGTTTGTACGACTAGCTCTTTGGCTTCACCTGCAGGCAATCCGAGCTTCTCAGCGGCAGCTAACATGGCTTCCATGAAGAAATACACATAGGCAGGTCCGCTGCCGGATACGCCAACGATAGAGTCCTGAAGAGATTCTTCGACAACAGAGGTTATTCCAACGGCTTGGAAGATCATTTCAGTTAATTGTCGTTGCTCATTCGTAACCTTACTTGAATAACTAATTCCGGTTACACCTTTACCGATTGTGCATGACGTATTCGGCATCGTACGAATGATTGGAAGCTGACGTTCCAGCAGACGTTCGATCGAAGAGATAGAAAGTCCGGCAATAACAGAGACGATAATTTGATTGTCCGTTATATATGGCTTGATACCAGCTATTGCATCCGCAGCATCCTTTGGCTTCATAGCAAGGAATATAATATCCGCCTGCTTCAAAAATTGCTCATTGCTTGAATTTGTTCCTTCAAGAATCGTTTGGACTCCATAGCGGGAAGTAAGCTCGTTCAACCGTTCTGTATTTTGACGATTCAGCATGGAAATTCGATTTGGTTGCGTAAGCTTCTGATTGATGATGCCACGAACGATGGCTTCAGCCATGGAGCCGGCGCCATAGAAGCAAAGCTGCAATGATTGAATGGCAGATGTCATTCCTGTCTCAGTTGATAACATGGTAGCAGTCCTCCAACTTCCTAATATAGGAATATCTATTTATCTATTTATTCACGTACCTGTCCGTTTCCATATATCCGATATTTTGTCGAAGTGAGAGCAGGCAATCCCATCGGTCCGCGAGCATGAAGCTTCTGTGTGCTAATGCCAATCTCGGCGCCAAAGCCGAATTCAAATCCATCAGTGAAGCGAGTGGAGGCATTATGATAAACAGCTGCAGCGTCAACCTCTTGTAAGAAGCGATCAGCATGACTTTGATCGGCCGTTATAATACATTCGGAATGCTTCGTGCTATATTTGCGAATATGTTCTAGAGCTTCATCTAAGTTTGCTACAATTTTAATATTTAAAACATAATCATTATATTCCGTTGCAAAATCCTCTTCGGTCGCTGCTTTAGTCTGCGACAGAACTTGGATGGTCCTCGAACAGCCTCTAAGCTCAACGCCGGCTTGAATGAACTTCTCAGCTAGTTGAGTAAGGTGGCTCGCTGCAAAATCTTCTTGTAGCAATAAAGTTTCCATGGAATTGCAAACGGAAGGACGTTGAACCTTCGCATTAAATGCAATATCTGCCGTCATGGCATAATCAGCACTCTTATCGGCAAAAGTGTGACAGATGCCTGCTCCTGTCTCGATTACAGGTACAGTCGCATTCTCGACTACATTGCGAATAAGAGAAGCTCCGCCGCGCGGAATAACGACATCAAGCAATCCATTCAGTTTAAGCATTTCATTAACTGATGCACGGTCCGAATCTTCGATAAGTTGAATCGCATCGGCAGGGAGATCCGTTGAGCGAAGCGCTTGACGCATCACTTCAACGACTTTGCGATTCGATTCCAATGCAGCAGAGCCCCCACGGAGTACAACACTGTTGCCTGTCTTCAGGCACAATCCAGTTGCATCAACTGTAACATTGGGACGAGCTTCATAGATCATGCCGATAACACCAAGAGGTACTCTTGTCTTTTTGACGATCAGCCCGTTCGGGCGTTCGAACTGTTCAAGCAACTCGCCAACCGGATCAGGTAGTTCTATGATCTGGCGAAGCCCTTCAGCAATGGCCTCGATGCGGTCTTCATTTAGAGCAAGACGGTCGAGCAGGGAAGCACTCGTTCCTTGCTCGCGACCACGCTCCAAGTCCTTGTGATTGGCTTCTATAATTGCAGCCTGATTGTCTAGAAGTGAATTTGCCATTGCCAATAATGCTGCGTTTTTTTGTTCAGTTGACATGCGGTTCATAATGCTAGCCGCTGCTTGAGCGAGTGTTGCTTTCCCTCTAACTTCACTAACCATAAGAAACCCTCCATTCTAATTCTATCGCAGAGATATCCATTCATCCCGATGTATAACTTCAATTCGGTTGACATCAACTCGGCGATTGACCTCCTCAGAACTTAAACCGGCAACAGCTTGAATTTGCCAAGCGGCGTAATTCACTACTCCGCGTCCAATTGTTTCACCGGTAGCGCCAATGACTTCAACGACATCACCGGGATGGAAATCACCTCTAATGCCTGTAATTCCAGCGGGCAGGAGACTTTTGCCGCATTCAAGGAGGGCATGCCCTGCTCCTTCATCCACGATGATGTGACCCTGTGGGATCGAGTGAAACCCAAGCCATTGCTTCTTCATAGGCAAGCTGTGTAATTGGGTGTCAAAGTAGGTGCCTTTGCCTGATCCTGAAACAGCTAATGCCAGATCCCCGGCTTGCTGCACCTTGCCAATAAAAGCAGGAACGCCGCCGCGCATCGCTATCCGCGCAGCTTCGATCTTGGAGCGCATGCCCCCGGTACCGACGGAGGAGCCTGCTCCGCCCGCAAGCTTCATAATATCTTCCGAAATTTCATCGACTCTATCGATCTTGACTGCTTGCGGATTAATTCTTGGATCCTCGGTATATAATCCGTCCATGTCCGTAATAATAACGAGCTGCACAGCTTTGGTCATAGCTGCAACGAGTGCGGATAAATTGTCATTATCACCGAATTTAGGAACAAGCTCATCTGTAGCTACAGTGTCATTCTCATTAATAATAGGAATAGTACGAAGACGAAGTAATTCTTCAATAGTCATAAGTGCGTTCTGAATGCGCTTTGGCTTAGAGAAATCGGCGCGTGTCAGCAATATTTGCGCTGCAACAATGCCGAACTGGCTGAAAGCTTCCTGATAAGCTTGCATCAGCAATGCCTGACCAACAGCCGCTGCTGCTTGCTTCTCGTGTACGGCTTTCGGTCTCGAAGGGTAGCCAATCTGGCGGAATCCAGCCGCGACAGCTCCCGATGTTACGAGAATTACACTGCTGCCTTGTTTATGGAGCTCAGCGAGTTCCTTAGCGAAATAAGCGATACGCTCGCGATTTAATCCGCCTTCTTCTGAAGTTAGTGAGCTGCTGCCGATTTTGACAATGATTCTTTCTGGCATAACTGGATTCATCCCATTTCCTGACAAAATAAAAAGACTCCCATCCTGTAAAGGACGAAAGTCTGATCTTCCGCGGTACCACCTTTGTTGACCGAATGACTGAATAAGACATACGATCCTGCTTAATGCCTCGTAACAGGAGGCGCTGTCCGATTCTTCACCGGCCGTTCGGGGGTTGGTTCAGCGAGCGATCAAGGTAAATTCTTGCAGCCTAAGGAATTTACTCTCTGTTCACGATCCAGTCAAGCTTACTATTCCCGTCATTACGTTTCATGTTCAATTACTGATAATATAACATGATCCGTTAGTACTGTAAAGCAAGGCAATGGCTGGTTTAGAGCTTATAAAGCAGGGGGTAAGCGGTTTTCATTGGTGTAGTTATTGTTCCGTAGAGAAGAGCCCCAGCTTGCCTATCCGTTCTACTGCTTCTACAAGGCGAGCTTCATTGGTTAACAAGCCCAGTCGAACATAACCTTCCCCATGCGAGCCGAATCCAATACCAGGTGCAACGACGACATCAGCTTCTTGTAAGACAAGATCAGAGAAGGATTCGGATGTATGACCGGCTGGTACAGGAAGCCAACAGAAGAAGGAGCCGCCGGGACGATCAGCTTTCCAGCCAATACGATCAAGGGCGCCAAATAGTGCTTCACGCCGCCGCTCATACATCTCATTAAGATCAGTTACACATTGTTGAGAGCCAGTAAGTGCTTCGGCAGCAGCTTCTTGGATGCCGCCGAATAAGCTGCAATAATAATGGTCTTGCATTAAATTGATATAGGAAATGATCTGTGCATTGCCAATGGCAAAGCCTACTCGCCAGCCAGCCATATTATAGGACTTGGATAGTGTGTAGAACTCAACGCCAACTTCTTTGGCGCCAGCTGTTTGCAAAAAGCTGATTGGTCGTTGACCATCAAATCCAATGGCTCCGTAAGCGAAGTCGCTTGCTACAACGATACCATTGCGTCTAGCAAATTCAACAGTGTCAGAGTAGAAAGCTGAAGTCGCTACTGCACCTGTCGGGTTATTAGGGTAGTTCATGAACATAAGCTTGGCTTTATCCAATGCTTCTGGACTAATAGCACTGTAATCGGGCAAATAATTATTATTAGCTGTTAGCGGCATGAAATGCATATCCGCACCAGCAAGTGCGACGCCAGACCAATAGTCTGGATAACCGGGATCTGGAACTAAGCAAACATCACCTGGGTTGAGCAAGCATTGACTGATTTCAACTAGACCGGTTTTCCCGCCGAATAGAATAGCGACTTCAGTTGCTGGATCAACATCTACGTCATAATCTTCCTTATATCGCTTAGCGACAGCTTCCTTCAAAAAGGAGTAACCACTAAATGGGGGATAGCGATGATACAGAGGATTAGCAGCAGCTTCTTGAAGCTTCGAAACAATATGAGGGGGTGTAGGCTGATCGGGATTGCCTTGCCCTAAATTAATTACATCTCGACCTTTGGCAGCTTGGGCATTCGCCTTGCCTACAAGCTTGGCGAAAAACTGAGTTGGCAGACCGTTCATCCGATCTGCAGGTTTAATTAAATGGTTGCCTATTTCTGTGTTCATTCGCTCACACTCCACCATGAATTGCGCTCTCTAAGTAAAACGACATTAGAGTAAATGTAGCATGATAAAACCTTTTATGTCGAGTATATTAGTTGGTATGAGTGCGAGATGTTCGAATGAATATAAGGGCAGGCCGAGCTAACTAGCTGGAATTCCGATTTTTTTAATAAAAGGTTTAATATCTGCTTTGAATTGGAAAAGATACGGTTTCCGTTGTTCATCAAACACAAGCAATAAAGGCGGTTTATCCGCACAATTGAATAGAAAAACATCTTGAGCAGCAATACGATTGCCCGTAATCGCAATAGTAACTGGTTTTTCCAGTGGAATGCGATAGACATAACTGCAGCTTTCATCATTCTTCAATTGAGGAGCGAGATTCGTAATGGATCCTAACCAACTGTTCGCCTGCTCTTGAAATTCTTTGTCATTGGGAACTGATTTTATTACCTTACCTGCTTTTACATCAAATACTTGAACGGGTTTGAAAGGCTCTTCCATTGCAGTTTCTGCATAACTGATGGGATTGTAGGCAAACAACATGCATATAGCGAACAACATTACCGCTAATCGTTTGGTCAGCATAGTATAATCCTCTCCTTTGAACGGTATGGTTATGGCACTCGAAGTTATCATTCCCATCTTGACACGGAACCATGAGAAGGTATCATTAGGGAAAATAAAGTAGTCCTCAGGAGGGAACTGACATGTCACAATCATTGCGGATCGCACTTCTGCAAATGAACATAGAAGTAGGAAACATAGAAGCAAATTTCACGAAATTGTCTAGCATGCTGGAAGAGGCTGCGGCACAGCCGCAAAAGCCGGATGTTATCGTTTTTCCTGAAATGTGGAATACTGGCTATGCTCTAACAGAAATTAATGAGTTGGCTGATCGTAATGGTGAGCGGACAAAGAGGTTTATAGCGGAGTTTAGCCAGAAGCATGCCATTAATGTAATTGCGGGTTCCATTGCTGAGAGTAAGGGCGAAGAGATATATAACACTATTTATGCTTTCGACAAAAAAGGAGAACTGCTGGGGGACTACTCGAAAATTCATCTGTTTCGATTGATGGATGAGGAGAAATATTTGGCTGCGGGTGACAAGCTGGGAAATTTAACACTTGAGGGAACAGCAGCAGGGATGATGATCTGTTACGATATCCGATTCCCGGAGTTGGCACGCAAGCTAGCACTTGAAGGAGCCAAGCTCTTATTCGTTCCTGCTGAATGGCCGCATCCGAGGCTTCATCATTGGCGGACACTGTTGACAGCGAGAGCGATCGAGAACCAAATGTTCGTCATCGCTTGCAATCGAACGGGAAAAAGCGGAGACACTTCCTTCTTCGGACATTCCATGATTCTTGACCCATGGGGAGAAACAATCATGGAAGCAGGAGAAGAAGAAGGAATCTTCTATGGTGACATTGATTTATCTCTTGTAGATACGGTGCGATCCAAGATTCCAGTATTCGAGGATCGCAGACCAACCCTTTATTAATTTAGGTTATAAAACTATCTATTACTTATATCGACTCATTGTATCATTAATGGATCGTATAAAGGCTTCTGCAGCTTTCGATAAATAGCGGCCTTTACGGCTTGCGATTACAAGTGTACGGGATGGATTAGCAGTAAGGGGCAAGTAGACGGGGGCGAATTCGCTCCCTTTTTGCCGTATCAGCATTTTAGGGACAAAAGCGATTCCCATTCCACCGGCAACAAGCGATTGTATCGTTTCCATATTATTGCTCTCAAAGACGATGTTCGGAGTAAAACCTGATTTTTGACAAAGCTCTACCGTAATTTGCCGGAAACCCTGTCCTTTTTTTAGGCCAATAAATGGTTGATTTTTAAGCTCATCAATATCAATGGAATTTGTACGATCGGCTAATTGATGATGTGGCGGTACAGCCAAACATATTTCTTCCTCCATTAAAGTTTCCCATGCAAGCGTAGTATCTTCTAATGGCAGTGACAGTAGACTGATGTCAGTTCCGCCGTTTGCAGTCAACTGCTCTAGACGTGATGAAGTTTCTTCAACTAGAATGACCTCAATCTGAGGATATTGAGCTCCGAATACAGGTAGTACAAGCGGTAATATATGAGCCCCTGTAATTGGCATCGTGCCTACGACGAGTCGACCGCGCCGCATTTGCGCCATATCATCCATCTCTTGCTTCAATTGCTCAATGCCATCTAATATCGTTTGCGATTTATCGACGAATACTTGTCCCGCTTGAGTTAATTCTACTGAGTTGGTAGTACGGCGAAACAGTAATACACCAAGTTCCTGTTCAAGCTTGGAAAGTTGTTGGCTGAGAGAGGGTTGAGCAATATGCAGCTTTTCTGCCGCGCGCGAGAAGTTTTTCTCAATTGCGATTTGAATCACATACTGCAGTTGTCTTAGTTCCATTTGGGAGCTTCCTCTCTATCTCTTTAATAGTTATTACCTATAAACATTATAGATATTATATCTTGGTTCAATCAAGAAAGAAATGATATGCTAGGTTTATATTAAGACAATGCGATTTATTGAATCGACGATGGGGTGAATATAATGACGAAAAAAAGAACGCTTTTTGAAAAAATTTGGGATAATCACGTCATTCATCAAGAAGAAGGCAAACCTAGCATTATTTATATCGACCTTCAATTGGTGCATGAAGTAACATCTCCGCAAGCCTTTGAAGGGCTTCGTCTATCGGGACGCAAAGTACGCCGTCCTGACTTGACATTCGCAACGATGGATCATAACGTACCTACGAAAGATCGTTTCAATATTAAAGATCCGATCTCCAAGCAACAAATTGATACCCTTACGCAAAACTGTAAAGATTTCGGCGTTAAGCTGTTTGACCTAGATAACATTGATCAAGGTGTCGTTCACGTAATGGGTCCTGAAATTGGTTTGACTCATCCGGGTAAAACGATTGTATGCGGCGATAGCCATACGTCAACGCATGGCGCATTCGGCGCTCTAGCATTCGGTATCGGTACTTCCGAGGTTGAGCATGTAATGGCTACGCAATGCTTGCAACAATCCAAAGCAAAAACGATGGAAGTTCGTTTCAAAGGCTCACGCAAGCCTGGCGTAACAGCGAAGGATTTAATTCTAGGTGTTATTGCTCAATACGGCACTGACTTCGCTACAGGTTATGTTATTGAATATACAGGCGAAGCCATTCGCAGCTTGACAATGGAAGAGCGGATGACTGTCTGCAACATGTCCATTGAGGGCGGCGCTCGTGCTGGTCTAATTGCTCCTGACCAAACGACATTTGATTATTTGGTCGGTCGCGAATATTCACCTGCTGATTATGCGGCTGCAGTAGAAGAGTGGAAGCTGCTGACAACGGATGAAGGTGCGACTTATGATACGATTGTTGACTTCGATGTGGATTCACTAATTCCACAAGTAACTTGGGGAACTAGCCCTGGTATGGGTACGGACATCACTTCTTCCGTTCCATTCCCAGAACAATTGCCAACAGAGAACGAACGTAAAGCGGCTGAGAAGGCGCTGGAATATATGGACCTGAAACCAGGTACACCAATGACGGAAATCGAAATCGATTATGTATTTATTGGTTCTTGCACCAATGGACGTATCGAAGATCTTCGCGCAGCTGCAGAAGTAGCTAATGGCTACAAAGTTAGCGATCGCGTTACTGCTATTGTCGTTCCAGGCTCTGGGCGCGTTAAGAGTCAAGCGGAAAAAGAAGGTCTTGATAAAATTTTCATCGAAGCTGGATTCGAATGGCGTGAAGCGGGCTGCTCGATGTGTCTTGCGATGAACCCTGACGTATTGGAACCAGGTCAACGTTGCGCATCAACATCGAACCGTAACTTTGAAGGTCGTCAAGGCCGCGGTGGACGGACTCACCTCGTATCGCCAGCAATGGCTGTTGCTGCTGCTGTTAATGGCCGCTTTACTGATGTGCGTGAATGGAAAATCAATTCCAAAGTGTTGAACTAATTGAACGTGTGAGAGGGGTATTACCGATATGGAAGCATTTAAACAACTAACGGGCATCGTTGCCCCGGTTGATCGCGTTAACGTTGACACGGACGCGATTATTCCGAAACAATTTTTGAAACGTATTGAGCGGAGCGGATTCGGTCAGTTTCTATTCTTCGAATGGCGGTTCCACGAGAATGGCGATGTCAACGCTAATTTTGAACCGAATAAAGCACGGTATGAAGGAGCTTCTATCTTGCTCTCTCGCGCTAATTTCGGTTGCGGATCATCTCGTGAGCATGCGCCATGGGCTATTCTAGACTATGGATTTAGAGTAATTATCGCTCCATCTTATGCAGATATTTTCTACAATAACTGCTTTAAGAATAGTATTCTTCCAATCAAATTGAGTGAAGAGCAAGTAGAGGATTTGTTCCAGCGTACAGCGAAACATGAGGGCTATAAGCTTTCAATCGATCTGGAGAACAATCTGCTGACTGACGAGCATGGTCTTGTTATCAAGTTTGATATTGATGAGCACCGCCGTCAATTTTTGCTTCAAGGATTGGATGACATCGGTTTGACGCTGCAGCATGAAGATAAAATCACGGCTTATGAGCAAAAAAGAGCTGCGAAACAAGCATAATCGATTAGCGGTCAAGAGGACGTTCTCCAAGTCAGGAGACGTTCTCTTTTTTTCATTATACGCAACTTTTTATGTCACCTTGCGTCTAATATTTGTCTGGTTAAGTCGAATTACCATATTCGGGTGCGGGCAATTTCAGTCATCGAGGTGGAAAATGAAGAAGTTTGTACCAATCTTGTTGTTTATGTCGGTTCTATTCACTTTGTTCGCCGGAGTCGGACAAGCTGCTGCTGCAGTTGTACCTAAGTTGTATTTTAATGGTCAATTACTTCAGAGCAAGGTTAACCCCCAAATTGTGCAGGACAAGTATACGATTGTCCCCATTCGGATTGTAACTGAAAGCATCGGTTATAAAGTCACCTGGTCCAAGGCAACACAAACTGTCACGATACATAGTGAATCCGACGAAATCATCCTGAAGATCAATGACAACATCGCGCTAGTAAACAACAACAAAGTGCAAATGGACATGCCTGCTATTCTGCAAAGCGGAACGACACTAATTCCGCTGCGTTTTGTAGGAGAACAGCTTGGACTGACAGTCAGATGGGATAATGCCACTAAATCCGTCTATTTAACCAAAGAGGAAGAGCCGGAAGTTCCAGTTGAGCCAACCCCGCCGCCTGCAACAACAACAGGCACGATAACTTCCGTTATGTATGACGGCGTTAATGGAATCATTCTCAATTATGATGGAACAGTAATTCCGAACAAAGCGTTCAAGCTCGATAATCCCAAACGAATCGTAATTGATATGCCAAATGTGGGTTATTCCGATGCATTGCTAGCGCAATTCAATGAAACACAAACGCAAATACCTGTGGTTGACAATCCTTATTTGCAGAACGTTCGCTTTTCTGTGTTTTCGAATAGTCCACTAACTGCTAGAATCGTATTGGATTTAGTCGCGGATGCAGATGTTGAAATCATTGAAGGCAGCGGAGAATTGCGGTTTCATATGACCGAGGCATCAACGACGCCTCCTGAACCTACTGTCCCGCCAACAACACCAGTTCCAACCGATAAAGTGTATAACGTTGTTATCGACGCTGGACATGGGGGAACTGATCCGGGAGCAAAAAGTATTATTGCTGGCAAATGGGAAAAAGAATTTAACTTAAGCATGGCCTTGAAAGTGAAAGCTCTGTTGGATAAGGAAAAGAATATCAAACCTCTGCTTAGCAGACCCGATGACAAGTATATAACATTGGCTGGTAGAGTGGCTTTCGCAGAGAAGAATAAAGCGGATGTATTTATTTCTATTCATGCTAACAGCAGTACGAGCAGTACAGTAACTGGCACTGAAACCTATTACACTCGCGAGAGCAGCAAAGCATTAGCGAACACTGTCCATAAATATTTTGCCAAATCAACAGGGCTTAAAGACAGAACCGTGAAGAAGGACAGCTTCCATGTTATTAGAGAAACAACCATGCCTGCCATATTGCTGGAGGCTGGCTTCCTATCGAATAAATCAGATTCCAATATTCTATTCAATAACGCGGCACAGGAACGGATGGCTGCAGCAATTGTAGCTGGAATTAAAGAATACTTGAAACTTTCATAGAAAGTGAGTGATTCCAATTATGCGCAAACCGGCTTGGTTGTTATCTTTATTGTTTATTGTTGCCATTACAGCGGCTTGCGGCAATTCGGGTAAGTCAGATGGGCAAGCAGGAGCCACACTAGAAGTTCCTGTACCTTCACCTACTCAGACAGCAGAGCCTGCCAAAAAACAAGCTGAGGTTAGTGTTTTTTACACCAATGAAGAATTATCAGATGTCATCGAACAGAAAACATCCATTGCATATGACTCCGAGATTGAACTTATTAAGTCTACTTTGACAGCGCTGCAGACTGAACCGACGGTTCAAGCAGTCTCCTTGTGGAAGCCCATCACGATTAAATCAGTAGAATTAACAGAGGGGCTTGTATCAATTGATGTACATTTGCCGGATGAAGCTCGTTTAGGTGCACCAGGAGAAGCGCGAGTCATTGAGACATTAGAGCAAACCTTATTTCAATTCGATTTTGTTCAATCCTTTGAACTGCTTGTAGATGGAGAAAAGATGGATAGCTTAATGGGTCATGTGGAACTTGAGTTTCCATTCAACCGAACGAACGAATAGCAATGTCATAAAAAAAGGTAAATCGTATTATTATGCCGAATATGGATAGACACAACTTAAGGAGGATATCATTCATGTCATCGCATTCTTCTCGTACCAAAATTATAGCAGGAGCACTAACATTTTCTTTGTTAGCTGGCGGCAGTGCCGTATTTGTTCCTTCCCAACCTATTCATGCCGCATCGGTGTTGTCTAATACACCTTTCACAGATGTAAGTGCGGGACATTGGGCAGAGAAGCATATAGCCAAACTGGCCTTGCAAGGGATTATTAACGGATATACGACAGTTAATGGCACCTCAGAGTTCCGACCGGCTAAGAGTGTTACACAAGAAGAAGCGGTCCTTATGGCGCTTCGATTCGCTGGTTTGGAAGAAGAAGCAAAAAGTAGTTTGGCAGATTTTCCTGAAAGCTTCAAAGTAGGCGGTTTTTTCAAACCATTCATTAAGTATGCACTAGATAACGGATTACTTGACCAACAGGAAGAATATGCTGCGGCTGCAGCGGATACTACAAATGTATGGGGATCTGTCCCAGCTTCTAGAGAATGGGTAACGAAATTGCTCGTCAAGACGGTTAGTGAAGAAGAGTTGTCCAAGGAATTAAGCGGGACTGCTTCTTCCTTTAGCGATGATGCGTTAATTGCTGCAAACTATAGAGGGTATGTGAATGCGGCGTTATCTCTTGGACTGATGAAAGGTGTTACGGCTACTAAATTTGATCCGAAATCACCAGTTAACCGTGCAAGCTTAGCTACACTGATCAGTCGTGCACAGAAGCTGCATCCTGTAGATTATGCAGGACAAACAACTGGTATTTTAACAAAATCAAGCGCTACTTCACTTACTGTGTATAAAGATGGAATAGAGAATACTTATACGATTGGCACGGATACATTGGTTTATCGTGAAGACAAGGATACAGCGATAGCCTTAAAAGACTTGCAACTGTATACGACCGTGAAGATTGTTGGCAAAGCAGGCAATGCCGCCTATATTGAGATACAAGACGATAAAGAGCAAGTACAATCGATAAATGCTAAATTTGACCGCAATACGACGGGTAAGTACTTCTACGTATGGTTAAATGAAGAGCCAGTAAAGATTAGCTATGATGATTCTATTGTAATAACCGATACTTCAGGGAAGATATTGACTTTAGATGAGGTTAAACGCGATAGCGCAGTTACCATTACACAAGATACCTTCCGCTCAACACCTTTGGCTGTAAAGATGACGGTTGCGCAGCAAAGCGGAGCTGGCAAGGTGGAAGGGCAGCTATTTAATGCCGATAGCAATGTCGTGACTTATTTGGATGCAAACAAACAGCTTGTTTCCAAATTTCTAGCTAACAATGTAGAGATCATTATTGACGGGGTATCAGCTCCTACCGTTGATGACTTGCTTAAGGAAGTCGACGATGTTGAATTGACATTGGATGGCGACGATAAAGTGACAAAAATTAAAGTCATTAACCGCAATTTGAAAACTCTAGTAGGCGCAACTATTGATAATTACAACGCAGAAAGAAAAATGCTGACAGTGTTCGATTCAACTGGTAAAAATGCTGCGCTCATTTATTTGGACGAGAGAACTAGCATTGATTACAACGGTGTGATTGTTCCATTAAATGATGTACTACAGTATATAAGGAAAGATCGCAAGCTGACGATTACCTATACAGGTGATGCGACTAGCGGCAAAGCTATTTCACTACAGTTCGTTTATAAGCATACGGGCACATTAGTTTCCATAAACTCATCAAATAGTACGATAACGATGGCAATGACAGGTAGTTCCAATATAACAATACCTTTGTCCACGCCAATTGTGGAAATTCCAGGCGTTTCAAATGCTTACCTTAGCGATTTGAAAGCGGGAGATCAGATTACTGCTCAACTCAATAGTTCACAGGATAGAGTAAACCTCATTAAGGTTCATAAGACATTGCAGTATGAAGTGAAGTCTGTTAATACGGCTACTAAGAAATTGAACGCAACAAACTCTGCTGGCTCATTGATCGAGTTGAATTTGGCAGGTATTGCTATTGCTGATGAGAAAGGTACTTCACTGCAATTTGATCAATTGTCGGTTGGCCATGTAATTAACGTTGCTTATATCGGTAAACTGCCGCAGTCTGTAAAAACCATTGAATTTAACTATGGTTCTGTTCAAGCTATTTCAGATAGCAGTATTACGGTATTGTATTCGAATGGAATATCCAAAACAATTGCTTTAGGCACAGGCTATAAAGTAATAAAAGGTTCGAATAAATCCGGTGATGCTTCTACGATTCAGATTGGCGATTACGTCGAAGTATACAAAAATGAAAATGAGGCTGTTGTTGTTACCATTGCAATCGCAGAGAAGAGAATTTTCAAAGAGTATAAAGCTTATGACGGGACACTCTGGACCTTAAAAACGACATCCGATGATAACGGTAATTTCTTCTATATTACAGGCGACACTAAGTTGTTGGATAAGGGTACTCCGATTATCGCTGAATCTATTAAGCCTGGTGATGCACTTATGATTTATGCGATTCGAAACAAAGCATTTGAGATAACCAAGGCCTAAAATCGTAATGTTATGTGAAAAACTGCCCTGTTGGGCAGTTTTTTTATCAATTATCCATTATAGTGGTTGCGAAGCGTGACAAATTTCGCTACACTTTGAACGATAGTGTTTAGATTAGGATGAAGCTGACGAAGTTGGATTTTGCTTACACAAAAGCTTTAGGAGAGAAATCGATGAATGCGAAACAGAAGATGCGCCATATATTGGATACATTAGCTGAGATGTTTCCAGATGCACACTGCGAGCTGCATCACAGTAATCCGTTCGAACTTACGATCGCAGTACTGTTGTCCGCGCAGTGTACAGATGAGACGGTCAATAAAGTGACTGTATCGTTGTTTCAGAAGTATAAAGGGCCAGAAGATTATTTGGCCGTTCCTCTGGAAGAGCTGGAGCAGGATATTAGACGTATAGGCTTGTTTAGAAGCAAAGCGTCCAATATTCAGAAACTATGCCGCATTGTCATCGATAAATATGCAGGAGAAATTCCTTCTAAGCATGAACAGCTGACTGAGTTGCCTGGCGTAGGTCGTAAAACGGCAAACGTCGTCGTCTCTAATGCATTTGGCGTACCTGCGATTGCTGTTGATACGCATGTGGATCGCGTATCGAAGCGGCTAGGTTTCGCGAAGCCGGATGATACGGTATTAGAGGTTGAGAAGAAACTGATGAAGCTAGTACCTCGCGAAGAGTGGACGCTAACTCATCATCGGCTCATTTTTTTCGGCCGCTATCATTGCAAGTCGCAAAACCCGCAATGTCCAATATGCCCACTGCTGGAAATGTGCAAAGAAGGAAAGCAACGTATGAAGCCGGGCAGAAATACTAAAACTAAAAATATGGCAATGAGACCGAAAAAAGCCAATGAAGGATGATGACGATGAAATGCATTTCCGTGTATACAAACAATTTTGAACTGTTCTCTGATATTTATGAGCAAGTACTTGAATCACCGCCAGAAGAAAACGAGGATATTCTCGTAGATGGAATTACAGTTAGCGGCTCGGGCGATGTGCCAGATCAATACATCGAACGTATGCGTCAAAAACCAGAAGTCGTTGTTATGAGGGAGAAAGAGCGCGACATTATGATTCTACAGCATGGCAATGTATTTGAAATTTGCATGCCGTCTGAAGAGGAAGCTGTATAGGATATGGTAGAAACAACTTCAAGAGGCATCGTAGACGCAATGGCTTATGCATCTGCTGAAATGGCAGATGTGGGCGATGCTCGCAGTGCTAAACAAATTATGGAGTTGAACAGTAAGCTGACCGACGGTCGGCTTACTGTTGCATTCTGCGGTCATTTCTCAGCTGGAAAGTCTACATTAATTAATCGGTTATGCGGTGCGCAGCTCCTTCCCTCGAGCCCAATACCAACAAGTGCGAACGTCGTATCCATTCGCGGTGGACAATTAGCGAAGGCCAGCATTGTAAGAGAAATGAACGGACAAAGCGTAACTGTAGATGTTCCGATAGAGGAGCTCGACGGTTATTGCAAAGACGGTGAAGGCATATCCTCAGTATCGATTTCTTATCCGACAGAGCGCCTTGGCAATCATACGGTTTTATTAGATACGCCAGGCATTGACTCCACGGATGATGCACACCGGATGGCGACAGAGTCAGCGCTTCATTTGGCTGATGTCGTGTTTTATGTAATGGACTATAATCATGTACAATCCGAAATTAATTTCGCTTTCGCCAAACAGTTGAAGGACTGGGGCAAGCCCTTATACTTTATCGTTAATCAAATTGATAAGCACCGTGAACGTGAATTGTCATTCGAGAGCTATCGAGAAAGTGTCACAGAAGCGTTCCAAGCTTGGCATTTAGAGCCGGCAGGGATCGTTTATTTGTCTTTGCGTCAGCCTGATCATCCCCATCAAGAGTGGGAGAAGCTAGAGAAATTGCTTGAACGTCTTGCCGAACTGCGTGAGACACTGGCAACCTATAGCGTAGATGCTTCCCTTCGTCATTTGATTAAAGAGCATGTGAAGCGACAAGAGCTGGTTTCAGAACCTGAACGAGAGCGATTGATCGCCGAAGCGGGCGGAGTAGAAGAAGCTGCGCGTGTAAGAAGCGAGATGGATCGACTGAAGCAAGAGATCAAGCATTATGCTTCTGAACCTGAGCGCCTTCGTCTGGAGTTGCGTCGTGAGCTTCAGGCGTTGGTCGATGGTGCGATTATTACACCTGCAGGCGTTCGCGATAAAGCTCATACCTTCCTAGAGAGCAGGAAGCCGGGCTTTAAAGCGGGCTTGCTGTTCGCGGGTGCGAAGACCGCTGCTGAGCAAGAGCGGCGGCTAGAGCTGTTCCGCGTTGATCTGGCAGGCCAAGTGAGCGCGGCCGTCGATTGGCATGTGAAGGATCTGTTGCGAAAAGCAGCAGAGCGTACAGGTTATTCAGCGGAGTCACTTGAGCAGCAGCTATCCACGACTTTGTCGTGGGAGGTAGAGCCTCAGTGGCTCATCGATCATGTGAATACCGGAGCCGTCTTCGGCAACGAGTATACGATGACCTACACAAGCGCGCTAGCTGCGGATGTAAAGGGTACTTATCGCAAGCGCGCCCATGAGATCATTGATGCGCTTGTCGAGCATGTTGCCGCCGCTGGCAAGGCTGAGG